>JAEPNP010000001.1:0-1417500 GCA_017643395.1 Rhodothermales bacterium | reverse complement strand
GACGTGCTGCGGCTCCCCCCGGAACAGGCAGATTCAATCCTGACGGCCTCTGGTCTGGAGATGCATCAGCAGATACTGCGCAAGATGAACCTGCCCCGAAACCAGGTCATTGACCAGCGCCCGCCCAGCGGCAGCCTCGTCAAGCCGGGTCGAAGCATCTACGTGACCGTGAATACGGGTGACACCACAACGGTGCTCGTTCCGGGGGTCGTCGGTCGCTCTCGCAGGGACGTGGACGGACTGCTCCGCGAGCAAGGCCTGCGGGCAGGCCCGCATCGCGTCGACTCCATCCGCTCCACCTTTCCCGCGGACGTCATCTCCCGCCAGTTCCCTCGGCCCCGGGTGAGGGTGCCACGAGGGTCCGTGGTACAACTATGGTATAGCGCAGGCCCGAGCGCACAGTTTGTCGTCGTTCCGGACGTTGCAGGACTCCCGGCCCCGGAGGCTATCGAGCGTCTTTCCGATGTCGGCCTGCGTACGGTGATCCTCGGCCCCCAGGATGGTGTCGTCCGCGACCAGGGCCCAACCGCGGGCACCACAGTGCGAGAGGGCTCCGAGGTCAGACTGCGCACACGCGACCCGGACCCGGAAGGCTGACCTGTCCCCCCGGCGCCGAGGCCTACTCGACCACGTCCACGGACGGCCGCTCTCCAAGCGTTACCTCCACCCGCTCCCGGTGCTTCGTGGGAATCCGGCGCCCGACAAAGTCAGGCTGGATCGGAAACTCGCGGTGGCCGCGATCCACAAGCACGGTCAGCTGAATACTGCGTGGACGACCCAGCGAAACCACGGCGTCCAGCGCTGCACGAACCGTGCGACCCGTAAAGAGCACATCGTCCACCAGAATTACGTCCCGGTCCGTCAGGTCGGGTCCGGATACGTCGCGGACCTCATCGCCCGACGTGTCATCCCGCCAGGCGGATACGTCAAGGGCGTGATAAACGACCATTGTGGATTCCCGCGCCTCAATCTCGGAGACGATGGCTCGACCTACTTCGTCGCCACGCTGCAAAATGCCCAGCACGGTCAGATTGTCCGCACCCCGATTCCGCTCAAGGATCTCGAAGGCCAGGCGCCGAACCATGCGGCGAACCTGATCAGCCTGAAGAAGCTGGGTGCGCACGCCGCGCTACTGGAACATCGCCTTGATGCTTCCCCAGGTACGGCGCACTGCGGTGCTCGTGTAGTTCACCGACTTGGTGATGACCACTTCCCGAAGCCCGTTCTGGTAGATGACCTCCAGACGATAGTCCAGCTGATCTGAAGCGGACTTGTACACCTGGTCGTCGCGGAATTCGTAGGGCACGCCGATACCGTGCGCCGACAGGGCCTGCACTTTCACGAACTGCTGGTTGCTGTACGGCGTGCGGCGTGTCAGTTCGTATTCCTGCACCTCGTCCTCGGTCTCCATCTGCCACTTCAGAATGAAGTCCTGCCCCTCCGGCGTGACGTCGAAATACTCCAGCTTGACGCCGTAGCCGAAAGAGGCGGCGGTCAAAACGAGTACCGAAACAAGTAGGGGGATCAGTCTCACAGCGGGATTGCGGACGTGCAATCTGCAATTTACGGGCCTTCTCATGAGATACAACCGGGTTCAGGGGCAATACCCAGTGTATCAGCAGAATTCATGCCCTGATAACCTCGCGGCTCCGATTGGGACAGCTTTCGCGCTGGCACCGGCCATACATATGGAGAGAATGGTGCCGAATGTCGAACTGGAAAATGTCCGATACCATCTCCTGAATGGACTGAATCCGGGGGTCGCAAAACTCGAAGAGTTCGTTGCAATCCATGCAGATAAGGTGGTCGTGCTGCCAGTAACTGTACGCCGCCTCGTATTTCGCCTGCTTGTTGCCAAACTGATGGCGGGCCACAAGCTGACATTCCACCAGCAGTTCGAGCGTATTGTACACCGTCGCGCGGCTGACCTTGACGTCCTCACCGACCAGTTGCACATAGAGCTCGTCGGCATCGAAGTGTCCCGATTGCCCGTACACGGCATCGAGCACAGCAAAGCGCTCTGGTGTCTGCCGCTGCCTGCGCGTCTTCAGGAAGTCCCCGAAGATGCGGCGCACATTCTCAAGCTGCTCTGTTCCCAGGTCCGGCATGGGCGGGCGAACCGTCAGCTTCGTCCGGCTGTTCCGCCGTCGAGCATCTGTCGCATATCCCGCCGGATGTCCGTGGCGATTAGTTCGATGGCCCGTGTGCCGTCAAGGACATGGACCCGATCCGGCTCGCGCGCCGCCAGCCAATCGTACCCTTCGGCAACCCGCTCGTGGAACGGCTCGCCGGCCGCCTCCATGCGATCGTCCTCGGAGCGCCCGCGGCGCCGGTGGGCGGCTTCGACGGGTGTGATGCGTATCAGATACGTGCGATGAGGTACCAGCCCGCCGGTAACCTTGCGGTGAAACCCGTCCAGCCATCCCGGGTCTGCCAGGCCACGCCCAAAGCCCTGATAGGCCGTTGTGGAATCGAAGAAGCGGTCGCAGAGTACAAGGGTGCCCTCGTCCAGAAGCGGCTGAACGCGCTCCGCCACCAGCTGGGCTCGTGCGGCGCTGAACAACAGCAGTTCTGCAAACGGCGAGATTTCGTTCCTGGGATCCAGCAGCATTTCCCGTACTCGCTCCGAGATGTCCGTACCTCCCGGCTCCCGCACCATTTCCACGGTGTACCCCGCTTCCCGCAGCCATTCAGCGAGAAGGCGGGCCTGCGTGCTCTTGCCGGAGCCATCAAGGCCCTCAAAGGTGATCAGGCGCATACGGGAATGACGAGATTTAAGGAATCAACCGTATAAGATATTGGCGGTTAGCGGCGGCGCGGAGGTGCGGCGGCTCGCCCCATGCAGTATTTTCCGCGAACCATCGCATCTGCGGTGTATATAAGCGCTTGACCCCCAGCGCCCGTCAACCTTCATGAGCATGCTCAATTTCGGATTCGACGAGTTCGACGAGTCCAGGAATGAAGATCGCCTCCGGGACCTGGTTGCTTCCTTCGAGCACTCCGGTGAGTCGAGTTATTTCGACTCCGACTCCCTGGAAGACATAGCCACGTTCTACTACGAGCAAAGTCGCTTTGACGACGCGCTCCGCGTCATAGACCGTGTGCTCGACGCCCAGCCTTTCTCTTCGGACGGTTGGATGCGCCGCGGGATTCTGCTCAACAACCTGGGTCGCCACCAGGAGGCGCTGGACGCTTACGAGCGCACACTGGCACTCAACCCGGCAGACCTGGAAACGCTGGTCAATCGCGGAATCACGCTCGACAGCCTGGATCGGCCCGAAGAGGCCATCGAGAGTTACCAGGAGGCTCTGCAGCTTGATCCGAGTTCGGACGAAGCGCTGTTCAACCAGGGCGTGACGCTGGAGCGGCTCAACCGCCTCAAGGAGGCAGTCGGCTCGTTCGAACTGTGCGCCGACGCCAACCCGAACCATCCGGAAGTCTGGTACGAACTCGGGTTCTGTTACGACCGTGCCAACCAGCTGGAGCAGGCCATCGAGGCCTACGACCGTCACCTGGACGTAGACCCGTATTCGCACGACGCCTGGTACAACCGGGGGATTGTGCTGAATCGGGCTGGCCGGTATCGCAACGCCATCGACTCCTATGACATGGCGCTGGTCATCTCGGATGACTTTGCTTCCGCGTATTACAATCGCGGAAACGCCCAGGCCAATCTTGGCCTGCTGGATGAAGCGATCGAAAGCTACAAGCGGGTTCTCGAACTCGAGGGCAATGACGCGGCGACGAGCTACAACATTGCGCTGGCCTACGAGGAAAAACGAGAGTACCGCACGGCCATCAAGTTCTTCGAGCAGGCTATCGAAGCAGATGACTCGTATGCCGAAGCCTGGTATGGCCTCGGATGCTGCTTTGACGCCCTGGAGCGATACGAGGAGGCCCTGGTCTTCTTCAATCGGGCCGTCGTGCTCAGCCCGAACACCGCAGACTTCTGGTACGCCAAGGGCGACTGCGCCTATAACCTGCGCCGCATCGGCGAGGCCGTTTCTGCCTATCGCACTGTGGTGCGCCTGAAGCCGGAAAATCGTGAGGCGTGGCTGGACTATGCCGAGACGCTGTACGAGGCACGCCGCCCGGAAGAAGCGCTCGACGCCTATCGCCGCGCGCTGGAGCTGAAGCCTGATTGCGCCAGCACCTATTTCCGCCAGGCGAAAGCCTTCCTGTCGCTGGGTCGTCTGGAAGACGCGCTCCGGTCCATCAAGATGTCCTTCAGCCTGGACCCGCTGCAGCGCGAAAGCATGCGGGATGCCTACCCCGAACTACACGGCGACCCGCGGGTCCGCGCCGCTCTCGGACTGTAGGCGGATCCTCTTCAGACCAACCCCGTTTTCGGCGGCGGCTCGCATTCCGGGCCGCCGCTTCTTGTTGGCACCTACCCCCCGCTCTCCTGCATGCTGCAGCACCTGGCTAATTTTGTTTACGGACTCGGCATAGGCATCGCCAACGTGATCCCCGGAGTCAGTGGTGGCACCATGGCCCTGATCTTCGGCATCTACGAGCGGGTCATCGGCGCGGCTTCGCAGGGTGTAAGGGCAGGTCTCCTGCTTCTCAAGACCGATTTCGCGGGATTCCTGAGTCGGCTGCGTCAGATGCCGTGGATGTTTCTGGGCCCGCTGACGCTGGGCATCCTGGCAGCACCCTTTCTGGGTGCTTCGCTGCTGTCCGATCTCCTGGAGCGCTATCCAGAGGTCATGCGCGGTCTGTTCTTTGGACTTATCGTCGGCTCGCTGCCCATTCCATGGCTTCGCATCGGAAATCGTGGCGCCAGAACCTGGATACTGATCGTTCTGGCCGCGGCCGCCGCCTGGATGCTGTCTGGTCTTCCTACCCGCGCGGACGCGGATCCGGGCATGCTCATGGTGTTTGGCTCCGCCGCTCTGGCCATCAGCGCCATGGTGCTGCCGGGCGTCAGTGGTGCATACCTGCTGCTCATCCTCGGCATTTACCAGGCCACTCTGAACGCTCTGGAGTCGTTCGATGTGGTCTTTATCTCCGTGTTCGCAGCCGGTGCGGGAGTCGGCCTCGCGGCATTCACCGTACTTCTGAACTGGCTGCTGAAGCATCGTCACGATGCCACCATGGCCGTGCTGGTCGGCCTCATGGCCGGATCACTGCGTGCGTTGTGGCCATGGCTCTCGACCGAGTCGGAAGTCCTGATGCCGGGCTCGGGCGATGCGGTCCTGCCGGTGGTTGCGGCTGGAGTGCTGGGACTGCTGCTTACCGGGGTACTGACGTGGTGGGAGTTGTCCCGGTCAGGGTCCGAAGGGAAACAGCCTGTCCCGGAAGCTGGATAGTGCGGACTACCTGACCGTCCACGACGACTTCCACTCCATTGTTGAAGGCCACCAGGATGCGCCCTTCCGCAGCCGCGACCCCGGTACGACGGCCGGCTTCATCCGGCGGACCCAGCAGTGGAACCGCTGTCGCGCCCGGAAGGAAGGGCGCGTACCAAAGCCCGTGCGCTTGGTCCAGGGCCACCAGCCCACCGGCCCGGTCCAGATCGGCGTCCAGCAGGGGCTGCCCCACATCCACGTGACCAGCCTGGTTCAGGGCGTCCGGACTCGTACCCTCGAGAAAGATGAGATGGCCGCTGTCTCCGCCGACCGCTATCAGACCACCGTCGTGGCTGATCAGACGCACCACCTCGTGTCTGGGACCCGATAGTCCGGCCAGACGAACGGCGCTGTCGTCGGTCGGCAGCAGAATCAGCTGATCGGCCGAACGACTGGCTACCACACCCGCAGACCCTCCCGGCAGCATTCCCGCCACCATGGTCAGCCCGAAGGCCACGTCGTAGGAATGCACACGCATGTCGCGCGTCTCCAGCAACCGAACCGGCCCCGTGGGCGAGGTCTCCGGCCTCGCAATGGCCACCCAGGATCCATCCCCTCCTGTGGCAAGCTGCCCCGGTTCCGGAACCACGGCCAAGCCAGTCAGGGTGTGAGACGCGTCAAATCGCAGTATCTGTCCGGATGCGGCCAACGCGGCGAACCACGCCGTGCCATCCGGTGTCGCCGTCACGTGGGAAGGTCTGGATCCACCGCCGAATCCCAGAGCATCGAGGTCGATGTAGCGCGCCACGGCCATGTAGACCGGGTGTACGACCGCAATCAGGTCAGCGTCAGGCAGCGCGGCGAGTACCGTCGCCGCGCTGTCCGCGTACGGAATGCTGCCGTCGTCGTGGCGTGCGCCGGATGCGATCCAGCGTTTGAGGAAGTCCACTTCCACCTGTGGCACACGCTCGGCACCGTGCTCCACCGGATGATCGAATCCGAGCCGGCTCAGAATGGCACTGCGCGCGGTGTCGAACGGCACCAGAGGACCACCGCTGGCAGAACCCGAGAGCAAACCCTCCCATGAGGTCAGGTCCAGTTCTGCCGTCTGCCCGTCATGGCAGCCCGCGCATCGTTCGTCAAACAGGACCTGCACGTGACGCACGTACGAAATGTCCTCTACGGTGCCGTAGTCGGGCAGGCTGGTATCACCCAGCAGTTCGCAGCCGGCCAGCAGGCCGGCAAGCGCTAACGCGAGCAGGAAAGGTCGAGACATAGGCAGATCCATCACTTGCAGGATCGACCACATCGCCCCCGACTCTAATTCCCGGTCTACCTTGCGACAAACAGGGGCTGCACGGCCGTGAAGTTCAGTCCGGTGAAGCGCACCCAGTAGCGACCTGCAGCGAGGCCCGCCACGTCCACATCCAGTCGCAGTTCTTCCTCCGGCTTCAGGAAGCCCCCATGCAGTTCACCCACCCGCCGACCGGCCTCATCATAGAGCTCGACCGTCACGTCCTGCGCGTTGGCTACCAACAGGGAAACGCGGGCCCTGCTGCCTGTCGGGTTGGGCCAGGGAGCGGCCACGAAGTGCGTTCCGGGGACCACAAACAGTTCGTCCTCCAGCAGCACCCGGCGTTGTCCGTCTGAAGCAACGGCTACCAGGCGAACCTGAGACCGGCCCGGCGGCAATGCGCTCGTGACCAGCGAAAAGGACTGTCGGTCCAGCGCGTCTCCTCCGCCGTCAACGGAGGCCAACATCTCGGCGCTGCCGTCTTCCCGGACCAGCTCGAATTCGTAGCGGGTTACGTCTTTCTGGCGGCGCATGGTCCATTCGATCGCGACCTCATCGCCCGAAACCCGGGTCTGGAAGGACTCCAGTCGAGAAACCAGAATGCCGGTCAGGCGCAGCAGAAAGAGCCCCTCACTTCGGCTTGAAAGCGCGACAGTGCCGTCCGAGAAGTACGGGTATACCGTCCAGGCGCCGTTGAAGCTTACCTGGCTGTCGTTCGGAGTGGTGTCGAAGTAGGCTACACGGACCGGATCCTCGGGGCTGATAATGTCCATCACCTGAAGCCCCGAGGTGTAGTTGGCCTCATACAGCAGGCCCTCATGGGTATACAGATTATGGTCGATGGCCTCCGGGCCCGGATTGAACTCCAGAACCAGGGTCGGATCATCCAGGTCGGTCACGTCCCAGACCAGCGTGCGGGTGCGCGGATTTACCCGCTCGTCCCCCTCGTCGTTCTGGTAGAAGTAGCGGTGGTCTTCCGAAAGCCAGCCCTGGTGAACGTATCGGGAGGTCGGGTAGGTGCCCACTCCCAACTGCCGTATCTGGGACTTGTCGGTGACGTCGACGATGGAGAGCGCACTCTCGTTGGAGCCGATGCAGATTTCGCGTCCCTGGTGCGTGGCATCAGGGCCCGTGTACACGACGCATTGTGCGTCATGGGTGTACCCTCGGCTGAATCGCTCATCCTGGTGGCAGCCTGCGAAGACGGGGCGCACAGGGTCGCTGACATCGATCATGTGCAGGCCCAGCGGGCAGTTCCCGGACCGGGTGCCCACCGCATAGGCAAATCCCGTCTCCTCATTCATGACCACATTGTGGGCGCTGCCGAACCCTTCGTAGACCGTCGACGCCGCAAATGTCCTCGGTGTCGTCACGTTACGCAGGCGCGTCAGATCGAACACCTGCATGCCGTGATTGCCTGCACCATCTGCCACAATGAAGGCATATTCGCCACGCACCTTGATATCGCGCCAAACGCTGGCGCGAGCGCCCTGTCGCAGCGGCAAAAGGCCCAGGTAGACCGGGGCCTCAGGGTCGGTCACATCTACAAATGCCGTGGCGTCTTCCTTGCCCTGCAGCACGTATCGACGACCGGTTTCGGGGTCTTCCCAACCCCAGAGATCATTCAGGCGTGCGCTGCCACCGCCCAACTCCGCGCGCGTCAGTCTGGAGAGCAGGTCCACGTTTTCACACGGAAACGGGCCTGCGAAACCGCTGAGGCAAGGCGTTGCCGACAGGCTCTTGTACGCTCGGTCGTCCGCCTGCTCCTCCGGCCCTGCTCCTTTCCCGTCCGGAACCTGCGCCATCAGGGGCGCAGCTGACAGGAAGAGAACTGACAGAACCCAGGCGGAGACCGATTTCATTGTCGTGTGATCAGGCGTGACTCGGTATCGCCATTCAGGGTGATGTGGACGACGTAGGTACCGGCTGCCAGCGCCGAACCATGGACCGGGATGTCGACCTGGCCTGCTGCCGACCAGGCGTCGAACGCCACCGTGACCTCACGGCCCAGCATATCGGCGACCGCGACCCGCAGCATGCCGGGTACGTCCATCTCAAGCGACAGCACGGACTGCTCGGCAAAGGGGTTGGGGTAGGCACTCCGCACCCGGAACTGAGCCGGGAGCTCAACCACCGCGTCAGTGTCGACGATCAGGGAAGGATGGGTCGCCTTGAGGACAAACAGCCCCTCTCCTATGGAGGACACGACGATCGAGCCGCTTTCGAAGTAGGGGTATACCGACCAGGCTCCGGAGAAGCCGGTACCTCGGCGTGTGGGCGTGGTATCAAAGAATGCGATCTCGCGAGGCACCTCCGGCGTGCTCATGTCCAGGATGCGCAGTCCGGCCGTGTAGTTCGCCTGATACGCGAAGTCCCCGACGATATACAGGTTGTGGTCGATGGAGCGGGTGGTGGCCAGGTAGTCGGTGACGTAAACCGGATCGTCGAGGTCGGACACATCGAAGATGATCGAGCGGGCCGGTTCGCCGCCGCGCTCGTCCAACTCGTCGCCCAGCATGAAGAACCGCTTGTCCTTGGTCAGCCAGCCCTGATGGGCATAGGCCACGCCCGGGTACTCCGCCTTCGAAAGCGCCACCGGACGACCCTTGACGGTCACATCCGAAATAGACACGGCCGTCTCGTTGGATCCGAAGCAGATTTCCTGTCCCTGATAGTCCTGATCCGGACCGTCGTACTGCACGCACTGCACATCGTGCGTGTACCCCGTTCCGGCCCGCCCGGTGCCGTCATGGGCAAAACAGCCTACGAATCTCGGCGTGTCGGGGATCTGGATGTTGATCATGTGCAGGCCGCCCGCACAGTCGTCGCCACCGGAGGCACCCACGGCGTAGGCAAAACCCGTCTCCTCATTGATCGCCACGTTGTGAGCGCTGCCGAAACCGGTGTAGTGGGCGGTCATGGCAAACTCCATGGGATCGCCCGTGACCTCACGGAGCTGGGTCAGGTCGAACACCTGCAGGCCGTGCAGGCCCGCGAAATCCGCGACCACGTAGGCATGGTTCGCGTACACCTTGACGTCTCGCCATGGCGAGGGTGCAGCGCCGGAGTGTGGCAGCCACCCTACCACGCGGGCATTCTCCGGGAATGAGATGTCCACGAAACTGGTTCGGTCGTTCATGCCGATGATGGCGTACTCGGCGCCTGTTTCGGGGTCGGTCCAGCCCCAGATATCCATGACCTCTTCGGCGCCCGGGCCCAGCTCGGCAACCGGCACGAAGTCCAGCAGGTCAATTGCGTCGCAGGGGTAGCCGTCCGCAATGCCCGCTACACACGCAACGCGCTTGTTGGTGGATGCGGACTGGGCACTCACGGTCGGCAAGCCGACCAGGACGGCCAGGAGCAGCGTCGCCAGGACGGCGGGCAGGCTATCTTCGGCGCCAGGAACACGCACCACGCGAATGGGAAATCTGACTGACAAAACGGTATTCATTACAGGAGCCTCTGCCGGGATCGGCAGGGCCTGTGCGGAGGGATTTGCTGCACGGGGGGCCCGGTTGCTCCTGTGCGCAAGGCGACCGGAGCGGCTGGAGCCGGTCGCGGAAACCCTCAAGGGTACCCACGGGGTTCCCGTGCACACCATGCAACTTGACGTGACCGACGCCTCGGCGGTGCGAGACGCACTGGGAGGGTTGCCGGCGGCATGGAATCAGGTCGACGTGTTGGTCAACAACGCGGGCAAGGCGCTGGGCCGGGACGCCTTTCAGGATGCCGATCTCGACCAGCTGGACGGCATGATCGATGTCAACGTTCGTGCTTTGATCCATGTCTCCCGCCACGTGATTCCCGGTATGGTGGAGCGCGGAGCGGGGCATGTGATCAACATCGGCTCTGTGGCGGGCAAGTGGACGTATCCCGGCGGCACGGTGTATTGCGCCACCAAAGCCGCGGTGGCCGCGCTCACGGAGGGCATGAAAATGGACCTGCACGGAACCGGCGTGCGTGTGTCTACGGTGGACCCCGGGCTGGTGGAGACCGAGTTCTCCCTGGTGCGCTTTGACGGTGACGAGGACCTGGCCCGCGCGGTGTATCGCAACCTGACCGCACTGACAGCAGAGGATGTCGCCGAAGCGGTGCTGTTCTGTGCGTCCCGTCCTGCGCACGTGAACATCAACCAGGTGGTGATGATGTGCACGGACCAGAGTTCGTCTTCCATGGTGTTCCGACACAAGGGATAGCCTGCGCCTGTCCACTGGACCAGACGGTGCCGGGGGGCAGGGCGCCTGGTGCCGGGCGCGAACAAGCACCCTTGCGCCAAGCGGCAGGCGGAGCGATATTTGGCGCTGGAATCAGCTGACCCTCCCTCTCAGCTCCTTCCCGGGCCCGATGTCGCCGCAATGCATCGGGCCCCTTTTTTTGGGTTTTCGGCATGGTTTTGGACCGGATTGGGGTAATCAACCGGGAATCACCATGCCCGACTCCAAAAAACTTACCTGCCTGGAAGTCGCCAGATTGCTGGCCGGCAACGCAGAAGAAGCCGAGCGCAAGGCCCTGTTGGCTCGCCTTGCGCTGGATCCGGAGGCCCGAGAACTGCTGCGCATGGCACTCGAGGCGCTTGAGGCCGCAGAGGCAGAGGACGACCGTCAGGCGGCCTGAGCATTCCTGAAGAAGGGATCGGACCGTACATTTTGCCGCGCAATCATCGCGGCATATGAAAAAGCCCCTTCTGTTGATACTGGCGATGGGCCTGCTGCCCCAGGCAGACGCCCAGCCGGTCTACTCGGTCATTCTTGAGAACGGCCTCGTGGTCGACGGCACGGGTAACGCCTCGTTTGAGGCGGATGTGGGCCTGATCGGAGACAGAATTGGTGCAATTGGGGACCTTTCGCGCGCCCGGGCAGCAACACGGGTCGATGCGACCGGCCATGTGGTTGCCCCGGGCTTCATCGACATCCACAGCCACGCAGTGGGCTCCGGGGCGGGCGGCCCGCTTGCCGCCCGGCCCCACGCGGAAAACCTCATTCGGCAGGGCGTCACCTCGGTCTTCGGCGGGCAGGACGGGTCCTCTCCCTGGCCTGTCGGCGAGGCGCTGGCGTTTTTTGACGTCAGTCCCGCGGCCGTAAACGTGGGCCTGTTTGCAGGCCACGGCACCCTGCGCGCTCGCATTGTCGGCATGGATGATCGCGAAGCGGACCCGGACGAACTCTCCGCCATGCGGGCAGCAGTTCGGCAAGCCATGCATCAGGGGGCGTACGGATTGTCCTCCGGCCTTGAGTACGCGCCGGGCATGTTTGCCTCCACGGACGAGTTGGCGGCCCTCTCGGAAGAAATCGCGCCGTTTGGCGGCCTCTATATCAGCCACGTGCGCGATGAAGGAGGCGCACTCATGGATTCGGTCGATGAGCTGATTGCCATCTCCCGTGCGTCGGGCGCTGCGGCACAGCTTACCCACCACAAGATCATCGGCAAGCACCGCTGGGGAGGCACGGTGGAGTCGCTGGCGCGGGTAGAGGAGGCCCGCAGGGCGGGACTGGACATCACGCTCGACGTCTATCCGTACACGGCTTCCAGCACCGGCCTGACCATTCTCTTTCCTGGCTGGGCCAAAGACGGTGGATTGAGCGGGTTGCAGGAGCGGCTGGCTGACCCGCAGCACCGCGCGCGAATCCGGCAGGACGTCATCGCCCATATCCATTCCGAACGGGGTGGCGATCCGGCCACGATTGTTGCGGCCCGCTGCGGGTTTGACGACAGCCTGGCGGGCAAATCACTTGCTGACATGGCTCGTGACGCCGGTCTGGAGACCAGCGTGGAGAACGCCGCCGACATCGCGATCGACCTCGTCGAACGCGGCAGTTGTCAGGGCGTCTTTCATTCCATGGGGGAGGAAGACGTGGCTCGCGTCATGAAATCAGAGCATGCCATGGCGGCGTCCGACGGGGGCGTGCCGGCACTGGGTGTGGGTTCTCCCCACCCACGGTCCTACGGCACGTTTGCCCGCGTTCTGGCCCACTACGTGCGCGAGTCCGGCACGTTGACGCTGGAGGAGGCTGTCGCCCGCATGACCTCCCGGCCCGCCGCCCGACTCGGCCTTCATGATCGCGGGGAATTGCGGCCTGGAGCGGTGGCCGATGTGGTGGTCTTCGACCCCGAGCGCGTCCAGGATCTGGCCACGTTCCGAGACCCCCATCGATACGCCGTCGGCGTTTCTTACGTGTACGTATCCGGAGTGGCTGCGCTGCAGGACGGGGAACCGACTGGGGCGCGGCCCGGCAAATCGCTTCGAAAGGGCCGCTAGCGGCCGGTTTTCGCGGGGTTTGCGTCCTTTCGCCGGATCGCCCTATCGTGTCGGATCCGGACGGCGAGGCGCAGATCCGGCACCCACTTCCAAGACAACTCTACCCCATGAAGCACGTGCTACTTCACCCCCCTCGTGTTGCCTTTGGTTTCCTGCTGGCACTCACACTGTTGCTGGCTCCCACTGCGCATGCCCAGACCGGCAGCATTTCCGGGACGGTGATCGACGCGGAGGACCTCTTTCCTCTGGCCGGTGCCAACGTTCGCGTTGAGGACGGATCCGGGGCCATGATCACCGGAACGGCCACCGGAGTGGACGGCAACTACTCCATCTCGGTGGCGGCCGGGTCCTACACCCTGGTCGCGTCGTTCACCGGCTACTCGGAGCAGACCCGTCCGGTCCAGGTTGTCGCCGGCCAGACGGTGACCGCTGATTTCGAACTGGGAGCAGGCATCACCCTGAACACGGTCGTCGTGTCCGGATCCCGGCGTCCGGAGAAGGTGCTGAATGCGCCGTCCTCCATCTCGGTGCTGACTGCAGAGGATCTCGCCTCGGATGTGGGGACCTCATCCATTGAAGCCCTGCGAAACACGACCGGCGTCGATATGGCCCAGACGGGCGTCGACCGTCGCGAGGTGGTGCTGCTCGGTTTCAACAATGCCTTCTCGGGAGCCACGTACGTGCTTACCGACTACCGCCAGGCAGCCGTTCCGTCCCTGGGTGTCAACATCCACTCGATCATGCCGAACATCGGTATCGATGTCGACCGCGTAGAGGTGGTTCGTGGACCCGGCTCGGCGCTCTACGGCCCGGGTGTGGACTCCGGCGTGATTCATTTCATCACCAAGAGCCCGTTCGACCACCCGGGCACCACGGTGTCGGTTTCGGGCGGGGAGCGCTCCTACATGGGCGTGCAGTTCCGCCACGCGGGTGTCGCCCCGAATGAGAAATTCGGCTACAAGATTACCGGTACCTACGGCCAGGCAGACGACTGGGAGATGAACCCCGCCGATCCCATCGATGAGGTCCAGCTTCGCGGCGACGTCGTGCCCAGGAACAACGATTTCGAGAAACTCAACGTCAACTTGAGCCTCGAGTACAAGGCGTCGGACAGAACGTCGCTCTACGCCAACTTCGGCCACTCAGCACTGACGGCGACTGTGCTGTCAGGTATCGGCACCGTGCAGGCCGACGGATTCGGCTACCAGTACGGACAGGTTCGTCTGCAGAGCGGCAATTTCTTTGCCCAGGCCTATGTGAACCAGAATGATGCCGGGGACTCGTTCGTCTACGATCAGGACTTCAACGGCGACAACGTGCCCGACCCGGTGGTTGACAACGGCAGACAGATCAACCTTCAGGCACAGTACGACTGGGCCATGTCCGAGAAGCAGAATTTCATTCTCGGAGCCGATGCGGATCTGACTCGACCGGATACCGAAGGCACCATTCTCGGCAGGAACGAAGACAACGATTCGATCAACGAGTACGGCGCCTACGTTCAGTCCCAGACAGCCGTAACGCCCAAACTCGACCTGGTCGGAGCGCTACGGCTCGACTATAACGATGTGCTCGAAAGCACCACGCTGTCCCCGCGCGCCGGTTTTGTCGTCAAGCCTGCGAACAACCACTCGTTCCGCGTGACTTATAACCGGGCGTTTTCCAGCCCCGGCACGAACTCGAACTTCCTGGATATCGTGGCCGCCACGTCTCCGCTCGTCGCCCGAGGTCGGGGCTCCGCCGGGGGCTTTACGTGGGAGCGCAACTCCGCCAACCTGGGTCTCGGCGCAATCACCGACCTGCAGGCCACCAGCCTGCTGCCGACGTCGCTCGGCCAGCTTACCGCGGTCGGTGCGGATCTGACGGAGATGTACGGACTCGTTTACGCCGGACTGTCCGCGCGAGGAACGGCGGAAATCACCGCGCTTCTCAACGCCCAGGGGCTGCCCGTGAATCAGACGACCACGGCCCAGCTGGTGGCGCTCATGAGCCCGCAGTTCACGCAGGTGTCCGGGTTCACTCCCGGCGTCATGGCCAAGTTGAATCTGACCACTGGCGCTATTGGTGAGTTCGTGGACGACCTCACCGACATCAGCCCGCTGGATCAGACGACCACGCAGACGTTCGAAGTCGGCTACAAGGGGTTCATCAACAACAAGATCTCCTTCACGATCGACGCCTACTACACGAACAAGGAGAACTTTGTGGGCCCGCTGCTTCTGGAGACGCCACTGGTCATCGTGCCCAATCTGGGCAACGACCTGACGTCGGCGCTCACCAGTGGTATCGCAGGCAATACCACGCTGGTGGTCGGCGCGGCAGCCGCCTTCGGGGCCATCCCGGATCCTTCCGTCTGGCCCGCATTGTCGGACCAGCAGCGTGCGGCCATCACAGCCCAGATCTCAAGTCAGATCGCGGGCCTGGTGGTTGCTCTGGCAGAACCGGACTTCCCGTCTGCGGTGGGCATCGTACAGCCGGCTGAAAACAACCCCGGACCGGGCACGGCACCGGAGCTGATGCTGTCCTATCGCAACTTCGGCAAGGTGGACTACTACGGCGTGGACGTGTCGCTGGACTACTTCCACAACGAGAACTTCTCGTTCTTCGCGAACGCCAGCTTCGTTTCGGACGACTTCTTCGATGCGGGCGAGCTTGACGAGGACAACGAGAACCTGGCCATCGCCCTCAATGCGCCGACCATGAAGGGCAAGATTGGTGCGAAGTACTCGGCCGACTCCGGCCTGACCGCCAACTTCTCCCTCCGTCACACCGAAGGCTTCCCGATCAGTTCAGGACCGTACGTGGGTGACCTGCCGTCATTCACGCTGGTAGACCTCGGTGTGGGCTACGACCTTTCCGAGTCCGTGCCCGGCCTGAAAGTGGATGTGGGCGTGAACAACGCGCTCAATGAGGAGCATCGCCAGTTCATCGGCGCACCGCTGCTTGGCCGCATGGTCATCGGGCGCCTCACGTACACCTTCTGAGTCCAGGCCCCCCAAGGCTGCTCGGCCCCGGCGGACTTCGGTTCGCCGGGGCTTTTTTTTGCGGCCAGCGGCCGCCCGTCCAGCGCCGCCCGCCGGTCACCGCGCGTTTGCTCAATATTCAACGCCTTACGTTGATAAGCGCGGAGCCTCCCCGTAGCTTCGTAGTTGCCTTTTTCGGCCGTTTTTGCACGGCTGCAGCCCGATTTCGTGGTCCCGCCCCGTGGGGGCCACCGTCGAACCCACCACTCTGCCGAAATGCTTTCGGACTTCCTCCCGCTCCTGCTGATGCTGCTCATCGCCACCGGACTGGCGATGACGCTGCTTAAAGCCGCTGAACACCTCGGACCACGACGTCCGAATCGCATCAAGACCAAGGCTTACGAGAGCGGCATGGATCCCATCGGGACTGCCCGCGAGCGGTACTCGGTCAAGTTCTACCTCGTGGCGATGATCTTCATCGTCTTCGACGTGGAGGTGGTGTTCCTGTACCCGTGGGCGGCGAGCTTCGACGAGTTTCTAGCCGCGGGCGCGGCCGTGCCCATGCTGGGGATCGTGTTTTTCTTCATTGTGATCCTCGCCATCGGCCTTCTGTACGATATCAAGAAGGGCGGACTGGAGTTCGACTGATCGCCCCCATCGGCGGAGTCTCCGCCACAATCCATCCCACCATGTCAGACGACATCCTCGGCGGTGAAGGCTTCCTGACCACGCGCGTAGACGCCGTAGTCAACTGGGCCCGCTCCAACTCGCTGATGCCGATGCCCATGGGGCTCGCCTGCTGTGCCATCGAAATGATGGCCTTCGCCGCGCCCAAATACGATGTGGCCCGGTTCGGCAGCGAAGCCATGCGCTTCAGCCCGCGCCAGGCAGACCTGATGATTGTGGCCGGCTGGGTCACCTACAAGATGGCTCACGCCGTGCGCCGGGTCTGGGACCAGATGGCGGACCCCAAGTGGTGCATCGCCATGGGTGCCTGCGCCTCTACCGGCGGCATGCATCGCTGCTACGGCGTGGTTCAGGGTGCCGATAACTTCCTCCCGGTAGACGTTTACATCCCGGGATGCCCGCCCCGTCCGGAGGCTGTCATCCACGCCCTGATGGACATTCAGGAGAAGGTGCGCAACCAGTACTCCGTAAGTACCGACATGCACGAAGGGAAAGGTGCCCAGACCGAGCCCGTCGCCGTTCGTCCGCGTGTACTCACCCCGTCGGGGGATCAGCGCATCAGCCCCACCACGCTCTACGACCAGGATGAGACTGGCGAAGGCGGCATTGTAAAGGGGGTCTGATGGCCAAACTCGAATTCCACTTTACGCCGGTCGACAAGCCTTCCGAAAAGGAAGCAACGCAGAACCCGCACGCCAAGGACACCACGTACAATCCGGACGTGGTCGAGGCCCTTCAGAAAGAGTTTGGGGAGGCGATCGGCGAGGTGTTCCTGTATGCCAACGAGCATACGGTCTATGTGGACAAGACACGCATCGTGGATGTGTGCACGCACCTGCGCGACACGCTCGGGTTCACCTATCTGGTGGATCTGGGAGGCGTCGACATGTTTCGCGATGAGGACAGGTACGAGGTGTTCTACAACCTGGTGAACATCCAGGCCGGCAAGCGCCTGCGCATCAAGGTGCGCGTTGACGAGGAGAGCATGACCGTGCCCAGCGTCACCGGTGTGTACCGGGCGGCCGGCTGGAACGAGCGCGAGGCGTTCGACATGTTCGGCCTCAGGTTCGAAGGGCATGAAGACCTGCGTCGCATGTACATGCCGGAGGACTTTGAATACCACCCGTTGCGCAAGGAATTCCCGCTGCTTGGGGTTCCTGGATCCCTGCCGCTGCCGCCGCAGACGCCGGAGGCCGGCCTGACGCTGGATCCCTTCCCCGCCGCCCACGGCTCCAAGCCGATCAAGAGTTACCAGGAGGCCGCCTCCGAAGACGAGGACTGATGAGCGTAATTACCACCGAGGATATCGGCGAGAAGCTCAACTTCTGGCCACGCCACAACGAAGCGATCTACCGCCGCCTCGAGTCCAAGCACTCATGGCTGGAGGAGAAGAACGGCGCTCGCGAGAAGAGCGACGACCCGCTCGAGAACGAGATGGTGCTCAACATCGGCCCGCAGCACCCGGCAACGCACGGAGTGTTGCGCTGCGCGGTCAAGCTGGACGGCGAGACCATCGACAAGTGCGTCATCGACATCGGCTACCTGCACCGCGGACTGGAAAAGGTCGCCGAGAACAAGACGTACCAGGAGTTCATGCCCTATACGGATCGCATGGACTACCTGAGCCCCTACTCCAACAACGTGGCCTGGTGTCTCGCTGTGGAGAAGGTGGCCGGCATCGAGGTCCCGGAACGCGCGCAGTGGATTCGCATGATGATGTGCGAACTGGCGCGGATCTCGGCCCACCTGCTGTGGATGGGCGTGGGGCTGATGGACGCCGGTGCGGTGTCCGTCTTCCTGTGGTGCTTCAAGTACCGCGAAGACCTGTATTCCATTTTCGATGAGGTCTGCGGACAGCGGCTGACGGTCTCGCACAGTCGTATTGGCGGCATTGCGTCCGAGCCGAGCGAACAGGGTCTTGCCATGATTCGGGACTTCGCGGAGAAGTTTCCCGATACCATCGCGGGATGGAAGAAGCTGCTCAATCGCAACCGCATCTGGATCGACCGCAACGTGGGCATCGGCACATTGACGGCCGATGAGGTCATCGCCATGGGCATGACCGGCCCGAACCTGCGTGGATCCGGCGTGGCGTACGACATCCGCCGTTTCGAGCCCTACCTCAAGTACGACGACGTGGACTTCATCATTCCGATGCGCGAGGAGGGCGATTCACTGGCCCGCTACTTCGTGCGCCTGGAGGAGATGGAGGAGTCCATAAAGATCATCAAGCAGTGCCTGGACAAACTGCCGTCGGTCCGCGGAGCCATCCGTTCCGACGACGCCAAGCAGGCCTACCCGTCCAAGGACGAGGTCTACTACTCCATGGAGGGCCTCATTCACGACTTCATGTACACCGATACCGGTGTGTGCCCGCCGAACGGAGTGTGGTCCTACCACGCCATTGAGGCTCCAAAGGGAGAACTCGGCTTCTACCTGCAGTCAGACGGCACCGGGCACCCGTATCGCGCCCGCATGAACACGCCGAGCTTCACCAACCTCCAGGCCCTCGAGCCCATGATGGAGGGCGCCATGATGGGCGACATGGTGATTCTGATCGGTACCATCGACCCGGTTCTGGGCGAAAGCGACAAGTAACATGGCCGACTTCATCAAGAACCCGGTTGTCGAGCTGCCGGATCGCAACCCGGCGCCGGCGGTGCCCGCTTCGGAACTGCACTTCACGGATGCGGAAAAGAAACAGATTGCGGACTACGTCACGCTGTACCCGACCGCGGACGGGGCCATCATGCGCGCTCTTTGGCTGGCCCAGGAGAAGTTCGGATTCCTGCCGCCGGAAGTGATCAAGCTCACTGCCGAGGAAGTGGGGATTCCCTACGCACAGGCGTATGGCGTGGCCACGTTCTATACGCAGTACTACAAGCAGAAAATGGGCACGCACGTCCTTGACGTGTGCACCTGTTTCTCCTGCCAGGTCTGCGGCGGCTACGACATGCTGCACTACCTCGAGGACAAACTGGGCATCCACAAGGGAGAGACCACGTCCGATGGGCAGTTCACCATCCAGGAAGTTGAGTGCCTTGGAGCATGCGGCTCGGCGCCCATGCTGCAGGTGACCAACGGTCGCTACGTGCACAATCTGACGCGGGACAAAGTCGATGCGCTCATCGATGCCCTGCGCGAAGGCAAGGAGTGGCCGTTCGAATCGGTCACGCTGCCTCAGGACGAAGACGAAATGGAGGGGAATCGGCGGTCCGACGTGACCGTCACCGAAACGTACCAGACGCCGCCGGTCTCCGAGACGATCGCCTGATGGTGAAAGAGCGCTCCGATATGCTCCATAACGTGGAACGGCGGGCCTCTGAGGCCTCCGCCGGGACCATACCAGCCGGCCCTGCCGAGCTGGCGGAGCCCTTCGGACGTGTTCGTGCGAATCCCGACACCATCGGGTCCCCCCGACGGGATGATGGGCTGACCCGCCGTGAACGGCGAGTCAAGGACCTGCTGTTGCGCGAGCTCAAGAAGTATTCTGACTCTCGGCTGCTCTCGTACAAGGAGGTGCAGAATCTCGAGAAGGAGCTCAACGTCGAGTGGATTGACGAGCAGCTGGCGAAGATGCAGAAGCATCTCAAGCAGGGTCCGGTTGCGTTCGGGCTGGGCAGTCTGTTCTACCTGATCCTCGGCGTCATGAACTTCCTGGACTTCCAGGGCGGTGGTTCGGGCGCCATTATCTCGATGTTCTGGATCGCCGCTGCGATTGCAGCAGGCATCATCGGGCCCATCGCGGTGCGGCGGTCTTTGCGCAGGAAGATTTTCATTTACGAAGCGCTGCGGGAGCTGGCAGGCGCGGACGAAGCCGGGGTCACTCTGGACCGGGCCGTGCGCGATGCCGATCAGCTCATTTCCCGCATCGTGGACATGGAGCTGGCGGCGGAGGACCGCATGCCGGCAAAATCCATCGGACGCCAGCGCGTCCAGTAACAGCCTATGGAAGCCAACAGCTCAAAAGCCGGAGACTGGCGCAATTTTCAGCGGGTACTGCTGCCGAAGATCAAGGACCTGCACTTGCTGGAGGTCTATGAGGCCAATGGCGGGTACAAGGCCCTGCGCGAGATCCTCAGCGGCGACAAGTGGGACCCTGTCGGAGTCACCAACGAGGTCAAGAAGTCCGGTCTGAAGGGCCGCGGAGGCGCCGGCTTCCCGACCGGACTCAAGTGGAGCTTCATGCCGCCGGTCAACCCGGACATCCCTCGGTACCTGTGCTGCAACGGCGACGAGTCGGAGCCCGGTACCTTCAAGGACCGGCAGCTCATGGAGTACAACCCGCACTCGGTGTTCGAGGGCATGCTCATCGCGTCATACGCCATGAGCCTGGCGGGCTCCTACCTGTACATCCGCGGTGAGTACGCCGACTGGATCACCCACATGGAAGTGGAGCTGAAGAAGCTCTACGACAAGGGGTACGTCGGCAAGAACATCATGGGCTCGGGCTTTTCGACCGAACTCGTGATCCACAAGGGCGCCGGCGCTTACATCTGCGGCGAGGAGTCCAGCCTGATGAACTCGCTCGAGGGCAAGCGTGCCTACCCGCGGGTCAAGCCGCCCTTCCCGGCACAGAAGGGCATCTGGAACTACCCGACCACGATCAACAACGTGGAAACCCTGGCGGCCGTGCCCTACATCATGGAGCGCGGCGGCGACTGGTTTGCAAGTGTAGGCGCCGAGAAGCATCCCGGCCCGGTGCTGTACGGAATCTCCGGACACGTCAATCGCCCGGGTGTGTACGAGTATCCAACCGGGATGCTGATCACCGACCTCATTTATGAGGTGGCCGGCGGCATGCGCGGCGGAAAGAAGCTCAAGGCCCTGGTGCCCGGCGGAAGCTCCACCCCGGTGCTGCGTGCGGACATGATTGACGGCGTCACCATGGACGCCGATTCCCTGCGCGAGGCCGGCTCTATGATGGGGACCTCGGGCATGCTGATCATGGATGAGGACACCGACATGGTCGCGTTCCTCCGTCGTATCACCCACTTCTACCATCACGAGTCGTGCGGGCAGTGCACGCCCTGTCGCGAGGGCACCGGATGGCTGGAGAACATCGTCACCCGGATTGACGAGGGAGAGGGGAACATGCGGGATCTGGACCTGCTGCTGGATCTGTGCACGGAGATGGAGGGCCGCACCGTCTGCGCTCTCGCGGACGCGGCCGCCTGGCCGGTGCGACACACCGTGACCCGGTTCCGGGACGAATTCGAAGCCAAATGCAAGCCGGGCCACGTGGCATCCGGCGTAGACCTCGCCGAGGTGACCGCATGAAATCACTGATTCCCGCCTTCCTGATCCTGCTCGCCGGCTGCGTCGGAGATCACAGTCAGGAATATGACGTGCTGACGGGCTATGACTCCTTTGGGGAAGCCATCACGCCCGAGGACGCCGTGCCGGTTTCGGCCGTCATTGCAGACGGTCCGGCCATGATAGGCCACCCGGTCAAGCTGGAAGGACGCATCTCCGAGGTCTGCGAGATGGCAGGCTGCTGGCTGTCCATGCAGGTGATCGATGGGCCCATGGTGCGCGTGGATGTTCCACGCGACGAGAACGGGGCGTATGTGTTCACTTTCCCCAAAGACGCCTCTGGCCGACGCGCCGTGATTTCCGGCGTGCTGCAGGGCGATGTCGACCACCACGGAGACGCGGCGATGGCTCATCATGACTCTGACGCTGGTGAGCACCACGCCGAGGGTGATTCCGACGCCGGTGAACACCACGACGGCGGTGACCACGATAGCGCAGGCCATCATGCCGAGGGCGACTCCGACGGTCACGACCAGGACCTTCAGGGCCATTCCGAACAGGAGACCCGCGTCCTGAACGAATCTGCTTACACGCTTACTGCCCGCGGAGCGCTCATCGAGCGCGTCCGGGCCTGATCAGCACGCTATGCCTACCGTAACCATAGACGGTCAGACTTACGAGTTCGAAGGACGGCCCGGGCTCCTCCAGTTCTGCCTGGAGCAGGGCATTGAACTGCCGCACTTCTGCTACCACCCGGCCATGTCGGCTCCGGCCAACTGCCGGCAGTGCCTGGTAGAGGTTGGCACGCCCGAAATCGACCGTGAAACGCGCCAGCCCCGGCTGGACGAGGAAGGCAATCCGGTCATCCGCTACTTCCCCAAGCTGCAGACCTCCTGCACGATGGAGGTGACCGACGGCATGGTGGTCAAGTCACATCGTTCCAGTGACCTGGTCGAGCGCGCCCAGAAGGACACGCTCGAGATGCTGCTGATCAACCACCCGCTGGACTGCCCGATCTGCGATCAGGCCGGTCACTGCCCTCTGCAGATCCAGGCCTACAAGTATGGTCCGGAAGGGTCGCGGTTCGAGTTTGAGAAGGTCTCCAAGCCCAAGCAAATCGACCTGGGTCCCCGGGTGATGCTCGACGGCGAACGGTGCATCAACTGCACGCGCTGCGTGCGTTTCACCAATGAGATCTCCAAGAGTCATCAGCTCACGATCATCGAGCGCGGGGTGCGCAACTACCCGATGACCCCGCCGGGCTTCACGTTTGACGAGCCCTACTCGATGAACGTGATCGACATCTGCCCTGTGGGCGCGTTGACCTCCAAGGATTTCCGCTTCAAGGCACGCATCTGGGAGATGAGCCGCACGGCCTCCATCACGGTCTCCGGCGCCAAAGGCAACAACTGCTACTACTGGGTCAAGGACAACCAGATCATGAAGATCACCCCGCGGGAGAACCCGGCGGTGAACGAGTTCTGGCTGCCGGATGTCGAGCGTCTTGACTACCACCGCTTCAATGACAACCGTCCGGCCGGACCCGCGGTTGGAGGAGTGACCGGAGACTGGAATACGGCCTACGATGCGGCCGCCTCCATTCTGAAGGATGCCGACGCTTCACGGATTGTGTTCCTGGGCTCGGCCCATGCCACCGTTGAGGACAACTACCTGCTTGGCAGACTCGCTGCTTCCCTTGGGGCCGATGCGCCCCGTTACATGGCGCACGCCGACGCTGGTCGCGGCGACAACTGGCTGCTGACGGACGAGACCGCCCCGAACGCGAACGGCTGTGAGCGACTGGGCATGGAGCAGGCCGATGCCGCCTGGATGGCCTGGCGCCTGGAGTCCGGTGTGGACGTGCTCTACGTGTTGGAGGATGATCCGGTGGCCGCGGGCCTCGTGGACGCAGCCGCGCTTGCAGGCGTGAAGGTGATCCTGCACGCCTACAACACCACCAACCAGACGCTGCCGCACGCAACGGTATCGCTTCCGGCCGCCACTGCGGTGGAAACGGTGGGCACCTACGTCAACAGCGATGGTCACGCGCAACGCGTGCGTCCGGCCAAAGCCATCAAGGGCATGAACCGCACGCTCATGATGGAAGTCGGCAAGAGCCGCGCCGATCTGCACGGCACGCCGTTCGACAAGTGGTTTACCGAATCCAACATGGTGGACTGCCAGCCCGGCTGGGTCAGCCTGCCGGCCGTTGCCATCCGGCTCGGCCACGGCATGGACTATCGCGGTCCCAAGTTCATCATGCGTGAGGTGGCCGACAGCGTGGACGCGCTGTCCGGCGCCACCTACGAGGCCATGGGCGAACTCGGCGTTCGCCTGGAAGACGTAGCGACAACCGCCTGAACCTGACTCCCTGACATGGAACTCGCCTGGTACTGGACGGCCGCCGTCGCCTTCCTGATCATCAACTTCCTCCTGGTATCCGCCTCGGTGCTGGTGTACGCGGAGCGCAAGGTTTCCGGCTACATCCAGGCCCGCCCGGGTCCGAACCGCGTCGGCCCCTTCGGCTTTCTGCAGCCGTTTGCGGACGTGCTGAAGCTCGTCCTGAAGGAAAACATCGTGCCCCTGACGGCCAACCCGTTTGTGCACTCGCTGGCACCGACGCTGATGGTCATCATTGCGATGGGCGCCGGAGGCCTGATCCCGTGGGCCCGCGGTGTGGTGGTCGCCGACGTGGAGGTTTCGGCGCTGGTACTGCTGGCGTTGACCTCTATTTCGGTGTACGGCGTCACACTCGCTGGATGGAGCTCCAACTCCAAGTACTCGCTTCTCGGCGGCCTGCGATCGTCCGCTCAGATGATTTCGTACGAGCTGTCCATGGGCCTGGCCGTACTGTCGGTCGTGCTGCTTACCGGCTCCCTCAACCTCGTTGAGATGGTGGAGGCCCAGAACGTGGGTGGTGGCCTGCTGGGCTGGAATATCTTCCGCAATCCCATTGGCGCTGTCATCTTCATTGTGACCGCCTTTGCCGAAACCAACCGGACGCCATTCGACCTTCCTGAGGCCGAGCAGGAGCTGGTCGGCGGATACCACACCGAGTATTCGGGCATGAAGTTCGGGATGTTCTTCCTGGCCGAGTACGTGAACTTCTTCGTGGCGTCGTTCTTCATCGCCACGCTCTTCTTCGGTGGCTACCTGCTGCCGTTCGAGCCGCTGATCCTGAATGCGTTCCCTGGTCTGGAAGGCTCCTTCCTGCTCGGCGCCATGCAGGTCATGTCACTGCTCGTAAAGGCAGGCTTCTTCGCCTTCGTCTTCATCTGGGTGCGCTGGACGCTGCCGCGCTTCAAGTATCAGCAGCTGATGACGCTCGGCTGGAAGTACCTCCTGCCCATCGCCCTTGTAAACGCCATGGTGATTGCGATCATCCTGGCGGTCCTGCACGCCATCTAGATGCCGATCCTGGCGCCTTCCATTCTGTCTGCCGACTTCGGCCGCCTGGAGGCGCACTGTCGGGCTGCCATCGAGGCGGGCGCCGAGTGGCTGCACGTGGATGTGATGGACGGTCACTTCGTGCCCAACATCACGATTGGCCCTCTGATCGTACGTGCCCTTCGGGAGTTGGCGGACGAGACCGGTACCGTGCTGGATGTACACCTGATGATCGAGAAGCCCGAGCGGTATATAGACGCGTTTGCCGAGGCGGGTTCGGATATTCTGACGGTGCACGTTGAGGCCTCGACCCACCTGCACCGGACCGTGCAGGCTATCAAGGCCGCCGGCATGAAAGCAGGGGTCACCCTGAATCCCGGCACGTCGCTGTCGACGCTTGAGGAAGTCCTTCCGGACATCGACCTGGCGCTCATCATGAGCGTGAATCCGGGCTTCGGCGGTCAGAGCTACATTCCGCAGAGCACCCGCAAGATTGCCAGGCTTCGGGAGATGCTGGACCGGATCGGCTCGGGTGCTTACCTGGAAGTTGATGGCGGCGTCAAGCCCTCCAACGTAGGCGAGGTTGTGCAGGCCGGCGCAGACGTGATCGTTGCGGGAAGTGCGGTGTTCAAAGGCTCACAAGGGGTTGCGGCAAACGTGGCGGCGTTCCGCAGGGCCTGGTCCGTTCCCGCATGAACCAGATCGAAGGCAGTACCTGCGTCATCACCGGGGCCAACTCGGGGATCGGGAAAGCAGCAGCGACCGAAATCGCGCGCATGGGTGCCCGCGTGGTGATGATCTGCCGCAACCGCGAGCGCGGCAAGCAGGCCTTGCTGGAAGTGATGAAGGACTCCGGTTCCTCCAGTGTCGACCTGATACTCACGGACCTCAGTGAACTCCAGGCGGTCAAGGATCTCGCCGCGAGGCTCGCGGACGAATACCCTCAGATCGATGTGCTGGTCAACAACGCCGGCCTCTTCCGCAACAGGCGGGAAGTCACCGCGCAGGGCCATGAGATGACCTTTGCGGTCAATCACCTGGCCTACTTCACGATCACACTCAGCCTGCTCGATACGCTGAGGAAGAGCGCTCCCTGCCGGGTCATCAACGTGGCCTCCAACGCCCACCGGCGCATGAAGCTCAACTTTGAGGATCTGCAGTCCGAGAAGCGCTACAACGGATGGAAGGCCTACGGCACGTCCAAGCTGGCGAACATCCTGTTCACCTACGAGCTGGCACGACGGCTTGAAGGTACCGGTGTCTCTGCCAACGCGCTGCACCCGGGCGTGGTCGCCACCAGCTTTGGAAGAGCCGGCAACGGCCTCCTGAGCGCCATCTGGAAAGCGGCCTCCCCATTCATGCTCACCCCTGCGCAGGGCGCACGCACGGTCGTTCACCTGGCGACCTCTCCAGATGTGGAGGGCATCAGCGGCCGCTACTTTGCGAACGAAAAACCCGTTCCATCGTCTACGGCATCGATGGATACGGAAGCTGCCGCCCGTCTATGGTCCGAAAGCCTATCGCTTGCCGGCTTCGACGAAGACCCGCTACCCCGGCGGGAGTCGGTGCCTGCCTGATTCTGCTGCTGCTCGCGGCACCGCAATACGCGGTTGCCCAGGAGGACTGTTTCGACAACGCATTCTGCCTGGAGGGCGTACGCAATCAGGACGGCCAGGTGGGGATCCGCATCACGAATCTGCTGCCGGGCTCGATTACCATGCGGCTGGACATGGAACTGGAGAACATGGCCACCAGCCACCCGCTGCCCCTGGTTCTGACTATTCCCGGAGCACACACGGTGCAGCCGCTGCGGCTGGAAATCGAAGATGAATACGAGCGGTGGGGGTACCGCTTTGACGCCCAGTGGATCATGGGCACGCTCGGTCCTCGCCACGATGATTTGGCCGATTACGCACTTCCCTTCGCCAACGGAGACGTGCGCCTGGTGGGCCAGGGCTACAACGGACGCACCACCCATCAGGGCAAGTATGCGCTCGACTTCGACATGCCGGAAGGCACCCCCGTGCATGCCGCCCGCGAGGGCATCGTCATAGAGACGGAGGACCGGTTTCGCATTGGCGGGCCCGACCAGTCTCTGAAGACCCGCGCCAACTTCGTCAAGGTCCAGCACGCCGACGGCACCATCGGCAACTACGTGCACCTCAGGCACCGCGGCGTGCGTGTGCGAGTAGGCGATTCCGTCAGGGCGGGTGCCTTACTGGGCCTGTCGGGCAATACCGGCTTCACCACCGGCCCTCACCTGCACTTCGAGGTGTACGGCATTGGTCGGGACCTGCAGCGGCGCACCATTCCCGTTCGCTTCCTGACCACCGAAGGCCGCAGCGAGCTGCGTGAGGGTCAGAGCTATGCGCACCCCGCGCTCCGGGAAGCGCGTCAGAGTCCCACACGGCGCGGGCGCGGCTGGTAGCGTTGACGCTACTCGCGTATCGGCCAGGCGCTACCGCTGGCTGCTGCCCAGCTGCATGGCCAGCTGCACCTGTCGACCGTCCCGGACCACGCTGAAGCGAAGCCGGTCCCCCGGCCGGAAGTCGTAGAGCCGAGCGGCGAAGTCGGTCTGATTGGCGATGACCTCACCCTGCACCGAAACAATGACGTCGTACGGCAGGAATCCGGCATCGTCGGCCGGCGACCCGGGCACCACGTCCTCCACGAACACGCCGGACACGCTGCTCAACCCGAGCGCCCTGGCTGCACGCGGAGTGACGTTTCTGCCTGTGAGGCCGGTGTAGTAGGAGCGATCCACGAAGCCTTTCTCCCGCAACTCGTCCACCACCCGGATCACCCGACCGACAGGTACGGCGAAACCAATCCCGACGGACCCGCCGGTTTGAGATACGATGGCCGTATTGACTCCAATGACCTGACCAAGAGCGTTGATTAGCGGCCCTCCCGAATTGCCCCGGTTGATGGCCGCATCTGTCTGGATCATGTCCCGGTACAACCGTCCTTCCTGGGGGGCCAGATCTCGACCCGTCGCACTCACCACACCCACAGTCACGGTGGGATCGCTGGCTTCGAACAGACCGAACGGATTGCCGAGTGCGATGCACCATTCACCGACGATGGGCTCAGTGGCGCTGCGCAGGTCCAGATAGGGCAGCGGATCCTCCGGATTCACCTTCAGCAGCGCCAGGTCGGAGGCCGCGTCCGTACCCACCAGATCTGCCGGGTATGAGTCGCCGTTCGGAAACGCCACGGTAATCACGTCGCCCTGACCCGCCACGTGATCGTTCGTGAGTATGTAGCCGTCAGAACTGATCACAAAGCCGGAGCCGGCACCCTGTACCTGGCGCTCTCGCATGCGCTGCCGCTGTCCTCCAAAGAAGAAATCAAAGAAGGGGTCCGCGAACGGGTCCTGATAGCGCACACGCTGGATGACGCTGATCGAAACCACGGTCGGCGAGGCCGCCTCCACGGCGCGAGTGATGGCGTTCTGCCGACTGTTGGAGATCTCATCCGTCAGGCTGCCCATTGGCCGTGGCTGGGCCGGCGGAATATCGTATTGCTGGGATTGCACCGACTGTCCGCAGCCGGTCATCGCCAGCACCATCAGTAGCACACTCGTCAGTCGAAATCCGTTCTCCATGGGTGGTCGGCTGGTTGGCAGACATGCTCCTACGACAGTTTTGCGCCCGTGATTCGCGCCCTGCAACCGGGACGAGCCGTAAACTCACGCATGCTCCGAGTGAACCGCTCACGACTGCTGGCCCGCCTGGATGACCTGGCCCGAATTGGTGCCCTTGAGGGCGGAGGCGTGCAGCGGCTGGCATTCACCGAGCAGGACCTCGCTGGTCGGCGTTTCGTGGAGCACCACCTGCAACGGATGGACCTGACCCCGCGCATAGACGCCATTGGAAATCTCTGGGCCCTGAGGCCGGGCGACCATCCCGACGCCGCGCCGGTCCTCCTGGGATCGCATACGGACTCGGTGGGCAGGGCCGGTCGGTTCGACGGATCTCTGGGGGTGTTGGCAGCCCTGGAGGTACTGGAAGTCCTGCACGAGAATGCACACAGCACGCACCGTCCCGTCGGCCTCGTCTCATTTGTGAACGAGGAAGGAGTGCGGTTCATGCCGGACATGATGGGCAGCCTCTATCTGCGGGGCGATCTCGATACCGACTGGGTTCGAGCTGTTCGTGGGACCGATGGCACCACCATCGGAGAGAACCTCGACAAACTGGGCATGGCCGGCTCCGAAGACCTCAGATCCAGTTCCGTTCACGCCTTCCTGGAGCTGCACATAGAGCAAGGTCCCGTGCTGGAAGAAGTGGGCCTGCCGGTCGCCGTGGTCACCGGCGTGCAGGGCCTGCGTTGGCTGGAGATTACCCTGAAGGGCACCGCAAACCACGCCGGTACCACACCCATGGATCGTCGGCAGGACGCCGGCCTGGTGGCCGCGCGCGTGGTGGTCGCCATGCGGGAGTGCACCCAATCGATTCCCGGTCTGCGCGCCACCGTCGGGCGCCTGGTGCCCAGCCCGAATCTCATCAATGTCATCCCGGGTACGGTCGAGCTCACGCTGGACCTCAGACACCCCGAACAGGACACCCTGGACCATGCGGTCGAGCGCATGCGTGGCACAGTTGCAGGACTCGCGGAGGCCGAAGGGGTCGGCTACGACATCCACGAAACGGCCAGCGCGCCAGCGGTGCAGTTCGACGACCTCGTGGTGCAGGCCGCGCGGGACGGCGCTGCGGCCCTGGGCCTACCTGTGCATGAACTCATCTCCGGCGCAGGTCACGATGCGCAGATTCTCGCACGGCATTGTCCCTCCGGCATGCTGTTCGTGCGGAGCCGGGGCGGCGTCAGCCACAACCCCGCCGAGTACAGTTCACCCGAGGATGTAGAAGCAGGTGCAAACGCGCTGCTTCAGGCCGCTCTCAGACTGGCCGGCTAGGTACCGAGTATCGAGGCATAGCGGTTCGACGTCAGCACCGATACGGCCTCCAGCATGGACGCATCCGAGCGCATCTGGAGTCGCGAGCGCTCATTCGGGTCCAGAAGTCGGGCGCCCACTTCATCCGCCAGGCGAGCCAGCAGTGCGGGTGCCTCTTCGGCCAGGGCCTCGTCGGTCTGTCGGGAGGCCAGCGCGCGCAACTCGGTCAGTTGACCTGTGGCCGATTCCGGTGCCACGGCCTGCAGTTCGGCCAGGGCCTCGTCGAAGGATGTCGTCAGTGCGAACCCTTCCGCATCCAGCCACAAGGCGAAGCGATCCAGGGCATCGTCCGGGAGCTCCAGCCTGCCGGACGCCGAGGTCGCGGCGCGGATCGCATCGCCCTCCGCCTGCACGAGCACACCGGCAAACCGGAAGAAAGCCGCCTCCCGAAGAAGTGCCTGCTCCAGAGGACCTGCGTCCGGCATGGGCAGCGCCACATCAGGCTCTATACCATTGCCTTCGCGAACCTCCCGACCCCTTCTGGTCCGGAACGTCTGCATCGGTTCGGCACCCTCCTCGAGGGCGTCCTTGCGGATACCGCGGCCTGAGGGCGTGAAATAGCGGGAATAGGTCAGCTTTACGGCCGTGTGATACGGCAGCGGTCGTACCACCTGGACGAGCCCCTTGCCAAAGGACGGCTGCCCGACCACAACCGCCCGATCCAGGTCCTGCAGGGCGCCGGACACGATTTCGCTGGCCGACGCCGAGGCCCGATCCACCAGCACGACCAGCGGCATCTCCAGCCAGTCGGGCTCGTCCTGATTGGCATACAGCCGGTTGGATTCCGGGCTGCGGCCGCGCGTCGAAACAACCGGCGTAGCCTTGGGCACAAACAGCCCGACCAGCTTGATGGCCTCATTCACGAGTCCTCCCGGGTTGCCTCTCAGGTCAAGCACCACGCCTTCGATGGGCCTCTCCTCATGCAGGTCCTCCAGGGCACTGTCGATCTCGAAGGCGGCACCCGGCCCGAAGGCATCCAGCTTGACCAGCGCAAGATCCGTGCCCTCGATGCGCATGGTCGTCGAAACGAAACTGATGACGGGCGGCTCGCGCTTCAGCTGGAACTCGAGCTGCCCATCGCCCGCCCGATCCACAATGACCGGTACGGTTGTATCGGGCTCTCCCCGCAGGAGCTCCCGGACCTGAACAACCGACAGGCTGTCGGCGACCTCCCCATCGACCGAATGAATGACGTCACCGGTACGCACTCCCTGCAGGTAGGCACCCGTCAACGCATCGGGTGCCAGCACCGTCACCCGGCCGCCCTTCGAACCCAGATTGACGGGCACCTCACCGAGCCCGGACTGACCACGCATCTCCATGGCCACGTTGTCGGCTTCGTCGAGAAAGTCCGTCCACGGATCCAGCGTCTGCAGCATGGCATCCATACCGGTGCGCATGAACCGCTCGGGGTCCACACGTGTCATGTACGAACCGACGATTTCCTCGTACACCGAACCGAAGAGCTCGAAATTCTTCCGCATGGCGTAAAAGTCGTCATCGCGGGCGGTCTGGAATCCGCTCCAGAAGAGTGCCGCGGCCAGCACGGGCACGGCGATCAACACGGTTGGCTTGCGCATTTCGGGCGTCGATTGGCTGGTCGGTTTCAGACGGCCTCCGGCCTGCGATGATTCAGTTTCCGGCGGCGGTACTAAAAATCGCCCTGCCCGCGGCCGATACCATGGGTTCACAGCCGCTTCCCCCCGGCGGTGAAACCGGTTGACGACAATGATGACCATCACTGTGCTAGTGGTTCTGGGGGGTGCCCTCGGCGGCGTCCTGATAGGCGCGTCCATCCACGCGCGTGCCTACAACGAGGCCATGGACCGTATGACCCGCAAAGTGGAGCAGATTCCGTCCAGGTCCAGACACGCCGGCGGTGTCTCCGACAACTCCTTCGCCGATCGAGAGCCGACAGATCTGACTTCTACGCGAGAGCCTCGTTCAACTCCCGCTCGCGCCGCTTCTCTACGCCAGCTGCGATGAAGATGGAGCCCTCATAGAGCAATAGCAGCGGCATGGCCACCAGGATCTGACTCAGGGGATCCGGCGGCGTAAAGAAGGCCGCCAGAATCAGGCACGAGATCAGGGCCCACTTACGGGACTTTCGCAGCGTGTTCGGGGTGGCGATGCCCAGCTTGGCCAGGAAATAGATCACCACGGGCAACTCAAACAGCACCCCTGCACCAAAAGCCCAGAATGTGATCATCGAGAAGTACCGGGAGATATCGAACTCGTTCGTGATCTCCGGGCTGATGGAGTACTGGGCAAAGAACTGGAGGGCCAGCGGCGTGATAATCAGATAGCCGAAGCTGATGCCAAGGATGAAAAAGAACGTCGCAAAGACGGCCGCAAAGCGTAGCCCCTTCTTCTCCCCGGGATAGAGGCCAGGCTCGATGAACTTCCACAACTGGTAGACTGCGATCGGACTGCCGATGATGATGCCCACGGCAAACACGGTGCCGATGTCCGCGAAGAACTGGCCGGTGATGTTGCGATTCTGGAGCACGAACTCGACGGCATCGATCCCGAAGACTTCGTACATGAAGAACCCGGGGTCCTTGGGTCCCAGGAGCAGCACCTCAATGATCCAGCGGCGGAAGAAGAAGGCCGCGATCGTACAGAGCAGGATTCCGATGCCGGCCTTGATGATGGCCCATCGCATTTCCTCGAGATGATCGAGGAATCCCATTTCCGCGAGCCCCGCCTGTTGCGGGAACGCGCCTTCGAGGCCTTCAGGAATGGGCGGCCCGGACTGGGTCCGTCGCCCGGAGAAAAACCGCTTCATCTTGGAAGGGGCGCCCGTTCCTAGTACGAGTCCGAACTCCCCGGCTGACTGTCGCGCAGGTTCAGATCCAGCAGCGTATCGACCCAGAGGCCCTGGGCCTCCATGCGGGCACGCCCGCCGCTCCAGGTGAAGTTAAACAGCGTCATGAGGCCGTCCACGCGGAAACCATCATTTCGCAAAAGAGCCACAGCACGGCTCGCTGTGCGGCCTGAATTCAGGATGTCGTCAACGAGGACCACGGGCCTGGATCGATCGAGGGGGCCTTCCACCAGCCGCCGCCTCCCGTGTGGCTTGCGCTGCTCACGCACGAACCCACCCAGAAACGCGGGATGAGACTCCGCAGACAGCACGGAAGTAACCAGCGGGAATGCTCCGAATCCGAATCCCACCACCTGCGATACACCGCGGCTGCGAAGCCGGGAGGCCACCACGGAACCGACCTCGCGAAACAACGCGCCATCCAGCATCGGCATGCGCGTATCCAGCAACCAGCCTATCGGCTGACCCCTGGGGTCCGTGATCAGCTCCTGCTCACGCCGCACGAGCGCCCGATCATACAGGCGTCGGCCGAGATCTAGCAGCTCGGCATAGGCGGTCGAGTTCAGGGCGGACTGGGGCATGGGGATCCAGGGATCACTACAGAGTACGAACCCAAACGCCAGATTCCATGACCGCCTGCCTTACCGGTCAGGCAACCACGAAATCGTAGAGTGGGAATCGGTCACACAGTTCGCGGACCTCGTTCCTTACGGCAGTCGCCACCGATTCGTTGCCCACGTTGGTCAGAACACGGTCCATCAGGTCCACGACAAGGCGGAATTCATCTTCGCCGAAGCCCCGCGTGGTCATGGCCGGCGTGCCGACCCGAATGCCGCTGGTCACGAACGGGCTCTGCGTGTCGAACGGCACCATGTTCTTGTTGACCGTGATCTCCGCCTGGCCGAGCGCCTGCTCTGCGGTCTTCCCGGTCAGGCCCTTGCTGCGAAGGTCAATCAGCATGAGATGATTGTCCGTGCCGCCCGACACGAGGTCGTAGCCTTTTTCGACGAACGCCGCGGCCATCGCCTGGGCATTGTCGACCACCTGGCGAGCGTAGTCGTGGAAGCTGGAGTCCAGCGCCTCTCCGAATGCGACCGCCTTGGCGGCAATGACGTGCATGAGCGGGCCTCCCTGATAACCGGGGAATACCGCAGAGTCGAGCAGTTCGGACATCTGCTTCACCCGCCCCGACTTGGGCGCCACCTTGCCGAACGGGTTGTCGTAGTCCTTGCCGATGAGAATCATGCCCGCCCGGGGACCACGCAGCGTCTTGTGTGTCGTCGTGGACACCACGTGGCAGTGTGGCATCGGGTCGCTCAGCACGCCTGCGGCGATGAGCCCCGCGGTGTGGGCCATGTCCATCCACAGGAACGCACCCACCTCATCGGCAATCTCTCGAAACGCGGGGTAGTCGAAGTCCCGGGAGTAGGCGCTGGCCCCGATGGAGATCATCTTCGGACGCACCTGCAACGCGCGCGTGCGCACCTTGTCCATGTCGATGCGGCCGGCCAGAGGGCCTTCCTTCTCCACGCCGTAGTACTCGGCGTTGTACAGGATCCCGGAGAAGTTGACCGGGCTGCCATGCGTGAGATGCCCACCGTGTGCCAGGTCCAGCCCGAGGAGGGTGTCTCCCGGCTCCATGAAGGCCAGATAGACTGCGGCGTTGGCGCTTGCACCCGAGTGGGGCTGCACGTTGACCCAGTCGCAACCAAACAGTTGCCTTGCACGGTCTCGGGCCACGTCCTCCACCTGATCCACGAACTCGCATCCGCCGTAGTAGCGTTTGCCCGGGAGACCTTCCGCGTACTTGTTCGTGAGCGGAGAACCCATCGCCTCGAGAACGGGGCGGGATACGAAGTTCTCCGAGGCAATCAGTTCAAGGCCGTCGTTCTGGCGACGAACTTCCTTCTCGAGGATCTGGAAGACCTGGGGATCGGAATGCTGGAGCTGGGACATGGCGGAGCAGGCCGGTCTTGGGTGGATACCCAAAACTAACGCCTGAGGCCGCAATCAGTCCGCATTGGGGCTCGACAACTCGACGAATTGCCCGGCAATCCCAAGGAATTTCCAGGCCTCGTCAGGATCGCCGTCGGCACCGACATCCACCGTGTACACACTGAAGATCCCGTAGTCGGAGCGCTCGCTGACACGGGCCGCGAGCGAGCCGACAATGTCGGATCCGAGGTCTGTGAGCAGTCGACCCAGCGTGCGATCGCCCGTTTCTTCTCTCAGACGCTCCTCAACCCGCTGCTGGATGAACGCCTCAAATTCCGGCGTCGCAGGATTGGTCACATAAAGGAAACCAGCCACACCCAGCACGACAATCAGGCGCAGGGTCGTCTTCATCGCATCATGGCGTAGGTGAGGATGTTGGTACCCATGCGGAGGGCCGCCATTCGGAGCTGAGGACTGTCGTTGTGCACGGCCTCCGGCTCCCAGCCGTCGCCCAGATCGGACTCAAAGGTGTAGAACAGCATCACCCGCCCATCGTCATCCAGAATACCGAAGCCCTGCGGCGGATTGCCGTCGTGCTCGTGGATCTTCGGCAGGCCGTTCGGGAATTCGAAGTGGTTGTGATAGATGTCGTGGCTGAACGGCAACTCAACCAGTTCACGGTCCGGGAATACCTTCCTGATCTCCCGGCGGAAATGCTGGTCCAGCCCGTAGTTGTCGTCCGCGTGCAGGAAGCCGCCGCCCAGCAAATAGTCGCGAAGCTGGCCCGCCTCGCGCTCGGTGAGCACCATATTGCCGTGACCGGTGAGGTACAGGTACGGGAACGTAAACAGCTTCTCGGAAGACAGCTCGACGGTTTCTGCCTCCGGGGCCACGTCGATGTGGGTGTTGGCGCGGACAAACCGCAGCAACTCCGGAAGCGACTGGGGGTCGCTGTACCAGTCACCGCCTCCGGCGTATTTGACCCTGGCTACCGTGAAGTCGTGCTCGGCCTGGGCCAGCACGGACGTCGGAGTCAGGAGAAGCAACAGGAGCAGAGTGCGCATCATGACGGCCTCATACGGAGGTTACTCCGGGAGGTTTTGCGGTTCGTTCGCCTTCCGTCGCCCCGAAACCCGGCCCGCGCCTGACGCGGCCCAATTCCGTAATTTGGCGGCATGGCTACCGTCGACGACATCATGACCCACCACGTGGTTCGCGTCAACGCGGACGATCCGCTTCACGTGGTGCGGCACAAGCTGGGCAAGGGCGGCTTCCACCACCTGCCGGTCATGGACCGGGGTGAACTGCTCGGCATCATCTCCGATCGAGACGTGCTGGGGGCCCTGAGCCCATTCCTCGACTCACCTTCCGAGCGTTCCCGCGACCTGCGCACGCTGCAGAAGAAGGCGCATCAGGTCATGACCCCCCAGCCCTACACCATTCTCTCGACGGCGTCGGTGGAATCCGCCGGACAGATGCTGCTGGCCCTGGACATCTCGGCGCTTCCGGTAATTGATCTTGAAGGTTCGCTGATCGGCATCGTGACATGGCACGATCTGCTGGATCATTTCGTAGAAAGCCCCGAAGACGAAGACGCCGCCTGACGGCCACACCTGCGGGCTCCCCGCGAACCACCCCACGCATGCGCGACTACCTGTCGGCCCAGATCCTGGCCGCCCTCGATACCATGGGCGGAGCCCCGGACGGATTCGAGGTCGAATTCCAGCAGCCCAACAATCCGGACCACGGAGACCTGGCCACCAACGCCGCCCTGCAGTTGGCGCGTCATTTCCGCAAGGCGCCGCGCGCCATCGCCGACGAGTTGGCGGCCCAGGTGGAACTGGACCCGGAGCAGGTGTCCTCCGTCGAGGTAGCCGGCCCCGGCTTCCTCAATTTCCGGTTTGCTCCGGCCTACCTGTCCAACGCGCTGCGTGGCATGCTGAAGGCCGGTTCGGGCTATGGCCGCGTCGCACCGACGGGAAAGACGGCCATCGTGGAATTCGTCAGCGCCAATCCTACGGGCCCGCTGACCGTAGGCCATGGAAGGAACGCCGTGCTGGGCGACACGCTGGCTACCCTGCTTCAAACCCAGGGCTTCGCGGTTACCCGCGAGTACTATTTCAACGATGCGGGTCGACAGATGCGGGTGCTGGGCGATTCGGTCGCTGCCCGCTACAACGCGCTCGCCGACCCCGGACATGCCAGCAAGGAAATCGAGGCTGCCGGGGGCGAAACCATCACCGTGCCCGAGTCCTTTCCGGAGGATGGCTATCAGGGCGACTACATCCAGGAGATAGCGCGCACGCTGTTCGAGACCCACGGCGCCGGCCTGGATGACGCGCACGTTTTCAGACGTGCCGCACAGGAGCGCATCTTTGAGGAGATCGAAGGCACGCTCGGCCGCATGGGTATCCACATGGACGGCTACTTCAACGAGCGCACCGTCTACGAATCGGGCGCCATCTGGGAGATCGTCGATGCGCTGAAAGACAAGGGACTGGCCTTCGAAAAAGACGGGGCCGTCTGGTTCAAGACCACCGAATTCGGCAAGGACCAGGACACCGTGCTGGTGAAGTCGTCTGGCGAGCCGACCTACCGCCTGCCCGACATCGCCTATCACATCGACAAGGTGAAGCGGGGCTTCGACCGGATTGTCGACATCTTCGGGGCCGATCACATTGCCACCTTCCCGGATGTGCTGTCCGGAGTGCAGGCCATGGGGCATGCCACGGACGGCATCCACGTGGTCATCTACCAGTTCGTGACGCTGGTTCGCGGCGGTGAACCCGTAAAAATGAGCACGCGAAAGGCCACCTACGTCACGCTGGATGACCTCATGGACGAGGTAGGGGAAGACGTGACGCGCTTCTTCTTCCTGATGCGCTCCCCTAACACCCACCTGGAGTTCGATCTGGATCTGGCCAAGGAGGCCGGAGAAAAGAACCCGGTATTCTACCTGCAATACGCTCACGCACGCATCGCCAGCATCATCCGCAAGGCGGAAGAGGTCGGCTTGCAGGCCGGCGGCGAGGCCGACCTGACCTTGCTGGTGCACGAGGCCGAGGAGAATCTCATCAAGGAGCTGATGCGCTATCCGGCCGTTCTGAAAAGGAGCGCGGCCAGCTACGAACCCCATCGGCTGGCTACCTACCTGCGTGAGGTTGCCGTGGCCTTCACTCAGTTCTACGGGAATTGCCGCATCATTGGTGAGGAGGAAGGCATCGCGGTCGCGCGCCTGCAGCTGGCCCGTGCTGCCCAGCAGGTCCTGGCTTCGGGTCTGGGTGTGTTGGGGATTTCAGCGCCGGAGCGCATGTGATGGGCGCCGGGCGACGCATAGCGTTCCAGGGGGAGATCGGAGCATATTCCGAGGAGGCGGCGCTGAAGCTCTATCCCGGCGCGGCCCTCGTGCCGTGTGCAAGTTTCGACGCGGTGTTCGAGGCCCTGGAAGGCGAAGCCGTGCACGCCGCGGTCGTGCCCATCGAAAACTCGCTGCACGGCAGTGTGCACGCGAACTACGACCTGCTGCGCGACCACGATGTGCATATCCGTGCCGAATGGCAACTGCGCATCAGGCACCACCTGCTCGGGATTCCCGGGACCACAGTTGACCAGGTGCGCACGGTGCTCTCCCATCCTCAGGCGCTGGGCCAATGCCGAGACTTCCTGAAACGGGAGCTCCCTCATGCGGAGGCCGTGCCCGCCTACGACACGGCCGGTGCCGCCAAGCGCGTGGCCCAGGATGCACAGCCTGCCCAGGCGGCCGTCGCCAGCGAAAGCGCCGCCCGCGAATACGGCCTGACGACGCTTGCTTCGGGCATTGAGAGCAATCCCAACAACTATACGCGGTTTTTGGCCCTGGAGCGGGAGGCGGGCGATGGGCGAAGGCTGTCTGATCCCAAGACGTCCGTGCTCTACGTGCCGGGCAACAACATTCCAGGCGTGCTCTTCAAGAGTCTGGCCGTCTTCGCCTTGCGGGACATCGATCTCTTCAAGATCGAAAGCCGCCCGCTTGTAGGCAGTCCGGGCAAGTACATCTTTTACCTGGATCTGGCGGGCTCTGTGGCGGACGAAACCGTCAGCAACGCCATCGGCCATCTGCAGGAGATCGCCGCTTTTGTGAAGGTGCTCGGCTCCTACGAGCGCCGGCCGGCCGGCTGATGGACAAGGCACTGCGGGACGCCCTCGCGCAGGCCGAGGACCGTCACTGGTGGTTTGAGGGCCGGCGACGCATTCTCGCCGGCATCCTCCGTGGCCTCGAGGTGCGCGGACCTTTGCTGGAAGTTGGATGCGGCAACGGAGCCAACCTGGACATGCTGGCCGATTTCGGGCCGGTGACGGGCGTGGAGCCCGACCCCCAGGATCGGGCGCGTGCCGGAGCTCGCCGCACCGCAGAGGTAGTCGATGGGGCCCTGCCGGATCTGCCGGTAGAGCCGGGTCGGTATGGCGCCGTGTTGGCGCTGGATGTGATCGAGCACATCGAAGACGACGAGGCTGCCGTGCGCGGTCTCGCCCGCGCCTGCCGCGCCGACGGAGTTGTTGTCGTCACGGTGCCCGCCGGCCCGTGGTTGTGGAGTGCACACGACACGCGAAACGGGCACTTTCGCAGGTACACGCGCCGCACGCTGCGGCAGGTGCTCGAAGCGGGCGGCCTGCACGTTCAGCGGATCAGTGCGTTCAATATGTGGCTTCTCCCACTGGTGGCCGTGGTGCGCGTGCTCGGGCGCTTCGTAGGACAGGACCACGCAGGCACCGGGCTGCCCGCGCATCGCATCAACCGCATGCTGATGAAACTGCTGGCGTCGGAGTCCCGTCTACTGGCGCGTTTCGACCTGCCCGCCGGCGTCTCGCTGTTGGCCGTGGCACGCCCCATCCCTCCCGACCTTCACTCCTGATGGCCTCACGTCCGCAGACCAATGCCGCGCTTGCGCGCCTGGTGGACCGAGCACGTAAAGGGGATCGGGATGCCGAGGCAACGCTGCTGACCTCCCTGGAACCGGTAATCCGGTCCTATTTCCGACGACGTGTCGGCGATCACGCCGAGCTGGATGACCTCGTGCAGAATACGCTGCTTCGAGTCTTTCGCGGTCTGGCAGATGTGCAGGACGGACACCGCATCCGCGGTTTCACATTGAAGGCGGCACTCTTCGAATTGCAGGATCTGTACCGCGGGCGTTACGGAAGTCGAGAGGCTACGGTGCTGGAAGATCTGCCGGAGCCCTCTGTACGGCCGGAGACGTCCGGCGTACAGCTGGATCTGGACCGCGCCCTGTCTGTGCTCACGCCCAAGGCGCGCAAAATCATCGAACTGAAAGCGCTTGGTTACCGGTACGAGGAGATCGCCGGCATGGTGGACACCACCGAAGCGGCGGTCAAGATGCAGGTCAAGCGCGCCCTGGAGAAAATGCGCGCCATCCTGGCCTCGGCGGTAGCCTGGCTCCTTCCGGCCGGACTGCTTGTTCAGCTGCTGACCGGTCTTTCATTTGCACTGTTACTTTTTGCCACTGTCATGCGGCTAGAGATCTGATGGGGACCGCCCACATCACGGACATTGCACAAGACGCACCCTGAGAACGAGCTGAACGCGCGTGATTCCGCCCTTCTGGCGGAGTTCACCGATGCGCTGCGTGACCGCATGGAAGCGGCCGCGGGCGACGGTATGCTTGTGCTCGCTGCGCTTGATGCTGCCGGTGAGCAGGAAGCGATGACACCCGAAGAGCGCGGTCACCTCGAGCAGGGGCGGACGGCCTTCGACGAAGCACGCTCCCTTCACCCCGGACTCGATGCCGCCTGTGACCAGCTGCAGGAGGACATCCGGCTGTTCAACAGCATGTGGCCGGCGGACCTGGGCAAGAACCGTCGTGGCGTGCGCTCGTCTCGCCGCTCCCTGATGCGCTGGCCTGCGCGCATCGGCCTCGGCGCTTCGGCGCTGGTGCTGGCCGGGATCTTCTATCTCACCATCATGGGTGAGGTGCAACGAACCACTGTGACCGCCCCGGTCGCAGCGTATGAAGTGGTTCGGCTGCACGACGGCACGGAGGTACGACTCTCCCCCGGCGCCTCCCTCACGTTTGCTGAAGGCTCTGACTTCGACCGCCTGGTGCGCCTGAATGGGCACGCCTGGTTCGATGTCGCCGAGGAAACCCGACGATTTGCGGTTGAGACGGCCACGGCAGTGACTACGGTGCTCGGCACCCGCTTCGGAGTCGAGAGCACGGCCGAGGCCACCGAGGTAACGCTGGTCTCCGGCCGCGTCGCCGTGGCATCACGCACAAACCGGAACGCCGTCGTCGTGCTCGAGCCCGGCGAACGCACCGTTGTTACTGAAGGGCTTCCTGAGAATCCGGCGCCCGTGGACGTCAGCGAGGAGCTCTCCTGGTCGGATCTGCTTGTGTTTCGGGAGAGCAGCATGCAGCAGGTGGTCGATGTGCTCGAGGCCCGACGCGGGACGGTGGTTGAGCTGGACCGGGGTCTGGAGACGCAGCTGGTCACCGGCACGTTTGAGCCACAGCAGACCACGCGGGAAGTCCTGGACATTCTTGCAGCCGCACTCGGTGCCACTGTGAACCAGTCAGAAGACGGCCGCCTCCTGCTGGTCGCGCAGTAGGCTCGCGCGGGAACGCCGCCGAGCGTTTCATAACACGTCAGAGCCGGCAGCCACCCCTATCTTCCGCCCATGGGGCATGAGGCGGGCCGCAATTGCATTCTGATCGTAATCATGGCGCTCCTGGGTGCCATGGCCGCGCCTGCGCAGGCCCAGGAGATCCGCCTGCAGGAAACGACGACGCCGCTGGCTGAAGCGCTGGTGCGCCTGGCCGGTCAGACCTCGGTAGACCTGGTTTATGCGCAAAGCCTGGTCCAGAATGTCACGATCAGCTGTGCCTACACCGGACCGAGTGCACTCAACGCCCTGCGCTGCCTCCTGCGTGGTACCGGGCTGGACGCCCGCACGACCCGCCCAGGCCAGATTGTGATCGTCGAAGCCGCCGAGCCCATCCGGCGGCGCACGGTCTCAGGACTGGTCAGCGACGATTCGGGCCTGCCCCTTGCAGGCGCGCACGTGTTTCTCACCGACCTGAGCAGGGGAGCGATCACCAATCGCACCGGCTTCTTCACCTTTCCGGACATGCGCAGTGGATTGCACCGAGTGCGCATCTCGTTCCTCGGGTTCGCCCCGCTCGATACGCTGATTGCGGCCAGTGATCGGCCGGCCGCGATCCGACTTCGCACCGAAGCGGTGTCGGCACAGGATGTCCTGGTCGAATCCAGTGAACCCCGCCCCGGGGATCGCACTCCGTTGCCGGGCATGGTCGCGCCGCCCATCGCCCGTCTGGAACGTCTGCCGGCAAGCCTGGGCGGACAGGATTTGCTGGAGGCACTGACCTGGATGCCCGGCATCCGGCGTGCCGGTGAAGTGACCGGCGGACTGCTGGTGCGTGGCGCAGGACCGGATCAGAACCTCTATCTCCTGGACGGGGCCCCGGTGTACCACCCGTGGCACGCCTTCAGTCTGATCTCCACCTTCCAAACCGAGACCTTTCGATCCGTGCGTGTGTTTCGAGGCGCATTTCCGGCAGAATTCGGTGGCCGCCTGTCGGCCGTGCTCGATGCGGAACTGTCTGACGGTCGCGGACCCGAGCCCCGAGCCTCAGGTGCCGTCAATACACACTCCGCACGGTTTCTCATAGAAGCACCACTGTCGGAGCGCGCCTCGTTCATGCTCGGAGGCCGGAGGTCGTATGTGGATCGTCTCATTGGCAGAGAGCACCCCGTGGAGGACGACCTCGGTAGAAAGGACACACTCAAGACCGGCTACTACTTCTACGACTGGACCGCAAAGCTCGTTTTTCGTCCGGATGACCTGAGTCGGGTTTCGATTACCTCCTACCGGGGGCGGGATGATCTCGATCTCCGCCTGCCTTTCGACGTGTCGCTGGATCTCAGTTCCTGGCTTCGACCCACCGATCTGCTGTTTGAAGTCAGCGAATGGTGGCGCAACCGTGTGGTCAGCGTGCGCTATGAGCGACTGCTCTCAACGCGCTGGTACCTCACCGCCACCAGCTACGATTCCAGGTATCAGGCCCGGGAGGGAGCGTACCTGCGACCTACGCTCGCCTCCGATGTGCGCTCCACGTATGGTGTCGACATCCGTGACGCGGGACTGCGCGTGGACATGGATTATTTCCGGTCGGACCGCCACGAGTTCCGTATGGGCTGGCAGGCCGTCTCTCGGGAATTCGACTCGGACGTGGATGCACTCATCCGGTACAACCCCGACCTGTTTGAGCGCCTTCAGGAGGAAAGCAATGTGCGCTCCGTGGAGTTGTCCGGTTATGCGCAGGACACCTGGCGGCCGAGCCGACACCTGGAGGTTCTGGCCGGTCTGCGCGCGGTGGCATTTGGTTCGGACCGGCAGATCCGGCTCGAACCCCGCCTCAGCGCTCAGTGGACGCTTCACCCGCGATTGCTGCTTGCCCGAGGTTCGTTCACGCGCAGTTACCAGTACCTCCATCGCATTCGAGACCGGCACTCGTTCCTGTACGACATCGTCAGCAGCCGCTGGATTCCGTCGTCACGGTCGGCAGATCCCGCCAGGGGCACCGAGTGGGCCGTCGGGCTGGAGACTCGGCCGCGGGCCTACACGATCCGGCTGGGCGGATATCTCCGGCGCCAGCACCGCGTGCTGCTTCCGCGCGATGTCTTCCAGTCCAAGGACGATCTGTCCGGACCGGGCATCGAAGTGGGCACCCTGCTCGGCCAGTACGAACCGGGAGAGGCCCGCGCCTTCGGTGTGGAGGCCGGGCTCGGGCATGCGGGTCGGCGCTGGATGTCTCAGCTCTCGCTAACGGCCGAGCGCTCCGATGCCAGGCCTGAAACGGGCAATCAGCCCTTCCGGCCCACGCGGTTCGACGTGCCTCTGGCGGGCAGGCTGTACGTGGAGAGACGATGGGGAGCGTGGTCCCTGGGAGGCGCCGCGGTACTGCGGTCCGGGTACCCGATTACGGTGCCGGAAGCCCGGTATGAACTGAGTGGACCCCTGGACCAGGAGCCTGTCACCTACCTCTATCGCCCGACCGTGCACAACGGACGTCTGCCTGCGTACGGGCGCATCGACATCTCGGCGGCACGGGACTTTCGCTGGCTGGACGCGGCCTGGCACGTGCGATTGCAGCTATACAATGTGCTCAACCATCGCAACGTGATCGACAGGTTCTATGAGCCAGAGGGCAGCCGTGTTGTGACACGCAATCAGCGAGGGCTGCCGATCCTGCCGCTCTTTGAACTTCGCCTGGACCTGTGACGCGCGCTCTGATCATACTGCTCGCACTGACCGCCGTCGTGGCCTGCGATACGGTCCCTTCCCAGCCGGAGGCTCTGGTTCTGGAGGGCTACGTGCAGCCCGGGCAGCCCCTGCCGGGGATTCGGGTCTCGCGGTCGGTCCCACTGCGCGCCGACCGGTCTCCTGAGCCCGTCGCGGGCGCCTCTGTGTCGACGATCATCAACGGCAGGATCGTGTCGTTTGCGGAACAGGCGCCCGGATGGTACCTGCCGCTGGATTCAACGGTCGTGCAAACGGGCGATGGGTTCTCGGTGCAGGTGACTGCAGAGGGCCGCACGGCGCGGGCATCGGGGGAGGTGCCACCCCGCTTGCGGCTCGACAGCGTGCGGGTGAACACGCCGGCAGAGCCGATCGCCGCGGTCCTGCTTGATTCGCTGGTTGTCGGACTGGACAGTCTGGCGCTGCCAGCACGTTCAGGATTCATCTATCCGGTGGAAGTCACCGTCTGGTGGCAGGCCCCTCCCGCTCTCGCAGGAAATTTCTGGGTGGAAACCAGCATTCAGCCGGAAGCGGCGTTCTCCAGCAGCCTGATTGATTTCTTTTTGCGCCCCCGGTCGGTGCTCGAAGAGCCCGCCGGCCAGGCACTCAGCTGGACCGGTATCTATGCCGTGCCAGTAGCCGGCCGGGAAGATCCGATGCCTGAGCACCAGATTCGCGTCGCCGCCGTGCGAGGCACGGTCGACTATGCACGGTTCGCCCTGTCGCGCGACCAGGCCGATCGGCGTGAGCCGGAAGGAAATGTACTGGGCGGTGCTGGCATCATCACCGGGATCGCACTGGACTCGACACGCGTCTACGTGCGATGAACCGACGTGCGCGCAAAGAACGCCCAGACCCCGTCCCGGGCACCGTGACCGGCACGTCCGTGCAGGTGCGCGATGCGAACCGCCTGTCGGTGTATGTGGACGGATCGTTCTCATTCGGCATGCCGGTCGATGCGGCCTTCGAGCTCCGCATCCACACGGGTCAGGTCCTCGATCAGGAACTGCTGGACCGGTGCCTTGCGGCAGACGAGTCCTTCAGGGCCCGCCAGCGTGCACTGGGCCTGCTGGCCCATCGTCCGCGTACGGAAACGGAGATCCGTCGCCGGCTGCGCATGGCTGACTTCGGCGAGCCCGCGATCGAACTGGCCGTCGAGCGCATGCGGTCACTCGGCTACCTGAACGATGCGGATTTTGCCAGGGCATTCGCGCGGGAGCGTCTCCTGTCCGGGCGACACGGACCGCGAAGGGTGATGGCCGATTTGCGGAAGAAGGGGATTGCGGCTGACCTGGCAGAGCAGGTAATCCAGGAGGCCCGGGCAGACCAGGATGAAGGGGCTCATGCCCTGGCCGCGGCCGAAAAGCGAGACCGTGCGCTGCCGGCGTCCCTTCAGCCCATGAAACGCAGGCAGCGACTCTACGCTCACCTGGCAAGGCGCGGATTCTCGCCGGAGGCCATCCGCGACGCTCTGGCTCGCCTCAAGGAACCGGGTGAGCGGGAGGCCGCTTCGGAACTCCGGGAGGCCACCTGACCGTTTGAGTGCCATGATTCCTGAGCAGGCCACGCCAACGGCAGTTTCCCGCATCACGCCCGAGCGTGTAGTGCGGTGGGTGGTGTATGCCGTCCTGGGCATCGGCGCGCTGCTGCTGGCCTGGTACTTCGCCCGCTTGCTGGTCTATCTGGTCATCGGAATCGCCCTCGCATACATCATGCGCCCGCTGAAGGACTGGGTGCAGAGCTTCGGGTTTTCGTCAGGCGCGTCGCTTGTACTGACGTTCGTTTCGTTTCTCGGGCTGGTCGGGCTTCTGCTCACGTACCTCGTGCCATTTGCAGCCGGCCAGATCACCGAGGTATCGCAGACGCTCAGTCCTGACAACGTGGCCCGCACGGTCGCCGAGCGCATCGCCCTCTGGCTCCCGGTGGACGCCCAGCGAGTCCGGGACGGCATGTTCTCGGCCATCGATACGCTGGTACAGGAGGATCGGTTGACGGCTATGGCCGGCAGCGTTCTCGACCTGTTCGCCAACATCTTCTACGCCGTGCTGGTGATTCCCTTCGTGGCCTTCTTCTTCCTGAAGGACGGCTCGAGGATTCGCTCCAGCCTGCTGCAGATGATCCCGAACAAGTACTTCGAGATCTCACTCGGCATCGTCGAGAAGGTGGAAACCAGCATCGGCCGCTACTTCCGAGCGCTGTTTCTGCAGAGCCTCTCGATTGCATCCATCGCCACGCTGCTTCTGTGGGTCGTCGGCCTCGACTACGCGCTGGCGGTCGGCATCTTCGCCGGACTGGCCAATACGATTCCCTACTTCGGCCCGATTATCGGCCTTCTGGCCGGAGCCGTGGTGGGAATCTCCCAGACTGGAGATTTCTCGCTCTTCCTCGGCGTATTGATTGCGATGGGCATCACGCAGCTCACGGACAACCTCGTGCTGCAGCCGCTGATTTTCTCGAAAGCCGCGCGCGCTCATCCACTGGTGATTCTGTTTGTTGTCCTGATCGGCGCCCAACTGGCCGGCATTCTTGGCATGCTCGTGGCCATCCCGCTGACCACCACATTGGCCGTGTTGGTGCGCGAGATCCTCTGGAGCATGCGCACCTACCGCAACCTGCGCGTCGCGTGACGGAGCCCACCGCCGACATCCGGGCCGCCGCTGCAGCCGTACGGGAACGTACCGACCGTGTACCGAGGCTGGCACTGGTCCTGGGCTCAGGTCTTGGAGAGCTGGCGGAGACCCTCGATGACCCGGTCATCATCCCGGCGGCAGACATTCCCGGATATCCCGCCAGCACCGTGCAGGGCCACCAGGGCAGGCTGCTCCTGGGGGACATGGAATGCTGTCCTGTGCTCTTTGTGCAGGGTCGCGTCCACATGTACGAAGGGCATGCGCTGGACCGGGTCACGTTTCCGGTGCGCCTGGCCGCGGCGCTTGGCGCTACCCATGTTTTGCTGACGAACGCGGCGGGCGGCATCAACGTGGACTTCCCGCCCGGCACGCTGATGTGGATCGATGGGCACATCGACTGGACCGGACCACGGCCGGATCTGCGATTCGAGGGCGTTGAGCGTGATCATTACGATCCCGCGTGGCTCGATGCCGCCGGGGCGGCCGCCGCGAAAGCCGGCATCACCGTGGAGCGCGGCGTCTACCTGTGGACCGCCGGCCCCAGCTACGAAACCAAAGCCGAGATCCGAGCCTTCCGGGGTCTTGGAGCCGATGCCGTAGGCATGAGCACCGTGCCGGAAGCCCGCGCGGCTCACAACGCCGGTATGCGCGTGCTGGGCCTGTCGACGATCACCAACCCGGCGGCCGGTCTGAATTCGGAGCCGCTCGGCCACGAAGAGGTCGTCGAAACCGGCCGCATGGTGCGCAAAACCCTGGAACGGCTGGTACGACTAGTGGCGCGGGGGGTGGCAAGCGTTTAAGTTGCCCGCCAGCAGAAGGCGGCGGCCATGGCGTACGACAAGGAGAACGGGTATCACGATCACCGCGGTGGGTATCGCGACGAAGTTTTCTCCCGCCGGGTGCCCGCCGGTAAACGCACCTACTTCTTCGACGTCAAGCAGACGCGATCCGGTGAGGACTTCTTTATCACCATCACCGAGTCCAAGCGCGTCGGCGAAGAGCACTACGACAAACACAAGATCTTCTTGTACAAAGAGGACTTCGGCAAGTTTGTAAGTGCGATCCTGGAGGCCGTGGACTTCGTAAAGGAGGAATGTCTCCCCGACTACGAGTTTCGCGGGCTCCCGGATGTGGAGCCGAGCTCGTACGAGCACTGACCTCTGACACCAACTGCAAGGCTGCATGGCCCGTCCCGACGCCGACGACGTGGTCCGACTGATGCGCCCGGAAGTGCGCGCCGCCCACGAGTATGTGGTGGGCTCCGCGCCCAAGGTATCGGTCAAACTGAACCAGAACGAGAGCCCGCTCGATGTGCCCGATGCCATCAAGCGGGATCTGGCTGATGCCCTCCTGGGCACCGCGCTGAATCGCTACCCCAGCGAGATCCCGCGCACGCTGCGCGCGGAGCTCGCCGCCCGGCTGGATCACCCGGAAGAGGGGATTATCATCGGTAACGGCTCGAACGAGTTGACCTACACGCTGGGCATGTGCTTCGTCGGGCCGGCGACTCCCGTTGTGCTGCCGCGCCCCATGTTTTCGCTGTATGACGCCATGGTGCGTCTGCATGGTGGCCAGGTGGTACCCGTGGCGCCTCGCCCTGACCTCTCCTTCGATGTCGATGGGCTGCTTGCCGCGATGGACCGCACGCAGGCTCCTCTGACAGTGGTCACCACGCCCAACAATCCCACCGGCCTGGCCCTGTCCCGCGAGGACGTGGTGCGCCTGATCGAGGGCGCACCCGGCGCGATCGTGGTGGACGAGGCCTATGTGGAGTTCAATCCGCACGGGACTGTTGCAGACCTCATCGCCCGATATCCGAACCTGCTGGTCATGCGCACCCTTTCGAAGGCGTTCGGCCTGGCGGGCCTGCGCCTGGGGTTTGTGCTCGGCCAGCCGCGCATTATCAGGGAAATGATGAAGTCCCGGCTGCCGTTCATGGTGGATCGCGTGGCGGAGGCCGCCGCGCTGTCGCTGCTGAGACACGTTGATCTGGTGGCGGGCCGCGCGCGTGACATCAAGCGGTGGACCGAAGAGCTGACCCTTGCCATGCAGGACGTGGACGGGGTGCAGGTGCTGCCCTCCGATACCAACTTTGTGCTGTTCCGCACGCCGCTGGAGCCGCGCGCCATGATGGATCGGCTGGCTGCAGAAGGCATTCTTGTGCGCAACATGGGTGGCTACCCGGAATTGCGGGGCTACCTGCGCGTTTCCAGCGGCACAGAAGATGAGAACAGGCTATTCCTGCGTGCGTTGCAACGGGCTATAGCCGAACCGGTAGTCGGTTAGATCCCACCGCAAGACCTCCATTCATGGATTTCATTCAGGTTGACATTATTGGTCTCTCCACCAGCCCCTCCAGCGGCGGTGCGTATGCGCTGGTCCTGGGCGAGGTGGATGGAAATCGCCGACTTCCGATCATCATCGGAGCGTTTGAGGCCCAGGCCATCGCGCTGGAGCTGGAGAAGATCCAGCCTCCGCGCCCGATGACCCATGACCTGCTGCGGGATCTGTTCGATGCGGTGCAGGGCGATGTGATCGACATCATCATCGACGAGCTGCGTGAGGGCACGTTCTTCGCCAAGATCCGCTACACGGTGGCCGGCGAAGAGGGTCAGCTGGACTGCCGGCCTTCGGATGCCGTTGCCCTGGCCGTACGTGTGGATGCGCCCATCTTCGTGGCCCCCGGCGTGCTGGATGAGGCCGGCATTCCCACGGAGGATGATGAACTGGAAGGCGCGCCGGCCGCTGCCTCCGAAGACGGAGACGAAGAGGAGGCCGTCGAGGAACAGGCCGCCACCGCCGAGGCCCCGCGCTCCCGGATTGACAAGATGACGGCCGATCTGGAGAAGGCCATCGCGGAAGAGGACTACGAGAAGGCCGCAAAATTGCGGGACGAAATCGCCCGCATGCAGGGCTCCAATTGACGTGGAAGCGGACTGTAGCGTCGCAAGCGATATCCAGCGGGTCCCCTACGGTGAGATAGCCGGCTTTTCGGACCTGTTTGTGGACTACACAGCCTCTCGCGAAGAGGCTGTTCGCTTTTACGGAGGCGGGTTTGACCGCGAGACGCTGCTGGCCCGCGCCCGGGAGACCGCCGCGGCGCCGCACGCCGACCGCGAAGCGCTGGTTCAGATCCTGAGAGATCAGCACCGGCTCTGGGGGGACGACCCGTCCGCACTTGCCAACATCGAGAAGCTCGCCGACCCCGAGGCGGCAGCCATTGTCACCGGCCAGCAGGTGGGCCTGTTCGGCGGTCCGGCCTATTCGGTGCTGAAGGCGATGACCAGCGTGCTGCTGGCACGCGAGCTGGAGGCGGCCTCCGGCCGGCCGTTCGTGCCAGTCTTCTGGCTTGGATCCGAGGATCACGACTTTGAGGAGATGGCCACCGCGCATGTGCCCGGCGGCTCCTTTACCTATCCAAAGCCTCCGGTGGATAACACCGGGCCGGTCGGCGCACTGACGTTCGGCCCGGAAATCAATGAGCTGGTCGATGCGCTCGAGGCGGCGTTGCCCGGTACCGACTTCCGCGGCCAGGTGATGGGCGCTGTGCGCAACTGCTACCGGGAGGGCGAGACCTTCCGGGACGGGTTTGCCCGCCTGATGCGCATGCTCCTGCCAGGCACAGGCCTGGTGATCTTTGCCCAGGACGACCCGCGCGTGAAACGCCTGGCGACGCCGCTCTGGCGGAAAGAAATCCGCGACTCGGCGGGGTCCGATGCGGCGCTGAGGAGCGCAACGGAGCACATCGCCCGGGAATACCACGCCCAGGTGCACATCCGGCCGAGCAACCTGTTCATGATCCACGAGGGGCAGCGGCTGCCACTGGATGTCGACGACGGGCGGTTCCACCTGCGCGGCACTGACCAGTCCTGGAGTGCTTCGGACCTGGAGGCTCTCCTGGACGCCGAACCCGAGCGGTTCAGTCCGAACGTGGTTACGCGGCCCCTGACCCAGGACTGGCTGTTTCCGACGGCCGCCTATGTCGGTGGCCCTGGTGAGACCGCCTACTTCGGGCAATACAGGGGTGTGTACGCGTGGGCAGACCTGGTCATGCCGGTCATCTTCCCGCGCGTGAGCCTGACCTTCATCGAGCCCGGCATCCGCCGCTCGCTCGACAAACTGGGCGAACCCCCGGCCCGCTTCAGCAAGGACGCCGACAAGCTGTTTGCCGAGATTGCCCGCGAGCGCCTGGAAGTGGATGTAGAGGGCACCTTCGGCCGCACGATCGGCGAGGTGAATAAGCTGATCGGCCCGCTGGCCCCGGTTGCGACCGCTGTGGACCCATCGCTCAAGAAGTCCGTGGACGCCACCCGCGCGGCCATGCAAAAAGAGCTGATTCGTCTCAAGGAGCGCGTGCTCAAGGCAGACCGGCGCAATCACGACCAGCTGCGCGCGCAGGTCGAGAAAGTGGCCGATGGGCTCTTCCCCATGGGCAAACCGCAGGAGCGCGTGCTCTCCCCGCTGTACTTCACTACCAAGTACGGCATGGATTTCTACGTCTGTCTGATGGACAGACTCGACACCGATACCCGCAGCCACCTCCTGGTGGACCTGTAGAACCCGCCGCCGCGAGCGCGGCCCCGGACCGATAGATGGCAGACTACCCGTTTCAGGAGATAGAGTCCCGCTGGCAGAAGCATTGGGAGGAGAAGAAAATCTTCCGCGTGCCGGCTGATGTAGACACCAGCAAGCCCAAGTACTACGTGCTGGACATGTTTCCCTATCCGTCCGGTGTGGGGCTGCACGTGGGGCATCCGTTGGGGTACATCGCCACGGATATCACCGCGCGGTTCAAGCGCATGAAGGGCTTCAACGTGCTGCATCCGATGGGCTTCGATGCATTCGGCCTGCCGGCGGAGCAGTTTGCGGTGGAGCACGGTGTGCATCCGCGAGTGACCACCGAGAACAACATCGCCAACATGCTGCGGCAGCTGAAGGCGCTCGGGTTGTCCTATGACTGGGACCGCGTGCTGGCCACCACCGACGTCGACTACTACAAGTGGACGCAGTGGATCTTCCTCAAGCTGTTCGACTCCTGGTATGACGCGGACGCGGGTCGGGCGCGGCCGATTGCCGAGCTTCGCGATCGCTTCGAGGCCAACGACCCGGCCTGGCGTTCGCTCACACATGCCCAGCAGGAGCAGCGCCTGGCCGAACACCGGTTGGCCTACCTGGCAGAGGTGCCCGTAAACTGGTGCCCGGCGCTGGGCACGGTGCTGGCCAATGAGGAAGTCACGAACGATGGGCGCTCCGAGCGTGGAAACCATCCGGTCTTCCAGCGGCCGCTGAAGCAGTGGATGCTGCGCATTACGGCCTACGCGGACCGCCTGGCCGACGACCTGGATGATGTGGACTGGCCGGAGCCCGTGCGGCTGATGCAGCGCAACTGGGTGGGCCGCAGCGAAGGCGCGCACGTCCGGTTTGAGGTGGATGGATCTTCGGAGATCATCGAGGTCTTCACCACGCGCCCGGACACGCTGTTCGGCGCCACCTACATGGTGCTGGCGCCGGAGCACGGGCTTGTTGATCAGCTGACCACCGACGAGCAGCGCGAGGCCGTTGAGGCGTACCGCGAGCAGGCGGCCCGCCAGACCGATCGGGACCGCATGATCGACGCCAAGACCAAAACCGGCGTGTTCACGGGCGGCTACGCCCTCAACCCAGCGAACGGGGAGCGCATTCCCGTGTGGATCGCGGATTATGTGCTGATGGGCTACGGCACCGGGGCCATCATGGCCGTGCCGGGTCAGGACGAGCGGGACTGGGAGTTTGCCGAGGTGTTCGGCCTGCCGATCATCCGCACGGTTCAGCCCTCCGAGGGTTTTGACGGCAAGGCGTTCACCGGCGAGGGTCCGGCCATCAACTCCGGATTCCTGGACGGACTCGGCGTGGTTGAGGCCAAGAGCCGCATGATCGACTGGCTCGAGGAGAAGGGCCATGGCACGCGTGCGGTGACCTACAAGCTGCGTGACTGGCTTTTCAGCAGGCAGCGTTACTGGGGTGAGCCGTTCCCGGTGCTTCATGCCCCGGACGGCACAATCCGCGCGGTGCCCGATGAGCAGCTGCCCGTGGAGCTTCCGCCGATGGACGACTTCCGGCCCACCGCTTCCGACGACCCGAATGCACCGCCGGTGCCACCGCTGGGCAGGGCAGATCAGGACTGGCGGTTTGTGGAGCTTGACGGTGTGCGGTACGAACGCGAACTGAACACCATGCCCCAGTGGGCGGGGTCGTGCTGGTACTACCTGCGTTTCATCGACAATACCAACACCGACCAGTTCGTCGATCCCGAGCAGGAGCGGTACTGGATGGGCGAGAACGGCGTTGATCTGTATGTGGGCGGCGTCGAGCACGCGGTGCTGCACCTGCTCTATGCCCGCTTCTGGCACAAGGTGCTGTACGACCTCGGTCATGTGTCGACCCCGGAGCCCTTCGGCAGACTGTTCAACCAGGGCTACATCCAGGCTTTCGCCTACCGGGATGCGCGTGGCATCGCGGTTTCGGCCGAAGAGGTCGTGGATCAGGACGGCAAGCCTGCGCTCGAGGTGCAGGACGCGCCCGGAAGGCAGTTCTTCTACCAGGGGGAGCCGGTGACTCAGGAGTACGGCAAGATGGGCAAGAGCCTGAAGAATGCCGTCTCCCCCGACGAGATCAACGATCGCTTTGGCTGCGATACGCTGCGCCTCTACGAGATGTACCTGGGTCCACTGGACGCCTCCAAGCCCTGGAATACCCGCGACATTGTGGGCGTGAACCGCTTCCTGAAGCGGGTGTGGCGCACGTTTGTGGGCGATGACGGTCTACAGGTCTCCGAAGAGGCCGCCTCGGACGATGTGCTGCGTGCTCTGCACAAGACCATCAGCAAGGTCGGCGACGACTTTGACGGGATGCGGTTCAACACCGCGATTGCCGCGCTCATCGAGCTGCTGGCCAAGCTGGAGGCGCCGGTACCACGCGACGTGGCCGAGCCATTCGTACTGATGCTGGCACCGCTGGCACCGCACATGGCGGAGGAGCTGTGGTCCCGGCTGGGTCACGGCGAATCGTTGGCCTATGAGCCCTTCCCCGAGGCGCTTGAGCAGTATCTGGTGGAGGACACCATGGCAATTGCCGTGCAGGTCAACGGAAAGCTCCGGGCCAACATCCAGGTGCCGGCCGACGCGTCCAAGGACGCCATCCTGGCGCAGGCCAGGGGCGAGGAGAACGTGGCCCGGCACATCGACGGAAAGACCATGCGCCGCGAGATTTATGTGCCGGGGCGCATCGTCAACTTCGTCGCGAACTGATGGCCGCGGCTCCCATCAGCGTCGAGCCCCTTGACGTCCTGGCGTTCGGGGCGCACCCGGATGACGTGGAGCTTTGTGCAGGCGGCACCGTGGCCCTCTTGGTGAAGCAGGGCTACCGGGTTGGCATTGTGGACCTGACCCGCGGCGAGCTCGGCAGCCGGGGAAGCGTGGACCTGCGGGCCAAGGAGGCCGCCGAGGCGGGGCGCATTCTGGGCGTACACGCCCGAGAGAACCTGGGCTTCGCCGACGGCGACATCACGAACACCGTCGAGAATCGGTGGCGCGTGCTGCGCACGATTCGCAAGTACCGGCCACACATAGTACTGATCGGGGCTCCGGACTGCAGGCATCCGGATCACCCGGCCGGTGCGCAGCTGGTGGCCGATGCCATTTTCCAGGCCGGACTGATCAAGATCACCAGCCAGGAATTCGGTCAGGATCAGGAGCCGTGGCGGCCGAGTCACGTGTTGCACTACATGCAGTCCATCGACTTCATCCCGGACTTCGTGGTGGACGTGGGGGAGGTTTGGGAGCAGCGGACACGCGCGCTGCTGGCATACTCATCGCAGTTCCATTCCGAGGACTATAAGGCGGGGGAGGACGAACCGGAGACGTTCATCTCGAACCCTGGCTTTCTGAAGTTCATCGAGTCCCGGGCTGTAGCGCTGGGGTATCGCATCGGGGCATCGCACGGCGAGGGCTTCCTGTACCGTCACGGACCCGTGGGGGTGACGGACCTGATGCAAGTGCTGGTGCGCGGGCGAGAGGTGCGGTAGGCGGTCAGGCCGTGTAGTCGCGACGTCTTGGGATCGGGGTAATGTCGGGAGAGCTGCCGCCCAACGCAGCCAGCCGGCGAGCCGCTGCTCGTTCGACAAGTGATCTCAGGCCGGCATTGAGCAGTTGCGAACGCGATTCGATTCCAGTGAGTCGTTCCGCCTCCTCCAGGAGACTCTTGTCAAGGTTGACCGTGGTGCGCATGGCACAGCCTGTCATCAATTTTGACATCATGTGATTCGTTTTGTGGTGCACTTGTTCCTCTTAACATCTGGAGGCGCACAGGTCGACTCCTGTAACGGTCTGTTGCAGTTCCGCTCAGGTCGCCGCGGGCACCGGCCGCCCATTCTGCAGGAACGGCCGCGTCTTGCCCAAGGGGGGCATGTTTTTCCTGGTGTCCGCGCCGCGAGCCGTCTTCGCACGCATCTGACCGCAGGAAGGCGCGATGGAACGTGCCTTGCGCTGCGCGTGCGAGCGTGCGTGCCCTCAATTCACATCGCGCCCCCTTTTCCCGAGAGCCCTGGCTGATTCGGGTCTGTCGACGTGTGCTCTTGCTCACGGCCGCTCTGGTGCCGTTGAGTCTCTTGACCGGGCAAGTCGGCCACGCGCAAAGCGTCTCGGTCCGCGTCAGTTCGTCCAGCGATGATGCCGAGCAGGATGCGAGCAGCGGCTCCATGTATCTGAACAGCACCGATCTGGAATTGGTCGATGACGGAGGCGACCAGTACATCGGCCTTCGATTCCAGTCGATCAGCATTCCGGCTGGGGCCAACATCACGTCCGCCACGGTGCAGTTTCACGTCGACGAGACGGAGTCGTCGACGGCGATTGAGGTCACCATCAGCGGAGAGGATATCGACGACGCGTCGACGTTCTCGAGCTCCAACAACGATATCAGCTCACGCACGGAGACGTCGGCAACCGTGGACTGGTCGATTCCACACTGGCAGTCCGTCAATGACGAAGGCAGTGATCAGCAGACGCCCGACCTGTCGGCGATTATCCAGGAAATCGTAGACCGGGGTGGCTGGAGTTCAGGCAACGACATTGTGCTGATCATCAAGAAGTCCTCCGGAAGCGGCAAGCGCACGGCCGAGGCCTATGACGGCGAATCGGGATCGGCTCCCCTGTTGGAGGTCTCATATACCACCCCCGGAGGCGGCAGCGTTTCCAGCTCGGTTTCCCAGTCCAGCGATGACGCCGAGCAGGCGGTCAGCGGGGGCTCCATGGACCTCAACAGCTCCGACCTCGAACTGATGACTGACGGTGGCGAGCAGTATGTGGGCATGCGCTTCCAGTCCATCGCCATTCCTCAGGGAGCCTCCATTTCGTCAGCGACGGTTCAATTCCACGTCGACGAGACCGAAGCCAATACCGCCATTGAGGTGACTATCCGGGCAGAGGACGTGGACGATGCCTCGACCTTCACCTCGTCGAACAACAACATCGGCTCTCGAACGGAGACGACCGCCAGCGTCAGCTGGTCGATCCCCCATTGGCAATCGGTCTCGGATGAGGGCGCCGATCAACAGACTCCAGACCTCTCGTCCGTCATCCAGGAGGTGGTCGACCGGAGCGGCTGGAACTCGGGCAACGACATCGTCCTGATCTTCAAGAGTGCGTCCGGCAGCGGAATCCGGACCGCCGAAGCCTATGATGGCGAGTCGTCCAACGCCCCGCGGCTGGATATCTCGTATCTCACGCCGCCCGGGGCACCGACCATCACCCCGCCGACAACGCCGACCACGGACATCACGCCGACGATCTCCGGCACCGGCACCGAGGACGGCGGCACCATCACTCTGACCTCCAGCCTTCAGGGCACGCTATCCCCCACCACGACCGTTTCGTCAGGCACGTGGTCCATCACCACTGGCGTGCTAATGGGCGGCACGCACACCATCACCGCCGTGCACGCCAACGCCTCCGGCGATTCTCCAACTTCCAGCGGCGTGACGCTCGAAGTCGACACGTCGGACCTGAGCTACCGCTCCGCCGCCACCGGAAACTGGAGTGCTGCGGCCACCTGGGAAGTAAATGACAACTCTACGTGGATCAGCGCGGTCGAAGCGCCCGACTTTGGCGATGGAGTCATCACGGTCCAGAGTGGACACACGGTGACGGTAGACGTCTCGACAACGTCCGACGAGACCTATGTGGCCTCAGGAGGGACCCTTAGTCTGCAGGCCGCCCTCCGGCTGACGGATGCAGACACTCCCGGTCTCGATGTGTCGGGTACTGTGGTGAATGCCAGTACGTTCGCTGTCGCTGGAAGCCCGACCATCACCATCCAGAGCGGCGGTGTCTGGCAGCACGCGCAGGACGGCGGCAACCTGCCCCCTGTCGCAAATACTACCTGGGCGTCCGGCTCGACGCTGCTCGTGACCGGCGTCACCGGCACGCTGCCGGGCAACTTTACGGACAGCTATGCTCACCTTACCTGGAATGTCACGAGCCAATCCGCCAGTCTTGACCTGAACGGCAGCCCTGCGGCCGTGTCCGGCAACCTCACGGTGCAGTCGACCGGCTCCGGCACCCTGCAATGGGGTTCGGCTGACGACCTCACTCTCGGGGGAAACCTCGCGGTCACCGGGGGCACGTTTCTCTTCTCGGATGCCGCCGGAACGCTCACCGCCGCGGACGTCTCCATTACTGGCGGTACGGTGCGCCTCACGGACGGGGCGGCGTTGCCCACCTTCAACGTTACCGGCGACTTCGTGCTCAACGGCGGAACGCTCGAAGAAATCGGCTCCTCCACGGCATCGGTAAAGTTCAACGGCAGCAGTGCGCAGGACATCACGGCCGCGTCGGGATTCAACGGAGAGATCGATCTCTATGTCGAGAACACGGGCGGCATCGTGCTGCATGCCGGCCTGGCAGGAATCAGACATCTGACCTCCACTTCGGGCGCACTGGATTTCAACAACAACGATGTCAGTCTCGCTGGATCGCTCACGGCCGGGACCGCGATCTCCAATGCCGCGACGCTGACCATGACCGGCTCCAGCGTCGCCACGCTGACGTATTCGCCAGGCACGCTGACCATTCCGACCCTGGCCGTCGACAAGTCCGGCTCGACCCTGGCCCTGGCCACGGATCTCACGGCGTCGAGCACCGTGGCCGTTCGTGCAGGGACCCTGAACGTCAACGGAAACACGCTCCAGCTGTCGCACGGCGCCACCCTGTACAATGGTGGCACCGTCTCCGGGACCATCACCATGCAGCGGACCTACTCGCAGGCTTCTGACGGGTGGCGCATGATTGCGTCACCCCTTTCGGGGGTCAACTACTCTGATCTCAATGCGGCCTTCCACACGCAGGGCGCATCGTGGGCCGACTTCAGTCAGGGCTCCGCGACCCTGCAGGCCCCGGACTTTTCCAATCAGGACTGGACCGAGCTGAGCGGCTCCGACGCGGCGTTCTCCGAGGCTGGGGGCTACATCCTTTACATGTTCAACGAGGTGAACAGCACCACCCTGCTGCCTGCCACGTGGTCAGTCACCGGGACGCTCTGGGGAGCGAGCTCCGTCAGTCTGCCCTGGAATACGCAGGAGACCGACTCCTACAGCTTTATCGGTAATCCAACACCCTCGAAGCTGGATTGGCATGCCGTGGTCGCCGCGTCTACCAATCTGGCGGCGACCTATGCGACCTGGGACCCTTCCCTCACGACGGGAGGCGGCCTGACCGGCTACAAGTTCTACAACTCGACGAGTCAGGTGGGGGCTGCCAGCCGATACATATCTCCCTTCACCGCCATGATGGTCAGGCCCACGGCGACGGGAGGCTCCATCGCGTTCCCCACGAGTGAGGCCGCGAATCTGGGCACCTCGGACTACTTCGGTAAGGGAGGCAAACCGGCCGCTTACGTGCAGCTCTGGATTGAGGGGGAGGGCGTCGCCGACTCCGAGACCTATCTCACCTTCGCCGAAGGCGCGAAGCAGGGGGCGGATTCGGGCGATACCCCGAGGCCGGCACCACTGGCACCCGATTACGTCACGCTCGCCTCCCTGGAATCGGATCGCTCACTCGCGTTCGACCACCGCGATATGTCGGGGGGTATGGCCACGTACGACATCGCCCTTCTGGCCTCGAGGCCAGGCCGCTACCGTCTCAGCTGGCCTGCGCTGGCCGACATCCCGGAAGATTGGCACTTGCGACTGCAGGATCTCAAGGACTTCCGCACGCTCGACCTGCGCATTGCCGATGGGGTCTGGGTGGTTCTCACCGACGATGAGGTCGTGCCTTCGCCCGACTTTGAGGATTACAAGCCCTCTGCCCGGTTCCGACTGGTCGTCGTGGATCCGGCGCTCGCCACGATGCCCGATCCCGAGGTCGCCTCCAACGAGATGATCCTCGCCCAGAACTACCCCAACCCGTTCAACCCGCGCACGTCCATTCGCTTCTTCCTGCCCGAGGCGGACCACGTGCAGGTCGAGGTGTTCGATCTCCTGGGGAGGCGCCTGCAGACCCTGGTTGACGGCACGCGCGAGGCAGGGTGGCATGATGTTCGATGGACTGCAGGTGGCCTACCAAGCGGTCACTACTTCTATCGCATTCATGCCGGACAGACTGTCCTTACACGAACCATGATTCTGGCCCGTTAGGGTCGCTTTTTGAGCATTTCTGCCCCCTCGGCAGAATCGGAATTGCGGTCGGTCCACTCCCTCAGTGGCGTTCGCCTCCCCCATACCCCTTATCGACGCACGACGATTCGTGCGACTTCTTGCCGCCTGCTGGTTGATTCTTCCTGCAGGGCAGACGGCCGCGGCCCAGGTTGCCCTCCCGGGAGCCGTGACCGCGTATGATGGCACGACGCTGACGCAGTCCGTCACGGTGAGCGTCTCTGCGATCAGCCTGATTTCCGTCTCCGGGAACGTCACGCTAACCATTGACGCTGCGACAGCCGGGTCCAGTCCGGATTCGGACGTGGACGCTTCAACGGTCTACCGCATCACCGTCAATCAGGCGGGGCAGAAGATTACCGGCAGCCTGGATTCCGGGTTCTCCGCCGGCCTGACCGTGCAACTGCTCCTGGCCGCGCCCTCCGGAGGCAGCGCATCCCAGGTGACGCTGAGTACCACCCCTCAGGATCTGGTCACAGGAGTCTCCAAGGTTGCCGAATCCGGCCTGACCCTGACCTACACGGCCACCGGCACCCCGTCGGCCGCACCGAACGGAGCGGGTCAGAGCCGAACCGTCACCCTGACACTGACGGCGGAATGAAAGGTCTGCTGCTGCTCATAGGGCTCATGACCGTCAGTGTCGAAGCATCCGCCCAGACCGTCAGCTTCACCGCCGGTGGCGGTGCGCTCAACCTGAGCATTACCACCGCTACCACGGGCAGCGATCCGACGGACGCAACCGACAATTCCACGGAGCTGAGCTGGGACTCACAGGGATCGGCGACCTCCAAGATCACCGTATCCACGACGTGTCCCGGTCAGTCGTTCGGCCTCTACGTCGAGTTGACCGTGACCTCCTGGGGCTCGGGCACGAGCGGAACCGAGCAGGGTGAGATTCAACTGACGGACGGCATGCTCGACACAGATCTGTTCCGGGACATTCCAACCACATCGCCCGGTGGACAGGGCTCGGGTACGCTCACGTACCGGGCCAGCGCCACGACCTCGCAGGGAGCAAGCGTCGACGAGGGCGATGATGTGCACACCATTCTGCTAACCATAGCTGCGCAATGATGCTTCGCCTCATACTGTTACTCTGCGTTCTGAGTGTGCCTGCAGCGGTTCAGGCTCAGATTTCCATTCGAACGGCTTTGTCGGACGATCGAAGGGTCGCCCCCGGGACTACCTATGACGGCGTGGTGGAGGTCTGGAACGAGACTGACGTCATCCAGCAGGCAAAGGTCTATCAGACCGACTACCGGTTCTTCGCCGACGGAACCAATGTGTATGGAGAGCCCGGATCGGAGCCAAGGTCAAACGCCCTCTGGACCCAGGTCTCGGCCGGCACCATCACCATTCCGCCCCAGCAGTCGGTACCGGTGAACTACCGGGTAGCCGTTCCCGAATCCGTGAATGGCGCCGAGCCTGAGGGTTCCTACTGGAGCATGATCATGGTCGAGGCCGTGCCCCCTGAATCACCCGAATCCACGATCAACCCGGAGAACGGAGAACCCGAATACTATGTGCTGCAGATCATGCGCTATGGCATTCAGGTCGCAACCCATATCCGGGGTACAGGCGGACCGAGCCTGAACATCACGGGGAGCGAACTCAAGCTCCTGGACGGTGGCCAGACGGCCCTCCAGGTCCTTGTCGAAAACCAGGGCACACGCATGATCCGCCCTGAGGTCTGGGTCGAAGTGTACGCGGAAGACGGGTCGGCGCTCGGAAAGCACGACGGGGTTCAGAACAGAATCTATCCCGGCACATCCGTGCGCCAGGAGATTGGTCTGGGCACATTGGCGCCGGGCCGCTACCGCGCACTGGTCATTTTCGATGGCGGCGGAGAAGACGTGTTTGGAGCAGAATACAACCTCGAAGTCAACTGAGCGGTGGCGCCGCGGGCCCATATCCCGGCTCTGCTCCTTTTGAGCTGCCTGCTGGCCGTTCCGATGGCGGCGCAAGATCTCTCGGTCGAGCTGGTGGAGCAGGACAGCCTCATCGCAAACCCCGGCGATCTGCTCACCCTGGTCTATCGGGTACACAACCGTGGGTCCGAGGATGTGGTTGCACGTGCAGCGCTGGAGCTCCCGTTGGGATGGGTGCTCGCAAGTCAGCTCACCGAGATTCCGGTCGCGACTGAGGCTTCTGCCATTGGTCTGCTCACCTTCCGCGTCGGTCATGCGGCGGCAGCCGGACGCCACGAGGTGGCCGTTCACATTTCAACCCTCGCCGATTCCGCCCGCGCAGAAGCCGGAGTGACCGTGCGCGCCACGCACCGGCTCGCCCTGCGCATGCCCATCGAAGACGAATACGTATCGGCCGGTGACACGCTCAGATTTCCTGTGGAGGTCTTCAATGAGGGCAACGTGAGTCTGGAGGTGCGGCTTTCCACTCGAGGCCTGTCCGGCGCCTCGTTGTCACTCGCCGCACAGGATCTCCGACTGAAACCCCGTTCCTCGCGCATCGTGTGGGCTTCACTTACCACGAGCGCTACCGGTGAAGAGCGGGTTGTGCACAAGCTGTACGTCTCGGCCTCCGGATCCGGAAACGCCTTCTCGGCGGCAACCGGTCGTGTGCACGTGGTGCCCGGCTTCGAGCGCACGGCGACCGAACGATCGCGAGTGCCCATTAACCTCAGCGTACAGACCGCCGGCGATGAGCGCGGTAGCGGAAGTTTGATCGGTGCCACCGGCAGCTCCTCGCTTCTCGGGGGCACGGTCCAGCTCGATGTACTGGCGGGTCCGGGTCGTAGCTCCCTTCTCGGGTCCCGTGACCGGTACCACGCGACGTGGTCGTCCCGAAATGCCATCGTTCAGGTCGGCGATCATCGTCAGTTCGTTTCGCAACTCGCCCCGCGCGGATTTGGTGGCGCAGGCGTAGGTGTGGATCTCGAGCATGGCGCTGTCCGCGTTCGCGGCACCTCGCAGGCAACGCGCCACATGTATCCGCGGCAGGGCCTCCATGCACTTTCGCTGGCCTGGACACAGGGCCCCCTCGAAGCGAGCCTCAACGGATTCCACCGAAGTGGGTTGTACGACGGCTCGTTCGCCTCCTGGCGGGGCGTAGTTCGTCCGAAGCGGGCAGACTGGGTCCTTGACCTGGAGTGCGGCGTTGGCGTCGAGTCATCCGCGCGCTCTCCCTCCTGCCTCACCTCGTTGTCGGCTCGGACCGGCAGACTCTCCCTGGAAGGACGCGTGCTCCGCGGGGCTCCCTCCTTCCCGGGTGCCATGGCAGGCAGTGAACAAGCGTCCGGCAGATTCACCTTTCAGCTGATGAAGCGACTTCGTCTGGACGCCTCGTTCCAGCAGCAGGCGCAGTCCTACGCAGGCTCTGCCTCCCGCACCTCGCTCCAACAACAGGTGTGGCTGAATTTCCATCATCGCCTCGGTGCTTCCCGCGTATTCTTGAGCGGCGGATGGTTGGATCGTAACCAGACCTATGACGGGCTTACGGCCGTCTCGGGACTGCGTGAGCGTCTGGCGCGGTTCCAGGCAGGTCTATACCGTTCGGCACTGTCCTTCAGAACCACGCTCGACGCCGGAAGCGTAGAGGGGCGGGCCTCCGGGACCTCCACGCCGTCCCTCCGAGCAAGCATCTCCGTGCAGGCCGCCCTGTCTCGGGCGATTTCCGTCTGGACCAACTGGGAATACGCTTCCGGGAGACTGAGCGACCTCACTCCGGCCTACAAGCGGCGCCTGTTCAACGGCCGCGTTGGATATCGCCGCGGAAGCACGGCGCTCTACGCCAACGCCTACTACAACGTGTACACCGGAACGTCGCGGCGTCAATCCGTGACATGGCGAGCGGAGGCACGGCGCACGCTAAGGGCAGGCCACCGGCTCTCCCTTCAGGTGCAGCGATCAGTGTTCGATGGTTCTGCCCCCATCGGGACGGATTATCGAGTCAGCTACTCCATGCCTATCGGTCTTCCCGGACCTCGGGTTCCGTCGCACAAGGACTATATCACGGGGAGAGTGTTTGACGCTGCCACGGGGGCAGGCCTCTCCGGCGTACTCATCTTTTCCGGCGACGATGTGGCCATCACGGATACCCAGGGGCGCTTCCGGCTCGCAGGATCCGGCCACGGCCATGTCTTTCTACGTGTTGACCAGCGCAGTATCGGCCTTGGCAACGTGCCGCAGTTGACCATGCCGATAGAAGCGACGACATCGGAGATCGCGGCCCCGATTGAGATTCCGATTACGCGCTCGGCTTCCCTCGAGGCCACCGTACACAAGGTCGTATTGGGGTCAGATGCGGGATTCGGTCAGGCCGAACGGGCTGATCACGAAGAGACGACGCCCGTCTCAAACATGGTGTTCGAGCTATTGGCGGCACCATTCCGGTACCGCGTGCGGTCGGATGGACTGGGGCGCGTGGTATTCAGGCATGTGGTGCCGGGCAGCTATACGCTGAGGGCCATTTCCCCGCTGCCCCCAAGACACCGGCTGGAACCTGCAACGATGCAGGTTGATCTGGAAGGTGGCGCTACGGGCGCGGTGGAGTTCCTGCTGGTGCAGGACGCACCGCGAATCAGAATGATCACCCAGGAAAATGCCGGGGATTCCCCGGCGCTGGTGCTTGGTCAGCAGTCCGTCGAGGCCTCGCCGGAGCGGTCCGCCGAGGCCGTTGCACCGAACCAGCCTGTCGAGGCTGTGCCGACCGCCACCTCTCCCCGTCCGGTGGAGGCCGAGGCCGAGGCACCTCAGGCACGAGCGAGCGCCGACGTCGCGCTGCCGACAGCGGCCTGGCAGGAAGGCGATTCCGCCCCGCCGTACACCATCGTGGTCGGCTCCACCACGACCGCCCAGGATGCCCAGCGCCTGGTGGCCCTCGTCGAGCAGCTAGGCCTGCCGGTCAAGGTCCTTGAGATGGAAGTAGAGTCCCGGTCGAGGTTCCGGATAGCGATGGGACAATTCCCCAGATTCGGGCACGCAGCCGCCGCTATCACGTCACTGGGCCCACAGTTGCCTGAGGGTAGCTGGGTCCTGCGGTACCGCGCACGGTAGGAAAAAGTCCCGGGGACTTAAGTCGGGTTGTCTGACGGCCGATGGAAAGGAGTGCGGGTTATTGCCCGCAGTGAGTCCTGTCACCCGATCCCTCTGGGCGATAACCGTGAAAAAATACTTCTACACTCTGGCGACTGTTGCGGCCTTGCTGGCTGCCGCACCCGTCTCGGCGCAAACCGCCAACCAGACGGTCACCGTTGTGGTGTCCGACATCAATTCCATTTCCGTCTCCTCCGGGTCGGTAACCCTGACCGTCAACTCCGCGACGGCCGGTAGCAACCCGGATGACGCGACCGACAGCTCGACGTCCTATTCGATCACAACGAACGGGTCGGCGAAAAAGATTACCGCTGCACTCGGTAGCGCGTACGCCACCGGCATCTCACTGGCCATCAACCTGACGGCACCTTCTGGTGGCACGTCTGCCGGTTCGACCACGCTGACGACAAGTGCACAAGAGGTGGTTACTGGCATCTCCAACCTCGCAGAGAGCGGAATCGGTATCTCGTATACCGCTTCAGCCACCCCGTCCGCGACCTCCAACGGAGCAGGTGAAGCGCAGACGGTCACGCTGACGATTACCAGCTGAGCCGCCCCTGGCGGTTTGACGCTTCTTTAAGGGCCGGGCATCTGATGATGCCCGGCCCTTTTCTGTTGCGCCGCAAAAACCGGAATTGCCATCGTTTCTGAAAGGGATGATTCCCTTTCAAAACCGATGGCCGCAGCGCGCCCTCGCTGCCTTGTGCCTGGCGCTGCTGTGCGCGGGCACTGCCCTGGGGCAGGACCGCGCCCGGCAGGTGGTGACGGTGGTCATCAAGGAGCGCCACTACCTGACGCCGGAAGCACAACGCGTGCGCATCCTGGATGGACAGGCGGAATCATTTCTCACGGTGCGATCCCACCCCAGGGCAAGGACCAAGCTCACCGCCGTGTCCGATGCCGGACTCGATCTTGACGTGCTGTCCCAGCGGTTGGATCTGGTCCCTGGACGCGCCCTGCAGCTCCCCGTGGACGTGCGAAGAGACAAGCATATTCCGATGCGCTTTGACTCCGGCTCGCTGCCCGGACGCGCCCATACCGTCCTGCTGACGGTCACCGACTGACTCGCGGCCGGGTCTTTCGCAACCCGACTTAGACCTCCTATTGACATAGGAGATAGCGCTGCGTACCATCTCCTATCCTGATAGGAGATTCCATGGCACCAGGTTCGCGAAGCATTCTGACCTCCCTCGGGGAAACCGAGATGGACATCCTCAACGCAGTGTGGCGGCTGGGTCGCGTTTCCGTTGCGGAGGTACGGGACTCACTTGAGCGGGACCTTGCGCACAACACGGTGCAAACCATCATGCGCAAGCTCTCTCGAAAGGGCTACCTGCATGCCGAGCTGGTTGGCAAAACGCATTTCTACACCCCCCGCAAGCCCGAGCATGAAGTAAAGCGCGGCATCCTCAGGCAGATGGTCGCCTCGGTGTTCGGGGGCTCTCGCAGCGAACTGGTGCGCGCACTTGCGGACGGGGTGGAACTCTCTGAGCAAGAGACGGCAACCCTGCGCAAGCTCGTCGAAGACCTCGAGGCATCGGAATGATGGCACTGGCAGATCTCGGGCAGGCGGCATGGCTTCCCCTCTGGAAGCCGATCATTGTGTGGACACTGCTGGCAGCCGCTCTGCTCGTCGTGCTTCAAGTGATGCGGCGCCGGGACTGGCAGCTCCAGATGGACGCCCGCCTGGCCATTCTGGTCGCGTTGCCGTTGACCCTCATCCTGGCCCAGATCGTGCCGGGCCTGCCCGCCCCGGTCCCCGAGCCCATGCCGGCCTTCGTTGCGGGCGAGGTGGCGCCCTCACCGGCGCCCGAACTGCCGGCTCAAGCTGCTCCGGCCCCACCACGTCAGGACCCCCTCCATCTGGCCCTCGGTCTTCTCACCGCCGCGTGTCTGCTGCTCTCCCTGTTCGGCATGACACGATTCGCGGTCTCGGCCATCCGCCTCGGTGCGTGCATCCGGCACGCGCTTCCAGACCGTCAACGATCCTTCAACTCCGGCAGACTGGTTGTGGTGTCTCCCCAGGCCGCCGGGCCGTTCGCGTTTGGCCTTCGCTCTCCGGTCGTGGTGCTGCCCGCATCGTTCCCCTACCCCGAAGAGGCCATCGCCCACGAGGATGAACACATTCGAAGCGGAGATCTCTTCCGGGCAGCGACTGCCGGTCTGATCAAAGCCGTGTTCTTTTTCCACCCGCTGGCGCACGTGCTGGACCGACAGCTTCGCGCGCTCTGCGAGCTATCGTGCGATGGGCGGCTGCTGACGCGGCAGGCAGTCAGTCGCGGCCGATACGGACGCGCGCTCCTGGCAGCGGCCGGCACCGCTCCGGCTGGAGACCTTGTCGTGCCCATGAGTTCGTTCGCTGACCTGCGAAAGCGCCTTGACCAGTGTTCTCGTGCGGCTCGGCAGTCAAGGCCCGCGACGGCGTTGGGGTTGGGCGCCCTGGTGCTTCTGGTTTCCGGATTGGCCGGAGGCTGCCTTGGTGCCCCTGCTGAACCCGCTGTGGTGCCAGGACTGGCCGAAAGGCTGGCGTTGCCCGTCTCCAGTTCCTCGGAACGATTCCGCACCACGGATCAGGTGCCCGAGTTGCCGGGTGGAGTCGACTCGCTGAATCGCACGCTGGTCTATCCCTCCGATGCCTGTCCCTCCCGATATGGCGGGATCGTCGTGGTTGAATTCATACTGGACCCCGACGGGTTCGTGCACAATCCGGAGACGCGCTTCGGGCTCACCGAGGGATGCGATGCCGAAGCCATTCGTGCGGTGAAGGAAAGCCGATGGCTGCCTGGCGTGGTCGATGGCGAACGGGTCTGGACAGAACTGTCGATTCCGGTTCGCCTGCTTCCTCCGAGAGAGGCGAAGTCCTCTGAGGCCGTCACCCGGGATCTGCGAAGAGCGCTGCTCCCCCTGGATGACACCTGGACCATCGACCACTACAGCTCCGTTGCGGAGATAAAGCGGACCTGGCTTCCCGTGTTTACCGGTCCCCCGTTCGAGCCCGAATACCTGGAAGGATTGGCTCGAATCAATAAGGCGGATGCCATCGTCGTTGGCCGGGTGGAAGATCTGGGACGCGCCATGCAAACGACCGCGGACAGCGCCTCCATGGCCATCGTCTATACCGATCACCAGTTCGACCGGTACGTGATCATGCGGGCCGGGGCGAGGGCGGATACCTCCATCGTGGAGCTTGAGCCTGCGGCCTCGACCTGGCACGCCCAACTGACATTCTTGCTGCCTCTGGCCGTGTCCATCCAGATCGACGATGCGGACGGCACCACGGTCCGATTTGAGCCCGAGTCGTCCCGCCAACCCCTGCGAACCACCGTTTCCGGAGATCTGGCTGTCACCGTGAGCGGCCCGGACGGATCCATCGTGCGTCTGCACAAGGTCGAGCAGGTGTACCTGGAGGAAGTCGGCCGCGACTAGCGACCGACGGCAGACTACCCGTCTATCTCCAATCGAAAGCGCGCCACCGTCGGCACGTCGTCCGTGGTACGCGCCCAGATCAGCGCTTCGCCGTCCGATGCCAGGACCGAACGAAGGCCGGCCGCCTCCATGGCTTCCTCCGTCCAGGCATAGAGCAGCGTGCCATCCCGGTCGTACAGATCGAGGGAGCGCGTGTACTCGATGGTTGGTCCGTCCGGACTGAACAGCCGAGGCGCCAACTCTTCGATGTTCTCCACGTCCATCGCCCAGGACGCCCCTCCCAGCCAGCGCCCCTCGGCCAGTGGAAGGGGATCGAAGCTGGACCCGAGCATGATCATCGAAGGATTGCCGTTGTGCAGGAATCCGTAGGGAGCGGGCTTGGGCACATCCGGCCGCTTGGAAATAGACAGTGTGTCCAGCTGCTGATCCATGATGATGTAGCCGTACTCGTGGATGAGTGCAAGGGCGATGCGGTCCGCGACCACTCCCATCGCCGAGCCCACAGAGATGGCCTCGATTTCCTCCCGGCTGCCCTTCTGCCTGACGCTGAGGCTGTCTACCAGGCGCAACGGATCCTCGTCGGCCACGAGGAGCAGGCGCGCGCCGTAGGCACCCGGCAGCGTGGCGCTCATCAAATAGTGCCCGTTGGCAAACACACCCTGCACCGTACCGCGCGTCAGTCCGAGCGAAGAAACGGGCCGCGAGTCTGTGTACGATCCCTCCGCGGTGAACCTGTCGAGCCGGGTGCCCGACTGGTTCGTGACCAGCAGATGACCGTCCTGGCCCAGGGTCAGGCCTCTCACGCGGTGAAGCTCTCCTGGACCCTCGCCCTGCGCAGCAACCTGCCACAGCACCTCGCCGGCCGAATCGAATGCCACCAGGCGCTCTCCGTCATGCAGATACAGCGTGCCCTGCGCATCGACGACCGCTCGACGGGGAGTATCAAGCATTTCCTCAATCGAGCCGTCCTCTCGTCCGTAGGTCTGTTCGCGCACCAGGCGAACGGCCGGCGATCCGTCGGCCATCCACTGGGGAACCGGGCCATTCTCGACAACGCCCCCTCCATTCGGCTCTGCGCCACAGCCCAGGAAGATCAGGACGAGAACGAGGATGGGGTATCTGGTCATGGCAGGGCGGTATACTCTTGAGAAAGTGCTCACGAATCCGTGCGTTCTGTCCGGTAGCGTACTACCACCGGGCTGCCATCTTCCGCCTCGAGTTCGGCCCAGATCAAGGGGCCGCGCGCGTCATAGAAGTAGGTCTTCTCGGGGAGCTTGATCCGTCCGAAGTACGTGCCGTCTCCGCCCAATACCTCAAACTCGGGGTACCAGTCCAGCCAAGTCTCCCCCTGACCGGACGAACGCGGCCGCGCCTCCGCCTCCGCGTACATGTTGAACCAGAGCCGCCCATCGGAATCGACGGACATGCGGCGGAACGCCGGCTTGGTTTCCTCTACGAAAGAAACCAGATCGGCTCCCGACCGCGAACGTTCCTCAAAACGCCTCGCGACGGATTTCCAGTACGCTACTTCTTCAGGCAGGGCCGACAGCGGCTCGTAGGGCCGCTCAAGTGTGATGGAGCCATTGGAAATGGTGTAGGCCTGGTTGTCGGCCACCAGGAGTCGCCCCTCACTTGACACGGCACTGATGGTTTCACTGGGGAACGGGCCGCGATATCCCATAGGAGTCACCAGTACGAAGCCGCGCTTCCTGGAGCGCGCCGGCACGGGGATGCGCTCAATCACGTCGCCCTGCGCATCGATCTTCAACCAGACCTTGGGAGAAGCCCCGTTCTCCTGACGCGGCGCGGCCAGATCCCTCTTGGCCACGTAGACGAAGCCCTTGGCGTCAACGCTTAGCACATCGCTGGCGTGCAGGCCGGAGTCGACCGGGAATGATCGCAGGTACTCTCCGCTGGAACTGAAGAATGTGATTCTGTGATTTCCCGGGTCGAACAGCACCATCTCATCATTGCTCGTGGACTTGAGGCCCATGATGCGCCGGTATTCACCGGGTCCCTGCCCGGGCCCACCGACATCCCGCAGGTAGTCTCCGTCTGCACTGTACAGCCTGATTTGCGGCACTGAGCCGTCAGCCACCCAGATCGTGCCGTCTGCAGAGACCGCCACATCCGCGATGCGACCGAGCAGGTGCACCTCATCCGGCCGGTCTCCGATGCGTACCTCCTCGATGACGCGGAGTCCATCGCCCCATTTCGGGGGACCGTCGACCATCACGTGCTGAGCGGAGACCAGCATCGGAACGGACAGAATCAGCAGTGCGATGTACTTCATGCGGCTTGCACCTGTTTGTTTGAGCCCATGCTGACCACGGCCACGCTTACCAGGGGCGCGAACAGGGTAGACGCGGTCAGGCCCCCGATGACTGTCACTGCGAGCCCCAGCCAGAAATCGGTCTCGGAGGGAAACACGACCATGGGCAGCATGGTGACGACACTGGTCAGCGTGGTGGTGATCATGGGACGCAACCGCTCCCGGACCGCCAGGCGCATGAGCACGGAAGCCTGACCGCCCGGTCGCGCTTCGCGTAGTTGCCGGAATCGGTCGACAAGCAAAATGCTGTCGTTGACGGCGATTCCAACCATGAGAATGGCACCAATGAAGGCGCCCTCCGCAAAGGCCGCATCCGTCCAGAGGAATCCGGTGGCTACTCCGATCAGCGCCGTCGGCACGCTCAGCAGCACAATCAGGGGCAGTCTCCAGGACTCGAACACGGCGGCTGTGATCAGGAATACCAGTGCAATGGTTGCCCACAGCAGCCACGTGAATTGGCGCTGGACCTCATCGGTGAAGAAGGAAAAGGAGGATCGCTGGATGTCGTACCCCACCGGCACGGCGAAGCCTTCGAGGGCCGACTCAATGAAGGTGTTTGCCATCTGACCGGGTCCCCGGAAATCAATCTGGATGGTGCGCACGTAGCGCTGGTCCTCGCGCCGGATGGCCGAAGGGCGTTCCTCCACCACGTAGGTTGCGAGGCCCGCCAGCCGCACCGCGCTGGTATCGGTGACCGGAAAAGGCTGCTGGATGAGCCGCTCCACGTCCAGATCGTCCACGCCCTTCACGGCGAGCCGCACGCCCATCTGGACCTCATCGCCCATATCCACATGGCCTACCGGCGTCTGAGCGCGAAAGACGGGCGACAGGCTGCGCGCCATCTGGCCCGCGGTGACTCCACTGCGGAGCTGGGAATCCGAGGTCCAGTCAAAGCGCAGGACCTGGCGCGCCTGATCGAATCCGTAGCCTCTGCTTGCATTCAACTCAACGCCTGCCACCCGCCGACTCCGGCCACTGACGTAGTCGGCGAAGGCCTGCATGAGCCGGTCGAGGTCTTCGTAGTTAGGCCCCATCGCGTCCAGACGGATGCCCGAAATGCCGGAGCCGACCCCCGAGAAATAGCCGTCCGGAATCAGACCCCCGACACTGATGCGCAGGCCTCCCGTGTTGACCGCGTGCGAGATCAGGCGCTCCCTCAGCAGGTACGGCTCGGCCTCAAGGAGAGCCTGCTCGCTGAAGGTCAGCCTGAGACTCGCGCTGGATTCATTGATATGAGTGATCGCTTTCTCGACCGACGGGGAAGCCAGCGCCTCACGCTCAAAAACCAGCATGAGAGAGTCTGCGCGGGCGATGGGGTGTCCCGGCGGAAATCCCAGGTTCACGTATACCGAGGGCCGGGGCGAATACCTCCAGCGCTCACCGAACGTGACTTCACGCTTGAACTTCCGGCTCAGACCACCCAATACCGGGTCGGTCCAGTCACGCAGATCGCGCACCCACGACCGGTCGAACGTCTCGTTGTACAAACTGGCCAGCCGCACGGTGGGAGAACGGGGATCCGCCTCCGGGTCGTTTACGACGGAAATCTGGTAGGGCAGCAACCAGACCGGGAGTCCCACCGCAAGCACGGCGGCCAGAACTGTGGTCCTGGGGAACCGGGCAACCAGCCGATAGGGGGCCGCCGCCCATCGCCTGAGCCTTCGTGACCGGCCAGGGCGCACTTCCAGCGGCTTCAGGCGTCGGCCTGCGACCGGCGCTACTACCGCCGCACTCACGAGGGACGCGGCCAGCACCACGCAGACCAGCACACCAAACGGAAGAAACAGCGCCTGCAAATCGCCCGACAGGTAAACCAGAGGCAGCATCACCACCATCGTGGAGAGGGTGCCCCCCACCAGCGGCAACCAGACGGTTTGAAGAGCCCGCTCGCCGGCATTCGGACCCCGGTGGTGCATCAGCTGCTCCACCACGACCACTGCGTTGTCCACAAGGAGGCCGAAAACCAGAACCAGCCCGGCAATGGTCAGCAGATTGAGCGACAATCCGGCCGGACCAATCATCAGAAATGCCACGGCTATCGACACCGCCACGCTGAAGAGCACCACGCCGGTCGCCCGGACGGACTTCAGCATGAAGAGAAGCACAAAGACTACCAGAATCAGCCCGAGTCCTCCTCGCCACGTGAGGTCGCGCAGCTGGGCGCGTACGTGCTCGCTGCGGTCCTGAGGGACCAGCACACGCACATCGTCCGGGAGCTCCGATCGCAGGGCCTCGATGGCGTCATACACAGATTCGGCTACGGCGACGAGGTTGCTGGCTTTGGCCCGATCCAGTCGCATGGAGACGACCGGATTCCCGTCGATCCGGCTGATGCTGCGAACGGGCGCGGGCCCGAGTTCGACCGAGGCTACGTCCCGCAGGTACACCGGCGCCGAAAGCCCCGGCGGAACGTGCACAACGAGGTCTCGATATCCGTCGACCTCCTGCTCGGGCGTGCGCATAAGCAGAGCACTCGAGCCGGCGCCGCGCAATCGCCCATAGGCTTCGTCCGCAAACAGATCGCGCACCTGCCGCTCAATATCCTGTGGACCGAGCCCGTAGGTCGACAGCCGGTCCGGATCCAGCTCGATCAGGAGTTCGCGCTCGGTGCCTCCACGAACCTCGATCTCGGCAATGCCCTGGATCGCCTGGATCCGCGGCTTGACCCGACGCTCCGTCAACTGCCGGAGCTCATCCAGGCCGCGCGGCCCGATTACCTGCAGCTCCATGAACCCCTGCTCGTCCTTCAGGGACTCCGGAATGCGCTTGGTCAGCCGAGGCCAGACGCGGTCGGGCAGCGTTTCACGGAGCACGGCCAGCTGTTCATTCAGCTGAGCCACGTACAACCCCACATCCGTCTCCTGGCTGATGCCCAATGTGACAGATGCGCTGTTCTCGGTCGAGTAACTGGCGATGCGCTCCGTGCCCGCCACGCGCGCTGCGGCGCGTTCGATGGGGGCCGTCACATACCGCTCCACCGCCCTCGGGGACGCACCCGGCCAGGTCGCTGACACGGTCACCTCCGGCAACTCGACCGTGGGTGCCCACTCCAGGGGGACCTGGGTGGCTGCCCATGCTCCTGCCAAGAGCAGCGCGGTGGACCACGCCAGCACACCGACGGGGCGGCGCTGGAGCCGGGTGATCAGGGAGGAGGCGTTCAAGGGCGTTGCGAGGGCATCGCCCAGTATTGAGCACGGCCTGTGGCAGCGCAATAGTCGTTTCGCCTTATTTCACCGGGCTGGTGGACGAGCTAGGTTGTCCGCCATGGTCAACCCAACCCCTATGCTCCCCATGCGACACACCGTCGTCCTTTGCCTCTTTCTCGCAGCGTGCTCACCTGCCGAATCCGAGAGCCCGAACTCGGGAGAAGGAATCCCCGTCGTGATGAGCAGCCTGGCGAATCCTCCCGGCACCTGTGCCATCGAATCGACGCCCCGACTGACAATCGGCGAGGAGGACTCAGAACCCGAGTACCAGCTGTATCGGGTATTCGGTGCCGCCAAGACCAGTGCAGGACAGATTGCCGTAGTCAACCAGGGGACTCAGGAACTCCGCATGTTCGATTCCGAGGGGCGGTTCCTGGGCGCAAACGGCCGCCAGGGCGAGGGACCCGGAGAGTTTCGGGCCGCCTTCACGCTGCACGTGGCCGCGAGCGGTGACTCGCTCTGGGTGGGCGACTACCGGCCCTGGGAATTCGAGGTATTTGATGCCCAGGGGACGTGGGTGCGCGGTATGCGTCCCTCTCCGGACCTGTTGAATCCTCCCTACCCGTTTGGGCTGACTGGAGCCGGGTTCTTTGTGACCTCCCCGACCGTCGCCGAGGGATTCCCGACCGACTACGAGCCGGAGATGCACAACGTCGTCGTGTACGACCCTCAAGGCAACGTGGTCGACACTCTCGGAACCTTCCGAGGGATGAGACGAGGCCTGTTGTCTGCCGAAAGCAATTTTGTCGGCGCTCCGCACTTTGAGTCCGGATTTGAGCTGGCTGCCGGTCCCGACCGTATTGCTCTTGGGCGAGGGGACCGCGCAGAGATCGAGGTGCGGGAGGGGTCACCGCCGTTTGCGCCGCTGTTCAGGTTGGCCTGGGACACCGAACCTGAGCGTGTCACTCAGCGCGACGTCGAACGGGAGCGAGAGCGCATCCTGGCGGCCTCCGCAGACCGATCGGAAGAGGAAATCCGCATGTTCGTTGAACCTCGTGTCCGCCCCAGCCGCCCTGCGGCCGATACGTTCCCCGTCTTCACGGGCATGGGCTATGGGCGGGACGGCACGCTCTGGGTCGAGATCTACCAGAAACCGGGGGAGGAAATGGATGCCTGGCTCGCCTTTGATCGAGACGGACAGCTTCTTTGCTCGCTGGAAGAGCCGGGCTACCAGATTGTGGAATTCGGAGCGGACTATGTGCTAGTGGAGGCAGAGGGGAGCCAGGGCCAGGAGATCGTCCAGGAGTTTGCACTTGGCAGACCCGGGATGTGAGGCTCCAGCGGTTGGTCGCTCAGCCGGCGGGCCGCCATTGCATGCGCCTGACCACCGGAGCGCCGTCCTCGCCGTGCGAGAAATAGATGTTTCCCAGCGCGTCCTGATGCATGACCATGGCGTGTGCCAGCGGAACGGCTGTGTGGCCCTCGCGCGAGCGTTGCAATTTGTGATAGGCGATGAGTTGCCCGTCGCGAGCGAACTCTTCGACGCCAAAGACGCCCTGACGGCCGTCGAAGATGTACGAAAAGTGCAGTATGGTACCTGCCGGGCTGAGGGCAAGGCCTCGCGACGTACTCCACACGTCGACCCTCCAACTGCCGCCCGGGCCTGCCCAGCCGGTCGGAATCGACTGCCATGGCAGATCCTCCCACTCAACCGTGTGGGGCTGATCGAGCACGCGGTAACGCCGCTCCACCGGCGTGCCCTGCCAGGTCTGCGCCCACCTCCAGGCTCCGTCTTTCCGAACAAAAAGCGTCAGGTATCCCGGATAGTATTCCTCCGAAACGAGCACGCTGTCCGCATGCAGCACCAGGGGGTTCAGGTAACGAAGCCCGCTCTTAAGCCTCGCCTCGCCCATCTCGTCGTCCGGCGAAAAGTCTTCTCCGTCAGCGAAGCTCGCCGTGCGTTCGAAGGTGGGTGCATGCACGTGCAGCACCCCCCAGTCGGACGCGGCGCCCTCGGGCTCGCCCCACCTGAACGACGATTGACTGAGCAGAAACTCCTTCTCCGACAGGTTCAGAATCTGGGATGCCCACAGCTGCCGCTCCCCATGCACTGGCGCTATGTCGTAGTGGTCGAGCCCCGGCGCAAACCACGTGAAGCGATGATTGCGCTGGTCGAGCACCACCAGGCGGCCGTCCGGGGTCATGCCGAGGGCATTGATGGTCTGAAACTCACCCGGCGCCGCACCTCGACTGCCGAGTGTAGTTAGGTATTCGCCGTCTTGAGCGTACACGCGAATGTCGCCTCCGTGGTACTCGGTGACGAAGATTCTGCCGTTGGAGTCCGTAGTGACGGACCCCACGCTTCGGTAGAAGTCCTCGGTAGCGTGATGCTCCCCCGTGCCCAGAATCAGGTCCTCCGTCAGCCGTTGCGCAGAGGCGGCGTTGGCTGCAAGGAGGAGGAGCAACCCGACAATTTGCCAGGAGCCGACATCGAGACGTTGACTGGACATTGGGTCTGGGATGGGTGATTCTGTGCAAGTACGACTACTTCGCCCCGCCTGGCAACCTTTTGGCAATCGACTCCTCGGCCCACCAAGGCGTCGCCTCGCGACAGCCCGCCAGCCGATGAGAGGGGAAACCCGGACGCCGGGCGCGCACGGCCCTATTGTGACTCCGTGCGTTGCCTGCGTCTTCCAACTCTCCTTGCACTCCTGTTCACCCTGAGCCACAGCGCCTCGGGGCAGCAGCTTCTGCTCGATATCAATACCCGTGGCGCGTCCTCCAACCCGCGTCAGGTGACGGTTCTTGGTGACAGGATCTTCTTCGTGGCCGAGGACGCCGAGGGCGAGGAGGGACTCTGGTTTTCCAACGGTGTTGTCGGCTCCGAGCAGCAAGTGCCCCTGCCCGAGGACCCGCGCATTGTGGCCGCCGACGATACGTGGCTGTACGTGAGAGCCGACAGCGACGAGTTCGGCTCGGCGCTCTGGATCACAAACGGCGACGAATCTCATCTCATAGACGAACGCGGGTGGATCCAAGTCGCCGGCCGCACGGACCGGGGGATGGTATTTGGAGACTCGGTAGACGATGAACTCTACACCGTGGTTGGGCGGGAAAAGATCGTGCTGCTGTCGGGCACGCCGCGAAGCTATCGAAACGCTGTCGCCTCGGACGGCGAACTGCTCGTCACCGCTTTTTCAAGCAATCTGTCCCAGGTGTGGAAGACGGACGGCACGGCCGAGAATACGCGGTTGGTCGAATGGGGGCACTTTGCCAACTTCACCGGAGGAGGGATTCATTTTGCCGGGCGAGACCTGGTGGTCGGCGTCCGGACAGGCATTGGCTGGCAGCTATTCGAGATTCAGCCATTCGCAGAGCCCATCGCCATCACCAGCGTGCCCTCTCCTCCGCGGGACCTGGTGATCTCGGGTGACCTGTTCTTTTTCACGGTTCGGTCCGATGACCAGACCTGGATCTACGCCTCCAATGGAACGGAGCAGGGCACCAGGCGCTTGCTCGGTCCTGAGAGTCCGCTGAACCCGGATCTCTGGGTGTGGGCGCCACTGAACGGAGGGGTGGTGTTCTCGGCGCGCCACCCCGCCCATGGACTCGAATTGTTCTTCCTGGACGCGTCCGGTGGGGAGCCCACCTTGCTCACCGACATCCACCCGGGTGACGCCGACTCCGCTCCCCGCCGCGTGGCGGCCGATGCGCAGCGCGTGTACTTCAGCGCGGACGACGGCGGCGGACGAGAGTTGTGGTCCACAGATGGGACGGCGCATGGCACCCGGATGGTGGTCGACCTCGCGGACGACCCGGCCGGGTCGGATCCGGACCGTGGCACGATTACCGCCGATGCCGTCTGCCTTCCTGCTGAAACCCGTGCGACGGGTCGTGAGGTGTGGTGTGCGAGTCACGACTCCGGGAATGCCTGGCTGGCGGCCGACGTTCAGCCCGGCGGTACCGACCCGAGTGATCCCGTGCACCTGTACTCGTGGGGAAACCGCGTCGTGTTCCAGGCAACGGATGGCTCCGGAGGGGCCCAGGTGTGGGTCACAGACGGCACGGCCGCCGGCACGCGACGCACCACAGATCTTCCGGATGGGCGATGGAGACGTTGCTGCGGAGGCTCCATGCCATGGGCCGAGTCAGAGGATCATCTGTACTTCGCCGACCGGGCAGGGCTGTTCAGACTGAGTGCCACCGGCAACGCGGAGCGCTTTGGTCCTGGCTGGTTGCATCCGGGCGATTTGCAGGTAGCCGGTGACAGGCTGTACACCACCATCGGCCGAGAATCGTCACAGGCACCTGGACTGGTCTGGTTGCCACTGTCAAATTCAGGGGATGCCATACCCCGCCGGGTACTGAGCGTGGACGGACGACCTGTCGAACCCGGAGACCTGCACCTGGCCGGAAGCCGCGTAGTCTGGTTCGGCCAAGACGGCTTTGGGAATACTGCGCTCTGGTCGGCTGATGATCAGACGGCGACGGTGCTTTGGGGCGTTGCCACCAATGGAAGGCGCATCACGTCCACCGTCAATATAGACGACCAGTTGTATTTCACCGTCGATGCGGGGGGTGCCGAGTCTCTATGGGTGACAGACGGCACTCAGGAAGGTTCGAGGCCGGTATGGACCGGGAATCCGCATCGGGATGTCTACGGCCTGACAGAGTTCGGCTCACAGATCCTCTTCTTTGCGTCCGTTGGACAGGAGCAGGGGATGCCGTTCATACTCGATCTGCAAACCGGCCAAGCCACCCAACTGGCCTCGACCGGATCCGGCTCCAAGCTCAACGATCGGCGCTTCGCGGTCGCCGGACCCCGGTTGGCGTACTTCACGACCCGCCGTGAGGTCTGGCGTACCGACGGCACGCCGACGGGTACGTGGGAGATTGCTTCTTCCGCATGGGGTGCCACCATGTTGGGAGTCGCGGGCCAAAAGGCCTTCCTGCGATACGACGATGGTCAGCACGGCGAGGAACTGTGGGCAGCAGACGACTTGGGCTTTCGCATGGTAGCCGACCTGTATCCGGGTCCAGGCTCCTCCAATCCAGGACCTGCCGCCACTCTCGGGAACGCGCTCATTTTTTCGGCAGACAACCCCTACGTCGGCCGGGAGCTCTTTGTGGTTCAGGCTTCCATGGTGAGCACGGGCGTGGATGAACCGCACCCTCAATCGGTCTCGACGCAGCCCTATCCCAATCCTGCAACCTCCATGGTCAACCTTCCGCTCGCGGCGGCGCTCCGGACGGGAGTCGTTGAGATTCAGGCGTTCGATTTGCTGGGACGCCGGGTTTGGCAATCCACAATGCAGGCTACGGGAGGAGAGCTGCAGTTGTCGGTCGAGCCCTGGCCCACCGGCCTGTACCTGATCCGCATGCAGGCCGGCGAGCATACCCAACACCAAACGCTCACCGTCTGGCGTTGAGCAGCGACACCTAGCGAACCACCGGGAGCTTCAGGGCAAAGGTGCGGCTTCCCAATTGCAGCTGAACCAGGTAGAGTCCGGGCGCGAGCCCCGACAGGTCCAGCGGGAGTTGCTGGGTCCCGACTTCGAGTCCGCGCGCAATTTCAATCTGGCGGCGCCCGAGAAGGTCGTAGATGCTCACAGAAACCACCCGCTCTTCCGGCAAGTGGTACTTCAGTTTAGCCGATCTCCCCGCGGGTACCGGGTAGACCCCAGCGGACAATACTCGCTGATCCGGCTGCTCCTGAAAAGCGGGGATAAACGGGATGTCGAGCACACCCCGATCCGCCAATTGCTGGAGAAACCGGTCGTCCTCTTTCAGTTGCCGTACAGAATCCAGGTGATCATCTCCCATCGAGGTGATGAACGCCGCCAGGAGATTTTGCCCATGCTCGGACCCAATGCGCACCGGGCCGGCACCGGACACAATTCGGCGGTCGCTCGGCGGGCTGGTGGAGCCCGCCCCGTCCGTGTTCAATTCGGACCAGAACTCGCCGGGTTCGCCCCAGAATTGCCAGTTGGTAACAGGATCGTTTCGGCCGGCTTCCGGCCTGCCATACCCGTATGAAACCAGCCGATCTCCCCTGCGGCTGCGGCCGGTGAAGTAATTGCGCACGATCTCCGGTTGGGTGCGGGTATCGATCGGCAGGATGGCCGCAGTCATCGCAATCCGTTGACCTGTCGAAGCCTCCGGATCCACCAGTGGCCCACGAAGAAAATCGAGCCCCACCGCCGGCGGGCGGGTGCCCCAGTCGCGGTCTTCGGGCCCGGAGTTGTAGTTGTACGCCAGGCCGAGCAGCGAGTCTGACCCCATGAAGTCATCGTCGAATCGGCCGAGATCGATATCGGTGTACATCCCCACGTAGGCGTCTTCAATGGGGTCGCCAGAGGGCTTGCGGATGGTGTACTCAAAGAACAGCGTGCGTCCGAGTGCGCCCGTCTCCGGGAAGGCGAAGGCCGAGATGCCGACTTCCACCCGAAGTGATGGCGGGCGGTCCGGAAAAGCGTTCTTGGCCACATCGTTCACGATCCACCAGTGCGTTTGGTCACCGCGCACGTACGGCAACTCGCCCGCCTCCAGGTCTATGACCCGCGCTGTCCGATCGGCTATGGACCCCGTGCCGGGAGGGACAAGGTTGCCGTCGGCGTCCAGCGTGGGCGCTCCCAGCCCGGTCGGCCACGAGGCCAGGTCAGTGGACACGGCGCCCGTCTCCCCATAGGCCTCCAGGTCTGCCTTCGTGACGGACCAGATCCGGTCAAACGGCGTGCAGTCAGTGGCCGGCTCTCCGTCGGGACCCAGTGGCCCGGGGAAAAAATCCTGCTGCCCCCAAAAAGACACCGAGGCACGCAAGGTCCCGCCCACCGTGCCGGAGAGCCAGATGCCGGCTCCTCCAACCAGCGACGCCCCGTCGTTCTCAAGCAAACGGTGCCGCCAGTTCACGTCTTCGCGGGGCGTTACACGGGGGTAAAAATGGAAGCCGGAGCTGAAAACACCTCCCCGCACGCCCCCACCCTGTACCACAGCGACGGCCGTTCCAAAGTCGCACCCCGGCGTGTCCTGCGCCGCGGTGGACGGCACCCCGAACAGGATCAGGGCCAGGGCGATGGGAACTGAGGCGTCTTTCACGGGAGGACCGGACGATACGTCGAGCCTGCGTTAGAGGGGATACGCACCCACTGATCCACACAACAAAGCGGGTGAACGGTGCACGCTGTCGCGAATCACCTTCCTCCTCCACCAGCCCTTGAAACAACCACGTACAAGACCGGCACGACCACCAAAGTCAGCACCGTCGCCGCCAGCAAGCCACCCGCAATCGCAATCGCCATCGGCGCCCGCAGCTCCGCTCCCGAGCCAAAGCCAAGCGCCAACGGCAGGAGCCCCAGCACGGTCGTCACCGTCGTCATGATGATCGGCCGCAGCCGGTCCCGACCCGCCGCCATGACCGCGTCGCGCACGGTGGCGCCCGCAGCCCTTCGCTGGTTGGCAAAATCGATTTTGATGATCGCGTCGTTCACCACGATGCCCACCAGCACGATGCACCCCGTGAGACTCATCAGGTTGATGCTCTGTCCTGTGAGCAGCAGTACCACCGCTACGCCCGCCGCAGCCAGGGGCACGGTCACGAGGATCACCAGCGGCTGAAGAAAGCTTTCGAACTGCGCGGCCAGGATCAGGAAGACGAGCGCCACTGAGAACAGCAGCGAGAGCAACACCGCCCGCAGACTGTCCCGAAACGCATCGGAGGCGCCACCCACACGGCCACGCACATCGACTGATTCGAAGCGGGCCACCACGGCCTCTGCCGCCCCGACAGCCGCCGTGAGATCGGCGCCGGGCGCAACGTCGGCGAGAATCCGCAGCACGGACGCCTGGTCCTGTCGAATCAGAGCCGCCGGCAACTCCACGTACTCCGCCTCGACAAACAAACCCAGGGGCAACGGACCGGAGACGGTTTCCACTCGCTGGGCAAGCAGTGCCTCCACGGTGGCGATCCCATCGCGCCGCAGAATCACCGGCACGTCCTCGTTGATCGACCGGAGTTCGGTGGCCTCCACCCCGCGCCCCGCCGCCGACAGGTAGGCTGCCAGTTCACTTGTCGTGACACGATGCCGCGCCATCGGCTGCCGTTTGAACTCCACACGATATGCCGGTACGCGCAAATCGTCCGCCACCCGCACGGCCGAAAGTGCCGGTTCTTGCGCCAGCGCAGACATCACTTCTCCCAACACGGGCAGCGCCGCCTCTCTCCGCTCGGAGACCAGGTCAATCTGCAGGTCCGCATCCTCACTGGCCAGCAGGACCTCGAGCTGAGTACGCACCGGGCGGGTCTCCAGGCTGACGTCCGCGGCAACGTGGATAGAGGCCAGCCTGCGGTCCACCTCCTCCGCGCGCGCATCGTCCTGAAGCAGGACAATCATTTCCCCCTCATAGATGGCCCGCGGATCAAGCTGCAAGCGGTTCTCATCCCGCTCGCCGAGGTCCGCCAACACGTGCGCTACACCGGGCTCCTCCAACACGGCCTGCTCGATCTGCGCCGACCGTTCGCTCAGAAGCGGCAGGTCCGCATCGGACGCCAGCGCAATCTCCATCTCCACGCGGCCCTGATCCGTGCGAGGCACCAACTCGCGAGGCAGGACGGTTCCGATCCAACCGGCCACAAGCAGTAGCAACGCCATCGCCCCCAAGACATACGGACGATGCGCAATCGACCAGGCTAGAACCCGCTCATAGCCATCGACCAAACCACCTGCGCTGCGAAGGAGCCCTCGAGCGCCTTCGTCTTCGCGTTCCGAACCCGCGGCTGACGCCACCAACGGGACCACTGTCAATGCCACCAGCAGGGAGGCCAGAAGCGCCGCGATGACAGCAAGCGATTGGTCAAGGAACAGCCGGCCGGCCAGTCCCTCGACAAACGTGATGGGCAGAAAGACCGCGATGGTGGTCAGGGTGCTGGCCGTCACGGCACCCGCCACCTCGGACACGCCTGCGACACCGGCCTCGGCGCGGCTCATGCCCTGGTCTCTGAGTCGCGCGATGTTTTCCACCACCACGATGGCATTGTCCACCAGCATGCCGACACCCAGCGCGAGCCCGGAGAGCGAGATCAGATTGAACGAAACATCGAGGGCATCGAAAATGACCAGCGTCAGGCACAACGACAGGGGAACTGCTACCGCAACGGCCATGAGCGCGCGCCGGCGTCGCAGGAACACCAGGAGCACGAGAATGGCGAGCAATCCGCCGACCAGCACGGCCTGGGCCACACCACCAATGGCCGAGCGGATGAACACGCTCTCGTCCAGAACAACGCTGAGGCTTGCGCGGGTGACCTCCGCCTCCAGCTCAGCCAGCACGCTGCGCACTTCCTCAGCCGCGCGCACGGTGTTCGCGTCTGGGCGGCGCTCGATGAGTAGCATGAGGGTTTCCCGGCCGTCGTAGCGAACCAGGCCGCGCCGCTCATCCACGCCTTCGCGGACATCGGCGATGTCCTGAAGCCGCACAGGGACCCCGTCCCGGAACCGCACGATGGTCGAGCGCACGTCGTCGACGCTCTCGAACTCGCCGCTCACCTCGACCGCGAACCGGAACGGACCCCGACGAATGGAGCCGCCCGGCTGGGCCACATTGGCGGCACCCAAGGCCGAGCGCACGCCGCCGAGTGTCAGGCCATAGGCCGACATTCGGGCGGGATCCAGGACCACATCTACGCGGCGATCGAAGCCACCGGTCACAACAACCCGGGCAACATCCGGGATCTGCTCAAGGCGCCTGGCAATCACCTCTTGTCCAAGGCGCTTCAGGGCCACGAGATCGGTCTCGTCGGCTGAGTCTTCGCTCAGCGCCACGACCATGATGGGGCGGTCGTTCGGATTCAGCCGCAACACGGTCGGACGCTCGGCCCCTAGTGGCAGGGCCGCCACGTACTTGTCCAACTGCTCGCGCACATGCAGCATGGCCAGATCGAGGCGCGTATTCCAGCCAAAGTCCAATCGGACCAGGCTCCCCCCCAGCATACTGCGGGATGTGAGGTTCCTGAGGCCGTCAGTGCCGGCAACCGCCTCTTCCACACGTTCGGTTACCGCCCGCTCAACGCGCTCCGGCGGCACATCCGGGTACGCAGTCCACACCACCAGCGTGGGATAGCGCACATCCGGAAGGAGTGTCACCGGCAGGCGCCAGTACCCCACCGCCGCGGCGACGACGACCAGGGTGTAGAACGCCGTGACCGCGACGGGTCTTCGGAAGCAGAGCCGGATGAAGGTCCTCATCGGGCCAGGCGCTTCTTTGGTTGTGTGGTTCTCCGCTTGCCTGGTGTGCTCATATTCAAGCTCGACTACAGTAGTCCCGCCGGGCCCCTACCGATCAGCGGGCATCAACCTCGCGCGAATCACCACAGGGGTGCCGTCCCGGTCCATGGCCTTACCCCAGATTCTGTCTCCCCGGATCACCGGTTCAACACCCGAGAACGCTCCGAGAGCGCCCGCGTCGGCTGTTCCGCCATAGGTCCCATCGCCCGCAAAAATGTCGAAGACCGGCCCCGTGTCGGTATCCCTTCTGACCCAAACGCCGCCCTCCGCGGTCCCGGTAATCCCGCCAATCATGGGTTTGTGGGACGGAATAATGCTCCAGTCAATATCCAGTTGACCCATGCGCTCCATCATGGATTCGTAGTTCTCGATGGCCATTGTGCGCTCGGAATCCGACACGGGGGCCGGATCAACCGAGGCCGTGATCATGAGCGTCGTGTCAGCCTCAAGATCCATGCGAACGAGCTTGTACTCCGCACTTGCTGCCATCCAGACGTGGCCTCCGGGGTCCAAATACGAGCCGCCGCCGCCTGAAAACGGAATTCCGGTGGTGCCCCTTGGGAAACGCAGATAGCTGCCCGTGTTCGAGCCCAGATACACACTCACGTCCTCCTCCTCCGTCTCCCCGAGCGATGTCAGATACGTCTCGGAGGTGCTTTCGACGACTCCCCGCTTGTCGAATTCTGCGGGATCGAGCTCCCCGGAGGAGAAATACCAGTAGCGTCCACCATGGCCCATGCCGCGCCAGCTATATCCATAGCCGCGCGCCCGCCAAGGCATCTCACGGACGATGGCCCCTTCGCTGTCGAAAAGCGTCACGCGCCGATTGCCGTGATCATTGACCCAGAGAAAGCCATCAGAGTCCAGCCGAATCCCGTTGGTCCTTCCAAGCTCACCCGGCCCCTCGCCCTTGTCCGCAAGAAGGCCGATGAACTCGCCAGTGCTATCGAACATGCGGATCTGGGCAGCCTGATAATCCAGCACGTAGATCGTGCCGTCGAGGCCGACCTCGAGGTCCCGGATGTCGCCGAATATGAACGGGTCATCGGCCGAATCGGACCCTGACCCGGCCACTCCGATCCTGAGCTCCTCGGACAACTGCAGGCCCGGGGTGTTGGCCAGAGAGCTGTGGTTCACCTCGACGGCGCCGTTGGCCAGCGTGCGTCGGGACGGTTTATCCACGGGGCCGGAGCTGCAGGCGACCAGGGTCGAGAGTACCAAACAGGGCAGAAGACTACGCATGGGTCTGGGTTGTCGGGGCCACGATCTCCGAGGCTCCCTGGCGAAAGTGCCATCGGCACGTGACACCGTTGTTTGTTGGCAGGCTGGGGCGGGTCGCTGCAATAGAACGGTCCTCATCCGCGAATCCGGTAGACCGCGAAGAACGGCTCGCCGTCGTCTGGCACCATCAGGCGGAACAGCAGGTCGTCGAACGCGCCAACGAATACGACGGACCTCGGCAGGTACACATCCTCGCTTGTGATCAACTCGCCGGTGATCCTGATGGCGTGCAGCGCGTGGCGGCGCGGAGACGTTTCGGGTTCGTAGCCGTTCTGGGCCAGGCTGACCAGCGCATCGCCCACCAGAAAAGAGCGCACTCGAATGCTGTTCAGTTTCGACACCCGGCTCATGTACTCTCCGAACGCAGTAGCGTGGGATTCAGCGTCTTGAGTCACGCCCCGAAAGAATGCGGGCGTTTCCCCGATCGCGCCGAGCGAGCGGCCGGTCGAGTCGAACACCGCATAGTCGAGACCCGTGGTCATGCCCACATAGAGCCGACCTTCAGAGGTTCTGTGGAGTCCCCCACCCGGAATGATGCCGTTCAGGTTCGGGTGGCGGTCGATGGACGTAATGGTCCGTTTGAGGACGTCTCCGTCCGCGCGTTCTTCGATTTCCAGCACCGGAGGAACCCGTCGCACGGTGATCAGGCGGTGACCCAGTGACGCGATGGCATATAGCGGGAAGAAACGGCCGTAGTCGAACCTGCCGGTGCAGGTGCCGGATGTATCGAACCAGAAGCCGGGCACTCCGCCCGACGGCATGATCAGAAAACTGCCGTCGTCGAAAACGGCGGCCTTCGTGAGTTGACCTGCGAAGCCGGGCTCGCACTCAGTGAGATCCAGCGTCTTCAGGAGCCGGCCGTCTGGCGCGAAGTACTGCGCCACTCCAGCGCCCAGATCCAGTCCGACGAATCGGCCGTCAGGTCCGAACCTGACCCCATTCCAGTCGGCGATCATGACGTCCGGTGCAAAGTCCCAGCGGCCTACACGCTCGAAGTACTGGGCAAATGCCCCGGACTCGATGTCCTCAGCCTCCGCCATGGGCGTGATGTGCGCGAGGAACGGGTTGGGGTCCTGCGCGCTTGCCGGCAGCACCAATGGCATGCACAACGCCAACCACACCAGACGCGTTTGAAGCGGCTTTCTCATTGGGCGTGCGCTACTACCTTTTCCACGCGCACAGCGGCATCGTGGGAGAGTGCGTGGTGTCCCGACACGGCCAGTGAATCGCCGGCCACGAGTGGCTCGACGATCTCCACGGCGTCGCCGGAGCGCCGACCCACCGTGACGTAGGTCCACTTGGCGCGCCCACCATCGACCAGGAAAACCAGGTCCCTGCCCTGGCGCACAAGCAAGGCCTCGGTCGGCACGACTACGCGGTCTGCGAGACGACCGGCCTCCAGTTCCACGTAGGCAAACAGCCCGGAAACCAGGCGGCCGGAAGAATTGTCGAGGGCAACCGTGATGCGCCCGGTACCCTTGTCTGGATCGACGCTTGGATTTATGGCATGGACACGGCCCTGCACGACCTCATCGTCCAGTGCGGGGATGCGAACGCGGGCCGTCCCGCCACGGCTGATACGCGCCAGGTCCGACTCCAGGACATCCACCTGGACGCGCATCCGGGAGGTCTGGAGCAGCTGCAGCAGTTCCTGTCCCGCCCCGATGCGCTGGCCCACCTCCACCTCGATGTCTGCGATGAATCCGGAGAATGGAGCCACCACCTGCATGCGCTCCAGGTTGAGGCGGGCCCGGGCGGCGCGGCTTTCTGCCTGAGCGAGCCCGGACACGACCGCTTCGACTTCCGAGCGCCTATTTCCCGCACGGAGCAAGGCGATGTCGAGAGTGCGACGAGCCTGGGTCAATTCTCGTTCGGTGATCTGACCCTCTTCGCGCGCTTGCACCGCGTTCGCGAACTGCTCCCGGGCGATGCGCACGGCGCTGGAGTCGACCTCGACATCAGAGCGAAACGCGGTGAATGTTGCGAACTCGCTCTGGGCCTTGAGTAGCTCGCTCTCTGCCTCGGCCAGCGCGATTTCCTGCTCTCTGAAGTCCATTTGCAGGAGAACGGTGCCCTGACGCACGAAGTCACCCTCCTCATGCGGTCTCGCGACTACCCGGCCGGACGCTTCGGCGCTGACTTTGGTAGCCCGCCACGGGCGCAGGTGACCGGTGGCTTCGGCACGAAGCACGAAATCGCGCGGCTCGATGATCTGCACGTCGACATTGGCGCGTCTGGAGGAGCCTTCGGATTCCGGCCGCTCCGGACCCGCCTCATCAGCCGCACCGGTCAGTTGTGGCCAGAAGCCGTACATCAGAAGGCCAAGGACTGCGACCAGGAGGACGCCGCCGGCCCACTGCCAGGGTTGGGGTCTGCTCATGCCTGAGGGTGAAGGTGCCTAACGTAGACAACGGAGAATTGCCGGGGTCTCCGACACCGTAAGATGCGCCTTCCCACGCGTCGGGCAATGGCAGTTTGACACTATTCTGGCCTGGTCCGGCAGCCATGCTCGCCGTGAGCGGCGGTCATTCCCGCCGTGAGCGGCGGCCATGAGCCCCAGTTGTGGAATCCTGGCCCGCCATTACACCCGGAACCGCCGGACGCCCGCCGTGCTTGTGGAATCAGGGCCGCTAGTCCACATCGAGCCCCAGGCACAGCCGCCAAACATGGAATCAGGGGTCGCAATTCCACTCCGGAGCGCTCGACCGGGCCTGGCCTGGCCCGAGCCGCGCCGAGTCCCCGAGCCGCCCCAGCCTGAGCCGCGCCGCGCCGCGCCGCGCCGAGTCCCCGAGCCGCCCGAACTGCGCCCGAGCCGCACCAGCCCCTCCCGCACCAACCCCCAAAAAATAGAGACGTCCTGCAATCCTTTCGGACTACAGGACGCCTCTCCCCGACGCACACGTCCCGGTTGCGAGGGACGTGTATTCAGTGCCGCCTCGCAGGCGGCGAAAATCAGAACAGGTTCAGGCTGAATCGGCTGGTTCCTGTGGGCAAACGATCGATGAGCAGCAGGTAGGTCCCGTCGAGGTCGCCGGCCACGAGGTTCGCGCCGACATCGCCTTCCAGGTTGTCGAACCCGACATCACCCAGGTGCAACTCCAGCGTCACGCCGGAGACGGACTCGTTGCCGCGGTTGGTAACATCGATGACGAACTCCTCATCCGGACCATCCGCGACGGCCACGGAGATGCCACCCATCTGGGTCCACCAGCGCAGAATGTCATTGACGGTCGCCGTCCAGGTGCCGCGCTCCTGGGCCATCGCCAGGACATCGCGCAGCTGGCCGGTGCGCACCGAACCGGCACGCTCGGACTCGGGATAGAAGGGCAGCACGTACAGGCCGCCGGCTCGCTCCACCGCGTTGAAGCGGGTCACGTAGTCCTGGGTACCGGCGTCCAGCGGCATGAGCACGGCCGGCGTAGGCTCCAGGGCCTCACGGCGAGTCGGCTCGCGCTGGGCGCGGCGGCGGGACCGCAGGAAGGCCAGGTCCACCTGCTCGGTGGCCGTCGCCTGCAGGCTGCGGTAATCCACGTCCTCCCACCAGCGAACGGTGGTCGGAGCCAGGCTGTTGGCGCCCGGCAGAAGCACATAGTTGAATCCACCCTCGACGGCCGCACGCAGCGTGTTGCCGTCATGGTAGCCGCCCGGTGGGTAGATGCCCACCTGCACGCCACCAAGGGTGTTGCGGGAGCGGGCCATGCGACCCTCCTGCACTTCGTACGGCTGGCCGAGCAGTACGTTGTCGGACTCACCGGCCACAGCCACTTCACCCAGGCGACCCATTTCGGCCACGATGTCCGGGAAGCCGGCAGCCTCTTCGGTGGTCACAAAGAAGGTGGCAGGCATGCCCTCCATGTTGAGCAGGCCCAGGAATTCCTCCCAACCGGCCAGGTAGGACAGCGGCTCAAAACCAACGGTCGGCAGTGCGGCGATGGCTAGCGCGGACTGCGCAAGCTCCGGCCAGGGACGCACAGACACGGTGCGGGCACCGGTCATGCGAGCCATGGCGTTGACCATCATGCGCTGGTAGGCGGCCTGGTGGGCACGCTCGCGAGACACGTCCTGCGGACCGAAGCGGGTCCACATCGCAAATCCGTCGCCCCGGCGATTCAGCACGGCCAGCGTGAGATCGGCCAGACGCACATCGTCCCGGCCGCTGTAGGAATAGGGCGTACCAAGCGCCATGCCCTCGATCGGGCGAGCCGCCGTCAGCGTGCCCATGGGCGCCAGGTTCAGGCGGAAGCCCGGAGGAACGCCCTGACCCACCGGCGTGGCGGTATCGATGGAATGCAGTAGACCGAACGGCTGCTCAGGCACACGGCTCACGAGCTCGGAACCAAGCAGTTCGGCAAAGAACGTATCGCCGCGATCATCCGTGGCCAGGTCACCGGAAGCGATCACCGATCCACCCCGGTCCACAAACTTCAGCAGGGCCTTGCGCTGGCGGCTGCTCAGGGCATCCGCCACCGGCATGATCAGCAGATCGTAGTCCTTGTGGGAGATCTTGGCCACGTCGCCGTCGCCCACCGTCTGGTAGGGCAGCTGCAGGCCGAGCAGGAAGACTTCCCAGTAGTAGACCGCATCGCGAGCCCGGGCCCGGGTAAGCTCATTGTCGCCGCGAGCCTGCTCAGACACGAGAAGTGCCACGCGCGGCTCGTCCACATCGAACAGATCACCGGTGAGGTGAGCCACGCCCGGTGCGGGCTGATTCAGGGTCAGCGTAGCGTCCACTGCCTGAGCCTGCGCGGCCGGAGCCGCGAAAGCGAAGACCAGGACGGCCGCTGCCAACAGAGATGTAAGGCGCTCTTTCATGCTTACTGGCCGTCGGAGACCCGGAACGGATCCGTGTTGGGTCCGAGCAGGTCAATGTGGAAGATTCGGTACTGCTGAGGCTTGAGCTCTTCGATCTCCATGACCAGCACGGTACCGTTCTCTTTCAGCTCGTAGTTCGGAATGTCCTCGCCCTCGCCGAACACCTTGAGGATGTTGATCAGCTCCGGCCGGATGTTCACCGACTCGACAGACTGACCGAGGGAGATGGAGATGGACGCGTTCTGGGCGATGTCGCCATTGCCGTTCGAGACGCGCACAAAGATTCGGGAAGGACCGCGCTGCTCAACGTCCGCTTCCAGGCCGCGGTGCAGGCGCCACCAGTGGGCCACCTCGTCACCGGAGGCATTCCAGAAGGTGCCGCCCTTCAGGCTGCGGGCCACGCCGCGCAGGACCCCACTGTTCTGGCCGAGCAGATCCTCGCTGTAGACCAGATTGAACAGACCGCCTTCATATTCGGCGCGGCGGATGCCGTCCTGGATCAGGCTGGAGGCAAGGTCCATGGAGACGGTGGCATCACCGCCCAGGATATCGCGGTCGCTTCGGGAACTGACACCGATCCGGGTCAGCGCCTCGACCGGCTTGCCCATGATTTTCGGCGTAGTACGCCGACCAATGGAGTCGGGCATGAAGTAGGTGTACACCTCTGCATCAACCAGACCGCCCAGCGTGTAGTCCTTGCTGAGTTCGCCCCGATCTGTGGCCTTGTAGCCGCGAATCGCACGGCCGTTGACGAGGCCCTCCAGCATCTGGCGACGCTCACGGAGACGACGTCCCTGCGCATCGGCACTGCCGTCGCTGCGGGTCCGCAGCGTATCGAGCACACCCACATCGCCCAGATCGTACATCCGGTTCAGCAGCGGCCGCGCGCCGTCAGACGCAGCAGGATCGACAAAGAAGGTGCCCGGGAAGTTCTCGCTCTCGAGCGTGGAAACGGCCGTTTCCAGGCCGGACGGATCGCCATTGGCGACACCGGTCATCATGCCTGCAGCCGTGTAGGGATGCGGCCAGTCATGCACCCAGATCACCGGGCGGCGACGCAGGTAGTTCATGACGTTGGCGAACACCTGGGCCAGCTGCTGCCAGTCTTCCCGGTCTTCCGGGCCGATGCCCATGGCATTCCGCTGGAAGCCCATGTAGACAAAGCGGCCTTCGCCGTACGTGCCGTAGGCCATGCCGGTGGTGTTCTCGACCGCATCGGACGATACCAGATCATCCGTAGCGAAGTCGTACCAGAACCCGGCGGCCTGCGTGCGCTGGGGCTCGGTCACGCGGACCTTTACACCCGGGTTGTAGACCTGCACCTTGACACGGTAGCCGGAAGGCACGTTGGCGGTCAGCGGCGTGTTTCCACGCAACGTGAACCGACGCACACCGGCGTTGGTGCGCGGGAAGGGGATCTCCGAGCTCGGGTCGCCCCCGATCCAGGTGAAGTAGGTGACTTTCACCGCCTGCTGATTTACCAGCTCGCCTTCGGTGTTGCGGATCGGCGCACGCACGATCTCGGCCCGGGCGTAGTCCCGCGTGGGCGGGTTGGTATTCAGGGTGTCGCTCCAGACGTAGGTACGGAGCGGCGGGAAGTCGGCGGCTCGGGCCTCTGCCCGCTGAGCCTCGCGAAAAATGAATTCGGAACCAGTCCCATTGATGGGTTCTGAGGTACCATTCTCCGCGAGGTACTCAGGCAGGTAGATGCCCTCGGGCGTGATGCCCGGGAAGGTGTCCGTGTATACTCTGTAATTCCCCACGCCGCGCTCGACGAACTCCTGGAATTCGACGCCGAACGTCTCTTCCACGAAGCTCCAGCCACGCCAGGATGCGTCCGGTCGGTATACGCCCGGGGTCCATGTGGCGAGCACGCTGCCGCCTTGCTGCATGAACTCCTGGATGCGCTGGATCTGCACATCGCTCATCGCGCGTACCGAAGGCAGGATCAGGACGTCGTAGTCGTCCAGGAATCCATTCTCCAGGTCCTGATCGCTGATGTCCTGGAAGGAGATCTGACGCTCCTTCTCCACCAGGAACCGGCGCCACGAGAGCAGGGTCTCGTCCAGCCAGGTGGTGGTGGTGTCACTCAGGTTCAGGCGCTGGTGCACCGTCTTGGTGTAGTCACTCTGCAGGAGAGCCACACTCGGGCGCGACGTCTGGCCGATGGCGGCCGGTGAGGCATCCCGGATGGAGAAGGCGCCGAGCGCAGACTCCAGGAGCAGGATGTACACCAGGATGGCCGCGGCCAGGGCCGTGACGCCAAGCGTCAGGAACCACAGCGTGTTGACTCTTTCCAGGCGTGGCAGTGCCATCGGTTCAGGTGGTCGGGGTTACAGGGATACTCGGTTGGGTCGGCTTACAGCCAGGCGTAGCCTTCGTCCTGCTGGGACTGCTGCTGCGACTGCTGGGCCTGCTGCTGCTGCTGAGCCTGAACCTGCTCTTCCTGGGGATCGACCGGGACGAAGCCCTTGTCAGTGTACTCCCAGAACAACGAGTTCGGGTTCTGGCCCTGCGGAGGAGCCTGAAGCTGCTGGCGCTGCACCTGCTGGCCCGGAGCCGGCTGATACATGGCGGCCTGCTGCGGCTGACCCTGGTACTGGTTGATGGCGATGGCCGGGCGGGAGCCTTCCGGAGCAACCAGGACATGCGGCTCCTGCTGCATGTAGGTCTGCTGCTGCTGGCTTTCGCGGGCGCGGCCTTCGCGAATCTTGTAGAGGACGTAGGCAGCAACGGCGAGAATGAACGTTGCGATCGTGCCTACGAGGATGATCGTCGAGAGAATCGGGACTAGTTCCATGGTAGTCGCGCCGGGAGGCGCACTTAGGGTTTCAATTCACCAGGACGTTCATCAAGCACTGTGCCCAAATCGCACACCCCCGTGTTTTGGCCGTTTTGAGGGTTTTTTGGGTGGGATTCAGTCTCATTCTTGCTACTGGTAATCAAAATGAGATTGGCCCGATCAGGCTTTTGAGCCACTTCCGATGCGTTCCAGCTTGCCCCAGCTCATGCCGATACCGAGGAATTCCTCCACCGTCGCGAACGTTTTACACACGTCCACAATCAGGATGAAGAAGAGGCGATAGAACAGCGAGTAGAAGACCAGACGCGCCTCTTCCTTCTCCACCGCCACGCAGTACAACGCGGCAATCAGGTCAAGAATGGTGAGACTGAGCCACCAATAGACCAGGTAGTAGCTCATGTCGAACACGAGCGCGATGAAGATGAAGTAGGCGTTGGCGAAGATGTTCATGATGGGCCAGATGAGGGCCTCAAAGGCCATCGACCACATCACAATGGTGCCGCCAAAGTTGATCGTGGGATTGAAGAACAGGTCGTTGTGCTTGCGCACAGCCTGAATGATGCCCCGCGTCCAGCGGTACCGCTGCTTCAGGAGGTCCACGATGGTGTCCGGAGCCTCGGTGTACGACTTGGCATCCGGCTCGTACTCCACACGCCAGCCGGCGCGGATGATCTTCAGCGTGATGTCCGCATCCTCGGCGAACGTGTCGCTGCTGTACCAGCCCGCATCCAGAATGGCCTGCTTGCGGAACAGCCCCAGCGGGCCCGGAATGATGTTGACCAGCTTGACGATGGACTGGGCGGAGCGCGCCATATTGAGGCCCTCCACATATTCCAGCGCCTGCAGCGTGGTCCAGACGTTGTCGCGGTTGAGCACCTTCACATTACCGGCGATGGCCCCCAGGCGGGGATCCACAAAATGCCGGATGGTCTTGCGAAGCGTGTCAGGGGACAGCTGCGAGTCGCCGTCCACGTTCAGTACGTAGTCGTACCGGGAGACCTGGATTCCGGCGTTCAGGGCCGTGGCCTTGCCGCCATTCGGTTTCTCTACCAGGCGCACCTCCACGGTGCCCTGGCGGTAGATGCCCACCACCTCGCGGGCGACGTCCCGCGTATCGTCCGTGGAGCCGTCATCCACCAGCAGGATCTCGTACTGCGGGTAGTCCATCTCCAGGAGGCTGGCCACCGTGGACTTGAGCAGTTTGCCCTCGTTGTACGCCGGCACGATGATCGACACCGGCGGCAGGAAGTTGGGGTCGTGCCCCTCCTCAATCGTGTGTTTGGTGGTATTCAGGTAGGCCATGTTCATCAGGCTGAGGTACCTGAAGAGCAGGATGACCAGGAAGAGCACCAACGCCACGATGGACGAGTACACAATGAGTCCGGCCCAGGACAGGGACACGGGTTCGCCGGTCCAGCCGCTCAGCCATCCATTCGGGTCCTCCATGAAGAACCAGATGATGCCGAAGAGGATCAGCGAGAGGAATCCGTAGACGAAGATGCGACGCACCAGGACGGACTCGTCCTCGCGCGGGCCGACCATCTCGCTGTCAGAGCGGCGCACCGGCGCGAACTGCGTGCGTTCCAGATCCGCGCGCGACTGAGCCGGCGCAGCCGGAGTCGTCTCCTGGTTCTGATTCTGGGTTTCGTTGGCCATGGGTAGTTACCTGTTTGGCTGCCTGTCCGGTCCTAGAGGGTCCAGGACAGGGCCGCCGACACGGTGAACGTGTTGTAGCGGTCGATGAAGCTGGTGGCGCCCGACCCGAGCGAGCGGGTGGACTGGCCGAGAGAGCCCGACATGTTGAAGGACCAGTTGGTCGCGAGGCGCCGGATCCAGTCCATCTCGATGCGACGGGAGACAAAACCCGACGAGCGGGAGACGATGCCCATCGCGCCGCGGAGACGGAGGTACGACTGGAACGGGACGTTCTTCTCGTACTCCAGGAAGAGGTCGTAGCTGGCGTAGTTGCGCGGACTGAAGTAGAGGTCCGTGCGGCTCCGGTAGTCGATCTGGTAGTAGGTCAGCCCGAGCCAGGTCTGCCCGAGAATCTTGTAGGAGCCTTCCAGCAGGATGTTGGTGCCGAAGTTGGTATCGCTGCTGTTGCCGGTGTTGCCAAAGTTGTCACGCACCACATTGAATGACACATTGCCGCTCAAGCGCAGCGTGGAGTCCGGCATGACGCTCGGCACGTGGCCTCGAATGTTCAGCTGCGTCAAGCGCAGGTTGTACTCGCCGCCTGCCGGTGACCAGAGTTCGATGGCGCCTTCGCTGGTGCGCAGACCCACCGAGCCGCGATAAACGCCCGGGTCCTGCCTCCAGTAGCGGATGCCGCCGAAGCCTACCGTACGGCCACCTTCGTAATCGAAGATGCCCACTTCGCCCGAAACCCGGTTGGTATACGAAGCGTGGTTGTACTCCACTTCCGGAGGCGTCAGGTCGCGGTAGCCCGCGGCAAAGATCTGGTTGATGCGTCCCCGCGTGGTCGGCGAGTTCGGAATCAGCTGGCGCGTGCCGTCTATGAAGTGGGAGTTCACACCGGCCATGAGCACCGTGCCGTAGCCCCACGGAATGGTCACGTGGGTCTGCATACCCTGCGCCCATCGGTCATACCGGGTGCCGCCGCCGCGGGCCACCACGGCCTCGGCAACGGGCACAATGATGCCGGCGAAGTCCATGCCCTGCCACTCACCGCTCTGCGCCAGACTCTGGCGCATGGAGACGTCGAGTGCGGCGCTGCGCTCTTCGATCACCTCAGAGGCATCTGCCAGACGCTGGGCATCTGCATACACAGCTTCGGCCTGGGTGAACAGACCCAGTTCGCGGTAGGCGTCGGCCATCAGGAAGCGGACCTCGAAGTCGCGCGGGTTGCGATTCGCCAGGTCCTCCAGCGTGCGCAGCGCGCCCGAGTAGTCCTCGCGGTAGATTTGGTTGCGGCCGATTTCCTTGGCCACGTCGTATTCCCAGGCCTGCTCCTGCAGGGCATTGAGAATCGAGAGGGCCGTCACGTAGTCGGCTGCCGCCGTGTGGACCTGAGCCAGCTCCTTGAGCTCTGAGCGGGAGCGGCGGCCCTGCTGCTCGAAGTAGTCCTCATAGGCGTCAATGGCCCGGTTGAACTGGCGTGCAGCGGCCAGGCGACGGGCCTCGTTCAGCATGTCCAGACGGCCAGCCTCGGCCAGCCGAATGCGCTCCCGGCTGACGAGCTGGTGTACCGTACTAATGCGAGTCGAAAACCGGGTGTCGCCCAGCGCGTCCGCCATACGCACGTAGTTGTCGGCGGCCTCCACGTCTCCGCGCAGGAGACGGTACTCGGCCAGCACCAGGAGCAGCTCCGGATCATTGCTCCCGGGGCCGTCCATGAGGTTGGTCACGTAGGCCTCGCCCAGCTGATCCAGGTCTCCCTGAGCAATGGACGCCAGCACAAAGAGGCGCTGGAATTCGGTGTTATCGGGCTGGCGATCCAGCAGGTAGTCGGCCTGCATGAGCGCCTGGTCGTAGTAGCCGCGGGACTGCAGGGCCTCGGCGAAGTCGGCGCGCATGGCGTCGTTGCCTGGCTCGATGGAAAGCAGTGCGGCGTAGGTCTCAAAGGCCTCCTCGTCACGACCCAGCACCAGGTAGTGGTCGGCGATCTCGCGGAGAGCCGCTGAATCGTTGGGATTGGCGACCAGGCGGTCTTCCAGTTCGGCCACACGCTGCTCGGCAATGGCAAAGCGCAGATCGGCGATGCGGCGCAGGCGCGACTGGTAGCCCGGATTGCCGACATCGGTGTACCGGCTGTCGGTCAGGATCTCGAGCGCCTCGGCCACGCGGCCCTCCTCTGCCAGGGCATCGACCAGCTGGAAGCGCACGGCGGAGTCCGAAGGATCAAACATCAACCGGTACGTCCACCGGTCAATCGCGTAGATCGGCGTACCGGCGCGCACCAGCCCATCGTCCACTTTGATGAAAGCACTCAGCCACTGACGGCCTTCACCGTGGCGATCCCGCAGCAGCACCAACTGGTCGTAGGCCTCAGCGTAGCGGTCGTACTTGATCAGCTGATCCACCAGCTGGAACCGCTTGGTGTCGTTGCCCGGTGTCGCCTTCAGCTCCCGGTACAGGCGGTCCACAATGAACTCCTGCTGGGGCGTGGGACGCCGGCGCTCCGCTGCACGCAAGCCGGCTTCCGCCCGCTGATTCAGACGACGCCAGTTGTTGGTCCGGCGATGGCGCGGTGCCAGCACGGCCAGGTTCTGGTCCGCCTCGAAGTAGCGGCGATTCTCAATCAGTAGCTCCACGAGCTCAAAACGCTTCTGGTCCTGATTGGGGTTGACCATCAGGTCTCGCGTGAGCACATCGATCGGATAGGTGGACAGGCGCGAGCGGCCGCCGTCATCCAGCTTGGCCAGTTCTGCGCTGACATCTTCCCAGCGTGTGCGCCAGCGCTCGCTGTTGCCGTGCTCGTTGCGCAGGTACTGCAGGTTCTGCTGCGCCTCGAAGTAGCGATCGTCCGCGACCAGCAGGTCGATGAGCTCAAAGCGCACGTCATCCTGCCGCGGATTCTGCAGCAGCGCGCGGGTCTTTACGTCGATGGGAAAGGTGGAAAGGGCACCCGGGCTGACGCGCAGGCCTTGCTCGACCACACGGTCGCGGCGCTGCCACTCTGCCTGGCCCCGATTGGCGTCCGCCAGGATGTCCAGCTGCTGGCGGGCTTCGAAGTAACGCTCGGCCTCGATCAGGAGGTCGATGAGCTGGTAGCGACGGGCACGATCGTCCGGATTGGCGCGCACATCCCGAAATGCGACGTCTATGGGATAGGTGGACGAACGGGCAATCACGTCCGGATTGCGCGCCTGCAGCTGACAGTCGCGGGACTCGGCGTTGGCCGGATTCAACAGCAGGCTCTGCTCACAGGCCTCGAGGGCACCGGCATAGTTGCCCTGCCAGAGGCGGAAGTAACCGAGACGCATCCAGAGGTCGTCGTCGGTGGTGTAGATGGCTACATACTCGTCAGCCACCGCCTCACCCAGCGCGTTGTCTCCCGGGTAGTTTGCGATGGCAATCAGATAGCGCTGTACGATGTCGGGCGTGCCCTGCGTGCGGTTCAGATAGAGTCCGTACTGGTCGGCGGCCTCCTGCCAGTAGCGCGCATCAAAAAGTGCGTCCGCGTAGCGAATCAGAAAGGCCAGGTTGTCCGGGTTGGCCTCCACCAGCCTGCGCAGGCTGCCCAGGTTGCCGGTGGCTGGAGAGCGCTGTCCGCGCAGCTCCTGGAGCCCGTCCAGGGCTTCCCGGTTCGCCGGGTCGATCTCTAGCACCGCGCGGAAATCACTCTCCGAGGCCGACTCGTTGCCCATGAGCCGATAGGCCCGGGCACGCAGCAGCAGCGCGCGTGTGTCAATGGTTCCGGGCTGGATGACGCCGTTCAGAATGCTGATGGCGTCATCGTAGCGGCCCTGTTCGATGGCCGTTTCCGCGCGTGATTGCGCAGCAACGTCCTGGGCCTGCACGGAAACAGGAGTGGCCGCCACGCACAGCGAGGCGACCAGGATGAGAAGGATATGCCGGGGATTGGTCATGGCGTCGGGGTCGGGATTTAGGCCTCGTCCAGTGCGTAGGTGAGGAATTCGTCTGCGCTCTGGAACGGACGGCCGTCGGGCACCACGATGGCGGACACGGCGTGCAGCAGGTGATCGGCCTGCTGGGGCGCGTCGGCGCGGAGCCGGTTTTTGAGGCGGGCAAAGAAGCCCTGTGCCTCTTCGGGCTTGCTGTCGGCAAGCAGTACTACCAGCCGCTCATTGATGGGGCTGATGAGCATGTCGTCCTGGGGGCGCAGGCTGTCGGCCACCAGGTCAATGATGAACTCGAAGTCCACCGGACCGCGGTCGCTGGTCTGGTCCATGCGCATGGCCAGCAGCAGGAAGGGACTCGCCACATCCTCGCGGTTGATAAAGAAGTTCTGCAGGCGATCCCGGAATGAAACGCGGTCCGAGTAGCGCTCCATGGCGTCTTCCTTCGGTGCGCTCGGCGCTTCGGGCTCCTCACCCAGGGCATCGGGTGCCACATGCGGGAAACGCGGAGCTTCCGGAGCGGGGGTCACATCCGGCATGGAGACCTCCTCCGTGATCACCGGTGCCTGGCCCGGAGTGGTCACCACGTCCGCAAGATCCCAATGGCGCACTACCTGGCGTTTGATCTGTCCGATGTGCGGAATCAGGGTCAGCCGGCGCTCCGTGCTCGTGGGCTCCTCGTCGGCTGCTTCAATGTGCACCGCGCCGGTCATCTGGCCGGCCATGAAGTCGATCACACGGCGGGACTGGGGGTTGGCCGGCTCCGGCAGCGCAACCATGACCGTGGTATCGAGGCTGTCGATCTGCTCCAGCATCCGGATGAACTCCATCCGGAAGCGATCGAAAGACCTGAACATCACGAACGGCATGAAGTCATTGATGACCAGCCGGTCCGGACGTTGTTTGCGAATGATGGTCACCAGGTCCCAGAGGGCCTTCGCCACGGCGTCGTCTCCCATGGCCTGGGGATTCATCATGGGCGGAATCCGCATCAGGCGGATCAGCCCGTCCTGCTGGGCCTGCTTCAGATCGAACCCGATCGACGCGGCCTGGATTACCAGATCCCGCGGGCGGTCCGATGCGATGAAAAGACACTTCTCGCCGCCGGTGGCCCCGGTCTGAGCAAATCGAAGTGTCATGAGGCCTCGGCCAGTCGCGGCGCGACCGAAGGCGAGATATGCACCGCCTCGGTAGAGGCCGCCCCATTCCTCATCGATCGGATCGATGCCGGAAGGGAGCATTGCTGCGAAAGAGGACATGCTTGCGGGCGTGTCTTTCATGATGAGCAGGCGAAGTATTCGGTGGAGCGTGGAGCCGCGGAGCCCTTCCTCAAAGGGCATGCCGCATTCGTCCCGCAGCCCGGGAGGCTCGGAAAACCGTCGATATTGGCTTGATTTGCCAGTTGCATCGCCTTGACTCGTGAGGGGTCGATCCCTGTTTGAGATCGGTATCGACACACCACACCCGGCCAGGGTGGTGGCATGCAAAGGTTTTGATCGGCCCTCTCGCCGAGATCTGAAGTCGATTCGGCGGGATACCTCATATATGCGGCCGTCCCCGGGCGATCGGAGCTGGCTGCACATCGGCCGCGCCCCGGATACGCACTCGCACTCGCCTGCAGCTCACATCGAGACCGGCACTCCGCTTGCAGGGCGTGTGTCAGCCGCCGGGCGCGCTCCCGTCGGTTGTCTCATTCTGATTGGCGCGAGTCCAGCTATGAGTCCATCGCCCGAACAAAAAACAGCGTTTTTGAGCCCCATGAGCCGATTCAAGGATCACACATCGAGATTGGACCGATCCTTGATGACCGATATCCACGAACCGCTCTGCGGCCTCACCGGACAACAACTCATCCGGGATCAACCCGGATCACTTGCCATCATGCGCAATACTCTTCGACTTCTGAATTCCGCCAGCCGCTCCGTGGGCGTGGTGGGCATTCTCGTCCTCTCCGTGCTCTTCTCCGGCTGCGACATTTTCGGGGAAGCCTTCGACGAACGCGCACCGCGTGTACAGCTGGATCGGCCGTTCGACGGCGCCACGCTGACCGGTGCGAACGTGATCGTCGCGGTCAACGCGGAGGCGCTAGGCGATGACAACTTCATCAGCTTCGTCAACGTCAACCTGGACGGCGCCCGTGTGGGTGAGGCCGAGTGGGACGGGGGACGCTACGCACTGAGGCTGAACTCGTTTGAGATTCCGGACGGACTGCACCGTCTCGAGGCGGTGGCCTTCGACCGCTTCCAGGCGCGCGGAGTCTCGCTTCCCATCACCGTACTGGTCGAGAACGTCTCCGCTGGTGACGGCCCCGTGATGACCATCCTCGAGCCCGAGAACGAGCGCGAGGTATCCGGCACAGTTCGCGTGCTGGCGCAGGCCGCGGCGGGCTCGCCCCCGGTCACCCGCGTTGACCTGGTGGTGGACGGTGTGCCGTTCCTGACCACATCGACGTCCATCGGCGGCGAGGCCTACGCCTTCGACTGGGATACGTCAGAGTTCACTCCCGGTGAGCACGTGGTCGAGATCAAGGCCTACTCGGGCGATGGGGTCTTCCGCCTCAACGGACCGGTAGTGGTCAATATTTCGGGCGGCGAAGAAGTCGACCCGGAGAACACCGGCTCGGCAGGCAGCCTCACCTTCCGTGGCACGGGCCTGGCCGGCGAGGTCAAGGGTTCTGCGGCCGTGGGCTTCAACGACGATATCTACCTGGGTTCATCCAACGGCAAGCTCTACGCGTTTGACAACGAGGGCACACTCAAGTGGGAGCGCGACACAAAGGGCCCGATCCGCTCCACGCCGGTCGTTGGTAACAACGAGGACGTATTCGTGACGTCCGAGGATGGCCGCCTCTGGGGCTTTACCGCGGACGGCCGTGACCTCTGGGCAACCCCCTACAACAGCGCGGCACCGCTGCGCTCTTCGCCCGCGATGGGCGTGGACGGCGTGCTCTACTTCGGTGACACGTTCGGCAATCTGCATGCGGTCAACAGCTTCAACGGGCTCTCGGCCTGGTCCAGCCCCAAGAAGGTGGTGGACGGCACCATCGTGGAGGCCCCCGTCATCACGCGTGACCACACCGTGATCGTGGCAGACTCCCAGGGCCGTCTGACCGGTTTTGACCGCCATGGATCGCAGCTCTGGCAGAGCCAGATTCGTGGCTCGGGATCCTGCCCGGGTGGCACGGCCCGCGCTCCGATGGCGCTTGCCGAGATCCAGCTCACGGTGGAACTGCCCACGGGTGAGACCCGCAGTTCTCTGGAAGCCCTGGTGTACGTCGTCGCCGACGACGGCTGCATGTACGCATTCAGCGGCTTTGACGGCTCACGTCTCTGGCACTACCCCGTCGGCGGCACCCTGGTCTCGGGCCCGGTGGTCGATGAGGGCGGCACCATCTACGTCGGGACGGAGACGGGCCTCTTCGCTCTCAATGAGACGGCCGATGCCCTCACGCCCCGCCTGCGCTACAAGTTTGTGGCGGACGATGTCGGCATGCCGGCCATCGACACCAACGGTGTCATCCACTTTGTATCGGGTCGCAACGTGATGGCCATCAATACGAACGGCACCCCGTACTGGGAATATCAGCTCAACACGGAATCAGACGGCCCGGTTACCATCAACCGTGAAGGCCACCTGATTGTGGCAGGCCGCAATGGACACCTCTTCGGGTTTGAGACCGGCTCGGCCGGGCTCGCCCGCGGGAAGTGGCCCATGTACGGACGCAACGCCCGCCACACCGGACGCCTGGGCATCGATGCCAACGACGGGTAACCCTCACCCTCGTACCCTCACCCCCTCAAAACGAAACGCCGCTCCCTGGCCGGGGAGCGGCGTTTTTCGTTGAGGGATGAGCGGCAGGGTCTCTGCTGCCGCCCGGCGCCTATCGTTGCAGGGTCACGGTTCGCGTTCGTTGCAGGAGTCGCCCGGAATCGTCGTAGGCGTCTATCCAGACGCGGCGCGGATTCTCGCCCAGGAAGCCCTGCAGACTTTCGTAGGAGACGAAAGCGACCTCGGACTCCACCTGGCCGACAACGGCGTCCTGCGCATCGTCCCACACAACCACCTGATAGGCCTCGGCATCGGCCGCCGCCTGCCACGACAGGCCTTCGAAACCTCCGGTCACCGTAACCAGGCTCGATGGATCGGTGCGCGGACCGGCAAGATTCGCGGCTCCTGCATCCACACCAACCCGGAAGGCCACCAGAATGGTGGTAACGAATGCAGTCAGGCAGACCAGCCCGACGGTTGTCCACAGCAGCACGCTCAGCTTGCGGCTGCCGGTCAGGAGCGGTTTACGTTTGGGAGGCAGGGAAACGGCGGTGAGCGTCGGGGGGCGCGTGTCCTGCCCGTCTCCTTCTGTTTCGAGAAGCTGACTGGCTGCGTAGAGCACGTCGCGCGCGTCCTCGTTGCGGGCCAGAAAGTCGGCTACCTCCCTTCGGCGTGACGGCGCCAACCGTCCAGCCAGATATGCGGCAAGGGTATACTCGTCGATGCCGCGACTGGTGAGTCGCATGGGTGAAAGCGGTGGGTGTACATCGGAACGAAGGCGCGATCCATGGGAAGCGTATCGGGCCCTAGGTACGGGTACGATCAAAACGCTCGGAGTCGCGCTATATTCGGCCCATGGACTCCGATCTCCGCTCCATCCAGCAAGCCCGCGAACTGCTTCGCGCCGCGCGGAACGCCCAACATGAGGCCAAGAAGCTCGATCAGGCCCAGGTGGACCGGATCGTCGACGCCATGGCACGTGCCGGCGCCGCCCAGGCCGACCGATTGGGCCGCGCTGCCCACGAAGAGACCGGATTCGGACGGCCCGAGAGCAAAAAGGAAAAGAACCTGTTTGCCACCCGCATGCTGCACGAGCGCATGCAGGGCATGAAGACCGTCGGCATCATCAGGAAGCTGGAGGAGGACTCCATCTGGGAGGTGGCCACGCCGATGGGTGTGGTGGCCGCGCTGATCCCGTCCACCAATCCAACATCCACGGCCATGTACAAGGCGATCATCGCGGCCAAGTCGCGATGCGCGGTCGTGATGAGCCCGCATCCCCGAGCCCGGAAGTGCACGGCCGATGCGCTGGGCGCCGTGGCAGAGGCTGCGTACAAGGCCGGGGCACCCAAAGGACTGTTCGCCTGCATGACTGAGGTCAGCCTTGCCGGCACCCAGGCCCTGCTGGAGGACCGCGAGGTGGATCTGATCCTGGCTACCGGAGGCTCGGCGATGGTCCGGGCGGCGTACTCCAAGGGCAAGCCGGCCTACGGCGTCGGCTCCGGCAACGTGCCGGTTTATGTGGACCGCAGCGCGGATGTCGGCAAGGCGGCCAAGGACCTGGTCTACGGCGCCAGTTTCGACTGGGGAACGCTGTGCTCCACCGAACGCAGCATCATCTGTGACCTGCCCGTCAAGAAGGCCCTGCTCGAGGGCCTGCAGGCCGCCGGGGCCTACCTGGTGGCCGGCAAGGAACGCACGCTCCTGGAGAAGACCGTTGTGGTCGATGGCAAGTTGAACATCGAGCAGGTGGGCAAGGCCCCCGAAGCCATCGCGGAAATGGCCGGATTCCGGGTCCCAAGGGGCACCAGGGCGCTGGTGGCGGAATCCAGCCAGGTCGGGCACGAAGACCCCCTGTCCAGAGAGACGCTGTCGCCGATCCTGACGTTCTACACCGCAGACGGCTGGGAGGCCGGTTGCGAGCGGTGCATGGAAGTGCTCGCCTACGGTGGCATGGGGCACACCCTTGCCCTCCATGCCGGCAATGAACGTGTCATCGAGGCATTCGCCCTTCAGAAGCCGGCGATGCGCATCGTGGTGAACTCCGTGTCTGCGCTGGGCTCGGTGGGCTATACCAATCGCCTTTTTCCTTCGATGACCCTGGGGCCCGGCACCGTAGGTGGCTCGATCACGAGCGACAACATCTCCCCCATGCACCTGCTGAACATCAAGCGCGTGGCGTTTGAAACGAATCCTGTGAACTCCCGGGCATCATCACCGGCGGCCAAACCGGCCACGCGCTCCGCGCCCGCACGCCCGACTCCGGCCCCGCGGCCGGCCGGCGACGGCAACTGGATTGGCCAGATTGAAGACCGGCTCCGCGCCCGTGCCGGCAACCCGGTCGTAACGGCCGGTCGGGCCCCGGCTGAACAGAGCCCATCGCCCAAAAACCCTGACGGACTCAGCGAGGCGGATATAGACGCTCTTATCCGCGAATTCAGACGCTGAGGGGCACTGCGAATTGACTAACACGGCCTTAACCGGGTAAGTTGGTGGTCTTTGCGCGAACTGAATAGCAGCACATGGCGGACACGAGCGACTTCAGAAACGGACTGACTCTGATGTGGAACGGCGATCTATGGCAGATCGTCGAGTTCATGCATGTCAAGCCCGGGAAAGGCGGCGCCTTTGTCCGCAGCAAACTGCGCAATGTGAAGACCGGCAGGGTCGTGGATAACACGTTCAGAGCCGGTGAAAAGGTGGAGACCGCACGCGTGGAGCGGCGCACCCACCAGTACCTGTATGAGGATGACCTCGGGCTGCACTTCATGAACCAGGAGTCCTATGAGCAGCTGTCGCTGCCGGCCGAAAGTGTGCCGGGTCGGGAGTTCATCAAGGAAGGCGGCACCATCGACATCCTCTTCCACGCCGAGACCAATCAGCCCCTGACCACGGAGATTCCGAACAGTGTGGAGCTGGTGGTTACCCAGACCGACCCCGGCCTCAAGGGTGACACGGCCACCGGCGCCACCAAACCCGCTACGCTCGAAAGCGGCGCGGTGGTAAACGTCCCGCTCTTCATCAACGAAGGCGATACGATCAAGGTCAACACCGACAAGGGTGACTATATCACCCGCGTGTCGACGGCCTGATCCGTCTCCAAACCCACCTCTGATGGACATCGATCGCATTCGGGAACTGCTTCAGGTCGTCGCCGACTCAGGCGTCGCCGAAGTGGAAATCCACGACGACGACTTCAAGTTGGTCGTGCGCAAGTCCGCGCCGACCGTAACGGTGCAATCCGCTCCGGCTCCCTATCCCTATCCCATGGCGCCGATGCATGCGCCGATGGCTCCGGCTCCCATGCCCGCCGCACCCGCCCAGGTGGCTGCAGCGCCGGCACCAGCGGCCGAGGCCCCGGCTGCGCCTGCCGCGCCCTCCGGAGAACAGGTCCGCGCGCCGATCGTCGGCACCTTCTACCGGGCCTCCTCCCCGGATGCCGACCCGTACGTCTCCGTAGGTGACACGGTTAAGAAGGGCGATGTGCTCTGCATCATCGAGGCCATGAAGCTCATGAATGAGATCGAGAGCGAGGTGGCCGGCACCGTGAAGGAGATCCTGGTTGAGAATGCCCAACCGGTAGAATTCGACCAGCCGCTGTTCATCGTCGACCCCAGCTAGGGGCTCCCGCATGAAACGAGCCATCAAGAAGGTTCTCGTCGCGAACCGGGGTGAGATAGCCCTGCGCATCATCCGGACCTGCCACGAGATGGGCATTCGCACCGTCGCGGTGTACTCAACGGCGGATCGGGACTCGCTGCACGTGCGCTTTGCAGACGAGGCCGTATGCATCGGCCCGCCTCCCGGCAGGGACAGCTACCTGCGTTTCGACCGCATTCTGGCAGCCGCGGAGGTCACCGGGGCCGACGCCATCCATCCAGGCTATGGTTTCCTGGCAGAGAACGCCGATTTCAGCGCCATCTGCGAGGATCACCACATCAAGTTTATCGGCCCGGATCCGGAGACCATCCGGAAAATGGGCGACAAGAGCCTGGCCAAGGACACCATGCGCGCTGCCGGCGTGCCGGTCGTGCCGGGTTCGGACGGCGTGGTCGAGACGCCCGCCGAGGCGCGCAAGTTGGCCGACGAGATGGGTTACCCCGTGATGGTCAAGGCCAGCGCAGGTGGTGGTGGCAAGGGCATGCGCATCGTACGCAAACCGGAAGATCTGGAGGCCGCGTTCACCATGGCCTCGAACGAGGCCGAGGCCGCCTTCGGCAACGGCGAGCTCTACGTTGAGAAGTTTATCTCCGCTCCGCGCCACATAGAAATCCAGGTGCTGGGTGACGGCCGTGGCAAGGTGTTGCATTTCGGGGAGCGCGAGTGCTCCATTCAGCGCCGGCATCAGAAGTTGCTCGAGGAGTCGCCCTCCCCGATTGTGGACGCAGACCTGCGCGAACGCATGGGTCAGGCAGCCATACGGGGTGCCGAGGCTGTGCTCTACGAAGGCGCCGGCACGATGGAATTCCTGGTCGATGCGGACCGGAATTTCTACTTCATGGAGATGAACACCCGCATCCAGGTGGAGCATCCTGTGACCGAGGAGGTGACCGACTGTGACCTCATCGAGTACCAGATCCGGGTGGCGATGGGCGAGGAGATCGTCTCGGCGCCGCCGCCGCTTGAAGGCCACGCAATCGAGTGCCGCATCAACGCGGAGAACCCTTTCAAGAATTTCGCACCGTCTCCTGGCAGGATCACCACGTTTCATCCGCCGGGCGGGCACGGGGTGCGTGTGGATACCCACGTGTACGCCGGGTACCAGATTCCGCCGAACTACGACTCGATGATCGCCAAGCTCATCGTGCGCGGCCGCACGCGGGAGTTGGCCATTCAGAAGGCGCTTCGTGCGCTGGACGAGTTCGTGATCGAGGGCGTGCACACGACGATCCCGTTCCACCTGCAGCTCCTCAAGGACGAGAGGTTCAGGGCGGGCGACTTCGATACCCGATTCCTCGAGACCTTTGAGCTGAAGCAGCCGGAATAGACCGCGTTGCGGCGTTTCGTGAGTTTGGGCTGAACCGTTCGACCTCCCGAGCGGCCCACGCGTATTATCCGTGGCACACCAGCATTCCCAGGAAATGAACTTCCCCGCCGAGCTCCGCTACACCAAGGATCACGAGTGGATTCGCATCTCCGACGACGGCACCACTGCCACGATCGGAATCACGGACTTTGCCCAGAACGAACTGGGCGACATCGTCTATGTGGACGTCGACACCGTGGGCGACGAGGTCGCCAAGGATGAGGTGTTCGGCACCGTCGAGGCGGTCAAGACCGTCTCTGAGCTGTTCATGCCGGTCACGGGCTCCGTGGACGAGGTCAACGAGGACCTCGAGGCCAGCCCTGAGCTGGTGAACGAGGACCCCTACGGAAAAGGCTGGATGATCAAGATCACCATCTCCGACTCTTCCGAACTCGACGGGCTGATGTCGGCGGACGACTACGCCGAAATGGCCGGGTGACATGCACCAGCGCATCGTAATTCTCGACTTCGGATCCCAATACACCCAGCTGATTGCACGGCGGGTGAGAGAGTCCGGTGTGTACTCCGAGATTTACGCATGCACGACGCCTCTTGAGGAGGTGGCCGCCATGGAGCCGGCAGGCATCATCCTGTCCGGCGGACCCAGTTCTGTCTACGATCCGGGCGCGCCGCAACTCGATCCGCGCGTGCTGGAATTGAACGGCCCGAACGGCCGCATCCCCGTGTTGGGGATTTGCTATGGCCTGCAGGCGATGGCCCATGTATCCGGCGGACGCGTTGAGCGCGCTGCACGCCGCGAATTCGGACGGGCACAGCTCCAGGTCGACGATGAGGCCACGCTGCTGGCAGGACTCCCTGAGGACACCACGGTCTGGATGAGCCATGGTGACCACTTGATCGAACTGCCCGAGGGGTTTCGCATCATTGCCCACACCGAGAACGCGCCGATTGCCGCGGTCAAGGTGGAAGGGACCCCGCATTTCGGCGTGCAGTTCCACCCGGAGGTTGTTCACACCGACCACGGCACGACCATTCTGCGCAACTTTACGCACGGAGTCTGCGGCTGCATCGGTGACTGGTCTGCTGCGTCATTCATCGACGAGAAGACCGAAGAGATCCGGCAGACCGTTGGAGACGAGCACGTGATTCTCGGCCTCTCCGGAGGCGTGGACTCCTCGGTGGCCGCTGTGCTGCTGCACCGCGCAATTGGACATCAGCTTACCTGCATCTTCGTCAACAACGGCCTCCTGCGGCTCGGCGAATGGGAGCAGGTTCAGGAAACCTTCCGGGATCACTATCACATTCGTCTCGAGGCGGTAGACGGGTCAGACCTGTTCCTGTCGCGCCTGCGGGATGTCACGGATCCTGAGGAGAAGCGCAAGATCATCGGCAACACGTTTGTCGAGGTCTTTGACCAGGCCACCGACAGCGTCGTGCAGCGCATCGGTCGCAAGCCCCGCTTTCTGGCCCAGGGCACGCTCTATCCAGACGTAATCGAGAGTATTTCGTTCAAGGGACCGTCCGCCACCATCAAGACGCACCACAACGTCGGCGGACTTCCGGAAGAGATGGAGTTCGAGGTACTCGAACCGTTCCGGGAGCTCTTCAAGGATGAAGTACGGGCGATAGGCAGGCTGCTGGAAGTGCCGCAGAGCATCATCGGCCGCCACCCGTTCCCGGGCCCCGGCCTGGGCATCCGGATTCTGGGGGCCGTCACGCGGGGAGAAGTCGAACTGCTCCAGCGTGCGGACCACATCTTCATTTCCGAGCTGCGGAAACAGGGACTCTATGATCAGGTCTGGCAGGCGTTCGCCGTGCTTCTGCCCATCCAGACCGTGGGTGTCATGGGCGATGAGCGCACGTACGAAAACGTCTGCGGACTGCGCGCGGTGACCAGCGTGGACGGCATGACGGCCGACTGGGCCAAGCTGCCGTACGACTTTCTGGCGCACGTCTCCAACCGCATCGTCAACGAGATCCGGGGCATCAACCGGTGCGTGTACGACATCAGCTCCAAGCCCCCGGCAACCATCGAGTGGGAATGAGGCGGGCCGTCATACTGACGCTGCTGCTGGCACTTGCAGGCTCCGCGTCTGCGCAGCTGGGCCGCGTGCCCGCGAATCCTGAGGCCGACTCCCTGTTTGCACGTGCCCTGCAGGCCTTCGAGGCTGAGGAGTATGCCGACGCCGCCGCGGAGTTTTCTCGCGTGGCCGCGGCGTTTCCGCTCCACGCCAATACGACGGCTGCTGCGTTCATGCATGCGCGCGCACTCTACCGGGTGGGCGCGTGGGAACGTGCCGGCGGCGCGTTTGAGAGTTTCATTCGGGAGTATCCGACAAGCCGGTACGTGACCGAGGCGGAGCGCATGCGGGGGCTGGCCATGAGCGCTCAACTCGCCATGGCCAGGAGACCTGTAACGCTCGGTATCGTGCTGTCCCTTGATCCGCAGGAATCGTCTGCCTCCCAGTCCCTCTTCAACGGCATTCGGCTGGCGATAGACGCGCACAACGGTCGCCCGGACAATCGTCAGGTCGAGATGGTCTTCCGGGATCTGCACACCATGAATGCGGACGCCGCCGTCGCTGATCTGGTGAACGCAGGGGCGGCCCTGATCGTGGGAGCCCTGTTCAGCGATCAGGCGCAGGCCGTGGGTGCCGCCGCCGAACGATACATGGTCCCCTTTGTAGCCCCGCTGGCGACAGATCCCGAAGTGAGCCAGGGCCTGGCGTGGGCCTTCCAGGCCAACCCCACCATCACTGCCCGGGGTCGCCTGATGGCCCGTTTTGCCGTGAACGGCCTGCGGCTCCGAGAACTCGGAGTCATCGCCGAAGACGACGAGTTGGGCATTTCGGAAGAAATGGGGCGCGCCTTTGCGGAGGAAGCGGAGGCGATGGGGGCCAGCGTGCGGTTCATTGAGGTACTGCCCAACAGTCAGGCCTGGTTCCGCCTCGGCAATCATGTGGAGGCTGACAGCCTGCGCAATGTGCGCGCAGTCTACGCGCCGCTCTCCGGCGCAGGTGCGGACCGCCTGGCGGGAGGATTCCTGGCGGAACTGGACGACATGCTGGGCACGGGAACGCCGGGAGACATATCCGGCCTGCGTGTGCTCGGCAACGCGGCCTGGCACGACCTACCCTTCCTGGAGCAGGCATCCCGCTACGTGGTCACCTACTCGAACGACTTCCACTTCGAACCGGAGGGCGACCAGGCCCAGGCGTTTACGAGGCGCCATCGCACACTCACGGGTCAGGCTCCCGACCGGCTGGCCGTGGTCGGCTATGACCTCTCGCGGCTGCTGGTGGATCGCATGATGGCCGGAGACGCCGAGCAGGTACGCGCCGCGTTGCTGAGTGGCGGCGACTATCAGGGACTGGGCATCCGGGTGCACTTTGCCGGTGATCAGGTGAATCGCACCATGTTCTACCACCGGTATCGCAACGGTGTGCTGGAGTTGATGCGGTAAAGGCGGCGAGACCGCCTGCGCGGCTACGCACCGCACCGACACAGCCGCCCGGAACAGCCCGTCCTGACCACGGGTTCATGTCCGCTGCCGCGACTTATTTCCGGACATACCAAGCGGCCTGCCTTCCGCGTTCTGCAAAGGCGCAACGCCATCGCCCGCATGATTCAAAGACTCACTACCCTGCTCCTCATCGTGATCCTGGCCGGATGTGCCGGATCCCGCCGCCTCTCGTATGACGGCCCTGAAGACGCCTACAACAAAGGCGTAGAGCGCATGGAGGCCGAGGACTACGAGCGCGCCGCCGAATTTTTCCAGGGCGTGTTTGACTTCGGACGCACGCACGAGTGGGCGGCCGATGCGCAGATTGCGCTCGCTCGCGCCTATCGCGCGAATGGGGAGTATCTGCTGGCGGCGAACGAGTTCACCCGGTTTACGCAGATCTACCGGGCGGACCCGCGCGTGCCCGATGCGGCGTACGAACTGGCCATGACCTACTACGACCGGAGCCCGCGGTGGTCGCTGGATCAGACGGACACCGGGCGTGCCATCACGCAATTTGAGCTGTTCATGACGCGGTACCCGAATCATCCGCTGTTCTTCGAGGGGCAGGCTCGCATTGAGGAGTTGCGCGGCAAACTGGCCCGGAAGCGGTACGAGTCGGGCAATCAGTACGCGACCCGGGGCTACAACGAAGCCGCCGCACTCACCTTCGAGTCCGTGTTCGACGACTACTACGACACCGAATGGGCGGACGATGCGCTGGTAGCGGCGGCCAGGTCCTACATCGCCTTTGCCGATCAGAGCATCCCCGCACGTCGCCCTGAGCGACTGCAGCTTGCGATCGACGCCTACGAGCGCCTCATCCAGATCTTTCCGGACAGCCCGCTGATCAAGGAAGGCGAAGAGGTCTTCCGGAGCGCCACCGACCGCTTGCGCCAACTGGACGGCACGGCCCAATAGTCATGCGCATCGGTCTGTTCGGCGGCACGTTCAACCCGCCTCATACGGGCCATCGCATCATTGCCGAGCAGGCTTTCGACGCGCTGTCGCTGGACCGCCTGATCTGGATGCCGGCTGCGCGATCTCCGTTCAAGGACGGGGCCGCCGACGTTTCAGCCGCACACCGGCTCACCATGTCGTTGCTCGCAGCCTCCGATCACGACGGCTTCACTGTCTCAGATGAGGAGATCCGTCGGGAGCCACCGTCCTACACGGTTGATACGGTGCGCGCTCTGGCCAACCGGTTTTCCGAGAGCGAGCTGATTCTGCTGATCGGGGGCGACAGCTGGCACGATTTCGATCGCTGGCGTGAACCCGAGGGCATTCGCGCGATGGCACGGATTGCCGTGTATCCGCGGCCGGGTTCCGACACGGACCTGGAAGGCGCCGACCATGTGCTGGACTCCCCCCGGATCGATGTTTCGTCCACAGAGATTCGGCAGCGTCTGGCCCAGGGTAAAACCGTTGCCGGCTTGATCGACAGGGGCGTGCTGGCCTATATCCGGAAGCACCGTCTCTACGGCACCTGAGATGCAGAAACCGGATACGCTGCGTGGGCGCGCGGCGCAGCTGATTTTCCCGCGCCTGGGCTCCAATATGCCGCCCGCTGTTTCGGTGGCGGAGGATCTGGAGCGTGCTCTTCGTCTGCTGGACGAGGTACCTGTCGGCGGCATGGTGGTCTTTCGGGGCCATCACGCATCGACTCCCCCCGCACTGCAGGCCCTTCAGCGGGCTTCACGGACGCCTCTGCTCTTCTGTTCGGACCTGGAACGCGGGGCCGGGCAGCAGGTGGCCGGACTGACCGTGTTCCCGCACGCCATGGCGCAGGGCCGGTCCGGGGCCGACGCGGTGGAGCGCGTCGCTGCCGCCACGGCTTGCGAAGCTCGTTCGGCCGGCATCGGCTGGCTGTTCGCGCCCGTCGCGGATGTGCACTCCAATCCGGTCAATCCCATCATCTCTACCCGGGCGTTCGGCTCTGACGTTTCCGAATGCAGCGCGTGTGTCCGGGCCTTCGTGCGTGGCACCCGGGCCGGGGGCGGACTCAGCACCGCAAAACACTTTCCCGGGCACGGTGACACCGATACCGACTCGCACGATGTGCTCCCGGTGGTCAGCAAGACCCGGGAGGAGCTCGAAGCGGTCGAACTTGCTCCCTTCCGTGCCGCGATCGACGCCGGAGTGGACGCCATCATGACCGCCCATGTGTCCTACCCGGCGCTGGACCCGAGCGGAACGGCAGCTACGTTTTCCGAGCCCATCCTGCGCGGTGTTCTGCGCGAAGAGCTTGGATTTCAGGGCGTGATTGTATCGGACAGTCTGCTCATGGGTGGCGCCGGCGCGGCCGTGTCGGCGCGCGCCGCAGAGATCGTCCGGGCGGGGGTGGATGTGCTGTTGGACATCTCCGACCCTGACATTGCGCTGAGCGCGCTCGTACGGGCCGTGGCGGACGGCTCCCTGGACGAACGACTGGTTCAGGAAGCGTTCGAGCGGGTTTGGACCCTGAAGCAAACCCTCATCGATCGGCCGGCTCCCGTGCCGGCGGATCCCGGCCAACTCGCGCGCAGGATTGCCCGTGCCGCCATATCCGTAGAGGGAGATGTCGCCGGCGTACTCGCAGGTCACGGACCGATCCCGCTGGCGGTGATTCGCCCGCATACCGACTATCCGGATCCAACACGAGCGGATGCCGAGGCCCTGCTGGCCGGTCACGGTTTCGAAGTCTCGCGCTTTGGCCCTGATGCGACTGCGGACGAGTACCGGGCATTTTCGGACGCAGCCGCGCAGGCGGGACGGGCCGTGGTTGCCATGATCGTGAAGCCGGCTGCGTGGCATGCCTTCGGGCTGCTACCCCACCAGGCCGCCTTTATCCGCGAGCTGACAGTGCCCTGCGTGCGCGCCTGCCTCGGAAGCCCGGACGCAGACCGCGAGCTGCCGAGACCGGCTGCACGGCTCGTCGCCCTGAGCGATGTGCCTGTCAGTGTGCAGGCAGTTGCCGATCTTCTCCACGGGGCCGGCCCAGGACCCGCTCCCAACCAACCGAGTCGCGCCGCGGCTGACGAATGAGAAGAAGTTTGCTTTCCGCAGCCTTGCTGCTGCCGCTGCTAGCCTGCACCCAGCCCGTGGACACCGACGCGCTTTCCGCCGACCTCGACCGCATCGCACAATCCCGACCGGAGGCCACTGTGGCCGTCTCCATCCGGGATCCGCACAGGGGACTCGACTTCGATCGCAACGGGGATCGCCTTTTCCATGCCGCAAGCACCATGAAGGTGCCGGTCATGATTGAGGTGTTTCGGCGGGTCGAGGAAGGTGCCTGGAGCCTCGATGATTCGCTGGTTGTCCGAAACAGTTTCAGTTCGATTGTAGACGGCTCTACGTATGCGATCGGTGACGACTCGGACGATACCATCTACGGTCTGCTGGGCCGACCAATGGCCGTTCGCGAGCTGGTGACCAACATGATCGTGGTCTCCTCGAATCTGGCGACAAACCTTCTCATCGATGAGCTCGGCGCGGAGACGGTGCAGGCCACGAGCGAAGCACTCGGAACCACACACATGCGCACGCTGCGTGGTGTGGAAGACTTGAAAGCGTTTGAGCAGGGGCTGTCCAATCAGGCCACCTCAGAGGACCTGGCCACCCTCATGCTGACCCTCATGGAGGGGCACGCCGTAAGTCGCAGGGCCGACGCCGAAATGGTGGACATACTCAAGGCCCAGGAGTTCAACGAGATGATTCCTGCCGGTCTGCCGCCAGACGCGCAGGCGGCCCACAAGACCGGGCAGATCACGGCCATTCATCACGATGCCGCCATCGTCTATCCGGAAGAGGGCGAACCGTTCGTGCTGGTCATTCTGATCGAAGGCCTTGCGGATGACACCCAGAGCGCCGAATTGGGGGCGGCCCTCACCCGTGCGGTCTATGCGCACCTGCGTGGAGACGCGTGAGCTGGCTGGGTCGCATATGGTCCTGGATCCGCCGCAACGGCGATGTGGAGCCGGCGCACGGCATCACGCCGGAGTCGGTGACGGCCGTGACCGGCCTGCCGGTCGGCGACCTGTCCCTCTACGTACAGGCCATGCGTCACCGCTCTCTGCTGCGCGGTCGACCGGGCTCCGCGATCGAGTCCAACGAGCGGCTGGAGTATCTGGGCGATGCAGTCCTCGGCTTTGTCACCGCCGAGTATCTGTACGCGGAGTACCCGGAGGAGGCGGAGGGCTTTCTGACTCGACTGCGCTCCAAACTGGTGAATGGAAAGGCCCTGGCGGCCCGTGCCCGCACGCTGGGTCTCGATCACCTGATTATGGTTTCGGACAACCTGCGGCAGCAGGGGCAGACCCAGAAGTTCACCAGCATCATGGCGGACGCGTTTGAGGCACTCATCGGTGCGATCTATCTGGATCAGGGCACGGATGCCGCACGTGCCTTCATCATGCGCACCATGCTGGAGCCCCTGGACCTGGACGCACTGATGCTGCGGGAGGACAACCACAAGAGTCTGCTCCTCGAGTTCGCACAGGCTCGTGGCTGGCCGCAGCCCGTGTACCAGCTCCAGGACGCGACAGGGCCGTCTCACAAGCGGCATTTCACGGTCGGCGTGCGAGTGCAGGGAGAGACCGCCGGAACCGGCGAAGGCGCCAGCAAGAAACAGGCGGAGCAGCGTGCTGCAGCTGAGGCCCTGAAGGTGCTTCGGGAGGCCGACGCCGAGGCGGACTAGGCTGGGGGCGGCGCGGAGTCGGCCGATGCGGCTGCGGAGGAGGCCGAGGCCGGGGCGGAGTGGGCCGATGCGGCTGCGGAGTAGGCCGACGCCGGGTGGGCTGGCGTGCACGCCGGGTAGTACGGCGGCGGACCTTTCGCACGGACCCAGCGCCCGGGCCCGCGCCGGCGCCGCACCCGCGTCCCGGAAAGCGCTTTCCACAGAAACTGAACAGCGCCCGCGGCTCCCCCCGGGGCAACTCGCGTTTGCGCATCGCCGGCCGGGCAGGAAGTCCCCTGTACCGGTTGCAACGCGTACTTTCCGTACTTCGGACCAAGCCCTTTCCCGATGGCAGTCGACCTGAACCCCACCGACCGCTTCGCCGATCGCCACATCGGCCCCTCCGCCTCGGATGTCGAGGACATGCTGACTGTTGTCGGCGCCTCCTCGCTCGACACGCTTGTCGATGAGACGGTGCCCGAGAGTATCCGCCTGGGCAGGGACCTGCACCTGCCGCCAGCCCTGACCGAGCACGAACTGCTTGCTGAAATCCAGGCGATCGCCGGGTCCAACAAACAGTATCGAAGCTTTATCGGGATGGGGTACTACGGCACCCTCACCCCGCCGGTCATCCAGCGGGGCATCCTCGAGAATCCCAACTGGTACACCCAGTACACGCCCTACCAGGCCGAGATTGCCCAGGGCCGGCTGGAGGCTCTGCTGAACTTCCAGACCATGGTGAGTGACCTCACCGGCCTGGAAATTGCCAACGCGAGCCTGCTTGACGAGGGCACGGCTGCGGCCGAGGGCATGAGCATGATTTACCGGAAGGCCCGTAAGCGCGTCGCCTTCTTCGTGGACGAGAACTGCCACCCGCAGACCATCGAGGTGGTACGCACCCGCGCCGAGCCCATGGGTATCGGGATCACGGTTGGGGACGTGGCCTCCTTCGAGATGAGCGATGCGTTCTTCGGCGTGCTCATACAGTATCCCGAGACCGACGGCCGCGTGGTAGACCACCGCGCCCTGTGCCAGGCCGTGCACGACGGCGGCGGACAGGTGGTGGTGGCCAGTGATCTCCTGGCACTGACGCTGCTCGAGGCTCCAGGCGAGTTCGGAGCGGACGTCGTGGTCGGATCCAGTCAGCGTTTTGGCGTGCCGATGGGCTTCGGCGGCCCGCACGCCGCGTTCTTCGCCACCCGTGACGAGTTCAAGCGCTCCGTTCCCGGCCGCATTATCGGAGTGACCGTGGACGCTGACGGCGGCACCGCGCTGCGCATGGCCCTGCAAACGCGTGAGCAGCACATTCGCCGTGACAAGGCCACCTCCAACATCTGCACCGCCCAGGTGCTGCTGGCCGTGACGGCGAGCATGTACGCGGTCTTCCATGGGCCCAGGGGCTTGAAGGCCATCGCCAAGCGGGTGCACGACATGACCAAGGTCCTGGCCCGCATGCTGGTCGAGGGCGGACTGTCCGTGCGCCACGCCGACTTCTTCGACACCCTGCGCATTGACGGCGCCGACGTCGACGGCGTGCGCACACGGGCCGAGCAGGCTCACATGAACCTGCGCTACTTCGACGACGGCTCGATCGGGGTCTCGCTGGATCAGGCATCGACCCAGGCGGAGATTGAGCTGCTTGCACAGGTGCTCACGGGCGGCTCAGTGTCCATCGCCCGTATTCTGGAGGCCACGGACAGCGGTTACGACGGCGCCATGCCGCGCACGACCGGCTATCTCGAGCACCCGGTGTTCAACACCGTGCATTCGGAGACGGACATGCTGCGCTACATGCAGAAGCTGTCCTCGCGTGACCTGTCGCTGACCACGAGCATGATTCCGCTTGGCTCGTGCACCATGAAGCTGAATGCCACGGCGGAGCTCATGCCCATCACGTGGGCTGGGTTGAACAGCATTCATCCGTTTGCACCGTCGGAGCAGGTGCCGGGCTACCACCGCATCATCTCCGACCTGGAGAACTGGCTTGGCGAAATCACCGGACTGCCGGCGGTCAGCCTGCAGCCCAACTCCGGTGCGGCCGGCGAATACACCGGATTGCTCACCATTCGCGCCTACCACCAGAGTCGTGGAGAGGGGCATCGGGATGTCTGCCTGATTCCGAGCTCGGCGCACGGCACCAACCCCGCGAGTGCGGTCATGGCCGGCATGCAGGTAGTGGTGGTGAACTGCGACGAGAACGGCAACGTGGACATCGCAGATCTCGAAGCGAAGGCGACCGAGCACGCGGAGAAGCTGTCGGCGCTGATGATCACCTATCCGTCCACGCACGGGGTGTTCGAGCGCGGTATTCGACAGATCTGTCAGATCGTGCACGACCACGGCGGCCAGGTGTACATGGACGGCGCGAACATGAACGCGCAGGTCGGGCTGTGTCGTCCGGGGGATTTTGGTGCGGATGTCTGCCACCTGAACCTGCACAAGACATTTGCCATCCCGCACGGCGGCGGCGGCCCGGGCATCGGCCCAATCTGTGCGCAGCCGCACCTGGGACCGTTCATGCCGGGCCACCCGCTGGTAAAGACCGGCGGCGCCGAGGCCATCGGTCCGGTCGCGTCTGCGCCGTTCGGCAGTGCCGGTGTGCTCGTCATTTCCTGGGCGTACATCGCCATGCTGGGTGCGGACGGCCTCAAGCGCAGTTCGCAGGTGGCGATTCTGAACGCTAACTACATGGCCAAGCGTCTGGAGGGCACGTACGATGTGCTCTACACCGGACCCGGCGGCCGCGTTGCCCACGAGTTCATCCTGGACCTGCGTCACCTCCGGCAGCACACCTCGCTGACTGAGGTGGACGTGGCCAAACGGCTCATGGACTACGGATTCCATGCGCCGACCATGTCGTGGCCTGTCGTGGGCACAGTCATGGTCGAGCCTACGGAGAGCGAGGCCAAGGCCGAGCTGGACCGGTTCTGCGAGGCCATGATCTCCATTCGGAGCGAGATTCAGGAGGTGGAACTGGGCATTGCCGATGCCGAGCGCAACGTGCTCAGTCAGGCCCCGCACACGGCCGCCAAAGTGCTGGCTGATGAATGGGAAATGCCCTACCCACGGGAGAAGGCCGCGTATCCCGCACCCTGGACGCGTGAGCACAAGTTCTGGCCGACGGTGCGCCGCGTGAATGACGCGCAGGGCGATCGGCAGCTTGTGTGCACGTGCCCGCCGATTGAGGCTTATCAGGACTGAGGGCTTGGCTGTGGGTGCGGAGCGGCGCGCACCGCCGGGGCGCTTGGGGCTCGGCGCCGGTTCGGGCGCGTGGGCCGGGGCGCGGGGCCGCAGCGGCACGCCGGCCGGGCACGCGGGGCCGGGCACGCCGGCCGGCCACCAACATGGAAAATCAGGGCTGAATCCCACCTCTGGCCCGATTTCAAGCGCGGCTAAGTTGAAAACGACGGCCGGATTACACAACGGGGTCTGCTACGGCCCGGCGGGAGATGGGATCGAGGGCCTCGATTCCATGTCGCCGCCGGATCGGCCCGCGTTGGGCGCGGCGGCCGCGGCACGCCGGGCCGGGGCGCGGGGCCGTAGCGGCACGCCGGGCCGGGCGCTTGGGCTGCGGGGGCCGCGAGGCCGGCCACCAACATGGAAAATCAGGGCTGAATCCCACCTCTGGCCCGATTTCAAGCGCGGCTAAGTCGAAAACGACGGCCGGATTACACAACAGGGTCCGCTACGGCCCGGCGGGAGATGGGATCGAGGGCCTCGATTCCATGTCGCCGCCGGATCGGCCCGCGGCCAGTCCCGCTTCGGCGCGCCGCAAAGGCCGGATCAGCGGCCGACAAGGCCAGATCGGCGCGCTGAACGGCCAGTCCCGCTTCGACCCTACACCAGGCGATACATGCGCCCCGACAGCGCATGCCCAACGTGATCCTCGACGGCCCGGCTGATCGCAGCGACACCCGGAACGTCCAGGCCGTGGCGCAGACCCAATCGCCCGACCAGATACGCTGTGTCCTCGGTGGCGATGTTGCCGGTAGCGCCGGGTATGAACGGGCAGCCGCCAAGGCCGCCAAGAGAGGTGTCGAACCGCCGCACCCCAGCTTCTATGGCGGCAGCGACATTCGCCATACCCAGGCCGCGCGTATCGTGCAGGTGAAGTACCAGGTCCACGCCGGGCGCCGCCGCCCGCACGGCCTCAACCGTGCGCTTGATGGTCACAGGACTAGCCATTCCGGTGGAATCCGCCAGCGATAGCGACTCCAGGTCGCGGTCAGCAAACGCTGCGACCACCTCGCGCACACGAGCCAGTAGCGTATCGTCAGGCTCCTGATAGCCCCACACGGTCTGCAGACCTAGCTGTGCGGCAACCCCGGCCTGCGCCGCCGCGTCAAGCATGGCGTGAGCAGCGTCGATGCCCTGCTGCACGCTCATGTTGGCGTTGTCCTTCGCGTGCTGCTCGTTGAGTGCGATCGAGAGATCCACCGTGCCGACGCCTGCCGCGACAGCCCGCTCCACGCCCTTCACATTCAGGGCAAGCGCGGTGAGGGTCGTGCCGTATTGCGAGGCCTCCGGGAGCAAGGCCTCCAGCACCACCTCCGCGTCTGCCATCTGCGGCACCCACTTCGGGTGCACGAATGAGGTGGCCTGTATCCGCCTGACACCCGCGGCCATGAGTCCTCGGATGACCCTCAGCTTGAACGCCGTGGGGATGGGCGTCGCCTCGAACTGGAAGCCGTCCCGCGGCCCTACCTCACAGAGTTCAACGAAATCGGCCATACCTCCCGCCCACGGATTCGTAATCTGCGGCCATGAATCGCAGGCACCCCCAAATGTTCTTGCCGGCGCTGCTGGCGGCACTGATGCTGCCGGCGACTATGGCCGTGGCGCAGACCACCTCAGACGAACCGCTGTCCGAGCGGCGGGTGTCCTACCAGATGGACGTCACGCTCGACCCGGAGGCAAGAACCGTCACCGGGTCGCAGCGCCTGACCTGGCGAAACCCGGGCAACACGCCGGTCGACGAGCTACGATTCCATCTCTATCTGAACGCATTCAAGCCGGGCTCCACCTTTCAGAACGAGAGCGGCGGTGAACACCGAGGATTCTCGGATGAGCGCAGTGATCGATGGGGCGGCGTTGAGATCACCCGCATGGAAATCGCCGGCGAGTTGCCGGCCGACCTGGCCGGTGCGCTGCCCTACTCGGGCGCTCCGCAGGACCTGACGGGCCAGATGCGATTCATCCAACCCAACGACGGCAACGCGCGGGACGAGACGGTGATGGCCGTCACTCTGCCGCAGGCCGTGCAGCCCGGCGAGACCATCACGCTGGACCTGGAATTCGAGAGTCGCCTTCCGCGCATCACGGCGCGCACGGGCTGGCTGGAAGACAGCGATGGTCGCCCCTTCTTTTTCGTGGCGCAATGGTTTCCGAAGATCGCCGTCTACGAAGTGCCCGGACAGCGCTATGTACCCCTGGACGCGGAGACAGGACAGTGGAACGCCCATCAGTTCCACGCCAACTCGGAGTTCTATGCGGACTTCGGTACATACGACGTGACCCTGCGCGTACCCCGCTCCTATGTGGTGGGCGCGAGCGGTGTCGAGGTCTCCGAGGATCTCGTTTGGGGCGAAAAGACCGTGCGTTATCTGGCCGAGGATGTGCACGACTTCGCGTGGACGGCCTACGAAGGCTATCGCGAGTACACGGAAACCTGGCGACACGTCAACCTGAGGTTGCTGCTGCGCCCCGAGCACGACACCGAGACCCAGCGGCGGCGTCACTTCGATGCAGCTATCGCATCGCTCGAACGATTCGACGATTGGGTGGGCCCGTACCCCTATACGACACTGACATTGGTCGATGGGATTGGCGGCTCGAACGGCATGGAGTACCCGACGCTGATCACCTGCGGGACCAACTACATGCTGCCCGAGTGGGTGAAGTCCCTGGAGCTCGTGACCGTGCACGAGTTCGGGCACCAGTACTTCTACGGCATGCTGGCCAGCAACGAGTTCGAGGAGGCCTGGTTGGACGAAGGCATGAACTCCTACCTCGAGAGCCGCATCATGGACGATGCCTTCGGGGGGGCCATTCAACTGCCCGGCCTCACGCTCGGTGGCAAGGACCTTCACCGTTTGGTCTACGCCCACCAGGATCCGTCGCGCGGCACGCTCGACACCTGGTCGTGGCAGTATCGCTACTCCTCCGACTACGGGCGCAACTCCTACTCAAAGCCGGCCACGGTGATGAATACGTTGGAGGGTCTCCTGGGCTGGGACACCATGCGGGAGTTTCTCCGGGCCTACTACGACGAGTGGGCGTTTCGCCACCCGACCACGCGGGACCTCCAGGCGACACTGGAGCGCACGTCCGGACAGGACATGGACTGGTTCTTTGATCAGTACGTGTACGGATCCGCTGTGCTCGACTACCGCATGGATTCGGCAACGTCCAACCAGGTTGAGTCCAGGGACTCTACGGAGAGCTGGCGCAGCCGTGTAGTGGTGCAGCGCGTTCTGGACGGCCATGTGCCGACGACGGTGCGCATGGAGTTTGAGGACGGAAGCACACGGGATTTCCGATGGGATGGTCAGGATGCCTGGCGCACGTTCTCGCACACCGGAGATTCCAGGCTTCGGAAGGCGGTGATCGATCCGGACGATGCGCTCACGCTGGAGATCAACCGACTCAACAACGGACAGGCATTGCGAGGCGACTCACCAGGCAGTGCGCAAAGACGCGCCTTCGCCTCACGCGTCCAGCAGATCCTGCTTCTCTTTTCCGGCCTGTTCTGATGATTGCCCGTCCCCTCTCCACCGGCATTCAGACTATGCGAGCGCGGCCCGGACTGGCCGTGTTGCTCTGGGCGGTGCAACTCACTCTTGCCTGGTTGATCGCTACTCCTGTGGGTGCGGCAATCGACGCCTCATTCTCCGAGTCAGGCTTTGGCGACGAGCCACTGAATGCCGTGCTCTTGGTGGACTTCTTCCTCCAGAATCGCGGCGTCGTCGCAAGTCTCCTCGGCATGCTCGTTGCCGTCTTCCCGGTTTGGTTGGTCTGGTCGGCGCTGAGTGGGGTGGGCCTGGCACACGCGCTGCGGGACGGAGGCGCGAGGAGCTTCTGGACGGGTGCGTCTTCCTGGTTCTGGCCGGGGCTGGGAGTCACGGCCATCTTTGCACTGGTCGCACTGGTCTGGACCGTGGTCATGGCGGTCCTTGGTTTGGTACTTGCAGCTGGCGGCGGCGGCGAAGTGGTCGTGTTCTGGACCTCGCTCGTGTTCGTACCGACGCTCTGGATCTTCGGCCTCGCAGCGATGGACATGATGCTCGACTATGCGCGCATCGGGCTTGCTGCGCGGGACTTGTCCGTTATCAAGGCAGTGTTCTTCGGGGTGTCGTTCCCGCTGCGGCGACTGAGCGCGCACCTGCTTTACGTGGTCTGGTTCGGCCCGGCCTTGCTGCTGGCCGTGGGCCCGGCTCCGCTTGAAGCCGCACTCGGGCTAGGCTTCCTTACGTTCCTCATTCAGCAGGTCCTTCTGCTCGCCCGCCAGTTCGTGACCATCGGCTGGATCGGCTCCGAAGTCGCCCTGCATGAGGAGGTGCTCGACTCGGAGTGGGGCGCCATCGCCCAGGCTACTGCGACCGTCTCAGCGTTCGGAGCTGAGGGGTAGGCAGGGTGCCGTGCGAGAGTCGTGCAACTCCCTGCCCCAAAAAAGAGAGAGGCCAGGCGCCGCTTCCAAAAGCGCCCGGCCTCAACGTCGAAGGGTGAACAGTCCGCATCACCCACCGTTGCGGACGTTCAAGACACACAGGAGGAGGTAGTGTGTATAGAAACCTGCTTCGACGATTAGGAATTGCGTGCGTAGCCCAGCATGTCGTTGACTTCTCCGAGCTTGGGCATACGGAGAGCTGAGGAGCCCTTTTCAGAGACCACGTCTCTGAAGTAGCGGGCCATTGCCATGCGCTCGGTCTTGCTCGCCTTGCGAGAGTCCATAATGCGCATCATGCGTTTCCACTGACGTTCGGTGATCTGCCCCTGCATGTATAGGGTCAGCAGATTCGACATCGAGGAACCGGAAGGAGTGAGATTTGCGGAAGCCATGGTTAACACCCTTGGAAGCGTGGTGGAAAGTGTTTCGCTCCAGATGAAGCGAACACCGTGCCAAAAAAACACAACGGGGCCGCAACGGGGCCACGGATGGTGTATTAACCGCCCAAAACGCGCCGCAATGACCCTTTTTAACCAGAGGCGTTTCGTCCGCGTTTTGTAACGCGGCTGTCTCGCAAACGCGGATCGCCGGAAGTAAGCGACCGATTGTCGACGTTTCAGGACGTCAGAATGAGACAGGCGGAGCGCTCTGGGTGCCTTCCGCAAACCCGGGCTCTGACAGCCTGTCGAGCGCCCGTCCTACAGCGCTGCCCCTTCCCGCTCCAGCGAGAACCACTCCTCCACCGGCAGCGCCCGCTCCTCGCGGTGCACATACTCGTTGGTGTTGGGATCGTACCGGTAGTCCTTCTCCCACTCGGTGATGTTGGCGCGCACGGCGGCGAGCGCATCGATCACGATCTCCAACTCCGCATCAGTCATGGTGGGGTGCAAGGACAGGCGCACCCACCCCGGCTTCTCAGACAGATCGCCTTCATTGATCCGGTCCGTAATCCGGTGTGAATGCTCCGGATCGACGTGCAGCAGATAGTGTCCGTACGTCCCGGCGCACGAACAGCCGCCGCGCACCTGGATGCCAAACCGGTCATTGAGCAGCTTTACGACCAGGTTGTAGTGAATGCCCTCAAAGTAGAAGGAGATCACACCCAGACGATCCCGCAGATGCTCCGCCAGGATCACGAGTCCGGGAATTTCTCCCAGCCCCTCAAAGGCCCGGTCCAGCAGCTCCTTCTCGCGGACATGGATCGCATCGCACGTGATCTCTTCTTTCAGCTTGATGCAGAGGGCGGCCCGAATGGTCTGCAGGAAGGCGGGCGTACCTCCGTCTTCGCGATCCTCGATGTTGGAGACAAAGCGGTGCTCACCCCAGGGGTTCGTCCAATCGACCGTGCCGCCGCCCGGCTCGTCCGGCACATGGTTGGGATCCAGGGCCGAGTCAAAGACCATGATTCCTGCGCTTCCCGGACCGCCCAGAAACTTGTGCGGGCTGAAGAACACCGCATCGAGGCGCGCGGCCTCATCCTCCGGGTGCATGTCGATGGGGTCGTAGGGCGCCGACGCTGCAAAGTCGACAAAACACAACCCGCCGGCCTCGTGCATGATGCGCGCCATTTCGTGATACGGCGTGCGCACGCCCGTCACGTTGGAGCAGGCCGTGAACGAGCCGATCAACCGCCGGCCCTCGTACTGCTTCACGGCCTCCCGCAGCGTCTTCATGCAGCACTCGCCGTTGGGCATCGGCTCCAGCCAATGCACATCGGCGATAGTCTCCAGCCATGACGTCTGGTTGGAGTGGTGCTCCATGTGGGTGAGGAGAATCACAGGCCGCTCGGACTCAGGCACGTTGACGTGCGGCATGAGCGGCTCAGGAATGCGCAATCCCAGGATCCGCTGGAGCTTGTTGATGACGCCCGTCATGCCGCTGCCCGTGGCAATGATGACATCATTCGGGCCCGCGTTGACGTGCCGCTTGATGATGTGCCTGGCCTCGTGATACGCACGCGTCATCGACGTCCCGGTCACCGAGGACTCGGAATGCGTATTCCCAACCCAGGGACCAAACGTGCCGTGCAGTTTGTCCTCGATCGGCCCATACAGCCGGCCCGAGGCAATCCAGTCTGCGTAGATCAGCTGCTTGCGCCCATAGGGCGTCTCAAAATCGTGGTCATGGCCAACGATCCCCTGCCGAAACCGCTCGAAGTAGGCCTCGGTGCTCACGACAACACGATTTCTTTGCGCAGCCGCGCCACAGGAATACCGAGCTGCTCCCGGTACTTGGTCACCGTGCGCCGCGCGATCTGGAAGCCCTTGTCCTCCAGCATCGTCGCAATCTTCTGATCGGAGAGCGGCTTCTGCTTGTTCTCGTCTCCGATGATCTGCTCGATGATGGCCTTGACCTCCTTGTTGGAGATCTCCTCGCCGCTCTCGGTGGACAGGCCCTCGGAAAAGAAGTACTTCAGCTCGTACACGCCAAAGTCACACTGCACGTACTTGCCGTTCACCACGCGGCTCACCGTGGAGATGTCCATGTGGATGATGTCGGCGATGTCCTTCAGGATCATCGGCTTCAGGTAGCCGTGGCCGAACTTGAAGAACTCATCCTGGATCTGCACGATCGCCTCCATCACCTTCAGCATCGTGTGCCGACGCTGGTGGATGGAGTTGATAAACCACTTGGCGGACTCCAGCTTTGACTTCAGGAAGTTGCGCGTTTCCGAGTCGAACGCGCCGGCGGTGTTGCCGCGCTTCTTTTCGGTGGTTATCTGCTCGAGCATCTGCCGGTACTGCTTCGAAACCCGCAGCTCCGGCGTGTTGCCGTTGTTCAGGCTGATGAGGAATTCCTCCTCGTCATAGCGCACCGTGAAGTCCGGCGTGATGTAATTCTGCGCAGCGGTGAACTCGCCTTCGCCCGGCTTGGGATTCAGCCGCTGGACCAGATCATACGCGTCCTTGAGCTCGTCCGGTTCGATTTCGAGCTTGCGCATGATGTGGTCAAAATGCTTCATCGTGAACTCCTTGTAGGTCCGATCAAGCATGCGATGGGCAGCAGTCCGCCCAGGCGTATCCTCGGGCATGGCCTCCAGCTGCACCATGAGGCACTCGCGCAGATCCCGCGATGCGATGCCCAGAGGCTCCAGCTTCTGGATCCGCTTGAGCACCTTCTCCACGGCGTCCTCCTCCACGAGTACACCGTAGTTGAAGGCCACATCGTCAATAATGCTCTCCAGCGGCCGCCGCAGGTAGCCGTCCTCATCGATGGAGCCGATAATCTGCTCGGCTACCAACTCCTGGTCGTCCGTCAGATTCAGGAACGACAGCTGGTCCTTCAGGTGCTCAGCCATCGAGACCCCGGCCGCCATGGGAATCTCCTTGCGCTCCTCCTCGTCCTGGGAGTCCACACGCGCTTTGTGACCGTAGAGGTCGTCTGCGTCCGGGAGCAACTCCTCCCAGTTGTAGTCTTCGTCTTCGTTCTTGGAGTCGTCCTGCTGATCCGCCTCGTCCTTGGCTTCAGCGCGTTCCTGCTGGTCTTCCTCCTCCTCGTCCAGCCCCTCCTCCAGCAGCGGATTCGTCTCGATCTCCGCCTTGATGCGCTGTTCCAGCGCGAGCGTCGGCAGTTGCAGCAGCTTGATGTACTGTATCTGCTGCGGCGACAGCTTCTGCTGCAGGGACTGTTTCTGTTGGAGATTCAGCATATGCGCTACTGACCGTTAAGAATGCGGCTTCGTTCTTCGCAGGCGTCGATGAAGAGATCGTACCAATCCTCGCCATACCTGCGTACCAACGGATCCCTGAGGAAGTTCGGCAATCGAGTCCCGGTTCGTTTCCCGTGGGGCACGGCCGGCTTGCAGATGTCCACGCGCTCGTAGTTGAGCGCCTCGTAGTCACCGAGGTCTTCGATGCGGATGGGATACAGGTGGCAGGAGATGGGCTTGGCGAATTCCAGTCTGCCCTCCTGCTGGGCTTTCTGGATGGCGCACTTGGCCACCGGGCCGTCATACGTCACAAAGACGCACTCCGCATCGCCCACACACGTGGTGGCATAATAGCCGGGACTGGTTTCCTCCCACGGTCCTTTACGGGCGATGACCTCGCGGGCTTCGGGACGCAGGGTGTGTCCGACGACTTTGAGCGCGTGTTCAATCAGGGGCAGTTCGTCCTCTTCGAGGGGCGCGCCGCTGTCGCCATGCACGCAACACGCGCCGTGGCACGCACCCAGATTGCAGGCAAACGGCGCGTCTACCACGTCATCGGAAATCAGTATGTTGCCCACAGCAAACATGATGCCTCAACGTAGGCCGAGGGGCCGGGTTTGTCAACTCGGGTGCGATGAGGCGGGCGGTGCAAAAACCGGCTCCAGAGCCTCAATTTCGGCGATATGAACGAGCGTGCAGGCGCCATGGCAGGTAGCCCCATTCGAGGCGATGAGGACCTCGAAAAAGCCCTCCGGCCCAAGAGTCTGGATGAGTTCGTGGGGCAGGCGCAGATCAAGGAGAACCTGCGCGTCTTCATGAGAGCAGCGTTGGCGCGCGGCGAGGCACTGGACCATGTGCTGCTGTCCGGACCGCCCGGCTTGGGCAAGACTACGCTGGCCTACATCATCGCCGAGGAGATGGGGGTGCGCATCAAGACCACCTCCGGTCCGGTGCTCGACAAGCCCGCTTCGATCGCAGGCCTTCTGACCAACCTGCAGGAAGGCGAGGTCCTGTTTATCGATGAGATCCACCGCCTGGCGCCGGTCGTCGAGGAATACCTCTACGCGGCGATGGAGGACTACCACATCGACATCCTGATTGACCAGGGGCCGAACGCCCGGAGCGTGCAGATCGCACTGCCGCCTTTCACGCTGGTGGGTGCGACCACTCGAAAGGGGCTGCTCACCGCCCCCCTCCGAGCCCGGTTCGGCATCGACTTTCGGTACGACTACTACACACCGGACCTGCTGCAGCGCATTGTCGAGCGCTCTGCCGGCCTGCTGGGTGTCGGGATCTCCGAGGACGGTGCTTCCGAGATCGCACGGCGCAGTCGGGGCACGCCCCGCATCGCCAACCGACTTCTGCGCCGCGCCCGGGATTTCGCAGAGGTCAAGGGCGATGGGGTCATCACATCCGAGATCGCGGATCAGACGCTGACCGCGCTCAACGTGGACCCCAGCGGGCTCGACGAGATGGATGTGCGCATCCTGACCACACTGATCGAGAAGTTCGACGGCGGCCCGACGGGGCTGGGCAACCTTGCCGTGTCCGTGGGTGAGGACGCCGGCACGCTCGAGGAGGTATACGAGCCGTTTCTGATTCAGGAAGGGCTTATGGAGCGCACGCCGAGAGGGCGCGTGGCGACGTCCAGGGCCTACCGCCGGTTCGGCAAGTCGCCGGGGGGCACGCCGGGTGGTTTATTCGAGTCCCCCCGCAACTGAGTCCAACCCAAACCCCTGGATACCCATGGCACACTCAGTCTCGTGGAGCCTGCGCGGAAACGTCAGCGACCTCGATGCCTGGCGCGAACTCATGCATGAGATGGTCGCCTCCACCAAGAACGAAGCGGGCGCCCGCACCTACGAGTGGTACATCTCCGAGGACGGCGCCACCTGTCACATCCTCGAGAGCTACGCCGACTCCGAGGCGGTGATGGAGCACCTGGGCAACTTCGGCGCCAACTTCGCCGAGCGGTTCATGGGCCTGTTTCAGCCCACCGAATTCGTGATCTACGGGCCGGCCAGCGATCAGGTCAAGGAAGCCCTCGCGGGCTTTCAGCCTTCGTATCTGGGCACTTTGGGCGGATTTCGGCGCTGACCGTGTGGCACGCGGTTGGGCCGGCTGGAGCTGCGGCCTGCACGACTGGCGGGTTGCACCTCGTAGCCGCAGCACAATGGCCGTATTGTGGGGCTCCCCATGCGTCTCCTCCCCGTTCTTCTACTCGCTCTGCCGCTCGTCGGCTGTGCCCCTCCTCATCACCAGGGAGGCGGAGTCTCGGACTCCGAGGTGGCGATCGCCGAGTCGGGCACCGAGTCCATCGCCCGGATCCCTGAGCTGATCTGGCCGCTGGGCCGCGCCGAGTGGGATGGCATTTTTCTGCAACTCGGCCCGGACACAGACCCGGCCGCCGGCACCTGGCAGGACTGGGAATGCCACGCCCAGTTCACGTACGATGGGCATCGCGGCACGGACGTGATGGCGTACAACTTCCGCATCATGGACCAGGGCGTGCCCGTGCTCGCAGCGGCCGATGGGCTGGTCACGTGGACCCAGACCGGCAACTTCGATCGCAACTACTGGACACCGTACATCGGGCTGCCCAACGGCATCAACATCCGGCACAACGACGGATCCAACTCGCAGTACTTCCATCTGCGCACGCATTCGGTGTCCGTCGTACCGGGCGATCGGGTCGAGGCGGGGCAGGTAATCGGCTATGTGGGTTCTTCGGGCTCCAGTCCGAACCCGCATCTGCACTTCGAGCTGTGGGAGAACGGGATCTCCCGGGACCCAAACCAGGGATCATGCAACTCCCGGCTGTCACTTTGGAAGGAGCCCATCGTGCATCCGGCGACGCGCGAACTCAGCATCCTGGACTGGGACGTGTTTCTGGACACGGACCTGAGCGGTTCGGAGAACAACAACTACATCGGCGACAAACGGCTCAAGAATCGCCCCTTCCGACCGCTGGAGGTAGCCCGGTCGGAGCCTGAACTCGGCATTTGGGTGCAGCTACAGGGCATGATCGGCGCCACCTATCAGGTGCGCATTCTGGATCCGACCGGCGCGGAGTTTGACGTGCTGAACAAGGGTGTGATCTTCGCCCGCAGCGTGCAGTGGCATGCGCTTTATACAGGCTGGGAGGAGCGCGTGTCGGCCATGGAGTCTCCGGAAGGCGTCTGGACCGTCGAGCTCTTGCAGGATGGTGCGCCGGTTCGCAGCAAGACGTTCACGGTCGGTGACAACACCGTCTTTCCGCTCCGGTTTTTCCCGCTTGCCGGCCGTTCGATCAAGCTGGACGGCGGCGTGAAGCGGGATACACTTCGGGTTCGGCACTCGGTGGGGACCGTGGCCTACGAACTGGTGGACGCGCCGGCGGGCGTATCCCTGGTGGATAACCACGTGCTGATTGATCCTTCAGCCGCCTTCCCTACGCGCAACGCGGAATTCCAGGTCATTGCCTCCGACGAAGCGGGTCGGACGGACACCATGTACTACCACGTGGTGTCGCCGGGCAAGCCGTTGGGCGGCACCTCCGTGTCGCGCCAAGCCCCTGAGGTGCCTCCGGCGCGCCTGCAGCTGGAGACATTCCCGAATCCGTCTGCTGGTTGGCTTTCACTGGCCGCGGACCTGCCGTCTGCAGGCCCGGTCATGATCACCGTGTATGACCTCCTGGGGCGATCGCGCCTTCAGATTGACCTCGGCCAGCGTTCGGCCGGGACGCACTCCGGGCGGCTGGATCTGCGCGGCCTTTCGGCGGGCGTATACCAGGTCAGCCTCGAGGCTGGAGGCGTGGCAGAGAGCAGGAGCGTGGTGCTTCGACCAGGCTTTTAATTGATTAAAAGCAACCCGAACGGGCGGGCTCCCGTAGGCGCCTGGGTCCTGTGCATTTTTTCGCTCCCGCCGTGGCCCGACTTCTCCCTGTCCTCGCCGTAGCCCTGCTTGCCCTGCCTGCGCGCGCCCAAACGCCAACTGTTCTCGGGGAGGGCATCATCAGCACCGACCAGATTGAGTACGGCCCGGCGTTTTCGCCGGACGGCAATACGCTCTACTTCACGCGTCGCGCGTCCTTCAGCGACGCGCCGCAGATCCTCGTTTCGCGAAGGACTGACCAGTCCTGGACCGAACCGGAAGCGGTCTCCTTTGGGCACCCCGCGGGCGATGAACTCCCGTCGCTATCGCCGGATGGGATGAGGCTGTACTTCTCCTCGGCGCGACCAGCCCCCGGCCGGGAGGACAACGGCCGCAACGACATGTGGATGGTGAGCTGGCAGGACGGCGGGTGGTCCGAGGCCGAGCATCTGGGCGGCAGCCTGAGCACGGACGACATCGACAGTCATCCGGTCGAAACGGACGATGGGCTCTACTTCCATTCCAGGCGGGGTGGCGCCGTAGACGCGTATTTCGCGGCCGGCGAAGTGGGAGCCTGGTCAGACCCCGAAGTGCTTCCATTCAATTCCGACGCCACCGACGGCGAGGTAGCTCTCCTCCCGGATGGCACCGGCGCGGTGTTCTATTCAGAGCGACCGGGTGGAGCTGGGCGTGGTGACCTGTATTTCGTCGCACGAACGGATAGCGGCTGGGGCGACCCGGTGAACCTCGGCGACACCATCAACACGGACGCCTGGGAGTGGAGTCCGGGATTCACCGCGCTGGGGAAATCGCTGGTGTTCGGAAGGCTGAACGGAGCCGGAGACGACTCGGACTTGCTGGTGGTGGAGTTCCAGGCGCCGGGACGATAGACCGTCCGCCCGGGGCGGGACTGAGGGCTTCCAGGGGCACTCCTGAGTCTCCGCATCCCGACCCGGCGAGTCCTTTATTGGGGACGGGTAACCGAATCGCCATCCGTTGAAGAGAAAAACGACCACAATGCTTGCTGCCGTGATCCTCTTGTGGGGATCGCTGGCCTGCCTTGCAAGAGGCCAGCTGGCAAGCGATCCGGTCATATCGGCGTCGCTCTATGAGCTCGTGGAGGCGCAGTACCAGGTCCAGCCTCAGACAGGTCTCGTGGTTGCCGTCGCATTCCCCGACGGCTCCGTGTGGTCGTCCGGCCACGGTTGGAGCAACCCTGCGACGGAGGCGCCCATGCGCCCCGACCACCGCATGGGGTTCGCCAGTATCACCAAAACGTTTGTTGCGGCAGTCGTGCTGCAATTGGTGGACGAGGGCGTACTCTCGCTGGATGATGCCCTCGGCCGGTTCGCCGGGCCTTACACCCATGTGAATGCCGGAATCACCATCCGACAACTGCTCGGACACACCTCGGGTGTGTACAACTACACAAATCATCCGTCACGGGTGCCGCGCCTCAGGGAGGACCTCAGCCGGGTCTGGACACCTGATGAGGTACTGCGCGAATTCCTCGCTCCCCCGCTCTATTTCGCCGGGACCGGGGCGTCGTATTCCAACTCCAACTTCCTGCTGCTCCACGTCCTCCTGGAAGCGGCGACCGGCGTACCGCTGGGCGATGAGATCCGGTCGAGGCTCCTTCGCCCGCTTGCGCTCGAAACAACCACCTTCGGAGGTGATGAACCGCCAAACGGCGAGGTGCCTTACACGTGGTCGGATCAGAACGGAGACGGCACCCTCGACGACTTTCGCGAGCTCTACCTGGCGGTATCGCACAACAGCGCCAGGGCCGCGCCAGGCTCCATGTTCTCAACAGCCGGGGATATAGCGCGATGGGCCCAGTACCTGTTTGCAGAGTCGTCTTTTTCGGCATCCACCCGTTCTGACCTGCTTGACTGGCATCCTCTGTCGGGGGTCGGCGAGGTCTGGACCGCCTACGGTCAGGGCGTGCAGCAATACCTGATCGCGGATACGGAGATGTGGGGACACTCCGGCTGGATCACCGGGTCTTCGTCCCTCATGGTGTACTCCCCCGAGTTCGGGTTCAGCATCGCTCTGGTAGACAATGACAATCGATCGAACCACGTCGCCACCGCCGCGATCGTTGTGGCGTACCTCCGTGATCTCGACCTGACCAGCACCGGAACGAAGCAGGTGCCGTCTGCTTCGGGCACACTGCGTGTGCATCCAAACCCCGTTTCCAAGGGGACTGCGCTACACATAGACGGGGCGGAGCAGGTAGCGATCTATGATCTGCTGGGGCGACAGCTCCTCACCCGAACTGTCCGAGACGGACCGGTGCCCGTTTCCGGGCTCACTTCGGGGGTTTATCTCATTCGGGGGGTATCAGGCACCCAGTGGGAGACGAAAGTGCTCATCATACGATGACAAACAGGTCGCCACCCCCTAGCCGGGAGTGGCGACCTGAACACCGCGATTTGTGCCCTTTACGAAAGAATCTATTGCGGCGAGGGGACATCTGATTTGTCATCCGATCATAGGCTGATCCGGACGGTTGGGGCATGACATGTTTCCGCCAATTACTTGATCAGAATCATGGTTTTCACTTGTGTGAACGACCCCGATGTCAGCCGATAGAGGTAGACTCCGCTCGGAAGCGTGCCCGCATCAAACGTCTGGACGTGTTTGCCCGGAGACTGCACCTCGTCTGCGAGGACAGCTACTCGTTTTCCGCGCACGTCGAAGACCTCCAGTAGGAGATGCCCGGCCTCAGGCACATCGTAGCGAATCGTAGTAGTCGGATTGAACGGGTTCGGGAAATTGGTGTGGAGCGCAAACTCCTCGGGAACGTCGTCAGAACCGGTACTGGTCAGCAGGCCTCGGGACAGTTGCAACGGAAGCAATTCCGAGTCAGATCTCGCCTCAGCGTCCGCGGCTGTCACGCCGGCCCAAACCTCGGCCACCTCGCCTGGGGTAGACGCTGCCATTGTAGCCAGCGCCCCCAACGTCACATGGAATGTCCCGCCCAAGGACTGTCCAGTCAGTTGAGGTTCCACCCTGCTGGAGTCGGGGTACACGCTCCACGTGTATTCGATAGGATCACCTTCTGGATCGACTGCTTCCCGAAACGAAAAGACCACTTCCTTGTCAGGATCCTGGCCCGGTGGATCGACCCCACCAACTTGAATCGTTTCCCGGACGCCTGGTGCCACAAATACGGGACTACCCTCGGGGAATCTTGGAGCATCGTTTACAGGAGTAATCTCGATCCGTATGTGGCCGTCGGTGTGCAAACTGTCATCGGCCACGCTGTACTGGAAAACGTCCTCTCCGAATACGTCTGGAGCCGGCGTGTAGACTACGAGCCCTCCTTCCATCAACTCAGCGGTGCCGAGGGTGGGCTGTTGTACAGCCACAATGCGGAGCGTGTCTCCGTTCGGGTCGGTGTCGTTTGCCAGCGGGCTAATGGTAATAGGCGTGTCCTCAGGGGTCGATGCCAAGTCGTCTGTGGCCACCGGAGCGGCCGCCCCCCTGACGATGTACACGGTTCCCACACTCTCGGCGCCGGGCGCATCCCTTACCACGTAGGTCAGAGAGTCGCGACCCGGAAACCCTGCTCCGGGTACATACAGGATCGACTCCTGAACGAGCGTGGCCGTGCCGAACGCCGCAGAGCCGACATCGACCAGCGACAGCATGTCTCTCTCGATATCGGTGTCGTTCGCAAGGGGAAACACCTGAACCTCTGCCGCATCAGGGCCAATCACCACGTGGTCTTCGGTTGCAGTCGGCGGGTCATTTACCGAAGCGACGGTGACCACAACTACGCCGGCACTGGATGCCTTGCCGTCGGTGACGGTGTAGCCAAACCGATCCTCGCCAGAAAAATTGGCGGCAGGGGTGAAGATGACGCCACCTGACGAGGTGCGGGCCACCAGGCCATGCTGGGCTGCAGAGATTAGCTCCAGGGTCAGGCTGGCGCTTGAATCGTCCACATCTGTGTCGTTGCTCAGCAGCGTCGTGATTGACAAGGGGATGTCCTCGTCGGTCAGAAAGTGATCCGTTTGGGCGATGGGCGGATCATTGACCGGAGTGATCGTAATCCTGATCTGCGCCGAAACTGACCCACCCTTGCCGTCTGCTACCACGTAGGAGAACGTGTCTTGGCCGAAGAAGTCGGCATCAGGCGTATAGGTCAGCGTGTGTCCGGATCGGTCTATACTTCCGTTGGCAGGGGCTGTGTAACTCCGGATTGTCAACTCGTCCATATCCGGGTCGGAATCATTGGCCAGTGGCGTGATCTGAACCGGGACATCTTCCATCGTCGCGACCAGATCCTCAGCAGCGATTGGAAGCGAATTCGCCGTCTTGGCCGGCGCGCCGGGATCCACAATAACCCCGTTTACGGTCAGGTCGTCGTCTCCGCGGCGGCCATCCCGAAAGTGGAGCGTGATTGTATTCCCGGACACCACCGCGCCCGTTTCGCCGTCGTACGCGAAATTGTACCAATGTGGGGTCGTGTTCTCCGGGGTAGGCCCAAATTTGTAGTAGGCATCAAATTCCCCGGACTCCATGTGGAGCGTGACTGTCTGCGTCTCGTTTCCAGTTCCCCCTCGCAGCTCGTAGGCCAGAAAGCCGGCCGGGAACTGGGCATCTGCAGGCGGAGGCTCACTTGCCGGGTTGTCCGCCGTAGAAGTAACGGCGAGCAATTCAGAGCCGGGCTCGGCGGCCACTGTCACGTAGTCGCCACTCGTCGCGCTTGGAAGGCTCGCGACGTGCGCCTGCTCCGCGTCCGGCACCCCGTCTCCGTTACCGTCACCTCCGTTGGGAGCGTCTGCCTCTGTCTCGACCGTCACGCCGTCGTCATCGCCGGGAATCGGCTTCACGTCAACGAAGATGCTGGCGGACGCCGTTCGTCCGGTGGCATCGGTGGCCTCATACGAGAAACTTGCCGTGCCTGCAAAGCCGGAAGGCGCCGTATACCCTACTGTGCTACCGTCCAGAACCACGGCCGTCCCGTGGTCCGGAGCTCCCACAGCCGAAACGCGAATGGCATCACCGTCGGGGTCCATGTCGTTTTCCAGCGGAAGAAAGCGGGCCACAAGTCCTTCAAACGCAGATCGCTGGTCGTCACGAGCCCGAGGCTCGTCCGGGATCGCCTGCACGGTCACGGTAACCTGCGCTGTCGCTTCCAGGCCATCAGGATCCGATATGGTATAGGCAAACAGGTCGGTCCCGTTGAAGTCTGGGTCGGGCTGGTAAACAATGGTCCCATCCGAACCGGCGCTCGCCTGCCCATGTACACCAGGAGAGACCGAAGTAATGGAAACCTGATCTCCGTCCGCATCGGTGTCATTGCTTAGCACGTCGATGGACACCTGCCCATCTTCGTCAATCTCCGCGGTGTCATCAGCCGCCACAGGTGCCACATTGATGTCTCTCACCTCCACCAGGACCACGCCTTGGGACACCAGGATTCCGTCGGTCACCCGGTACTCGAACCGGTCAGAGCCGGCAAAGCCGCGGGGCGGCGTGTACGTTACCGTCTGGTCTGCGTTGACGAAGACCGTTCCGTGGTCGGCAGGGTCCACCCCAGCCAGACTCAACGATGCACTATCGACGTCGGTGTCGTTGGCGAGCGGGTCAACAGAAGCAGGCGCTCCCTGATCGGTCTGCAGTTGATCCAGGACGGCCACGGGGGGATCGTTGACGGCACGGACCGTCACCGCCACCTGGCTGGTAGAGCGGGCACCCCGCTCATCGACCGCCTCATACGAGAAGGCATCTTGTCCCCAGAAATCCGCCTGGGGCCTATAGGTTACTGTTCCGTCGCCGTTGTCGATCGCGGTTCCGTTGACCGGTTGGCCGAGAGATCCGAGCGTCAGCGCCTCTCCGTCCAAATCCGAGTCGTTCGCAAGTGGGGCAACCCGAGCACTTGAGTCTTCGTCCAGGGTCACGGTATCCGCTTGCACAGTTGGGGGGTTGTTGTTCAGCACCGTAACGAAAACGGTGGCTTCACTGGTCGCGCTCCCATCGGTGACGGTGTAGCGAAAGCTGTCGGGGCTGCCGTCCTGATTGTGGTATCCGGCCTGCGGAGTGTAAATCAGGCGGTCGTCAGCCGCGTCCTCGGGTGTACCGCCGTCGTCGAGGGTTGTCGAGCCGTGCGACGGCTGTTGGAAAGAATCAATGCTCAGTTGATCACCCTCCACATCAGAATCGTTGGCCAGGACATCGATCGACAGGGAATTGTCCAGGGTGGTCTGGACCTCATCGTCCGTGGCAGAGGGAGGATCGTTGACCGCGTTGACGGTGATGACTACGACTCCCGTGTCCTGCCCGCCATTGCCGTCATCCACTACGTAGGTGAACGAATCACTCCCGTGAAAATCGGGGTCAGGCCGATACACGAGATCTGCGGCACCTCGCTTTGAAGCTGCGAGCCCGGGATCCTCGATGGAGCCGCTGGCAGGTGTTGTAAATGAAACCAGCGAGAGCGCGTCTGCCTCAACGTCCACGTCGTTCGAGAGCAAGTCCAACTCCAGCACCCCGTCCTCGTCCACGGTACCGCTGTCGTCCAAGGCTTCGGGGGGATCATTGACCGGGACAACTGTGATGGCCACCGAAGCGGTGGCAAGTTGTCCGTTGAAGACCGTGTACTCGAAGCTGTCGGGCCCGAAGTAATTCTCATCAGGCGCGTAGTCCACCGTTCCATCCCCGTTGTCAGCCAGGGTGCCATGGGCGGGCGTCGTTAAAGAAAACAGTTCGAGCCCATCTCCCGAGGGATCCGTGTCATTCGCGAGGAGATCTATCGTGATGGCTCCGTCCTCGTCCAACGTAGCGGAGTCGTCCAACGCGGATGGCGGCAAGGGGAGTCCGACGACGATTTCGAACGCCTTTGGAGCAGCAATCCCTGGCACGGTGGCCGGAGCAATGCTGGAGGTGCCCGTCATGTCCAGGGAGAATCCCCCGCCTCCGGGCTCCTGAAGGATAAATGACCGTCGCGCGGCGCGGAGTGCGTCGGCATCCCAAGAAACCGAGAGCGAGGTCAGGTCCTCCGCGTCGAACAGGACGCGGAAGGTTGCCGTGGCCCCTGCATCCGGTCTGGATCGCATGTCTACAAAATACTGCTCGCCGTTCCAGTCCAGTCGCACATCGAAGCCGCTCGGCGCCGGTGGCGGGGCCAGTTGGTCAAGACCAATGTCCAGGCCGTCGGAGGCAAGGTCGTCAAAGCCAATTACCAACGCCTGCGTCCGCGAGCCATCGCCGAAGAGGATGGGATACTGTTCCGATTGACGGGCCTCGGCCACACCTGCCAGGCCCAGGATCGACAAAAAAATTGCGAACGCGCGAGTATTGCTGCGTGCCATGATCGATCAGGTTGGGTTCCTGGAAGGACTATTTTGCGAGGATCACTCGCCGGACCAGCGCCCGATCGGAGACCTGAAGTCGCACGACGTATACCCCACTCGACCAGCTGCTGCCGTCAAGTCTGATCTCGTGGCGGCCTGCCGCTAGAGGCTCTCCGTTGACCAACGTGGTGACGAGGCGGCCCAGGACGTCAAAAACCTGAAGGGTAACGTGCTCTTCCGTCGGCAACTGGAATGCGACGGTCGCCTCCGGATTGAACGGGTTCGGGTAGGCAGGCTCGAGGATGTACTCGGTCGGCACCTCCTCTCCCAGGCGTATCATTGCGAGGCCCGGATCAGTGATACGGACCGGGGCTCCCGGCTCCAGGGAGAGTCGGACGAGCTCCCGGCCCGAAGCATCCAGGCCTACAGCCGTAACCGCTCGATCAGAGCGAATTTCCAGCGGCATTTCTGCATCCTGCAAGAGAATCGTTCCGGCTGCCTCGCTGACGTACCGGCCGTCCTCGAACTCTGCCGCGAAGGCCTGTCCGGCGGCGGGTGGCGGCGTTGAATAGGCGCGCCGGTCCAGCCCAGCCGGCAGGGTGCCTCCCCAGTACAGGCGCTGGATGCCTCCGCGGTCGTCTCGAAGATTGACGATGGAGAACCCCTCAAGCGGACCGGCTGCCGGGTCTACTGCGCCGGACTTGGCCGATGTGGCACAGTCAAAGGAAATGGTGCCGTCTGCAGCAGCACGGATCCAATACCCAACGCCCGGCTCGAAGCGAGATGCAGGCTGATACCCGGCACTGTAGTCAAACAGAGTCCCGGTAATCAGTATCGAGCTGGGATCCTGGACGAAACCGATACCGACGGAGCAGGCGGGGCCACCCACCATGTTCCAGCCCTCCAGCAGTGGCAGGTCGAACTGCTGACATGGCGGTCCCTGAAGGTTGGTCACACCCCCCGTGGTCATCCTGAGCCAGTACCCTTCTCCACAGGAAAATTGATCGGTTGCGGGCCGCGCGTAGAGGCCATCAAAGGCGTACCACGAACCGGGTATGGCCCCGGGGAATAGCTGCTCCGCAGTCTCCGTTCTTTCGAGAGGCAGGCTGACCATGTTCCAGGTCGACTGAAGGTTGAGAGCCACCTGCGCGACCGCTGAGAACTGGATGCGCACGGCGCCCAAATCATCGATGTCCAGGTAGACAGGGTCGCTCCGCATATCAATGTCTAGGCCACTGCCGCCTGGGTCGGTCAGGCGCCAATCGCCGCCCGGGGGAAGTGTGGTGGGGTCCCAGACGACCGCAACATCGCCTTGGCCATCAAAAGCCAGGTCCCAGGCAGCCGCGTTCCCGGCATTCGAGATCACGTCAATGATGTAGTCCTCGCCGTCCCGCTGAAAACGAGCATCGCGGGCTCCAGGGGGCGGTGGTGGCGGTGCGAAGGTGTCCAAGGGGGGGTCAAATCCATCTGTCGCTCCCATCGCCCGGCCCAATCTCACATCGGTGCAGCCAGTCGGATCACACACCGACACGAGAACCAACTCGGGCGCCTGAACGGCCGACAGATTGCGCAACCACTGCACTTCGTCACCAAACTGCAGCGCGAACACCAAGTCAGGCGCGCCGTCCCCATCCATATCGCCTGCCGAGAAGTCAAAGCCTTGCCCGCTCAACCCCTGGACGACCTGACTAGAAGTGGGAAACTGACCCTGTCCGTCGTTCTCAAAATGAGTCACATCGCCAGTGCATGCGTTGCCCAAAATCAGATCGTCTCGATTGAGTCCCCTGAAATCTTCAAGCAGGAGACCGTCGTGACAGTTCTGCACAATGGCAGGGCCCGGCGTAAAGGCCGCGCCGTCATTCACCCATGGAATGATGGCGCCGCTGGAGCAATCGTTGAGCACGAAGTCGACCAAGCCGTCTCCGTTTAGATTCCCGACTTCGAGGAACTGGACACACAGTCCGCTGACAATGGAAACAGCTGGCCCGAAATCCTGTCCAGTCAGGTTCGGAAGCCACACCGTCTCCCTGTTCTGTACGTCCTGAGCCAGAAGGTCCAGAAGCCCGTCGCCATCGACATCGCCCGGCCGAAATGCGTCGATGTACCCGGACACACCCGGCGACAGGGTGGGAGTACCGAAACTGCCGTCCGGGTCCTGGAGCATGGTCGCGGCGTGGCTGGTCCCGGTGGTGCTATTCCAAACATTAGCCACCAGGTCCGTCAGACCGTCCCCGTTCACATCAGCCGCGACACCGTTTTGCATCGTTTCCGGGAACGCGAAGTCGGCGAGACCTTCGCGAATGGAGAAGTAGCCAGATCCGTCGAAGTTTTCGTAGCGAAACACGGACCCCGTCTGATTGAATTGAAAGCCCAGGAGGTCCGGAACGTTGTCTCGGCTGAAGTCGCCCGAACCGAGCTCGGCGACGTTGACTCCTCGGTCCAATAGCCGCGGGGTGCGTCCGTCCAACACATCCAGATACCACAGTTCACTGCCGGCACCCCGTAGGGCCAGCTCATCTGCCCCATCCTGGTCGAAATCGGCTGTGACCAGATTGGCAGGCTGCCCAATTTGGGACTCCGTCAAGGGAAAGAGGAAAAAGTCCGTCCCCTCACCCAGGTTGGCATGCACCTCGACCCGTGAGTTCCCACGGGAGTAGACCACCAAGTCCGCAAAGGGGTCGCCAAACAGGCTTCCGGTCTCAAAGTCCGCGTTGGTTGGGTTGGAAAGCACCGACATGAACGGCGCAAACGCACCGCTTCCGTCGTTTGCGAACCAGCCGATCCCCGACCACTTGGCCACGATATCGAGGTCGCCGTCTCCGTCCATGTCGGCCAACTGTTCGTCGTTGCCCGATCCGATAGAGACAGGCGCCCCCAGATTTCCGGTGCCATCTCCAGGGGCCCAAGCTATCTGGCTCCCGGACAGGTTGCGGGCGACCAGATCGTCACTGCCATCACCGTTAAGGTCTCCAATGGCAAATCGATCAAGCCAGCCGGTACCGGCGACTAACGTCGACTCTACAAGGGTGCCGACGCCGTCCACATTCGTGAGGAGTACCAACCTCGACTCCGAAGGATAGGCGAACGCAACATCCATGTCCGCGTCGCCATCCAGGTTGACCCCCCGAATCGCCTGAACGTCCGACGTTGTCGCGAAGAGAATCACGGCCGGGTCGAACATCGCCGGGCCAGTTGAGAAGAAAGCCCTCAGGGTCGCCGTACACGGGTCATGCACGACCACGTCGGGAAACCCATCCCCCGAGATCTCGACCAGGCCGAACTGCCCGAAACAGAAGTCTATCTGCAGTGGCGAAGTCGCAACATCAAAGACTCCCCCAAGATTCTCCTGGTACAGATAGCCCGTGAACAGGTCCAGATCTCCGTCGCCATCGAGGTCATGCAAGGCGCCTGCGTTGTCGCTCAGTTGCTCAAAGTCCTGGGCCCCGTCTGCAAACCAGCCCGTTATTCCGGTGCCAGAGACCGCCCAGACATCGAGAAGGCCGTTGCTGTCGATGTTTCCGACTCCAACCTCGCCGAGTATGGGAACGGCGGAGATTTGAGTCACGAGGCGCTGTGGGGTGTCGGAAAACACTTGGCCCAAGGCCAAACCTGGAGCCACTAGCAAGCAAGCCGCGGCGAGGAGCTTCTTCATCTGCAGAGGGGAGCGAATGGAGGGGTAGCATTCTTCCCAAGAAGCTTGCGTATGAACCCCTGACGGGGAAACGACGGCTTTATGTCATTCCGCGCAGGCATCCGTTCGCAGCCTGGACGGTCGTATTCAGCCTATTCCTCTCCTTGCGAGGACCTCTCGACCGATACGGGTCTCATCGACACTGACGGATTCTCGTCAGTGCTCCAACCCTCAAACAATTCCCGACCGCATCGCCTTGACCACGGCCTGCAGGCCGCTGCTGACATGCAGCTTGCGATAAATCGACCGTAGATGGTTCTCGACGGTGTGCCCCGACAGATAGAGCCGCTCGGCGATCTGCGCGTGGGGCAGGCCCTCGGCCATCAGCGTCAATACTTCCAGTTCGCGGTCGGTCAGACCGAAATCGCTCCGCGAGTCCTGACTGGAAAAAAAGCCGAGCACTTTGGTCGCCACGGGGGCGGACATCAGGGTGCCGCCGGCCGCGGCCGCACGGATCGCCGCCACCAACTTGTCTATCGGCGTGTCTTTCAGGATGTATCCGGATGCCCCCGCCCGAAGGGCGGAGTAGATCACATCCGCCGAGTCCTGGATGGTCAACATCACCACCGGGGTCTGGGGAGCGTGAGCCTTGACCCAGCGCGCACCCTCGAGGCCGGTCTGACCAGGCAGACCGACGTCCATGAGAATGACGTCCGGGGTCTTTCGACCCTCGCTCCAGCCCGTGACCATCTGCTCCACCGAATGAAAGGTCGCCTCACAAGAGATACCGGTGGTATTCCCCAGGATATAGAGTGCCGTATCCCGGTACTCGCGATCGTCCTCCACCAACCAGACGCGGATATTCCTGTCATCCGATGACATGGGGGAGTTTAGTCCATTCCCATCGCCCTCCACATGGTCAGAACTTGTCATTTGGACAAGGGCGCGGTGAACGTCACTACCGTTCCCTGTCCTGGCCCGCTGGTGACAACCGCCGACCCACCCACCGCGGCGGCGCGTCGCTGCATGCTGTCGAGGCCCATGCTTCCGTCTCGTCGTGGAGCAGCCGGGTCGAATCCGCGTCCATCGTCCTCGACACGTACCTCCAGGGTTCTGCCTTGCTGATGGACCGAAATGCTGAATCTGGAGGCCTGGGCGTGCTTCGCCGCGTTGTGTACGGCTTCCTTGAAGGCCAGAAACACATGGCGCCTGAAGGATGCGCCGAGCTTGTACTCCGGCTGTTCTGCGCTCGCTTCGACGTTCCACGAACCGGGCGGCAGGACCTTGTCCACGTGTTGTCGGATCCGATCAGTCAGATCCGCCAGCCGGTCGCGTTCCGGGCTTATCAACCAGAGCGTATCTCTGAACTGGCCGGAAATCGATCGCGCTGTTTCTGACAGGGCCGACAACTCGTCGGAAATCGCTTCGCCTGCACCTCGTTGTGCCAGGAGTTCCAGCCGCAACATCAGCGCGCCCAGACGGGAGCCGAGGTCATCGTGCAGATCATGGGCGATGGACACTCGCTGAGCCTCCACAATTCGGGCCCGACGAAGGACATCGCGCTGACGGAACCAGAACGAACCAAGAGTCACCAGAATGAGCGCAACTCCGAGCCGACCCCACCAACTTTCCAGAATGCGCGGCTCAATGGCGACACGGAGCATGGCAGGACTCGCCGAGCGCACCCCGTCGTTGTTCGTCCCGTGGACCTCGATCTCCGTGACTCCGTGGCGGAGGCCGATGAGCGTGAGCTCTCGCTGCCCCTGAAGAGCCGGGGCCAACTGGTTCTGGTTCAGCCGGTACCAGAACCGGTTCTTTTCGGGCGATGCCATACTCGAGGAGGCGAACCTCACCGTAAGATTGTGCACCCCGGGAGGCAGATTCAGCTCATCACCGGTGTACGGGGCGGGAATGCCGTCCACGTCGACCTGTCGGATTTGAATCCGGGGAGGTTGCTCGTTCCGGGAGATCCGGCCTGGAATCACCGACACCAACCCCCGGAGCGAACCGAAGTGCAACCTTCCATCCGTCGATTTCGCGCAGGAGTTGCCGCCCCGGTTGAACTCCCGACTTTGCAGGCCGTCGGCTTCGGTGTAGGTGGTGACGCCCTCCGCCCGAGCCCTCGCGAAGGGGTCATCGGGCGGACCCAGCGCAAATCTCGAGAGACCGGCATCCGTGCTTAGCCACACCCAGCCCTCAGTCTCCAGGGCGCACCAGACGCCCTCACTGGGCAGTCCCTGTTCGGCAGTCAGACTGTGTTTCCCGCCGGATCCCAGATGCAGCAGACCAGAACCGTTGGTACCGAGCCATACCCCACCAAGGGAACTGGGCTGAATGCTGACCACCCATTCATCGATGCTGCGGATCGGCATCATGCCCGCGCTCGTTCCGCCAAACAGTCCGGATTCGGTCCCGACGAGTACGGAATCCCCCAACTGCTCCAGCGCCCAGATCTGCGAAACCCCAGGGACCAGGGTGTCCCCCCGGTAGAGCTCTCGACCACCCTGCCAAACGGTCCCCGTCTCGTCCACCAGCGCACGTCGAACCGGAGGAGTCAGTCGTCGCAGTGGGGTTCTGGATGGCCACTCTACGGTATCGGTGGATCCCAGCACCAGAATCTCCTCTGGCCCGGTTTCGACCAGCCCGAAGACCATCGTGATATTCGCAAGGGCGACACGTTGCGACTGGTTCCCGCTCAGGAGGTAGATACCATCCTCCCACGTCCCGACAAGGAGCACCCCCGGGCGCACTTCAGCGACCGCCTTGACGAGGGGCTCCCGGGAATCCTCCACCAGGGCCGGCAGCTCGAACGGCGAATGCCGAAGGGCAAACAGTCCCGCATCACTGCCAACCCAGACCGTGCCTTCCCTGTCCTCGGCCACTGAATTGACTGTGCCCACCCGTACGCCGAGATCGACGGTCCGTAGTCTTCCGTCCTCGACAAACCCGATCCCGGAACCCCCATCCGGAAAATCGAATCGCACCCACGGCCGGTTCTCGCGGTCCGTCGCGAGGATCCTGTAGAGTGACCCGGGCGGGAACGCCGACAGCACGGTATCTGCGCCCGTTTCGTGTGCGTAAAGCAGAGAGCGGCCGTCCGACACGTGAATGCCCTCGGATGCGAGGGACCACGTGCTCAACTCGGATTCACTCCTCAGAATGCGATGGAACCTTCGACCATCCCATCGGCCAAGCCAACCGTCAGCCTGATACCAAACCTCACCTTCGGCTGTGACTATTCCGAGGGCATCATCCGGGGCCTCGTCCGGGGAAAGCGCCTTCACCAGGACGGTCTGCTGGTCCGTTAGTTGAAAGAGACCGGCGGAAGATATCGCCATGAGCGAGTCACCCCGCACATAGACCCCGGCCGCTCCGGCAGCACGCAGGGCGTCGGCATCAGACCGGCCGCGCAATACCACCTCGGAGTGCGACAGAGGCCAGTCACCGCATGAGGAAATGGCGGCGATTCCCGACGTCGGGCTAAACCCCTGAGAATCAGGGTCGTACTGTAGTGCGTGTCCAGTTCTGCGCTCAAACGCCCAGAGCGTGTCCTCACAATCGGCCCACAGATACTCCACGTAGTTGGAGCTCCATCCGGGCAATTCATTGCCTGAGAACGTCCTGAATTCGACGCCGTCGAAGCGGACCAGCCCGCTGCCGGTGGCCAACCAGAGATATCCGTCCGAGGAGCTGCGAATCCACTCCACATGGCTCACCGGCAGTCCTTCATTGGAGGTCCAGTGCCGGATGTGGTAGCCCTCCAGGATCTGCGACGAAGCCTGACCGCACACCTCCCGGAACGGAAGGCACGCACACAGAAAGATCAGTAGCCGACGAAGCATCCCGGATGACGGTCGAGGTGCCCAAAGCTACACTTTTTACGGAGTGTGCCCGGGGCTAGCCACCTGCCCGGAGTGCGATGCCTCTAGCTGACTCGACCTCGCGAGTCCACGACCCAGGTCTCCAGCACGTGATCCCCGTCGACAAGAACCACCTCATCGAGCATGTTTGCGACCACGCAGGAGTGAGCCGGCACGACGCGCACCTGATCCCCCACCTCCAGCGTCGCGCCGCCGGATACCGACACCCAACCATGCTCTTCAGACAAGCCATGCAGCCGTGCGTGCGGAAGGGGCTCCATGACCCGGGGGTTGTAGAGTAACGTGCCGTGCAGGCCTGTGGAAGGAACCCGGTCCGAGGTGATCACCTTCTTGCCGGCATCGAGGAAAACCCGTTCGGAGCCGTCGTCGTTGCGATGCTTGGAGATCACGGTGGTATGCACCGTAAGTGCGCACTGGGCCCACTCTGCGACCCCCAGGGCCACCTGAATCGCGTCATGAAACACGTAGTTACCCGGGCGGATCTCTGTTACCCTGAAGCCGTCTCGCTCGGCATTCTCGAAGTACCGCATGGACGGCGTCGATCCGACAGAGATCTCGAACGATGCGGGGTCTGCCAGCCCCGCATGGCCGAGTGCGGAAGCGAAGGCGAGCATGTGATCGCGTTCTTCCCTTGAAACGCGCCGTAGGGCTTGCTCGGCCGTTTCATCACCATCGGGCCCGTTGTACGAATGGCCCGCGTGGGTCAGGATGCCGATCACCTTGACGCCAGGCATGGACGCAATCTCCCTGGCCACATCGACCGAATCCGGGTCGTCCCATCGCAGGCCGCATCGCCCGTAACCCACGTCCACTTCCAGCAGCACCTCCGCCGGTCGGTCCAGGGCGCCAAACCAGTTCGAAGCCAGGCGAGCGCCTCGAAGCGTGTCCACACAGAAGGTGATGCGCGCCTGATTCATCAGGCGCTGGACCCTGCCGAGTTTGTCCTCGCCGATGATGGGGTAGGCCAGACGAATGTCGGTGAACCCATGCTCGACCAGCGTCTCGGCTTCCCCCACCTTTGCTACAGTCAGTCCGCGTGCGCCGGCCTCCCGTTGCAGGCGGGCTATGCGAACCGATTTGTGGGTTTTGGTGTGCGGCCGGAGGGCCACCTCCTGCGCATCGGCCATGGTTTGCATGGCTGCGATGTTGGCCTCAAGTCGGGCCTTCTCGATCAGGACGGAGGGGGTGGGGAGCTCGTCAATCCACGTCATGCAGCGAAGATACTTCTTGCGCGACCCTACGGCCCTGAAACCAGACGACCCGGCACGCCTGGGGCATGCCGGGTTGGGAGGAAGCTCTGGATCTTGGGAGGCTCAGTTGGACGACCGGGCCGGTCCCAGGCCGATTATGCCGGCCTCGACCAGGGCGGCAGCAACCGTGTGACGGACGGGTGTGGAGCGTTCGAATGGCAGGGAGCGCTCCAGATAGTCGAGTGCCCAGGCATCCTCCGTAGCTGCGAGGGCGACCACCGCCATGCGACGCCGGTTGTCGTTCTCGTCATTGCGATAGGTCCGGGCCAGCGAAATGATGGCGCGACGGTCAAAGCTGATGTGGGTGGCGTACTGGATGACACCGCGCATGGCGGCTTCCCGAACACCGGCGTTTTGAGCAGTCAGGGCGCGAGAAATCCGCTTTCCGAATGCGTCCCACTGGGACGAGCTCATTTGGGCGATCTTGGCGGGCGGGATCGTGAAGGTCGCGGTTTCGTCGGGCAGATGCGGTTGGGCGCTGGTGGCCGGCGCAATCGCTGTCGCAATCACCAACGTCGCGATGAGGTTGTAATGGGTGCGTTTCATGGTAGCCTCTTGAGGTGGGGTTGTAAGGAATGCGTGGGTGATTCACCCTTTACCACGCATTCCTTGTCGCCATCGGGTCATTCCGGTTTCGTGCTGACGTAGTTTGAAGTCTGCCGAAGACCCATCGCCATGAAGAAGACCCCCGTTTCTGATGCCAAGAAGGCGCTTTATGACGCGCTTCTGGCCACTCACCCCGACGCGGAGCGAAAGGGAAAGAACCTGCTCTACACCTCGGTCAATGGGCACATGTTTACGATGTTTTCCACCGAGGCACGGTTTGGAATCAGACTGTCCAGGGAAGACCAGACCCGCTTCCGAGAGCAGTACGAAAGCGGTCCTTTCACGTCCTACGGTTCGACCATGAAGGACTATGTGGTGGTGCCGGAAGATCTATTGGAGCGCACGGAAGAGCTGGCGCCGTGGCTCGCGGCGAGTTATGAGTTTGTGACCAGTCTGCCGCCGAAGCCTACCAAGAAGAAGAAATAGATCGCGAATGACACGCTGCCTGCTGCTCTTGGTGCTTGTTGCTGCCTGCGCGCAACCCGAACCCTCTGTTGACTCGCCCCCTGACGAGGGCGCTACTCCGGCCATTCCTGCCTACAGCCCGCGCCTGCTAATGCCGGACGGTGGGTTGATTGCGGGGGACCCGGTCTCCCAGGTCGGCGCCTGCTGGGTCAGCCCGACATGGTCCGTGCGCGAGGGCGATGGTGTCCTGCTGATCGGCACGGCGGACCAGTGTCCCCCTAACAGAGCCGGCGCCAGGTGGGTCAGGCAGATGGCCGAGGACGAGTTCTTTGTCGGCGTGCACGGCAATGTGCTGGTGGTGGACCGGGGCACGGCTCCAGATGGACGGGAAATGGTCGTGCACCGCCTCCCGTCCGGGGAGGTGCTGTACGACGGGCCGTACCAGCATGAAGAACTTGCCGTCTCCGGCCGGATTCTGATCTTCTACCAGCCCATCGACCCACCGGCCGATGCGGTCTGCGCGGAGGACTTTGAGGCCCAGGGTCTGGGCGTGGGTTATGAGCAGGTGGCGGGGCTCCTGTTGGACTCGGGAGAGGTGTCCCCGATGCGGGGGATTACCTGCAGCCCGCGGCAGTAGGGGCGGTTACAGGGTCCGTTGGGCTGCGCTGTCGGGTCTACCTGCGATTCAAAGTTCTGCGCGTGGAATATTTGACGCCTTGAACCGTCGTGAGTGAACTGACTCCGAGTCCGTGTAGCAGAACGACCTCTCCCCCGAAGCTTGGAGCCAGGTTGTTGCCGTTGCCATCGGGCTTGCCCTCTGCCACCGCCGCTGAGTCAACGGATGGCGGAATTCTGAAGTGAAACAGCGTGGCGCCGAAATCCCGGCCGACAAAACCCAGGGCGTATCGCCCAGAATCCGGCTCAACGAAGTACCAGTCCAGTCGAATTTCGTTCGACTCGTCATACGTGCCTTCGAACGGCCCGGACGTCATTGACCCGGAAAAGGTACCCCTTCTGAGCTCGACAAGGTCGAACGACTTGGCCACGACGAGGCTGTCCCCTACTGGCAAAGCGTTCCAGCTCTCCGTCCCGACCTGCCAAGTGGCGAGCCCCTGGCCTCGTACCACTCGCTGCAAACCAGAGTCCTGGTAGACCTCGTCAAACGTCCAGACCGTGTCGGCACGAATCGGCCACCAAGACATGTGCTCGTCGAGGATGCACGATTCGAGATTAATCAGGCTGCATCCATTGCGCTGAGGAGGGTGCTCAGCAACCTGTTCGTCACTCGTGATCAACGCCGGATCGCATGTCGCCGCGAGGGAGACCAGGAGAATCGACATCGTCCGAACTGCGTCGTGCATGGCTGCTGGCTGGATACCTCAATTGTACACGGATTGGAGGCTATAGACCCACTCACTCGGGTTCCAGGCTGACGAATTCGTCAGCCTGAATGGCTCGTTGGCTGTGTTCGCCGGAGACCCTGGATCCCGCCCGACTTGCGTCCTGCCTCGCCGGTACTGTTCCTTTCGGGAAGCCCTCCCCCCCACCCGTGGGCACCGAAAACGATCAGTTAATTGCCGACCTGCTCGAGGCGACCCGTCAGGGAGACCGCTCTCGCATTGACGAGCTGTACCGGCTCGTGTATGACGAACTGCATCGCCAGGCAGGCTTCCAGCGGAAGAAATGGCAGGGTGACCTGACCCTGAATACAACGGCGCTGGTACACGAGGCGTATCTGAAGTTGGCCGGTCGACAAGAGGCCTCGTGGGAGTCCAGAGCCCACTTTATGGCCGTCGCCGCCAAAGCCATGCGACACATATTGACGGACCATGCCAGGAGGCGCAGAGCCGAAAAACGCGGTGGCGACGTGCCTCGCTTGTCGCTGGAGGAATTGGTTGCGCGCGGAGGCGTCTCGGTTCCGATGGAGGAAAAGGCCCAGGGGCTTCTGGACCTGCACGAAGCCCTGGAGTGCCTTGCCCGGGAAGATCCGCGTGCCGCACTCATCGTGGAGTGTCGGTTCTTCGGTGAGATGACGATCCCCGACATCGCCACAGCAACCGGACTCTCCGAGAGCACCGTCAAGCGCGATTGGACCCTGGCTCAGGCCTGGCTGCGAAGGGAGCTCTCAGAGGGCGACCCGCACCGCGACCATCCGCGGTGAGACCCTCGTTGCTCAAACAGCTCTTCGGGGACGCCCTCTCTCTGCCGGCATCAGGTCGCGCCGCATTTCTTGACGAGGCCTGCCGGGGAGATCAGGCACTCCGCGACGAACTCGCGTCATTGCTGCGCTATCACGAGCAGGGTCCGGACTTTCTGGATCAGGTCCACGGCGCTCTGGACAGCGTCTCCCTCATCAACGACTCTCTACTGCAGAAACGCTACGAGGGATACGAAACCGAGTCGATCATTGCAGAAGGTGGGATGGGCGTCGTTCTCCGGGCGCGTTCAGGAACGGGCGATGCGGTCGCGATCAAGGTGCAACCGCCACATCTGGCCGGTGACGCGAACACCCGGGCTCGCTTTGAGCGAGAGGCCGGCGTCACCTCTCGCCTCCAACACCCCGCACTCTGCAAGGTGCTCGAAACAGGCCTGACAGAGGATGGGTCTCTGTTTGTGGTTATGCCGCTTTACGGCGGAGAAACCCTGCGGGAGCGGTTGCGTCGGGGCCCACTTCCCCTCGCAGAGGCCATCGAAGTTCTGATGGTTTGCGCGGAGGGCCTGCTTGCTGCGCATCAGGTTGGCATCGTGCACAGAGATGTCAAGCCTGGGAATATCATGCTCACTCCGACGGGGCCGATCATTCTGGATTTCGGGTTGGCGAGACTCATGGATGCGAGCAGGCTCACCGCCACGGGCACAGTCCTGGGCACCGCGGCCTACATGAGTCCGGAGCAACTCCGGGCTCAGTCGGTGGATTGGCGGACCGACATATGGTCTCTCGGTGTCGTTGCGTTCGAGATGTTGGCAGGAACGAGGCCGTTTGGTGAGGTCGCGGCGCACGAAGTGGCCAGGGCCATCCTTGAGGAGAATCCCGATTCGTTGCCTGCGAGCGTGCCCCGCGAGCTCCAATCGGCCGTCAGCCGCATGCTCGTAAAGGAGAAAGAGAAGCGACTAGCCGGGCTGGAATTGCTTCCGAGCCTGCTCGGGCAGGGATCATAAAACACAGGTCCGACGCCGATGGCGCCGGACCTGCAGGAAGGTCAGCCCGAATGGGGCTACAGGCTGATGCGTCTTCCTAGTCGGAACTCGGGGAGGACCTGGAAACGAGTCCGGGCCCCTCACCCCTATCACGACATTCCCAAGACGATCAGGTCACGCCGCTGCGATTTTTTTGGCAGGATCCACTTGCGCCGCTGGTCCAGGACTCCGTCCTAAGAACGCTCAGGACCCTCTGGACTGAATCCAGTCCTCAACGAGCAGCGCTTGCTCGCCGTCCTTCGATGGAGGCGGGCCAAGCTCAAGCCTGCGCCCGCTCACGAACAGTCGGCTTCCTGACGGGTCCGTGGCCAATCTGAGCCCACCTTCTCCCCATGCGACGTCTTCAGGGACTCCCAGCACCCTGAATCCGGGCTCCGTCGCTACGGGGAGCCGCATGATCTGCTCCCCGGACTCGGAGGCGTGGTAGTAATACAGATACCCGTCTGCCCCCCAATGCGGGAAGTTGACCGAAGCAAGCGGAAGCGGCTGCAGGAAGCTGCCGTCGGTGGAAGCCACCCAGATTCGCGTTTGCTCCCGTTCAAAAACCGTCCAGGCAACAAATCTCGAATCGGGCGAGAACTGCCAGAAGCGTTGAAGCCGGCTGTCGACCCGTTGGAAGTTCATCTCCCTGCCGGAAGCGAGGTCTCTGATGGCCAAGACAACCCGGCTCATGCGTGGGAACGCGTCTCCGGATTCTGCCGGCTCTGCGGTGGCCTGGTAGGCGACAAACCGCCCGTCGGGGGATGGCGCGGCAAGTGGAGGATGGGCTGTTGCGATGAGACCGCCGTCGCCCCAGACTACCGACGTCCCGCTGGCACGGGCCGTCATCATCACACCTCCTTCGGGGGTCCAACGAGGATGAACATGGTTGTCGCCAACCATCGTGATCAGCCCCAGTCGGAGATCGAGTACCAGAACCTTCGGGGCTTCACCCATCGCGCTCGACACCTGGAATGCCAATCGGCGCCCGTCTTGCGAGACGGCAGGCAGATCAAAGGGGACGTCCCTGAGACCGAATTCGGCCTGCACCGGCACGGTCCTCACGCTGTCTCCGGGAAACACCTCGAACAAGCGAGTCGGTCGACGCTCTCGAATTCGTGTCGGACCCAGCAACAAGGCCCCCTGAGCGCTAACGCTCCATGCCGCACCACCCAGCGAACCCAGTGCAGGTCGGGCAACCTCCTCGGACGAACCCATTAGTCGCCCACGACGGAGATCCAGAAGGGCTGTGCGCACCGAGGCATCCACTTCAGTCTCAAAGACGATGCGATTTCCGACAATGCGGGGATGGGCGATCCCGGACTCGCCAAGAGTCAGCACCTTCGACATCGGATCCAGAAAGAAGAGGTGCGTCGAGTCGCTGATGAGGTATCTGACCCGCTCGACGTGTCCATAGGCGAGACCTGTGTCTCCCAGTTTTCCACCGGGCACATATCGAAACATCGAGGAGTCCGGGACCGCGATCAGTCGCGCACTCTCTCCCGTGTCGAGTTCGGTCTTCCAGAGGCCGTGCTGACCTGGAGTCGAAGGGCCCACCCACTGGTCTCGCATGTACAGTAGTGTCGTCTCGTCAAGCCAGACAGGATGCCGGCCGGACGGGTCGACCTGCCTGCGGTTGCCACCCAGTGCATCGGCAACCCAAACGCCCTGTTGGGCTGGGGCATAGGCGATGCGCGTTCCGCTCGGCGAGAAGTCTGCAGGATCCGACACCACGCCGTCGTGCACCCCGTGCCTGTCGCCCGTCGCCGCATCGTACACAAACAATCCAGCTCGCCCGGAAGTGTCCGCCCCGGAAAACGCCAGGTATCGGTGGTCGCCGGACAACCTCAGATTCTGCGCCTGATCCATGGCTTCCAGCACGATCGGTCGATACGAGGGCAAGTCCGGCTCGGGTGTCTGCCCTTCTCTCGTGGCCAGTCCGTATGCAACGGCAGTAAGCGCGACGACCACAATCAGGGCCACCACCTTTGTGACTCCCGCACGGGTGTCCCTTGGATTCGCAACCGGTGCCTCCGGTGCGGCGGCGACACTTCGACCTCCAACCGCCGCTTCCAGCCCCCGAATCACCGCCTCCGCCGACTGGTGGCGGTCATCAGCAGACTTGCGCAGCAGGCGTTCCACCACCTCGACCACAGCATGTGGCAGGTCCGGGCGCAAGTCATGAAGGCTCGGCGGCTCCTCATGCAGAATGTGATACACCACCGCCTGATCGTAGGCCGACGCGAAGGCCCGCTTCCCCGTCAGCATTTCGTAGATCACGACGCCAAGACTGAACAGGTCACTTCGATGATCAGGTGCCTCGCCGCGCGCCTGCTCAGGGCTGAAGTACGCCACCGTGCCCACCATAACCCCGGTTCTGGTGTGATCGACCCCGTCAACAATCCGCATCAACCCGAAGTCCAGGACCTTCGCGGAGCCGTCCGGAAGAAGCATCAGGTTGGACGGCTTGATGTCCCGATGGATCATCCCCGAGGCATGAATCGCGGCCAAACCGCGGGCCACGTCCATCGCCACGCCAACGGCCTCGTCGGTCGAGAGCGTGCCCCGCTCAAGCCTCGCCTTCAGAGTCTCACCTTCGATCAACTCCATCGCGATGAAGTCAATTTCCTCGGCGCCATCTTCCGTCGAGGCGCGGCCGACATCGTAGATGCGACCAAGGTTTGTGTGGGTCAGACTTGCACCCGATCTGGCCTCCCTGAGGAAACGCTCGCGGCGTTCCGGATCGTCGGGTTTCGTGAGAACCTTGAGCGCGACGGACCGACCCAACTGCGTGTCCACGGCCCGGTATACCACGCCCATGCCCCCGCGACCGAGCTCTTCCTCAATGCGGTAGCGGGAAAGGGTAGCTCCTACTAGACCGGGGGGCATTGCCCGGTCAATTACGCTACTGGGTGCCGCTACCGCAAACACGCAGGTTCTCACTCAGGTCGCCGAGCGTCCCGCTCAAAGAAAAGGCCGGACGCCCATCGGACGCCCGGCCTTCATATTCTCAGCAGGCAGGACTAAACCGAGCCCATCGCTGCCCGCAGCCTGTTTCTTGCCCGCTCCAGGTCTGCAGCAGCCTTCTCTTTCTCTTCTGTGGAGCCGGACTCGGCCAGGCGCTCCAGCGCCCGCTCCTCGGCCGCCTTGGCGCGCTCGACATCGATCGCGCCGACGGGCTCGGCCGACTCGGCCAGAACCGTGACACGATTGTTGAGCACTTCGACGAAACCGCCAGAAGTCACGAACTCAAAGCTCTCGCCCTTCTGGTTCTTGACCTTCAGCGTGCCGACCTCAAAGGCCGCGATCATCGGAGCATGGTCCTTGAGAACCTCAAAGGAGCCCTCAACGCCCGGGGCGATGATGCCGGAAACAGCGCCCCGAAAGACGCTGCCTGCCGGCGAGACGATTTCTACCTGCAGAGCGTCTGCCATGACTACTTCTCGTCAGCGAGCATTTTCTCGCCGGCCTCGATGACTTCCTCGATGGCGCCTTTGTAGGCGAACGCGCGCTCCGGCAGGTGATCCAGCTCACCCGAGAGGATCATCTTGAAGCCGCGGATGGTGTCGTCAATCTTGACGTACGCACCCGGCGTGCCCGTGAACTGCTCCGCGACGAAGAACGGCTGCGACATATAGCGCTGCGCACGACGCGCACGGCCCACAACCAGCTTGTCTTCGTCGGACAGTTCGTCCATGCCGAGGATGGCGATGATGTCTTGCAGTTCCTTGTAGCGCTGCAGCAGCTGCTTCACGGCCATGGCCGTGTCGTAGTGGTCGTCGCCGATGACGCGCGGGTCCAGGATCCGGGACGTGGAGTCCAGCGGGTCAATGGCCGGGTACAGACCCAGGGACGCGATCTGGCGCGACAGCACCGTCGTGGCGTCGAGGTGGGCAAACGTGGTGGCCGGTGCCGGGTCGGTAAGGTCGTCAGCCGGCACATAGATGGCCTGCACGGACGTGATCGAGCCCTTCTTGGTGGAGGTGATGCGCTCCTGCAGGGCACCCATCTCGGTGGCGAGCGTGGGCTGGTAACCCACGGCCGAAGGCATACGTCCCAGAAGGGCGGACACCTCGGAACCGGCCTGCGTGAACCGGAAGATGTTGTCGACGAAGAGCAGCACGTCACGACCACCCAGATCGCGGAAGTACTCGGCAATGGTCAGGCCGGACAGTGCCACACGGGCACGGGCCCCAGGCGGCTCGTTCATCTGCCCGAACACCAGGGCGATGTTCGAATCCTTGACCTTGTCCATGTCGACTTTGTCGAGGTCCCAGCCGCCCTCCTCCATGGAGTGCCGGAAGGCCTCGCCGTAGTCCATCACACCGGCCTCGAGCATCTCGCGCATGAGGTCGTTGCCCTCACGCGTACGCTCGCCGACGCCGGCAAATACCGACAGACCCTCGTGGGCCTTGGCGATGTTGTTGATGAGCTCCATGATCGTCACGGTCTTGCCGACACCGGCACCACCGAAGAGACCAATCTTGCCACCACGTGCGTAGGGCTGGAGCAGGTCAATCACCTTGATACCCGTCTCGAGCATCTCGACCGACGTAGCCAGCTCGTCGTAGCCCGGCGGGTCGGCATGGATCGGGCGATCGCCTTCCGATGCGGGCTGCGGCAGCCCGTCGATGGCGCGACCCACCACGTTGAACAGACGGCCTCGTACCTCGGGGCCGGTCGGCATGGAGATGGCCTGACCGGTATTGACCACGGTCGTGCCGCGGGTCAGTCCATCGGTCGAGTCCATGGCCACCGTGCGCACACGGTTCTCGCCAAGGTGCTGCTGCACTTCAAGCACCAGCGTGGAGCCGTCCTCACGGTCAATCGTGAGGGCGTCCAGAATCTCCGGCACGGAGTCGGCCGGGAACTGCGCATCGACCACAGGGCCGACAATCTGTACAACTTCGCCGGTGGCGGTGGCTACTGCTTCCATCGAAATGGGAATTCGCTTTAGAACGGGGAAGACGCAAATATTACGATGCGCCTCGGGGGTGGGCGTCGATCAACGGTGAACATTCGTCCCAGATCGTTAAGGCCCGTTGAATAAACGCCGGTGCCTCATTCTGCGTCGTTGGAATGCCGGGCGCAAGGCGCCGCGACGACGCGTAGCGGAGCTACTCGGAGGAGGGGCAACGCGGCAGAGGGTATTCTGCCACTGCGCCAATTCTCCCGACGGACCTTCCGCCCCAGCCCCAATGAGAGCCTTCTCAGCCCTGATGGGCCTCGTCACGACGGTCGCGGTGTTACTCGGTGCCCCGTGGGGTCCTGAAAGGCAGCATGAGGTCACGCTGGAGGAGGTGCTCGTGCTGGGCGCCGATGAAAGTCTGCCGACAGAATACCTGCTCGGCGTGCCCTGGCAGGTCGCCGCCATGGCAGACGGCCCCATCTACATCGCGGACAGGTCCATTTTTGGTATCAAGGCGTTTTCTCGCGACGGCACCTATCTGCGGACAATCGGGAGCCGCGGCGTCGGCCCTGGCGAGTTCCGGGACCTGACGGCCATGAGCCTGTTGGGAGATGGCCTCCTGGTGGCGGACGGTTCGAACAAACGGGTAAGCATGTTCTCGGCGGAGGGACTCGTGATTTGGGACGAGCCCATGGACGTGCGAGACATGGTCTATCCGAGACGCGTGCGGGCCTCCCCGGAAGGGGAGCTCGTGTTTCTGTACAAACTCCCGGGTGTTGTGGAAGGTCGAGGCGTGGTAAACGCCGACAGCAACGCACTATTTCACTTCTACGACGCCCCAATGGGCTCGAAAACGCGTGTTCTTGGGCGATGGGACACGGTGCTCGGCTCCGGGTCGCTCGCTGATGTCTTGAGCAGCTTTGCGCCGGGCAGCTTTGACATCTCTGCTGGCGGGGACATCGTATACGCCCCGCCTGTGCCGACCGGCGACCTGTTCCTGTTCGGCGGCGCAAACGGGAGGGAGTCCTCGAGGCGAACGACGTTGTGATGGAAGACGTGCCCGCCGGCCCATCGGTAGCCCCGCCGGTATCGGTCAGTTGGAAAGACTCCGATGACCTCTTTTACATCATCGACAATCGGGAGGTACCGGTCGTCCGAGTCTGCAGACTCCTGATCTCCTAGTCGCTCCAGAGCGGAATTCGGCCGCGGTCGTTCATATTCTTCCGACAGCTGAACACCCGGTCACATGCGCCTCGCTTCCCTCCTCCTGCTCTCCCTCCTCGTGGCTGCGCCCGTCGCCGCCCAGGACCTGCCCACCATCGAGTCCAAGACTGAAAACCTGGATCATCGACCGGGCTTCTTTGATCTCTACTGGGACGACGACCAGGGCAAAGTCTGGCTGGAAGTAGACACCCTCGACGCGGACTTCCTCTACGGCGTCGCGCTGGCCCGTGGCCTGGGTTCGAACGATGTGGGGCTGGACCGCAATCAGCTTGGCGGCAGTCAGGTGGTGCGATTCGAGCGTGTGGGTCGCAAACTCCTGCTGGTCACGCCCAACCTGCGCTACCGGGCCATCTCCGACAACGCGCTGGAACGGGCCTCGGTCGATGAGGCCTTCGCTGAGGGCGTGGTCTGGTCATTCCCAGTTGCCGCGCGCACGGACAATCGCTTCCTGGTGGACGCGACGGACTTCATTCTGCACGACGCCCATGGGGTAGTCAACCGTCTCAGGGGTTCGAATCAGGGCACGTTCCGCATCGACGGCGGCCGCTCTGCGCCCAATCCGGAGGTGCAGAAGTCCTTCCCGGACAACACCGAAATGGAAGGCCGCATCACATTCGTCTCGGACCGTCCGGGTGGGTGGGTCCGCTCGGTCGCAGCGGATCCGAACGCGGTCACGCTCAACATTCGGCACTCGTTCATCCGCCTTCCGGATGACGGCTACCAGCCCCGCGAGTTCGACCCTCGATCTGGATACGGCGCGCTCTCCTACATGGACTACGCGACGCCCATCGGCGACGACATGACCAAGCGGTTCATCCGCCGCCACAGGCTGGAGAAGAAGGACCCCACCGCCGAGCGTTCCGAGCCCGTCGAGCCCATCGTCTACTATCTGGATAACGGCACTCCGGAGCCGGTGCGTAGCGCGCTCCTGGACGGCGCCCGCTGGTGGAATCAGGCCTTTGAGGCTGCGGGCTATATCGACGCCTATCGCGTGGAGATCCTGCCGGACGACGCGGATCCCCTGGACGTTCGATACAACATGATCAACTGGGTGCACCGCTCGACCCGCGGGTGGAGCTACGGGTCCAGCGTAACCGACCCCCGCACCGGCGAGATCATCAAGGGCCATGTCCTGCTCGGCAGCTTGCGCGTGCGTCAGGACTACCTGCTGATGGAAGGCCTGATGGCACCCTACGTCGCCGACAGCATTCCCGCGAACCCCGACCCCATGCTGGATGTGGCCCTTGCCCGCATCCGCCAGCTTTCCGCGCATGAGGTGGGCCATACGCTGGGTATCTCGCACAACTTCTCGAGCTCCATGAACAACAGGGCTTCGGTCATGGACTACCCGGCGCCCCTGGTGGAAATCGACGAGGAGGGTAACCTCAGCTTCGACAACGCCTACGACACCGATATCGGGGAATGGGACATCGTCACCATTCTGTACGGCTACTCCGATTTCCCCGAGGGTGTGGACGAGAAGGCGGCCCTGGACGACATCCTGCAGAGTGCCTACAACCGGGGACTGCGGTACATCACCGATTCCGATGCGCGACCAAGGGGGGCGGCTAACCCGGCCTCAAACCTCTGGGATAACGGCAACAACCCGACCGACGCGCTCCGCCATGCGCTGGAGGTTCGCAGAAAGGGCCTCGAACAGTTCGGCGTTTCCACCATCCGGCAAGGTGAGCCTCTGACCACCATGCATGAGGTGCTGGTCCCGCTGTATCTGCACCACCGTTTCCAGATCGATGCGGCAGCAAAGATGCTCGGCGGCGCGGCCTACACGTACGCCCTTCGCGGCGACACCAGGGAGCTGCCCACTCCCATCCCGGCCGGCCAGCAGGAAGCTGCCCTGGCTGCGCTGCTCGAGGCCCTGACGCCGGATGACCTGTCTGTTCCGGCCTCGGTGCGCAACCGGATTCCTCCGCGCGTGCCCGGATACGGCAACAACCGCGAGCTCTTCGACAGCTACGCCGCACCCCTGTTTGATCCCTACGTGCCGGCGGAGGTGGTCGCCAACATGGTCATCGATCAGATCCTGGCGCCCGAACGCATGACGCGCCTGATGTATCAGGCCGACGCAGACGCGGACCTTCCGGGTTTGAGCGATGTGCTCGCTGCCATTTCGAACCTTGTCTGGGACGGGCGCACAAGCGGGGATTCTTATGAGGCAGAGCTGCAGCGCATCGTGCGCACGGTCTGGACGGATGCGCTCATTGAGGCCGCCTCCAACCAGCGGGCCGCACCTGGCGTGCGGAGTCGGGTCTGGAGCCACTTGCAGGACCTCGCCGATTGGCTGGTCGAGAACGACGGTCGCGGATACGAGGAGACCGCCCATCGGGGCCACACGCTCGCACAGATCGAGCGGTACCTGGCGCGTGAGTACACACCGACTGAGCAGCCCGCACGCACGACAACGCCCCCCGGCTCGCCGATCGGTTCCGGAGAAGACGCGATAGCCCGGCAGGAAGCACGCCGTGCATGGCTTGCGGCCTGGTCGCACGATCCCGAGGAATGTTCGCACGACTGGTAGCCCGACCGGACGCTCGAGCAGCTAGGATCGCGGTTGCTGGCCTCGTGTTGTCGTGCGTTGTGTCAGAGCGCGCTGCGGGACAGGGCGCCGACGATTTGCTTTCGCAGTTGAGGGACGCCAATTCGTCGGTCTCAATCGAGCGATGGGTCGTCGATGCAGGCGGCACGCCGCTCCTGGCGTCAGATGAATGGATCTTTCTTGCACGAGGTGCTCCCGATGACCCGCCGCACGTTGTCGGCGACTTTAACGACGGCGGCTATGCCGCTGCACCGCCTTTCGACGACGGGCGTATGCAGCCGCTTGAGGGGACCGACTGGTTCTATCTCCGCACCCCGGTTGTAAATGATGCGCGCTTCGAATACCTGATTCGCACAAGCGGGGGTGCAAGGCGAGATCCTCTCAATGAGGCGGAAGCCACCACCTTCGGGACCTTGCGTAGCGTGGTTACCGGCAGCAGCACGCCCTCGGTGGCGGGCAAGCCCTCGCCAGAGGTTAAGAGCTTCGTGTTCACGAGTGCTGAGCGCGGGAATACCCGAAGCGTGTCGGTCTACCTCCCGGAGGCGTATCACAAGGACGGTCCGCCGCTGCCTACCCTGTACGTACATGACGGCAGCACATTTCGCGACCAGGTGGGAATAGTCAACCTGATTCGCATCATGACGGCCATGGGACGCATGCCTCCCGTTGTAACGGTGCTGATCGATCCGGTCAATCGGGGTCTGGAGTACGGGACCGCGGAGTCCTACCGAAGGATGTTCCTGAACGAACTGATTCCTGAAGTGGAGCGTCGGTATTCAACCGGCGGCACCCCGGAGCGCCGTGCGATCCTGGGAGCTTCTCGCGGTGCCCTGGCTGCGCTGGATCTTGTGGTAGGCCACCCCGATGTCTTCTCCTACGGCGCACTCGTGTCCCCGGCGCTCTCCCCATTGCCGATTGTCACCCGGATAGAAACGCTGGCGGCCATACCCGCCCGATTCGCCGTGTATCCCTCTCGATTCGACACCCCGAGTCTGCGCGCCGACGGGCGTGCGCTGGCGACCGCGCTAACCGGTCGGGCGACCGGGCTCAAGCACCGGGAATTGCCGGTGGATCATTCTCCCCACGGCTGGGCCCTCTGGATGGATATCGTCCTGGAAGACTTGGCCCACCATCTGACGCAGCCGAGGTAGACGTCAGCCCGCGGCGCCGTCTCCGCCGGGCTCAAAATGATCATACCCGCTCGCATTGAGCGGAATGGCATGCCCGTCCTCTCCCCGGACTGAGACCCCTTCCTCAAGGGGCACGAACTCCCCGATCACAGAGAATAGCTCCTGATCCAGGCGATCGAAGTGCTCCGGTTCAATGGCGAACAGCAGTTCGTAGTCCTCGCCGCCGAACAGGGCAAAGGTGTCCAGATCCGCCATGCGCTCTGCTGCCGCAGTCCGGGTCTCCGGGTGCACCGGCAGCGCCGTCGCATCCACAATGGCCCCGCACTGACTGGCCGCGCACAGGTGGTGCACCTCGCTCGCCACACCGTCCGACACGTCGATCAGCGCGCGAGGCCGGATTCCAGCCGAGCGCAGCGCCTGCTGGGCGTCCATGCGGGCCCTCGGCGTGAGCTGTCGGGCGATGACGTAGCGCCAGGCCTCGATGTTCGGCTCAAACTGCGAGCCCAGTTCCTTCATTTCCCGTCGCTGGTCGAGCAACACCTGAAGGCCCGCAAAGGCAGCCCCCACATCGCCCGAGACACAGAGCAGATCTCCGGGATTTGCGCCGCGGCGGAAGATCACGTCCTCGGTGCGGGCTTCTCCGATCACCGTGATCGAAAGCGTTAGCTGCGGGGCTGCGGTCGTGTCCCCGCCGATGATCTCCAGACCGTACTCCTCGCAGGCGGCGGCCATGCCGGCGTAGAGCGTCTCGACCATCTCGACCGAGAGGTTTCGCGGCATGCCAATGGCTACCGTCGCAAACCGCGGGCGGGCATTCATCGCCACCACGTCCGACACGTTCACCGCGATCGCCTTGCGACCCAGGTGACTGAGCGGAGCAAAACCGCGGTCAAAGTGCACCCCCTCCACCAGGGCATCCGTCGTGACGACATGGCTCATCTGGTCGGAGACTCGATACACGGCGGCATCGTCCCCGATGCCCGTAATCAGGTCCGGGGAGGTGGGCAGACCCAACTGCTGCCCCATGCGATAGATGAGACCGAACTCGCCCACGTGGGCAACCGGCGTGAACTGATCAGACATATCAAGGCCAGGAAATAGAGCCGAGCACCGCTGCACGGGACGCTCCCGTGACGCTCGGCAGGCCCGTGGCAACGCCTCCCACGGCCTCGTGTGCCAGAATGGCGAAGGCCATGGCCTCCTTGAAGTGCGCATCCACGCCGAATTCGTGCGATGTAGTAACGCCTGGCAATCGGTCGGCGAGCCGCGCCATCAGAAACGCGTTGCGCGTCCCGCCGCCCGAGGCAATGATGCGATGCGGCTCGCTGGGAAGAAAACTGCGCATGGCGCGAGACAGGGAGACCACGGTCACCTCCACGGCCGTTGCCAGCATGTCCTCCGGCGTAGCATCACCACATGCCTGAACAAATCTGTCCGCGAACCCTCGTCCGAACCCCGCATCGCCCGACTGACGCCCGGCGGACTTGGGCGGCCGTCGCGCAAAGAAAGGATGACCCAGGGCCCGTTCGAGAGCTTCCGGCAATACACGACCCCGAGAGGCGGCGGCCCCCGCATCGTCAAACGGCACGCCGAGTGCCTCTTGCGCGACCGCATCGATCAACATGTTTGCCGGACCCGTGTCGAAGGCGAGAATGTCCGTCGCAGCACCGCCGGCCGGCAACCAGGTGACGTTCGCGATACCACCCAGGTTCAGGGCGACCCGCTGCTCCGTGTCGTGCCCGAAAAGAATCCAGTCCACGTAGGGTACCAGCGGAGCGCCCTGCCCGCCCAGCGCCACATCGCCCTCCCGAAATCCGGTGACTACCGGCACGCCGGCGTGCACAGAAAGCGCGGCACCGTCCACGACCTGTAGCGTGGCGCTTACCTGAGCACCGGCAAACTGCGCGGGATCCGGCTGGTGACGCAGGGTCTGGCCGTGGCACCCGATCAGCTCCGCCTCCGTGTCGGCAAGCGCCTCGGCGTACGCCCTGGCCAACCGGGGCCCCAGCCTGCAGAAGCTGTCCACAGGGTACTGCGCGTCTTCGGCGGCAGCCAGCAGTTCATCCCGCAAGGCAGGTTCAAATGCGTGCGATGCGGTCTGAAGCAGCTCCCAGCGTAACTCCCGGCCGTGGCCCTCCAGCCGCATCACTGCTACGTCGATTCCGTCCAGCGAGGTGCCTGACATGACACCTGCCACCGTGCGGGGCCCGTCCTGGAACAGAGTGGCCCAGCGATTCAAGAGGCCTGCTGGCGAACCTCGGCGGCCTTCTCCAGGAACTCGTCTCGGCGATCGACCTGTTGGTTGGCCAGCTTCTCGTACACCTGGGCGGCCTCCTCGTAAAACTTCTGGTTCGCGTAGATCCGGGCCAGCGTTTCGGAGGCCACGTCATCCACGTCTGATTCGAGCCGGGTGGACTCTACCGGCTTCACCTGTGGGTCCGGTACAATCCGGGCCTCCTCCAGCTCCTTGATCAGCTCATCCAGTTCCTGGTCCGGCTGGTCTTCCGGAAATGAAGGCTCTTCCGACGACACGGCGCGCCGAGCTCTGACCTCGCGGGCGGCTGCCACGGCGACCGAGGCCGACAGTCGGCGCAGTTCGTCGCGCACGGTTGGACTGTCGGGACACAGACTGTATGCAGCCCGCCACGCCCGCAATGCCCGTACGGGATCTCCGATGGTCTCCAGCCCACGCGCAAGGACTACCAGGCACGCCACATGTCCCGGTTCGGATTTGATGGCCTCCGACAACTCGGCCACGACGGCCTCGCCGTCTCCGGCGGCAAGCCGATCGCTCAGTGTCTTCAGGTCGGGTCGGGGCATGCGCTGTGCTTTTATCGGGGCAAAATAGTCAGGCGCGCAGGAATTTCCCCACGAGACCGGCGTCGCGCAGTGTCAGGCCCACGACCATCCACGTGCCCGCGACGAACAACAGCTGGAAGGGCACCGAAGCCCAGGCGCCCACCCAGACCAGTAGGAACAGACCAACGGTCAGGTAGACCGCGAGCATGACTTCGGCGAAGCTCACAGGACCCAGACGGGCAACGGCGTACGCCGATCGCCACCAGGGGCTTGATGCGTTGTCGAGGCTGTTGAACTTGGGTGTGCGCACGAAAGGTGACCTGCGACCAAGGAGCGCCTCCGCCACCGCGATGGTGTTGGAGAGCGACATGCCAATGGAAGCCGCAAGGAACAGGGGGAAACGAACCAGCCGGCGCGCCCAGTCTCCATACAACGAGCGCTGGGCGAGGAGATGGGCCAGGAAGAAGCCGGCGAAACCTGCGATTCCAAGTGTCAGGAGCGCAAAGAACGCCTCGCTTGGACCGGCACCCGCCGCCTTGCGCAGCGAAACCGGCGCATGCAGCAGCGCGACCACCAGCATAAACGGGAAACCCAGCGTAGCGGTCAGATGCAGGGTGCCCTGGGTGCGGAAACCTACCCCGGAGCCGCCCTTGCGGACTCGGCGCACCAGCTTCATTGCTGTCTGCATCGCGCCCTTGGTCCAGCGATGCTGCTGCGCCCGAAAGCCACCCATCTCGACCGGCAACTCTGCAGGCACCGCAAGCTCCGGCAGGAAGGCCATGCGCCAGCCTCGAAGCTGAGCTCGGTAGCTCAAATCCAGATCTTCGGTAAGCGTGTCTGCACTCCAGCCGCCTGCGTCCTCGATGCACGCCAGTCGCCAGATTCCGGCCGTGCCGTTGAATCCGGCCGGATATCCCGAACGGGCGCGCGCCTCCTGCTCCAGCGCAAAGTGCGCATCGAGTCCCACACTCTGCATGCGCGTCAGCAGGCTGTTGGAATCGTTGAGATGCGCCCATCGGGCCTGCACAAAGCCCACCTGGGGGTCCGAGAAGCGCGGCATCATGCGCCGCAGAAAATCGCGAGGCGGCACGAAGTCGGCGTCGAACATTGCGATGAAGCCGCCGCGGGCCGAGCGCAGCCCTGCGGCCAGGGCACCGGCCTTGAAGCCATTCCGATGCGTGCGGTGCAGATGCACCATTTGCATGCCCTGGGCACGCCAGAAGCGAACCGCCCGAGCCACGACGCCCGTCGTCTCGTCCGTGGAGTCATCCAGGACCTGGATCTCGAGACGATCCCGCGGCCAGTCCAGACGTGCACACGCGGCAATGACCCTATCGGCAACCAGCGATTCGTTGTACAAGGGTATCTGCACGGTGACCATGGGCACGGGCCCATCGCCCGCAAGGGTCGCCGCCGGATCCGGCACGGGCCCCGGGACAAGCGCGCGGGTTTTAGCCCACCGCCATGACAGCCAGAAGTGATTTAGGCCGTAGAGGGTGACCACGGCCAGTGCGATGGCGTAGAGCGTGGCCACTACCAGTTGGAGGTGGCCGCCGTGAAAACGTCGTCCGCAATTTTCTCCAGGGCAGCGATGGCCGCTTCCTCCTCGTCGGACGGATTCAGTGGGTCGTACTCTTCAAACGAGGAAAACGTGCGCGCGAGGATTTCCTCGTTGCGGGTGGCATCGACATACAGCACGTTCAGCGTCAGACTTACACGGTTGCGCGTTGCGCGCTCGTTGCCGGCCACAGAGGTGGGCTGGTTCTGGTAGGCGTCGATGCTGACGGTGAGAACGGCGTCGGCCTCCTGCGCGACCGGCTCGAGACTCAGTCGGGTCTGGCCGACAAAGCGGTCCACCAACAGCGTGGTAATGCGCTCGTCCAGTCCATTCACCGTCGAGATGGAGTTGTCCTCGGCCAGCGGAATCGCGATGGTCGACAGGTGGGACGGAATGGTGGCGCCGCTGAAACTGTAGTACCAGCAGGAGACAGGCATCAAGGAAACGACGACCATCAGGAGCGCGGAGCGTGGAAGGCTATGCGCTCGCATCAGCGTCCTCGAACTCCTTGATCTTGCGATACAGCGTGCGTTCGGAGATACCGAGAGCCTGAGCGGTCTGCCGACGATTCCCCTCGAAGCGTTCCAACGCTTCCATGATCAGGCGGCGCTCGGCATCCTCCAGCGACGGCAGGGGCGTGTCCCCGTCGGCAGTCTCAAACCCGCCGTTGTGCTGCAGATCACCATCTGACTCGATTTCGAAGGCTGCGTCCTCTACCAGTTCCCTGATTTCCTCTCGCACTGTGTCCCGGTGCAGCACCATCGCGGCGGGTGCGGCCCCGCCCCGCAACGTGGCCATGAGCGCAGCAAGTTGGTCCTTCATCCCACGCATCTCCATGCGCAGTTCCAGGAGCGCCCGGTAGATCAGTTCGCGCTCCCGGTCCGTCTCCTCCCTGCGCCGGTCTCCGGAGACGACGGGAAGGAAGCCCGCATCCTCATCGCCCGCCGAAACTCCACGCAGGAATCCTCGCAGGTCACCGGCCTGAATGGTATCGCCGTCCAACAGCACCGCGCTCTGCTCTGCCACATTGCGCAGCTCCCGGATGTTGCCCGGCCAGCGATAGCGCAGTAGCAGACTGCGCGCATCTTTGCTCAGCCGAAGTGTGCCCGTGTTGTACTGCTGGGCAAACCTGTGCTGGAAGTGCTCGAACAGCTGGACGATGTCCTCTTTGCGCTCCCTGAGCGGGGGTACCCGGATGATGACTGTTGAGAGGCGGTAGTAGAGGTCCTCGCGAAAACGACCCGCCGAGACTTCCCGGCCGAGGTCCTTGTTGGTCGCGGCAATGACGCGTACGTCCGTCTTGATCACCTTGGACGAGCCGACCCTGGAGAACTCACCATTCTCCAGCACGCGAAGTAGGCGTACCTGGGCCGTCAGCGGCATTTCGCCGATCTCGTCCAGGAAAATGGTGCCCCCGTTGGCCTCCTCGAAGTAACCGGTGCGACGCTCAACGGCGCCCGTGTACGCTCCCTTTTCGGCACCGAACAACTCGGACTCGATCAGGCCCTCCGGGATCGCGCCACAGTTGACAATCTGAAGCGTTTTGTGGCGGCGTTCCGAAAGCTGGTGCAGGGCCTGCGCAATCAGCTCCTTGCCCACACCACTCTCGCCCTGGATCAGGACGGTGATGTCGGTGCGTGCGACCTGACGCACGCGGTCGAGCACCTGCCGGACCGCGTCAGAGCGACCGATGATGCCGAATCGTTCCTGAAGACTGGCGCGATCCATCAGGCGGTCACCAGGGCTCTTCCGATCAGGGTGGCGGAGGTGCAATCATCCACGACGACCGAGAGATAGTCCCCCTTGCCAATGCCGGGCACGCGGTCGAACACCACCATCTTGTTGGTATCCGTGCGGCCGCGGAGCTGATCCTCGCTGCGACGGCTCGTGCCTTCTACCAGAACCACATGCTCGGTGCCGACATCGGCCTGATTGTTCTCGGCACTGATGCGGGATTGCAGCGCGATGATCTCGTTCAGGCGACGCTTCTTGACATCCTCGGGCACATCGTCCGTGTACTTGCGAGCCGCGTAAGTGTCCGGGCGCTCTGAGTACATGAACATGTAGGCGTGGTCGTAACGCACCGCCTCCATGAGACTCAGGGTGTCCCGATGCTCTTCCTCGGTTTCGCCGCAGAAACCGGCGATGATGTCCGTGGAGAGGCTGATTCCGGGTACGATGCTGCGGGCGCGATCCACAAGGTCCAGGTACTGCTCGCGGGAGTAGGTGCGCCGCATGCGCTGCAGCGTGTGCGTATTGCCGTGCTGGACTGGCAGGTGGATGTAGTTGCAGACGTTGGCCCGCTCTGCGTGCACGTGCAAGAGCTCGTCCGAGCAGTCCTTGGGATGACTCGTCGAGTAGCGGATGCGCAGATCCGGACTGATAAGGCTGATCCGGTAGAGCAGCTCCGCAAAACTGACGGCCGCGCCGTTGTCGTCGTAGCGGTAGGAGTTCACGTTCTGACCCAGTACGGTGACCTCCCGGTACCCTGCGTCGACAAGCTCGCGGCACTCTCCCAGGATGCTGGAGACCGGCCGGCTGCGCTCACGGCCCCGCGTGAACGGCACGACGCAGAACGCGCACATGTTGTCGCACCCGCGCATGATGCTCACAAAAGCGCTCACGCCATTTGTGTCGTAGCGCACCGGGGCGATGTCGGCGTAGGTCTCTTCCCGCGAAAGCTGCACGTTCACGGCAGCCTGTCCACTTTCGGCGGACTCGTCCAGGAGTCGCGGAATGTCGCGGTAGGCGTCGGGGCCGACGACCAGATCGACCAGCTTCTCCTGCTCGAGCAGCTTGTGGCGGAGTCGCTCAGCCATGCACCCCAGCACGCCCAGCTTGAGGTCCGGCCGGTTGCGCCGCTTGTCTGCGCGCAGCGTGTCCAGGCGGCGTCTCACCTTTTGCTCTGCGTTCTCCCTGATGGCGCAGGTGTTCAGGAGTACGATATCGGCCTGGCTCTCGTCATGAGTAAGGCCAAACCCGGCCTCGCGCAGCACAGCCGCGACGATCTCCGAATCGGAGACGTTCATCTGGCAGCCGTAGGTCTCCAGGTAGACGGCCTTGTGCCCGGCCGTCTCGGATCCCGCCATCTTCGGCGCGTCCAGATCCTCGGTCTCCCCGAGCACGGGAATGTCAGTCAGCAGATTCTGCATCGGCATAGTCAAGTCAGCCGATACCAACTCCGGTCCGGGGTGCGGGTTCGGGGAGTTGTGACAAATTGTCAGGGAAGGGACTCTATAGGGTGAACCATTCATCGGAACAAGCATGCAGGAACTCGTTCACCGTGGGATGGACTGGCGAGAGCACATCACCGTCGATCCCGACATTTGCCACGGAAAAGCACACTTTCGAGGCACACGTATTCCGACCACGGTGGTCCTTGACCTACTGGCGGAGGGTCACACTCAGGAAACCATCCTTGCAGAGTACCCCTCGTTGAGCGCTGAAACGATTCGTGCGGCGCTATCCTTTGCCGCCGAGTTGGCCTCTGAGCGGGTGGTTACATGGCACTCCTGAAGCTGAAACTGGACGAGAATCTTCCAGCAAGCGCGAAAGCCATCTTCAGGGAGCAGGGTCACGATGCCCGAACGGTGCATGACCAGGGACTGGAAGGAATAAAGGATCGCACACTCTCCGTGGTTTGCCGAGCGGAAGGCCGCGTTTTGGTTACCCTGGATTTGGACTTTGCCGATATCCGTCGGTATCCACCTCACGAAACGCCGGGCACCATCGTCCTACGTGCTGGGAGGCAGAGTCTGAGGCGGCTGCGCCGGATGTGCAGCTTTGCCTCAGAGAGAATGACCCGATTCGATCCGAGCGGCCAGCTCTGGGTGATCGACTCTACCGGCCTGCGAACGCGCTAAAACCCCTGCTCCCGTAGCCAACTCGCAGTCATCCCCGGCGTGGGCGGCGACTTCTGCTGCTCCAGAAAGCGCACCACGTACTTGCCGACCATGTCGAACTCCATGTTCACGGTGCTGCCGGGTTTCCAGTTGGAAATGGTCGTGTTCTCCCAGGTGTGCGGGATCACGGCTACCGTGAGCCGGCTACCCTCCAGGCGAGCCACGGTCAGGCTGATTCCGTCCAGACAAATGCTGCCGACGGGAATCACGTAGGGCCCGAACGCATCGTCAAACTGCACGCTGCACAGCCAGGACGTCTCCAGTTGCTGGACGTCGGTCACGGTTCCAGTCGTGTCGACGTGTCCCTGGACCAAATGGCCGTCCAGCCGGCCGCCCATTTTGAGTGCGCGCTCCAGATTCACCGGGGACCCGGCCTTGAGACTGGCCAGATTCGTCTTGGCCAGCGTCTCTTCCACGGCAACGACCTCGAAAGACGTCGCGTCTTGCGCCACCACGGTCTGACAGGCACCAGACACGCAGACGGACTCATCCACACGCAGCTCGCCGGCAAATGGTGTATCGATCCGCAGCCGCACGCCGCCGCCCTGAGGGGTAACCGCAGCAACCCGTCCTACGGTCTCCACAATTCCTGTAAACACTACGGGTGTCTGAATACGATGGTAGTCAACATGTCTGCGCCCACTTGCTCGTAGTGGACGTCCTTCGCACGCAGGGCGTGCTCCAGCGTTTCGCGAGCCGGATCAAGAAACGAGGGTTTCCCGCCGCCCAGCAGCAGGGGCGCTGTGAACATGTGCAGTGTATCCACGAGACCGGCGGCCAGGAAGGCTGAGGCCAGGGTTGGGCCCGACTCCACGAGCACGTACAGCACCTCCTCAGGCAGGCCCTCAAGAGCCGCTCGGAGGTCGATGCGGCCCGAGGCGTCCACGGGGCCCGAGACGACCTGGGTCGGGCCGCCGTCCGTAAGGACTCTGGCATTGGCCGGTATGCGTCGTTTTGCGTCGAACACCAGGCGCAGCGGGTTGGGGCCCTCGATGTGGCGCACGGTGAGGCTGGGATCATCCTCCACCACGGTCCCGCTGCCCGTGATGACTGCGTCCACCTCAGCACGCATCCCGTGAACCCGCTTCCGGGCCGCATCGCCCGTAATCCACTGCGATGAGCCGGCGCGGGGGGCCACGAAACCGTCGAGCGACTGGGCAAGCTTCAACGTCACGTGCGGACGGCCCAGGGTCATGCGCGTCAAGAATCCGGCGTTGAGGGCGCGGGCCTCAACTTCCATCACACCCGGCCGCACCGCGATGCCGGCCTGCTGCAGCCGCTGCATGCCGTCTCCGGACACGCGCGGGTTGGGGTCCAGACACCCGATGACCACCGTGCCCACGCCCGCAGCAATCAACAGGTCGGCGCAGGGCGGCGTTTTGCCGTGATAGCTGCAGGGCTCCAGATTGACGTACGCGGTAGCCTGGCTCAGGTCCATCCCGGTCAACCCCTCGAGTGCGTTGACTTCCGCGTGCGGACCGCCGAACTGCTGATGCCAGCCGACTCCGAGCACCTCTCCGACTGAGCCGACCACGACGCACCCCACCTGGGGGTTCGGTCGCACGTCGCGCCCGCCTCGTCGGGCGAGCTCGATCGCGTGCGTCATCCAGTGGATGTCGTCGTGAAGCATGGGGGAGTCAGGGGATGGAGCAATAAAGCACTCCCGCGCACCGCTGTCCAGCGATCACCAGCAACCCGAACGCGGCTCGGGGGTTCTTCGGGCGTCTCAACAGCGATCCGGGGTATGGCAGGCCACAATAAATGGTCAAAGATCAAGCGTCAGAAAGCCGTCACTGACGCGCGGCGCTCCAAAGTCTGGGCACGCATTACGCGCGACATCATGGTCGCCGCACGAGAAGGTGGCGGCGATCCCGGGATGAATGCGCGCCTTGCGTTGGCCGTCGAGAAGGCCAAACAGGAGAACATGCCCAAGGACAACATCACCCGGGCCATCAAGCGCGGCACGGGTGAGATTCAGGGGGCCGACTACGAGGAGGTGGCGTATGAGGGGTACGCGCCCAATGGAATCGCCGTCTTCGTGGAGACGCTGACCGACAATACCAACCGCACTGTGGCTGACCTGCGCGCCATGTTTTCGAAGGCCGGCGGGAGTCTGGGTAACTCGGGCTCGGTGGCCTTCCTGTTTGACCGGAAGGGCATTTTCGAGATCAAGTCGGAAGGTCTGGACGAGCTGGAGCTGTTCGAACTGGTCGCGGAAGCGGGGGCCGAGGACCTCACCGGAGATGAGGACCAGTTTGTGGTCACTACACCGGTTGAGTCATTCGGCGCCGTGCAGTCTGCGCTGGACGAGGCCGGTATCACCCCCGAGGAAGCCAGCCTGCAGCGCATCCCGACCATGACGAAGCAGCTCGAGATGGGCGAGGCCCAGAAAGTGGCCGCCCTGCTCGAGAAGATTGAGGAGCACCAGGACGTACAGGCAGTGTACTCGACGCTTGAATTCGACGACGAGCTCGTCGAGGCGCTCGGCTAGATGATCATTCTCGGCGTCGACCCCGGATCACGCGTCACCGGCTACGGGGTGATCAAGGTTGTCGGCGGCCAGGAGGAAATGATCGAGTACGGCGTGCTCAGTCTCGCCGGCACCGACAGCCATCAGCTACGCCTGAAGCAGATTCACGATCGCCTGCTGGCGGTGATTGACCGCTGCCTGCCGGACGTCTGCGCCATCGAAATGCCGGTCTACGGCAAGAATGCGCAGTCCATGCTGAAGCTGGGGCGTGCTCAGGCTTCCGCCATGCTTGCCGCTTTGAGCCGGGAGATACCGGTGATCGAGTACACCCCAAAAGAGGTGAAGAAGTCCGTGACGGGCAATGGCGCCGCCACCAAGGAGCAGGTCTGGTACATGGTGCGCGCCATGCTCCGGGTGACGGACGAATCGAAGGAGATGGGCATGGACGCCTCCGACGCGCTCGCCGTCTCACTCTGTCACGCCCATCGCGGAGAGAAAAGCCAGGGAGCGCGCTACTCCAGTTGGTCGCAGTTTGTCAAGCAGAATCCCGGACGCGTGGGGCTCCAGGGTCGCTGACTCTCGTCGCGGGCTTACTCTTCCTCTCCGGAGTCCTCATCGGCGTTCTCGCCGTCCTGATTGCCGCTCTCGTCTTCCTCCTTGTCCGGCAGCGGACCCCAGCCGCGTTCTGCGTCCCGCAGCCGCACGATCTCAGCCACCTCATCCACGTCCAACATGCCCTTGGACATCTTGAACACCAGGTTGGACACCTGACGATCCTTGCTGGGCGCGTGATTCCACTCGGGGTGAGCCTGCTCGATGATGCTTACCAGAATGCGCAGGTGCGGGTAGCGCTCCTCCTTGGATTGCAGCTCCGCAATGGACTGAGCGAATAGATCCGAATTTCGGCCGACCTGTTTGTCGACAATCTTGTCGTTGTACACCATGGAAAGTGCCCCTTGGGGCGCGCGTGGGTGGGGGCGCGGGTCTCGAAAGTGAGACGGTCCGCCTGGACCATTGACCGAATCGGTCGCGAAAGGATGGCGTGAACCTTGCTTTGAGGGGTAACGTTCCAGCCGACCATGTTCAACCTTTCGATCCCATATCGCCTTGAGCTTTTACCCGTGGTCCCGGCATTCCACCGGCGCGCGCGGCGAAGCAAGGAATTTGGCACCGGCCAACTGGTCTACTACGGGCCAAGTCCGGCGTACTATGGCATCGGGGAGGTGAAGCAAATCGTTGACGGGTTTGTAGCCGTCGATTTCCGCGGGACCGGCCAGTTCGGCGTGCACGAAGATGTGTTCAAGCCCGAGTATCTCATGCCGATCCCTCAGAGGACACTGAGTCTGCTTTGAATCCTGACGGGGCATTCTCCCGTACCCGACGCTCCGGCGTCACCGGCACTCCTCCCACATGCATCTGGTTCGTTTCCCGGCACTCGCGCTGGGCGTTTTTCTGGCAGCCTGTTCCGATTCCCCACGTTCCGTTCCGCTGGTCAGTGGGACCGTGGACACGTTCGAGGACGGCAACCACATCAATACCGCCAACCATCCGTGGCAGGCCATTGCAGACGGTGCCGGAACCAGGTCGAGTCTCGACATCGTGCCTGGCGGCTTCTACTCGGTGTCCACGCACTTCATGGAGGTTGCCGGGGTGCGCCCATCCGACGCTACCGGGTCCCGCGTGGTGGGCGTGCGGTCCTCCATCGCGGAGTTTCCTCCGGCGGCGGACCCATCGCGCGCAACCATCCCCCGGGATGCCTCCGGGTTCGATGGGCTGAGTCTCGCTTTGCGCGGAACGCCGGGCACCTACATCGTACAGATCGGGACCGCATCGATCACCGATTTCGATTTCTACAATGCCTACGTAGAGGTCGGCCAGGAATGGAGCGAGTATCGACTGCCGTTCTCGGCCTTTCGCCAGGAGGGGTTCGGCACGCCCGTTCCCTGGTCCGGCGAAGACATCACTCACGTAGCCGTTTTTGTCAACCTCGACGGGTATTTCACCTTCGGGGTTGATGATGTGCGCTTCCATCAGGATTGACGCTTCCAGTCTGATTTTTCTGCTTCCAACACCCTCCGATGCCTCTTCTACATGTTGACGAGGTCACGAAGCGATACGACAAGGTCCTCGCAGTAGACCGCGTATCCTTCAAGGCCCAACCCGGGCGGATTCTCGGCATTCTCGGCCCCAACGGGGCTGGCAAGACGTCGACCATCCGCATGATCACCTACATTACCATTCCGGATTCCGGAAGGATCACGCTGGACGGAAAGCCGGTTGGCCCGTGGAGTCAGCGCCGCATGGGCTATCTGCCCGAGGAGCGCGGTCTCTACCGGAAGATGAAGGTGGGCGAGCAGCTCAGCTACTTCGGCGAACTCAAGGGGCTGACCCGCAAGGAGGCGCTCAAACGCTCCAGGAAGTGGCTGGAGCGATTCGAGGCGTCGGACTGGGTGAATCGCAAGACCATGGAACTGTCCAAGGGGCAGCAGCAAAAGGTCCAGTTCATCGCGACCATCCTGCACGAGCCGGAACTCCTGATTCTTGACGAGCCGTTCGGAGGCCTCGACCCCATCAACGCGGACCTCTTGACCGACGTCATCATGGAGCTGAAATCCGGTGGCCGCACGATCCTGTTTGCCTCGCACCGGATGGAGCAGGTGGAGCAACTCTGCGACGACATCTGTATGGTTTCGGGCGGCCGCATCGTGCTCGACGGCACGCTGCGCGACGTCAAGCGGCAGTTCGGTAAAGACACCCTGCAGGTGGATTACGAAGGCAGCGACGCGTTCCTGGAGGCTCTGGAGCGCGATGGGCTGGTTACGGTCTCCCTGCGCAGCAAGGCCCACGCAGAGATGCGACTGCTGAACGGTGCATCGCCTCGCGCGGTGCTCGAGCGCATCATCGGCACAGTCGATGAGATCTTCCGATTTGAACTGGTAGAACCGCCGCTGCGCGACATCTTTGTCCAGGTGGCCGGCAAGCGAGACGAGGAGGTGGCGGCATGAACCGGACTTTCATTGTAGCAAAGAACGAGTTCCTGACTCGGGTCAAGAGCAAGGCGTTCATCATAACCACGCTGCTGGGGCCCATCATCTTGATCGGCTTCTTCGCCGTTGTGGGCCTGGTGACGGTGCAGTCCATGGAGGGCACACAGCGCACGGTCTCCGTGGTCGACGAGACGGGCTTGCTGTATGATCGGCTTGAAGCCCGCGAATCCGATTCGTACCGGTTTGTCGAGGCCACTGAGCCGGCGGATTCCGTTCGTGCCGATGTGCTCCGGGGCTCCATCGACGGCTACCTCGTCATTCCGTCCGGCATTCTCGACGGCGCAGGAGAGGTCGAGTATTTCACGGTCGATGGGGGAATTGGCTCGGTGTTCCAACGCGGCCTGGAGCGCGCCGTGGAAGGCGTGGTCGAGGACGCCAGACTGGACCGTGCCCAGATCACCCCGGAGGTTCGGGAGATCCTGAACAATCGGGTCCGGGTCAACACGGTCATGCTTACCAGCGAAGGTGAGGAAGCCGGAGATGCTGGCGCGTATGCCATCATCGGCTTCATTCTCGGCTTCCTGATCTACATGGCCATGCTGATCTACGGCTCCGTCGTCATGCGCGGCGTGATCGCAGAGAAGAGTACGCGCGTCGTCGAGATCATCGTGTCGTCGGTCAGGCCTTTTGAGCTCCTGATGGGCAAGGTGCTGGGTATCGGGGCGATGGGGGTTGTGCAAATGGTGGTCTGGGCCGGCATGATGGCGGCAGGTACCATCGGCGCCGGAGCGATCGTGGCCCTGTTCGCGGACCCGGCCAGCCTCAACCTGCCGGACACGGCCACGCAGGAGGAAGTGCTGGCGGCTGTTGATTTCCAGCCGCCGCAGCTGAATCCGGAGGTCTTCATCTGGTTCGTGCTCTTCTTCCTGGTCGGCTATCTGCTGTATGCCTCCCTGTTTGCGGCCATTGGTTCGGCGGTCGAGCACGAGCAGGAGGCCCAGGGTTTTCTGATTCCGGTGATGATGCCCATCATCATTTCGATCATGTTCATCAGTCCGATTGTGGAGGAGCCAAACTCCACCCTGGCGCTGGTGCTCTCGATGCTGCCCTTCTTCAGCCCGGTGCCGATGGTGGTCCGAGTGGCGGTGACCGATGTGCCCTTATGGCAAGTCGGGGGCAGCTTCCTGTTGATGGTTGGCGCGTTTCTCGGCGCCATCTGGCTGTCGGCGCGGATCTACCGGGTTGGTGTGCTGATGTACGGCAAGAAGCCGTCCATCAAGGACATCATGAAGTGGATCCGGTACGCCTAGATCCGGAGGTCTCCAGGACGGAACGCGCAACCGCTGAGGGTACGCAGTCTGGGGCGGGGCACCTCGCAGTGCCCCGCCAATTCCGGAACCTGAGTCGTTTCCCTATTTAGGAAATGTCCTGGCGTCGTTCCCTCGTGGCGCCGACTCCACCCGGACCCATCCAACATGCTGCGTCGCCTGTCCATTCTCCTGAGTCTGGCAGCGGTGGCCCTTTGCGCTGCCGCTCCGGCAGCGGCGCAGTACTTCCGGTATGGGAAGAACAAGGTGCACTACGACAGCCAGCCGTGGTACTACCTGCGTACCGAGCACTTCGACGTTTACTACTACGAGGGTGGCAAGGAACTGGCGGATTTCGCGGCACACGCTGCGGAAGAGGCTTATCTGAAGGTAGCAGACCTCTTCGCGTACGAGCCGACCGGCCCGATTCCGATGCTGGTGTACACCAGCCATAATGCGTTCGCGGTTACGAATGCGGTGGAATTGCCCACGTTCTCCGATGGCATCGGCGGTGTTACGGAGCTGTTCAAGAATCGGATCGCCGTTCCCTTCACGGGAGACTATGCCGACTTCAGGCATGTCATTCACCACGAGTTGGTGCACGCCGTCATCAACGACATCTATTACGGCGGCTCCATCCAGTCCATCATCGCCAATAACATCCAGACGCGGATCCCGCTCTGGTTCAACGAAGGGCTGGCCGAATATTCCGCTGCCGATGGGTGGGACAGCGAGTCGGACATGTACCTGCGGGAGGCCATCCTGGAGGATCACCTGCCGGAAATAAACCGCCTCGGAGGATTCTTCGCCTACCGTGGCGGCCAGGGCGTTTGGGACTACATCGGCGAGCAATACGGCCGTGAGAAGATCGCGGAGATCCTGAATCGGCTTCGGCTGTCCCGATCTGTCGACGGCAGCTTCAGGCGGGCCATAGGTCTGGATGTCGAGCAGTTGAGTGAGCGCTGGCAGCGCAGTCTCCGGGAAATCCACTTCCCGGAAGTTGCTGCCCGCGAGGACCTGAGTGAGATCGGCCGAGCCATCGTGACGCGCGAGGAGGGCTTCTACAATACCAGCCCGGCGCTGTCGCCCCAGGGTGACCGGGTCGCGTATATCTCGACCCGAAGCGGCCTGTTTGACGTCTACATCGCATCGGTGGCGGACGGAAGGGTCGAGAAAAGGCTGATCCAGGGTCAGACCAGCACCGGGTTCGAAAGTCTGCGACTGCTTACCCCGAGCCTTGCCTGGAGCCCTGACGGGTCGACCCTTGCTCTGGCCGTCAAGCAGGGTGAAGCGGACGCCGTCGCACTGGTCGATGTCGAAACCGGCTCATCCCGGCACATCCGGGTCGGCGACACCGAGCAGATTTTCTCAGTGGCCTGGCACCCCGAAGGTCGTCGCCTCGCCGTCTCGGCAGCCGATGGGCCACAGTCCGACATCTACGTCGTGGACGCGCAGGGTCATCGGGCCGTCAATCTGACGAATGACGCTTTCAGCGACCATGAGCCGGTCTGGTCTCCGGATGGTCGGTTTCTGGTGTTTCAATCCGATCGTGGAGAGCGGCTGCTGCTCGGACAGGAAACCGTGCGCATGCTCGACCACAACTTTGAGCAGAAGAGCCTCTACCGCCTGGTGCCCGGCCGAGGCTACGTGGACCGGCTCACCAATTCTGGCCGATGGGAAGACGGTCGGCCGCAGTTCGGACCGGACGCCAACAGGTTGCTGTTCATTTCTGACCGCAATGGCGTACCGAACCTGCACCTCAAGGACCTGGAATCGGGACTGGAGCGCGCCGTCACCGACCTGACCATAGGTGCGATGGGCATGTCCGTGGCCGCGAACGGCCAGCGCGCCGCGGTCGTGAGTTTGAAGGACGGAACGCCGTCCATTTTTGTGCTGCGCACGCCATTTGAGCGCACGCCGCCGGACGCGCTTCGTCCCAATGTGTGGGCCCAACGCATGGATCCTACCTCGACGGTGGACGCCCCTGCCCTGGCCCTGGCCGGATCGGCCCAGCGGCGGAGCAATCCTTTTCTGCGCTCGGCCGCTCACGCGCCCCAGCCTCAGGTCGCGCCCGAGTTTGAAATCGCCGGACTTGGAGGTGATGATGACCCCATCCGGCTCGCGCCGGACTCGCCCGTCGTCGATTCCATCCTGGCAGACATCCAGGTCGACTTCCGCAACTACACGTTCAGCCCGGCCTTCTCAGAGGCGGCGCGTGATCTGGTGGGACGCCCGTCACTCCTGTCGTCAGACTATCTGCCACGAGCCGTGGTCGACGACGACGGCGAATATGCGCCTCGCAAGTACAAGCTCGACTTCTCGCCGGACATCGTACACGGTGCGGCCGGGTACGATGCACTTTACGGCGTGCAGGGACTGACCCAGATGATTTTCTCCGACATGCTGGGGAATCACCGCATCACCGTGGCGACGAACCTGCTGATCGACCTGCGGAATTCGGACTACCTGCTTTCCTATGAGTACCTGCCCCGGCGCGTGGACTGGACCACCTCCGGTTTCCACGTGTCGCGACTGCTTGCCAACTTTGCGGATAATCGGCCCACCTATTACCGCTACCGGCAGTACGGTGCTTCGCTGTCGGCAAGCTACCCGTTGTCCAAGTTCCGACGGGTCGATGCAGAGATATCCTTGATCGGCGTAAACCAGACCGACATCACGGATGCCCTGCAGCCCTCCGCCACTCGGTCCCTGATCGTGCCGAGGCTCACGTTCACACGAGATGTGACGACACCCGGCTACCTGCATCCTGTGGACGGATCCCGGATGGCGATGAGCCTGTCAGGGAGCCCGTTCGGCCTGGGGGGACAGCCGACACGCTTCATCACCGCACTGGGCGATATCCGCACCTACCACTCCTTCCTGGGTGGTGCCTATACCTTCGCAGTTCGTGGGTCTGCAGCCGCGAGTCTGGGGCCGGAGCGCCAACTGTTCTACACATCAGGCGTCTTGAACTGGATCAATCGCACCTTCGACGACCTGAACGGACTGCCCATCGATGATGCCAGCGACTTCATCCTCGCAACGCCCATCGTCCCCCTGCGCGGCTTCGACATCAACGCCAGAAACGGATCCTACTTCGGCCTGGTCAATGCCGAGTTTCGTTTCCCGCTGGTCGCCGCCATGCTCCCGGGGCCCATGCCTTTTCTGCCGCTCTACAACATTCAGGGGCAGGTCTTCGCCGACGCCGGCATGATCTGGGGTGGCCGCAACGATGGTGACGGCCTGTCGCTGCGCACCCACCACCCGGACGGATACATGGTGTTCGATGATCTGCTGACGTCGGCAGGGTTTGGTGTACGCACCATTTTCCTGGGCTACCCACTCCGCTTCGACTTTGCCTGGCCGTTCGATGGACGCGGCTTTGGAGACCGGCGCACGTATATCTCACTGGGTCTCGACTTCTGAGAGGCTAACCGGGGCATGAGTCCATCGCCCGCCACCACGGCCGCCGACTGGGGAAAGGGCGTGAAATGAGGAGCCGGGGTTGAACCTGCTGTGCCGGGCCGGGGTTTGTGCGGGCTAGAACTTTCCGAGCCGGCTTCCATGCCCCACACCATCACCAAGATCAGCGACGTCGAGTTCGAGCTCGAGGTCGAGGCCTCCGCGGAGGACATCGCCCCCCAACTGGATGAGGCCGTGCGGCGGCAGCGCGCCCGCACATCCATGAAAGGCTTCCGCCCGGGCAAGGTGCCGGCTCAGCTGGTGCGCAAGATGTACGGCAAGGCACTCGCCTATGGCGTGGCCGAGGACAAGGTTCAGAAGACCTACAAGGAAGAGGTCCTGGACAACGAGGCGTACCAGGTGCTGGGCCAGCCAACCATTACCGAGCTCGACTACGAGTATGGTGGAGACCTGAAGGCCAAGGTGCGCTTTGGCGTGCGGCCGGAATTCGAGATCGTATCGCTGGACGGCGCCGAGGTGTCGCGACTTGAGCACACGATCTCGGATGAGGAGGTCGAAGAAGAGCTGGAGCGCGTGCGCGAGCGTAATGCCGATTTGTCACCTGTGGAGGGGCCGAGCCGGGAAGACAGCTTCATCCTGACCGACATCTACGAAGTGGATGAGGAAACCGGAGAGCTGACGGGCGATCACCGTCACGACGTGGCCTTTTTCCTCGGCAGCGACGAGTTGACGGATGAGACGCGTAAAGCCCTCATCGGACTTGAGCCCGGCGGTATGGCGCGGGTACAGCTCGTGCGTCAGGAAGACGACACCGAGGCCGAATTCGAGGTCCGTCTCAAGGAGGTCAAGAGCCGCGAACTGCCCGATCTGGATGATGACCTGGCCAAGGCCGCTTCAAAGGGATCGATCGAGACGCTGGATGAATTGCGCACGCAGCTCCGGGAGCGCATGCAGCAGTCAGTGGATCAGACGAGTCGTGAACTGTTCGAGGGTGCCCTGATTCGACAGGTCCTGCAGCGTCACGAATTCGAAGTCCCTGAGTCCGTCGTCGACATGTACGTGGAAGGGCGCCTGGAGAACTTCAAGAAGCAGGCCGGTGATCGCCTCCCGGAGGATTTTGACGATGCGGCCTTCATGGAAGCCGGCAGGCCGGATGCTGAAAAGCAGGCCCGCTGGATGTTCATTCGGGATCGCGTCTCGAAGAACGAAAGCTTTGAGGTGTCCGATGAGGACCGCGTGGCATACTTCGAGCAGAATGCGATGGGCGATGGGCTCACGCCCGACTTCATGATGCAGTACTATCGCTCCATGCCGCAGATGATGCAGCAGCTGGACGACATGCTGCTGACCCGCAAGGTGCTGGACTTTTTTGCCGATCAGGCCACCGTGGTCGGAAAAGACCGCGAGGCCATGCAGAAAGAAGCGGCCGAAGAACGCGCCTAGAAGGGCCAATCCCTTGACGGCATGACCCTTGCAAGGCCGGAACCGGCCCATTAGGGTCCGGTTATCCGACGCCAAACCACGCCAGAACACAACATGGTCGACCAGTTCCTCAAGTTCGCCAAGGGGGTAGACGTTCCCTCGGACATCCACAGCGGCCCGCTTGGGTCCATGAACACCCTCGTTCCGATGGTGGTGGAGCAGTCGTCTCGCGGTGAGCGCGCCTACGACATCTTCAGCCGCCTGCTGAAAGAGCGCATCATCATGCTCGGAACGGCCGTGAATGATGCGGTGGCCAACTTGATGGTGGCCCAGCTGCTGTACCTGACGTCCGAGGATCCGGATCGGGACATCAACATCTACATCAACTCGCCGGGTGGCTCCATCGACTCAGGTCTGGCCATCTACGATACCATGCAGTACATCCAGCCGCACTGCTCCACCATATGCGTGGGCCTGGCGGCGTCGATGGGTTCTGTGCTGTTGGCTGCCGGCGAGAACGGGAAGCGTGCCGCACTGCCGAATTCCCGCGTCATGATCCATCAGCCCTGGATGGGCGGTGTGCAGGGTCAGGCCTCGGATATCGAGATTCACGCCCGCGAGATCCTCAAAATGAAGCAGAACCTCTACCAGATCCTGGCCGACCACACCGGTCAGACCAAGGATCAGATTGAGGCAGATGGCGACCGCGACCACTGGCTGAGCGCAGCCGAGGCCAAAGACTACGGTCTTATTGACAACGTGCTCACGCCCAACTCTCCGAAAGCCAAGGATTCCGAAGACGGGTAAGCCCCTCCTGGGCGTCTTTCGCTTTTTTGGCCCGGCTTCTTTAAGGGGGAAGCCGGGCCTTTTTTTTGGGCGCTGGAATCAGCGCACCGTAGTGCCCGCCCGGGGGTCCAAATTGAAGAGTGCCTTGAGCGCGCCAAACAACTCGGCGTGATGTCGAGCAAGGCGAGACGGCTCCACGAAGAAGCTCTCCACCGCGCAGGCAAAGAACTCCGCGGGCTCGGTGGCGCCGTAGTCCCGGATGATGGAGTCCCCGCGCTCTATGCGATCCATTTCCCGGTCAACCAGGTCTGCCCAGGCGTCGGCTGAACGCGCGTCCACCAGGGCCGGCATGCCGTCCGCAAACTCGGTCTTGTAGTCCAGAAGGTGCGCTAGTTCATGGAGCACCACGTTTCCGTCACCTGGCCGATTCCAGGCGGTGTCCAGCGCCCGAATCGATAGAATTATCGGGCCCTGCTGATGTGCCATACCGTCAAAGTCGGCATGAGCCTCGATGTCGTAGTCGTCATCAAAGTGGTCCGGGTAGAACAGCACGCCCTGTCTGTACGGTAGCTCCCACTCGGGATGACCGTGCATGAGCAGGGCCGCACCGGCGGCTACCGAGAGGCGGCGTGCTTCTGTGGGCTGAGCGCCGTTCACACCCTCAAAGCGCCACTCGTTCAGAACAATCTGTACGTCGACATCGAACCGGCCCCGATCGGTCTGAGACAAGCTGGTGTACAGCGGGAGGTGCGTCGCCAACCATTTCCGTTTCCACTCCGGTAGGGGGGCGCGGGTTGTGCGCCATCGGCGCAGCGACTTTCGCTGCAGGAGAACGACCATCGCCGCGAACGCGATCAACCCGGGAAACCAGCCCGCCTCCAGGCCCAGCGCGGACATGGTGCCAATGCCGACGCCGATAAGGGTGGCAAGGACCAGCGTGTAAGCAAGATGTGATCGGGTCAGGATGCGCATCGGCGTCTTTGGGGACGGTCGCGGTGGGCCGTTTGGGGGATACTACGGCGAAAGGCTTCGGCCGGGAGGGCCGCGGCTGTGCGGTCGTGGCGGCCGCCGGGGGCAGCGGCCTGGCGGGTGCCTGTGGCTGCTCCTGGCCGTCGGGGGCTGGACGATGCCTGTGGCCGCGCCTGGCCCGCCGCGCGCTGGGCGGTGGAATCGCGGGGGCGATTACACGTGGCGCCGCGCGCGGGCCGGCCGCGAGTGGAATCGAGGGGGGGTGATTACACACCGCGCCGCGCTCGCGCCGGCCGCAAGTGGACTCGCGGGGGGCGATTACATGTCGCGCCCCGCGCGGGCCGACCGCAAGTGGAATCGAGGGGGGCGATTACATGTCGCGCCCCGCGCGGGCCGGCCGCAAGTGGAATGGCGGGGGGTGATTACATGTCGCGCCCCGCGCGGGCCGGCCGCAAGTGGAATCGAGGGGGGTGATTACACACCGCGCTCCGCGCGGGCCGGCCGCGAGTGGAATCGAGGGGGGCGATTACACATGCCTCGCCGCGCTCAGGCCCCGGGGCCTGGCTTCAAATCCCCCCATTCCCCGACATAGCAAGCCCCGATTTGCGTCGAGGCAAATCGGGGCTTTTTCGTACCGCGTACGGGATTTGAACCCGTGTTACCGGCGTGAGAGGCCGGCGTCCTAGACCCCTAGACGAACGCGGCGGTTTTCCCGAAGGGTGGCGCATAACGCGAATGCCGTCTGCCATGTTTCGCATCGGGATGTGCCCGCAGGGCGACTTTCACCCGCTCTCCCTCCTTTATCTAGACTCAGTCTAAATAACAATTGTACATTCGGGCCGAATCCCGCCATCCAGCCCATCGTCTCCCCTATGCGCGCAACTGCTCTGGCCTTTCTGCTGCTCGGCACGGTCACAACGTCCCATGCCCAGATCTCGGGTACCATCTCGGACGCCGAAACCGGCGCGCCGCTGGCTGGGGCTACCGTGCTGGTGCTGGAAACCGACAGCGGCACCACCGCGGATGCCTCCGGCCGTTTCAGCCTGGACTCCAATCGGAGTGAGCTCACGCTACTCGTTTCTTACGTGGGCTTCGCGGAACAGACGCGCATCCTGCGGCCGGAATCGGGCGCAGCCCGAGCCGACTTTCGCCTTGTCCCCCAGGAAGGGGTGTTGGAGGAGATCCTGATCGAACAGGCCTCGATGACAGGGGGCCTGCTTGGGATCAAGGGGCATCCTGGCTCGGCCCACCTGGTCACGGCCCGCGGATTGGCAACCTTCGAGACGACCGACATCCACCGGGCCCTGCGCACGGTCCCAGGGGTCTCCATCCAGGAAGAGGACGGGTACGGCCTGCGGCCTAACATCGGCCTGCGCGGCACAGGCTCTGAGCGATCCTCCAAGATCACGGTTATGGAGGATGGCATTCTCATCGCCCCTGCCCCGTATGCGGCTTCTTCGGCCTACTACTTCCCCACTACCGGCCGCATGAGCGGCATCGAGGTCGTCAAGGGCTCCAGCCAGATCAAGTACGGACCGTTCACGACCGGCGGCGCCATCAACCTCCTTTCTACTCCCATTCCGCAACAGACCTCGGGGCACCTCACCCTGCTGGCCGGGGACGATGCCAACCGCCTGGTGCACGTGCACGCCGGCACCAGCAGAGAGCGTATCGCATTCCTTCTGGAGACCCACAGGCAACAAACTGACGGCTTCAAGCAGCTCGATTCCGGAGGATCCACGGGCTTCGAAAAGAGTGATGTTCTGGCCAAGCTGCGATTCTCCAGCCGCGCCTCCGCCCGCGTTCAGCAGAGCCTGCTCTTCAAGGCCTCCTTCACGGACGAACTCTCTGACGAGACCTACCTGGGCCTCACTCCCGGAGACTTCGGCTTGAACCCGTTGCGCCGGTACTCGGGCTCCCAGCAGGACGAAATGAAGACCGATCAGCGGCAGCTTCTGGTTCGCCACCGCATCCAGCCCATCGCCGGCCTGAACGTGATCACCACGGCCTACACGACGCGCTTCAATCGCAACTGGTACAAGCTCGACAAGGTTACAGCCGGAGGAGAAAAGGTTGGAATTGCCTCTCTGCTTGCCGACCCGATTGGCAACTCGGCCCAGTACGCCGTGCTGACTGGAGACGACGCATCCGGACTCCTTTCGGTCAAAGCGAACAACCGCGCCTATCGAACGATGGGCCTGCAGACTGAGACGACCGTAGTGCTCGGTGCCCATCGGGTAGAGGCCGGTGCGCGCATGCATTATGACGAGATGGATCGTTTCCAGTGGGTGGACGATTACAGCCTGGAAGGCACTGCCATGTCCCTGTTCAGGGAGGGCACTCCCGGTACGGAGTCCAACCGGATCGAGAGCGCAAACGCCGTGGCCGGCTGGGTGCAGGGTTCACTGGCGATGGGCTCGCTGACATTCCGACCGGGATTGCGGTTTGAGTCGGTCGTTCAGCGACGCGAGGATTTTGGCAAGGCGGACCCGGAACGCACCGGCGCATCAGTGACGACCCGGCGTAACGCCACATCGACCCTTCTGCCCGGACTGGGCATGACCTGGGAAGCCTCGCCGTACCTGACGGCCTTTGCAGGACTGCACCGGGGCTTTGCGCCGGGAGGGACCACGGAGGGAGCGCGTCCCGAGGAGAGCCTGAACTACGAATTGGGCACCCGCTACGGTCGTGGCGCCATCGGTTTTGAGGCCGTGCTCTTTGCCTCCGACTACACCAACCTTCTGGGATCGGATCTGGCGGCCGCCGGCGGTACCGGATCCACGGATTTGTTCAACGGTGGCGCCGCACTGGTGCAGGGTCTGGAGTTCAGCGGTACCTACAATCTCGGCCGCCTGACCGACTGGAGGGCGTCCGTGCCGGTGACCGTTGCCTACACTCGGACAAAGGGCTCGTTTTTGAGTGACTTTGAATCATCATTCGATCCCTGGGGGACCGTCAGGGTAGGAGACCACCTGCCCTACCTGGCTGAAAACCAGCTCAATACCACGGTTGCGTGGGAGCAAGACCGGGTAAACGTGGCCTTGTCTGCCTTCTGGGTGGGCCAGATGCGCACGCGCGCAGGATCCGGTAGCCCGAATGCGGACGAGCGCATCGACAGTCACCTCACGCTGGACCTCTCGGTGGACGTCGAACTGCGCTACGGCGTGAGTGCGTTTGCCGTGATGAAGAACCTGACCGACGAGGTGTACGTGGCCGCCCGCAGACCGGCCGGCCTGCGACCAGGCCTGCCCCGTTCCCTGATGGCCGGACTGCGCGCGGACTTCTAGTTGACCAGTGGCCTCAGAAACTCGGCGGTCCGATCGAAGGCGAAAGGCAGCGTGATCGGATTGTGCTCGCCATTGTCGTAGAGAAATCCCTCGAAGTCCGGGGGGCGCTTGCCGGCTGAGTCCATGGCCCGAATGAGCAGGTCGGCCTGACTGACCGGCACGACGGTGTCTGCGTCGCCGTGGTGGGCCTGCAGGGGTGCAATCTGGTCCACAAACAGTACGGCCGACCGCATCACCAGCTGCGGACGCAGAGAGGCCGCCGAGACCTCCCCATTGGCAAGGGGAATCAGGTAGTTCTCGTTCATGAAGTCCACGCCCGGAAGGTCGCGCGGCATGCCCTGCATGGTCTCGATGGCGACATCCTGTACGAACGGACCGAAGAAGTCGGTGGGGCCGAAGAATTCCACCACGCGATCCACCCGGCGATCCCGCGCAGACATGAGCATGGCGACCGCCCCCCCACGACTGAACCCGACAGAAGCCACCCGGCTGGGGTCGATTTCCGGCACGGTCTCAATGGCCACGCTCAGCAGGGCCATGGCGTCGTCCACGTCGTAGTTCCAGGGCGAGGCGGGCCCATCCGAACGCCACGATTGTCCATTGTATCGCAGCGGCTCGTCCCTGAAAGACGGAACGACCACGACCCAGTCATCCTGGAGCGCTCCGAAGAACTGAAGTACAAAAGCAACTTCGCCGTCCAGGGAGACTCCCCCGTCACCGCCATGCAGGTAGAGCAGGACCGGCATGCTTCCCCGTGCCGAACCCTCCGGCACGACGATGCCGCCGTAGTGGGTGGTGCCCCCGACACGGTGCGAAACAATCTCCACGCGCATGTCTGTGGAGTTGAACCGACGCTGCTCGGCGAGGACGAGGTTGTAGTCGTACACCCCCGTGTCTCGGCTGGCCCAGTCGGCACGAATCGCCTGTACTTCGGCGACGGTCGGGGGCGCAAACAAGGGATCCAGATCGATGCCGTTGACTATGCCCGGGCCCTCCGGCTCGATCTCGGCGTAGGTGTGGTCGCAGGCCGCGATAACCAGGGCGGCTGCGACCGGCAGAAAGAGGTGCTTCATGGTGTACCGAAAGTGGGTGAACAATCTATGTGCTCCCCAGGGCCGAAACCGCCCTCAAAGCGCACCGTTCGAAGCCCACAAGCCTTTGTGCCGTGAGTGCTTCGATCTACCTGGACAACAATGCCACTACACCGGTCGACCCGGACGTGGTGCAGGCCATGCTGCCGTATTTCGGCACGCAGTTCGGCAACCCCTCGAGCAAGCGGCACGCATACGGATGGACGGCCGATGAGGCCGTTGCGATCGCCCGCGAACAGGTAGCAAGTCTGGTCGGCGCTCGTCCGGACTGGGTGCATTTCACCGCCGGGGCCACCGAGGCCATCAACTGGGCCATCAAGGCCTGGTGCTTCGGAAACGAGGGGAAAGGAAAGCACATTATCACGGTAGCCACGGAGCATCCCGCCGTGCTTCGCTCCTGCGAGTGGTTGGAACGGCTCGGATGGTCCGTGACCACACTGGCTACCGATCATCGCGGTCTGGTAGCTGCGGAGCAGGTGGAAGAAGCCCTCACGCCTGAGACCGTGCTGGTCTGCGCCATGTGGGCCAACAACGAAATCGGCACGGTTCACCCCGTCGCTCGGATTGCCGACGTGGTCCAGCCTCATCAGGCCGCCCTGTTGGTAGATGCCACGCAGGCGTTGGGCAAGATTCCGGTGACGATGGGCTCGGTGGACTTCCTGGCCTGTTCGGCCCACAAACTCTACGGCCCTAAAGGTGTGGGCGCCCTGTTGATCAACGGCGACAAACCCCGCCTCCGGTTGGAACCGTGGATGCATGGAGGGGGGCAGGAGTTCGGGCGACGCGCCGGTACCCTCAACGTGCCGGGCATCGTGGGCCTTGGAGCCGCGGCCGAAAAGGCCGAAGGCCTGCTGGACCAGGAAGGCCCACATCTTGCCCGGTTGCGGGATGGCCTCGAGGCAAAGCTGAAGGAGAGCACGGTGGTCGTCATAAACGGCGAGGGTGCCGAACGGCTGCCCAATACATCCAGCGTGACATTCCCAGGTGTGGATACCGCCAAGCTGATCGGTGCCGTGCCGGAGCTGGCGGTATCGACCGGGAGCGCTTGCTCCACGGGAGCCGGCAAGCCCAGCCATGTGCTTCAGGCCATCGGATCGGACCTCGAAAGTGCGACACTCCGGCTCAGTCTCGGACGGTTCACCTCAGAAGAGGCGGCGCTCCGGGCGGCAGCGCTCCTGTCGGAGGCCGTTTCACAACTGCAACCCGTCCCGCTTGACTGATGGAGCCCATCGTCAATCGTGTTGCCCAATCCGGAATCCAGGTGCTTGACCTGGCCGAAGTGCTCGGAGACCCGGCCGTCGCTGTGGTCGACCTGGTGCCCTTCCTCTACGGAGGAATGATCCTGCGTGAGAAGCATTTCCGTGACGAAGTCGCTGCGCACGACTGGCACGCCTATGCCGGAAAGCACGTCGGCATCGTTTGCACCGAAGACACGATCATTCCCACATGGGCCTATATGCTGATTGCCTCCCGACTGGAGGGGGTGGCTGCATCCGTCACGGTGGGCAACGAGGTGGCCGTGCGGCGCGAGCACACGCAGCGTGCACTGGCCAGATACGACTGGTCGCGGCATGAGGACGCGATCGTGGTCGTCAAGGGCTGCGGCACCGGGTCGGTGCCGGACTCGGCCTTCGTGCAGGCAATGAACCGCCTTCAGGGCATGGCGCGAAAAATCATGTTTGGCGAACCTTGCTCCTCCGTGCCGCTCTGGCGGAGGCCCAAGAGCTGATGGAGCCGTCGGATGGCGGAGCGCCGGCCACGCCGGCGCTGCCCGCACCGCGCAGGCGAGGCCCGCTGGAGCGGGTGCTGAGTACCCGGGTCGCACAACGTGCGCTTTCTCTGCACGAAGCACACCCCCGCCGAGCTGCCGCCACACTGTTCCTTGCCGGCGTCGGATGGGACGCGGCGACCATCTTTCGCATCGACTCGGTGATCGACAACGCGCTTATCCTGCTCTATCTGGGGGCGCTCTGCGTGTTGTATTTCGCCGCGACGCTGCATGACGCGGGAAAGCTGGAGAACCCGACGCTGCTGCGCTTTGTGCGGTGGTATCCCATGGCCAGCCAGTTTCTCATGGGCGCCCTCTTCAGCATGTTCGTGTTCTTCTACTCGCAGAGTGCGTCGTGGTCGGAGACGTCCGTCTTTCTGCTCGTACTGGTAGCGCTGCTGGTCGCCAACGAGGTGTTGCATGACCGCATGTTCTCGGCCCGGCTGAGACTGGTGCTGCTCTACTTCGTGCTCGCGAGCTACCTCATCTACGCCGTACCCATCGTAACCGGCGTGATGAACCACCTGACGTTTACCGTCGGACTGCTGCTGGCTGCCGGGATCATCAGCCTGCTCGGGCGCATGCTGTGGAACCGTGGTTTGTTCCGGGAGCGCTCCCAAATGGCTTCCATAGCCGTAGCCATCCCGCTGCTCGTCGGTTTCCTGGAAGTCGCCTACACCCTCAACTGGATCCCCCCGGTACCGCTCGCGGTCCGGGACGCGGGCGTCTACCATACCGTCAAGCGAGACGGCGATGTTTACCGAATGCGCATGGCCAAGCCGCCCTGGTTCCGCTTCTGGAAACAGACGGAAGACCCGTTTCGGTACAGTCCGGGGGACACGGTGTATGTCTACACGGCCGTCTTTGCGCCGACCCGGCTCCAGAAGGGCATTGTGCATGTCTGGGAGCAACACGACGGTACCGAATGGGTCGAGACGGATCGCATCGGCTACCTTGTGAGCGGTGGGCGCGATCACGGGTATCGCGGGTACACCATGAAGCGCCTTGTCGAACCGGGCAGATGGCGGGTGCGGGTCGAAACTGAACCGGGACGGCTGCTGACCCGCGTTCGCTTCGACATCGAACCCGGGGAGGTCAATCGGTGGAAATGGATAACCGACACATGACGTGCGATGGGCTCAACGTGCTGGTAACTGGCGCCAGCCGGGGAATCGGGCGAGCCTGCGCAGTGGCCCTGGGCCGGGCCGGGGCCCGGGTGGCGGCCCACGGATTCGCCAACGCGGAACGCGCTCGAGAGGTCGCCGAAATGGCCGGCAACGGATCGCAAGCGTTCCTGGCCGACCTCTCGGACCCGCACGCACCGGGGCGCCTGGTGGACGAGGTACTGGAATCCTTCGGCGGGCTGGATGTGGTCGTCAACAATGCGGGCGTCTCTCTGGAGATGCCGCTGGACCTGGACGAAGACGCCTGGCTATCCCGATGGGAGAAGACCATGGCCATCAACGTGCGCGCGGTCGAGGCTATTAGCCGACGCGCGATTCGGCACTTCAGCGCTCGGGGCGGCGGACGCCTGATTCACATTGCGTCGCGCGCTGCATTCAGGGGGGACACCCCGGACTACGTCGCCTACGCGGCGTCAAAAGGAGCGGTGGTGGCGTTGTCCCGCACCCTGGCACGCGGTTTGGGCAAACTCGGTATCACCTCCTTTGTAATCGCCCCGGGGTGGGTGCGCACGGACATGGCCGCGGAGTTCATTGAGAAACACGGGGAAGAGCCGGTTTTGAACGAGATCGCGCTGCCGCGCCTGACGGAACCGGAAGACGTAGCGCCCATGGTGGTTTTTCTCGCCTCCGGACTTGGCGATCACGCCACGGGCACCTCGATCGACATCAACGCGGCGAGCTACGTGCGCTAGGAGCTTCGATCGCGCGCCAGAGGCCTAGCCAACCTGCGCCATCGCGCCCTGCTCATCCTGAAAGAACCGCCTGTAGTGTGCGCCCAGCGCCCGCGCCTCCGCTTCCTTGAGATCCGGGTCACGGGCTACGATGGTTGACGCCGCTTCCCGTGCTTCCGCCAGAATCTCCTGATCCCGTGTCACGTCCGCGATGCGCAAATCCGGCAAACCACTCTGACGCGTGCCGAAGAAGTCTCCGGCACCACGCATCTTCAGATCGATCTCCGAGATCTTGAATCCGTCATCGGTCTCGACCATGGCTTCCATGCGCTCCTCACCCTCTGCGGACCGTTTGAAGTCTGCCATGAGGATGCACCAGGCCTGATCCGCGCCACGCCCCACGCGCCCTCGTAGCTGGTGCAGCTGACTCAGTCCGAACCGTTCCGCATGCTCGATCACCATCATGGAGGCATTGGGCACATCCACGCCCACCTCAATTACGGTGGTCGATACCAGCACGTGGGTCAGGCCTGCCTTGAAGCGCTGCATGATTTCGTCCTTCTCGGACCCCGCCATGCGGCCGTGCACCACAGCCACTTCGTACTGGGGAAAGACCTCCCGCAGTTTTTGGTAGCCCGACTCTGCGTCTTTCAGATCCAGCTTCTCCGACTCCTCCACGAGCGGATAGACAACGTAACACTGGCGACCTGCCTTCAGCTCTGCTCGGATGTCCTCATACACGGCGGACCGATCTCTCTCAAAGCATAGGCGGGTGATCACCGGCTTCCGGCCGGCCGGCTTCTCGCGAATAACGGTGACATCGAGATCGCCGTAGACGGTCATGGCCAGCGAGCGTGGGATGGGCGTGGCCGTCATGAGCAGGGTGTGGACCGCGTCGCCCTTGTCTGTGAGACGAGCGCGCTGCATCACTCCAAATCGGTGCTGCTCGTCGACGACCGCGAGCCCCAGACGCGGAAACTCGACGCCGTCCTGTATGAGAGCGTGCGTGCCGACCACAATCTGCACCTGGCCGTTGGCAATCTCGGCCAGGATCTCGCGGCGCAACGCCTTGCGCTGCCCGCCCACCAACAAGCGGACCTGGATGCCCAGCGGGTCCAGAAACTGCATCAGGCTGCGGTAGTGCTGCTCGGCCAGGATCTCGGTGGGGGCCATGAACACGGCCTGAAACCCGTGATCGACCGCGTGCAGCATGGCGGCTACTGCGACCACCGTCTTCCCACTGCCGACATCGCCCTGAAGCAGCCGGTTCATGGGTCGCCCTGTCCGGGTGTCCGCAACCACCTCCCGGATTGCTTGAGCCTGGTCGCCCGTCAGCATGAAGGGCAGCACCTCGCTTTCAAGGCGGGCACTCAGTCCCCCTCGGGGTCCGAACACGTGGCCTTTCTCCTCAGCCCGCCGGCTGCGCAGGCGAGCCAAGAGCAGCTGAATGAAGAAGAACTCCTCGAAGATGAGTCGCCGCCTGGACTGGCCCAACTCCTGCTGGGATTTCGGAAAGTGGATGGCCCGCAGTGCGACGCGGCCGTCGATCAGGTCATGGTCTTTCCGAAGCGTTTCCGGAAACGGATCACGAAGACGCAACCCGTGCTCCTTGAAGAGCCCCCAGATGACCTTGCGGAAGACCCGGCTTGTCAGGCCCACACGCTGAAAGGCGGCCGTGCCCGGATACAACGCAATGATGCGGCCGGTGTCCAAAGAGGGTCCGTCCTCGTCCAGCTTGTCGAAATCCGGGTGGGTGAGGTTGACGCTTCCCCGGTAGGTGTTCGGCTTGCCGTGCAGCGCAACCGAGTCGCCCACCTTGAACAGCTTTGATATCCACACCGCGCCACGGAACCACACGCACTTGATGCGTCCGGAGTCATCTCCGACGACCATCTCGAACCTCCGCTGTCGTCCTCTTGCGGGCGGGGACCCGGCAACCAGCACCTTGCCTACGATGGTGACCGAACCCTCGGCGCGACCCACATCCCGGATGCGCGTGACGGTCGAACGATCCAGGTAGCGCCTCGGGTAGTACTGCAACAGGTCCCGCACCGAGCGGATGCCGGCCTCCTCCAGCACATCGGCACGCCGGGGCCCGACGCCCTTCAGGTACCGAATGGGCTCGACCAGGAACTCGTCGCCGGTGGCTGCTTCCATGGGCAGGTATACCCCGACTCTACGGGGAGGCTCCCCGATTCCACGGGCTAGCGCAGTCGCGCCCGGTACCTGCGCACGCCGGGGTCCGGCTCGGTGATGGTCACGGCGATCTCGGCAGTGCCGTCTTCGCCGGCCTTAACCGCAATGTCCGTTGGATAGAACTCCTTTCCGAAAGCAGGATCAGGCTCCACCAGGATCTGCATCAGCCGGCCGTCGGCGTCATATACCTCCACGCGCAGCCAACCAGGCCGCACGTTGATGACAAAGAGCGCATCGCCCAGATAGGCGGCCGATGGAGTGAGTAGCGGTGGTTGATTGGCTGCGCCAAGCACAAACGCCCGGCTTCGCGGCAGCATCGGAGAGTCGAATCCGAACAGAGCCAGGGAGTCGAGTCCCGCCTCAAACGTGTATACCTGCGGCCGATAGCCCGAAAGACTCACCGGATGGCCGTCCTGGAGCCGCAGGGGCCCGGCCCATCGCCAGAACGGTGCCTCCAGCGCGAAACGCTGCAGGGTGGATCCGTCTTCCGCAAGGCGGGACAGGTGACCTTCAAAGCCTTCTGCGGCAACTTTCACCCAAATGCTGGTGTCCGAGACCGCCGCGTACTGCAGCACGCGCTCCGGCAGGTCGGATGGCATCGGCACATCGAGCGTACCGCTCAGGCCCACGATGCGGCCGGCAGCCGGACTGAGAACGGCGGGGTGTCCATCGCGGAAGCCCACCAAATACGGGTACTCCAGGGTGTCGAGCTCGGTCACCGCAACCTCGCCGGCATGGTCGATGCGCACCAGTTGATGATCTCCGGTGTCGGAGATCCAAAGCGAACCGTCCGGAGCAAAGGCAAGCGTGCGCGGATAGCGCATCTCCGGAAGTTCGGGCACCATCAGCACCTCCAGCGTGTCCACCGGCAGCTCTTCAGACCACGCTCGGGCCAGCGAGTCTGCCGGCAACAGCAGACGGGACTCCGTGCGGTTGCAGGAATACGGAAAACAGCCGGCCAGAAGAACGGCCAGCACGGCCGGAAACCAGGAAAGTCTCGAATGCATCACGGGGCCGCCGAACGCCCGGGGCCATGGGGTGTTCTACGGCGCCATGGTTCTGGTAAACGTCATCCTTCCTTTGCCGCTGGACTCGGCCTACACCTACCAGGTGACGTGCGATGTGCCCGCGCATGACCTGACCGGTTTCAGGGTCCGCGTTCCGTTTTCGGGTCGCAGTCTGATCGGAGTGGTGAGCAGCATGGCGGATCGCCCGCCCGAAAAGGGGCGCCTGGCAGTTGTTCAGGAGATACTGGACGAGCGTGCCGCACTGCCGGAAGAACTCATGCGGCTCACCCGATGGCTCAGCCGATACTACCTGTGCTCATGGGGAGAGGCCGCCCGGGCGGCCCTGCCGCCGGAGGGACAGGCACGCACACGCCTGTTTGTCGCGCTCGCGCAGCCCGATGTGGTGGTCCGTGGCGCAAAACAGCAGGCCGTCCTGGAGTATCTCGTGCAGTCCGGGGGCACCCGGGCTGCGACCGAGGTCCTTGCGGAGACTGGAGCCAGCCATGGCACACTGCGAAGCCTGGAAAAGCGGGGCCTCGTGACGATCATGGAGTCAGACGCACAGCCGCATGCGCAGCGGGTGACCGGTGATACCATCGGAGAGGAACGCTTCCACCCCTCTCAGCGCGCGGCGGCCGACGCCCTCAGGTCGGCCCTGGCGCAGGGGGACTATCGCACGTACCTGCTGCACGGTGTCACCGGAAGTGGCAAGACCGAGGTGTACATCGATGCGCTGCAGCACGCCGTGGCAGCGGGCCGCAGCGGGATCGTGCTGGTCCCGGAAATCGCACTCACTCCCCAAACGGTGCGGCGCTTTCAGTCGCACTTTGGCAGCAGCGTGGCCGTGCTGCACTCGCGGCTTTCAGCCGGGCAGCGGTACGACACATGGCGGCGCATCCGCCGGGGCGATTTTCGCGTGGTCATAGGCCCCAGATCAGCGGTTTTTGCCCCTGTCCAGGATCTCGGGTTGCTCGTCGTGGATGAAGAGCATGAATCCTCGTACAAGCAATTCGAGCCGGCTCCCCGTTACAACGCACGGGACGTCGCCGTCATGCGCGCGTCCCTGAACGGTGCCGTCTGTGTGCTTGGTTCTGCCACCCCCTCTCTGGAAACCATGCATAACGCACGGTCTGGCAAGTACCGGCTGCTTTCCATGCCTGACAGGGTGCCGACCACCGACGGGTCGCGGGCCCGGCTGCCCGAGGTGCGCATCATCGACATGCTGGCCGAGCGCTCGCCGGACAGGCCAAACCCCATCGTATCGAACGCGCTCCGTGTGGCAATCCAGAAGCGCCTGGAGCGGCAAGAACAGATCATACTGCTGCAGAATCGCCGCGGATTTGCGCCGGTGCTGTCCTGCGACACCTGTGCTCATACGCCGGAGTGTCCGGACTGCTCGGTGTCCCTGACCTGGCACAAGCAGCGCGGGCAGCTGCGCTGCCACTACTGCGGACGGGCGTTTCGATCACCGTCTGCCTGCGCGTCGTGTGGAACCGGCACACTCGAGCCCGTGGGTGCCGGCACGCAGCGTGTTGAAGAAGTGCTGGGTGACTTGTTTCCCGCGGCTCGAGTCTTGCGCATGGATATGGATAGCACCTCCCGAAAGGACGCTCATCATGAGATTCTGAACGCCTTTGGCGCCGGCGAGGCAGATGTACTGGTAGGCACCCAGATGGTCGCCAAAGGGCTCGATTTCAGCCGCGTGACCCTGGTCGGCGTGGTGGATGCCGATGCCGGACTGCTTTTTCCGGATTTCCGCGCCGACGAGCGCACATTCCAACTCCTGACGCAGGTTGCCGGCCGGGCAGGCCGCGCGGATCTGCGGGGAGAGGTGCTTTTCCAGACCCGCAACTCACGGCATCCGGTCATTCTGTGGGCTCGACGCCACGACTACCTCTCCTTTGCCGATGCGGCACTCGCCACCCGGGAGGCACTGGGTTATCCGCCCTTCACCCGGGCTGTGCGTGCGGAATTCCGCGGACCGGATGAGGCAAAGGTCAAGGCTGCGGCAGACCGTTTCGCCAAGGTCTTTCGAGCGACAGCCACCGGGATGGAGCTCGTCGGACCCTCCCCCGCATTCATCGTTCGGGTGCGGCGCCACTGGCGCTATCTCGCGCTGGTCAAGGCACCTCGATCCGTGAGTGCGCAGCGCATGAAACAGGTGTTCGATCACGTGCTCGGTGGCGTGGGACGCCTGCCCAAGGGCGTGCGCATAAACGTGGACGTCGACCCGCTCGGCATGCTCTGAGCGCTAGGAGCCCGTACCCTCCAGGCGCCGCAGCGCGAATCGCGCGCGCTGCTCGTTGGTCCCCCGATAGTCGTACGACCCGGAGTAGTCCACGACCTGTTGGTAGAGCTCTCGGGCTTGCGCGAACCGGCCGGCATCTTCCATGATGCGACCCTGGTAGTACAACCCGTACGGCGCCCATTTGGCCTGGGGGTCACCCGGGCGGTGAACGGCCATCGCGTAGTGATCAAAGGCGGGGCCGTCCTGCCCGGATTCGTCCAGCGTGCGGCCGTATCGATAGGCCCATTCCGCCTGAAGCTCGTCCGATTCGAGCCTGCCTCGGAGCGTAGTCAGCACAGAATCGGCGATGCCGTACGCCCCACGATCGTGGGCCATGCGCGCGCGAAACAGGTCGCGCTCCGTCTCGAGCATGGGTGCCGCAAGTCGGCGGCGAGCCTCGCGGGCTGACGCCTCGTCCGAATCAAAATCACGCGTGGCGGCCACTTGCCGATACGCCATCTCGGCGCGTTGCCTCCGTCCGTCCATCTCCAGCGCAACGCCCTGACGCAACGCCGCCACGGCCATGAACGCCGTGCCGTCATGGCGGGCCCGATAAGCGGCATATCGGCGCGCCGCTTCCTCCCAGCGTTCGTTGCGCAGCGCCGCTTCGGCCCGGAAATATTCCAGATAGTCGAGGTCGATCTGACCCGGTCGGGGTTGCTCGACTTCGTTCAGAACCCGCTCGGCCTGTGCCACGCGGCGACTGCGCATGAGCGCGTCGATGACCACAAGGGCGATGAGCGGGCTGCCCTCATATTCGGCGCGCAGCTGCTCCAGAGCGACTACGCCATCGATCCGGCTCGGCAACTCGAATGAGTCGAGAATGGCCATGTACAGCAGCGATTCCTCGCGGCCCCAGGCTGATTCCTCCACGGCGCTCACCAACTGGTCCAGGCCGGCCTCTATTTCGGTCTCGAAACCAAAGATGGCCAGAAAGCGCCGATACCTCCGGGGCAGGGTGCCCAGAGTGGCATGCACGATGCCCAGGGATTTGTCTGCCTCCCTGAATCCCGAATAGTCCTCACGCAGCTCGCTCAGCGAACGATAGGCGCTGACGCCTGCCATGGCCGCCCGCACATACCCGCCCTGTTTGGCCCATGCCATGGAGCGCTGGAAGTCCGATTCGCCCGAAAGAAACTGGCGGCCCAGCCCTCTGGGGGCGTCGGCGAGTCCGTCCCGCAGCGAGTCGGAGCGTGAAAAGAAGGCCTCGTAGTCCTCGGGGCGATCGTAGAGCAACACCCTCACGAGCGACACCGTGGCCAGGTGGTGCAATGCCGCCGGCAGTCCGTCGGGACGCCGCATGAGCGTGCGGAAGGTGCTTTCGGCCCCCTCCAGGTAGCCCGCCAGGAGCTGGTGGCGGCCCTGTTGGAGGAGTTCCAGCGACTGTGGCGCCGTCAACAGCATGGCTGCCGCAGCGGAGGAGTCGTCCGGCGCCGCGTGACGACCGGCCCACTCCGCCTGCTGCACATCGTGCCCACCGGCTGCCTGCCCATCGCCCGGATGCATGGCCGTCAGCAGCACAATCCAAAGTGCCGCGCCTCTGAACCAACAATCCTTGCCGATCCCCAACTCTTGCGCTCCTTTTTGCTCAAATTCTGACCGCCTTAACCGCCGCGCGCAAAAGCGTTCCGCGACCTGCTCTACGTCACGGTCATCATCTGTTCTGTCTACGGGTTTGCCATCGGGGCGACCCTGCTCGGGCTCCGACGCTCCGGTGCGGCTGTTGCGACCCTCCCGAACTCCCGGCCTGATGCCGTTGTCATCGTCGCCGCCCACAATGAGGCGTCCTGCATCGGGGCGTGTGTGCGTGCGTTGCTCGAGCAGGATGTCGCGGACCTTCCGGTGGTTGTGGTCGACGATGGTTCTTCCGATGGGTCGGTCGCCGAGGCCCACAGGGCTGCCAACGGGGATCCGCGGCTGCGCGTGCTCTCCGTATCCCGACGCGGAAAGAAACGCGCTGTCATGGCCGGTATCGAGGCCACGACCGCGGGCCGCCTGCTGTTCACCGATGCCGACTGCGTTCCACCCCCCGGGTGGGCCGGGGCCATGCTGGGCGCGCTGGAGCAGGCCGACTTCGTGGCGGGGTACGCGCCGCTGGTGCCCAGAACCACGCTTCTGGGCAAGGTCGCGGCCCTCGAAGCAGCCGCGAACGCCGTCACGGCAGAGGCGATGGTTGGCCTGGGCAATCCCCTCATGTGCTCGGCGCGCAGCATGGGCTACAGTCGCCGTGCGTACGAGGAGGCGGGTGGTCTTGAGCCTCATCTGCATGAACCCAGCGGCGACGACACGCTCATGATGCAGGCGGTGCATCGGAGCGGCGGACGAGTACGATACGTGCCGCAGCCGGCCGTCCCCGGACGCGGTCCGTCGACCCTGGCCGAATGGACGCGTCAGAAGCGTCGCCACCTGTCCACCTGGAGACGGTTCTCGATACCTGCGACTGTTGCAGGCCTCGTGGTGCGCAGCATGGATGTTCTCGTGGTGTTGGGCGTTCCGGCGGCACTGCTGGGACTGGTCGGAGCAGCCCCGCTTTGGGCGTTTGGGTTCAAGGTGGTGGTCGACGGCGCCGGTTTGACCTGGGGGCTGGGACGCCTGGGCGAACGGTCGCTGCTCACCGCGCTGCCGCTCCTTGAGCTGGTGCACTCTCCGCTTGTCCTCGTTTCCGCGGTGCGCGGTGCATTCGGAGTTCCGCCGTGGAAGTAGTGCTCGGACTTGCGTTCGTGGTCTATGCAGCCGGCCTGCTGCGCATATTTGTGGGCCTGGGCCGTCTCAGACCTGGAATGAGCGATGAGCGTCCGGCCGCAACCGTGCTGGTCGCCGCCAGAAACGAGGAAAAAAACATTGTGGCGTGCCTGAATGCGCTGCAGGAGCAGGACTACCCGGCACCGTTCGAAGTCCTGGTGCTGAACGACAGCTCCACGGACCGTACCGCCGAGCGCGTCGCAGAATTCTCCAGCCGCGATCCGCGCATCCGGCTGCTCAACGTGCCGCCGGCTGTGGACGACACCGCGCCCAAGAAACACGCGCTCCTGTGCGGTCTGCAGGCCTCCAACGGGGAACTGGTGTTCGTGACGGACGCCGACTGCGTGGTGCGTCCCCGCTGGATGTCGCATCTCGCCTCCCACTTCGAGCCCGGGGTGGGACTGGTCACCGGGGCGGTTTTCTTCCCGACCGAGCGCAGCCTCATCGCGCGCATGCGGTCCCTGGATTTTGCGGCCTATACATTCTGCGCTGCCGGAGCCATGGCGTCGGGGTGGCCACTCATTGCCACCGCAATGAACCTGGCCTATCGGCGGGAGGCCTTCGAAGAAGCCGGCGGATTTGGGCGAGATGCCCACATCCGGTCGGGCGATGACGACCTGCTGCTCCACACAATCGTGCGCGAGACCGACTGGCGTGCGGCGTTCGCGCCGGAAGAATGGGTGCTTACGAAGCCCGAGCGCAGCGTCGGCGGCTTCCTGAACCAGCGCATGCGGTGGGCCTCCAAGGCATTTCGATACCCGCCCGGCATGACCGCTTTTCTGGTAGCCGCTTTTGTGCTGTACGGAACCCTGCTCGCCGGGCTGCCGATGTGGCTCTTCGGGGCTTGGCCGGGCGTAGCCATCCCCGCGGCCGCCGCCGGAAAAGTGCTGGTCGATGCACTCGTCATATGGCGGGGAGCCCGCGTTTTTCACAAACGGGAGTTGCTGGGCGCCTTTCTCCCTGCTGAGCTGGTCCACCTGCCGTACATCCTGCTCGCGAGTGTGGGCGGGGCGATGGGGCTTTTCCGCTGGAAGGGACGATGACGCATGACATGCGCATGAAGCCGGAACCGGGGTGGCGGGGGCTCGTTGGGGGCGGCCAAGGGGCAAGTCCCGTACGGCCAGCTCCCTCTGAACTCCGTCAGGGCCGGAAGGCAGCAGCGGTAGGAGGTCGTAGCGGCGCGATACGGATCGCTTGCCCCTTATTATTTTGCGCGCCCGTGAGCAGCTCCCACCACCATCCTTCGCTGCTCTCCAAGCATCAAGTCGCAGTATTTCATGGTTGAATCGTTCGATGCCATCGTAGTGGGCGCAGGCCCAGGCGGTGCCACCGTCTCCGCCCTGCTTGCCCGAAAAGGGCAGCGCGTCCTGGTCCTCGACAAGAGTGAGTTCCCAAGGGACAAGATTTGCGGCGACGGGATTTCCGGAAAGAGCATGGACGCCATCCGGGAGCTCGGCCTTGAAGACCAGCTGCGCACTCGGGAAAGCCTTGGAAGCTGGGGTGTAACGTTCAGCGGCCCATACGGCGACCAGGTGTCGATCCCATTCGGAAAACAACTCGCCGGCAAGATCGCGCCGGGCTTTGTCTGCGCACGGGAGGTGTTCGATCAGGTGCTGTTCGACGCCGCCCTGGATGCCGGCGCCGAGATCCGCCTCCGAACCAGCGTCACCGGACTCCTACGGGACGGCGACCGAGTGACCGGCGTACGGTATCGCACCGAAGACAAGCAGGTCGGCGAGATCCATGCGCCGGTCGTCATCGGCGCTGACGGTGCCTATTCCATCGTAGCCCGGGAGCTCGGCATGGACCAGCTCGACGAGAAGCACTACGTGGCAGCCGTGAGAGCCTATTTCGACAACGTAGACGGCTTCACCGACGGCTACTTCATCGAGCTTCATTTTGTCGATGAGGTCATCCCCGGTTACTTCTGGATCTTTCCGATGGCCGAGGGCCGGGCGAACGTCGGCGTGGGCATGCTGAGCGCCGAGATCAAGAAGCGCGATGTCAAGCTGAAGCCCCTGCTCGACCAGATGATCGCGCATCCGCGCTTCCGGGAGCGGTTTCGGAATGCGACGCAGCTGACGCCTACAAAGGGCTGGGGCCTTCCTGTCGGCTCGAAACCGCGCACCATGGCGGGAGATGGGTGGATGCTGATCGGAGACGCGGCGAGTCTGATCGACCCGTTTACCGGTGAGGGCATCGGCAATGCCATGGTCTCCGGAATGAAGGCAGCCGAGTGGCTGGAACGCGCAGCCGCAAAAGGAGACTACTCGGCGCGTTTCCTGGGAGGCTACGAACAGGAAGTGCTGGGAATTCTGCGAAACGAGTTCCGCCTGAGCCACATGATGCAGAAGCTTGGCCGCTGGAAGTGGCTGCTGAACACGGTGATCGCCAAGGCGTCCCGCTCTGGCGAGCTCGCTGACGCCATCAGCTGCATGTTCGACGACCTGTCCGAGCGCAAAAAACTGCTAACCCCCGGCTTCTACTGGCGGGTCCTGACCGCCTGAAGCGGTTCCCCTAATCCCCAAGAGACGTGACGCTACTCACCGTTCTGGCATTCGCCGCTCCCCAGGCCCAGCAAGGCAACCCTTTTGCCATGCTGTTGCCGATGATCCTCATTTTCCTGGTGATCTACTTCCTGATGCTGCGCCCGCAGAAGAAAAAGGAAGAGAAGCGCCAGGCGATGATCTCCGCCGTCAAGAAGGGCGACAAGGTCGTTACCATCGGCGGCATCCACGGCTCCGTCACCCAGGTCGACGAAACCAGTCTGCTCCTGCAGGTGGACGCGAACGTGAAACTGCGCGTCGAAAAGAGCGCCATCTCCAACGTCGCAGGCAAGGAGTGACATGACTGCGGAGCCGCGCCGGCCCCGGTGGCTGGGCGGACTGCTGCGACTTTTCGAGTCACCCGTCACCCGTTTGGTGGCGGTGACGACGCTGCTGGTCCTGATTGTGCGTGCGGTCGATTCCGCCGCGATGCGCGATGCTGCTCAATCTGCGAGCTGGGACCTGGTTGTGCCGGCGTTTCTGCTGATGCCTGTTCAGGTCTGCTGGGGGGCCGCACTCTGGCGCCGACTGGCCCGAGCCGTTGACCCGCAGGCTCGCTTCCTGGAGAGTCTCCGGGCGCTGCTTGGCTCGCTGGCGGTGTCCATCTGGACGCCGGCCCGTGCAGGCGACTTTGCCGCCAGACCCACGCTCATGCCACGGGGGAGTCGGCGCACCCTGGCGGTCGCCGTTGCTGCAGAGAATGTGCTTCGGCTACCGGTGCCACTGGTAATTGCCGCTCCGGCGGCGATGGTCGTTGGATTTACTGCGTACGGACTGTTCGCCGGCGCTGCCATCGCCGTGGCTCTACTGGCGGTCGGTCTGATCTGGGCACCAGGCGCCGCTACGCGCATTGCCGGCCGTTTTGGCGCCGAGCGTCACGTCGAGTTTCTGCACGGGCTGTCGGGCGGCGAGCGCCTCCGGCTCATTGGCGGGCACGGTGCTCGCTATCTGCTGCTGGTGGCCCAGTTCATGCTGGTAGCCTTGGCCATGTCGGGTCCAGCCGAGGTGGGTCTCCTGCCCATGGCCGCCGCCTGCACGGTGGTTTTGGCCGCCAAGCTCATGGCGCCCCTCCTGAACTTCGCCGAGCTGGGCATTCGGGAGGGCGCCTCGGTTGTCGCCTTCGGTGCGGTCGGCCTTTCTGTCGAGCAGGCCTTGCAGGCCTCCCTGTTGCTCTATGGCATGAACGTGCTGGTGCCGGCCGCCGTGGGGGCCTTCTACTGGTTACGCAGCTCCCGTCGCGACGGCCAGGACCCTCCGGCGGCCAACGCCTGACGCTTCAGTCCAGCTCCGAGAGCAGCATCTCGATCTCAGACACGGCAGTCGCGTCGAGTACGACCTCCGCCGCCGGTGCTGTGCGCTCGATCTGGTCCGAGGTCCTTGCGCCCACGATGGCCGCGGTTACCACATCGTCGCGCAGCGTCCAGGCCACGGCCAGCTGAGCCAGCGTGCATCCCAGCCGGTCGGCGATGGGCCTGAGCCCCCCGACCAGGTCCAGATTGCGGGAGAAGCGCGGCTCCTGGAAGTGGCGGTTCTTTCGCCGCCAGTCATCGTCAGGCAACCCGGCCAATCGTTCCTGACTGAACGCTCCGGTGAGCAACCCCGCCTGCATGGGACTGTACGGCACGACGCCGATCCCCTGCTCGCGGCAAAATGTATTCAGCTCCCCCTCAAAGCCACGCTCGAGCATTGAATAGGGTGGTTGAAGCGACGCAATGGGGTGAATGGACTGCAGCCTGCGCATCTGCGCGACACTGAAATTGGAGACCCCGATGTGGCGCACCTTGCCCTGCTCCTTGAGCATGGCCATCGCCTCCCAGGCCGCCTCAATGTCCTCTTCCGGATTCGGCCAGTGAATCTGGTACAGATCGATCACATCGACTGCAAGGCGGCGCAGGCTGTCCTCGGCCTCCTGCAGCACCGACTCCCGGGTCAGCCGACCGTACACCTTCAGCGTGGAGGGGTCGTCCCATACCAGCCCGCATTTGGTGGCGATGTACACCTCATCCCGACGCAAGGCGACGGCACGCCCCACGACTTCCTCCGAGTGGCCCAGCCCATAGCAGGGAGCGGTGTCCAACCAGTTGATTCCCAGATCCAGCGCGCGATGGATGGTTCGGATGCTGGTCTCATCGTCCTGAGGGCCCCAGCCCCAGTCCCAAGGGCCGCCGATGGCCCAGGTGCCCAGGCCGACGGTAGTCAGTTCGAGGTCGGTTTTGCCGAGTCTTCGGGTCTTCATGGTGTGCGTAGGTTGCGGCCGGGTGAACCTGACTGATGCCGCTCGGTTCAAGCGCGCCGAGCAAAACCCGACCCATGCCCAAAGAAGCTCCTTCAGACGTTCAGTTCGACTCCATCGAGTCCGCCCTCGAGGATATCCGCAACGGCCGCCTGGTGGTTGTGGTTGATGACGAGGATCGCGAGAACGAGGGCGATTTTGTCGGCGCAGCCGAACTGGTCACCCCGGAGCAGGTCAACTTCATGGCCACCCATGGGAGAGGCCTCATTTGCGTGCCTGTCACGAGGGAGCGCTCCGTGGCGCTGGGCCTGGACATGATGGTCGATGCCAACTCGGCCCTGTACGACACCGCGTTCACGGTTTCGGTGGACTACGCGATTGGCACGACGACGGGCATCTCCGCGCAGGACCGGGCGAAGACCATTCGGGCATTGGCCGACCAGAGCGCGAAACCGGCCGATTTCGGGCGCCCGGGCCATGTCTTCCCGCTTCGGGCGCAGCCCGGAGGCGTGCTCCGCCGCGCGGGTCATACGGAGGCTGCCGTAGACCTGGCCCGACTTGCAGGCCTCCAGCCTGCCGGCGTGCTCGTCGAGATCATGAATGAGGACGGGTCCATGGCCCGCGTGCCCGATCTGGTTGGCGTGGCCCGCCGGTTCGGCATGAAGCTCATTACCATCAAGGACCTCATCGCCTACCGCATGCAGACAGAGGTGCTGGTACGGCGTCTCGTCGAAGTCGACATGCCCACGAGATTTGGGGACTTCCGTTTGATCGCGTTTGAGGAGCGGCTGTCCGGCGATAACCACCTTGCCCTGGTCAAGGGGACCTGGGAAGAAGACACTCCGGTCCTGGTGCGGGTACACTCACAGTGCGTCACCGGAGACATCTTCGGGTCAAAGCGCTGCGACTGTGGAGACCAGCTAGCCCGCGCTCTCATGCAGGTGGATCGGGAGGGTCGTGGAGCGGTCCTCTACATGAAACAGGAAGGCCGCGGCATCGGACTCATCAACAAGCTGCGGGCTTACAAGCTGCAGGAAGAGGGCATGGACACCGTGGAAGCCAACGAGGCGCTCGGCTTCCGCATGGACCACCGCGACTACGGCGTGGGCTGCCAGATACTCCGCGACCTCGGCATCCGAAATCTCCGGCTGATGACGAACAATCCTCAGAAACGGGTCGCGCTGTCCGGCTACGGGCTGGAGATCGTAGAGCGCGTCCCGATTGAAATCGCGCCCAATGAAGTCAACGCCCGCTATCTGGAAACCAAGCGGGACCGCATGGGCCACATGATTCTGGGCGATGAGGTTGCCGGCCACGACGAGGACGTGCTGCGACATATCCTCTGAGCCCGAGAGAGGCACCGAGCACATCGCCCGGATGCCGGGTCCTACCGCACGTTGAAGTTTTCCGGGTACTTGCCCTCGACGCCGCGATAGCGCTCCTGAATGAGCGCCATGTCCGACTCGAGATCGCCGCTGGGGAAGAAAACGGTTTCGATGCGCAGTTCGCGGCGGGCGAAGTCGATCATGCCGAGTACAATGGGAACTTCGGCCGACACGGCGATGCGATAAAAGCCGGTCTTCCAGCGCTCTGTGAGCTTGCGCGTCCCTTCGGGAGATAGTCCGACAATCATGCGATCAGCCGTTCGGATCGCCGCCGCCGCCTGTTCCACGATACCCCCCGGCTCGTTGCGATCTACCGGCACACCTCCCATCCATCGCATGAACCGGCGAAACGGCCAGCGGAAGATGGTGTGCTTTCCAATCCAGTTGACCCGCAGTCCCAGCGCGAACAACAGGGCCATTCCAAGCACGAAATCCCAGTTCGTGGTGTGTGGGGCCCCGATCAGCACAAACTTGCGATGCGGTGGGAAATTGCCGGCAAAACGAAAGCCCAGCATACCCAGTACGAGCCGGCCGAAGGTGCGCATCAGACCGTTGCCCCAGCGCGGCAGCTCTGGATGAAGCTCCGGCCAGGCTTTGCCGTCGGTGCGCGGAGCAATGGGCTCGAATCGGGCTTCGGACGTCGTGTTCATACCGGTCAAAGTATCGAATACTCGACGCGCCTCGCGCTCCAGCTGCTCCAGAGTCCCGGAGTTTTCAATCACCAGATCCCCGGCGGCCCTGAAGGCAGCGTCGCTGCGTTGGTGCCGCATGCGGGCCCGTGCCTGTTCCTCAGTCATTCCGCGCGCGACGGCTCGCCGCAGTCGCTGCTCCAGCGGGGCATCGACCACCACTACGCGATCCAGATCGGCACGCGCAGGTCCCTCCGGCATGAGCGCCGACTCCCGCACCACCAAGCGCGCCCCCTGCGCGACAGCCTGCTCGACAAACAGTCGAAACGCGCTGAATACCCTGGGATGCACGAGGGCGTTCAGTTGGGCGAGTGCCTCATCGTCCTCGAATACGTTGGCAGCAATGTGGGCTCGATTCAGGGAACCGTCGGCCAGGTATGACTCGGGACCGAACAGATCTCGAATGGCGGCCCGGAGCACACCATCCTCGGTCATCAGTCGCTTGGCCACGGCATCCGAATCAAAGACGCGGGCGCCCCACCGCTTCCAGAGCGCGCACACTGTGGATTTGCCACTGCCGATGCCTCCGGTGATCCCGACGATTACAGGGTCCATTGCATCGAAAGGGCAAGGTTCGGAATGATGGTTCGTTCGCCCAGGCGGGCGGCCTCACGAATGGCGGCAGCCGAGGCTTCCGGCAGGTCGCCGTACAGGTCCCGGGTAATGCGCTGCACGGTATACCAGCCCTCAAACCTGAGCATGCCGCTTCGAAGGGGCCAGGTGAGCGCACAGGTCGGGCCAATCTGGGCGATGCGCTTTCTGCCGGGCCGGGAGATGGTCGTTGTCAGCGGCATCCCGGCGTTGTCAACCACCGGCGATCCGTCTTCTTCAAGTCGCGGGTACCGCACCGTGGACGAGCGATCGTAGTCCGTGCGGATGAACACTCTGAGACCGATTTCGGCCGTGACTCGGGAGCCGGACTGGAGACGCACCCACCCGCCATAGGTTTTGAGGGTATCGAACGGGATCTCGGCAAAGGTGTCGTTCAGGAACCTGCCCAAACGCAGATCGCTGAACCGCGCCTCGGCCAGCAGACGCAGATCCGGCGCCAGCGCATGTTCGATCTCGAGATCCTGTCGCAGTTCGCGAGCCGCCTGATCTCCCGGCCGTCGGCCCGGAAGCACAAAGTCGTCGATGGTGTAGGTGGCCCTGACCTCGGACCCCAGCGAGATTCTTGTCCCGTCCCGCGGACGCCATCGCACAGCCGGCCGCAGCCGCAGTCCCTGCTGCACGTTGTTTTCGGCAGATCGGGCCGACTTCAAATAGACGGTGTGGTAGTGGGAGCCGAACAGCTGTACGTCTGCTTCCAGCGTACGGGAGGGACGATACAGGAGCGCCAGCCGACCGTTGAAAAAGATCTCGTCCCGGTCGTCAGGGTTGATGATGGGCGTGTCGTGACGAATGGCATTCGCCGACACATCACCGGCCAGCATGGTTCGACCCTTGAGCGGCATACGAAATGCCGTCTGCACCGTCATGAATCCGCGATCGTAGTCCGCCTGGCGGAGCAGGTCCCGCTTCTGGGCAGCCTGGGTCGGCGGTAGGTCTCCCTCGTTCGCCAGCACGCGACGCTCGATCTCGGCGCCTCCCTGCAGGGCGATCCTGAACATGGTCGATCCCTGTTCGAAGGTCACTCCCGCGTCGGCATCGACCGTGCGACGCCTGAAGTCGGAGTCAAAAAAGAGCGCGCCCTCGGGCGACCGCAGGGTACGCACGCGCCGATTGTTCGCATCGAAGCGAACGCCTCCGTTCAGCCTCCACGCCCGGCCGACCGGTGCGCGCAGGCTCAGCCCGGCGCCCAGCGTGTCGCTCCGCGTAGACTCCACCGATTCGGAGACGCGCTCGGAGTCATCCCGGTTCAGAAAGGATGCTGCCTGATACGCATCGCGACGCGCCATGCCGCCTTGCGCCTCCATGCGAAGCGTGGTTCGCTCGAAAGAGCGCTCGGCAGACGCCAGCATTCGGGCCGCGGTGGAAGCACGCGGGCTGAGGCGCTCATGCAGACCGAAACCCTGCAACTCCACGGTATATCCGCCCTGCTCCTGCCTTGGAACGAAGAGCTCCAGGCCCACTCCGGGACCTGCGTCGCTGCGCAGCGGCGCTCCCTCTTGCGCACTGCCTCGCACTCCGGGGCGCCGATCCATGGCCACCCCGACCAGAGGGGTGATCGTCAAGGCGGGTAAACCCAGGGAGACCCCCCCATACACGGACTGAGTCAGCACGCGACTGAGGCTGAACCAGTCCGACCGAACACGTGCCACCGCTGCAGAGCGTGCTCCGACCGGGCGACTCGCCTGCACACGCAACGAGTTTACGTCCCGAAAACTGAGTCGATCATTGAACAATAGAAACGCGTCCGATCGGTAACGATTGACTGCGCCTACTGACCAGTCGCCAAATGAGTGGTTTGCGGTCAGGGCTCCCTGCCAGCGATACCGGTTCACGGCCCGCTCAAAACCGGCGTCATACGTGACCTGCCGCGCCTGCACCGGGGGTGCCAGCAGCAGGCTGCATACAGCAAACCAGAAGCTTCCACAGAGACCGGAACACCGGGCTCCCTCCCGCCCGGTCAGTGTCATCCGGGAGGCCAGCCTAGACGGCGTCCACCCAGCAGATGCAGGTGGATGTGAAAGACCGTCTGGCCTGCCTGCTCGCCGCAGTTGAACACCGTGCGATAGCCGCCCGCGAGACCCTCCTGAGCGGCGATGGCCTTCGCCGCCAGAAAAAGGCGCCCCACCGTCTCGGCATCCTCAGGCTCCAGATCATCCAGCGTTGGGATCGGCTTTCGCGGCACGACCAGGATGTGCACCGGCGCCTGCGGATTGATGTCCCGGAATGCAAAACAGGCATCATCCTCATAGACGATGTCTCCGGGGATGTCCCCGCACTCAATGCGTTGGAACAGGGTCTTTTCTGCCATGGCTCTCAAGTGGGTGCTCATCAATATAGCAGGTCCGTCGTCTCCCCTCGCCTCTCAACCTGCGCCAGTCCCGCACGACGTGCGCGCGCAACACTTGTCAGAACAAATGTTATACGGTGGTGTCACAGGATCGCCTTCTAACCCACCACAGACCTCCCATGGCGCTTGTCCGCGTCACACGTCGCGCTCATTTCAATGCGGCGCATCGGTTGCACAACCCTGCCAAGTCCCAGGAATGGAATGAGGCTACGTTCGGCAAGTGTAACAGCCCGAACTGGCACGGACACAACTATGAGCTGGAAGTCACGGTAATTGGCGAGCCGCATCCCGACACGGGATACGTCATCGACCTGGCGGACCTCAAGCGCATCATGAATGAGCGTGTGGTCGACATCGTAGACCACTCCAACCTGAATCTGGACGTACCCTTCCTGCAGGGAGTCATGCCATCCACCGAGAACTTTGCCATAGCAATCTGGAATCGACTGGTGGACGTGCTGCCTTCCGGCAGGCTTGAATCTGTACGTCTCTTCGAGACGCCCCGTAATTATGTTGAGTACCGAGGTGAATAGCCCATCCGATCTGACCGTGCCGGCCTACCGTAACGAACATATTTATGACCCCCAGGTCACGGATCAGCTTTCCGGCCACGTAGATCAGATTCTGGAGCTGATTGGCGAAGATCCGCAGCGCGAGGGGCTGGTCAAGACTCCGGAGCGAGTGGCCAAGGCCTATCAGTTCCTGACCCAGGGCTATGCCCAGGATCCGGATGCCATTCTTCAGAAGGCCGTTTTCCATGAGGACTACAGCGAGATGATCCTCGTGAAGGACATCGAGCTGTTCTCGCTGTGTGAGCACCACATGCTCCCGTTTTTTGGAAAGGCGCATGTGGCATATATCCCGAACGGGCGCATCGTCGGACTCAGCAAACTGCCGCGTGTAGTCGATGTGTTCGCGCGCAGGCTGCAGGTGCAGGAACGGCTGACCATCCAGGTCAGGGACGCAGTGGATAGGGTACTTCAGCCGGCCGGAGTGGCGGTGGTCATCGAGGCCTCGCACATGTGCATGGCCATGCGAGGCGTTCAGAAGCAGCATTCGACGACTACGACCAGTGCCATGTCGGGCGAATTCCTCAACTCGACCGATACGCGTGCCGAGTTCATGCGTCTGATCAACGGACGCTGATGGCCACGTGGGTCATCACCGGTGCGAGTCAGGGGATTGGTGCCGCTATTTCCCGGGCGGCGGCACCCGGCAACACCATAGCCCTCGTGGCGCGGAATCAGGAGAATCTTGAGGCCGTGGCCCGCGAAGTTGGCGACGCGGGCGGCAGCGCTGGCGTGTTCGCCTGCGACGTCACGGACGACGATGCGGTCCGGAAGACGGCCTCACGTATTGTGACGGAGTTTGGCGTTCCGGATGTGCTGGTGAACAATGCCGGCTCCTTTGTGCCGGGCTCCCTAATGGACACTGAGCCGGGCGTGTTTCGTCGGCAACTCGAGGTCAACGTGACGTCTGCGTTCCTGGTAACCCGCGCGTTCCTGCCGGGCATGCAGGACCGCGGCAGCGGGCATGTGCTCTTCATGGCCTCTGTCGCCTCCACCAGGGGTTATCCGGGCGGGCTGGCATACTGCGCCGCCAAGCATGGCCTGCTGGGTCTGGCACGGGGCGTGCGCGAAGAGACGCGCTCGACCGGCGTGCGCGTCACCACATTGCTCCCGGGCGCCACGCTCACCCCTTCATGGCATGGGGTGGACATTCCCGAGGACCGATTCATGCCCGCTGAAGACATCGCCGCCGCCGTAGTGGGGGCCGTTGCGCTCTCGGGTCGCACCGTGGTCGAAGAAATCCTGCTGCGCCCGCAGGAGGGCGACCTCTAGTCAGGTCGCGGCACCAGGTGTGCCGCGAGCCGGGAGCAGCTAATTGGTGCGTGGATCGTCCGGATAATTGGCCATCAGGGCCCAGTCTCCGCCAAGACTGAGCATCACTTCTCGCCAGAGACTGTCCGGACCCACCTCGAACGCCCAGTCGGCGCGCATCGTGGCCACCGCCCACGAGCCCTCTTCTATCTCCTCTTCCAGCTGGCCTTCACCCCAGCCGGAGTAGCCCAGAAATAGCCGGGCAGGGCCCTGTCCGTCGTTGCTCACGACTTCCTTGAAGACCTCGAAGTCGCCGCCCCACCACAGCCCGTTCGCGACCTCGATGGCGTCGTCGATGTGCTCGCCCAGCCCGTGCAGGTAGTGCAGCGTGTTTGGCTGAACCGGACCCCCGATCCGCACCGGTTCGCCCACAGGATCCAGCTCGTCCATGATCTGGTCCGGGGTCACATCCGTCTCCCGGTTCAGGACCAGACCAAACGTGCCCTCCTCATTGTGGTCACAGACCAGCACCACCGAGCGATAGAAATTCGGATCTCGCAGGATGGGCACGGCAGCGAGCACTACTCCCGGCCTGATTGTTCCGGATCCGCTCAACCTTCCCGCACCAGCGCCCGATACGCCCCGACCCACCAGTCTGAATCGCGCGTCATGGCGGTGACCCGCACGGAGGAAAAGTGGGGCACCAGTCCAATCAGAAACTGCGGTATCTCATTCCAGGCATCGCCTCGGATGAGCCGTTCCAGTTCGTCCGCGCTCGTGCGTGACCAACGCCACTTTTCGCGAAGTCCCTCCGCTTTCTTCCAGTAGTTCTTCTCATCCCAGGAGCCGGCACTTTCGTCAATCGTGGCGTAAATCCCGCGCAAGTTGAACGCCAGGAATGCCACCATATCGCGCCCCTCGGCGTCGAAGATCGGGCGTTCGGCCAGCAGGCGGAGCACCTCCGCGCAGGATCGCTGGTGGGCCCGCCGTTTCTTGGCGGGCGTCATTCCGGTGTCTATGATGCGGCCCATCGGTTCGGAAAGTACGGCCCGCCGCCTATCGGCTCACTACGATCCGCCGGGTTTCCGCACGTTCTCCAGCTCGTAGCCGGACCATGTACACGCCGCTGGCGAGGTCCGTGCCGTCGATGCGGATTTCTTCCTCGCGGCCGGCCGACACGAACCCCCGAAACACCCGCGAAACCCGCCGGCCAAGCATGTCAAACAGGTCCACCTGAAGGTTCTCGCTGCGCGGCAGTCGCACGCGCAGTGCCGCTCGACCGTTCGTCGGATTGGGCCATGCCGCCGAAACCGTCATCGTCTCGGGGATCTCCGGCTCCGGCTGCACGGGCACGGTCATCGCGTCCAGCCGATACAACTCCTCTCCGTGCTCGCCGTCATTGGCCCGGAAATACAGCGATCCCCCGACAGACACCAACTCCTCAGGCTCGCTGCCTCGCTCCCCCGCACGAATCTCGGTCAGCGCGAACGTGCCGACGGCCGTACCGTCGGAGGTCCACAGTTCCCGCCCGGCCGCGCCATCGTCCGCCGTGAAGAAGAGACGTCCCGATGCGGCCGCAAAGTCTGCGGGATTGCCGCTGCCGGCCGGGTCAATATCCACGATCATGCGGGTGCCGCCCGCGGTGCCGTCTGAAGCCCACAGCTCCCTCCCGCTTAGGATCGTCTCTGCCGCAAAGAACAGGGTGCCCTCCACGGCGGTGATCCAGGGGACCTGGCTGCTGCTTCCCAGCGTCAGGGTGGCGATGGGACCTGTGCCGGCCTCCGTGCCGTCCGATACCCAGAGCTCGTTCGGCCCGATGGTGGGGCGGGCCTGGAATACCACGCGGTCCCCAAACGGCGTCAGCCACGACATGTCGGTGCCGGCCGGACCCTGGGTTGCATCCACTACCATGCGACTGCTGGAAGCACTGCCCCCGGAGACCCAAAGCTCCCTGCCGTTGGCACCGTCGCTTGCCACGAAGAACAGCGAGTCCCCAACCGCTGTGAGCCAGAACGGATCTGAGCCCAGATTGCCTTCTCTGAGATCGAGAACCTGTCGGGTGCCCTCGGGCGTGCCGTCGGTCCGCCAGAGCTCGGCCCCGGACGCACCGTCGTCGGCCGCGAAATACAGCGTATCCGCCACCACCGTGAGGGCATAGGCGTCGGAGCCCGGAATGCCCGGCCGAAGATCGCCCAGCGCACGGGTTCCGGCCTCGGTTCCATCACTGACCCACAGCTCACGGCCTTGCACGCCGTCATCCGCCACAAAGAGCAGGAGATCGCCGAAGGCCGTGAGCCAGAAGGGTTCGGAAGCCTGCGACCCCGGCCAGATGTCCCTCAACAATCGTGTTCCCTCGGGCGTGCCGTCCGTCACCCAGAGTTCTTCACTGGCCAGGCTGTCCCGCGCCGTGAAGTATACCAGGTCGCCCGCCGTCGTCAGATTCTGCGGCTCCGAGCCGGAGCCCCCCGTTCTAATGTCTGCCAGTCGCTGAGGTGGTCCTGTTCCCTCGACATCAAGCACCCATGGCTCCCTGCCCGACAGGCCATCGTCCGCCGTGAAAACCAGGCGATTCCCCAGCACGGTAAAGTCCTGGGGCGACGCACTGAAGGAACCCGTGCGAATATCGCGCACAAGGCGTGTACCCCCGGATGTACCGTCGGAGATCCAGAGTTCGCCACCATGCAGTGCGTCGTTGGCCCGGAACAGCAGGTTGCCCGCGAACACGATCAGCTCGTCCGGAGACGCGTCCGCCTCCCCCGGGTTGATGTCCCGCACCACCCGCGTGCCGCCGGGGGAGCCATCCGTGACCCACAGCTCACGTCCCAGGTCCGGGCCAAAGGCCTGGAAAAACACCATCCCTTCGACGGCCGCCAGCTGAAAAACTCCCGCACCGCCCTCGGGATTGATGTCCTGAACCATGGAAGCGGACCCATCCGGCGGCAACATCCAGACCTCGCGGCCATGCGTCGAGTCGTCTGCCGTAAAGAAGAGGGTGCCCTCGGCATCGACCAACTGCCGCGGAAACGAGCCGCCATTGTCAAATATGTCTGCGGCCACCATGGCGGTGTCCCCATCGCTGACCCACAACTCCTGGCCGATCACATTGTCATTGGCTGCGAAGTACAGCCGATCACCCACCATCGTCAGCCAGGACGGATCCGAGCCCAACTCGCCAGGGCGCACGTCCGCGATCAGGCGAGTGGTGTCCGGGTCGGAGCGCCAGAGTTCGCGCGCCAGGTCGGCGTGCTCTGCGGCAAAGAACAAGGTGTCTCCCCACACCACCAGGTTGTCGGGCTCCGAGCCCGAGAGCCCGGGATAGATGTCGGCCGCAAGCGAGGTGCCGGCCTCCGTTCCGTCCGTCTTCCACAGTTCGAAGCCGGAAATCCCGTCGCTGGCCCGGAAAAACAGCGTGTCGCGGGCGACCGTGAGCTTTGCCGGAATGGATCCCACTCTTCCAGGCCGGAGATCCGTGACGGTGTGCGTGCCGGCCTGTGTACCGTCCGACCGCCACAGCTCCAGTCCCTGAGCCCCGTCGTTTGCGGAGAAATACAGGGTGTCCCGCAGGCTGACAAGCTCGGTGATCTGAGCGTCGGAGGACCCTGTCGCGATGTCGCGTACCAGGGTGGTCCCCGACTCTGTGCCGTCGCTCACCCAGAGTTCGGCGCCGTGCACGCCGTCATCGGCCACAAAAAAGGCCCGGCTGCCGACTGCGGTGATCAGGCGCGGGTCGGAAGAGAACGCACCGGGGCGAATGTCTCTCACCAGCCGGGTTCCAGCCTCGGTGCCGTCGGTGACCCAGAGCTCGCGCCCGCCCGCGTCAGGGCTGTCGGCGGCGAAGTACGTCTGGTTGCCCACCACAGCCAAACCCGACGGTACGGCGCTCAGGCCCTGGCGATTTATGTCGAACACCAGCTCCTGGCCGCTCAGGGGTCCTGCTCCAAGCAGGACCAGAAGTGCTATACTGATCGCACGCATGCCGCTTGCCACTGGAGTCCGGATGGTAGGCTGGACTACTCCATGCACAATACGGTGAGTTGGCGAACGGGGCCACGCCCGGCGTCACCTGATCGCACCACCCGGCCATCGGCCCCTGCACGCATGAGCAAACGAATCTGGATCACCGGAGCTTCCTACGGAATTGGAGAGGCTCTGGCCGTCGAATACGCCGCCCAGGGGGCCAATGTGGTACTTAGCGCGCGATCGGCAGACCGCCTGGAAGAAACCCGCCTCCGCTGCGAGCGCCCGGATGACCACCTGGTCTACCCCCTCGACAACCTCGACTTCGATCGCCACGAGGCGGCGGTCGCCGAGGTGGAGGAGCGCTTCGGTCCCATCGACATCATGGTGCTGAACGCGGGAATCGGACAGCGCGGGGCAGAGCTCGAGTCAACCCTGGATATCACGCGCAAGATCATGGATGTGAACTTCACCGGCACGGCGTCTCTTGGCAGGCACATCGCCCGACACATGGTGCGCCGCAAGGCAGGACACATTGTGGTCACCTCCTCGGTGCTGGGTCGCCTGGCCATTCCGGGCAGTGCATCGTATTCCGCCTCCAAATTCGCATTGCATGGGTTCTTTGAGGGGCTGCGGGCAGAACTCTATCCGTCCAACGTGCACGTGACTCTCGTATGCCCGGGATACATCAACACCGAGATCACGCTTCACGCCGTGCAGGGCGACGGCTCCAAATTCGGCGTAATTGACCACAACCACACCTACGGGATGCCCGCGGATGTGTGCGCCCGCAAAGTGGTGCGAGCCGTCAAACGCAAAAAGGCCGTCTTCCTTGTGGGCGGGAAAGAAACCTGGGGGGTCTATGCGGCCCAGTATCTACCGGCGCTGACCCGTCGTCTCACGCGGCGGTATTCGCGCAAATGAAAGCCGATGGGACCTGCGTCGCTGCAAACCATGTCGCGACGCTGCGTGTCCAAAGGCCGATTACCAAGCATCACCTACCTACATCCATAGATATGCGTACCCTCCGAATCCTTTCGTGGTGTGCCGCGGGCCTTCTGATGGCCGCTTCCGTTTCCGCACAACCGCTCGTGCGCACGTTCGATGTGTCCGCAGGCGGCACGCTGGACCTGCGTCTGGAGGCCGGTGGCGACGTCACCATCACCGGCGGAGCCAGCGAGGTTCGTGTCGAGATCCGTAGAGAGGGTCGCGACGCCGAAGACGTCGACTTCTCCTTTGACGAACGCGGAGACCGCATCGTGGTGCGTTCCGAGTACGAGTACCGGGGCAACCACCGGGCAGACATCGACTACGAGATTTCTGTGCCCAGCCGGTTCAATGTGGACATCGCACTGACAGGCGGCGATGTGTCCATATCCGGCGTGACCGGCACCTTCGAAGGCCAGACCATGGGCGGCGAAATCTCGTTGACGCGCGTCGCAGGGCGGGCCGAGTTGCAGACCATGGGAGGCCAGATCACCGTGCGGGACTCCGAACTCGAAGGCAAGGTGCACACCATGGGCGGCGAGATCGTCATGGATAGCGTGCAAGGCGACGTAGAGGCCACGACCATGGGAGGAGACGTGTCCTTCAGAGGCAGTCTCAACGCGACCCGCATCCATACCATGGGAGGGGATATCGATGTGGAAGACTCGCCCCGCGGAGCGGACGTCACGACCATGGGCGGCGATATCACCATCGGCGAAGTGGGTGAATTCCTGAAGGCTGAGACGATGGGCGGCGATATCGAGGCCGACGCGGTCAACGGCTGGATCGAGGCCAAGACCATGGGCGGCGATGTGCAGGTGCGCATGGTCGGCGGCACCAGCGGGGATCGGCACGTGGAAATCACCTCCATGGGTGGAGACATCGAACTCGTGGTTCCCCGCGGCCTGGGCATGGACATTGACGTCGAGGTGATTGTGGAAGGCCGTTCGAAGGACCCCTCGGACTACGTCATCGAGAGCGACTTCGACCTGAATGTTAGCGTGCCGGCAAATGCGCGGCGCGGTGAGCGCACGCGCCTGATGGCCGTCGGCAGCGTCGGTAACGGTGCCAACGAAGTGCGCATCCGCACTGTGAACGGCAACGTGCGCATCCTGGCCGATCGCTAGTACGGCCCACTTTTCTGAACCAGAAACGGCAGAGTCGGTCCACCGGCTCTGCCGTTTTTGCTGGTTTGTACTCGGGGCCGGGACCCGGGAAATTTTGCGCTGAGCCGGCGTATCAGGCGGCCTCAAATTCCTGATCCCCGCGCATGGCCTCCGAATCCAGCAACGACCGCTCCGGCGGACTCAACTTCCTCGAGCAGATCGTGGAACGCGATCTTGATTCGGGTGCCGTGCAGCACGTGGTCACACGATTTCCGCCCGAACCGAACGGCTACCCGCACATCGGCCATGCGAAGGCCATTTGCATCAACTTCGGGATCGCCAACGACTACAAGGGGCGCTGCCACCTCCGGTTTGACGACACCAACCCGGAAACCGAAGACATGGAGTACGTGCGCGCCATGGAGCGTGACGTGCGGTGGCTGGGGTTTGACTGGGGCGATTACCAGTTCTACGCGTCGGACTACTTCGACCAGCTGTATGAGCACGCGAGAACGCTGATCCGAAAGGGACTGGCCTACGTGGACTCGCAGTCCGATACGGAAATCCGCGAGAACCGGGGCACGGTGACCGAGCCGGGGGTCGACAGCCGCTTCCGCGATCGTTCGGTGGAGGAGAATCTGGACCTCTTCGCACGCATGCGGGCGGGGGAATTCCCTGACGGTACCCACGTGCTTCGGGCCCGGATCGACATGGCCTCGAACAACATGCTGTTGCGGGACCCTGTCCTCTACCGCATCAAACACGCGGAGCACTACCGCACCGGCAACGACTGGCCCATCTATCCGCTCTACGACTTCGCGCATCCCCTGTCGGACGCCATAGAGGGCATCTCACATTCGCTCTGCTCACTCGAGTTTGAGGTGCATCGCCCGCTGTATGACTGGCTGGTCGATGCGCTCTATGACGAGCCCAGACCGCATCAGTATGAGTTCGCCCGCCTGAACCTGGACTACACCGTGATGAGCAAGCGCAAGCTGCTCCGACTGGTACAGGAACAGCTGGTGGATGGTTGGGATGACCCGCGCATGCCGACGCTCTCCGGCATGCGGCGCCGCGGGATCACTCCGGAGGCCATTCGACGCTTCTGTGATCTCATCGGTGTGGCCAAGGCGGACAACCGCGTGGACATTTCGCTGCTGGAGTACGCGATTCGGGACGATCTGAACCACAAGGCCCCCCGGGTCATGGCGGTCCTCGAGCCGCTGAAGGTCACGATTACCAATTGGGAGGGTGACCTGGAATGGATTGACGCAAGCCACTGGCCACACGACGTGCCGCGCGAGGGTAGTCGTCCCGTTCCCTTCGGCCGTGAGCTGTATATCGACCGGAAGGATTTCCGCCTGGATCCGCCGCCGAAGTTTCATCGGCTTGCCCCCGGTCAGGAGGTGCGCCTGCGCTATGCGTACGTCATTCGGTGCGATGAGGTGGTCACCGACGACGAAGGCAACGTGGTCGAACTTCGGTGCACCTACGATCCGGAAACTCGCAGTGGCGGCTCAGGAGGTCGCCGTGTGAAGGGCACCATCCACTGGGTGGAGGCTTCCCATGCGGTGCCTGCAGAGCTGCGCCTGTACGATCGGCTCTTCAGGTCGCCCGATCCCGAGGACGTGCCCGAAGGCCAGGATTTTCTGGACAACCTGAATCCCGACAGCCTGCAGGTCAGCCACGGGTACGTTGAGCACGCGCTGCGAAACGTGAGTCCCGGCGAACGCTTCCAGTTCGAGCGACAGGGCTATTTCATCCGGGAAGACACCGAGGCGGTCGTCTTCAACCGCACGATTACGCTTCGCGACACCTGGGCCAAGCTCACCACGGAGCCGGAGCCACAGAGACCGAAGCCCAGGAAAGAGCGGCAGCACGTGGTACAGGAAGGACCGGCGGTGCCCACGCTTTCCCCCGAACAGGAAGCAACGGCGACGGCGCTGGTAGCCAGCCACGGCCTGGATCCGGACGATGGGGCCATCCTCGCCTCCGACCCCTGGCTGCTTGAGCTCTTCGAGGCCACGGCCGAGAGGGGCGATGGACGCACCGCAGCAAACTGGGTGCTGCACGAGGTTCAGCGTGTGCGCAAGGCGAGTCGCAAGGAGCTTGTGCTGACTGCACCGGCGCTCTCGACGCTGATCAGGCTCGTCGCCGACGACGTGATTTCTATCCGCACCGCCAAGGAATTGCTGGACGAAGTTGCAGTTTCAGGAGACGACCCGGCCGTCCTGGTCGAGTCCCGTGGCCTGGCGCAGATCGCCGATTCCGGCGCCCTGGAGCAGGCCGCCAGAAAAGTCGTGGAAGCCAACCCGGGGAAAGCCGAGGCCTACCGCGCCGGCAAAAAAGGCCTGATCGGCTTTTTCATGGGGCAACTCATGCGCGAGACCGGGGGCAAGGCCAACCCGGAAATGGCACGCAAGAGCCTGCTCGCGCTGCTTGACTGAGTGCCTGTGGTAACCGGCGCGCGGGCTCATTCCCGGGACGCCGGGCGCCCGGCAGGCCCGCCAGCCAATTACCGGCGGCGTGCCTCAATGACCGCGTCGGCCGGACCCAGATCGGTTGTCTGGCGCGTTCGGAAGTCGTAGACCCGCAGAGCGCCCTCGGCCGAGAAGTACATCAGCGCGTCCGCATCTACCCATGCGGCGATTTCCGCGCCTTCGCTGTCGGGCAGTCCTTCCGGAAAACTGGAGCTGAACGTGCGCACCCAGATGGCGCGATCTGCCGGCTCACTGCCCCGATAGTAGGCGATTCGGGCGGCGTCCGGGGACCAGTGCGGCGCCCACTCGTCTCGGTCCGACGCAGGCGGGTGCAGGAAGGCGGTGGTGCCGGATGCGACGTCGAAGATCGAGATGGCGCGACCTGCGTCATCCGACGCCTGCACGTCGAAAGCCAGCTCCAGCCCGTCCGGCCGCCACGCGAGACGCTCGGGTCGATAGCGGAAAGAGACTATGGTTTTGGGGTTGCCACCGTCCAGATCGGTAAGCCGAAACGTGGAATCGGCCACGTAGGAGCGGCTGGCCCGATCGTACTCCAGCTCCCGGTGCACAAATGCCAGGTGCCGGGCGTTTGGCGACACGGTCAGACGCAGCATGCGGCGCGCGTCCACCGTTGCTCGCGTGTCGCAGCCGTCCCGGTCCACCACATACAGATTGTCCGTATTGCGCACCAGCAATCCGCCGTCCGACGACCAGGCCAATACCGCGCGTGAGGCCGAGCACCCGACCCGGGAGACCGCTCCAGCGGCGTACACCAGAATATCGCCGGCCCCCATGCGCTCGCGACCCTGCGAGGCCTCGCCGGCAGGCAGGTAGTGCCCGACTCCGGCCGACGTGCCGTCCGCTGCCCAGGCCACGGTGAAGACCGCATCGCCCGCGACCCCGTACACGGGTGCCTCGGGCGCCGAAGTGGAGTAGAGATGGGTGGAGTCGCCGGTTGACAGCGCAAACAGCGTCTCGACCGGACCGGCAAAGACACCGCGGACCGCCTGCACGCCCTGCATGACTGTACCTTCGTCGCCCGCGATCACTTCACCCTGAAGCCGAAGTGCCGTGAAGGCCGGGCCCGTCTCCTCCGGCTCCTCGGGCTCGGGGGTAATGACCGGGGCGGGAGCCGCGCAGGCAGTCAGTAGGAGTGGAAGAATCAGGACGAACAGGCGCATGGGTCGTGAAGTCGGTGCGTTCAGCCAACGCGGGAGTCATGCGCTGCGGTCCATGAAGAGCGTGTTGGCGATCACGCCCCGCGGTCCAGAATCGGCTGAGCTGCCTGCACGGAGAGGTACGTATAGGCCGCCCGCAGCCAGGCCTGGTCGGCGAGGCCCAGGTCACCGTGCCGCCCCTGCCTGCGCATCCGGTCTGATCGGGCGTGATAGAGGCAGGTGGCAGCAGCAACCGAAATATTGAAACTCTGTGCGAATCCGGTCATCGGAATGATGCAGGTCGCATCGGCCATCTCCAGCAGATCCTCCGAGACCCCGCCAAGCTCGTTGCCAAAGACCAGGGCGGTTGGAATGGTGAAATCAAAGTCGTCCAGGGGCCGAGAGCGTCGATCGAGATGGGCAGCCACGATGCGCATGCCGGCCGCTCGGGCGACCCGCACACACTCCGCCGGCCCGTCCCATACATGCACGTCGAGCCACTTGTCGGTGCCTTGCGTGGTGCGCCGTGAATGCTTGTAGGGCAGCTGCCGCTGGATCACGTGGAAGTTCAGAAAGCCCAGGCCCTCAGCGGTGCGCATGACAGCGGCCACGTTTCCGCTGTTGGCCAGCCCATCGACTACCACCGCAACACTTCCGCAGCGCTCCGACACCACCCGCTCGATGCGTTCGCGTCGCTCATCGGAGAGAAATGGGTCCAGAACCTCGCAGACCGTTGCAGGATCGAGCAGGTGCTCCCGGGACCTGAATTCGCGCGGAAGGCGCGTGGCTCCACGCAGGAGGGCCTCCATCGCGCGAGGACCGGCAGTGTTGTGCGTCATGTCGCAAGATAACCCACCGGGTCTCGAAGCTATCTTGAGGTCAAACCAAGCGAGTGCCATGGATCTGAAGGAGAAGAATGCGATCGTAACAGGAGCTTCGGCCGGGCTGGGCCTTGCCGTGTCCAGACAGCTCGCCGATCGGGGTGCGCGAGTGTTTGGTCTTGCCCGCCGCAAGGAGCGTCTGGCAGAGGCGCGTGCCCAGATGGGGGACGCGTTCGTTCCGGTCGTGTGTGATGTCACGGACGAATCCGCCGTAGGTCGCGCCATGGATCAGGTCGGGAAGTCGGCTGATACCGTGGACATCCTCATCAACAATGCCGGGCTGGGTCGATTCGGATTGCTTGACGACCTGTCGCTGGACGATTGGGACCTGCAGATGGCGACCAATCTGCGAGGCGTTTTCCTCTGCACGCGGGCCGTGCTGCCCCGGATGAAAGCGCAGAACAGCCAAAGCGGTTTTGGAGGCCACATCGTGAATGTCGCGTCGGTGGCCGGTTTGCTGGGTAACCCGAGGGTGGGTGCCTACAACGCCACCAAATTCGGGCTGCGCGGCCTCAGCGAGTCCCTGATGAAGGAAGTACGCGACGACGGCATCAAGGTGACCTGTTTGTACCCGGGAAGTATCGAAACGGAGTTCTTCGACGTCGCCGGCATCGATATTTCGGCCAATCCCATGACGGCCGATGACGTCGCGGGCACCATCGTGCACACGCTGCAGGCCCCCGACAACTACCTGATTTCAGAAGTGGTTATGCGTCCCCTGCGACCCCGGGGCTAGGAGGCGGCAGCCAGCACACGCTTGCCCGACGGACAGCGTGGGTCTATCATCATCGGTCCCACCATCCGCATCCCCCATGCAGCGACGCAAGTTCATCAAGCAGGGTGCCCTTCTGACTGCCGGCGGAGCGCTGGCAACCGGTTGCGGCAGTTCCGAATCAGGCGGCGCGGCCGCCGTACAGACCAGCCCTCGGGTTTCCTGGCGCCTTGCCTCCACGTTTCCGAGGTCGCTCGACACCATTTTCGGCGCGGCGGAAACGCTGGCCAACCGGGTCTCCGAGATAACCGGCGGACGCTTCACCATTCGAGTCTTCCCCGCTGGGGAGATGGTCCCCTTCGACCAGGTTCTGGAGTCCGTGCAGAAAGGCACGGTGCAGATGGGACATGCGGCCAGCTACTATTTCACCGGCCTCAACCCGGCTCTTGCCTTCGACTGCACGGTGCCCTTCGGCATGAGCGCGCGCCAGTACAACGCCTGGTTCTACTACGGCGAGGGCAAGGACTTGCTGCGCTCGCTGTTCGCCGACTTCAACATCATCAATTTCCCGGGCGGCAACACCGGCGTCCAGATGGGCGGCTGGTTTCGCAGGGAGATCAGCACCCTGAGTGATCTGCGCGGATTGACGATGCGCATTCCGGGTATGGGCGGACGCGTCATGGATCGCCTGGGCGTCACTGCCCAGGTCCTGGCCGGCGGCGACATCTACCCCGCTCTGGAGCGCGGAGTCATAGACGCCACGGAGTGGGCCGGACCCTACGACGACGAGAAGCTCGGCTTCTATCAGGTAGCACCCTACTACTACTATCCGGGCTGGTGGGAGCCGGGGCCCAACCTGTCGTTCTATGTGAACCGGGAGTCCTGGGATGCCCTCCCGGCTGAGTATCAGGCTGCCATCGGAGCGGCCGCCGCGGAGGCCAACGTGGACATGATGTCCGACTACGACGCCAAGAATCCGCCCGCGCTGCAGCGTCTGCTGGACAATGGGGTGGAGCTGCGCCAGTTCTCCTCCGAGATCATGCAGGCTGCGCATGACGCGTCCGAGGAGTTGCTACAGGAGGAAGCCGCCCGCGACCCTGCCTACGCGACCATGCTTGATTCCTATCGGCGGTTCATGACGCAATCAAATCGCTGGCTGGGCACCTCGGAGCTGTCGTTCAACGACTTCGCCTATGAGCGAGTCTGATCGCATGCCTGAGGTCGCCGTCTACTGTGCGTCGGCGCAGCATCTCGACGCGGTCTACCGGAATGATGCCGCCCGGCTCGGCCGCGGGTTGGCGGAGCTGGGTTTCGGACTTGTGTATGGCGGTGGTGATGTCGGTCTGATGCGAGAGGTGGCCCGCGCCGTGCATGCCCACGGCGGCCACGTGGCAGGGTACATCCCCGAGAAGCTGATGGCCATCGAAGGCCGGGCCTACGACATCTCCGATGAGCTGGTGGTCACCGCCACCATGCAGGAGCGCAAGCGCTCCATCTTCAGCCGGGCGCATGCCTTCGTGGCGTTGGCCGGCGGCCTGGGCACCATCGAGGAGTTCATGGAAGTTGCCACGCTGCGCAAGCTGGACTACCATGACAAACCCATCGTTCTCGTGAACACGGCGGGCTTCTGGGATGACTTCCTTCGCTTCCTGCAGCACACCGTGGATACGGGTTTTTCCCCACCTCTGGACAGGCTGTTTCACGTAGCCCGTGATGCCGGGGAGGCTTTGGCCATCCTGGATCGGGCGATGCGCTCTGCAGCCGATTGACCCCCACTGCGATGAATCGATTTCTGACGCTTGCCTGTGCCGTGCTGCTTACGGCCTGCGGCCCTTCCGAACAGGCCGACCTGGTACTGGTCGGCGGCAAAGTCGTAACGGTCGATGCAGACGTTCCGGACGGAACCGCCCTTGCCGTGTCAGGAGGTCGCATCCTGCATGTTGGCTCCGACAGCGAGGTGCGGGACATGATCGGGCCTGAAACCGAGGTGATCGAACTGGACGGGCGTCTGGCCATACCCGGGTTCATAGAAGGTCACGGTCATTTCATGTCGATGGGCAATGCGAAGATGATCCTGGATCTGAACAATGCCGGCACCTGGGGGGATATCGTAGGCCAGGTGGAGGATGCCGTAGCCGAGGCAGAGCCCGGGGAGTGGATTCTGGGCAGGGGCTGGCACCAGGAGAAATGGGACGAAACACCGCCCGGGTCCATAGACGGCGTCCCGACCCATCACACCCTCAGTGAGGTGTCCCCCAGAAACCCGGTCTATCTGGGGCACGCCAGCGGGCACGCGGCGTTCGCCAACGCCGAAGCAATGCGGCTGGGTGGCATCAGTTCGGAGACGCCCGACCCTGCGGGCGGCGAGATCGTGCGCGATGCCCGAGGTGAAGCAACCGGCCTGCTTCGGGAAACGGCACAGGGCCTTGTTTCGCGGGCCCGCTCGCAGGCACAGCGCAGCATGACGGAAGAAGAGGCGGAGGCCCGGGCCCTGGAGCAGGCTCGGTTGGCGGCCGAGGAGGCCCTGTCCAAGGGCATCACCTCTTTCCAGGACGCTGGTTCGGGATTCGGCACCATCGACCGTTTCCGGCGGTTGGCGGACGAGGGCCAACTTCCCGTTCGGCTGTACGTCATGATCCGCGCCTCCAACGAGCGCCTGGCCGAGAATCTGGACGCCTACCGCATGATCGGCTACGGGGACCACCACCTGACCGTGCGTTCCATCAAGCGTTCGATTGACGGGGCTCTTGGGCCCCACGGCGCCTGGTTGTTGGAACCGTACTCCGACAAGCCGGAGAGCGCCGGACTCAACACCTCCGAGGTCGGCGACGTCACTGAAACGGCACGTTTGGCTCTGGAGCACGGGTACCAACTCAACGTGCATGCCATCGGCGACCGCGCCAACCGCGAGGTGCTGGACATCTTTGAAGCGGCCTTCGGGGGCCCGGACACGGAGGATCGTCGCTGGCGCGTTGAACACGCCCAGCATCTGCACCCGGACGACATCCCCCGGTTTGCCGAACTGGCCGTGATCGCTTCGATGCAGGGGGTGCATGCCACATCGGACGGCCCCTGGGTGCATGCGAAACTGGGCGAGCAGCGTGCCCGCGAGGGCGCCTATGTGTGGCGTACACTGCTCGATTCGGGGGCTATGGTGACCAACGGCACAGACGCCCCGGTCGAGGATGTGGACCCCATCGCCTCCTACCACGCTTCGGTCACCCGCCAGGTCAGGGACGGATCACGGTTCTATCCTGATCAGGCCATGACCCGCATAGAAGCGCTTGAGAGCTATACACTCAGCAACGCGGTTGCGGCCTTCGAGGAGGACCTCAAGGGATCCCTGACGCCAGGCAAGTTGGCAGACATCACCGTGCTGTCGGCCGACATTCTGACCATTCCCGAAGACGAAATCCGAACCGTACAGGTCGACTATACGATTGTAGGCGGAGACGTCCGGTTCAGCCGTCGGTAGCCTCGGGAATCGGGATTCGAGTCTCGCTCTTCACCGTCGAGAGCACAAAGGAGGTATGCACGCGGCCTACGTGCGGCAAGCTGCTGAACTCGTCGAGCAAAAACGCCTCGTACCGTGAGATATCCGGGGCACGCACTTTCAGAAGAAAGTCGCTGTCCCCGCTGATGTGGTGGCACTCCAGGACCTCCGCGATTCCCTGCACCGCGTTCTGGAACGCCGTTACCCGCTCGGCTCCGTGTCGGGTCAGCGAGACGTGCACGAATACCAGCGTGGACTGGCCCACCTTTTCAGGATCCACAAGCGTCACCGTTCGCGTGATAAAACCCTGATGCCGCAGCTTTCGTACTCTCTCCAGCGTCGTGGGGGGCGCCAGGCCTATGCGGCGGGAGAGCTCGACGTTGGAGATGCCTCCTTCTTCCTGAAGGATGTTCAGAATTCTGCGATCCGTAGTGTCCAGCGAATCGAGCATGGCAAACCATTGATTTCACCAAACAGAATAAGGAGCATCGATCCGTGTCAACCACCATCGCGAGACTGACGAAGCTACACGGTGAGCTTGCCCGCACCTACGCGCACATGGAAGACCTCCTCCAGCGGGAGGACGACTCGCTGTTCAAGCTCGCACCCGCGGTCTCTGGCTGGTCCGTAGCCAACCAGTTGCACCACACCGCCGGCGCGACTGCGCTCATGCTGGTCGCTGTGGACCGCATCGCCAAACAAAAGAGCCCGGCGCAGGAGGGTGGAACAATAAACGCCATCGGACGCGCCGTGCTCTTCAGTCGGCGCATGCCCCGGGGCCGCGCCAAGGCCCCTCAGCGCACGGTGCCTCCGGAAAGCTTCGCGCGCGAGGATCTGGAAGTTGCCGTGGCCCGAAGCCGCCGGGTGTACGATTCCATTCCGGAGACGTTTGAGCTGGCCGCGCCTTCGGCATGGCGCACCGAGCACCCCTACTTCGGCTGGATGGGTCCGGACCAGTGGATGAAGCTGGCCATCGTGCATGCGGATCACCACTTCGCGATTATCCGGGAGATCGACGGCGCCTGATGCGCGAACAGCACATTGAGGTCACCCGCACGGCCCGCTATTTCCTGGCCGGGCCGGAGAAGCCGACCGAGGTCTGGTTCTGCCTGCATGGGTATGGGCAGCTGGCATCAGATTTTCTGGCCATGTGCGCGCCCCTGGAGCGGCCCGACCGAAAGCTCGTAGCACCCGAGGGCCTGTCCCGCTTCTACGGGAAGGGGTTCCATGAGCAACCCGGCGCATCGTGGATGACCCGGGCGGACCGTGAGGCCGAAATCCGGGACTACGTGGCGTATCTGGACCGGGTCGCGGATCGGGAAGTCCCCGCAGGTGCCAGGGTGAACGTGCTTGGTTTCTCGCAGGGTGCCGCGACGGCCAGTCGCTGGGCGGCGCTCGGATCGGTAGAGCCGGATCGGCTCGTCTGCTGGGCGGGCGATGTGGCCCACGACATTCCGGACCCGGCGGTAGCCCTGGCCCACACCCGCGTGCTGATGGTGCTCGGCGACCGCGATGCACTCATCACGCCGGCCCGACGTGACGCCTTTCTGAACCGTATGGACGAGGCCGGAATGACCTACGAAGTGCGCACCTTTTCAGGCGGCCACCGGCTGGATGACACGCTGCTGGCGGAACTCTGAGCCCTAGAAGCTCCAGAGCACCAGAACCGGGAAGAGAATGATCAGCAGCAGGCCGATGGCCTGGATCACGATGAACGGCACCGCGCCCCGGTAAATCTCTGCCGTGCTGACCTCCGGCGGCGCGACGCCGCGCAGGTAGAAGAGGGCAAAGCCGAAGGGTGGCGTGAGGAACGACATCTGCAGGTTCATGCCGATCATCACCCCGAACCAGACCAGGTCGATCCCCAGGAACGCAGCGGCGGGCGCAAGCAACGGGATCACGATGAAGGCGATCTCGAAGAAGTCGATGAAGAAGCCCAGCACGAAGATGGCCAGGTTCGCCGCGATCAACAGACCTACCACGCCACCCGGCAGTCCGGTCAGCAGGTCATGGATCCACAGATCCCCGTTCAATCCCCGGAATACCAGCGCGAACGCCGTGGAACCGATGAGCAGGAACATCACCATGACCGTCAGGCGCGTCGTTTCGTCCATCGTGGCCTTGAGGGCGTCGAGCGTGAGGCGCCTGTTCGCGGCCGCAAGTCCGATCGCTCCGAGCGCACCCAGTGCCCCCGCTTCCGTAGGCGTCGCCACGCCTGCGAAGATGCTCCCGAGCACAAGCAGGATCAGGATCAACGGGGGCATCATCACAAAAGCGACCCTGCGCATGAGGGCCTTGCGATCCGTCACCTGGGCCTCCTCGGGAAGGGCCGGCGCCTCGGCGGGCTTCAACCAGGCCACGCCCGCTGCATAAAGGGCGTAAAGCCCCGCCAGCACGACACCCGGCACCAGCGCGCCGATGAACAGGTCCCCGACCGAGACCCCGAGTTGATCGGCAAGCACTACCAGGACCACCGAGGGCGGAATAATCTGACCGAGCGTGCCGGAGGCCGTGATGACTCCCGTCGCGAGTTCCTTGCCGTATCCGTAGCGCAGCATGACCGGAAGGGAGATCATGCCCATCGCCACCACAGAGGCGCCAACCACGCCGGTCGCAGCAGCCAGCAACGCGCCGACAAACACCACGGCCAGCGCAAGCCCTCCCCTCAGATGACCAAAGAGTTGACCGATTGTGGTCAGCAGGTCTTCGGCCAGCCGGGACTTCTCCAGCATGGTGCCCATGAAGATGAAGAAGGGCACCGCCAACAACACGTAGTTCGACATGACGCCGAACGTGCGATCCGGCATCGCCAGGAGCAGGTTCCAATCGAACATGCCGGCCTCGACGCCGATGAAGGCGAAAATGATGGCGGTTCCGCCCAGCGCAAACGCCACGGGGAAGCCGGAGAAAATCAGGAGCAGCGCTCCCACGAACATGAGTGGCCCCAGATACTCCTCCATTATGCCGGCGCCCCGTCAACCGGGTCTGCGTCGTGTCCGAGGACCACGGCAAGCGAACGGATGAGCATCGAGCAGGCCTGGATCATCAGAAGCACAAATGCGACCGGGATGACCGTCTTTATCGGATACCGCGGCAAGCCCCCGGGATCCGGAGAAATCTCCATCACCGCCCAGGAGTTGGCCACGGCCGGCCAGGAAACCCAGAGCATCAGCACACAGAAGGGAATCAGAAACAGGACCGTGCCCAGAAGATTGATCCAGGCTTTCCCCTTTCGGGAGAGACGCCCGTAGAGAACGTCCACGCGTACGTGGGCATCTGCCTGCAGCGTGTAGGCCGCGCCAAGCAGGAACAGTGCGGCGAACAGGTACCACTGCAACTCGATGTACAGGTTCGAACTGAGGCTGGTCCCTGTGTATCGCGCCAGATAGCGCACCACGGCGTTGTAGGACCCGATCAGTACCATCGCCAGGGTCAACCAGGACAGCCATCGACCCGTGAACCTGCTCATGCGGTCGATGCGGTCGGCGATGCGGAGGAGGGCCTGCATGGGTCGAAAATAGTACGCGGGCCCTTACGTGTCGCTGTCCGGGGCTGCCTCTTTCACTGATTGCCCGGGCTCGCCGTCCGCGCCGGTGTTGACCTCGTGCTCGGGCGCCCCGTAGCGCTTCAGCCTCTTCTCCAGCGACTCCGCCTCGTCTCGGGACCGCCAGTAGTCCAGCCGCTCCTTGATGCGCCGCTCGTAGCCCACATCGGACGGCTCGTAGAAATACGTGCCCTGCATCTGATCGGGCAGGTATTGCTGCGGCACGTAGTGGTTGTGGTAGGCGTGCGGGTACAGATAGCCCTGACCATGACCAAGGGCTTTTCCGTCGCGGTTGCCGTCCTTCAGCGGGTTGGGCACATCGCCGCTAAGTTCCTTCTCAACGAACTCCAGCGCGCTGAAGAAGCTGAGGGTGGTATTGCTCTTTGGGGCGGTGGCCAGATAGAGGCAGCACTGCGCCAGATGAAAGCGGCCTTCCGGCATGCCCACCATGTCGAAGGCCTGCTGGCACGCCACGGCAACCCTCACGGCGTTGGGATCAGCCAGGCCGACGTCCTCGGAGGCAAAAATCAGCATGCGCCGGAGAATGAAGCGTGGGTCTTCTCCGGCGTACACCATGCGGGCCAGCCAGTAGAGAGCCGCGTCTGCATCTGAGCCTCGCAGGCTTTTGATGAACGCGCTGATTGTGTCGAAGTGCGCATCGCCCTCTTTGTCGTACAGCACGGCGCGCTGCTGAATAGACTCCTCGGCCACTCCCAGGGTGACATGGATCACTCCGCTCTCGTCCGGAGGAGTGGTTTCCACCGCCAACTCCAGCGCGTTCAAGAGGGAGCGGGCGTCGCCGTTGGCCGTCGAAACCAGATGCCGTCCGGCATCAGGGTCCATGCGAACCTGTCGATCTCCATAGCCCCGTTCGCTGTCAGCGATGGCGGCGTGCACGACGGCGGCGAGGTCATCGTCCGTAAGGCTATGCAGCTCGAACACGCGTGAGCGGCTGACGAGCGCCTTGATCACTTCGAAGTAGGGATTCTCGGTCGTCGCTCCGATCAGCGTCACCGTGCCGTTCTCCACGTGCGGCAACAGGGCGTCCTGCTGGGCCTTGTTGAACCGATGCACCTCATCCACAAAGAGGATGGTGCGCTGGTGGTGATAGCGAAGCGCATCCTCGGCTGCCGAGATGGCGCTTCTGATGTCCTTTACGCCCGCCAGAACCGCGTTCAGTGACAGGAACCGGGCGCGCGTGGTGTTCGCAATGATGCGGGCAAGGGTGGTCTTGCCGGTGCCGGGCGGCCCGTAGAACAGTACCGACTTGATGCGGTCCGCCTCAATGGCTCGCCGCAGCAGTGCGCCAGGCCCGAGGATGTGATCCTGACCAATGAACTCATCCAGGGTTCGCGGTCGCATCCGGTCCGCGAGCGGGGCGTTGCTTCTGCGCGGCGACGCGGCATCAAACAGATCATCCATGGTAGCCTACCTCAGCGAGCGCCGTCTGCACGCCGGCACGGAATGCGGTGGCTCCGCCCTGTGACGGATGGCGCACATACGTCGCTTCAATGCCCGCGTTTTCCAGTGTGCGCTCCGCCTTACGGCCTACGGCCAGCACCCGTGCAGGAGCGAACGTTTCGACAAGATCGTGCGTCAGGCCCTGAAACTCCCGCAGCTCAGAGGCTCTCGGTGCCCGAATCGAGAAGGGATCGCCCGGCTTGTAGGGGTGCAGGGGACAGGCATTCCAGACCACGAACGCTGGAAACGCGTCTGCCAGCAATCGCCAGAATATGCCGGCACTGTACTCCTTGTACGGCTCCGCCTGCAGGCTGGATTGTCTACCGCTGATCGGAAAGGCCGGATCAACCAGCTGATCCTCAGCGGTGATGGGTACGCCCGAGAACCGACAGCCCCATGGACCGGGAGCTTCTGCCAGCAGGAAGAGCGCCGGGCGCGCCTGACACGCGTTGAAGTACGCGTTCAGGTTGGCTCGGCGCAGGGTCACCGCGTCCGGCCGGTCCACTTCCGGATTTCTGTCTGCGTACGGATTGAACGCGTCAGGGCTCGGCGCCCGGTCAAACAGCGCCCGCGCTACCAGGTTGAAGGCCCGCTCCTGCGGAGTCACAGTTTCTCCCCACAAATCCGGCAATAGACTGCATCGTCCCGGTGGATTTCATGTGCGCAGTTGCGGCAGTTCTTTGTGCTCGTGCCCCTGCGTTCGACGCGGGTCAGCTCAGCCGTAACGATACCCGTCGGCACGGCGATGATGCCGTATCCGATAATCATTACCACAGAGGCGACGGCCTGGCCGATGGGACTCTGCGGGGCCATGTCACCATAGCCGACAGTTGTCAGGGTTACGACAGCCCAGTAGATCGACTGCGGAATGGAGGTAAAGCCGTTCTCCTCTCCCTCTATGAAATACATCACGCTGCCCAGCAGCACGACCAGGATGGAAACGGCCAGCAGGAAGACCGTGATCTTGCGGCGACTCGCCCGCATGGCTCGATACAGGGTGTCGGCCTCGTCCAGGTAGGTCACCAACTTGAGCACGCGGAACACACGCAGGAGGCGCAGCAGCCGGATCACGAGCAGGTACTGTGTGCCGGGGAAAAGCAGAGCCAGGTAGGTGGGCAGGACGGCGAACAGGTCCACCAGTCCGAAGAAGCTCAGCGCATACTGCATCGGTCGTTTCACCAGAACGAGCCTCAGCACGTACTCGATGGTGAACAGCAGCGTGAAGTACCACTCCAGCGTGAAGAGCAGGCTGGCGTAGCGTGCCCGGATGGACGGAACGCTGTCGAGCATGACCACGACCACGCTGGCCAAAATGGTCATGATGAGCGCGACGTCGAACGCCTTCCCCATGGGGGTGTCGGCCTCGAAGATGATCTCGTGCAGGCGCTCGCGCCAGGAGTTCTTCTGGGAGCTCATTCCGGACGGGCTGGACAGGGTAGTGCCGGGGGCTCAGAGTACAAAGGAATCGGCCCCTGCAGGGGTCTAACGGCGAATTTTCGTGGTATATAATCGTGTAGGAAAACTCCGGCCCGCTGTTGCGGTTCGGTCCTACTGCCGGAGAAGTGCGGAGAGTGGATATTCCGATCCGTCTCATCCGGCGCGGTTACATCCAGCGCGGTGTCACCCAGCGCGGTGTTACCCAGCACGGCAGAGATCAAGCGCAGTACCCCCGAGATTACATGGAAACAGCAAAACTCATACTTGGAGGCAGCGAATACGACCTGCCCGTCATCGAAGGATCCGAGGGCGAGCGGGCCGTCGACATTCGCAAGCTGCGCGGCCAGTCCGGTACGATTACCCTGGACTCTGGCTACGGCAATACGGGTTCCTGCCAGAGCGGAATCACGTTTATCGATGGTGAGAAGGGAGTTCTTCGACATCGCGGATACGGCATTGAGGACCTTGCGGAGAACTCCACCTTCACGGAGGTGGCCTACCTGCTGATCTACGGCGAACTGCCGTCGGAGGATCAGCTGGCCACGTTCGAGGAGCGGCTGACCAATCACAGCCTGCTTCACGAGGACATGAAAAAGTTCTTCGAGGGCTACCCGGCGAATGCGCCGCCGATGAGTGTGCTGTCCACCATCGTGGCAAGCCTCTCGGCGTACTACGACGAGTCCGAGAATTCGGAAGAGCTGGAACTCAATGTGATCCGGCTCATCGCCAAGATCAAAACCATCGCGGCCTTCGCATTCAAGAAGTCCATCGGCCAACCCTACATCTATCCGCGGAATGACCTGGACTATTCGTCCGATTTCCTGCACATGATGTTCGCTGTGCCGTCGGAGGAATACGAGATTTCGCCGGTGGTCGCCAGTACGCTGGACAAGCTGCTGATCCTGCATGCGGATCACGAGCAGAATTGCTCGACGTCCACCGTGCGCATGGTGGGCTCGAGTGGCGCCAACCTGTTCGGCTCCATTTCGGCGGGCATCAGTGCCCTCTCCGGCCCGCTCCACGGGGGGGCCAACTCTGCCGTGATCCGGCAGCTGGAAATGATCGCTGAGGACGGCGGCAATGTCGACAAGTACATCGATCTTGCCAAAGACAAGTCGTCAGACTTTCGTCTGATGGGCTTTGGGCACCGCGTATACAAGAACTTTGATCCGCGCGCTCGCGTGATCAAGTCTTCCGCAGACGCGGTGCTCGGCCAGCTTGGCATTGACGATCCGCTGCTGGACATTGCAAAGAAACTGGAGCGGGTTGCCCTTGAGGACGAGTACTTCGCAGCTCGTCGCCTGTACCCGAACGTCGATTTCTACAGCGGAATCCTCTATCGGGCGATGGGCATCCCGACCAACATGTTTACGGTCATGTTCGCTCTCGGCCGCCTTCCGGGCTGGATTGCGCAGTGGCTGGAGATGCGCAACGATCCAACGACGCGCATTTATCGTCCGAGGCAGGTATATACCGGCGAGAACGAGCGGCGGTATGTGCCAATCGAGGAGCGCGGAGCGGTTTCGGCGGCTTGACGCTGTTTTTTTCCGTTGCAACAGTAAATTCCAATAACCCACACCCCGATTTCGGAGGTCTTAGAAATGATTAACCGGCTACCGGTACTCCTTCTCACGGCGCTGACAGCCCTCCCGATGCTGTTCGCTACGCCCGTGCAGGCCCAGGACCGCGGCGAGGACACCTGGTACCTTCGCCCGCGAGTTGGCCTTTCCTACTACACTGGAACCAATGATGCGCAGTTTGCCCTTTCGAGCAACGGCGACCTCTTTGAGAAGACCCCGCTGCACCTGGGGCTCGAGGTAGGTCACCGTTACGGCCAGAAATGGACTGCTGGCATCGCCCTGGCATGGAGCCAGTGGGGCAACCTGAACGACTTTGCGCAGGACGACACCTTCCGCGATGGCGAGGAAGGATCGGCGATCAGTCTGCAGATGATCGGCAAGCGCAGTTTTGGATCGGGTCGCCTGCAACCGTTTGTCCAACTTGGGGCCGGCATCAACGCCGCGAAAACCGACGTGCGCGCGGATGGTCTTGGTAGCGAAGAAACCCGCCTCGGATTCGGCCCGGTGCTTGGATATGGCATCGACTACCGCATCAACGACCGGACTTCCTTCGGTCTGGAGACCGGGGGCATTTACGTATTCCCGGATGATGCCGCTGACGGCGCCGGGGATGACCTCGCCGACTGGCTGGGCTGGACCGCCGCCTCGATCTCCTATGACCTGAAGAAGTTCATCCCGGTCATGGTCACCGATCTGATCTGTCCGGTTGACGTCATCGATACAGGCGCTCCAGTTACGTTTACCGGTTCGGTGAACGCAGACGCCACGCCTGTCGTCGCAGCGAGCTGGGACTTCGGAGACGGTTCGACCGCTGACGGCATGACGGCTACGCACTCCTTCGCGCAGGAAGGCATGTACACCGTGCAGTTTGCGGTCTCCAACGGGAACGGCAAGGGCATGGACTCCCGCACATGCATGGTCACGGTAGAGGATCCGTGTGAGGATGCCGTCATCACGTCGATGACCGCCTCCAACATGGCCCCGGACACCCAGACGAGTATCCGGTTCTCGGCCAACACCAGTGGCACGCAGCCGGTGACGTACAGCTGGAACTTCGGTGACGGCAACACCTCATCGTCTGCCAACCCGTCTCACACCTATGACGAGGCCGGCACCTACACGGTGACGCTGGAAGTGACCAATTGTGGCGGTACGGTGAGCCGTACGATGACGATTACGGTTGTGCCTTACGAGGCCGCCATCTGCCGCGAAATCGAGGAGATGAACAGCGTCTTCTTCGCTCCGAACTCGTCCGTCCTCACCGCCGAGGCCCGCGAGTCGCTGCAGGAGAATCTGGCCATCCTGCTCGAGTGCCCGAACCTCAACGCCCGCGTGGAAGGCTGGGCCGCTCCTGGCGAGCGTCGTCCGCAGCAGCTGTCTGAAGACAGGGCGCGAGCTGTAGAGCAGTTCTACATCGACAACGGCATCGCTGCCAGCCGCCTCGTGACGGCCGGCATGGGCCGTGCGCAGGGAGTCACCTCCAAGAAGGAGGGTCTTGCCCAGTTCCGCCGGGTCGATACGATCCCGGTTCGCAACTAGCGCTTCCGAGCTTACGCTTCAGAAAGGGCGGGCCTGCAACGCGGGCCCGCCCTTTCGTTTTGTGTGGCTGTCTGGAACTGCCGGACTCAGACCCGCCTGATCAGCCCTGATCCTTCCAGCTCGTCCAGCAACCGGCGCAACTCGGCATGCGCCACGCTCTCCGCTTCCAGTCCCTCGGTTCCGGTCAGCGCGGCAATCGCGCCCAAGCAGACAACCGGAAGCGTCCAGGATTCTCCTCCTGCACAAAGCACAACCTGGTCTTCCTGCCGGTAGTAGAGCAGTTGAGAGGCCGAGCAAGGCACCAGGCGGGAGCCGCCACTCTCGTCCACGCCACCCGAGCGACCGCGCACAGGCTGGCTCAGGCTTTGTGCGATCAGCCGATTCAGCATCGCATCGTCCGCAAAGACGGCCCTCATCTGCCCCCTCAGCGACGCCAGGGTATCTTCAGAGATCCGCCCCGGATCGTCGGTTGACCCGGACTCCTCGACGTGGCGCGTCAGGCCGCGTCCGGCTTCCCTGAGTGCCTCCAGGGCAGACTCGATCAGTTCCAGCGGCGCGGGCGCCCGGAATCCGACTGAGAGCGTCATGCACCCTGTCAGTGCGACTCCGTTGTGCGCGACGCGGGGCGGCAGATACAGCACGTCTCCCGGCTCGAGCACCCAGGACTCGACGGCCTCGAAGTCCTTCAGCACGGCCACTTCAGAGTCGTCCCGCCAGACGGGATCGTCGATGGGACGCGGATCGATCTCCCACCTGCGTGAACCGAGTCCCTGGATCAGGAAGACATCGTACTGATCCGTGTGGGCTCCCACGCCACCGCCGGGTGCCGCCCAACTAACCATGAGGTCGTCAACCCTCCAATTGGGCAGGAAGCGGAAGTGATTCAGTACCTCGGCGACTTCCGGGCGGAGACGATCCATCTCCTGCACGAGCAGAGTCCAATCGCCTTCCGGCAGGTCTGCAAAATCATCCTGCTCAAAAGGCCCGTAGTAGAGCTCGGGTGGCCACTCGTCCGCAACGATCAGCCGTGAATCGGCATCATCCAACATGGCGGCTGCCATGAGATCTTCCTGGCCGATGGGACAGAAGTCGCCCGGAAAGACACCCCGCAGCAGTACGGGCCGTTTCTGCCAGCACTCAGCCATGAAGGTGTGCAGGGGCATGTCCCCAAGCATGCTCACGATGCCAGCATCTGAATCAGCTTGAAGAGCGGCCATGCAAGCAGCAGTGCCATGACCACCGCCATCGTCATCACGGAGCGTTTCTGCCGCGGAAACTCATACCCGCAGTAGGGACACTCCTCGGCATCGTCCGGCGCCTCCAGCGCACAGGATGGACACTCCATCAGGGTACCTCCAGCATGGGGACCTGGGTGATATCCCAGGGCCAGACCAGGCCCTCGGCTGTCAGGTCGGCGTGCTGTTTGCCGTAGAGCCTCTCTACCAGGTAGAAGGCCGGCTCGTAGCTCATGGCGCCTCCGACAGACGTGATAAACTTCCCATCGACAACGATGCGCTGGTCAAACAGCACCTCGACCTCGGGAAACTGCTCCTGCAGCGCCTGCCGGTCGGCTGGAAACGTAGTGGCTTTCCTTCCATTCAGTGCGCCGGTGGCCGCCAGGGGGAATGCACCGTCGCACACGGTAATCACCCAATCCGCATCCTCGACGGCCTGACCCAGCCAGTTTAGCAACGCGGCGTTCTCCAGGTCGGCAGTCATACTGCCTCCTGCGCTCGGGATCACAAGGATGTCGATATCAGGTGCATCCGCAAAACTGTAGTGTGGCGTGACCAGAATCCCCTCAAATGTCTCGATCGGACCGCCTGTCTCGCTGACCACAAACGTCTCGATGTAATCGGATTCATCTCGAAAGATCGAGTGCTGAAAAACATCGTACGGGGCCATCAGCTCCGAGTTGAAGACCTGCGGCGTGATCACGAACCCCGCCGTCAGCACGCGGGCTCCCTCGGGGCGCTCCGGAATGCTGGGCCGGGGTATCGGCTGTTCTGCAGCCTCTGGAGCCACGCATCCGGCGACAAGCAGCAGGCCGATCAGCAGAAAACGAATCATAGCTGGGCCTCCAGTTCGTCCAGCATCGCGCGACGCTGCTCGTCGGGTAGCGCGTCTGCATCCACTTCGGCGGCCCCCGGCCCGAGCAGACCACGAGGGCCCTGCTTGCGGTCCTGCAGCACCGACAACACCCATGCCGCCCCGGCCGTCGCCACCGCCGTGATGAGGATGGCCCTGGTGAACTTCTCAAACATGGAACGGGGGCTCTGCGAAAGGGTGAATGGGGCGGGCGCACATTACGCAGGCCATCCGCACCGATCAACCAGACCGCAGGACATACCGACCATGCACCGGCGCCCCAAAGGGACTGTGCAACCGACGGATCCACGGCGGTCACTGTGAACACGCTGAAGACCGAGGTGTGGCAGGCTCGGGCAGACACACACCGTCGGCGTCTCCAGGCAACGGTTCAGGCCCATCTTGACCGGCGCTCCCGGGGTAAAAAACACCCGGTAATGGACTTCCTGTTCGAATACTACCGCTTCCGGCCGTCTGCGCTACTGGCCTGGTCTCCCGGAGTCGGGGTGCGGCTGGAAGGCGGAGCCTGGAAATTCGGCGATCGCCAGTATGCCCTCAGACTCGGTGACGATGCGGTGTTTCGTGCGAGCCTGCTGAGTGCCAAACTCCGCTCGTCCACCCGCTGGATTCTCAGCCTGCTGGAGGCCGTGCAGGCACGCCCTCCCCTGCTCGCCTGTCACGGCCTGCATGAGTGGGCCATGGTCTACAAAGCCGGCAAGGTGCGTCACACGCAGACCCCGTTGAGGGTGTCAATGGAGGTGATTCGAGAGGTCGTGCAGGCAGGACCCGTTGTGTGCACCCATTATGATGCCTTTCGCTTCTTTACCCCGGACGCCGTCCCGCTGAATCTGCATCGTCCGCAGGCCCACACGGTTCAGCACCTGGAGCAACCAGGATGCCTCCATGTCAACATGGACATCTACCGATGGGCCATGAAGCGCTACCCGCTGATCCCCGGGGAGCTTGTCGCGGACGCGTTCCTGCTCGCTGCTGAGATCCGTGCCGTCGACATGCGGGCCAGCCCATACGACCTTCGGGCGCTTGGTTACGAGCCCATCGCCCTCGAAACAGCATCAGGCAAGGAGACCTACCGGGCGTACCAGAAGGATTTCCATCAGCGCTCGCTGCAGCTGCGCGCGCGGCTGATCGATGCCTATCGCAGCATCCTGAAAGACCTCGATCAGGGCGCCTCGACCGGGGGATCGCTGATCAAGGGCGTCGCCTCCGGGTCCACAAACTGCGAGTAGTGCGCGAATCGATCGAGGATCTTGGCCACGTAGGTGACCGGCTCGAGACCCCGGCAGAAGCCATAACGAACCACCGGGTCGCGATAGACCGAACGCTCTGACTTGCGAAGCAGCCAGTAGGCTACACTTTCCCAGTCATTGGGATCTCCGCCGTACTTCTTAGCCAGGCGTCGAGCGTCCCCAACGTGTCCGGCTCCTGCGTTGTAGGACGCCAGAATGAACTTCAGGCGCTCACCGGGGTCGGGGATCTCGTCCTCCCAGACGGAAGTCAGCCAGATCAGGTATCGCGCTGCACCCTCCACATTCTCGACAGGATCATACGGGTCGGCGACATTCACCTCGCGCGCCGTTGCCGGCATGAGCTGGAGCAGACCCATGGCACCGGCCCAGGACCTGGCGCGTGGGTCGAATCGCGACTCCTGAAAGGCCTGGGAGGCCAACAGGCGCCAATCCCATCCCACTATCGGAGCGTGCTGCCTGAACAGGCTGTCATAGGGGCTGAGCACGCCTGTCTCGGAGGTCAGGTACTCATCACTGACCCGCTCCCGATAGCCTCGACGATCCTCGAAGTACTTGCGATACAGGTTGGCGCGAAGACCGGGGTTCTCCTCGATCCAGGCGTTGAGGGCCTGCCAGAGGTCGGGCGCGTTTCTGCGCACGGCCAGCGAAACCTCATAGGGGTCGTCCACGGTGGGATAGATGACCAGGTTCGAGTAGTAGGATTCCTGCAGCTCGGCCACGTTCTCGTGCCCCACCGTGAAATTGATGGTTTCCTCCGCCACTTCGCGAATGAGCATCTCCACGGAACCCGAATCGACCTCAACGACGTGGATGTCGCCGGTAAGGCCGTCGCTCAGTTCCAGCAACCGGTCCTCGATGCGTGTGCCCTCGAGCACGTGCACCTCCCTGCCGGCCAGGTCCCCCGGCCGGGTGACCAACCGCGCCCTCACAGTCACAGGATCTCCCGGCGCCGCGGGTCGGATGACGGCCCCTCTCGCCGCATCCTGAAGCTCGGTTTCGGGGGGCGCCGCGCCGGCGACACTGTCTATCAGCGAGTTGAGTTCGGGCGGCACGTCGGCCTCCTCAAGGGGTGCCTCCCTCTGCACGACAACCGGGTTGGTCCGGTAGAGCGGACGGGTGAACCCCACCCACACCGAATCCTCCGCAGTGGCGCTCAGGCGTGCAGCGACCACATCGCCCACGCCCTGATTGAGGAGGACCAGCAGACTGTCCCGGTCTCTGACCACCAGTGGCTGCAGATACAGGTCGTTGGCCCTCGCGAACCAATCCAGGAGTTCGAACTCGAAACCCATCGGCTCTCCCCTGTAGAGGAAGTACGATGTGGAGTTGTACTGCGTCAGCACGACGAGCGTGTCCCGAGCCTGGATCTCGTCCAGGTCACGTTCGATGGGGTCCGGAATCTGCACGATCACCTCTCCGACAGGCGGATCCGAGCAGCCGGCCCACAGGCCGCCGAGAATCAATACAACAAATAGTGCGAATCGCTGGACTGCACGCATTTCAAAGCAACATCAATGAATCCTGTATCGATCGCGGGACGGAGCGACGCACAGACCATGGTGGCCGCCCGAGTCTCTCCCTGCCTGGTCCCGCCGCGGGCAGGGCGTGTCCGCTACGTGTAGAAGCCGTAGATGGACAAATCGTCCCGGCGCATGTGCAGGGACAGCACGACAGCGATGAGCGCGGAGTGTGCCAGTAGCGCTGATCCGCCGTAGGAAATAAATGGGAGCGGAATCCCGATCACCGGCAGGACCGCCGTGGCCATGCCGACGTTAATCACGATGTGGATCAGGTAGACGCCGGCAGCGCCAGCCGCGACCATCATGCCGAAGGGGTGCTTCATGAGTGCCCCGAGCCGCACAATGCGCACCAGAAGCAGGATGAACAGCACCAGCACCAGCGCCGAACCCACGAAGCCGAATTCCTCCCCGATGACGGAGAAGACAAAGTCGGTGGACTGCTCAGGCACGTAGCGACCCTGCGTCTGGGTGCCCTGCATGAAGCCCTTGCCGGTCACGCCGCCCGATCCGATCGCAGCGAGCGATTGCACCAGGTGAAAGCCGACGCCGTGCCTGAACTCCTGGGCACTGGGGTCTGTGAAGCTCAGGATGCGGGCCACCTGGTGCGGCTTGAGCACCTGTAGCAGCGCTACGGATACCAGAGCCACAGACAACCCGGACACTCCTGCTCCCAGGAGCCCCATCTTGCGGTCTCCGGTACGCCACCACAGGATTCCGCCGAACACGACGCTGAACGCGATTCCCGTCTGGAGCGATACCACCGACAGGTAGCCTGCCACGGCCGGAGCCAGCAGCAGCAACAGGATCTGGTAGGGCACGCCGCTCCAGAACAGCATGACGGGAATCAATCCGATAAACACCAGAGCCGTGCCGGTATCGTTCTGCAGCACCACCAGGGCCGCCGGCAACAGGATCATGGCGGTCATGGTCGCCGCAAACCTGAGATCACTCTGCGTTCCCCGCCGACTCGCCACCAACTGTGCGAGCCCGAGCACACAGCCGATTTTTGCAACTTCCGATACCTGCAGGCCGACCGGACCAAAGTTCAGCCAGGACTTGGCTCCGTTTATTTCCCGTCCGAACAGGAGCGCAGCGACCAGGAGCAGGATGCTGCCCGCATAGGCCAGATACGCCGTCTTCTGATAGAACCGCACCGGCAGGAGCAGCGCCACACCAAGCATCACGAGGCAGATGCCGAGCCAGGTGAACTGTCGGTAGTAGTTCTGCCGTACCGAGTCTTTCAGGAATTCTGCGGCCGGTCCGTGCGTGGTGCTGTAGATGGCCACGAGGCCGATGCCGACCAGCGCCAACCACAGCAACAGCGTGGGATAATCCAGGGTTTGATACCACCGTCGCATCAGTCCGTACCCGGAAGCGGATCCGACTTCAGGTTCAGCATGCGGTTCACCAGGATGGGCCGGGTGACTTCTCCGGTCAGGTATTGTTCGGCCATCAGACTGGCGATGGGACCTGCGGCCGACCCGCCGAAGCCGGCGTTTTCAACCGCCACGGCCAACGCGATCTGCGGGTTTTCGAACGGGGCGAACATGATGAACACGGAATCGTCCCGACCGCGGCTGTTCTCGGCAGTGCCCGTTTTGGCACCGCTCTCAATGCCCGGTATCTGCAGGGCCACGCCGGTGCCGGCAGTCATGACCCGTCGCATGGCCTCCCGGGCCAGGTCCACATAGTCGCTGCGTATGCCCGCGGTCTCGCCGGGCGGGATGTCCGGACGGACATGTTCTCCGGTCGTTGGATCAACGTGGGCCTTGATCAAATGTGGGACGTACGAGGTACCACCGTTCGCGACGGTGGCCATGTAGCGGGCCAGCTGTATGGGCGTAACCTTGAGTTCGCCCTGCCCCACGCCCAGGTTCATCTGATAGCCCACGGTCCAGCGACCGTACGTCTCGTTGTACCAGCTGGAATCAGGAATCAGACCGGGGTCCTGCTCGGTGAGGTCGGTATCGATGCGTTTGCCGAAGCCAAAGGACCTGGCATAGCTGGCAAACGTGTTCACGTCTACCCGCCGCATCATCTCAAAAAAGAACGTATTGCAGGACTCCTGAATGGCCTCTACCACTGCGATCGAGCCGTGCACGTGCATGCAGCGAAAGAAATTTCCACGACCCATCTCGTGGTATCCCGGACAGTAGAACGACTCGTCCGGCGTGATGACGCCCTCCTGGAGCGCAATCAGCCCGATAAGTGGTTTCCACGTGGAACCCGGCATCTGACCGGACATGGTGGCCCGGTTGAACAGCGGCTTTTCTACACTCGCGTTCAAGGCCGCCCACCCCTCGGCAGAAATCTGCCGGGTGAACTGGTCCAGGCTGAAATCCGGCTTCGATACCAGCGCCAGGATCTCACCATTGTTCGGATCGAGAGCTACAGCCGCGCCCCGCTTGCCTACGAACAGGCTTTCGGCGAGCGCCTGCATGTCGGCATCAATCGTCAGGATCAGGTCGCTGCCCGGAACCGGGTCAATGTCTTCCACTCCGCCCCGAAACGCGTCCACGTCCTGGCCATGAACGTTCACCATGCGAAACTCGCTGCCTATACGGCCGCGTAGTTCCTGTTCGTAGATACGCTCGATACCTCGCTGACCGAGTCGATCTCCCGGCCGGTAGCCCAGATCCTCGAATTCCGCCAGGTCCTCGCTCGAGATCTCGCGCACGTAGCCCAGTGCGTGGGAGGCGCGAACGCTGGACGGATAGCGACGCCTCTGCGTGGCGTGATAGGACACGCCACGGAACTCGTCTGAGCGTTCCAGCATGCGCGCCAGTCTGTCGAAGGTGACGCCGTTCAGAATGGGCGATGGCAGGAAGGTGCTGAAGTCGCGCGCTTCCGCAATGCGCTGCTCCAGGACTTCGAGAGGCATCTCCAGAACTTCTGCCAGCGCCAGCGTGCGCGTGGAGTCGAAGTACATGGGGGTCAGCGTGATGGCGTAGGCCGGCTGGTTGTCGACCAGGACTACACCATTGCGATCCATGAGCGTGCCCCTCGCCGCGAGTACGCGCTTCTCGCGCATGGAATTGGTGCGCGATTCGCCGGAGTACTCGGAAGCATTGACCAGTTGAAGTTGGGCAAGCCGGCCAATCAACATGCCGAGCACCAGCACCACGGCAACCGAAAAGATTCTACCCCGGCTGGAGTGGATGTCCGCTCCTGTGTCCCCAATCATCGACAGATCCCTCGCAAAGCGTCCTGAATGGTGCCCGATCCGTCACATGGGCTGCTTGCGCGGGGTAATGCTACATCCCGTTCGGCAACCCAAGGACTCCGCTGGCCGTAAACCGGTGCCGACTCGGCGCTCGGGGTGCGGTGTCCGGACTGTTTGTTGCTATGGTGACAGTCAGGCATTGTTTTTCGACACCGGTCCCACTCCTGAGAGCCGGTCTTACATTGAAAGCGTGTCGCCGCCGGCCGGTCCGCTGGCGCGCAGGCATTTCAAACCCGTACCGCTATGCAAGACGAAAGGCGTCGACCGGGCCGATTCCGGTACCACACCACTACCGGACGGCTCATCGTCTTTACCGTGATTTTCGCCGGCATGTTCCTGTCTGCCCTGCCGGCCAGCGCCCAGTATTTCGGGCGAAACAAGGTCCAGTACGACGATTTTGACTTCCAGAAATTCCGTACCGACCACTTTGAGTTCTACTTCTATCCGGAAGAAGAAGTCGCCGTCAAGGACGCGGCCCGTATGGCCGAGCGCTGGTACCAGCGCCACTCACGCACCTTCCTTCGCGAGTTCGCCGAACGCAAGCCCATCATTTTCTATGCGAACGATGCGGATTTCCAGCAGACGAACGCCATTCAGGGCAGTTTGGGCCAGGGAACGGGGGGCGTAACCGAGGCGCTCAAGGAGCGCGTCATTATGCCGCTCACGGGCAGCTATGCCGATACGGACCACGTCCTGGGCCATGAGCTGGTGCACTCGTTTCAGTACGACATCGCACTCAACCGGACGGACAGTTCGCGCTTTGCGCTGGGCCTCATGCCACTCTGGCTTGTCGAGGGTATGGCCGAGTATTTCTCCGTGGGGCGGGATGACCCGCACACGGCCATGTGGATGCGCGATGCCGCCATTCGCGACGATGTGCCTACGATCGAAAAACTCAGCCGCGGCTACCAGTACTTCCCGTATCGATACGGACAGGCCCTTCTGGCATACGTGGGGGGCAAGTACGGCGATGCTGCCGTGGCCAACCTGTTCAAGCTCGGCGGTCGCGTAGGCGTAGACTCGGCCGTCGTGTACACGCTCGGCATCAAGCCGGACTCTCTGTCCAACGAATGGATTTCCTCGCTGAAAGAGGCCTATCTGCCGCTGGTGGAAGACCGCATGCCGGCCGACAGCGTCGGGCGCGTGGTCCTGGCCTCTGACATCGACGCCGGAGACATGAACGTGTCGCCGGTGGTCTCCCCGGACGGCCAGTACGTGGCGTTCCTTTCTGAGCGTGATCTGTTCAACATCAACCTGTTCATTGCCGACGCCGAAACCGGTGAGGTGGTCAAGAAGCTGAAGGCCGCCAACGGTAACTCGCATTTTGACGCCATCCGGTTCATCAATTCGGCAGGATCCTGGTCGCCGGACGGACAACGCTTTGCGTTTGTCACCTTTGTGCAGGGCGACAACGAAATCTCCATTCTGGACTGGCGGTCCGGCAGCATCACGCGGAGGATTTCGGTCGATGGAGTCTCGGCAATTACCAACCCGGCGTGGTCGCCGGACGGACAGTCGATTGTCTTCTCCGGCCTCGACGGCGGGATCAGTGACCTGTACCTGCTCAATCTCGAGACGGACCAGGTCACTCAGCTGACCAATGATCGCTTTTCGGACCTGCAGCCTGCGTGGGCCCCTGACTCGCGCACCATCGCCTTCGTGACCGACCGCGGCGAAGACGGCACCAACTTCGCGACGCTCGACTACGCCAAAGAGCGCATCGGCCTGTACCGGGTGGACACCGGCGAAATCGACATCGTCAAGGTGTTTGACGGCGTGCATACCAACCCGCAGTTCTCGCCGGATGGACGCAGCATCTTCTTTATATCCGACCACGATGGGTTCAAGGACGTGTACCGGTACGGTCTGGTGGATCAGACCATCAGCCGCCTGACGTACCTGCAGACGGGTGTCAGTGGCATTACCACCATGTCACCCGCGATGACCGTTGCCGGACAGAGCGGCCGCATGGTGTTCTCAGTCTTCGGCAACAATCGCTACAACGTGCACGCGCTGGAGGCAGACGAGACGGTCGGCGAGCCCTATGTGGTGCCGGATGAAAACACGCGTGCTATTGCCGGCGTGCTGCCGCCGTATCGGGAGCAGAATCAGGGTCTGGTTGCCAACTACCTCGCAGATCCGCTGACCGGACTGCCTCCGGATCAGGACTATGAAGTCAGCGAGTACGGCGCGAAACTGACGCTGGACTACGTCGCACCGCCGACTATCGGGGTGACCGCCGGAGGGCCCTACGGGTCAGGACTTGTGGGGGGCGTCGGCTTCTTCTTCTCAGACATGCTGGGAAATCACAACCTGTCCATTGTGGCTCAGGCAAACGGCTCGTTCAAGGATGTCGGTGGACAGGCGTACTACCTGAATCGCGAGAATCGGCTCAACTACGGGGGCCTTGTGGGCCACATACCGATCCTGCTGATTGGAACCGGTGTCGGCTTCACCGTGGATCCGGAGACCAATATCCCGTCCCAGGTGGTCAGCCAGTTCAAGCAACGCATCTACATAGACCAGGTGCAGGGTATCGCGAGCTACCCGTTCACCCAGACTCGTCGTCTGGAGTTCTCCGGCGGATTCACCCGGTACGGGTTCGACTATGAGGTAGACAACTACTACTTCTCGAACTTCGGAGTGCGACGGGAGCGCACGCAGCTCAATGATCAGGAGCCGGATCCGGTGTTTTTCGGTTCTGGCGGACTCGCCATCGTCAATGACTTCTCGTTCTTCGGCTTCACGTCACCGGTGCGAGGGGGACGGTCTCGATTCGAGCTCTCGCCCTTCGTAGGGTCGGCAACCTTCCTTCGTGCCACCGTGGACTATCGCCGGTACCTGCAGGCGAATCCCGTGACACTGGCCATCAGAGGGCTGCATGTCGGCAACTACGGCGCCAAGCTGGATGGAGACTCCGACAACCTGTTCACCCAGGAATACCTCGGCTACGCAAACAGCAGAGGGTTCCTGAGGGGCTACTCGTTCTCCTCCTTCAACAGCTTCCGGGAGTGCACTGTCACGGACAACGGCACCTGCGCCGAGTTTGACCGTCTTCGAGGGAGCAGAATCGCTCTGGCTTCCGCCGAGCTTCGTGTACCGTTCTTCGGGACCGAGCAGTTCGGCCTGATCAACTTCCCGTACCTGCCGACCGAGATTTCTCTGTTCGCAGACGCGGGCCTTGCCTGGACAGCCGAAGATCAGCCGACGCTGAAGTGGGAGCGCGAGAGCGCGGAGCGTGTGCCCGTGTTCTCTACCGGTGTCACCACGCGATTCAACCTGTTCGGATACACCGTGCTGGAGATTTTTTACGCCAAGCCCTGGCAGCGTCCGGGCAAGGGGGCGCACTTTGGATTCCAGATCGTTCCGGGCTGGTAGCCGAGCTTACTCCAACCGATTTCCGGAAAGGCCGACTCCTCACGGGGTCGGCCTTTTCAATGGACTTCACTCCGGGTCTACCAGCAGTTCTCCGCGGAGTACGGTAACGGCTCTCCCGGTCAGGAGGACGCGGTCTCCGTCGTGCTCGACCTGAACACGACCTCCCCTCGCTGACGCCTGGAAACCGGTCAGTTTCGGCGAACCGAGGCGATCATGCCAGAACGGGGCCAGCGCGCAGTGCGCGGATCCGGTCACCGGGTCCTCCGGCACGCCGCTTTGGGGCGCGAAGAACCGTGAAATGAAATCGTACTCCGGCGCATCGCCCGTTGCCGTGACTATCAGGCCACGTACGGGCAACCGAGCGATGCTGCTCATGTCCGGGTCCAGCGATCGCACCCAGCCAGGTTGGTCCAGCTGCACGAAAGCGTCCATGCGGTTCTCGCCGTACCAGGCCACGGGAGCGCCGAGCATGGTCTCCAGATCGGCCGGCCGGGGCCTGCCCCGGGGCTCCTCCGTCGGGAAGTTCATGGTCAGGGACCTGTCCTGATTCCGGGTCACGGCCAGTGCTCCACTGCGCGTGTGGAAAGACACCTCATCGCCCTCGATTTCCCCATCTTCGAACAGCGCATGGGCCGCCCCCAACGTGGCGTGTCCGCAGAGATCCACCTCGGTATTCGGCGTAAACCACCGCAGGTCGAACGAGCTCGGCCCGGTCCGCACCACAAAGGCAGTCTCGGACAGATTCATCTCGCAGGCCACCTTGGCCAGGAAATCGTCAGACGGATAGGACTCCAGCACATAGACAGCAGCGGGGTTTCCCGAGAACGGTCCGTGGGCAAAGGCATCAACCTGCGTAAATGGCAGCGGCATCGGCAACTCGTTAAAAAGCAGTGCGCGTTTCCAGGCGGAGCGGGAGGCGCGTAGTTTGGCCGCCTGTCTCCGCACTCAGCGATGTTCGAACGACTGCACGCATTCCTGTTCCGGCTAGAAGCCGAGCGGGCCCACAATATCGGCAGTGCGATAGCTCGCACGGGCCAGCGCTGGGCCCATGGTTACCTCTCGCGGCAGTTCGAATTTGAATCGGACCGGCTGCGCACCGAGCTCTTCGGGATCCCCATGGCGAACCCGTTCGGTATCGCGGCCGGTTTCGACAAGAATGCCCTCCTGATTCCTTTCTGGCAGGCCCTCGGCTGCGGATTCGCGGAGGTAGGCTCTGTCACCGGCAAGAAGTCACGAGGCAATCCCAGGCCGCGCGCGTTCAGGCTTCCTGAGGAAAAGGCCATCATTAACCGGATGGGGCTCAACAATGACGGCTCGAAGCGCATCGGGAAGCGACTGGCCAGGTATGACCCGGCACCCCTGCCCCTGGCCGTCAGCATCGCCAAGACGCACGACCCGGCCATCGAGGGCCAGGATGCCGTGGAGGACTTCACCACGACGTTCAGTCGCTGCGCACCGCATGTGTCGATGGTCGTGCTGAACCTCTCCTGTCCCAATACCAGGGAGGGAAGAACCTTCGAGGATCCCAACGCGCTGGACGATTTGCTGAAGTACATCATGCCACTTCGGGCCGCGCTGGAGCCGGCGCCACCAGTGCTGCTCAAGCTCTCGCCGCCCATTACGGACCGGGTGGTCCTGGACAGCGAAGTGGATGAAATCCTGGCGGTCGCCGCGCTCCACGGCGTGGACGGCTACGTGGCCACCAACACGGACCCCGGCCGAGAGTTGTTGCAGCACACCTCACCCGAGGTTGTCAAGCGCATCGGCCCGGGCGGACTGTCCGGTCTGCCTCTGCGCTCCCGCTCCACGCAACTCGTGCGGTACCTGTACAGAAAGACGGAGGGCAGTACGCCCATTATCGGCGTGGGGGGCGTTGGCACCGGCCTGGACGCGTACGCCAAAATCCGCGCCGGCGCCTCCCTGGTGCAGCTCTATACCAGCCTTGTCTATCAGGGGCCAGGCGTGTTCAGGCAGTTGAAGATGGACCTGGACCAGCTGTTGGAGCGAGATGGGTTTGCGTCCGTTCAGGAGGCCGTCGGGGCCGACGCCTGGGACTAAATCGGTCCCTGGCCCGCCATTCCGAGCCCGGCGGCCCAACGTCTCGTTGCCTGGTATCCAGCGGCATGTGAGCGCACATTGCAGCCCGAGGCCCCTTCGTGTAGCTTTTCCGGTCCCACCTACCGAATGCACCCATGCCGGCAGTCGTCTCTTTCGAAACTGTCCCCCAATTGTTCGATGGGCTCTTTGATCGCTATGAAGGTCAAAGCCGCCCCGCTCTCTCGTACTACGATCGGCCCGCCGGCCAGTGGATCGACATCGATTGGGACGGCTTCCGGGGTCAGGTACGTGCCATGGCCGGCTACCTGTACTCGGTCGGGGTCCGGCCGGGGGACCGGGTAGCCATCCTGTCAGAAAACCGCCCGGAATGGGCGGTGACGGACCTGGCCACGCAGTACCTGGGGGCGATCAACGTCTCGCTGTATACGTCGCTGCCGGCCTCGCAGGCCGGGTATATCGTGAAGGATTCCGCGGCGAAGGTATTCGTGGTTTCGACCGGTATTCAGCTGAAGAAGGCCGAGGCCATCTTTGACGATTGTCCGGACCTGGACACGATTGTGACCATGTCCGAAATGCGCAAGGAACATCCCGGCTACGTGCATGCCTGGGCAGACTGTATGGAGGCCGGTGCCACGGCCTGGGAGGCGCATGAGGATGAGATCCGCGCTTTCGGCAAAGCCGTCACCCCCTCGGACATCTCAGCACTCATCTACACCAGCGGCACGACCGGCAATCCCAAGGGGGTGCGGCTCTCTCACGAGAACTTCTGCACCAATGCGCAGGCCGCCCTTTCCAGGGTTCCGTTTGATGAGACCGATCACCACCTCTCCTTCCTGCCGCTCTGCCACTCGTTTGAGCGCATGGCCGGATACCTGTGCGTGCTGGCATGTGGCGCGCGCATCACGTACGCGCAGAGCATCGATACGGTCAATCGCGACCTGATGACGGTCAAACCGACGGTCATGATCTCGGTGCCGCGACTGTTCGAACGGGTCTACAACGTCATCGCCAAATCGGTAGAAGAAGGCTCCAGCATCAAGAAGAAGATCTTCTACTGGTCCGTGGATGCCGGCAAGGCGTATGCACACGCCATGACCAACGGAGGCGCCGGTATGGTCACCCAGTGGAAGAAGGGCGTGGCCGACAAACTGGTCTTCTCCAAGCTGCACGAGAAGCTGGGCGGCAACCTGCGTTTTGCCGTCTCAGGCGGCGCCGCGCTGCCGGCCGCGGTCGGTGAGTTCTTTCAGGCCGCCGGTGTCACGATCATCGAGGGGTACGGGCTGACCGAAACCTCGCCGGTCCTGACGATCAACCCCATCGCCGGACCTCGCTACGGCACTGTCGGGCATGTCATCGACCGGGTTACCGTTGGCATCATGAACCTGGAGTCCGGCGAGATCATGGCGCAGATCTCCGGCGAGGACTACCCGACATCGCTCAGTTCCGAGCCCGGTGAGATCGTGGCCAAGGGTCCCAATATCATGCAGGGCTACTGGCAGAACGATCAGGCCACCCGAGAGTCCATCGACGACAATGGATGGTATCATACGGGCGATGTGGGGCGGTTTGAGAACGGATACCTGCGCATTACCGACCGCATCAAGCACATGATTGTGTCCAAGGGCGGAAAGAACATCTACCCCGGTCCCATCGAGGAGCTGTTCAAGACCGAGCCGCTCATCGACCAGATCATGGTCGTCGGAGAGGGTCGAGAGTTTCTGACCGCCCTGGTGGTGCCCAGCGAAGATGCCGTCTCGCTCGCCGGGGGCGAGGAGGAATTGCAGACCGCCCTGAAAGCGGCGTTCCGTTCCTATTCGCGCGAGGCCGCCGCTCCCGAGAAAATCCGTGACTTCCGGCTGGTGTCGGAGGCCTTCTCGGTCGACAACGGAATGATGACACCGACCCTCAAATTGCGGCGCAAAGCCATTGAAGCCCACCACGCGGGCCTGATCGACGAGATGTACGCCGCCGTCGTGTGACCGCCGCGCTCAGTCCCGCCGGCGCGTAAAGCGCAACGGATCGAAGGGCGCCGGATCCATGAACGGGGTCGAACCCGACATCAGCTCCGACAGCAAGCGACCTGTGGCCGGTGCGAGCGACACCCCCATCATGCCGTGGCCTGTCGCAGCCCAGAGCCCGGGTGCCAGTCGGCCTACGAACGGCAGTCCGTCCGGCGACGCCGGCCGGAATCCCGTCCAGATGTCCGGAGCCTGCACGGCCTGCTCGCCGTGATAGCGTGCTGCTTCGCGCAGGATCGGCGCCACGCGGCGCCGATCCACGCTGCCGTCAAACCCGGAGAGGGATAGCGTGCCTCCATAGCGCATGCGGCCGGGCAACGCCGTGATGGTGACCCGCTCTTCCATCAGAATCATGGGAATCTGCGGGCCTTCCCCCCGCACTGTCACACTGTACCCCTTCGCCGGCTGCACTTTCAGACTTCGATGCAACCTGCCGGACCAGGCACCGGCCGCCACGACGACATCGTGCGCCGTAAGGGTACCCCGCTCCGTGACGACCTCCCTCGGCCCCAGGCTCTGGACCCGCAGCCCGTATCGCACTGTACCGCCGCCCGCCTCGATGCGCCGTTGCAGGCTCGCGAGAAGGGCGTCCGGGTCCACCCGTCCATCGTCCTCAAACAGCAAGGCACCAAGCGCCTGCGATTGCAGCCTGGGGACCTGGGCGGCGGTGCCGGCAGCGTCGAGTACCTGTACGCGCAGACCTGCTTTTTCCGCGACCTTCGCTTCGTGTCGCAGCGATTCTGCCAGTTGCGGCGTGCGATACACCATCAGCAACCCCGTCTGCTTCCAGGCAAAGTCGTTTTCGTGCGCTGCCAGGCGCCGGAACCCCTCGACACCCTCAAGGCTGAAATCCCGGAGGACGGGCACGGACGCGGCTACGTGAGCGGCCGTACAGTGCTTGCGAAACTGCCACAACCACGGCGCCATGCCGGGCAGGGCGGAAGGTTTTATATGGAATGGCGCGTCGCGACGAGTCATCCACCGCAGGCCCTGCGCGATGACGCCAGGCGCGGAGAGGGGTACTACATGGCTGGGAACGATCATGCCCGCATTGCCGGCGGAGGCACCCTGACCGGCAGCCTCCTTGGAGATCACGGTCACCGATCGCCCCATGCGTTGCAGGCTCAGGGCTACGCAAAGCCCCACTACGCCCCCTCCCACAATGACGACGTCGCTACTCGACGTACTCATCGGACTGTGAATCCGTGTGCGAAGGGGTCGTCGTCATCGACCATGATCGTATTGATCCCGGTGATGCGTGCCCAACCCTCAATGCTCGGCACGATGGCAGCACGATCGCCGACTCGGGTCTCGCTTTCCACGCGGCCTGTGAAACGGCTTCCGATGATGCTCTCATGCACGAAGGCGTCCCCCACCGCGAGCTTGCCTTGCGCAGCCCACTGCGCCATACGGGCACTCGTCCCGGTGCCACATGGCGAGCGATCGATGGCCTTTTCGCCATAGAAGACGGCATTTCGTGCGTGTGACCCGTCCTGGCCGGGGGCACCTGTCCAGAGCATGTGGGACAGGCCGCCGATGCGAGGGTCCTCAGGATGCCGGAAGGTGTAGCGTTCATTCAGTCGCCTTCGCACTACCGGGCTCCAGCGCACGAGGTCCGTGGCCGAGTGGTCTGAGAGGTCGCGATAGTTCTCCTGTGGGTCGACGATCGCATAGAAGTTGCCTCCATAGGCGACGTCGACCGTAAGCCGGCCGAGGTCCGGGCACTCCACTTCAAGGCCCTCCGCCGCCAGGAAAGACGGCACGTTGACAAGGCGTACGGACGTAACTCGGTCTCCGTCTCTGTACACATGGGCGTCCACGCGACCGGCCGGGGTATCCAGCCGGACCAGATTGGGGTCGGACGGCGAGATCAAGCCGTGTTCGAGCGCGATCGTCACCGTGCCGATGGTGCCATGACCACACATGGGCAGGCATCCGGAGGTCTCTATGAACAAGACGCCCACATCACAATCCTCCCGAGTGGGCGGATACAGGATCGAGCCAGACATCATGTCGTGCCCCCGGGGCTCGAACATCAGGCTCTGGCGAACCCAGTCGTGGTGCTCCAGAAAGTGTGCCCGGCGCTCCAGCATGGTCGTGCCCTCCAGTGACGGACCCCCACCAGCGACAAGCCGCACCGGGTTGCCGCAGGTGTGGGCATCCACACAGAAGAACGTGTGACGCGCCATCAGCCGACCGTTTCCGAGTGTGCGATGGCGTCCCGGGAGTACTCACCGTTTACCAGACGGAGGATGCCCCTCGGGTTCTCGTCCCTGAGATCCTCCGGGAGCAATTCATCGGGGCTGTTCTGAAAACACACGGGTCGCACCCACCGCCGAACCGCCGCGGTGCCCACTGAGGTGGTTGACGGTGCAGTCGTGGCCGGGTAGGGCCCTCCGTGATGCATGGCGTGGCACACTTCGACGCCGGTGGGAAATCCGTTGAAGATCACCCGGCCAACTCGCCTGGACAGGGTTGTCATCAACGCGCCGGCATCATCACCGGAGTCGCAATGAATGGTCCCGGTCAGATTGCCGTCCAGCAGCCCGGCGGCGTCAGCCAACTTGCCGGCGTCACACAGCACCACCACGGTCGAAGGGCCAAACACTTCCTCATGCAGGTGGGGATTGCTCTTGAACGTCTCGAGATCGGCTAGGAAGAGCGCGGGAGTCGCGACGGCGGCGCCGTCCCCGCCAGGGTTGGCCCGCGAGCCTCCAGTGACACCGGCTGTGTCGCCCAGTTTCTGCACGCCATGGGCGTAGCCGGACGCGAGGCCGGCATGGAGCATGATTTGCGGACCTGCCTGTTCCAGTGAGGTCCTGAGTGCATTGACAAAGCTTTCCCGCATGGGGGACTGCTCGACGAAGACCAGGCCCGGGTTCGTGCAAAACTGCCCACTGCCCAGTGTGACCGACCCGGCCAGGCCATCTGCAATCTCTCCCCCTCGTTCCTGCAGGGCCCCGGCCATCACAAAAACCGGATTGACACTTCCCATTTCCGCGTAAACCGGGATGGGATGCGGCCGTGAGTTGGCCGCGTCGAACAGGGATCTGCCTGCCGCCAGCGAACCCGTGAACCCGACCGCTGCGATCTGCTGGTGATTGACCAGCTGCTGGCCGACTTCGGCCCCGGCTCCATGCAGCAGGGAGAAAGTGCCCGCGTGGAACCCGGTTCGCCTCACCGCCTGATTGACGGCGCGTCCCACCAGCTCGGACGTGCCCGGATGGGCCGGATGCGCCTTGCATACCACCGGACATCCCGCCGCGAGCGCGGATGCCGTGTCTCCCCCCGCTACCGAAAACGCGAGCGGAAAGTTGGACGCCCCAAAAACCGCCACGGGGCCCAGTGGGACCGAAATGGTCCGGATATCCGGTCTCGGCATCGGGCTCCTGTCGGGGAGCGCTGTTTCGATGCGTGCGTCTTGCCAGGATCCCTCGCGGAGCAGGCCCGCGAACATCCGCAGCTGGCCGCATGTGCGCCCGCGCTCACCCCTCACCCTTCCTTCGGGAAGCCCGGTCTCCAGCTGAACACGATCTACGAGCACGTCTCCCAATCCCTCGATCTCGTCGGCGATGGCCTCCAGGAGATCTGCGCGATCGCCCGGGCCACGACCGGAATCGGACTCGAAGGCCTCCCTGGCGAGGTGGACAGCCCGGGATATTTCCTGTTGGGTCGCTTCATGAAAGAAGGGCGCGAGTGGACGTCCGTCCTTTGGATTCACGCCGGCAATCGCGGCGCGTCCCTCCGAGGAATCCGCATCGCCGATAAGGTTGCAGCCTTGCAGAGTGATCGTAGTGGCCATATCAGGCGGAAATCAGGATGTGTTTGGTAAACAGGGCCAGATAGTCCATGAGTTTGTCCGAGCGCTGCTCGGCCGCGAGGCCGTCGCCCTCCAGGATAGCGTGCACTACTGCCTTGTGCAGTTCCGCCGAGCGGGCAGCGTCCTCCGCTTCATGGTAGCGATACCAGAGGCGTCTGCAATGTGTGTGAAGGGGGCGAACAGCCTGCACCGCGAACTGATTCGGTGCAGCAGTCCAGATGGCCTCGTCCAGGCGTCCGTCTGCTTCCATGAACGTCGAGCCCTCCCCGGCAAGATCCTGCAGCGCGGCCCTGATTCGTGCGCGCTGTGGCCCGGACGCCCTCTCCGCGACCCCTCGGGCCACGAGCCGGTCCAATGCTTTTCTGGTTTCGATGATCGCCAGCATGTCCCGCAGATCCACGGGGGCGACCATCATCCCCCGACGTGGCATGACCCGGATGAGTCCCTGAGAAGCCAGACGCTGCAGCGCTTCACGGACCGGCGTTCTCCCCAGCTCCAGCAGGGCGCAGAGATCGGCCTCGGAGAACACATTACCTGGCCCGAGTTCCAGAGTAGCGATCAGGTGCTCGATGCGCCCGTAGGCGGCCTCGGCGAGCGTGGGTTGGGTTTGCGGTACCACCGTTCGAGGATCTGGTTACGCCAGCACGGCCTGTACGGCCTCGGCCGGTCTTGTGTCCAGCGCTCTCTGGATGGTGGCCATCACGGCCTCTCGTTCTTCGCCGACCAGGGGGAGTCTCGGCGGGCGCACGGTTTCCGTGCCGAGTCCTACCATGGCCTCCGCGAGCTTGATGTTCTGTACCAGCTTTGTATTCACGTCGAGGTGCAATAGCGGCATGAACCACCGGTAAAGCGCCACCGCTTCGTCAAATCGGCCCGCTTTGGCCAACCGGAAGATCGCGACGGTTTCTCGGGGGAATGCGCAGACGAGTCCTGCCACCCAGCCAACGGCGCCCAGCATCAAGGCCTCAAGTGCAATGTTGTCGACGCCGGTAAAGATGCGGTAACGGTCGCCGACGAGATTGATGATGTCCGTGATCCGCCTCACGTCGTCGCTGGACTCCTTGATCGCCTCGAACTTTGGCTCGTCAGCCAGCTCCTGCAGCATCGAGGGCGTCACGTCCACGTTGTACGCCACAGGATTGTTGTAGAGCATGATCGGCAGGTCCGTCGCGTTGGCAACTGCGCGCAGGAAGGTGACCGTTTCCCTCCGATCACTCGTGTAGAGCATCGGTGGGAGAAGCATCAAGCCGCTTCCTCCCGCGCGGGCCACCCGCTCGGCCATGCGACAGGCATCCGCTGTCGTGCGCTGGGCCACGCCACAGACCACGGGCGCCCGCCCCTCTACGATCTCCACGGTCATGTTCACCAGCGCTTCCTTGTCATCCATGCTCAGCGTTGATGCCTCCCCCAGCGAGCCGGATACGATGATCCCTGTTGCCCCGGCATCCAGCTGTGCTTCCAGATTGATGCGCATCCAGTGCGTGTCGATCGCAAGCGTGTCGGTGAACTTGGTGGTTACGGCCGGGAAAACCCCTTCCCAATGCATGGTCCTGGTCGTTTGTGTACGGATAATATATCACTGATCGACATTGCATGCATCTACCCAAAAAAACGGGCCGGAAGCAGCGCTCCCGGCCCGAATGACTGGTTTGACCGATCGACTATCGCCGATCAGGCGTCGTGCACGGTCACATGCACGTGCGGTACGTCAATGTCGCGCAGACTTGACCAGAGGTTGTTGAATCCCTCGGCTACCTCCGCACGCGCCTCACGGAACTCCTCAGCCGTAGCGTTTCCGAGCTGCTCGAGGTTGCTGGCCAGCTCTGCTCGCTCTTCCCGCAGTTCGGCTACGGCTTCGCGGGCTTCCTGGTCGGCGCGCGCTTCGAGCGCTTCGATGTCCCGGTCGAGTTCATCGAGCTGGGCGGCTGCCACAGCCTGAAGCTCGTTCATGTCTTCGGCAAACTCGATCTGTGCATGATCGATTGCGTCATCCACCTCACGCACTGTTGCCCTCACGTCGGACTGGAATTCATTCCATTCCTGCTCGGACTCGGCTTCGACGCGATCCAGTCGTGCCGCGGCCTCGCGGTACTCCTCGCGAAGCTCAGCCACCTGCTCATTGTAGGCCTCGCGCATTTCGTCGCCCGCCTGGGCTGCGCGCGCCTCGAGCTCGTCAATCTCACCTTCGAGTTCGCTCAGCTCGGAACGAATGTCGCTCCGAAACTGCTGAAGATCGGCGTCGGCTACGACGTACGTCTCCAATTCGTCGTCTCCGTCCATCTGGCCGCGTTCGATTTCACACGCGGTCAGACTCAGAGACAGGCCAACTACTGTAAAGAAATAGGGTACCCGTTTCATAACTAAAAAAACTATAGTTCTAGGAACGGGGGGGTCGAAGTCAGCCAACGGTATATCGCGGCCATGAGGTCCCCGTTCGCTATTGAAAGACTGTGAATCCGAGCCGATGGAGGCCATTAACACCGTTAAGCCGCGTCTCGTGTCCTCTGACTACTCGTGCTCTTAACCCGCGTCGTCACGCACCTCCACCACCCTCGCATCCGATCGTTCGGCCCGCTCGCCAAAGGCGGTCACCCTATGCTCCCGGCCGTACGTCGGACCGCCGTGCTGGCCCTTGTAGCCTCCGATCACCCCACCGAGAGTCACAACCTCATCGACCATGATGCCCCGCCAGGGTCCGGTGACCTGCACCCTGCCCTTGACGATGAGCGCACTCTGCCGCAGTTCCTCCTCAAACCGCGCCCGCACATCAGGCCTGCAGATACACTGTATGTGTGCCGACTCGTCTTCCAGAAACAGGAACATGGTCCCCTTGGCAGTACCCGGACGCTGTCTGAACATTACCAGTCCGGCAATGGTCACCACCGGCGGCTTGTGTTCGTCATAGGGCAGTGTGGTACCAAACTGCTTCACGAATTCGATCGAGCGAATCTCGTTGTACCGCAGGCTTCTCCGGATCACCACCATAGGGTGCACCCGCGGCCCGCTGTGCGTTTTCAGGTCCCACTCCAGGCGGGTTCTGAGCGTAATGCCCGGCAGTGCGGGAATGTCGGCCGCACGCAATGACGTCGTGTCCAGCAGCGTCATCTGCTCGGTGCCTCCTCCCTCCTCGTACTGCTCAAGCAGCACCTTCATCTTGAACAAGGCCGTGCGGTTTGAGCCCTCCAACAGGTCAAAAGCCCCGGACTGCACCAGCGCGGTGAGCTGCTTCTCGTCCACCGGCACCCGGTGGAAGAAGTCTTCGATGGAGGAGAACGCCCCCATTTCGCGCTCCAGTACCGTGACCTGTGCCAGCGTTTCCTGTACGCCCTTGACGGAGGTCAACGGCTTGCGAATCGCCAATCTGCCCTCCACCCGTTCCAGCTGGAAGCGCAGCCCGGACGCATTGATGTCCGGCACCAGTACGAGCACGCCATGTCGCCGCGCATCCTGTTCCAGCGTCATCTGGGCATACATGCCCGGCCTGTGCTGCATCAGGCCGGCAAAGAAGGCCTCGGGATGATGCCGTTTCAGATAGGCACTGTGGTAGACCGTCAGCGCAAATGACGCTGCGTGAGACCGACAGAAGCCATAGCCGACGAACTTGGAGACCTGGTCGAACACGCGGTTCGCCACCGGCTCCGGCACATCATTCGTTTCCATGGCCGATTGCACAAAGCCGTCCCGCATCGACTCCATCTCCACCGGGTCGCGGAATTTGGACATCAGCCGGCGAAAGGAGTCGGCCCGATCCAGGTCCCATCCCGCAAACTGGTGCACCACTTCCAGAACCTGCTCCTGGAAGATGATCACCCCGTACGTGTCCTCCAGAATGCGTTCCAGGATCGGATGGTCGTAGCGCACCTTCTCAAGACCCCGGTGTCGCCGAATGAACGGATGCATCAGTCCCCCCTGAATAGGGCCTGGGCGCACCAGCGAGATCTGCTTGATCAGATCCTGCATGCTGCGTGACTGGATGCGCGAGCCTGCGCTCATTTGAGCCGGCGATTCGATCTGGAAGAGCCCGAGTACATCACCCTCACAGATCATGTCGTAGACGTCGGGATCGTTCAGCGGCAACTCATCCAGCACCACCGGGTCATCCGCAGGCCGCATGTCATTCACGACCACCGTGGCCTCTGATACCGTTCCCAGCATGCGCAGTCCCAGCACATCCAGCTTGACGAGCCCCAGCCACTCCAGGTCGTCCTTGTCAAACTGTACCACACGCACACCGTTCGCCGACACCTGAAGCGGTGTGAAGTAGCGCATGGCGTCCCGGGTAAGCACCATACCACCCGAGTGCTGACCCAGATGCCGCGGACAGCCTACCAGGTTGGCTGATGCCTTGATCAGCGTCTCCACGAGCGGCGAATCCCCGCCGGCCACGCTACGAATATGGGCCGCGTTATGCTCGTCATCCGGAGGCCCGTACCCGCACCCCTTGGACATCTGGATGGCCATTTCTGCCGGCCAGCCGAGCGCTTTGGCGGTATCCTGAACAGCTGACTTGGTCAGATAGCGGTCTATTGTCGCCGCCATGCCTGTGTGGTTCACACCGAACCGCTCCTCCATCCACTCCACGATCTCGAGTCGCCTGCTGGAGTCGAAGTCGAGGTCGATGTCCGGCGTGCCCTTCCTGCCCCGGTGCAAGAAGCGCTCGAACAGCAGGTTGTGTTCGATGGGGCATACCACAGTGATACCCAGCAGATAGGTGACGATGGAGTTTGCGGCAGATCCGCGCCCCAGGCAGCGAATACCGCGCCGACGCGCCTCCTCTACCACTTCATGCACAACCAGGAAAAACTCCTGCACGTCCAGCCCGCTGATGACACCCACCTCCTTTGCCAGGCGCTCTTCGGCCGCCTCCCGATGCACAGAACCGGGTGGGTACTTCAGATCGAATGCCGCAAACACGTGCTCCCGAAAGACCTCCACCGACGTTTTGCCGGCCGGAAGGCGGGTGCCGGGCGGGATGATGTGTCCGGGTATCAGGTCCACCTTGCACATCTGCCCGATCTCTCCAGCCCGATGGATGGCCGCCGCCGGCAGGCCCCTGCGCTTCAACTCCGCTTCCGGCTGCAGATAGGCCATGGCATTGCATGGCCGGTCGGGGTGGTCGTCAAACACCGTGATGCCGTGCCGTGCGCATGTCAGCAGGTCATAGCGCCAGTAGTCGCCGGGTACGGCATAGCGTACATCGCCCGTGGCCACCGGGGGCACACCGGTCTGACGGGCCAGCTGCAGGAGGTGGGCAAGGCGGCGGTCATCTCCCTTTCTCCGCTGGTGCGTGACCTCGATTGAAAGCCGCTCGCCAAACAGGTCATGCAGAGTGTGTACCCACTGTGCGGCCTCACGGGGCTGGAATGCGTCGATCAGGGGGTACAGAGGTCCCGCTTCCGTGCCCGTGAGGCAGAAGACGTCACTGCAGTGCTCGGCCAACTCGTCCAGGGTGGCGCTCGGCTCTTCCCGCGAGCGCAGATGCGCCTGCGTGAGCAACCAGCAGATATTGGCGTAGCCTTCCCTGTTCTGTGCCAGCAGTACGAGATCGCGGCCATCGACCGGCACCTCGGCTCCGAAAATGTGCTGTATGCCCAGTTCCTGGCAGGCACGCTGGAAACGTACGACGCCGTAAACCCCGTGTCGTTCGGTCAGCGCGACCGCTCCGACACCTTGGGCGATTGCCGCTTCCGGCAACGCTTCCGGTGATGACCCAGCTGCCTGGAAGGAAAACCAGCTTCGGGTATGCAGATGGGCAAACATCAGTCAAAAGTGCCTGTAATCGCCCATTTCTGCGTGCGACGGTCACCACAAACCTCAAACGTACCTCGCTGGGTACGCACGGTCATGTAGTGACGTTGGGTGTCCTGTGACCACCACCTTCCGCGTACATCCCAGCGCTCGATGACTTCGTGTACCGGCTCTGCCCATCCTTCCCGCTGCAGGATGACCGGCTGGTTTCCATCAAACCAGATTTCGACAGGTACAGTCCGGCGCTTCATCCTCTTCCAGTGCTCCTTGCACTTCCGGAAGTGTCGCTGGCTTCCCAGGTCCTCAGGCTGATCCGGTCCTCATGAAAGTGCGCTCCCGCGCGTACAAGCCCACGCTTGATGCTGTTTGGGTAGCGTCGATGCACCTCACCGACGGCGCTCGTCACCTTGCGAAGCCGCTCACCAAACAGCGACGCCTGCACCAGGTCGCCCGTCATCAGGCTAGCCAACACATAGTCTATCCGGTCGATGTCGATCGGGCGACTCTGGGCCTTTCGTGCCTCTACATGCAGGGACTGCAGCATCTCACCGGCCAGGCGGAGTCCATACCGCTCCAGCGTATCCGCTCGGCTGGTTGGGTGTGGCAACACCCTGGACCCGTGTACCGGGTCGCGTCCCTCGGGCCGGAGGATGATGCGCACCTGGCCGGCAAACTGGTCATTCATGGCCAGGGCCGCACGCTCATTGAGTTGACAAACGATGGGCATCAGGTCCCCCGGCTGGCTGCAGGGGGCCTCCAATTCGAAGTGGCTGCGGATGGAGGGAGGGGGGTGGTAGACCCCGATGCGCCCGGATACCCCGGGGTGCAGGAGCGGGTAGAGGGCAACGCCTTCCTTGCCGAACGCCAACTTCAGCTGCCTGCTGTTGAGTTTGCGTGCCGGACCGAGTGTGCTGCATCCCAGCAGCTCAAGCCCGTCAACCAGGTCCTCACTGAACCCGGCATCAAGCAAGAGAGGGGATGGGAACGCATCCAGAAACGCTTCCATCTCTTCGGGCCGCACGACTGTCGTGCCTCCGGGATTGGACCGCACCGCAGCCAGGTGGGCCGTGGATCGGTCGGGTGCAAACCCGACACAGGCTCGCAGATGCCGTGCGGTGTCTCGTACCTCTCGGGGACGCGCAGAGAACCACGCCACCGGCTGACTGCTTTCCAGGAACGGCGTGGTGCGGTGCAGGTGTTCGACCACGTACTCCCACGCGCAGTATTCGGAGACCGCATCGCGAATCAGAAGAAGTGCCTCCGGGCACAGCGAGCGCGCCCGGGCCGCTGTCATGCCCGTTTCGATTCCGGCCCGCACCGCATGCCGATTTACGGCGATGATGTGCGCGTCTTCCTGCACCATCAGGGCACGTGTGGGGTCACAGCGTTTGACCAGGGAAAGTGCCCAGGCGGGATACTGCTTGATGGTGAGACAGCCGACCACGAATAGGGTGTTGTGCCCCGTTGGGGCAGGTGGGACACATACAATAACATGTGTGAGATATGTGTGTCAACGCCCTGCTATAGCAAAATTGACTGCCGGTCGTCGCAGTTTGTGGAGCAGGGCAAGGCGTGCGGAATGTCCGATGCGCCACGAGGTGTCGTACATTCAGGTCCCACCCGACCTCCCTGGAGGTGACCATGCCCCGCTATCGGCACGCGCTACCGCAGCATGGTGAGCGACTGTTCCTCACCGACGGTGGCATCGAGACCACGCTCATCTTCCATGACGGGCTCGAGTTGCCGCACTTCGCGGCCTTCGACCTGCTCAAAACCGCGGAAGGAACCGCAGCGCTGGAACGCTACTTCCGCGGCTATGCCGGCATCGCAACCCGACTGCGCACGGGACTGATTCTGGAGTCAGCCACCTGGCGAGCCAATCCCGACTGGGGCGCGCGCCTTGGGTACTCGGAGGCCGAGCTCGCCCAAGCGAACCGAAAAGCCGTCGAACTGCTGGTCGAAATCAGGGAGAGCATGCCGCAGGAACTGCCGGTAGTGCTCAGTGGGTGCATCGGGCCCCGGGCTGACGGGTACGATCCCGGAGAGACCATGACGCCCGCGGCTGCCGAGGCCTACCACAGTTGGCAGATCGACGTATTGGCCGAAACAGACGTGGACATGGTCTGCGCCCTCACGATCGCCTACAGCGAAGAGGCCATCGGCATGGCACGCGCCGCCCGGAAGGCCAACATGCCCATCGCCCTCGCATTTACCGTGGAGACCAACGGCAGGCTGCCGACTGGGCAGTCCCTGGAAGAGGCCGTGGCCGAGGTGGACGCGGCGACCCGAAACTGGCCGGAGTACTACATGATCAACTGCGCACACCCGACCCACTTCGAGTTCGTACTGGATGTGGCAAAGCCATGGACCAGTCGATTGAAGGGAGTGCGGGCCAACGCCTCGATGCGGAGCCACGCCGAACTGAATGCCGCCGATCGTTTGGACACCGGAAACCCGGCCGTGCTGGCGGTGGAGCACGCGGCGCTCAAGCGCAGACTGCCTGGACTTACGGTGTTCGGCGGGTGCTGTGGCACGGACTGCCGGCACGTGGAGCAGATTGCTCTGGCTTGTGGGCCGTTGTTTGAGACCGTAGAGGCGTAGCGAACCTCTCGGGACCTTTTCTGGTGTATATGCCTATAAATAGTGGGTATATGCTCTTCCGATTCCATGTTTTCGGAATCAGGGCGCTATAGATCAGCGCACGGGAGGAGCCCACAAGGTTCAAGTATTCGGAGATTTGGTATGTCTGTATTCAGGACTACCGGCCAGGCTGTCGCGGCCCTGGCCGTCCTGCTCGTTGTGTGGGCAGGTATCATCGAGCCGCGCTATCTGTTGGACGTTAATGAGTTCGATGCGCCGTTACCCGGCCTGACGCAGGACTGGGAAGGTCAGGAGGTGGCCCTGCTCGCTGATTTCCAGGTAGGCATGTGGCTGGACAACAAGGGCATGGTGAGCAAGGCGGTCCGAGAGATCATCGACCGCGACGTGGAGGTCGCGCTCATCGCCGGAGACTTCATGTATCGGCCCGACTCCAGCAGGATACTCGAGGCCGTCGAGCTGGTGAAGCCGCTGCCGGAGGCCGGAGTGCAGACGTTCGCGGTTCTCGGCAATCATGACTACTCGCTGATGAAGGAGAAGAGTGACGCACGCCCGGATCTGGCCGGCTACCTGGAGCAGGTCCTTGAGCAAGAGGGTATCCAGGTGCTCAAGAATCAGGCGGCCCGGGTGGCCATTGAGGACTCGTCCCCGCTGTATGTGGTCGGCATCGGCTCAGTGTGGGCGCATCATGCGCACCCGGCCACGGCCCTGGAGCAGGTGCCCGAGGGAGCTCCACGCATCGTATTGATGCACAATGCCGAGGCATTTGAAGACGTGCCCGCGGGTACAGCGCCACTGGCCCTGGCCGGCCACACGCACGGGGGGCAGATACGCCTGCCGATGTTGAAGTCCACCAGCTGGCTGGACATTGTCGGAAAGGAAGAGGTGGTTGCAGACGGATGGGCATCAGAGGAGCAGACCCCCGAAGGCAACAACCTGTATGTGAACCGCGGCATCGGGTTCAGCAACCTCCCTGTGAGGCTGTTCACCCGACCCGAGTTGACCATATTCAGACTCCGGCCTGAGCAAACATTCTCCATGCGATAGGCAGGAAACTGAAAAACGCCGGCGGATCACATCCGTCGGCGTTTTTTGCGAGACCGAGTCTCAGGTGTCGGGGTGGCGGGATTTGAACCCACGACCTCTTCGTCCCGAACGAAGCGCGCTACCGGGCTGCGCTACACCCCGAAATGGCGCCCTCCAACGCGGGAAGTAGCCACATAAGTTCCAAAGGTATTATCGTCCGTAACACAGCCCAAGTGAAGCAGACGGGAATTGACATGGCCACATACGGGGCCGAAGTACACTGGGAACGCAAGGGGGAATCATTCGCGGATAACCGGTACAGCCGGGCACACACCTGGCGCTTTGATGGCGGACAAACGGTGCCCGCGTCTGCCTCTCCGCACATCGTGCCATTCCCCATGTCGGATCCGGCGGCCGTCGATCCCGAAGAGGCATTCGTGGCCTCTCTGGCAAGCTGCCACATGCTCTTCTTTCTCTCCTTTGCGGCTCGGGACGGCTGGACGGTCGAGAGCTACACCGATGACGCCCGTGGCACCATGGAGAATGGCCCCGAGGGGATGTGGATGAGTCGCGTGGAGCTGCGACCGCTCGTTCGGTTCGAAGGCACGCAGCCTTCCTCGCGCGAAATAGACGACCTCCACCATCGTAGTCATGCGGCGTGCTTCCTGGCCAGGTCCGTTCGTTCGGAGATTCGACTGACGCCGCGATGAAAATCAGGGAACTGATGGAAGCCGCATGGGCGGCCAGGAGGGAGGGGAATACCCCGCTTGCCGGGGAGCTCCTGAAACAGGCGGAGACGTTGGGGCGCCGCGACGATTCTCCACTGCTTTCCGCAGTCATCACACGGCAAGCGCATCTGGCTGAAGACGAAGGCCGGAGTCGCGAGCGGTTGAGGCTGGCGGAGGAGGCCGTTCGCGAAGCCCGTCGACACGGTCAACCAACCGCGGTCGCGCATGCCCTTCGGCACCATGCGCAGGCGCTCGCGGACGAGAATCCGGACGCTGCGAGAACGCCTTCGGAAGAGGCGCTGCAGCTGTACGACGACCACGACCCAGGATCGCCCGACCACGCAAACGCATTGCGGGCCGGGGCGATCATTCAGGCGGCTTGCGGACAAGTGCGTGCGGCCATCCGGCTCTGGCTGCGGGCCCGGGCGCTGTACGGCGGCTTTGGCGTGTCGGCGGGAGTTCAGGAGGCGGATCACCACCTTCATGCCCTGACAGTGCTTCGGGTCGACCACCTGATATTCTTTGCCCCGAACCTGAAGTCAGGATCGTCGCGCGTCGCAGAGCTCCTCGGGTGCAAACCGAGGGTGGGCGGACGTCACCCGGCGTTCGGCACCCACAATGCGTTGCTCAGCCTGGGTGACACCTGTTATTTCGAGGTGATCGCGCCTGATCCGGATCTGGCCGCGCCGCAGCGTGGGCGGCTAACGGACCGCTGGCACCGCCCGGGCATCGCCTCGTGGTGCGTGGCATCAGACCAACTCGTCGAAGACGCCCATGGCAGCGTAGTGCCGCTGGGCGAGACACAAACAGGGCGCCGTCAGCGGCCCGACGGCAGTGAGCTCGTTTGGTCCATGACCGACATTTTCGCCGACCGCATGGGTGGCAGCGTTCCGTTCCTGATCGACTGGGGTGACTCCCGCCACCCTGGGGCCGATGCTCCTCCTGCAGGAGAACTGCAGGCGTTGCGTCTGGGGCACCCGAATCCGGACGTCTTGCGCGAAGCGCTCCACCGCATCGATATCGCGCCACCGGTCGAACCGTCTTCGGAAGCGTTTCTGGAAGCGACGATCCGGCTGCCCGACGGCACCCAGGTCACATTGCGGTGACCGGGAGCGCTCCTACGCCTTTCCTACGCCGGCAAAGCGCACTCCGGAAAGGGCAGCCATGTCCCGACTCCACGTGGACAGATCGGCCCCGGTGAATTTGCCCAGATGGTCATGACCGCAGGCGCGGGCCAGTACCTGCATGAGCGAAACCGTCGCGTCGAACCAGTTCTTCAGACGATGGGCTGACTTCACGACCTCGAGCCGCTGCCTGAGATGATCCTTTTGCGTCGCGATGCCTACCGGGCAGTTGTTCGTGTGACAGGCTCGCATACCGAGGCAGCCTATCGCCTGGAGCGCCGCGTTGGAGATTGCCACCGCGTCCGCCCCCAGCGCGAGCGCCTTCACAAAGTCGGCCTCGGTTCGCAGACCCCCGGTGATGATCAGGGACACCTGGTCGGCCCCTCGCACGTCCAGATGACGGCGTGCCCGGGCCAGGGCCGGAATCGTCGGGACCGAGATGTTTTGCTTGAACACCTCGGGCGCGGCCCCCGTGCCACCACCGCGGCCGTCCAGGATGATATAGTCCGCCCCGGCCTCCAGGGCAAAGTCGATGTCATCCTCAATGTGCTGCGCGGACAACTTGAAGCCTACCGGGATTCCGCCCGAGACCCGCCGTACGTCGGCCGCAACCGACTTGAAGTCCTCCACGGTCTCCAGATCAGGAAACACGGCCGGACTTACCGCCGGCTGGCCGGGGTCGAGGCCGCGCACCTCCGCGATCTTGCCCACGACCTTCTCACCTGGAAGGTGGCCGCCCGTACCGGTTTTGGCGCCCTGCCCGCCCTTGAAATGGAAGGCCTGGCATCGGGCGACCTTGGCGAGGTCCCAGCCGAATTTCCCGGAGGCGAGTTCGTAGAAGTAGCGATTGTTTGCCGCCTGCTCCTCCGGCAGCATGCCTCCCTCGCCCGAACAGATACCCGTGCCGGCAAGCTCAGCGCCGCGGGACAGCGCCACTTTGGCCTCCTCGCTAAGCGCGCCGAAACTCATGTCCGAGACGAACAGCGGAATGCCCAGCCGCAACGGTTTTGCGGCACCAGGCCCAATAACGGTTTCCGTGCCGACGTCCGCATGGTCCAACAGGGGCCGACGGGCCAACTGCCCGGTCAGGATCTGGATGTCGGACCAGCGGGGCAGCTCGGTAAGCGGCACACCCATCGCCGAGACCGGTCCGTGGTGGCCAGTTTTCGACAGCCCGTCCCGCGCCAGCGTCTGAATGTGACGATTGAACGGTTCCTCCGGCGCGCCGTGGGGATCCTGATAGAGACCCAGATACGCATCCCTGTCGAAAGGCTGGGGATGGTCAACCCGCCACGCCTCAATTTCGGCTTCGTCTACGTAGACCACATCGTTCTCGATCACTGTCGAGAATCGCCGCAGAGCCTCTTCGTTGTTGTACTCCGACACACCCGTCGCCAACCGGTAGTCCCAGTTGTGCAGCCCACAGATGAGGTTGTCGCCGTCCACGTATCCGTCAGAGAGCAAGGCCCCCCGATGCAGACAGCGCCCGTACAACACGGAGACCTCATCGTCAAAGCGGGTCACGACCAGATCCACTCCTGCAACCAATGCATAGGCGGGCTGTCGGTCTTCCAGTTCAGAAAAGCGCGCAACCTCGGTCCGTCTTGGAGCTTCCATGGCTACTCCTCGGCGAAGGCTGCGTCGAACGCGATCTCTGATGCCGGGAAGTCGACGGCGCGCACAAAGTCGCAAGCCTCTGCGGCACCGTGCTCCCGGTCCATGCCCGAGTCCTCCCATTCCACCGAGAGCGGGCCGTCGTAGCCGGCCCGGTTGAGTGCCCGAATCACCTCTTCAAAGTCGATCGAGCCTCGTCCCAGCGATCGGAAATCCCAGAATCGCCTGCGGTCTCCAAAATCCGTGTGGCCCCCGAAGACACCGACCTCGGCGTGGTTCGGGCTCCACCACACGTCTTTCATGTGCGCGTGGTAAATCCGGTCAGCGAACCGGTGGATGAAACCCACATAGTCCACGCCCTGATAGCCGAAGTGACTGGGATCGTAGTTGAAACCGAACGCCTCCCGGTGGTCGAGTGCGGCCAGCGCGCGCTCCGCGCTGCCGATGTCGAAGGCAATCTCCGTGGGGTGGACTTCGAGCCCGAAGCGCACGCCCACCTCGTCGAAGACATCCAGGATTGGATTCCAGCGCCTCGCGAAATCGGCGAAGCCCTCTTCAATCATGGCCGGGGTGACCGGGGGGAACGAATAGAGCAGATGCCAGATGCTGGAGCCGGTAAAGCCGTTTACCACGCCGACTCCCAATCTGGCGGCTGCTCGGGCCGTGTCCTGCATGCGCTTTGCCGCGCGCTGCCGAACGGACTCCGGATCCCCGTCCCCCCAGACGTCGGGCGGCAGGATGCTTTGGTGCCGTTCGTCGATGAGATCACAGACGGCCTGCCCGACCAGGTGATTTGAAACGGCCCACACTTTCAGGCCGTGATCAGCCAGCAGCTCATGTCGGCCTCTGCAGTAGGCCTCGTCCTGCAGGGCACGCTGGACATCGAAGTGATCGCCCCAACAGGCCAACTCCAGCCCGTCGTAACCGAATTGGGAGGCCTTGGCGGCCAGCGTTTCCAGCGGTAGATCGGCCCATTGGCCGGTGAACAGAGTGACAGGACGGGCCATCAGGCGGGAGGACTGTAGGACGCGTCGACCCAGGCGCGCTCGCGACTGCTCTTCACGGCCGTGTGGATGAAATGCACGCCGCGGGCCCCGTCCTGCACGGTCGGGAAGTCCAGGTCCAGCGGGTTTGGTTCTTCACCGGCTATGCGGGCCGCGATCGTGCGACCGGCGTTCCGGTAGATGTTGGCGAATGCTTCCAGAAACGCTTCCGGATGGCCCGAGGGGATGCGGGTAGCGTGTGCGGCACTTTCGCTCAGGTACGGATTGCCGCGCTTGAAGACTTCTTCGGGACGGTCCTGATAGCGCACATGGAGCCAGTTGGGGTGCTCCTGCTTCCATTCCAGCGAAGCCTTCGATCCGTAGACCCGAATGCGCAGGTTGTTTTCTTCGCCCACGGAGATCTGCGACGCGTAAAGAATGCCCCGCACGCCCTGGTCATAGTGTACCAGCACGTTGCCGTCGTCCTCAAGCAGCCTGCCCTCGACCACCGTGCCGAGATCCGCATGCATCTCGGCCATGTCCAGGCCTGTGATGTAGCGCGCCAGGTTCTCGGCGTGCGAGCCTATGTCGCCCATGGCGGAAGAAACACCCGCTCGCGTCGGGTCCGTGCGCCAGGCGGCCTGCTTTTGCCCTTCGGCTTCGATGAGCTCGGAGAGCCACCCTTGCGGATACTCGACGACCACTTTGCGCAGCGTGCCCAGCGAGCCATCGGCAACCATCGCCCTGGCCTGCTTGACCATCGGGTAGCCGGTGTAGTTGTGGGTCAGGGCAAACACGACACGATGCTTCGCCACCAGTCGGCAGAGTTCCTCCGCGTCCTCGAGCGTGTTCGTCATGGGCTTGTCACAGACCACATGAATGCCGGCTTCTATGAATGCTTTCGCCGCCGGGAAGTGCACGTGGTTTGGTGTCACGATGGAGACAAAGTCGATGCCGTCATCACGAGCCGCTTCCTGCTTCGCCATCTCGGCGAAGGTCCCGTAGACCCGGGACGGATCCAGGTGAAGAGCCTTGCCCTGAGCCTGCGACTTCTCGGGGTTGGACGAAAAGGCCCCGGCAACGAGCTCCATCTCGCCGTCCAGAGCGGCCGCCATGCGGTGCACCGCGCCGATGAAGGCGCCTGGGCCGCCACCGACCATCCCGTAGCGCAGTTTTCTGTTCAGAGGCATAGAGCGTACTGCTTGCCCGTGGCATCTGCCGCGAGCATGGAAAGAGTTGAATCGAAGGTGGTAATACTACGGTAATTGCCGCGCCCTAGCTTTGCTATTGCCGCCAGTGGCCCCCTGATTTCATGCCCGACGCACCACCACGGGTCCTCGTCGTCGACGACGAGGATGATATCCTCGAACTGATTCGATACAATCTCGAGTCGGAGGGGTTTGTCGTGGGTGAAGCGAGGGATGGGGCCGAAGCCCTTCGACTCGCGGAGGCGGAGCCGCCTGACCTGATCGTGCTCGACGTCATGATGCCACGTATGGACGGGCTCGAAACATGCCGGAGACTCAGAGGCCATCCCGTGTTGAAGTCGGTCCCGATCGTCATGTTGACGGCTCGGGATGGAGAAGAGGATCAGGTAGCCGGACTGGATGTAGGTGCCGACATCTACCTCACGAAACCGATTTCCATCCCGGTCCTCATGAGCCAGGTGCGGGCCACGCTCCGTGGATCCCGCAGGCTGGAGGAGGCGCCGGATGTCATACAGGTGCACGGCATCACGATTGACCGCACGCGGTACGTGGTGGAGGTCAGCGGGCAAAGCGAGCCGCTTCATCTCCCTCGCAAGGAATTTGAGCTACTGCGGCACTTTGCCTCCAGCCCCGGACGGGTCTTCTCGCGACAACAGCTGCTCGACGAGGTCTGGGGACGCGATGTGTACGTTGTGGATCGCACGGTGGACGTCCACGTCAGAAAGATCAGGGAGAAGGTTGGCGAAGAGCTCATTGAGACCATCAAGGGTGTCGGATACAGATTCCGGGCCTGACCGGCCCGTACTCCGGCACACCCGCATCGCAAGCAAGATTGCGTCTCTTGGTGCCGGGACCGCTCTTGCCGCAACCCTTGTGGTCCAGGCCCTGACGGGTGCCTGGAGTGTACTCGGCCTTCTCGCCGTGCCCGGGCTCACGTTCCTGGGCGTGTTTCTGGCGTGCACGCGCATTCTCGCGCGACGCCTGCGGCTCGCTACGACCATCCTCCGCCAGATCAGGCGACATCAGTTCGAGAATCTGTCCGCGGCGCACCTGCCGCAGGGCGACGAAATGAACGATCTCGTCTGGCAGGTCTATCGCACGGGCCAGGTGCTGGAGCGCGAGATGAGTGACTTGCGACGCATGGAAGACTATCGCAGAGAGTTCATCGGCAACGTCTCACACGAACTGAAAACCCCGATCTTCGCGATCAGGGGGTTCGCAGAGACCCTCGAGGGCGGGGCGCTCGAAGACCACAAGGTGAACCGGAACTTCGTGCGCAAGATTCTGCGCAATGCGGACCGCCTGGAGAACCTGGCCCGCGACCTGGGAGAGATTGCCCGCATCGAGCAGGGTGAACTCAAAATGCAGCCGGCTCCGTTCAATCTGCGACAGATGCTCTCGGAGACGCTTGAGAGCCTGGAGCCGATTGCCGCTCGACGTAATGTTGTGCTCATCCCGGCATTCCAGCTTGACCTGCCACCCGTCATTGGTGATCAGGAGCACATTCGTCAGGTGGTGGTCAACCTGGTCGAAAATGCCATCAAGTACAACCACGAAGGAGGTCGGGTGGAGCTCTGGGCACGTCTCCTCCCCGGGGGTGAAGTCGGGATTTCAGTCATCGACAACGGCATCGGCATTCCGGAAGCCTTGTTGCCACGCATCACCGAACGGTTTTTCCGGGTGGACAAGAGTCGGAGTCGTTCCCAGGGCGGCACCGGTCTCGGCCTTGCCATCGTGAAGCATATCCTGGGAGCGCACAGCCGCGCCTTGCAGGTCGAGAGCCAGGAAGGCAAGGGATCCACGTTCGGATTTTCGCTTCCGGCCGCCACCCCGCGCACCGGGCCGGGTTCCGGTCAGCCGGCCGCGGCGGCTGCTCCGGTTAACTCGTCGGACAGTTCATCGCCCAGATAGCGGTCCATCACCCAGTGGGCACCGTAGATCACCGGAGTAATCACGATGGCGACCAGGAACTTGTAGATGTAGTTGAACAGCGTGACGGCGATAATCGTCTGCAGGGTCATCTCGCCGTAAAACGCCACGAACAGCACCACGAACGTGTCGATGAACTGAGATCCGAACGTGGAGCCTGTAGCGCGAAGCCAGAGGTGGCGGCCCTCGGTCAGGTTGCGGAGCCAGTGGAATAGCGAGATGTCCACCAGCTGGCCGATCAGGTAGGCGATCAGGCTACCGATAATGATGCGGCCCGAAGCTCCGAAGACGGTGTCGAAGGCCTCGCCCGGCACCGGCGAAATGGAGGCTGTGGGCACCGCCATCGCGACCTGGATGATCGCAAACTCGAACATGATCATCACCATGCCGAGGTAGGTGACGAACTTGATGCCGGGCTTGCCGAAGTACTCGTTCAGCAGGTCGGTGATGATGAACGTGATCGGGAATGCGATCACGCCTGCTGTCATCACCACTTCATTGAACTCCTGACCCAGAATGTTCAGGCTGAATGGCAGGGTGACTACCGTGAAAAGCTTGGAAGCGGTAGCCTCCGCAACGACCAGTGCCGTGAGGAATATGCCGGCGCATACCACATACAGCTTCTGCGGTCGCGTCAGGCGATAGGCACTGCGGGTCATGTCAGTCTATCTGGTCGGAGCGGTAGCGCTCGAGCAGGTCGCTCAGCCGATGGAGCTCGTCCTCGGTAAGGTGCCGCGAGAGGCGATCCTGGATGGAGGTCGTCTCCGGGTCCATGGCGGTGAGCAGATTGAGGCCCTCCTGCGTGATGCCTACTTCGACGACTCTTCGGTCCGAGGTGGATCGGTTTCGTTCGATGTGACCGGCGGACTCCAGCCGGTTCAACAGACGGGTCACGTCCGGCGTTCGATCAAGCAGCCGACTTCCGATATCCGAGCAGGTCATGCGCCCGGGATGGGAGCCGCGAAGGATGCGCAGCACGTTGTACTGGGCGGGCGTGAGTCCAAAGCGCGACATGGTCGCACTCAACTGTGAGGTGACCCAGGAACTGGTGACCAGAATGTTCAGCATCGCGCGCTGACTCCCGTCCGCAAAACGGTCCTGTTTGATCAGTTCCTCAAGCTTCATGTTCTGACGGAAGTCGTTAGAACAACTGTTAACGGAATGTGGTTGATCGCGTTCCGACGGGCGCCGGGCCTCCGTCCGCCCACCTCCACGCACAGTTCGGATTTAGGGTGGGTCACGAGCAGCATGTGTCCGTACATTCGGCACCCCTGTAACTCTGCTTTCTCGATGCGCGTGATGCGACTCGTGCTCTCTGTTCTAGGCGCGTGCCTGCTGGCCGTCGGGCCTGTCTCGGCCCAGCCGGTCACCCAGCCCTTCACGTTCAACGTCAAATCCCAGAACCTGCCTGCGGTACGGAACGCAACGGTTACCTGGGCCGACATCGACAATGACGGCGACCTGGACGCGCTGGTATCCGGCCGTGGTGAGTCGGGCCTCGTCGGCGGAATTTGGCGCAACGAGGGCTCCGACGCGGCCAACGTCAGCTTTGTGGCGGTCCCGGGTTCCATCAGGGCGCTGGCCTACTCTAGGGCTGCGTGGACCGACATGGACGGAGACGGAGATCTGGACCTTGCGCTCACCGGAAGCGCGCGCACCCAACCACCTTACGAACCGGTCATCCAGCTCTATCGCAATGACGGCGGCACGTTCGCGGCCCTGGACTCGGGCGCTCTGCCGGCTCTGCACTCTGGCGCACTGGCGTGGGGCGACGTGGACAACGACGGTGACGCAGACCTGCTGGTCACGGGGCAGGACGCGGCCGGGGAATACGTGACCCGCATTGTCGAGTATGACGCCGGCGTGTTTCGGGTTGTCGATCCCGGACTGCCCGGCTTCGCCTTTGCCGACGCCAAGTGGGGCGACTACGACAACGACGGGGATGCCGATCTGCTGATCAGCGGTGCCACGCCAGAGGGGTTCCGGACCCGGATCTACGCAAACCAGAACGGGACGCTGACGGACTCCGGTGCCAATCTCACTCCGCTCGCCTTCTCGAGCGTGGACTGGGGAGATTATGATGCCGATGGCGACCTGGACGTGGTGGTCTCGGGCGGGCAGGTGACGCCGCGCATCTTTGAAGGCACCGCCGGAGTGTACCGAAACGACAACGGCTCCTTCAGCCGCGTGGACCTGGGTGTCGATGGGGTGTTGGCCGGAGCCGTCACCTGGGGCGACTACGACAACGACGGGGATCTGGACCTGCTTTCCCTTGGGGCGGAAACGGCGTTGGGCCGTCGCACGGCCCGGGTATACCGGCTGGTAGACGGTCAGTTTGAGAACTCCTCACTGCTGGTGGGCGCGATTTTCGCCTCGGCCGACTGGGGTGACTTCGACGGTGACGGAGACCTGGACCTGCTTACCTCGGGCGCCACATCCTACGGCGTCGACATCCTGAATCTCTATGAGAACAACCGGCAGGTGATTCCCGGGGGGCCGGCCACGCCGCTCTCGGCACGGGCTTCCGTCGAGGGGAATCGCGTCACCCTGGAGTGGGCGGCTGGTGACGAAGGCCTGGTTACGTACGATGTGCGCATCGGCACCAGACCTGGGTCCGCAGACGTGCGCTCGGTTCCAGCCGACCCGGCGTCCGGACAGCGGCGGCTGGGGCGGCCCGGCACACAGAGCGGCACGATGACCTTTGTGCAGGATCTGCCTCCCGGCACCTACTACTGGTCGGTTCAGGCCGTGGGACCCGCGTTTCTGGCTTCGGGGTTCGCTCAGGAAGGCACGTTTGACGTGACGTCTACGGCGACCTCGACCTCGAACCCGGATCTGCCCAGCGAATTCGCCCTGGAAAGCATCTTCCCGAACCCTTTTGCGGCTTCAACCAGCATCCGCTTCGATGTACCCACCGTTACAGAGGTAGACATTCGGGTTTTTGACGTTCTCGGCAGGCAGGTGGCGGTTCTCGAGCACGGTGCCAGCGAGCCGGGGTATCACACGGCCGAGTGGCGTGCCACAACCGGCCTCGCGGGCGGCGTCTACTTCATCCGCATGCGGGCCGGCACCTACCTGGAGACCCGACCGGTAACGCTGGTCCGCTGAGCGTGCGTCTTCTCCTGCTGACGGGCATTCTCGCCTGGATTTGCGCAGACTCCGTGCAAGCGCAGTTTGATGCGGCAGCACCGCTGCTCATTCCTTACAAGCTGCCGCTGTTGCAGGAGGGCACGGTCGACTTCGGTGATCTGGACGGCGACGGCGACCTGGACCTGGTTCTGACCGGACTGCGGGATACCGAAGACCCCGTCAGCAGGGTGTATGTGCTTGATGACTCGCTGTACCTGCAGGTAGTGGGCGGCTACCCGACGCCCCTCAGCTTCAAGGTCTATCGCCCCACCCCGATTGTCATCAACAATGTCTGGCAGGGCAGCACCGAATGGGGCGATGCCGACGGCGATGGGGACGAGGACCTGCTGATTTTCGGCCTGACCCGGGTGGAGCGCATTGTCGGCGAGTTCACTACCGAAACCGTGGGCAACCTGTACCGCAGCGAGAATGGTCTGCTCTTCAATAGCGGCGTGCAGTTGCCGGGACTCTACTCGGGCGATGCGGCCTGGGCAGACATGGACGGAGATGGAGACCTGGACTTCGCTGCCTGCGGAGCCAGCGAATTGTCCTCCCCCTTCCGGCCCCGCACCGTGCTCTTCCGCAACAACGGGCGCGGCGGATTCACGTCTGTGTCGCACCCTGTGCCGGGCGTCATGATGTGTGACCTGGCCTGGGGCGACCTGAACGGTGACGGGTTACCCGACCTTGCTGTGGCCGGCGAGTCCGAAGAAGAAGGCACCATCACGCGGGTGTACCTGAACACCGCGGGAACGTTGACCCGCCTGCCGGCAGACCTCCCGAAGCTGTCGCTGGCCACGCTGGACTGGGCCGATGCCAATCAGGACGGACGCGACGAACTTGTCGCCTCAGGAGGCCTGCTCGATCCCGAGCTCCTGAGGGGCCACGCCGTCATGATGCAGTGGAACGGTTCTGCGCAGATCAGCGAGGTGCCCGGCATGCAACCCGTGGTGGCGGGAGGCATCGCGTTCACGGACTTTGACGTGGACGGCGATCCCGACATCGTCTACGCGGGTGCCGAAACGGTGCTCGGGGGGCGATCCGGGTGGGTAGTACTCAATCGCGATGGGCAATTCCGCAATGAATACACGCTTGCCGGTCTGACCCTGGGTGACATGTCCGTGGGCGACTACAACGGCGACGGCGACGACGACATTGTCGTGCTGGGTGTCAATGACGAGGGCCGCCTGTTCCTGAACTTCTTCATGAACAGGATTTTCCCCGAACCCATTCCACCCGGGCTGATTCAGCGCTAGTCAGATCTGCGCGTTGAGCGGCAAGCGCGCGAGCCGACCTGATCGCCTCAGTCAGCAGCTACCTGCTCGGCAACATGCACCGGTGTGAGCCATCCGTACGGGTCGATGCCCCTATGGATCACATTGAAGTAGGCATCCTGGATGGCCTTGGTCACGGGACCACGGGCACCTGAACCGATCACATAGTTGTCCACGGACTTGATCGGGGTGACCTCCGCGGCCGTGCCCGTAAAGAACAATTCGTCCGCGATATACAGGGCTTCTCGTGGAATCTGCGCCGTCTCGACGACCAGGCCCATGTCCTGCGCCAGCCGGATGATGGAGGCGCGGGTAATCCCCGGAAGGATCGAGAGCGAGGTCGGTGCCGTGTACAGACGACCGTTCTTGACCATGAAGAGGTTCTCACCCGAACCCTCGGCCACGTGACCGTCATGACTGAGCATGATGCCCTCGGTGTAGCCATTCAGAATGGCGTTCATCTTCACCAGGCTCGCGTTCAGGTAGTTGCCGCCCGCCTTCGCCATGGCCGGGAACGTGTTGGGCTTCATGCGCTGCCAGTTGGCGACTTCCACTGACACGCCCTGCTCCAGCGCCTCCTGGCCCAGGTATGCACCCCACTCCCAAACCGCGATGATGGTCTCGACCGGGTTGTTGAGCGGATTCACGCCCATCGGTCCCATGCCACGAAATACCAGGGGCCGGATGTAACAGGCCTCCAGTCCCGAGCGGCGAATCGTATCCAGCTGTGCATTGTCCAGCACATCCAGACTGTACGGCACCTCCATGCGGTAAATGCGGGCAGAGTCGATCAGGCGCTGCGTGTGCTCGCGCAACCGGAATACGGCCGGACCTTTCTCTTCCGTGTGATAGCACCGCACGCCCTCGAATACCGAGGATCCGTAGTGCAGAACGTGACTCAGAACGTGGACCTTCGCCTCGTCGAACGCGACAAATTCGCCGTTAAACCAGATGTCGTGCTTCTGCATGAATGCCGATGGGTCTAGGGGCCTATGCGCCCGGTTTCGGGGAGTAGGGGGAAACGGCGCCGCCCCGATTTGGGTCCGTGACCGCCTCAGGCTTCGGCCGGATATTCACGGCTGCCCCGAGTCATCCAGTAGCCGGCGAGGAGTTGCAGGATGCGATAGGAAGCGAGCACGGTTCCGCGCACGGTACCCGTGATTTTCGACTCGCCGATGCGCGCACGATAGTCCACCGGAACCTCCGTGTACCGCAGTCCCGCCTCGACCGCCTTGATTTGCATCTCCACGGTCCAGCCGTAGGTCTCATCCTGCATGCGCAGGCGGTCCAGGGCAGCAAGGCGGACAGCGCGGAATGGCCCGAGATCGGTGAACTCCGCACCCCAACCGGCTTTGAGAAGAAATCCCGCCAACCAGTTGCCAAATCGGGCCTGCGGCAGCAGTGCCCCCCGGGATCGTCTGCCTCGCATGCGGGACCCGACGACAAAATCGACCTGCCCATCGAGAATCGGACCCACCACCTGGTCCAGCTGCTCCGGGTAGTCGGAGTAGTCCCCATCCAGAAAGACCAACACTGTGGCGCCAGCCTCTCGGGCAGCCGCAATTCCGGCGAGACACGCGAACCCGTAGCCGCGGCGATCCTCCCTGACCAACAGAGCCCCGGCCTCTGCGGCGACTTCGGCCGTGCGATCTGTCGAGCCGTTGTCAACCACGACCACCACATCGACCAGGCCTTGTGGGATATCCGCCAGCACGAGGCCGATGGACGCCTCCTCGTTCAACGCGGGAATGACAACGGCCACCACCTGCCGAGCTCTGCCCCTGCCTCGGGCAGCCACCTCAGTCTGCCGCGCTGCCCGGGAAAGAGTACCCGATGCGCTCCGTCAGCTCGGGAGTAAGCGTCCACTCGGCGGTAAACTGGTTTACAGCACCCAGGAAGCCAAAGCCGTTATCGACGTTGGAGAAGGTGCCCGGCTGCACGAGCACCTCCCGGTCAAACACGCCTCCCGGAGGCCGCCAGGCATCGTCGGACATGGTCAGGCGCGCGCCGACGCCCAGAAGCGTGAGTGCGGCGTCCTCCGAAACGTCCAGCTCCTGCGCGACCAGCAGGCGGTCTTCCGTCAGCCTGACGATGGCCTCCCAGCCGCCATTGCGGGCCTGGCCGAACTTGACGTCCTGATACGTGAGCACGGCATCCAGAAAGGGGTCGCTGGGAGTGACTCCCATGAAGCGGTACCAGATCTCTACTCGGAACGGCGCAGCGGGGATGTCCTCCCAGAACACGCGCTGAAACACGTCTGCTACGGCTATCTCGGGCTCCGAAACTGCAATCCCCGGGGCCGGCGGAATGGTCGTCTGGGCCGAGGCGGAGGCTCCGTCACTCCGAACGACGTCTATCCTGTAGGTAAAGCCCGGGATGGGTCGCAGGGCGCCTCGAAATACAAACCCCGAACTGCCGTCTGAATACTCGATGCGCTCCGGCTGCCATTCTACCGTGGCGCCCGTCTCCAACTCGGTGCTCAGGACAGTGGCATCAATGGTCTGGGATTCCTCACCGATGACCTGCCGCAGCGGCACCACACGCAGTGCCTGGAGATCGGTCGCAGTGTCCAGATAGCCAAAAATCGTATAGAACCGATCGTCCTCGATGAACGGGTCCACATTCGTCTCGCAGCCGGACCAGAGCAGAACAGCGGTCAGTGCCGCAACCAGGTGCAGTCGCTTTGGCATGATCAGTTGATGTCTACTTTGATGCCGACCGTAGGGATCATCGGAAGCTGGTTCACCCGACGCAGTGTAAACAGGTCCAGGTAGAACAGGTTGGGCCGGTCGTAGGCGTTGATCAGACCCAGTTGCAGCGTGGCCGTAGCGTTCCGCGAGAACTCGAACTCCCTGTCCAGCGAGACATCGAGTCGATGGTAGGTGGGCAGGCGCCCCGTGTAGGGACGGCCGTAAAGCACCCGTTCGTCTCCGGGGGTCTCCACCACGTTGACCAGTGTATCCATCAGCACGTAGCGGTCGAAGCCCAGCGACTGGTTGTAGGGCAGGCCGGAGCCGAACTGCCAGCGCACGTTCAGATTGAACCCACGGGCCGAAATACTCGTCATGGCATTCAGCTGGTGGCGCCGGTCGTGGGGCGGTGCGTAGTCGATGGACTCTTCGCCGGTGAGAATCTGCAGGGCCCGGATTTCAGCGTTGTACCGCACGTCCGAGAGGCCGTAGCTGACCACTCCATAGAAAGCATCGCCCGAACCGACCTCCAGGCGGATGTCGGCACCAAGGGCCTCGCCGTCTGCGCCCTGTATGCGAGTGGTGAAGCGCGGGAATGCCGTCCATTCAGGCACGATCAGGTCCTTCAACTGCTTGTAGAAGCCTTCCGCGGAAAACGTCAGCCACGGCGTGGGCCGAATGGACCACCCGGCGATGCCGTGGATGGCCTCCGGAATGATGCCGTCCGGGGAGGCGACCCACGCGGTAAACACGTCGCCGGCATCGCGACGGTCGTTCAGGCCGACGATTTCCTGGTGGTAGACGCCGCCGGCTGCGCTGAATCGATGGATGCCAAGATTCCATACCGCGCGAAGGCGGGGCTCGAAGAACGTGAGGCCCTTGCTCGGGAAGGACTGGAGACGGATTCCGGGCTGGATCCGCAAGCCACCGGCCAATCGGAACTCGGGCTCCATGTAGGCACCGACCTCCGTTACGAACTCCTTCTTCAGGTCCAGATTCTGGAACTGGCCACCCAGATCGCTTTCCAGCGTGACCGAAGAGAGGAAGATGCCCCAGGCAAAATCAGTGTTGCCCAGATAGTGGGTCACGTTGGCAGCGAAGTTGTACCGCTGAGCCATGGTGGAGCGCACGGGTGCGTCCGGAAGGCCGAAATCGTTTTCCAGCTGCGACATCGAAGCCAGCACTTCGGCAAAAATGGGAAGTGTGGCCGGCAGGAAGATGAAGCGCGTTCCGACTGCCAGGTTCTCCCACTGCACCTCTTCTTCGGTGAGGGCCGCATCCTCAGACAGCGGATCCAGACCCAGGCGACCCGTGTCGTTGGTGTGGATGGCTGTAATCGAGAGCTGGCTGCTTTGGCCAAGGTTGGCGTGCAGCTTTGCAAACTGGTCGCCAAACGAGAACGGCAGGGGCTCATCGACGATTTTCGATGCGCCCTGCTCGATTACGGACTCACGCACGGAGGCCAGCAGCGAAACCTTGCCGGGGACAATGGGACCCTCGATGCGCGCGGTGCTCACAAACGGGGCGGCCGAGAAGCTCGCGGCGAAGCGCTGCTTGTTGCCCGTTCGCGCGGCCACTTCGATCACGGAGGACAATCGCCCGCCGTACTTGCCCCCGTAGCCGCCCGCATATACGTCGGCCGTATTGATGATCTCGGAGGGAAAGGCGGAAAAGAACCCGACGACGTGAAACGGCTGATACACCATCATGCCGTCGAGCAGTACCAGGTTTTGGGTCGGCTCCCCACCGCGCACAAAGAGCTGGCCGCCCCGGTCGCCCTGGGAGACGATACCGGGCAAAGCCGTCAGGTAGTTGACCAGGTCGGCTGAGATATCCGGTGCCGGCACGAGGTCGATGTCGGCCGGGCGCACGGTTTGCAGTCCGGCCGTGATGTTCGCCGCCCCCGCGGTTTCTCGCTCGACCTCCACGACCACGCCCTCCAGCTCGGCTGCGGCCTCCTCCAGAGCAAAGTTGTTCGTGACGATGCCCTCGGCCAGGGTTACCTCTTCCACATAGGTCTCGAACCCGATGAATGTCGCCCGCAGGGTGTACGAGCCCGGCGTCACCCGAGAGAGGGCGTAGAAACCGTCGGCATCCGTCGCGGTGCCGGTGACGAGTCCGCCGGCCGCATCGAGAAGTACCACGTTGACGCCGGGCAGGGGCTGGCCGTCCGACGTGGAAGTCACAAACCCCCTGATTGTCGCGTTCTGCGCCAGGACGGGCGCCGCCAGAGTCGCACAAAGGACAAAGGCCGCCAGGTATCGCGTCATGAATCAGGGGTAGGTTGGCAGAGCGCGGATGTTACGACGAGCACGATCGCGGCGAAAGGGAGAAACTCCCATCGGGCGTGTGTGCCTCCCGACCGGATCGGGCGGGTCATTGGCCGTCCAGAAAGCCCATTCTTTCGACTGCGTCGCTCGTCAGGGACCAAGTCAGATCATACCGCCCGATGGCACCAAAAAAGCCCCGGCCGTTTGAAATATTTGCGGGCAATGGAGCGGGGCTGCTCCATTCGGGGCTAAGCAGCTCCGCACGCACACCGATTTGCACAAGCGTCACGCCACGGTCGGTAACCGCCCGGTTGAGTGATGCGAGAACGGTAGCCTGATCGCGCCGAAGGAACACGTCGAGCCCCCATCCCTCGCCTGACGGACCGTTCCCCTTGCCGTAGTCCACCGGCACGCGGCTGGGAAACTCTTCATCTGGCAGCCGCACATCATAGAGTACCGTCAGTCGCAGCGGATCGAGATCCTGCCCCAGAAGACGAACATTCTGCATGAGCGTCAGCGTGTCGCCACGTGGAAGCCCCGGTGCCAGGCGAGGCGCCTGCGGAATGGAGGCACGAGCGGTGACCGAGACACCCTCCGCACTGAGAGCCTCGAGCAGATATGTGTGGCCCGGTATCGGTCTGAACTCCGAGAACCACACGTCTCCGATGGTGCCGTCCTCCAGGGTCTGCGCGCGATACGTCCATTCCTGCTCCTGGCCCTGGTCATCCGTCGTGATGACAAGGGTGCGGTTCAGGGAGGGGCGGGGCGCGCCAGGCGCAATCAGTACCGGCTCCAGACGCACAAACTGCGTGTCGGCGGCCGAGTCCAGGTGGCCGAACACCGAGAACTGCCCTTCGGCGCCTTCCACCAGCGGTTGCACCGAGTTGTCGCACGCCGACAGCGCAAGAGCTGCTATGAGGACCAGCAATCGCACCTAGCGAAACTGCACGCTGAGTCCCAGGGAGGGTACCAGCGGCAACTGGTTCAGGCGCTCCCCCGAGAAGAAGTTGTACTGGAAGATGTTGGCCCGGTCATACACATTGATCACGCCGGCCTGGAAGGTGGTAAGTGTGCGCGGACCGACCAGGTCATGCTCGAGGGATACGTCCAACCGGTGGTACGCCGGCAGACGGGCCTTGTACGGTTCTCCCCGGGCGACAAGGGTGGTGCCGGTAGTGGTCAGGAGACCTTCCGGATTTCGCGGGTCAGGGGCAAAATCGCGATAGAACCCTTCGATCTGGGTGAACGGCAGGCCGGAGCCCAGTTGCCACCGCGCGCTGAGTCTGGTCTGGCCCCGTGTAGCCTGGAATGAGGCGTTCACCGTGTGCCGTCTGTCGTGCGGAGGATTGAAGGCGCCGCCGGCCGCGGGATGCACCACGTCGATCCCGCTTGCTACCGGTCGGAGAACACCGGACCAGGTGTACTCCACGTTGGCGAGGGTGTATCCGACGGACGCAAAGAAATTGCGTCGAGTGACCTGTGTGCGCAGATCCAGTCCGCGTGCAAATCCGGAGACTCGCGAGAATCCGGCAAGTCCGTTCGGGCGATCCTCAAAGACCGGAAACGCCAGATGATTCAGGTCCTTGTGATACGCCTCGGCCGACAACTCCAGCCAGCGGGTAGCCCGTTGCTGAATCCCGAGGATGTAGTGACTGGACTGCGGCACCGGTTCATTTGCCGGCGACGGGGCCCAGATCGTGAACACATCGGCGACATCCTGCTCGTTGTTCAGGCCAACGATCTGCTGGTGGTACCGGCCCCACGCAAAGGACACCTGCTGCCTTGATCCGGGGCCGAACGGAAGCCACATGGCCCGCAACCGTGGCGCCACCGAGCCATGCACTCCCCTGGAAAACACTTCGTACCGGATGCCCGGCTCGATGCGAAAGCTCGGGCTGAGCTCAAACTGGGTATCCGCATAAACGCCGCCGCTGGTCACGCCAACGCTCACAGGCAGGGACCGTGCGCCGAGATCGTAGTCGAAGCGGTTCAGCGTACCGAACAGACCCAGATTGATGCGGGTGGGCCCAAGCAGGTACGCGATGAGGATTTCCATGGTGAACGCATCCACATCCGCGCGCTGCTCTACCTCCGGAGCCGGCTGGTACGAGCTCTTCATGCGGGAATAGTGCATGGCGAACTGCGACATCACGGCCTGCGTCTCCGGCAGGAAGGTGTAGCGGAAACCGAACGCATCATTTTCCCAGCGGGATGGCCGCTCGGCCTCCGTGCTGCCCAGGTTTCCCTGGTCGAACGTGCGAAGACCAGTGACGGACAGACTGCTGGTCTGATTCAGGAAGGCGTGCAGCTTCAGATAGCGGTCTCCAAAGCTGAAGGGTAGTTCCTGGCCCAGAATCTCGGGTGCTACCTGCTCGATGACCGATTGGCGGAAACTGCCGGTCAGTGACACCTTGCCCGGCTCCACGGGTACCGAGAACCGCAGCCCGCTCACAAAAGGAGCTACCGAGGCCGCACCTTCCGCCTGTTCCTTGTTGCCGTTCGTGGTCGTGATGTCCACCACCGAGGAAATGCGCCCGCCATATCGAGCCCCGAAGCCTCCTGCATAGACGTCCGCAAAGGAAATGATGTCGGCGGGGAAGGCCGAATAAAACCCCACGATGTGGAAGGGTTGAAATACCGGGATGCCGTCCACGAGCACCAGGTTCTGCGTGGAGGTGCCCCCTCTGACAAACAGCTGTCCACCGCGATCACCCGTCGAGACGAATCCGGGAAGCGTCAGCAGATAGCCGGCCAGGTCGTAGGCAACGTCGGGCATGGGTACCCGCGCCAGGTCCGAGGGGCGCACCACCTCCAGACCGGCCGTCGACCTCGCTTCAACCCCTCTCCGCTCCTGCACTACCACCTCGTCCAGCACCTCGCGGGTCGCCTCAAGCGAAGCGTCGTAGACCACGGTTTGATCAAACCCGAGCTGCAGCGTGTCCTGCCTCGTGGCGAAGCCCACGAACGACACCGACAGCACATAGGTACCCGGGCGCAACCGATTCAGGAAGAAGCTGCCCGTGACGTCGGTCAGGGTACCGCGTGTTGTACCGGCATCATCACGCACCACGACCGAGGCGCCTGGCAGCGCATCGCCGTTCGCCTGTTCGGTGATGGTACCCGTGATGGCCGCAAACTGCGCACGGACCGACAGGGGTGCCAGGACCAGGAGGAAAGCCAGAATGACGGGCCAGCGCATCAGTTGCCGGTCTGCCTGCGAACTTGTTTGGGGGGTGTCGGTTGGTCGCTGCGGTCGCTACTTGAGACTGCACGCCCACATGAAAAACCGGACGCGAAACATACTGATCGGGATCCTGGCCGTTTTCCTCGCGCTGGCCGTTCTCGATTCCATGGGAGTGTTCGACGACCGGCCCTACTTCGAAGTCCCGCACGGCAACCACACCCACTACGTGCCCAAGGAGTGCGAGCCCGCACTTCCCGTCTCGCAGGCGCCCACCACCCGCCCGGGGCCAGGCCAGACGGTGGACTGTCAGGGCCAGATCGTTCCGCTGCCGGAGTAGACAAGACCAGACGTTCAGTCGTCAAGTCGGCGCAGCGCGTGCTGGGCCCGGAACGCCACGCGTTCGAGGGCTTCCCCTTCCAACCGCATGGTCTTCCATTCCTCCAGGCTTCGTGCGCCCAGGGACTCGTAGAAGCTGATCGAAGGCGCATTCCAGTCAAGGACCTGCCAGGTAAGTCGGTGTCCGCCGACCTCCTGCACTCGTCTGGCCAACTCGGCCAGCAACGCGAACCCGATGCCCTGGCCTCGGAACGATTCCCGAACAAACAGATCCTCCAGATAGATGCCCCAGTCTGTCAAGAAGGTGGAATACGTCCAGTAGTACAAGGCAAATCCGGTGGGCTCCCCGTCCGCCTCGGCGAGCACTGCATGGCACCGGGGCTGCGCGTCATCTGCGAGATGGGCGGCCAGCTTGTCCGCGTCGGCCACAACCTCATGGGCCAATCGTTCGTAATCCGCCAGGCGGCGAATCAGCTCCACCAGCACTGGAGCGTCTTCTGGTTTCGCGTCGCGCAGGATAACAGGCATCTCAGAAGTGTACGAACAGTCTCGTGCCCCGAGACGTGCGTACGGCGTACACGCCAGGGGGCAGACCAGAAACGTCGAGTTGAACCTGACCTGAAGCGTTGCCCCTCTCGCGTCGGATCACGCGACCGAGCCCATCGACCAGCTCGATAACCGAACGCGGCTCCGCCGCGTGCACGTGGATCCGGGACCGCGCCGGGTTGGGGTAGACGCTCAGGAGCTCCGAGGGCTTGGGTGCCGACTCCAGCCCGGTGACGAGCACCTCCGGAGCACGCAGAACCCAGCGCTCCGGATCAAGCTCGACGGTAGCAGGCTCGAAATCGGTCCTCACGAAGTAGGTGGCCAATCGACTCTGGTTGAACACGATGACGTTCTCTGAATCGGAGCCCGAGCCGACCCGGAGGTCCAGCGGCATCTGAAACACCGGCTCGGGCTGGGTCTGCTCAACCGTGACTTCGGTCACCCAACCGTTCACGTCTGCTCGCTTGCCCCATCGAATCGCATAGACGGGAAAACCCGTTCCCTCGGTCACCCACTGACGGAAGAAGGTACCCAGGTCGAGTCCGCTGACCGTCTCCGCCACACGCTGGAAGTCCGATGTGGACGCTACCCCGAAACCAGCCTGCGGATCGTCTGCCCAAGCACGCATCAGCGCGGCAAACTGAAACTCGCCGAGCATGCCTCGCAGCATGCGGAGTACCATCCAGCCCTTGCTGTACACCCGGCTGTGCGCAAACATGCCGGTCACGTCCACCGTGTCCTGCACCACCAGCGTGCCCTGCGCCTCCAGGGCCCGGTTGTAATAGATGTCGAACACCTGCTGGTACACCTCCGGGAAGGCGGACTCTTTCCAGTAGGCCAGTTCCCCGAACGTGGCGAACCCCTCATTCAGCCACAGATCCCGCCAGGACCCGGGCGAGATCTTGTCTCCGAACCACTGATGCGCCAACTCATGCGCCATGGTGCCCTGGTAGTTCGTCGTCATGGAGGACAGCGTCTGGTGCTCCATGGCGCCCCCGTAGGTAAACTGGGCGTGTCCGTACTTCTCACGCGCAAACGGGTACGGCCCGAACCAGCGCTCCATCACCGGGAATATGTCCTGAATGAAGCGAAAGCCGAACTGCGGGTGATTGCCTTCAAACGCCCCGTTTCCCGCGTAGGAGTAGTGCTCCATCGGTAGACTCAGGGGCCCGAGGTCATGCGCCAGGTCCGGCGGTCGGTCGTAGATCTGGTAATTGATGTCGTAGACGCCCGCCGCTATCGAGACCAGATAGCTGGCGATGGGGTAGCTGTGCTCCCAACGGAAGCGCCGTCGGTCTCCCAGGTCGTCTGTACCGATGAGCAGTCCGTTGGACGCGGCCGTCATCGGCTTCGGCACGGTGATGGCCAGGGACACCGAATCAGCCTTGTCCGACGGATGGTCCCGACCTGGCCACCAGGTGCGTGCCCCGTAGGGCTCCGACAAGGTCCATACAGCCGGATTGCCTGACACCTCCGTAAACACAAAGCCGGCAAGACCCGATTCGCGGGGCAAGCCCTGATAGTGCACCGTCACCCGCACCATTTCTCCTGCGGCAGCGGGAGTCGCAAGCTGGATGCGCAGGGTTTGGTCCGCGTGTGAGAACGTGAGGTGTTCGCCGGCGGCGGTGGTTACTGAATCGACCTGCATGTTCTCGTCCAGATCGAGGGCGAGTTCGGACATGCTGTCGAGCGCCCGACCAGTGACCACCGCCACACCGAGCAGATAATTTGGAGTCAGACTGATCTCGAAATCCAGCCCGTAGTGGACTGCGTCAAACGACGTAGAGGCCCTGGAGCCAGGCAGTGCGGAAGTCCGCACGGCGTGCTTGTGCTCAGCGGCGGGCCAGGCCACGGCCTTATCGGCAGGGATGCGGGCCGCTTGCCGTGCCTCGACGCCTGCCACACAGGCCACGGTCGCGGCGAGTACCGCGAGTGAGGCGGCGCGCCGCGTGCGCATCAGAGTTCGTCGTCGAATTCGTCAAACTCGTCCGGGTCAGCAGACCCGATTCCCGACAGCATGGAACCCATCATGTCCACGAAACTTCGGGCCGCTCCAGCCACTTCCTTGCCCAGCATGGAGTGCTGGTGCAAGGCCTCGAGGACGAGTTCCATCATGGTGGCCCTCGCCTCCGGAGAGTCCGGTTTGGCGATGCGGTCCACCAGGTCGCGCAGCCCATCGACCGTGTCCAGGGCCGAGGCATACTCGGACAGAGCCATGTTGTGGTGCAGGTTCAGCGTGCCGCCGGAGGCAAACCAGTTCAGCACCTTCTGGTACAGCGCGCGATCGGTATCCGGAGCCGGGAAGTGACGTGAGAAGGTCGCTTTCAGGGCTCGGCCGGTCAGTACCTGGGCCACCGTCTGGGCACCCTCCTGTTCGCCTTCGTAAACGAGTTCGAGTTTGCCGGTCACTGCCGGCTCGATAAACCACAGGTCCGAAGCGCGGGCGTAGGTCTCCCGCTCGCCGGCCAGCAGGGCCCGACGCTCGGCCGCCGAGATCAGGTTCTCCAGCGCCGCACGGGTCATGCGAGCGGACACGCCGGAGTTCTGGTCCACGTACTCGGACGCCCGGGCTTCGAACGCCACCTGTTCTATGATCTCACGAAACAGGTGCGGTACCTCCACGCTGACCGCGGAATCACGATCCTGCCAGGCCTCCTGATCGGTAATGGCGATACCGGTTTCCACGCTCTTGGGGTAGTGCGTGATAATCTGGCTGTCGATGCGGTCCTTGAGCGGCGTGATGATGCTGCCCCGGTTGGTATAGTCCTCGGGGTTCGCCGAGAATACCATCAACAGATCCAGGGGAAACCGGATGTTGAATCCGCGAATCTGGATGTCCTGCTCCTCCATGATGTTGAGCAGACCCACCTGAATGCGCGGTTGCAGATCGGGCAGTTCGTTGATGGCGAAGATGCCGCGATTGGTCCTCGGGATGATGCCAAAATGAATGACCTCTTCGTCCGCGTAGGTCAGCTTGCGATGCGCCGCCTTGATGGGGTCGATGTCTCCGATGAGGTCGGCAATGGACGTGTCGGGAGTCGCCAGTTTCTCTCCGTAGCGCTCGGCACGTGGCAGCCAGCTGATGGGCGTCTCGTCTCCCGCTTGTTCCATCAGATCGCGAGCGTACTTGGATACCGGAGCGAACGGGTTGTCGTTGAGGTCGGAGCCTTCGACAACCGGGATCCAGGCGTCGAGAAGGCCCGGAAGCAGGCGCAGAACGCGACTCTTGGCCTGCCCGCGCAGTCCGAGCAGAATGAAATCGTGGCGCCCCAGAATGGCGTTCTGAATCTGCGGGATGACCGTCTGCTCAAAACCGAGCACACCCGGGAACGGGTCTCGCCCGTCACGAAGCGCTGCGATGAGATTGCTCCGGACTTCGTCCTTGACGCTGCGCACCCGGTACCCCGACTCCCGCAGGGCTCCGAGCGTTTGGATGGAAGGCTTGGGCTCGTGCTTCATGCGCGTCCCACGCGGCGTTTGCGCCATCGTTCCGCCGCTGATAGTTAAGTTGAATCCGCCTAGCCCCGCATCGCCATGAACACGCTCTTTCTGCTGGCTGCCCTGGCCCTGTCCCCGGCCGCTGCCCCCGAAGATGTCACTGCCTTTGTGAACGTCACGGTCGTCCCCATGGACGCCGAGCGGTTGGTGCCCGGCCAGACCGTATTGATCGAGGGCGACCGTATCGTGGCCGTCGGATCTGACGTTCAGGTACCGGAAGGGGCCCTGGTCATAGACGGTTCAGGACAGTACCTCATGCCGGGGCTCGCAGAAATGCATGGGCACATCCCTCCGCCGAACCAGCCCGCCGAGGAGATTGAGAAGACGCTCTTTCTCTACATGGCCAACGGCATCACCACCGTGCGCGGCATGCTCGGATATCCCGGGCAGCTGGATCTGAAGGCAGCCGCGAACGCGGGCGAGATCGACGCGCCGACGCTTTACCTGGCGGGCCCGAGTTTCAACGGCGGCTCGGTGAACTCGCCCGCACAGGCGGCCGACAAAGTCAGGCGGCAGGTGGAAGAGGGGTGGGACCTGCTGAAAATCCATCCGGGCCTGAGCAAGGCCGAGTTTGACTCCATGGCCGTGACTGCTCGCCGGTCGGGAATCGACTTCGGTGGGCACGTTCCGGCGGATGTAGGTCTTGTGCACGCCCTCGAGATGGGGCAGCTGACGTTTGACCACCTGGATGGCTACGTCGAGTACCTGTCTTCGATCGATGCGGACGCGGTTGACACGGGAGCCCTGGCAGACATCGTGGCGCGCACGAAAGCGATGGGCGCCTGGGTCGTGCCGACCATGGTGCTGTGGGAAACGCTGTATGGCACGAACGACCTCGACGATCTGAATGCCTTCCCGGAACTGCAATACGCGCATCCCTCGGCGCGGGCCTCATGGGAAAACGCGTTCCGCCAGCGGGTGGCCAATCCCCAGTTCGATCTGCAGCAGTCCCGGAAGGTCATCGATGCCCGCATGCAGGTTCTGGCGGCACTGAACGAGGCCGACGCCGGTATCCTCATGGGCACGGACGCGCCTCAGCAGTACTCGGTACCCGGCTTCTCATTGCACCGGGAGATGGCCCGCATGGAAGATGCCGGGATGTCGCCCTATGAGGTGCTGAGGAGCGGCACGGTCGCGGTCGGCACGTACTTCGAAGCCTGGGACACGTTCGGACAGGTGGCAGCCGGCCATCGGGCCGATCTCATCCTGGTCCGGGGCAACCCCCTGGAGGACCTGGCCCACGTGGCCGACCGTGGTGGGGTGATGGTTCGTGGCCGCTGGTACGCAGAGGAGACGATTCAGGAGCGCCTGGCATCGATTGCGGCGTCGTACAGGCAGTAGGGGGCGGTCCTACTCCTCCGCAGCCTTCTCCACGATGATCTCGCTGAACGAGGTCCGGCCGGTGCGCAGCATCTCGGCCACGTACGGTCTGCACAAACCGCACCCGGTCGCAAACCGGGCTTCGTCCCGCAGGTCCTGAAGGGTGCGGCAGCCTGAACGGTCTGCCACCTCCTTCAGGACCTTGAACGTGACGCCTTCACAGACGCAGCGGTCTATGTGCATGATTGCGCTATTGAATGATGACGGCGACATGCGTAGGTGCCTGACCCACACCATGCTCGGCCAGTACGGACCCGTCCGCAGCGCGAACTTCGACAAGCTGACCGGCAGCCGTATAGTCCGGAAACGGACCACCGGCCGATCGGGCCATGCGGCCGACGAACCACCGATCTGACCCGAATCCAATACCGGACAGGCCCACGTAGGTGCCTTCATTGTCAAAATTCCACGCGGACAGCTCAGTGCGCGTCTCCAGCTCGAACCGTCGAATCATCTCTGACTGAGGATCCAGAACGGCGAGTTCCGAGGCCGATGCGGCCGCACCCTGGCCGCCACCCGTAGAACCAAACTGGTGGTCATACTCGATGCGATCCAGCTCGGTGAGGGAAACGGCATTCAGAAAGTGAACCTGCCCGCCGGTCTGTTCCAGAATCTGGCTGAAATCGTCGTTGTAGACGGTTTTGCCAAGGCAGACGATGTTCAATATTTCACCGGAGACTACGACGTCGCGGGGCCCATCGCACGCAATGGAACGTTCCTGCGCGGAGCCGTCCGCCAGGTCGATCACCGTGACAGAGCGGCCGCTGCCGATGTAGCCATAGTTGGCGATGATGAGTCGACCGGACGCATGAGCGATGCCTTCCGGATAGCTGCCCGTTGCAAAGGTTGACGTCAACGCGGCCGTCGCGAGATCGATGGCCAGCACGTTTCCGGAGCCGTCGAAGGCGAAGGTGGTGACGTAGGCCGTGCCGTCCACGATCGCAGCTGCGCGCGGCGCATCAATGTCCTCCAGAGAGGCGAGTACGGTGCCGTCCGGACCGGTGATGTCCACTCTCCCGCCAGAGAACGTGTTGACCAGCACCAGCCGCAGCGTGTCTGCCGGCACGACGGCCTGGACAAAGCCGTCCATCGCGGGTCCTGTGGAGGTCCCACCGGTTTCCAGGTTCAGGGTGGAGACGGACCCGTTCTGGTCCGAGAAATTGCCGCCGTTGGCGACCAGCACGGCGCGAGCCGCGGGCGCACCCTCCATGCCGGAGTCGTTTGAATCGCAGCCGGCAAGGAGCAGACCGGCAAGAATCAGACAGGGGAGAAGTCTCATGAGGAGAGATCGATGTTGAGGTGTAGAGTCAGATGTCGGCCCGGCATCGGATAGAGCCGCACGGTTTCAAAAGGGATGTCGAGCGCGTTGTGCAGCATGATTGACAGGGTGGCGTCGGCCTGTGCGAGCCGACGAGTCGTGCGCAGTGCCAGGTCGAGCTCGGTGTACGGGGGCTCCTCGAATGAACCATCGGACGCAATCGGGCGATGGCCGGTGTAGCGTGCCGAGGCGGACAGCTCCACGGCCCCCACGGCCCATCGCACCGGGACCGCGATGACCGTGCGGGGCACGTATCTGAGCTGGTGCCCGAAGGATGCAGATCGGGAATCGCTGCGGTCCGTGGCGCGGGTGTAGCTGCCGTCGATTCCGACGGCCACACGGTTCCCGGCCCAGAGGGCACGCCATTCGAGACCCGTCGATCGCGCGCGACCAACATTGGTCGGCGTCCATACCTGGAGGCCGGACATGACGAGGGAGGGCTGCCAGACGATGCGGTTGTCGAGCCACGCGGCGAAAGCCGTCGTTTTCAGCACCAGCGCTCCGAGGCGGGATTCCAGCCCCGCGTCCACCGTGTAGCCGACTTCCGGACGCAGGTCCGGATTGCCTCCGGGCTGCCAATAGCGCTCCACAAAAGTGGGATGTCGCACGCTTCGGCCCGCACTGACCGAAACCAGCAATCCGGACCCTCTCGTGGACACCGAAACGCGGGGCACGGCCCGGTACCGGGCCGTGCGCACTTCCTGTCGCAGGCCCGCGAATATCACGAGACGGCTGGTGGGCTGCCGTGTCGAGATATCCACGAACCCGCCGGTTTCGGTTTCAGGACCGCCCTTCAGGTACTGCGTGTCGACTCCGCCCTGCAGGTCCCATCGTTCACGCCCGAAGGTTGCGGTGAGCGAGGCTCTGGAGGTTTGGCTGCTCCGATCGAGATTTGCGTCGGCGTCTCTGAAGGTTGCTCCCGAAGTCTGCCAGACGGCCTGGGCACGCCACAGGGTGCGCTCCCGCACACCGGAGGCCCCAAGAGCAGTCACACCGAGTCGGTCCTCCTGGCTGGCACGCAGTGGCCTTCCGTTCGCGGGACCCGGAAGCGCCGTGTCCGCGTGCGACGAAAGATGACTGATCGTCCACCGGGCCGTGCCGGTGCGCCAGTTGAGGGTCGCCACCGCACTCTGTCGCTCCCGACCGGCACCGATGCGACGGCGATTCTCGGCGAGGGGCCATGACTCTGGGGCCCGGGACGCGTGCAATCCCAGCGTCACGCCGGCCCGGCGCCTGTCGCCGCCCAGCACCACGGCGCCGTGTCGTGCCCCGAACGCTCCGCCTCCGCCCGCGAGACGCACCATCAGCCCGTCACTGGCCTGAAGCAGCGTCATGTCGACCTGTCCACCCATCGCGCCCTGATCGGTGGCCGTACTGCGGACAAGACGCGCGCGTTCGAGAAATGCCGCCGGGATCATGGACAGATCCACCTGCCCGCTCTGGGGCTCGATCAGTCGAACGCCCTCGAGCACCACTGCCACCTGAGAGCCGTCCCAGCCCCGAATCCGGGGCGTTGCCGGCCCTCCCGGATTGCGGCGGTAAACGAATAGTCCCAACTCGCCCGAGAGGGCGGCCGCCAAATCGCCCCCGCCAACGTGCTGCGGGGAGCGCAGCTCGACATAGCGTACCGGCCCCGACGCGATTGCGCTCACCTGAATCTCGTCCAGAATCACCCGCACGGAGTCCTCGGCATTCTGGCCGAGGACCGGGTCAGCGCTGGTGGACGCCGCCATCAGGAGGGCGGCCCCCAAGAATCTGGGAGATATAAACATGGGCCCACCTCATGGAGATGCGGGCCCAGATCGACGGTCGACATGGCCGCACACCCCTCTTCCCGGAGGTCGCATTGGCTTCGCAGTCGGCAGGTCTCCTGACTTCCGACCCGTGCATCCCGACCTCAGTCTGCCACCTTCCCACGCGAGCAGTGGGGCAGACGTCCTTGGTCGGGCGGATCGGCTACAGTTGCGGGTACAGTTCCGGAGTTCCGCCTGGGCGGGCACCGGATTCCCTCTTCGCCACGTGTGTGGACCGAGCGCGTGATTGAAAAGAACACGGCGAAGGTACACGGCCGCCGTTGGTCGCACAATGGCAGAATCTTCGCCGTGCGACACAGGGGCCGGCGTCCTGCCCTCGTCGCCGGGAACGTCCCTGCGCGCGCATCGTCCTTCGCGTCATGAATCGCCTATTGCTTCTCCTCGCCGTGTCGGCCCTGGCCTGGCGGCCGGCCGGCGCGCAGGACACGCTAACCGTCGGACTTGGCGAGGCGCTCTCCAGGGCCCTTGAGGTCAGCCCCGACATCCTGGCCGAGCAGGCCGGTCTTCAGTTCGCAGAAGGTCGGCTAGGTCATGCACGGGCGAGCCGCCTCCTGACCGATGCCGGGGCCACAACGGCACACGCCTTCGCCCCCGCCCTGGACAACCCCAACAGCACGGCGACGGATCGTCTGTACCTGGACCCCGACGTTCGCAACGATTGGGAGCGCCTTCACCCCTTCAGTCGGTTGGATGTCGACGTGATCCAGCCATTATGGACCTGGGGGCAGATCGGCCGCAGTATCGACGCGGCGAGGGCCGGTGTCGAACTGGAGCAGGCCGCCGTGCAGGAATCACAGTATGTCGTGGTAGAGCGAACCGGGGAGCTGTACTTCAGCATGCTCCTTCTGAACGTACTCGATCGCCTGGCATCAGAGGCCGGGGATGCTGTTTCCCGGGCAAAGGAAGAGGTCGAAAAACAGCTGGAGGCAGGATCTGCGGATGTGGGTGATGCCGACCTGTTCCAGGTGCTCATCACGGAGCAGGAGGTGCGGAAGCGGGTGGCCAGAGTGCGCGAAGAGATGGCCACGGCGCGATCCGGGCTTACACGCCAGTTGATGCTCCCGCCTGGAATCGCGCTCGAGACCGAAGACAGATACCTGGAGCCGCTTGGCTTCCAGCTGGACGCGCTCGAGGTGTACGAGCAGTTGGCACTCCGGCACCGGCCTGAGGTTGCGCAGGCGCAGGCGGGTGTCGAGGCCCGCGAAGCGTTGGTGGACGTCGCCCGCTCCGACTACTTCCCCAAGCTGTTCCTTGGTGCGCACATGCACTACTCAGGAACGACGGCAGACCGGTTCCGGCAACGCAATCCCTACGTGGGGGACTCGTTTCTGTCCCGTTCACTGGAAGCCGGGCTCGGCATGCGCCTGCAGCTGAACTTTCGCCAGACCCGGGCCCGGGTAGAGCAGGCCCGCGCCAATCTCGCCGAAGTGCAGCATCTGGAGACGGGCGCGCGGGAGCTGGTCCTCTTTGAGGTGGAGCAGGCCTGGCGCGCCGTGCGGATCCGTCAGGAGGAGTTGGCCGCGGCCGAAGAGGCGTTCCGATTGAGCAGGGAATGGCTGCTGACCGAGTACAACAATTTCGAACTGGAGTTGGGCGACACGGATGACCTCATCAAGGCTGTACAGGCCAAGCTCGAACTGGAGGCCGGCCGCCACCAGGCTGTTTTTGACCTGAACATGGCGATTCTGCGGCTTCACACCAGCTCCGGGCTCCTGGAACCGCTACTGGCATACTAGTTGAATGGGTGTCGGGTGATTGAACAAGACCCACCCACCGCCTTTCTGATCATGTTACTGTCCCGTTTTCTGAACACTGCTGCCGTCCTGGCGCTACTTCTGGCAGCGCCGGCTATGGTCCTGGCCCAGGCCGACGCCGAGGTGCGTGCGCTTCTTGTGGAGCGCGATGCCGGCATCAAGGAATTGCTCGGTCCTGAAGGCTCCGATGTGCCCGAGTCCCGAAAGGCCATTCTTCGTGATGAGATCAACGGCTTCCTGAATTTCCGGGCGATGGGCGAAGCGGCACTCGGACCGCATTGGAGCGATTTGTCGGCCGAGCAGCAGGGTGAGTTCGTCACGGTGTTTGCCGACATCATCCGGTCGCAGTCACTGACCAATCTCGATCCGTTTCGGGCGCGGGTGAACTATGACCAGATCACCGTTACCGGCAACGATGCCCGCGTGGTTACCAGCACCGTGGTTGACGATGTGCCCATGGTTATCGAATACCAACTGCGTCGGGCGGGAGGCACCTGGCAGGCTACCGACATCATCGTGGATGAGGTCAGCACGGTAGAAGGCTACTCGCGCTCATTCCGCACCATGATCAGGAAGCGCGGTTTCGAGACGCTCATGGAGCGGTTGCGGGCGCGCCGGGACGAACTGACCACCTGACCGGGGCGGCCTGGCACTCGGGCCACCTGCGCGGGTCAGCCAGCTAGGGGCGGCCTGGCACTCGGGTCCTTGAGCGCCTGCGAGGCGCTGACGTGAAGTTCATCGAACCCGTCTGAGCCACAGGGCGTTGCAGCGGATTCTGGCGATGTCCAATCCGCGCGTCCTGATGACCGAGGGCTATGTCTTCCATACCTATGGCCCGGAGAAGTATCTCCGGCAGGCAGTCGCCAGTGCGGTTTCCATCCGACGCCACGATCGCACGCGTCCCCTGGCGCTCTACGCTTCGGAGAATCAGCTGGCAGCCCTCGAGCGTGAGGGACTGACGGACCTGTTCGCCGTTCGCTCCGTGCTCCCGGAGGCACATCGTTCGATTGTCGGGTTCAAACATCACCTGGAGCGGTTCATGCCGTTCGATGCAAACCTGTTCGTGGATGCGGACATGGTTTGGTGCCGGGATCCGGACCCCCTCTGGCTGAAGCTGAGTTCGTTCGACTTCACTGCCACCGGACTGGAGCGGGCGGATTTCTGGTTTGGGGGTCCAAAGGGCCTCGGCATCGTCGGTGACTATGTGCTTGACCGCAGGCGGCGCACAATGGCCAACCTGGGAATCCGGTATCTGCCTCGCGTGCAGGCCGGTATGATCTACGCCTCCACAAGCGCGGCGGCAGAGCGCGTCTGCAGCAAGGCCCGCGAGTTTCTCGCACGTCGGGACGAGACGCATTTCAGATCGCGGCTCGCCGAAGGGCGATCCGAGGAGTCGTGCGAGTGGAGTCTGGCTGCAGCGATGGCCTACTACGAGATGCCCGTCTTTCCCTGGTTTCAGGCCCAGGAGAGTCCGCAACTCGATTTTGTTGAGGGCCTTGTGGAGTACGATCTCGAATTCCGGACCGTGCGCTGCCGCTACTACACCGACCACACGGTGCAATCACTCCGCGGGATTCCTTCAGCCGGCTTACGCCGATTTCTGACGGGCCTTGTGAGCCGACTGCCCGGACGCGGTGATCATCTCGATGTGACGCCCTACGCACTGCATTTTGGTTGGCTTCGGCACAAGCAGCCCTACATGGAATTCGCCAACCGGACATGGAAGCGGCTGACACAGCGCGAGCACATTGCCTCCAGTGCTCTGGCCTGAGCACCCGATTCCTCAGGAGCCAGCGAGACTGCGCAGAAAGCTGAACTCCTCGCCGAAGCTCCACAAAGCAACCAATGCGGCGACCCCTGCAACCACCTCGGGGGCCAGTAGCCAGACCAGCACGGCCCGGACCGGACCCGGTCGCATGCAGGAGACGGTGTCGATGCTGGTCCTCACGTAGCTCCATATTCCCGTAGCTGCGACGAATCCGCACGCGGCTAAGATGGCGACTTCCGACCATGGGCCGGAGCCCACCAACATGACGCAGGGCAGCGTCAGGAGAACCGGCCATCTCGGCCACAGTGCCAGGGTGAGCGCCTGACCGAACCGGCCCCGTGACGGGCGCACGGCGGTCAGATAGAGCAAACCTGCCCAGGCTACCAGGGATATCGCGACCAGGCTTGCCACCGCGGCGCTCAACAGAACGGGACGGGTCAGCAGCACGTCCAATACGGCGCGCTGGCCGGGTCCGGCCCAACTCCAGAGGGCAGCGACAACCGGACCGGAGCGGACCAGGGAGTTCGTGAGGTGCGCCAGTAGCCCGATCAGAACCGCAATGGAGACCAACAGCACCAGATTCGCGAGGGCCAGGCTGTCTCGACCGTCTGCGACCGACTGCCTGTAGATGCCGTGCGCGGTGAAATAGCGGGCGACCATGGCCCGAAACCGGAGCGAGCGCAAATCGGCCAACAGGAGCAGGATGATGAGTATCCAGCCGATGAGCACGTACCGGCTCGCGGGGCGACTGGCACGCTCTGCTGCAGGCCTGTCAAAGACCGTGCGCCCTTCACGCAGCGCGCCGCCCACCACTGCCACCGCCGGACGGGCACTGCCGTCTGCAGCATGCAGTCCCCAGTGCTCACGCAGCGGTCTTGGTGCAAACGATGAGGGCGTGCCGTCCCGCCAGCGGTATAGAAAGACCACGGCCTCGCGCCCCAGCAGGTCGGGCATGAATCGGGCATAGGCCTGTTCCTGCAACCCCAAGCCGAAGCCGGCCGGATGACCGACCCCGGCCAGGGCAGTTCCGGCAACTGTACCGCCCCGGTAGAGCACCACATCAACGGCATCCTCGCAGGGATCGGGGTGCGGGTAGGCCGACACGAAGTGCGTCTTAATGGGGGCGACTGCCGCCGCGATCTCGGCAAGGAGTGCGCAGACCTCCGCTTTCCTTGTGTCCGGCGCGTAGGCCAGACCAAAGGAAGCCGCCCCGCCTTCGGTGCTGAGGCGGGAACCCTGTGCGCGAATCCAGCCCGCCGTGTCGGCCAGGGTCGAAGCGACCGGAAACAGCACGTTTGTTTCCAGAAACAGGCTGATCCCGAGTGTGTCGGCCTGGCGGCGCACATCGGCAGAAACGTTGAACGGCGCTCGTACAGCGCTCAGACCCAGATCTGCGATGGACAGCAAGTCTGCCGATGCCCTGATCCCATCGGAAGGTGTATCCCACACCACTCCGACAGGCTGGGATCGGGCGGGCATGGCCAGCCCGAGGACTAGTATGAGGAACAGGCTTCTCACCGGGGAAAACTAGAAGAACAGAGCGAGCCGCGCCCCTCAGGACGCGGCTCACTCCGACCGAACCCGGAAACTTTCCACGCCGACAGCCCGCGGCGATGACCGGGTTTGCTCAGGACCCGGATGGAAAGACAGGCAGGTAGCGCGCTCCAGAGAGCGCGGGTGCTGGTATCAGTCCAACATTTTGCGCAGGAACGCCGGCATTTCCTCCTTCTCCGTGTTCACAGGCTCGGCCCGTTTTTCAATGTCCTCGACCTGAAGCCTGCGGACCCGGTAAGGCGCTCCATCGCCGGTCGGATTGGGAGCGGGCGGCTCAACCGATAGCGAAGCGGTGCGCCGCTGGTAGGCGGGCATGTCCAGCTTCTGGAGAGCTTCTTCGCCCTTGTACTGGATCACCGGGCCCGTTTCGTCCAGTGGAAGCGTGCGACGCCGACTCTGGGCTTGCTGCTCCGGACGGACCGCCGAATCGAAGCCGGTTGCGATTACCGTGATACGGAGCTCATCGCCCATCTCCTCGTCGATGACCGTTCCGAAGATTACCTCGACATCATCCCCGGCCTCGCGCTGGATGATACTGGTTGCTGCTGTCGCCTCACGAATTCCAAGGGACTTGCCGGCGGTGATGTTCACCAGCACGTTGCGGGCTCCGTGGATGGACAGGCCGTCCAGCAGCGGACTCGCAAGCGCTTCGGTGGCCGCCTTGTCCGCTCGGCCCTCCCCGGAGGCCATAGCGGCGCCCATAAGAGCGGTGCCACCTTCCTTCATGGTGGTGCGCACATCGGCGAAGTCGAGGTTTATCAGACCATGCACGGTGATCAGGTCACTGATCCCGCGTGTTGCGTTGTACAGCACCTCGTCTGCCTTTCCAAAGGCGTCCATGAGCGTGGTGTTTACGTCCGCGATATCCAGAAGTCGCTCATTGGGAATGATGATGAGCGTATCCACATTCTCCTTTAGCAACTGGATGCCGGTATCCGCGGCCTGGTGACGTCGCCGCCCTTCGCAGTCGAAGGGCTTCGTGACAATTGCCACAGACAGGATGCCGAGTTCCTTGGCGATGGCGGCCACAATCGGTGCTCCGCCCGTGCCGGTACCTCCGCCCATGCCTGCTGTGATAAAGACCATGTCGAAGCCGCGCAGCTTCTCCGTGAGATCCTCCCTCGTCTCCTGAACCGCCTGGGCTCCCACTGCGGGACGGGCACCCGCGCCAAGGCCCTTGGTCAGATCCCGACCCGCCTGAATCTTGGTGGGTGCCAGATTCATGGACAGCGCCTGCGAGTCGGTGTTGATTGCGAAGAACTCCACACCGTGGATACCCTTCTCAATCATGCTGTTGACGGCGTTGCCTCCGCCACCTCCGACGCCGACCACTGCGATCTTGGCCTCGTCGTTGAGCGCGTCGTCGAACGCGAAATGTGAGCTGAAATTGGTCATCGGATAACCTCCTGTACTTGGGCTGTAGGTGGCGTCACCGGAACGGACGCCGGCTGAAGGTCCGGCGAGCGACCGGACCCGGGGGTGATTGGATAGGGGTTAAATCAGAGTTCGTCGAACCAGGTCTTCATGCGGCCGGCGATCTTGGCGACAAGCCTTTCGCCTGCCACAGAGGGTTCCTCCTGTTCCCTGGAGACCATGTCGGACCGGAAGGGGGTGCCGCCAATCATCTCGGGGCGAAGGCCGTAGAGCACGAGGCCCACGGCCGTCGCGAATTTGGGGTCGGAAACCTCGCGTACCATGCCTCCCGCGAGGCCCATGGGTTTGCCGATCCGGGCTTCGAGCCCCAGGATCTCCGAAGCGAGCGCGTCGGCACCTGCTACCAGGGATCCGCCGCCCGTAAGCACAACGCCTGCCGACAGGTGTCGGCCGTAGCCACTGCGCTTGATCTCGATGGCGGCGATTTCGAGGATTTCCTCCATGCGCGGCTGGATGATCTGCGCCAGCGTCGATCTGCCGACGAGTTTCTCGCCGCGACCACCGATGCCGGTAATGGCGATCTGCTCATCGTGATCCACCAGATCCACAAGGGCGGATCCGTAGGCGCACTTCAGACGCTCCGCCTGGTCGCGCATCAAACCGAGGCCCTTGCGCACGTCATCAGTGACCTTGTTGCCGGCCACGGCGATGACGGCGGTGTGACGGATTGTATTGTCCTCGAACACGGCGATGTCCGTCGTGCCTCCGCCGATGTCGATAAGAGCTACGCCGACTTCCTTCTCATCCGGGTGCAGCACGGAGAATGACGAGCCCAGGGGCTCGAGTACGATGTCCGCGACTTCGTAGCCGGCCTTCTCGATGCAGCGGTAGATGTTCTTCGCCGCCGAGACCAGGCCCGTGATGATGTGCACGTTGGCTTCGAGCCGCACCCCCGACATGCCTACGGGGTCGGCCACGCCATCCTGCCCATCGACAATAAACTCCTGTGGGATGACATGGAGGATTTCCCGATCCGCGGGCATGGCCACGTGGGTGGTGTCCTCCAGCAAACGCTGCACGTCGCCCTCGGTAATCTCGCCGTCGCGGTTGGAAATCGTAACCACGCCGCGACTCTGAAAGCTCTGCACGTGGTCTCCGGCGATCCCCGCAATCACGCTGTTGACCGTGACTCCGGCCATGCGCTCGGCTTCGCCGACGGCGACCCGAACGGCCGCCACTGTCTTGTCGATGTTGACGACCACCCCACGGTTCAGACCGTCGGACTCGGCCATTCCGACGCCAAGCACGTTGATGCGGTCCAGCTCGTCCGTGGTCGCCACGACCGCACACACTTTCGTGGTGCCTATGTCCAGGCCGACTACTATGCGATCGTTGATCTCCTCCATCGGGTTCCTCATGTGTTTGAGCGTTCGTGAGCCACGACCTGATTGCGGAATCGCAGGTCCAGCCACTCGTAGCGTTTTTCGGGGTGGGCAAGCACGGCCTGCATCCAGTAGGCCTGCAGCAAATCCAGTTTCTCCTCGAACCGGTCCTGGCCAAGCCGAACTCGAATGGACTGGCCGGCCGGCGAGACCGCCGTGCGTAGTTCTATGTCTCCCGATCGGGTCTGGTGGATCTCGGACAACAGCGCATCCTTTCGCGCTTCCAGATCGGGGAGCAGGGCCATCAGCTCCAGCACGGGCCGGCTCTCGACGGGAGTGACGGGGTGATAGGCGTCGATGAGCCCGCGCACGACTGGCACGTCGTAGACGGCCGTAGCCACCGCAGGCATGCGAAAGCCAAACCGGTCCAGGTAGTAGGCCGGCCGGCCGTCTCCGTCCATCACCAGGGCTACGGGTTCTCTCTCCCTGACCGAGATGATCACCGAGCCCGTGGGTTGGGCCGAAACGGAGGCGCGTTCTATCCATGGATGTCGACGGACCCGGTCCGCGGCGACCTCCGTGGAGACCCGCGCAAGCGGATCTCCCACGACAACACCTGCCAACGTCGTGACCGCACTCGTGTCAGCGTACACGGCGCCACGAACAAGGACACGCTCGACCTGCGCCCGGTCCAGCCAGCGCCATCCCATATATCCAGCCACTCCAGCTCCGACGAGGAGCACGCACAGTATCACTCCTCGTCTCATGCGCCCTCCTCCAGCATGGCGAGGAGTTCGCGCGAACTGCGCCAGATGTCTCCCGCACCCATCGTGATGACGACATCGCCCTCGCGAACCAACTCGTTGATGCCGGTGGCCAGGGCCTTCTTGTCCTCGATGTAGTGGACCGACCGGTGACCAAACTGCTCGGCCAGGTCCGCGACGGTCTGACCGGAGATCTCCTGCTCCTCGGACTCCCTGGCCCCGTAGATCTCTGTCAGAACCAACACGTCCGCGTTGAAGAACGCGCGGGCAAAGCCCTCCTTGAAGTCCGCCGTGCGCGAATACAGGTGCGGCTGGAAGGCGGCCACGATGCGCCGGTCCGGCCAGGAGTTGACGGCGGCGTCCAGCGTGGCGACCACCTCCGTCGGATGATGCGCGTAGTCGTCGACGACCAGCACACCGCGGGCCTCGCCCAGCACATGCAGCCGCCGCTGCACTCCGGAGAAGCGGTCGAGCCCTCGTACGATGCCTTCAAAATCGATTTCGAGCTCAAGCCCCACCGTGATGGCGGCCAGCGCGTTCTGCACATTGTGCATACCGGGCTGGTTGACGCGCGCCTCACCCAGGCGTTTGCCCCGGTGCACCACGTCAAACACCATGGACAGCCCATCCTGCCGCACGCGGTCAGCCCGCACGTCCGCCTGCCGGCTGGTTCCGTAGGTCACCACCCGGCGGTCGATGCGTCCCACGATGCGTTGCACATTGGCGTCATCCAGGCAGAGTATCGCCGCGCCGAAGAACGGCACCGAGTTGGCGAACTGAACGAACGCCTCCAGGAGATCGTCAAGATCCCTGTAGATGTCCAGATGCTCCTCCTCGATGTTCGTGATCACCGCCAGAGAGGGGGTCAGGCGAAGGAAGGTGCGGTCGTATTCGTCGGCTTCGACCAGAATGACGTCGCCCTCACCGGTCACGGCATTTGAGCCGAAGACGGACACTTTGCCCCCGACGATGATCGTCGGATCGAAACCGCCTGATTCCACGACCAGGCCGGCCATGGAGGTTGTGGTGGTCTTTCCGTGGGTGCCGGCGATCCCGATTCCGAACTTCATGCGCATGAGCTCGCCGAGCATCACGGATCGCGGAATCAGCGGAATGCGCAGCCGGGTCGCTTCCTTGGTTTCGGGATTTCTGTCCGGCTTCACCGCAGACGAGTAGACGACCAGCTGCGCATCGCCGACCTGTGCGGCGTCGTGGCCCTTATAGACCTTCGCCCCCAGACTCTCCAATCGTTCGGTGACGTCTGAGGTCGCCAGGTCGGACCCGGATACCTGGAAACCCCGTGTGAGCAGGACTTCGGCGATCGAGCTCATCCCGATCCCGCCGATGCCGACCATGTGGATGCGCTGGAAGCGACCAAGTATTTCGAGGCGTCGTGTGCTCATGCTGCTGCCCTCCGTCCTGCAAGGTCCAGCAGGGACGTGGCGATGCGCTCTGCGGCATCTTCCACCGCATGTCGGCGGGCCGCGCTCCTCATGGCTTCACGCGCATCCCGATCATCCAGCAGGGAAGAAGCCATTGCTACCCATTCCGAAACCAGCTGAGGCTCCGGCAGAATTCGCGCTGCTCCTGCAGCGACCACCGAGCGCGCGTTGTGCGTCTGGTGATCCTCGGCAACGTTCGGACTCGGAACCAGAATGGCCGGCGTACCGGTGACCAAGAGCTCTGCGCAGGTACTGGCGCCGGCCCTGCACATGGCCAGGTCGGCACAGGCATACGCGGCCGGCATATCGTGCAGATATTCCAGGATGTGCAGCCGATCAGTGGGCGCTATCGCCGCACGCACGCGCTCATGGTATCGGCGTCCAGTCTGCCAGATCAGATGGGCATCGGTTCCCTCGAGGAAGAGATGAACGGTCTCCATGAGCGCCTCATTCAGGGCCTGGCTGCCCAGAGAGCCTCCGAACACCAGCAGCACGCGTGCATCCTCCGGGATCCCCATCCGGCGCCGAGCCGGCGATTGCTGCACCCCTTTCAGGGCTGAACGGGTGGGATTGCCTGACAGGAGCACACGACCTTCCGGAAACGCTTCAGTTGCTTCCGGGAACGCGATGTGCACTTGTTCTGCGAGCCGCCCGAGCAGTCTGTTGGTGACGCCCGCGTAGGCGTTCTGCTCCTGCAGCACCAGGGGCCGTTTTCCCATCCACGCCGCGACACCGACGGGACCGGCCACAAAGCCGCCGGCTCCAAATACCAGGTCCGCATCGAATTCGTGCACAAGCCGGTAGCTCTGGTAAAGGCCCTTGGCAAGCCGACCGGGTACGCGGAGGTTGGCCAATTTGTCGGCTCGGTTCAGCGCCGCGGCTGTGATGGGATAGATGGGATAGCCTGCCCGCGGCACGGCCTCCCACTCGATCCGGTCCGTCGTGCCGGCGAATGCCAGTGCAGAGGCCGGCTCCTTTCGTTTGACCGCGTCCGCCACGGCAATGGCCGGGTACACGTGTCCACCGGTGCCTCCGGCTGCGATCAGTATGCGGGCGGGTCTACTCATCGGAGCTGGCGGGAGATATTCAGAAGCATGCCCACCATCACACCCGAAATGAGCATGGATGTACCGCCGTAGGACACGAACGGTAGGGGGAGTCCGGTTACCGGAAGCACTCCCGAAACCACGCCCGCGTGCGCGAAACCGTAGATGGCAATCGCCGCGGTGAGTCCCACCGCCAGGAAGAGCCCCAGTGGGTCGGGGGCGTATCTCGCGATACGCAGGAAACCCCGGAAGAGAAATGCCATCAGCATGGCCAGGATGGCCAGCGCCCCGAGCGCGCCATATTCCTCGGCAATGATGGCAAAGATGAAGTCGTTATAGGCCTCCGGGAGGAAGTTGCGTTGCGTGCTCTTGCCGGGTCCCTTGCCGGTCAGGCCTCCCATGGCCATCGCGATGCGAGCCTGTCGGGACTGGTAGCCTTCGTCACGTTCCGAAAACACCTCTTCTGCGGAAGTGTGCGGAAAGATCTTGACGCCGACGAAGGACTCCACACGCGCGGCCCGGTGGGGTGACGTAAGCAGAAGCGCGTACCCAAGCGTCAGTACGATGCCGGCCACCGCCGCCAATTGCCAGATCCGCACGCGGGCCACGAAGCCCATCAGTCCCACCACGGCCAGCGCGACCAGCGCCGTGGACAGGTCCTCCATGCCGATCAGGATTCCCGTGACCAGCATCCAGAACAACAGTGGCGCAAAAGCGCGACTGAAGCTCTCCATGTACGTCTGCTTGCGTGCCAGCAGGGACGCCGCGTAGAGAATCAGCGAGAACCTCGCCAGGTCCGACGGCTGGAACCCGAATGCGCCGATGCGTAACCATCGAGTGGCGCCGCCACTTGCGACGCCGGCCAGCTTGACGACGACCAGTAGCACCAGGCTGCCTATGAGGAACGCTTTGGCGAACTGGGCAATCAGCCGGTAGTCGATGTAGCTGACAGCCAACATCACGGTCAGGGCCAGCCCAAGCTTCATCACGTGACCCAACAGCAGGCCGGAGGTGTCTCCGCCGGCCTTCGTGTCTGCCAGGTACGCAATGGCACTGTAGACCGTCACCACGCCCACAGCGGAGAGCGCGAGCACCAGCCAGACCACGTATTTGTCCAGCGGCTCCCGAACCAGTATGCGGCTCAAGACGGCCATCTAGAGGTTGCTCACCAGTCGTTTGAAGGCGTTGCCTCGCTGTTCGTAGTTGTCGAATTGGTCGAAGCTGGCGCAGGCAGGGCTCAGCAGGACCACATCGCCCGTGCGGGCCTCTTCATGGGCCAGCTGGACGGCTTCTTCGAGGTCTCGCGCGCGCAAGGCGCGCTCTGCCGAGGTGCCGAGCGCATCGGAAATCAATCCGGATGCTTCGCCAAACGTGATCAGCGTGCGGACTTTCGCACTGATCAGAGGCTTCAGTGGGGTGTAGTCGTTCCCTTTGTCCCGGCCGCCGGCCAGCAGCACCACGGACTCCCGCATGCTCTCCAGCGCATACCAGACCGCATTGACGTTCGTCGCTTTGGAGTCGTTGATATAGCGCACTCCGTCTACTTCGCGTACGGTCTCGAGCCGGTGCGGCACGCCCTCGAACGTGGCCAGGCTTTCCCGGACCACATCGCTCCGTACCTCCATCACCCGTGCCGCCACGGCGGCCGCCAGCGAGTTGTACAGATTGTGCTTGCCTCGAAGCGCCAGTTGTTCGGTCTGCATGAGAGGTTCTTCGTTGCCGTTCAAGCGCAGATGAATGGTGTTGTCCCGGACAAAAGCGGCCGCATCCTCGTGCTCCAGTGAAAAGCCCAGGCGGCGCACCTGAGGGGTGCGATAGGCCAGATCTGCGAGGTTCGGGTCGTCCAGGTTGTAGATGAGGGTGTCTCCGGTACGCTGATGGGCGCAGAGGCGGTACTTCGTCTCGATGTACCGCTTCATGCTTCCGCCGTAGCGGTTCAGATGGTCCGGGGTGATGTTGAGAAGGATGGCGATGTCCGGACGGAAGGTGGCGGTCTGTTCCAGTTGGAACGAGGACACTTCCAGGACCACGATGTCCTCGTCTTCGACCCGACTCACGATGTCCGCGAAGGGCAGGCCGATGTTGCCCGCGACCCAGGTCCGTCGCCCGGAGCGTGAAAACACATGGCCTGTTAGCGAGGTCGTCGTGGTCTTTCCGTTGGATCCGGTTATGCCGACCACATGAGCCGTGCAGAACCACGACGCGACTTCGATCTCCGAATAGACAGGAATCGACGTGCGGCGCGCCTCCGACAAGACGTAGGATTCGGGAGGAACTCCGGGGCTGGTGACCACAAAATCTGCCTCCAGCGCGGTGGAGGTGTGTCCGCCGAATTCGTACCCGATGCCCATTTCCCGCAGCTCGTGCTCGGTTTCGGCCGGAATGCGTCCGTGGTCCGTGACGAATACCCGTGCTCCGCGGCGTTTGAGCAGCCGCGCGGCAGCAACGCCGCTTCGGGCTGCACCAACCACCGTGGTCCGGGCGCCGCGGGTCTTGTATCTCAGTGCTGCCCTCATCGAATGCGGAGGATGAGCAGGGCCGCCACGACAGTCACTGCCGTGACTATCCAGAATCGCACGACAATCTTGGCTTCGTGCAGTCCCTTCGCTTCCCAATGGTGATGAAAGGGCGCCATCAGGAAGACGCGTCTTCCCTCGCCGTACTTCCTGCGCGTGTACTTGAACCAGGTAGTCTGGATGATCACCGAGAGCGATTCTGCGAGGAACACGGCACAAAGGAGCGGCAGCAAGAGCTCTTTGCGAATCAGCAGGGTCACCGTGCCTACCGCTGCACCCAGTGCCAGCGCCCCGGTATCACCCATGAAGACCTGGGCGGGATATCCGTTGTACCAGAGAAAGCCGAAGCATGCCGCGGCGAGCGCAAGTGTGAACACCGTCAGTTCACCTGCGCCGACCAGGTACATCTCGGAGAGGAATTCGGCGATATTCACGTTGCCAGCGACGTAGCAAAGCGCGGTCAGACCAAGCGCCACAATGCCTGTGACGCCCGCAGCCAACCCGTCCAGGCCGTCGGTAAGGTTGACGGCATTGGAGAGTGCCGTCACGATGAACACCGTGACCGGGATGTAGATGAGCCAGCCCAAATCGACGCCCGGAATCCAGCCGGCCAGGAAGTTGTAGTCCAACGACTCCTCTGCGACGAAGGGCAGGTAGGTGAGCGTGTTGAATTCCTCGAACGCGGGCTGCACGTAGATGACGGTACCTACCAGCAGTCCCAGCGATATCTGGCCGATGAGCTTGATGCGCGCCGGGAGTCCCGACTTGTCTCTCTTGACGACTTTTATGTAGTCGTCCGCAAAGCCGAAGGCACCCATCCAGGCGGTTGCAAGCATGGCCAACCAGACCCAGGGCTCCCAGATTGCACCCCAGAGCAGAGTGGATCCCAGCACACCGAACAGGATGATCACACCCCCCATCGTCGGCGTTCCCCGCTTGTGGCTATGATCGACCGCCCCGGCATCGACATCCTGACGCACCTCTTCACCGATCTGCTGGGCCGCGAGCCAGCGGATGATGCGTCGGCCGATGATGGTCGAGATGACCAGTGCGGTTATCGCGGCCAGGGAGGCGCGTACCGTAATGAACTGGAACACCTGGAATCCGGGCGGCGCAAACAGGTCTTCGAGGTATTGGAACAGCCAGTAAAGCATCAGACTCCAGCTGCCTCCCGCACTACCGCCTCGTCCAGGTAGGGGCGTTTCTCGGTTCCGATGATCTGGTAGGGCTCAGGGCCCTTGCCCGCGAGCACAATTACGTCACCCAGACCGGCCGTCTCGACGGCGCGATGTACGGCCTGCCTCCGGTCGACGATCCAGTGCATGCGCTCGGGGTGACTCACTCCGCTTCTGATGTCGGCCTGGATGGCCTCCGGATCTTCCGTGCGAGGGTTGTCGCTGGTGACGATGACCCGATCTGCGAGCTCTTCCGCAATGCCGCCCATGAGCGGCCGCTTGCCCGTGTCCCGGTCACCTCCGCAACCGAAGACGCACCAAAGGTTGGCACCCGCGGGCACGATCCCGCGGGCGGCGCTGAGTACGTTTCTGAGCGCGTCCGGCGTGTGGGCGAAGTCTATCACCACGGACCGTTCGCGGCCTATGTCGATGATCTCGAAGCGGCCCGGAGCCGGCCGGGCTTCGGCCAGGGCATCCAGCCGTTCCCGCGCTGCTACGCCGTATGCCTCCATGGCCGCATAGGCCGCTGCCAGGTTGTAGGCGTTGAATGACCCCGAAAGACGGAACGTCGCATCGTGTCCGTCGAGTCGCATGCGGATTCCATGTCCCAGATCCGAGCGCACGGTGAACGACACGTCCTCGGTACCCGTGGTGCCGTACGAAAGTGTGCGGCCGGTTGCACGATCCGCCATCGCGGTGCCGGCCGGATCATCCATATTGATGACCGCGAGCGCTTCGGGCCGCAGGCCCTCGAAGAGCAGCGCCTTGGCGTCGAAGTAGGCTTCGAACGATCCGTGGTAGTTGAGGTGGTCCCGGGTCAGGTTGGTGAACACCGCGGCGTCGAAGTCCACCGCTTCGGCTCGTCGCTGGTCGAGGGCGTGGGACGACACCTCCATGGCGACACCGTCGCAGTCCGCCTGTCTCATGTGTCCCAGCGCTCGCTGCACGCGCACGGCGTCGGGGGTGGTGTGGGCCGTCTCCTCAAGCTTCCCTGGCAGCCCATACCCGATGGTACCCATGTACCCGCAGCGGTGTCCGGCCGCGGTCAGGGCCTGGGAGAGGAGCCACGCCGTCGTGGTCTTGCCATTGGTGCCCGTTACACCACACGTAGTCAGGTCCAGGGAGGGGTCTCCATAGAACGCAGCTGCGAGCCGCGCCAGTCCGCTTCGAGAACTCTCGACCTCAAACACCGGCACCTCCGCGGCGACCGGCTCCTCCACAACAACGGCCACCGCCCCGCGCTCCAGAGCGTCCGGAATGAAGGCATGTCCGTCCGTAGCGTGCCCGCGAATGGCCACGAAAACCCAGCCGGGCCGCACTTCCCTGGAGTCGCACGTGATGCCCTCGACCGGGCTGGCAGACGGGTCTTCGGCTTGCGGTCTCGCAGTAACCAGCAGGCCCGATGTCGACAGGCGTTCCACGAGGCCACCGAGAGTCCGGATATGAGGCATCGACTCAGTCACCGGCGCGCAGGCGTGCTATGCTTGGAAGCCCGACTCCTGCGGCCGGGAGCTGACCCCGAACCGCTCCAGTGCCCTCTACCCGTACATCAACGCCTCGCTCCCGCAACCAGAACGCCGCATCCCGGACCGTCCATCCGGTGAGATCGGGCATGGTTTCGTCGACCGATGCCTCCTGCATCGAAACGCGTATGCGTTCGCGCAGGGCCGCATTCGAGCCCTCCACGGGCGTGACTTTCGAAACCGCGGCCACCGCCTGGGGAAACTCGCTGGTTTCCAGGCCGGCCGCGAGAATGCGACGCTCGGCGACTGTGGGAGGCAGCCCCATCAGCTGTGGCACCCGGACTGTATCTGCTTCCGCAAGCGCTGCCGGGCGGCGATCCTCAAAGAGGGTTGGTAGCCACCTGCGGCCTGCCGCCGCAAACACGGGAGCCGAAACGTCGCCGCCGTAGGTGGACACCCTCGGCTCGTCCATCATGACGAGCAGGGCCACAACCGGGTCCTCTGCCGGGAAGAACCCGACAAAGGTGGCCCTTGAGTGTCCCGAGGAGTAGGCTCCGTTCACGACCTTCCACGCTGTGCCTGTTTTGCCCGCGACTCGGACACCCGGAATGGCCGCCTTTTTGGCCGTGCCGTCGGTGACCACCTCTTCAAATGCCGGCAGTAGCAGGCCTGCGGTTTCTTGAGTCATTACGCGCCTGATCGAGTCGGGCTCGGCTCGCCAGATGGTCTCCCCGCGAACATCCCGGATCTCCTTGACCACGTGGGGCCGCATGAGCAAGCCGCCGTTGGCCAGGGCGGCGTAGGCGTTCAGTAGCTGCAGGGGTGTCGCCGCAACCCCGTAGCCGCGGCTCATGGCTTGCAGTGTGGAGCCCTTCCACTCAGAGATGCGCTCCAGCAGACCGTCCTCCTCGCCGGGGAGATCGATTCCGGTGTCCATGCCAAACCCGAACGCCCTGGCGGTCTGGTAGAACCCGCCCTTGGTGCCTCGCTCTGCAACGCGGGCGGACCCGATATTGCTGGAGACCGCGATTACCCGAGAAAAGGGAATGGGTCCGTAGCCGCGCGTGTCCCGGACCGGACGCCCCTGAAAGATCGCCGTGCCGTTGCCGGTGTCCACGGTATCCGACATGGACACAAGGCCCTGTTCGAGCGCACTGACGGCTGTGACCAGTTTGAACGTCGAGCCGGGCTCCACCTCGTCGGCGATCGCGCGGTTGCGCCGGGCCCCGAAACCAAATGCGCCGGCCTGGTGAGGGTCGTAGGTGGGAGCATTGGCCATTGCCAAAATGGCCCCGGTCTTCGGATCCATGGCGACGGCTGTGGCCCATTTGGCTCCTGCATAGGCCGTACCCGCGGCCAGCTCTTCCTCCAGTATGGACTGCAGCACCAGATCGATGGTAGTCACCACGGTTGCCCCGTGATCCGGCAGGACAAACTCCCCGTCGGCGGCCGGGCGGCGACGCTTCAGTCGGTCTGCGACCATGTCGCGCCGGCCGGCCGTGCCGGTCAGGTCGCGATCGTAGAATTGCTCGAGACCCGCCAGTCCCTCCAGCGCTGCGCCAACATGTCCGAGCACATGCGATCCGATTCGGCCGTAGTTGTACGTGCGACTGTGTCCTTCCTGCACGATCAGCCCGGGCACGGACCGGTCTAGATCGGCAAGCTGTGTGGTGTCGAGGCCTCGCGCCAACAGGGCGTAGCGTTCGCTGCTCGATGTCCGTACGCGACGCCGGAAGTAGGCCGTTGGCCGCCCGGTCGCGTTGGCCAGGGACGCGTAGAGCGTCTCCGCTGCACCTGCGAAGCCGGGCACGCTGGGATCAACCGCGATGTCGAATCGAGCGGTGTTGACCGCAAGTGTGCGTCCCTTCCTGTCCACAATGGCACCACGCATGGCCGGAATCGGATCTACACGCGCGGTTTGCCGGTCACCGGCCTCCTTCAGGTTTTCCGCGTCTACAAGGCCTACACGCACCACCTGCAAGCCAACCGCCGCCGGCACCAGGGCCAGCAGGGTAAGCATCACATACATCCTCGCCAGAATCTCGTCGCGGATCGGCATGCAGTGGGGTCAGGGCCTCAGCCGGATGGGAGAGCCGGAAGGAACCGCTTCAACCAGGCCCAGGGCTCGAGCCCGGGCGGTGATGCGTGACGGACTCGATGCACGGTCATAGGCTGCCTTCACCTGGTTCCGCTCGAGATGAAGCTCCAGATTTTCTCGGCGCAGCGTATCGACCTCCCCGAGGAGGTCGGCCGTTGCGTACACGTGCCCCACATAAAGCGTCACCACTGCGGACACCGCCATGATCATCAGTGCCAGCCTGAGCGTGGAGACGGTCGCGAAAAGGCCACCGAAGTCCCTGCGAGAAGCACTCCCGGTATCGCTTCCGGAAAGTTCGTTCCATGAGGGATACCCCTCGTCGTGCTCGCTGCGCGGGGCCCTTGCCACTCGCCGTCGCACGGCTGACGGCCGCGCCGACGCCTTTCGGGAGACGGCCCGCTTGCCACTCTTTCGAGGGGCAGGGGCTGCCTTCACGAAGCGAACTGGACGCTTGCTCTTTCTGCGGGTTTTCGGTTCTGGCATGTTTGGGGTCAGGGGAGTGGCAGTCGTTCGGCCAGGCGGAGGCGCGCGCTTCGAGACCGCGGGTTGGCCGCAACCTCCGCGGCATCGGGAATGATGGGCCTCTTGTTCAGCGGCCTCCATGGCGCCAGCAGATTGCCCATAATGTCCCGGCGGGGGGTGCCTTCCAGGTTGCCGTAACGGAGGTACCGTTTGACCCTTCGGTCCTCCAGGGAGTGGTACGAAATGACCGCTATCCTGCCCTCGGGGCGGACGAGGGCCGTAGCAGCAGCGAGCACGTTTTCCAGCACGCGCATCTCATCATTTACCTCGATGCGCAATGCCTGGAACACCCGCGCCAATGCCTTGGATCGGTCCGGTGGCGGCACCACACGCTCGATGATCCCCACCAAATCAAACGTGCGGGTAAGCGGCCTGGACCGGATCACTTCTCTGGCAATGGCGCCCGCCCTGGGTTCTTCCCCGAACTCCCGGAGGAGTCGGCGAAGCTCGCGTTCGGTTAGACGGTCCAGGAGGTCCGCAGCCGACTCGGACATATCCGCGCTCATGCGCATGTCCAGCGGCCCGTCCAGCCTGTGGCTGAACCCCCTCTGTCCTGCATCAAACTGATGGGAGGAAACCCCCAGATCGAGCAGAATGCCGTCGACTTGTGTCACCCCGATGGCGGAGAGCAGGTCCTCCAGGTCGGCGAAATTGCCCTGGAGTATCTGAAGACGTCCCTCGGCAATGGCATCCTGCAGTCGGTGTGAGGCGGCCGCAATGGCATCGTCGTCTTGATCGATGCCGATTACGGTTCCTGCAGGATCCAGCGCGTCGAGGAGAGCCGCCGTATGGCCCCCGCCACCGAGCGTGGCGTCCACGAAGTACCCGTCGGTCTTCCCGACGAGTCCGTTAACGACAGCCTTGCAAAGAACAGGTTCGTGATAACCCGATGCGTAGGGGTTCACACCGGAATCCGAACGAATGGCGCTAAGGAAATCCGGTCCGTCATTGCCCCATTACTCGTTCAGCCAGCGTTTCGTAATCGTCCTGCTGGCCGCCCATGTAGGTGCCAAACGTTTCCGGGTCCCAGATTTCAATGTGGTCGAGCGCGCCGATGATCAGAACCTTTTCCGAGATCCCGGCGAACTCCATGAGGGGCCGTGTGAGGCTGACTCGTCCCTGTCCGTCCAGTGCCACCTCGTCTGCCCACATCAGAATGGTGCGCACGAAGTCTCGACTCTGGCGACTGTACATGTTCAGCCCGCCGATCTGCTCTTCGATGCGCTCCCACTCGTCCATGGGATAGAGAAACACGCACTTTTCGAACCCACGGGTCATGGTGAACGTGCCTTTTGCGGCGGGGCTCAAGGCGTTCCTCATCTTGGCAGGGATCGCTACACGACCCTTGCTGTCGACCGAGAATTCCGCCTGACCCTTGAACGTTGCCATGACTGTGAGCTGCAGCGGGCATGGTTCAGGTCAGATCACCTGGTGTTACTCCCTGGCGAGTCGTCGTTTGAACCATGGGGAAATTCCCCACTTTGCCCCACACATCCCCCAAATGTACGGGAAGTTGTGTGAATGTCAAGTGCAGGCGTCCTTCAAGTTGTTTCTAGGCAACGACTTTCGACGCTCCCGGTAACGAAAAAACCCGCCCGGAGAACGTCTCCGGACGGGTTGTTAAGATTGTGGGGGAAGGTGGGGGGCTCAGACCTTCACCGACGCGAGCTGCAGCTTCTTCTCCGTCTTGCGGGGGCGTGGCTTGCCGATCTGGTCCCGCTCTTCGGCATAACTGATTGCCGCCTCCACAAAGGAGTAGAAGAGCGGATGCGGCCTCCCGACCACGCTTCGGTACTCCGGGTGGAACTGCACTCCAACAAACCAGCGATGATCGGCCAACTCCACAATCTCCACGAGATCACGTGTGGTGTTGATCCCGGTGAAGCTCATGCCGTTCTCCAGCAGCTTGTAGCGCAGCACATTGTTCAGCTCGTAGCGATGACGATGCCGCTCCTGCACCTCTTCCACCCCGTAGATGGAGCGCGCCAGCGACCCTTCGAGCAGGTAGCAGTCGTATGCGCCCAGACGCATGGTACCGCCCATGTCGGCGATGCGCTTCTGCTCTTCCATGAGGTCGATCACCGGCTTCTCGGTCTCCGGGTCGAATTCTGTCGAATGAGCGTTGTCCCACTTGCAGACGTTGCGGGCGAACTCGATGACCGCGCATTGCATGCCGAGACAGATTCCCAGGAACGGGACATCGTTCTCTCGCGCATACCGCACCGCCTCCAACTTGCCGTCGATGCCCCGCCCGCCAAATCCCGGAGCTACCAGCACCCCTGAGACATCTCCAAGCAGCTCGGAGACGTTGTCGGCCGTGATGTCGTCCGAGAGCACGTACCGCACGTCTACGTGGATGCCATGCGCGGCCCCGGCCAGGATGAAGCTCTCGGAAATCGACTTGTAGGCATCCTGATGGGCCACATATTTCCCGACCAGGGCAATGCGTACAGAACCTGACGGCTCCTTTAGATCCCGGAGGAAGTCGATCCACTCACCCATGTCCGATTCGGGCAGCTCATGCTCCCGATCAATTCGCAGCCGGTCTATCACGATCTCGTCGAGACCCTCCTCCTGCATAAGGAGCGGGACCTCGTAGATGGACTCGGCATCGCGCGACGCTACAACCGCACGCGGATCCACGTTGCAGAACAGCGCCAGTTTGCGACGCACATCCTCGTCCAGCGGCCGGTCCGTGCGACAGACCAGGATGTCCGGCTGTAGACCAAAGGATAGCAGCGTCTTTACCGAGTGCTGTGTCGGCTTGGTCTTGACCTCGCCGGCCGCCTCCAAATAGGGGACCAGCGTGAGGTGGATGCTGAGCGCGTTGGAGGCGCCGATATCGTAGCGAAGCTGGCGAATGGCCTCCAGGTACGGCTGGCCTTCGATATCGCCAACCGTGCCGCCTATCTCTGTCAGGACCACATCGTATTCGCCAGTCTCGCCCAGCTTGAGCATCCACGACTTGATCTGGTCGATGATGTGGGGCACCACCTGAACCGTCTTGCCCAGGTAGGCACCGGCTCGTTCCTTGGTGATCACCTCCAGATACACCCGGCCGGTCGTGACGTTGTTGGCCTGGGTGGTCCGAATGCCCAGAAACCGCTCATAGTGGCCGAGATCAAGATCCGTCTCTGCCCCGTCATCGGTCACGTACACCTCCCCGTGTTCGTAGGGATTCATGGTGCCCGGATCGACGTTGATGTAGGGATCGAACTTCTGGATCGTGACCCGCAGGCCGCGGGCCTCCAGCAACCGGCCCAAAGAGGCGCAGATAATCCCTTTCCCGAGCGACGACGTGACGCCGCCGGTGACGAAGATGTACTTGGTGGGCATTGCAGATAGCCGGACTGTACGTGGAATCACCCGGATCGGGGCCAGGGGCGGGACGATCCGGTCGGGCAAATCTGCATGAGATGCCCGAAGAAATTACGGAAATGCGGCTGCGGCTGAAACCGCATCGCACGCATTTCAAGCGACCTTCCCGCCCTGGACGCGCACGGCGGTGACGGTGAGCCCCGTGCCGGTACTGTTTTGCACCTTCAGGTCGATGGCGTTGAGCAGGAGACCCAGCGGCAAGGCCGGCAGATACCAGAGCGGCAGGAGTACGACCAGCACCATGGAGGTGGACAACAGGCGCATGGGGACCTGGACGAGCAGACGCCAGGCAAGGCTGCCCCAGAATCCGTAGCCGAACTCTGTGTGCACCTTGTCGAAACCGGCGCGTTGCAACTTGTCTGTAATCTCGGCTACCCCGTAGCCGTCCCTCACATGCTCGCCGATGAACGACTCCTCTCCCTCCTCCGTGACCCCGGAGCCGCCCTGATCCGAGGGGGTATTGACGATGAGCACCCCGCCGGGACGCAGCACGCGGGCAAAGTGTGCGAACACGGTCTCGTCCTCTTCAATGTGCTCCATGACATCCACGGAAAGCACGAGGTCATACGGCCCGGTCTCTTCGAGCTTGACGAGGTCCCCATAGCGCACAGCCGCGCGGTCGGAAAGTCCCGTCCGGTTCAGATAGCTCCCAAGCCGGTCCAGATAGTCCCGCTTGATGTCGACCGAGGTGACGCGCACCCGTTCGAATCGACGGAGCATCCAGTCCGTGTACTGCCCAAACCCGGTTCCGGCATCCAGCACATGGGCGTCTGTGCCCGACAGGTGTCGGCGCAGCGCTCGGCGCACATACCAGGAACGGAGAAAGACCCTGTGGAGAATCCAGAAAAACACGCGGTGACCCGTCGTGGAGCCTTCGAACCCGCGGATGAGCCGGTCCTTGATCGGGTCGTAGTCCATGTCAGGCCGCGAGCAGGTTTCGGGTAAAGGTTGCCCAGGAACGGGTCCGGGCCATGTTTCTGGCACCGTGCGAGGCCTGGACCAGCTGGTCGGGCTGAAGTGCGGCAAGCACGGCCTCGCCGAACTGGGCGGGATCATGCCCGGAGGCAACCTGCCCCATGGCAAAGGTGCGGACAGGCTCGGCGAGTCCCGGGACGGGCGTCACAACCACCGGGAGACCGAAGTGGGCCGCGGCTGCAAGAGCGCCTGACTGCGTGCCGGACCGATAGGGAAGAAGCAGCGCGTCTGCCGCCGCATAATAGCGGGGCAGTTCTGCGTCAGGAATGTATCGGTTCTCACGCCGCACGCCTATATGGCGGCCGTCGTTCAGCAGGCCATCCAGGGCATCATCATACGCCTCCCCGGCAATGATCAGCGTCGCCGAGGGGTGCGCGGCGCGAATTGCAGCGAACGCTTCCAGTGCCACGTCGAATCCTTTGTAAGGCCTCACAAGGCCGAGACACAGCAAAACCGGGCCCTGGGCGTCGAGGTCCAGCGCCCTCCGGGCCGAGGCTCGTTCCGGGGGTTGTCCGAAATGGTCGTATACCGGGTGCTCGAAGGTGGCCAGCGCACCGGAAAAACCGAGGTCACGAACATCGCGGGCAACCGACTCGGAGAGCGTCACGACAGAGGCGCATCGGCCCAGCACCAGGCGAGCCAGTGGGGACGCCAGCAGACTGTTTTCGTGCGGGCGCGCGTTGTGCACCAGCCCGACTGCGCTACCTCCAGTCGCGCGGAGGGTGCCGGCAAGGGCAGGGGCCAGATGGGGTGTCCAGTACGCCACGATCACACGGTCCGGCCTAAAATCACGGATGAGCCTGCCCGCACGACGCCAGGAAAGCGGATTCAGGGAGTCGATCACACGCAGCGCGGTTCCCTCTCGCGAAGGATCAAACTGTGTGGTCCCGGGAAACAACAGATCCGGGTACTGCCGGCTGAAGGAAACGGCCTGGACCTCATGACCCTGCAGTTCCAGTTCGGCACGCAATCGATCGTTGAACTGAGCGATGCCGCCGCGGAAGGGCGCAAACGGTCCGAGCAGGGTCACGCGGCCTGACTCAGGCATTGACAGGCTCCACGTCCTCCAGCACACCCACGGACTGCACATCTTCCATGGTCGGACGCACCACAAGCTCGCCGATCAATCCGGTGGTGAACATCTGCACGCCGACCAGAATGAGCAACACGCCCAACAACAGAAGAGGGCGATCGCCGATAGGGTTGCCGTAGATCAGTTTATCTATGCTCAGATACAGACTGATTGCGGATCCGCCCAGAAAGGCCAGACTGCCCATCGCCCCGAAAAAGTGCATGGGCCGAGCGGCGAAGCGTGTCAGGAAGAGCACAGAGAGCAGGTCCAGAAAACCGCGCAGATAGCGCTCCAGCCCAAACTTTGTGCGACCATAGGATCTCGGGTGATGCTGCACCACCTGCTCCTCGATGCGGTCAAATCCCTCCCAATGTGCCAGCAGCGGAATGTACCGGTGCAACTCGCCATAGAGCCGCACACTCTTGACGACTTCGCATCGGTAGGCTTTCAGCCCGCAGTTGAAGTCGTGCAGCGGAATGCCGCTCAGTGCGCGCGTGACACCGTTGAAGAAGCGGCTCGGGATGGTCTTGGACAGAGGATCGTGGCGCTTCTTCTTCCAGCCGCTGACCAGATCGGCTCCGTCCCGCAGTTTCTCCAGCATGCCCGGAATCTCAGCCGGATCGTCCTGAAGATCCGCATCCATGGTCACCACGTAGCGGCCGCGCACCCGGGAAAAGCCAACAGCCAGGGCCGAGGACTTGCCGTAATTGCGACGCAGACGCACCCCTCCAAATCGGTCGTCGCCCGCGTGAATCGCCTGGATGGTGTTCCACGAGGAGTCGCGGGACCCGTCGTCCACAAACAGCACTTCGAACCGAAATTCGGAGCAGGCCACCCGGATGCGCTCGGCCAGCTCCTCCAGAGACTGGCTCTCGTCGAGCAGCGGGATAACGATGCTCAGTTCCGGTCGCGACCGGCTGTCAGACATCGATCGTCGCGTACTTGGCGTTTCGTTCGATGAACTTGCGCCGCGGCTCGACGGCATCTCCCATCAGCGTGGAGAAGATGCGGTCCGCCGCGGCCGCGTCGTCGATCGTGACGCGCTGAAGCATGCGGCGTTCGGGGTCCATGGTAGTCTCCCAGAGCTGCTCCGGGTTCATCTCGCCCAATCCCTTGTAGCGCTGGATGGTCACCTTCTGCTGGCTCTCACCCTTCAGTTCGGCCACGGTCTGCTGCAGTTGGTCATCCGTCCAGGCATAGCGCTCCTGCTTGCCCTTCTTGGCCTTGTACAGCGGCGGCTGGGCCACGTACACGTACCCGAGCTCCAGCAGTGGCCGCAGTTGACGATAGAGGAAGGTCAGCAGCAAGGTGCGGATGTGTGCGCCGTCCACGTCCGCGTCCGTCATCACGACGACCTTGTGATAGCGCAGCTTTTCCAGATCCAGACTGTCGGAGCCGACGGCGAGGCCCGTGCCAAGCGCGGTCACGATGTTCTTGATCTCCTCATTGGCCAGCACCTTGTCCAGCCGCGCCTTCTCGACGTTCAGGATCTTGCCACGCAGCGGCAAGATGGCCTGGAAATGACGGTCCCGGGCCTGCTTGGCCGACCCGCCAGCCGAGTCGCCCTCAACCAGGTAAAGCTCACACTCGGCCGCGTTTTTGGAGGAGCAGTCGGCCAGTTTTCCGGGCAGACCGCCCGACGAGAAGGCGTTCTTTCGCTGGACCAGCTCCCTGGCCTTGCGGGCTGCATCCCTGGCCTGGGCGGCAAGCACCACCTTGTCGACAATGCGCTTGCCCTCTTTCGGGTGATCCTCGAGCCAGATCTTCAGCTTCTCTGCGACCAGGGACTCCACGGCCCCCTGCACCTCTCCGTTGCCAAGCTTCGTCTTGGTCTGCCCCTCGAACTGAGGCTCGGCGACCTTCACGGAAAGCACCGCGGTGAGACCCTCCCGGAAGTCGTCCCCGGAGAGGTCCACTTTGACGTTCTTCAGCAGATTGTTCTGATCCGCGTAGCCCTTGAGCGTGCGGGTCAGTGCCCGGCGAAAGCCGGATACGTGCGTGCCACCCTCGTGCGTATTGATGTTGTTGACGAACGAGAGCACATTCTCTGAGTAGCCCGTGTTGTACCGCATGGCCAGTTCCACGGGCACATCGGCGTCCTCGTCCGCCACATAGATGACTCCCTCGCTGATCGGCGTGCGGGCCTCATCCAGATAGGTGACGAATTCCTGGATACCCCCTTCGAAGTGGTACTCCTCCTCGAACTCGTCGTCCTCTTCCCGCAGATCGGCGATGCGCACGGTCACCTGCCTGTTCAGGTAGGCCAACTCGCGCAGGCGCTCGGCCAGCGTGTCGAATCGGAACTCGGTGGTCTGAAAGATGCCACCGTCCGGCCAGAACGACACCTCGGTGCCTGTGCCCTCGTCCTCTTTCAGCGCGCGGACCTTTTCGATGTCCCCGGTTGGCTTCCCGTACGCATACGTCTGCAGCCAAAGATGACCGTCCCGCCGTACCCGGGCCTCAAGCTTGGTCGACAGCGCGTTTACGCAGGAGACACCGACGCCGTGCAGTCCGCCGGAGACCTTGTAGGTGTCCTTGTCGAACTTGCCGCCTGCGTGCAGCGTGGTCATCACCACTTCGAGCGCCGACTTGCCCTCCTTGTGCTGCCCAACCGGGATTCCTCGGCCGTTGTCACTCACGGTGATGGACCCGTCTCGATTGATGACCACTTCTACGCGGTCGCAGTAGCCGGCGAGCGCCTCGTCGATGGAGTTGTCGACGACTTCGTAGACGAGGTGATGAAGGCCTCGCACGCCCACATCGCCGATGTACATGGCCGGACGCTTCCGGACCGCTTCCAGTCCTTCCAGGACCTGGATATTGGAGGCTCCGTACGACCCGGCGTCCTTGCCGCCGGCAGTGTTCTGGGGGTTCGGATCCATGAGGCACCGATCTGGGAGAAAAGCGATGGGCTGCGCGGCCGCCGCTCGCGGTTTTGCGCATCCGTTGTTGTACGCCTGCCTCCGACGGCAGTTCGGTCTTCTTGCGCTAGACTTCCAGGTAGCGCATGAACGCCTGAACCCGATCTGCCAGGTCCTGGTCGTCCTCTTCCTCTCCGAACGCGGCAACGATGCGGTAACCTTCCCGCTCGAGCATCGCGCGCGCCCGTGAGGCCTCCCGCGCATTGATTTTCACGGTCACCCGGATGGCGGCGTCTGCCGATTGGGGCTGCTCGGTGCCGATGGACAGCACCCGCACATCCGCCTGTTCGATGGCGTGCACCAGTCGGGACAGCGCGTAGTCCCGGGGCATGATCTCGAGCGCCAGAATCGCGCCGGGCGCGTGGGTGGAAAGTGAGCGTGCGAACCACTCGAACAGATCGTGGCGCCGGACCAGACCACCGTATCGCCCGTCCTTCAGTACCGGCACCGTGGTAAGGTCATGTTCCATCATCAGGCGGGCCACCTCAAACACATGATCCTGGGAGCCAACCGTCACGGGCTCTCCAACAATCAGGTCGCGCACGACTTCATCCGGTGTCGCCGCGTCCAGCAAGACGTCCTCGGACAAAATTCCGAGTATGGCCTTTTCCTCGCCCACCACCGGAAGGTGGCGCACACGCAGCTCCATAAGCAGCCCCAGCGCGTACTCAACCGTGTCTCCCGGTCGAAGGGGCGGGGTCGCTTCGCTGATGAGGTGGTCTACGGTCATAGGGGTAGTTTCGGCGTCCGGTGTGCCGATGTAAGTCCCAATCTGCGTGCCGGCCTTCGCAGGGCGGTTTCCGCAGTGGTTCTGGTGTGAAACTGTCCTGATGAGTGGTCGGGTGCGGCAGCGAAGATAGTACAATCGACGCCTTCGGCAGACCCAAATCGACTGCCCGAGTCGAGTTGCTGCAGGCGGCGGCTACGCGACGCGAGACGCCTGGGCAATTCCCTCAGTCCGTAGGGTTGCCTATCAGCCGCCGGAGTCCCGGGTGATGCCTGCGCGCCACGCGAATCCGCATGCGCGCCACGGGGATAGCCTGATGCGGCTCTTCCGAGAGGTACTCTTCTTCCAGAACGTCTGCAATGCGGCGCACGTGAGCTATGGCCTCCGCCTCAGTCACGGGAATGCGCACCTCCGTCTCCACGTAATCGGCCTCCAGGAGTGCCACAACCGCGTCCCGAAATCCGGAAAGGCCGATGCCGCGCGCAGCAGACACGAAAGCAGCGCCCTCATGCTCCGAGCGCAGCCGCATCAGGACCTCACTGTTCACCGCATCGATCTTGTTGAAAACCAACAGCGTTGGTTTATCCACGGCGCCCAATTCCTTGAGGGTTTCCTCGACCACCTGGATCTGCTCCTCGAATTGCCGATGCGAACAGTCAACCACGTGAAGGAGCGCATCGCTCTCGCGGACCTCATCCAGGGTGCTCTTGAAGCTCTCGATCAGGCGGTGCGGCAGTTTCCGGATGAATCCCACCGTATCCGACAGGAGAATCTCCTTGTTCGCGCTGATTTTCACGAGCCGGGTGGTGGCATCCAGCGTTGCGAACAGCCGGTTTTCGGCGAGAACGCTCGTGTCGGCCAGGGCATTCATCAACGTCGACTTGCCGGCGTTCGTGTATCCGACCAGCGAGACCCGCGTGTAGTCGTTTCTGCCCTTTCGCTGGGTGGTACGTTGACGGTCGATGCGCTCCAGGCGTGACTTGAGCGTGGAGATGCGATGACCAATCAGTCGGCGGTCGGTCTCGATCTGCGTTTCACCCGGACCCTTCGTGCCGATACCACCGCTCTGCCTGGAAAGGTGCGTCCAATGCCGGGTCAGCCGGGTGCGCAGGTACTCCAGCTGTGCCAGTTCAACCTGCGTCTTTGCCGTAGCCGTTCGTGCGTTGCGGGCAAAGATGTCCAGAATGAGCGCACTGCGGTCTATCAGCTTGCACTTGATGGATTTTTCCAGGTTGCGCAGCTGATTTGGCGACAGGTCATCATCAAAGATCACCAGATCCGCCTTTTCGGCTTCGGCCAACTGTCGCAGCTCCTCCACCTTGCCACTGCCCACATACGTGGCGGCATTGATGGAGCGGACCTGCTGAATCATGGTGCCCACGGTACGGGCGCCTGCGGTGTCGGCAAGCAGCCCGAGCTCCTTCAGTGAGTCTTCCACCTCCCAACGCCGCACGTCCTGCGTAACGACGCCAACCAGGATGGCGCGTTCAACGCGCCGGGTTTGCGTGTCTGTCAACGAGTTCTTCAGCTGGTTGCTCTCCTTCCGGGCACGCGATGTGCCGATTCAGTCGGGCGGTGCTCCAGGCTCTCGTCTACCAGAAAACGCAGGCGCTCCATGTCAGCGCGGGGAACCGGCACCTCGAGTCTGCCGCGCTCGCCGTCTGCCTGGCGGTACAGAAACACGAAGACGGATTTTCTCCCGTCGGAAGTCTCGAAATAGTCTGTGACTTGCACCCACGCCACCGTGTGCTGGCGACGCGTGAAGCCACAGACCACTCCGTGGCGCGAAACGACAATCGCCGATGCAATGACCGACGCTGCGAACCAGAGCACTCCGCCCATGACGTAACCGCCGAATATCCAGACCGGCAAGGTGCCCCCGGTGTTGCTCGAGTAAACCGCCAGGACCACGATGACACCTACAAACACCACCGGCCATGCCGACGCTGGCGAAACGCGAGGCCATGTCATGACGACATCACGCACACGTGCACGCTGGGTTAGCGTGACCGCGAGCAGCACGGCCGTCACAGCAATGAAGGCCAGAACGAGTGTAGTGTGTAGCAGCGTAATCACTTCCATGGTTTGGCCCGTTGAATTCCGGACCGCAACCGGGTCAGGCTGCAGCAGCCGTTTCCGGCTTCCATTGCTTGGCCACAACCATCTCGGCTGCCAAAAAGAGCAACGCGAGCGCCAGAAACACGTTCCAGAGCTCGGCGCCCCGCCTTGCGTCGACAAGCCTTGCGGCGCGATCGAGTGTCAGGTCCAATGCCTGAACCGGAGCATCGGAACGATTGGCGAGTGCGGTAACCGCATCGTCAACGGGCATCCGTTGCAGATCGGACTCCGCCTGGTCCGGATTCACCGCGAACCGGCGCAGCAGCACGCCGTCGTCCTGCAGTGTGTAGTGTCCCGGAATCGTCAGAAAGCCCTCAAGGTCCAGCACCGTGCCCCCGACCCCAGTTCGCGCCGGCGGGATGGCCTCGTTGCCCTGAGGATCGAGCAACATGACGGTTCCCGACTGCTGCAGTCCCGGAATCAGGACCTCGGCACCGGCGCCGGTCCGCAGGTCCTCACCGGTGATGTCCCCGCTGGCAGAGAGCAGGAACAGCGCACGGTACATGAGGGGAATGAACAGGCCACGTGTCGGCAGGTCGGACCAGGTCGGATCAGGTGCGACGGCAGCGATGAGCATGCTGCCCCCTCCGGTCCGGACCTCCTGGAGAAACGGTGATCCGGAGCTCAACGCCATCACGGTGGCTTCGGCACCTGCGCCAGGCTCGTAGGCCATGCGCCGAAAAACCGTGGGGCGCTCGATCTGCCCCGCGGCCGTGTCCAGCACACCGTCAAACAGCGGATGCTCGGTGTCAATGCGATCCACTATGTCCACAGCCTGGCCCGTAGCAGGGCCGGGCAGACTTCGCACTCTTCCGGCGCCTACCTCCGCGAAGAGCGCGTTGTAATCTGCGACGGACCCGTTCGAGCCCGGGAAGAACAGAACGCCCCCACCCGCCCTTGTGAAGTCTGCCACGCGGCGCACCTCACCGGTCGAGAGCGAGGCTGGACCCGCCAGGATGACCAGATCGAACACGCTGAGATCCAGCGCCGCCAGTTGCGACTCGGGCACCGTCTGTACATCGAGAGAGATGCGCGGATTTGCGCCGAGTGCGGCTCGCACAAAACGCACGTCCTGGCCGTCTCCCGCGACCAGCAAAACATCCCGCTCCTCGGGCACGTGCAGGGTGAAATACGCCCGGTTGTCTCCCGGGAACGCATCGTCTTCGGTTTCGACCACACCGGCCAGCCAGCCGCGCGCGGAAGGCGTCACCGAAAACTCGATTTCGGTCACCGCTCCTGCAGGGAGGTCTGCGGTTGACTGTGCCACGCGTTCCCCACCCAGGAATACACTCGTCACATAGGACGCAGCGGGAGTGGAGCCGTAGTTGGTCAGGCGGGCAGAAAGGCGAACCGGCTGATCTGCTTCCACGATGCGCGAGCGCACCCGGACCTGGCCCACAGCCACGTTTTCCGAGGGACCGGTACCAACCGGTGTCACAAACACGGGAGCGTGGTCCGACACGCGCAGCTGGGTAGAATCCAGGAGAGAGCTCGCCTGGAGGTCACCGATGAGGTAGAGCTCCCGGTTGGTGGCCGCGGCGCGTCCCAGGATGTCGGCTGCGCGCGCCAGCGCATCGAGCTGTGAGCCCCGCGAGGACCCCATCGTAAGTTCCTCCAGGCGGGTCAGCGCCGGCTGGCCGCCCGGCCCGAGCGTGGCGGTCTCCGCGCCCGTACCCATTACAATTACCTCATCCCTCGCGTCGGTGTCCGAGAGGATCTGCCGGGCAAGCGCACGGGCCTGATCCAGGTAACTGCCACCGGCGTCCCGCTGGTTCATGGACGGGGACGTGTCCACCACTACACCGATTGCCACGGGGGCCGCACCGGCGAACGCTTCTCCGAGAAACCCCTGCACCGTGGGTCGGGCAAACGCAATCACCATGCATGCAATGGCGAGCGTACGCAGGGCCAGCAGAAGCCACTGCTTGATGCGCACACGCTGCATGGTGGAGCGCTCGACCTCCTTCAGAAACTCCAGCGAAGAGAACTCTACGCGCCGGGGCTTTCGAAAATTGAACAGGTGGATGATCAGCGGCACCGCCGCCGCCACCAGTCCGAGCAGAATAAGTGGGTTCAGAAACGTCATCGGGGGCGCTACAACGAGGGCGTTTGGGGGCCGTTCCGGCAGATCCCCATCCCCTCATGCGCGTACAAGCATGCCTTGCCCAATCGCGACGAAATGCCTTCGAGAAAACGAACGATCACCATCCGGGGTGCACGCCAGCACAATCTGAAGAGCGTCGATCTTGACCTCCCGCGCGGCAAACTGGTGGTGTTCACAGGCCCGTCCGGATCCGGCAAGTCGTCCTTGGCCTTTGATACCATCTACGCGGAGGGGCAACGTCGCTATGTGGAGAGCCTGAGCGCCTACGCGCGGCAGTTTCTGGAGCGCATGGACAAGCCTGACGTGGATCTCATCGCAGGGCTGGCGCCGGCCATTGCCATCGAGCAGAAAACGACCACCCGTAATCCGCGCTCCACCGTCTCCACCCAGACGGAGGTATATGATCACCTGCGACTGCTGTTCGCGCGTATCGGCACCACCTTCAGTCCGGAGTCTGGCGAACCGGTCACCCGGGATACGCCGCGGTCGGTGGCCAACCAGCTGGTCAGCGAGATGGATGACGGAACACGGTTCTATCTGTGCTTCCGGCTGCCCGAGCGCAAGGGAACCACGGTCGCGGCAGAACTGGATGTGCTGAAACGACGTGGCTTCTTTCGCATCCTGGTCACGAAGAAGGGGGGCGAGGAGGTGGTCGACCTCAACGAGATAGATCCGGCCTCCGTGCGAGCGGCACGCAAACGCATTCTGGTCGTCGCGGACCGCCTGGCGGTTCGCAAGGGCGACGAGAAGGCCCTGGCGCGCATCTCCGATTCCGTTGAGATGGCATTCCGGGAGGGAAGCGGACGCGCCGTGGTTCACGTGGCCGGTGGTGGCCCGACACTGGATTTCAGCGAGTTCTTTGAGCGGGACGGCAGGCGTTTCGAGGAGCCCAGCCCCAACCTGTTTTCGTTCAACTCTCCCCTGGGCGCGTGCCCGGAGTGCCAGGGCTTCGGGCGGGTTACCGGGCTGGATCCAGACCTGATCATTCCCAAGCCGCAGCTGTCGATCCGTCAGGGTGCGATCGCCCCGTTCCGCACCGACCAGTGGAGTTCCTGGTTTCGGGAGCTGATCCGGGCCGCATCGGAAGCCCGGGTCTCGATCGACGCGCCGTACCAAAGCCTGTCCGAGCGTGAGCAGAGCGTTGTCTGGCAGGGTCACGGAGAGTACGGGGGCATCAACGGCTTCTTCTCCATGCTGGAGAAGCAGAACTACAAGATGCACTATCGCATCCTGCATGCGAGGTACCGCGGGTATACGCGCTGCCCGTCCTGCACGGGATACCGCCTTCGTGAGGATGCCCGTTTTGTGCGCATCGGTGGCCTTCACATCGGCCAGGTATGTGAATTGACGGTCGGCGACGCGCACCGGTTTTTCGAGGAGCTCGAGCTGACCCCGTTCGAGCATGAGGTCTCCGAACGCATCGTGCACGAGATCACCAAGCGGCTTCGATTCCTGGTCGATGTCGGACTCGACTACCTCACGCTGGACCGCCTGAGCCAGACGCTGTCCGGCGGCGAAAGCCAGCGTATCCATCTGGCCACCTCCCTCGGCTCCGCCCTCGTCGGATCTCTCTACGTACTGGACGAGCCTTCAATCGGGCTCCATCCCAGGGATTCGGACCGGCTGATTGACATTCTGGAAAACCTGCGCGACATCGGCAACAGCGTGTTGGTTGTCGAGCATGAGGAAGCCATGATGCGCCGGGCGGACTACCTCGTCGATATGGGCCCCGGTGCCGGCCGGCTCGGTGGCCAGGTGGTCGCGCGGGGAGAGCCGGATGTGGTGCTGGCTGATCCCGCCTCGCTTACCGGCGCCTATTTGTCGGGGCGCAAGCAGATTCCGGTACCCAGCCGGCGCCGGGCTGTCGACGAGCGGGACTGCATCGTGATCGAGAATGCGCGCCAGCACAATCTGAAGCGCATCGACGTCACCATTCCCTTGGGCATGGTCACCTGCGTGACCGGCGTATCAGGATCCGGCAAGTCGACACTGATCCACGACATCCTCTACCTGGGACTGGCCAGGCTGCTGGGTCTGGAGCTCGGCGACGACAAGGTAGGCGCACATGATGCGATTCGCGGGCACCGCCTGGTGGACCACGTCGAACTGGTTGACCAGCAGCCAATCGGCCGCTCGCCCAGGAGCAATCCGATCACATACATCAAGGCATTTGATCACATACGCCAGTTGTTTGCGGACACGCATCAGGCACAGATTCGTGGTCTGAAGCCCGGATACTTCTCCTTCAACGTGCCGGGCGGCCGTTGCGAGACCTGCCAGGGCGAAGGGCAGGTGAAAGTGGAAATGCAGTTCCTCGCCGATCTGTATCTGGAATGCGAGGCGTGCAAGGGAACCCGCTACAAGCAGGACGCTCGGGAAATCCGTTTCCAGGGCAAAAGCATTGATCAGGTGCTGGAGATGACGGTCGATGAGGGCGTCGACTTCTTCAGCGAATCCAATCAGCTGCAGCGCAAGCTGAAGGTTCTTCAGGATATCGGCCTCGGCTACATCTCCCTGGGACAGCCCTCCAATACGCTGTCCGGAGGCGAGGCGCAACGCATCAAATTGGCCGCCCATCTGGCCAAGAAATCGAAACAGCGCATCCTCTACCTCTTTGACGAACCGACAACCGGCCTGCACTTCGATGACATTCGCAAGCTGCTCGGCGCGTTCGACCGTCTGGTGAAGGCAGGCCACGCCGTTGTGATCATTGAGCACAACCTGGATGTCATCAAGTGTGCCGACCACCTCATCGACATGGGCCCCGAGGGAGGGGTGCGTGGCGGGTTTGTCGTGGCGACCGGCACCCCGGAGCAGGTCGCAGGCGTGGACGAGAGTCACACCGGGCGTTTTCTGCGGGATCTGCTTCCCGACGGACACCCCGTTACCTGAGACCCTGCCGCTGCGGCTTCTACCGGTCTGAGTCCTTCCTGGTGTAACCCACAACCCTCCCGAGGCACCCAGCCTCCGTGCTACCGGCTTCCCAATCCATACCATCAGTTGCTGATCGAACCCTGGAAGGGGTGCGGGTCGCTCTTTTCAGCGGCGCCTATGATCACATCGCCGACGGTGTCTCCCTGACGCTGAACAGGCTGGTGGGCCACCTCGAGGCGCGAGGGGCCCTGGTGCGTGTGCTCGCGCCGACCATTGAGCAACCGGCCCTCGAAGGAGCAGGCGAACTCGATCCGGTTCCTTCAATCGCCATGCCCGGGCGCGAGGAGTATCGCATCAGCCGCCGACTGACTGCGGACCACATCGCCCGACTGGAGTCGTTTGATCCTCATTTGGTACACCTCGCGACGCCGGATATTCCGGGCGCACAGGCGTTGCGGTGGGCCCGTTCCCGCGGGCTGCCCGTGGTGGCCTCCTACCACACGCACTTTACGTCCTACCTGTCCTACTACCGCATGGGCTGGCTCGAGGGGCTGTTGTGGCGGTACCTGCGGAATTTCTATCGGCGTTGTGACAGGGTGCTGGTCCCCTCCCGGTCAATGGCCGATGTGCTGGCCGAGCACGGCATTCAGGGGAATGTCGGTCTTTGGAAGCGCGGGGTGGAGCTTGATCGTTTCGACCCCGCCCACCGCGATATGTCGTGGCGTCGTGATCTCGGATTCGCGGACAAGGATGTGGTGGTCACCCTCGTCAGCCGACTCGTGGTTGAGAAGGGGCTGGACGTGTTTGCAGACACCGTTCAGGAACTGACGGCCCGGGGTGTGCCCGTGCGCTGCCTGATTGTCGGCGAGGGCCCGGCTCGCGCCATGCTGGAAGAATCCCTGCCGGGCGCCATATTTCTGGGCCACCAGACCGGCAGCGACCTGTCGCGGGCGTATGCGTCCTCAGACGTGTTCGTCTTCCCGAGCTACACCGAAACGTTCGGCAACGTCACTCTGGAGGCGATGGCATCCGGCCTGCCGACCGTATGTGCAGACGCCACCGGAAGCCGCTCCCTGGTCAAACCGGGAGTCACCGGGTTTCTGGCACCGCCCATGGATGTAGCACGGTTTACCGAGCACGTAGAGCGCCTGGTCACCGACGACGAACTGCGAAACCGAATGTCCCAGGCCGCCCGGCAGGAGGCTGCCACCTATGCCTGGCCCGTGATTCTCGACGGCATGGTAGACGAATACCTGAGCGTGTTGCGCAACCAGGAGGCGGCCGTGGCATGAGACTGCTTTTCGTATCCCACTCCCTGCCGCCCCTCGACCGGCCGCTCGACAATCTGGGCGGCATGCAGCGTGTTGCGCTGGAGCTGGATACCGAGCTCGCGCAACGCGGCGATATCGCCTACGAGACTCGATTCCTGCGCGCACCGTGGGCAACCGTTCACATTCGCAGCGTCGGCTTCCTGCTGCGCACGCTGCCTCTGCTCAGGCGGCGCGCACGTCGCGGGGACGTGGACGTGGTGCTCTTCTCCTCGATGGTGACGGCCGGTCTGATGGTGTTGCTCAAAGGGGCGTTTCGCCGTAGCGGCGTTCTCGCGGCCGCGATCGTTCACGGACTGGATGTGACGACGCCGTCACGCATCTACCAGCGGTTCGTGCCTCGTGTGTTCGATGCGCTGGACCTGGTGATGCCGGTCAGTGAGGCCACGGGTCAGGCTTGCCTGGAGCGTGGCCTGGATCCGGAGAAGCTCCGTCCCGTGCGCAACGGCGTAGATGTCAGTCGCTTCGAGACCCCCGGCTTTCTTCGTCAGGAGCGACGTGAGGCATTGAACGCGGTGACCGCCGCCGAAGCCCCCGAAGCAGACACTCTGGTGTTGGCCAGCGTGGGTCGGCAGGTCCGTCGAAAGGGCTTCGACTGGTTCATCCGAAACGTTATGCCGCTCCTCCCGCAAAACGTGCACTACTGGCTCGCCGGGGACGGCCCCGAGACTCCCCGCATTGTCGAGGCGGTCCGCGAAACCGGCCTGACGGACCGGGTGGAACTGCTTGGCCGGGTCTCCGAAGAAGACCTGCAAGCCCTGTATCGGGGAGCGGACCTGTTTGTGATGCCCAACGTGCCGGTAGAGGGGGACATGGAAGGCTTCGGCGTGGTCATGCTTGAGGCGGGCATGAACGGCATGCCGACTGTCGGATCCCGACTGGAGGGTATCGCAGAGGTCATCGAAGACGGACAGAACGGGAGCCTTGTGGAATCTGGCGATACGCAGGCCTTTACCCAGGCCGTCATGCAGTTCCACGGGGAACCCGCCCTGCTGGACCAGGCCTCAGAGCGTGCCTACGACTTTACTCGCTCCCGCTTTTCGTGGAAAAGCGTCGCCGCTGAATACGTCGACGTGCTTCGGGAGCGATGGGATCGGAAGCGTCGGACTGACGACCCTCAAGCACACTGATCAGCGCAGGCAGAAACAGCAGCGCGGCTGCCAGCGTCGCGCCGATCCCGACCACCGCCAGTTCGCCGATACTGCGCAAGCCCGGATGAAAGCTCAGCAGCAGCCCGGCAAATCCGACCATGGTGGTCAGTGAGCCCATCGAGACGTGCTCTCCAGTCGTTCGCAGCACGCTCGGCATGGAGCCACGCCCTTTCTCCCGGTAGCGGCTGACGAGATGCACGCCTGCATCGTTGCCGATTCCGAGCACCGCCGGAAGCACGATCAGATTGTAGAAGTTGATGCGGAGCCCCAGGACCTCTACGAGAAGCAGCATCCAGAGCACGCCCACCAACAGCGGAAGCACGGCGAGCATGGCCCACCGAATCTGTCCGAAAGTCAGCCACATGAGCAGCACCACCATAACCAGGGTGGCGAGCACCATCCAGGGCGACTCCCGCTGCATGAGTTTCAACATGTCCGCCGCCACCAGGGACGACGACCCTGCATGGTAGACGCCGTCCTCGGTTTCGACCCTTCCGATATCCTCTGCGAAGGCGATGGACTGCCTGCCGTCCGACAGGCCGACGGCGGGGTAGATGATCACAAAATTGCCCAGTGTGCCGTCCTTGGCGGAGAATCGCTCCACCAGGAAATCTGGAACCTGTTCCAGGGCGATGGGCTCTGTGGTGCCGGCCGCCCGCCTGAGCCGCTGCATGTCCTCTGAATCGTCTGATTCGAGGAACGGATCGGCCAGGGCAGCGCGAATGTCGGCAATGCGCGCCAGTCTGCGTTGCTGATCGGCGGGCGCGGTTGGAAAGCGCTCCTGGAGGGACTCTACCCGGTCCACAGTCGGTGAGGTGGTGTCGGCGGCCACCTGCTGCCTGAGCGCACGCACCACCGCGGGTACCTCGGCGGGCTCATCCAGCACGATATATGCCGGATTGCGGTTGTTGCTGTCGTCGTGCACCCGACGGATGATTTCCGCCTTCTCGTTGTATTCGGCGTAGGTGGGTTCGAGCTCTCCGAATCGGTACTCGAACTCCACCAGTCCCAGCGCCGCGACGGCCGCAATGATTGCAGCGGCTGAGCCAGCCAGAATGGGCTTGGCCCACCGGGTGGAGCCTCGCTCCACCTTCCGGGGAGCCGTGCCCTGGCCCTGACCCAGGTTGAGAAGCCGAAGGCGCTCGAAGAGAACCAGGAGGGCCGGCATGATCAGCATCATGGCCAGCAGGGCGAACAGGATGCCCATGCCCGCCATCGCGCCGAATTGACTGAAACCCCGGAAATCGGCAAACACCAGGACCAGCAGTGCGGCGGCGGTGCTTACGGCCCCCACGGCGATCGCCATGCCGGTGGAGACGAACGTGTGTTCGATGGCCGGCTCGGGGGCCCTGCCTTCGGCGCGCTCCTCCGTATACCGTGCGTAGAAATGAATCCCGAAGTCGATTCCAAGGCCGAACAACACAAGCCCCAGTGTCGACGTCATCAGATTCAGCGTGCCAAAGAGAAGAGCCGCTACGCCGAACGTCCACGACAGACTCATCAGGAGCGGTATTCCCACGACGAGTGCCAGAACCGGCAGGCGCAGCAGGGTGGATCCGACAACGCGCCACTCCAGACCGCCCAGGGATCGCGCCCGATAGGCCTTGTACGCGAAGTAGGCCAGTACCATCAACAGCACGGCGAGCGCGCCGGCTCCAAAGGAACCCAGGACGTCTTCCTGAATGGTCTCGACCTCCACCATGCTTCGCAGCAGGCGCCCGGCAAAGACCACTTCCATCTCGGGATGGTAGCTCGACGGCTCGAGATTGGCCGCCAGCCCCTCCAGAGCCGCATACAATTCCCTCGTAAAGCTCACATCCGTCTGTGAACCGGACGGGTAGAACTTGAGCGCCATGACGGTGCTGTCCTCGGAAACCGGATATTCCTTGGCTACGATGTTGTCGTAGATGTTCTCCAGCTCCTGGGCGACAGAATCGGTCTCTGTCCCTTCCTCGTCCTCGCCGAGATCAAAAAAGAAGGGGTTCGCCTCCAGACGCGACTCCTCGATCTTGTCCGCCAGCCAGTCCTCCAGCAGATTCAACTCGGCCTCCGAAGCGAAGTAGAGGGCGTTGGACTTCAGGAATTCTGTGTCCTGCCGGTACTCCACACCGGTCAGATACGGCTCGGCGGACGGGTCGGGCCGCAGGGCCATCGCCCGTTCAATGAAGTCCTCGGCGAAGGCTCGATTGGCCTCGAAGCTCGGACTCACGATGCCGACTTCCGCTTCCGATTCGCCTCCGACGGTCGCCCGCAGCCGCTCCAGCGCAACCTTGCTCGGATAATCGTCCGGAATCAGATTGGCTATGTCCGTATCGATTCGCAGGGTGCGCGCCTGACTGAACGCAAGGGCCGACAGGAGAAGCGCTACCACGAGCACGGTGGCCGGGTGCGCGCCGACGAACCGAATCACCGGTCGCAAGCGGTCAAACAGGCGATTAACAGGACCCAGAGCGCTCATCGCGATGGCAGAACCTGGATATTGTCGAAGTCGGCCTCACCAATCCCCCCGGTGTCGTCCGAGTCTCCCCAGAGGCGGAGGGAGAGGGGCCGATCGGGTGGGTCTTCGCCGAAGAGTCGCCTGTAGTCCTCCACCACGTTCCGTTCGATGTGCTCCCAGGCACCGTAACCCTCCCGTGCAGAGGAGACGACCACCACGCGCAGACTGCCGTACGACACGACCGTGCCGACAGGCAGGCTCGATGAGTAGGTGTACTTGATGGCTTTGGGGCGTTTGATCAGGAAGCCGTCCATCTTGAAGACCACGTAGACCCCGGCTCCGGTGTCGTTCAGTCGATCTACGTCCTCCCGCGCTCCGGTGGGCAGTCTCAGTGCTCGCCAGTCCCATGATAGCACCGGGTGCGATGAGGTATTCCAATCGAGGATGCGTTCGCCGTCATTGGCAAGCGTAAGGTGCACGGCTTCCCCTTCCGTGTACACCCGGACGAACCTGTTCCCGCCCTCGCTCTTGACGGTGAATCGCTCCCGAGGGGCCATGTACTGTTCGCTGACGGGTACCAGGTGCCTGCGATCCACGAGGTATTGCCACGACGTCGGCAGGCCACCGTCTTCGTATGCCTGGAAATCATCGATGCGCTGGGTCTGCGCCCCCGCATCCAGGTCCGCCCAGAGCAGCAGCGGCACGAGTAGAATCAGGGATCTTCGTCTCATTCGGTTGTCTTTGTGACTGGGGCCACAAACGCGGATTGAGGCCGTTCTGTCTCGCCGTTCGTCGTCTCATTTGCACAGGACCGGCGCTCGGCGGGCTTGAATGCAGCAAGGATCCGCACCGCGCCCGGGCGGGGTTTGCGCGAGTCAACCTCGGACTTGCGTACCTTGCGCGCGATGAGCGCACCGCGGACCCGCGGTGCAGGCGCCGCTATCTGAGACCCCGTATGCCATCATGAATCCTAACACGTACGATGCCCTGGAAGTAGGTCAGTCCTATTCAGTGGACCGACTCATTACAGCCGAAGACGTACGAACCTTTGCCGACCTGACCGGAGACGACAACCCCATCCACATTGATGAGGAGTTCGCCGCCGGGACCAGATTCGGAAAAACTGTGGTGCACGGCGTGCTGCTGCTCGGCATTATCTCGAAGGTGTTGGGTCGTGACTTCCCCGGTCCCGGCTGCATTGCAGTCTCGATCTCATCCAAGTTTCTGAGGCCTGTCCCGGTGGGTTCCACCATCACCGTAGAGGTCCGTGTCGCGGAAAAGCTCGAGAAGTACAGGCACATCAAGATGAAGGTGTACGTCTACCTCGCCAAGAAAATGGCGCTGGCGGGCGAGGCGGTGCTCATTCCGCCGCCACCGGCCGGCGACTGATAGCTCTCATCCAGTGATCAGCTTGCCCTTCTAGCGCACCAGCTTCACCCTGCTCCCTACCTCGAGCACGGTGTCGAGTTGCAGCTGGTTCAGAATGGCCAGCTCGTCTGCGGAGAACTGGTTGACGCCGCCGCTCGGCACCAGACCAGCGAACGTGGTGCGCTGGGATACCTGACGGACGTCCACCCGAAGCGGCTCTACTGCCAGGCGGGCCGGATCGCGCAACGGAGCGAAGCCCTGCATGGCCTGCACAAAGCCTTGCTCCCGGGCGGCGTAGTCTGCCTGCGCCGCAAATCCCAGGAAGCCGTAGATCTGGCCGTTGTACTGGACGAAATGGGCACGAGCGCGGGTCACGTTTCCGTTCTGGTCCGGCGCGTCGACAATGACGAACTGTGCCGGCAATCCGTAGGAGCTACCCAGGCCCGATTGCACCACCTGCAGCCCGTCCTGCGCCGCGAAACGCTCCGCCGCTTCGCGCGGAGTGGAAACGCCGGACTCCAGGTAGAAGCGGATGGCGGAGCGCTCGTCCTCTGCGATCAGCACCACCTGACTGGGCTGATTGATGGTCTGATATCCCTGGGGGATGGGGAACTGGAAGGCCAGGCCAGGATGGAAAAACGTGTTGGCCTCCACAAAACCCTGACGCGGGTCCTCGCCTGCGACGATGTCGTCTACCCTCGCAAGGAGCGCATCGCGGCCATCCTTGCCGACCGGATGGGTCTTTGCCCACTCTGCGGCAAGCTCATAGATGGTTTGCTCCCTCTCGCCGGGATCCGGGTGCGTGCTCAGGAACGAGGGTATGGAGCTGCCACTGTCGCCTGACAGCCGCTTGAGGGAATTGAAGAATTCCGCCGACTCCTCCGCGTTGTAGCCGGCCTGAATGGCGTACTCGACGCCCAGGCGGTCCGATTCCCGTTCGGCGTCACGTCCGTGGCTCAGGAATGCGAGCTGCGCGACTGTACTTCCTCCCTGAAGAATGGTATTCGCCGCATCGCCACCGAGTAGAACCTGTCCGCCTATCGCCCCTCCAAGAACAAGCGCCTGACCAAACGTTTGATTGACGGCGCGGATCGAGGCATGTCGGCCCACTACATGGCCGATTTCGTGACCAAGCACGACGGCGAGTTGGGCCTCATTCTCCAGGTGCGCCATCAGCCCGCGTGTGACATACACGAATCCGCCCGGCAGGGCGAATGCGTTGACCACGGGGCTGTCCAGCACCCGGAACGTGAATGGCGTAGCGCGCACCTCCTGCGGTGCGCCCGGCGCTCGCGCCTCCGAGAACCGAAGCAGGACCTGCCCGAGGCTATCTACATAGTGCGTCAGGTCCGGGTCGTCGTACAGGCCATACTGCGCGATGATACTTTGATCCGCCTCCTGGCCCAGTTTCACTTCCTCAGCCCAGGAATAGGCGTATGCGCGCTTTCGGCCGGTAATCAGGCTGCGGTCCGTCGTTACGCAGCCGGTAAGTTCAATCGCTCCTGCAACCAGCAGCAGCATGACGGTCAGTCGGCGAATCAGTACCGACCGGGCGGCCCCGGAGAATTTTTCGAGGCCGAGCTTATGGAACAGTTTCATCTGTCTCGGCGGATTCTGTGGAACTGTAGCGTTTCACGGCCAGGGCCGCAGCACGGGTCCCATCGAACTGTAGAACCTCGGAGAATACATCTGCGCGCGCCGAGGTCACCAGCGACTGGCCGACGGCGTCTCCGGAAAGCAGGCGGGCAATGGTCGCCATGCGGTCTGGGTCGAGCGTATCGAACACGTCGTCCAGGAGAAGCAGCGGCCGTTCCCCGAGTCGTTCCTCGAGGTAGAAGTACTGCGCCAGCTTGAGGCCCATGACGAATGTTCGGTGCTGACCCTGCGATGCGTAGCGCCGGACCAGCATGTCATCGAGGCGAAATATCAGATCATCCCGGTGCGGACCGGTCAATGTGACGCCGCGGGCGCAAGCGTCATCGAAGCGAGCGACGAGTCTTTCGCGATAGACGTTCGCTACAGCCGGCTCATCTTCGAGATGCGAAAGGCCGCGGTACTCAATGGAGGGCTCTTCGCTGGACTCGGCCATCAGCTGATAGGCTCGCTCCAGGTGTTCGCCAAACTCTCGCACGAATCGAGCCCGGCGTGCGATGAGCCGGCTGCCATGCTGCACCAGGGCATCGTCGTAAGAGGCCATCATCTCCCCACGCATGTGCTGCCTCCGCGAAAGCAGTTCGTTACGCTGCTTCAAGACGCGCCGATAGGCAATCAGCGCGTTCAGATAGGCGGGCGATGCCTGGCACAGCATCGCGTCGAGAAACCGCCGACGCTCATCCGGACCGTCCTCGGTGAGCCGATGGTCCGAGGGCGCGAGCACGACGACTGGAAATCGGCCTACTACGTCGACCAGGCGATCCAGTAGGGCACCGTTTACAAAGACCCGCTTTCCTTCGCCGGGCACGTAGATCAGTCGAACCTTTTCGGTTGATCGGCGCTCCGTGTCCACCTCCATGTCGATCTGCATGCGATCGGCTCCGCGCGTCAGAGCGTACCGGTCTGATGATGCCAGAAACGACTTGCCCAGGCATGCATAGTGCACGGCCTCCAGAATGTTGGTCTTGCCCGCGCCGTTTGGCCCGTGGATCAGGTTGACTCCCGGCGAGAACGCCAGGTGCGAGTCGACGTGAGCGCGCAGGCCCTGGATGTGAAGTGAGCGAATCTGCATGGGTTTGAAGGCGGCGGGAGAACGCCAGGGGCCTGGAATCGTTCGGGAGCGGTCTGTCCCTCGGAATGCACGACCAACCTCATCCATGAGCAGCAACTCGCGGCTGTTTGACGAACTCAAGGACCTTGCTACGGAGCAGCGAAATCCCGCCTCAGCGGAGATTGACACGCTTCCGGTAGAGGATGTCCTGCGGGTAATCAACGGACAGGACGCACTGGTTGCCCGGGCCGTCGAGCAGGAGATTCCATATATCGCCCGTGCGGTCGAGCTGATCGTCACGGCATTCCGCACTGGTGGTCGCCTGATCTACGTCGGCGCAGGAACGTCTGGCAGGCTTGGGGTGCTGGATGCGTCGGAATGTCCTCCCACCTTTGGGTCGGATCCGGAGACCGTGCAGGGTCTTATCGCCGGGGGCCCGGAGGCGGTGTTTCGCTCCCAGGAAGGTGCGGAGGATCGCAAGGAGGACGGAGCCCGGGACCTCGACGCGATAGACCTGCAGAGTGTCGACGTCGTATGCGGGATAGCGGCAAGTCGGAGAACGCCATATGTCGTTGGCGCCGTTGAACATGCCCGGACGATGGGGTGCGCGACGCTGTTCGTTACCTGCACCCCACGAAGTGGCTTCAACATCCCGGTGGATGTAGCGATCTGCCCGGTCGTCGGTCCAGAGGTCATCATGGGCAGTACGCGGATGAAGAGCGGCACCGCCCAGAAGCTCGTGCTTAACATGCTGACGACCGCGTCCATGGTGCGCATGGGCAAGGTCTACGAGAATATGATGGTGGATCTGCAGATGACCAGCGCCAAGCTGGTTGAGCGATCCAAGCGCACGGTTATGCAGGTGACCGGTCTTGGTTACGACCAGGTATCCGGCGTGCTTGCGCAGACCGGAGGGCACGTCAAGACGGCCCTTGTGATGATTCTCGCCGATGTCGCGCTTCCGGAAGCCAAGAGTCGGCTGGATCGAGCCTCAGGATTCGTCCGCCCCGCCGTTGCTGGTGACGCGTACACACCTGACTTCTGATGTTTCACGTGAAACGTGTCACTGGGACAGTCCTACGATAGCATCCGGGAATCCGAGGCAGCAGCCGCGCTCCGCGACTGGGCAGCCGATGCAGGCGGAGGCGTGGTGGAAGTGCGCGGAGCGGCCGGCTCGTCTCTGGCATTTCTGCTGTCGGACATGGTCAGGCAGGGCCACAGCCTGCTTTGTGTATTGCCCGACCATGACCGGGCGGCCTATCTGACGAGCGACCTGCAGCAGGTCCTCAAGGGGGATCAGCAGGTCCAGCTACTGCCGCCCGGCGACCATCGGCCGTTTGATCCTGAGCATGTACCCGATCCTGCCCCCGCCATCGAGCGAGCGGACGTCTTGGAGCGCATGCGAGAGGGGTGGCAGGGGGCCATGGTCACTGCTGTCGAGGCATTCCTGGAGAAGGTTCCAGACTCGAGTGCACTGGCTGACTCCACGATTTCCCTCAAATCCGGGGACAGCCTTCCGCCGGAAGCCCTGATTGAACGCCTGGTCGGGGCCGGTTTTGACCGCGTGGAGTTTGTCGAGCAGCCTGGCGAGTTGGCCCTTCGCGGCGGAATTCTGGACGTCTTTCCCTACGTAGGCGACTACCCTGTGCGGCTCGAGTATTTCGGGGACGAAATCGACTCGATTCGGGAGTTCGATATCCACACTCAGCGGTCCGTCAGCAGGCTGACCACGGCCCGGCTCGTACCCAATCTGGATGCCTCCGAGCATGGAGAGAGGTCTCCCGTCTCTGCGTACCTGTCGGACGATACCCTGATCGTGCTTGTTGACCCCGCCGAAACCGTCGAGAAGGCTGAGGCCCTGTGGGCGGACTGGGTATCCGACTACGATGCCCTGGACGAGCAGTCTCGCCCCCGGGATCCGGGCTACTGGTACCTGGATCCGGTCGCCTTCGAGCGTACGACCCTCGACTACCGTCGAATTATCACGGGTGCCTTTCTGACGGAACGAGGCGAACAGGTGGTCAATCTGGCCGCACAGCCCCAGCCAACCTTCAACGGCTCACTGGCTGAAGTACGGAAGCGTCTGGCTCGCAATAGTCGAAACGGCCTGAACACCACCATTCTCTGTGATTCGCGGGGGCAGGAAGCCAGGCTTCTTGAGTTGCTGGACAAGGACCTGGAGCAGTTCGGGGTGCGCGTGGTGGTCGAGTCTCTGCACGAGGGGTTTGAGATTCCCGACCTCGGCATCGCCCTGTACACCGACCACCAGATCTTCAATCGGTACCACCGGCCAACCTCTCGCAAGGCGACAAGCAAGTTCGGGGGCATCTCGCTGAGGGAGCTGCAACAGCTGACCCCGGGCGACTTTGTGGTTCATGTCGACTACGGCATTGGCCGGTTTGCCGGCATGGAACAGATCGAGGTCCGTGGGAAGAAGCAGGAGGCGGTCCGTCTCGTGTACCACAACGGGGATGTGCTGTACGTCAATGTCAGCGCCTTGCACAAGCTCCACAAGTACAAGGGCAAGGAGGGGCATCAGCCTCAGCTCACCAAGCTGGGCTCAGGGCAGTGGGAGAAGAAGAAGGCGCGCACAAAACGCCGCGTCAAGGATATAGCCCGCGATTTGATCAAGCTGTACGCGAAGCGCAAGCGCTCCGACGGATACGCATTTGCCTCCGATTCCATCTGGCAGCGAGAACTCGAGGCCTCCTTCGAGTTTGAGGACACGCCCGATCAGGCCCTGGCCGCAGAAGCCGTAAAGACCGACATGGAGGATGCACAGCCCATGGATCGGCTGGTATGTGGGGATGTCGGCTTTGGAAAGACTGAAGTTGCCGTGCGAGCGGCCTTCAAAGCGGTGCAAGACGGAAAGCAGGTGGCGGTGCTCGTGCCGACGACCATTCTGGCAGCGCAGCATGAACGCACGTTCCGGAAGCGCCTTCGGCAGTTTCCGGTGCGCATCGAACAGCTCTCCCGGTTCAAGTCCAGCGCTGAGCAGAAGGAGGTGCTGGGCAGGCTGGCCGAGGGCAAAGTCGACATCATCGTCGGCACCCATCGCCTGATTTCGAAGGACGTCAAGTTCAAGGATCTCGGGCTGCTCATCGTCGACGAGGAGCAGCGCTTCGGTGTAGGCGCCAAGGAGAAGCTGCGAGAACTGCGCGTCAGCGTCGACACGTTGACACTCACCGCCACCCCAATCCCGCGCACGCTCCAGTTCTCGTTGATGGGGGCGAGAGATCTCTCCATTATTGCGACCGCTCCGCCAAACCGGCAGCCCATCGTCACAGAGATCCACACCTTCAGCAAGGACCTTATTCGCGGCGCCATCCTGTACGAAACCGGGCGCGGAGGACAGGTTTTCTTCATTCACAATCGTGTCCAGTCCATCTACGAGGTTTCGGACATGATTCGCTCCATCATTCCGGACATCCGGATTGTGGTCGGCCACGGTCAAATGAAGGGCCAGGAGCTGGAGCGGGTGATGAAGCAATTCGTCTCCGGCAAGGCAGATGTACTCGTATCGACCTCAATCATTGAAAATGGGCTCGATATCGGAAATGCCAATACCATCATCATTGACCGGGCGAGTCACTTCGGCCTTGCTGAACTCCACCAGCTGCGCGGTCGGGTAGGCCGCTCGGATCGAAAGGCCTTCTGTTACCTGCTGGTCCCGTCCATACACGGCTTGACCCGTGAGGCAAAGCAGCGGCTGCAGGCCGTGGAGGAGTTTTCCGACCTCGGCTCCGGTTTCCAACTCGCCATGCGCGATCTCGATATCCGAGGAGCCGGCAATCTGCTGGGGGCCGAACAGAGTGGGGTAATCGAAGACGTCGGGTTCGAGACGTATCACCGCATTCTGGATGAGGCTGTGGCGGAGTTGAGACGCGAAGAGTTTGGCGAACTGTTTGGAGAGCAGGAGGCACCCCGGGTAGGGGAAACGACCGTGGAAGTCGAGGTCGACGCATTCATTCCGGACGAGTACCTCTCCAACCGGGTCGAGCGCCTGAATATCTACCGCCGTATTGCCGAGGCCGACAGCGAGCAGGCTCTCAAGGCAATTCGGGAAGAGCTTGAGGACCGTTTCGGACCGGTTCTCGAGGCTACGGAGGGGCTCTTTCGATCTGCGTCCATCAAGTTGCTGGGCGAACGCCTCCGTCTTCCGCGGGTGGTCTTCAAGAACGAGCGGTTGTTCCTCTCTGTCCCCGACGACAAGGCTGACCCCCACTTTTACGAGCACATTTTCCAGCCATTGTTGCAGGCACTGGACGGACTGGATCGACGCGTGGCACTGAAGGAGTCCAGGAGCGGGCGTCTGCGGGCCATCGTGCAGGATGTGCCCGATCTGGATGCGGCGATGGAGATCCTGCGGGAGTTGGATCGATCAGCGCTTCCGGCTTCTTCGGCCTGAAAAGGCTTCGCCAGCCCTGCCGGAGGTTCTCGCGTAGGGGCAGGCCACCACTGTGACGCCGCGGTATAACGTTCGGGCCTCCTGCAGGCGGCTAGCTGCGGTTTGCTTCCGCTACCGCCCGAGCGGCCTTGGCCAGCGCCTGCCTGAGCGCCTTGGGCTCCTTGACATCGACTTCGGTTCCGAATCGAAGCAGCCAGTTGGCGACGTATTCCAAATTGTCGAAGCGAAAGCTGACTGTTACGGCCCCGTTCTCGGTGGTCTCACTATCCAAACGGGCGGGAATACCCTGTTTGGCCCTGCGGTAGACTTCTTCCCGAAACCCGAGCCGGATGCGCTTCGTGGCCTGGCGCACACCTCGGGCCTCCAGGTGACGAACCAAATCGAACCCTTCGGGGCGCTCAAAACCCTCCGATAACACATGCATCTGCTCGATGCGATCGAGACGGAAGTTTCGGACCTCGCCGCGCAGGTGGTCAAAGGCGATCAGATTCCAGTGGTCGGTGTAGTAGACGAGACCGAGTGGATCGACCGTGCGGCGGGTCGACTCACCACGGGACTCTACGAAGTAGGACATGATCACCCTGCGCTCCCGCGCCACCGCCTCGCTGAGTTTGTACCACCGACCTTCGTCTGCCTTGGCCTCCTCCTGCGCGGCATGAATCCAGTACGGATCCAGCACCGTTTTTTCCCGCAGGCGGTCGATGTATTCGCGAACCTCACGGGGCAGCACGGACCGGATCTTGAGCCCAACCTGATCCGCGTCGGTACGGATGGAGGCATCAGACTGCAGCTTCATGAACTCGGTGCCCATCAGAAGCGTGGCGGCCTCTCGCGCCGTGAGCATCAGCGGAGGCAACTGGTACCCTTCCAGGATTTCGTAGCCGCCCTCCTCGGCGTAGGTCAGTGGCACACCAGATTCCGTTAGAGCCCGGAGGTCCCGGAACACCGTGCGACGAGACACGCCGAAATGCTCCGAGAGGTCGCGCGAGCTCATATTCGGGCGATTCTGCAGCAGCAGCACGAGCGCAAACAGGCGCTCTGTGCGGTTCATTCGACGTTCTTCGTTACCCATTCGCGTCTGGAGGGTGATCGCGATCCGACTCAGCGAGAGGCCGGCGTTACCTGCAAAATATGCTTTTCGGCAAAGGAGGGGCCGGCTATTTCCTGCAGGTCGAATTGCTCGACACGCACATTCCTGACCTGGCGGATCTCTTTGGCCAGGTCGCCACCCTTCAGGCAGAGCAGACCCGACGACCACCCCTCGACCTGGCCGGATCCTGTCCACTCAGTGGGGGCCGAAATGTCCACGGGCGGGCTGGCAACATCGAGTCGTGGTCGACTCCATTTCCACAGCTTCGCCAGTGGCGCAGTGGCTCGCGAGACGCAATGCGTAGCCTGGTCCTGGTAGTGCTCTGCGCGACCCTGCCACACCCGAACGTTCGACAGGCCTAGCTCACGGACCATGGACTTGAGCGCAGCCGTCTTCTTGCCAATACTGTCGACGGCCACGAATTGAGTCTCCGGAAACGACATCGCGAGCGGCACGGTGGGAAGCCCGCCTCCCGTTCCCCAATCCAGAACAACCGAACCCGGCGGGAAAGTCCGCCAGGCGAGACAGAGGCTGTGTCGGATGTGGTGATTGAAAATGCGATCCTGTGAACTGCGGGCGACCAGGTTGACCCGCTGATTCCAGTGCATCAGCAAGTCTGCGTAGAGCCTCAGGCGCTCCTGCGTCGCAGGCGTGACCCAGGACAGGGGATCAGAGGGCACTGCCAGCTGATGTTTCACGTGAAACATGTACGCGCTTGAGCGCGACTGAGAGCACGGCAACATCCGCTGCGCGCACGCCGGAAATCCTCGATGCCTGACCGAGATTGTCCGGCTGGATCTGGTGGAGCTTTTCCCGCGCTTCCGACGACAGGGCTTCCATCGCGAGGTAATCAAACCCAAGAGGGATGCGAACCGATTCCATGCGACTCACGCTCTTTACGGCCTCGCGGGCTCGCTCCTCGTACCCGGCATACTTGAGGTCGATTTCAACCAGCGCAGCAGCGTTGTCCGGCCCCTTTATGGGTGCGACCAGACTGCTCAGTCCGGCACATTCAAGCAGATCTGTCAGGGTGACCTCGGGTCGCAAGGCGAGTCGTGCCAGTCGCTCAGGCCGCTCAATCGGACTTGTACCGCGGGATTCCAGGTACCCGTTCACGCTGGCGGGGTCAACTGCAGTCTCCTCGATCGCTCGACGCGTTCTGGACAGCGCCACCTCCTTGTCCGCAAATCGCTGCGCCCTCTCCTGCGAAGCCAATCCGAGCTTGCGCCCGATGCGAGTAAGACGCCGGTCGGCGTTGTCCTGACGCAACAGGATGCGATGTTCGGCGCGCGATGTGAACATGCGATAGGGCTCGTCCGTGCCCTTCGCGACAAGATCGTCAATCAGGACCCCGATATACGCCTCGGAACGCGACAGAACCACGCCGTCCGCATCGCGGAGGTACTGGACCGCGTTGATTCCCGCCATCAGCCCCTGAGCTGCGGCCTCCTCATATCCTGTGGTCCCGTTAATCTGACCCGCGAAGAAAAGGCCGCCTACCTGCTTCGTCTCGAGCGTGTATTTAACCTGGTACGGCGGAAAATAGTCGTACTCGATGGCGTAGCCAGGCCGCAGCATGTGTACGTTCTCCATCCCGGGAATGGAGCGCAAAGCCATCAGCTGAACCGCTTCCGGAAGCGACGTGGAGAAACCGTTCAGGTACACTTCGTTTGTGTGCAGCCCCTCCGGCTCCACGAACAACTGATGGCGGTTGCGATCCGAGAACCGCTCAATCTTGTCCTCGATGGACGGGCAATAGCGCGGACCTTTGCCCTCAATCCGACCGGCGAACATCGGGCTCTGGTCGAAGCCGGTCCGAAGCAGATCATGCACCTCTGGATTGGTGTAGGCCAAATGGCAGCTGATCTGGCTCTGAGGGACCTCTTCGGTGAGGTAGGAGAAGGGGCTCGCGTCTGAGTCGCCCTGCTGCTCTTCCATCGAAGCATAGTCTATCGATCTCCCATCCAGTCGTGGAGGGGTGCCGGTCTTCAGGCGGCCGGACTCAAACCCCAACGCATGCAATGCACCAGTAAGACCACGCGCCGAGCGCTCGCCAATGCGGCCACCTCCGAACTGCCGTTCGCCGACATGCACGATGCCGTTCAGAAACGTTCCGCTGGTCAGCACGACCGCCCTCGCAGTGAATTCTGTCTCCAACTGGGTTCGCACACCCCGGATACTTCCATCCTCCACCAGGAGCCCGGTTACCATGTCGGAGCGCATATAGAGATTGGGCGTGCTATCGAGCATCGCTCGGACCGCCGCGGCGTAGCGCATGCGGTCGCACTGGGCGCGAGGACTCCACATGGCCGGGCCCTTGCGCCGGTTCAACATGCGAAACTGAATCCCGGAAGCGTCGGTTGCCAGCCCCATGAGGCCGCCCAGCGCATCGATTTCGCGGGCAATCTGGCCCTTTCCGATCCCGCCAATGGCCGGATTGCAGGACATCTTGCCAACGACATCCAGGTTCATTGAGATCAGCAGCGTGCGAGCGCCCATGCGCGCAGCGGCATGAGCCGCCTCCGCCCCTGCATGCCCGCCCCCAACTACTATGACATCGTAGTCGCTCATTTCCCGATACAGAATCGACTGAAGATCTCTCCGAGGATGTCTTCGTTCGTTACCTCTCCCGTAATGCTTCCCAACGCCTGCAGGGCAGCGCGGAGTTCCAGCGAGAGCAATTCTCCTCCCAGGCCGGCCTCCAGGACAGAGCGTGCGGAGGCCGTCGCCCGCTTGGCCTCCCGGAGGTGGCTCATGTGACGCTGGTTGATCATGCCCTCCGCCGACTCGTAGTCGCGAAGCTCTTCCGGGAGGGCATCCCGTAGCGCCTCCAGAAGTGGATCGAGCGCTTCTGGACGGCGCGTGGCGGCCGATGCACTGAGCCGTAGATGGGCAGTGCGTCCTGATCCGGCGACCAGATCCGCCTTGTTGGCCACAACAACCCGGCTCATGGCTGGTCTCGCCTTGTCCAACTCTGCCAGGTAGGCTGCTTCCGGCTCGGAGAGTCCGACCTGCGCGTCATACAGGTAGATCAGCACGTCCGCCTCCCGGATTCGGTCATCTGCGCGACGTACGCCTTCCATTTCTATGGAATCCTGCGTCTCCCTGAGTCCAGCCGTATCTGTGACCCGGAGCAAGAGTCCATCGAGCGTCACCTCCGCCTCAACAAAATCCCTTGTGGTGCCGGGCGTGTCGCTCACAATCACCCGTTCCTGCCCCAGCAGGGCGTTGAGGAGGGTCGATTTACCTGCATTTGGCCGCCCCGCAATCACGACACGGATGCCGTCTCGCCACTGCGGAACAAAGCGAGCACTCGAGAGCAGCTCGTCCAGTGTGGAGGCCAGACCATTCAGCAACTCGGCAATCTCGGGCCGGTCGGCGAATTCGACATCTTCCTCCCCGAAGTCCAGTTCCAACTCGACCAGGCCGCATAGCCTGAGCAAGTCCGCCCGCATGCCGGACAACCGCTCCTTGAGTCGGCCCTGGAGCTGCCGGAGCGCGACGCGCTGCGCGGCGCGTGACCTCGAATGGATCAAATCGATCACCGCTTCCGCCTGCTCCAGATCCAGCTTTCCGTTGAGGAAGCCCCGTTTGGTGAACTCTCCCGGGGCGGCTGGCGCAGCTCCGGCCTTCAGCAGTGCCTCGAGCACGGAGTCGGGTGCCTGGTGTCCTCCGTGACACGTAAGCTCCACGACATCCTCGCCTGTTGACGAACGCGGCGCACGAAACAGGGTAGCCACAACCTGATCCAGGACCCGTCCATCTCCATCCCTCACACGTCCAAACCAGGCGGTGTGGCTCGGCGCCCCCCTCAGACCGGACCGGGGTCCGGCGAATACAGAGTCTACGATGGCTATGGCCTCCGGTCCGGAAACACGGACAATGGCCAGCGCGGCTTCACCGCGAGCTGTAGCGATCGCGGCGATCGTCGGCTCCACCGGTCACCTCCGCTTCCGCCGCTTGGCGTTCCCGCCCTTCTTCTTCACCGGCTTCTTCGGCTCAAGCTGCTCGGGGTGGTTGTGCAGGCTCCGATTGATCACCTGCTGCTGCGCGGCTGACAGCACGTTGTAGCAGAGATAGTACAGGTTCAGGCCGGCCGCCAGGCGGTTGAAGATCACAAAGATCATCACCGGGAAGATGTAGGTGAGCATCTTCGTCTGCGGGTTTGCCGACAGGTTGCCCTGCAAACGCATCTGCACCACCATGGAGAGGCCCATCAGCACGGTGAAACCGGCCACGAAATCGCCGTACAGCGGAATCGAGAACGGGAGCTGGAGGATGACGTCCGGAGCCGAAAGGTCAGCTGCCCACAAGAAACCCTCCTGACGGATCTCAATGGCCTGCGGGAGGAACTGCCAGAGCGCAATGATGATGGGATACTGAAGGAGCATGGGAAGACAGCCACCGAGCGGGTTGACTCCCGTCTCCTTGTACATCTTCATCATGGCCTCCTGCTGCTTCTGCGGATTGTCCGGAAACTTGGCCTTGATGGCCTCCATCCGCGGCTGCAGCTCCCGCATCTTCGCCATGCTGGTGAAGGACTTCTTCGTCAGCGGATAGACGAGCAGCTTCACCAGGATCGAAAAGATGATGATGACCAGACCGTAGTTCGGGATCCACGCGGCAAGCAGGTCAAACACCGGGACGAACACATACTTGGCGAGCGGGCGGGTGATGCTCGCAAAGAAGTCCCAGCCGAAGTCCACCATGTCATAGAGCGCCACGCCGTACTGACGAATCCGGGACAGTTCCATCGGCCCCATATACAGCCGGAACGACTCGGTGCCCTCGGGGAAACGGCGTGACAGACTCGCCTGGTAGTACAGGGCAAGGTCCTCGCTGTCCATCTCACCAAAGCGCTCCGCAATCAGCTCGGCACCACGCCCTGGCGCATTCGGCAGAATGACGTTGGTGAAGTATTTGGTCTTGACAGCTACCCAGTCCACATCGCCACGGATGGAGTTCTCTGAGTAGCTGTCTTCGAGGACCTTGGCACTCTCTACCTCGCCGCCACTGCGCGCAAAAGCACCCGAGGCAATCGCCTCGTTCTCGATGTCCACCTCGCTGAACGGCACCGCCCCGTTCCAGATGAGCTCGTACCCCGACGCCGTCAGGAAGGCTTCGGGATTCTCCAGATCGAGGTCGTAGCCGACCTCGTAGGAATCATTTCTGAACGTATACGTCTTGCTGATCGCCCCATCGCCCACGGCGGTCCGGAAACGCAGCACAAAGGCCTCGTCCCCCACCTCGATGAGGTCCCGGTTTGTGTCGGCGTCGAAAAAGAAGCTGCGCGTATCGTAGACGCGGCTGTCCGGGGTGGTGAACACCATGGCCAGCGCGCCCGCAAGCGAACTGTCCACCAGTTGCACGTTGCTTGAATCAGCCGCGTCCTGGTAGGAGAAAAGCTCCATCGAGCGGATGGTGCCACCCCGCGTAGACAGCACGGCCTCATACCGGTCCGTGCGCACCGTCAGCAGGCGCGACTCACCCTCGGCAGCACCCAACACCGTGGAATCTGATGCGACCTGCGCCGGGTCCAGAAGTCGCTCCGCGGGAAGCGGTACGACTTCTTCAATATCCACCGACGGCTGTTGGACGAGAGTCGAGTCCTCGGGGATCGGTTCGACAATCGGGGCAGGGGGGGCCAACCAGGTCAGCCAAACCACCATGATCAGGCCGATCAGAATGGTGGCTGTTACGACATTGCGATCCACGGCGAGTGGTTGCTTTGAGGGGTTATCGACCGAGCCGCTCCAGCAGCTCGGACACACGGGCGGCCAAAGCCGGGCCCGTTCGATTCACAGTTGGGGGAGAGTCCGCTGGGGACACGTCCATCAGCAGTACGGTCAACGCTTCGTTCGGGTGCAGTCTGGTGTGGATCTGCTGTCGAAGCTCCGTAAGCACGTGGACCCGGAAGGCCTCCGAAAGGACACGTCTCGCACGAACTCGATGCACGCCACGCACGCCCTTCCTGGTAGCAGTGACCAGCTGAACGCGGACTGTGGGAGGCAGTTCGGAGCGCCCTGCGAGGCGGGCCACCATGAGGACGCCTGCCGCACGGACCCGCGCATTGCCGGGGGCTGTGCGCCCAAACAACGGGCGCAACAATCGCCTCCTTTTCAGGCGATGGGATCGCGGCAGGCCCCGCACCGATCGGGGCGTGCCCTCGATGTCGGTGCCGGGAGCCGGCACGCGCTACTTACCGCTACGGGTATCGCTGACGGTCAGCGCCTTGCGACCTTTGGCCCGGCGGCGCGCCAGCACTTTGCGGCCGTTCTTGCTGGCCATACGAGCACGGAAACCGTGCTTGTTGGCGCGCTTGCGACGGCTCGGTCTATAGGTAGGTTGCATGTCTCTGCGTTCTCAGTGGGATGGCTGCCGCCAGAAAACGGCACAGAGGGATGAATATACGAATCCCAATGCTCCCCACAATCCCGCTGGTTGACATTAGTGTGAATGCCGCCCTACTTTGACGGGCTACGCGGGAATAGCTCAGTTGGTAGAGCATCAGCTTCCCAAGCTGAGGGTCGCGGGTTCGAGTCCCGTTTCCCGCTCTCGCATTTGACCTCGCAGCTTCTTCTCGGATCCGCAGGTTCGCAGAAAGGTTTTCGAGGATTCCGGGCGGTTAGCTCAGCTGGTTAGAGCACCTGCCTTACAAGCAGGGGGTCACTGGTTCGAATCCAGTACTGCCCACTCCGGGAATCGCCGGCCTCCCTACGGCCGATACCGCACCCACTGGCTTGGCCGTCTACCCAATCGGCGACGGAGGGTGTCCGCCTCAGGCCTCCGTCGAGCTTCCAAGCGGCGGCGAAGTTTCCCGACCTCCGGACTTGGCCGGCCGGTCGTCCACCCATGCCGGAGTAGCGCTGGAGCGCTCGAGATCGGCCTCGGTCACCTCTGCGATATGCATGGGGCTTGCCTCAGCCTCGGCGATGGTTTGCATCAGACTGTCCCCGGCGAACGGCTGTGAAACAAAGCACCCGAAACCAGCGCGAGCCAGTCTGTCGGTATCTTTCGGGATGATCTGCGTGGCGACGGCCAGCAGTCGAGCTGAGCCGACTTTTCGTGCGATGCGGCGAGCAGCCTCCTCCACCTCGTGAGGTGCACCGCAGTTGATGTCGACCACGACGGCTGCCCATGATTCGTCGGCGATTCCCTCAACCGCATCCTTTGGCGACGTAACCGTAGTCATGGAGTAACGCGGCCGTACCACCTCCGACAGCAGAGCCGCGGCATCCGGGCTACCTGTCACCAATAGCACGGGTGACGGCGTTCCCGCAGCCATGCGACTGGACTCGTGCAGCGCGAATGTGATCTGCACGGTCGTGCCCACGCCCTTCTCACTCTGGATGTTGATGGTTCCGCCGAGTCGATCCACGAGCTTCTTGGTGATGGCCAGTCCAAGACCGGAGCCTTCGTGCTCGCGGTTGGCCTCCATCTGCTCCTGGCGGAATTCGTCGAACAGCTGCGGTAGAAATTCCGGGCTGATCCCTACACCGGTGTCGGCAACCGACAGGACGGCGTGGGACTCGGTGCGCTTGACGCTTACCCGCACGCTTCCCCCGTCCGTAAACTTGATGGCGTTGTCCACCAGGTTCGTTACGATGCGGTCCAGGCACGCACGGTCCATCGTACACCAGACCGGTGCATCGTCTCCGTCGAACCGGTAGCTGAGTCCCTTGCGTTTCGCCGCGGCCTCCAGGCGCATACTGGTTTCCCGGGCTTCCTCAGCCATGTCCAGCTTGACCAGGTCCACCCCGGCGTTCCCTGATTCGAGACGGGCCAGCTCCAGGACCGAATTAATGGTGTTGAGCAGACGATGGGCGCTCTCGCGAATCAGGCCTGTGAACTCGGTGAGCGGTTCCGGCACTTCTTCATGCAGCACCTGACTGAAGCCCATGATCCCGGAAATCGGCGTTCGGATCTCGTGGGACATGTTGGTCAGAAAGGCCGTCTTCAGGCGTGCCATGTCCTCAGCACGATCACGGGCAAGGACGAGCTCCTGCTCGTAGAGCTCCCGTTCGTCATCCAGACGGGCACGGTGGATACCGATTGCAAGCAGATCGGCAACGTCGCGAGCGATGCTGAAGTGCTCCTCGGTAAACGCCCGCTTCTGGGCCGACTCCATACAGAGCACGCCGACCACCTCTTCCTGGACTACCATGGGCACGTCCACATAGCTGCGCACGCCCTCCGCCAGAAGGACCTTCTCTGACTCGCTCAGCTCCTCCTTGGCCTCCAGGTCACCAACGTGGGAGATTTCCGGCTTGGACTGCACCGAGGAGAATGGAACGGGGTTCCCCACCCTGCGCCCTGTGTCGATCTTTGACTGCATGCCCAGGATCAATGCAGTGTGACGCCGGACGTCGCTTTCCACGAGGCTCATTCGGATAGCCGGCACAAGATCGATGGCAATCTGAAGAGCCAACTTGGCGCACTCCTGCACCGAGTTACCCTCGAGCAGGGACCGCTCGACTGCGTTCAGCAGCTGCAATCGCTGAGTGTATCGTCTAAGTGCCTTCTCGGCTTTCTTGCGAACGCCCACTTCGTGCTCCAGGTCGGCCTTCCGCTTTTCGAGATTGCGGTTCAACTCCTCCAGGTCCGCCATGGCCGATGCCATGGTACTTTCGAAGAGCGACTTGTACTTGGATTCGGACTCCTTCAACGAGCGCTCGTTCTGCCGGTGCTCCCTTACGGAGGAATACAGGTTGCCGGCTTGCAGCCTGACCGACTTGTGTCGTTGTTGCCATTCTTCGGCGCTGCTGCGAAGGCGCTCCATCTGGAACACACCGAATCCCGCGCCCAGGGCAAGTAGAATCAGAAATCCGGAGAATCCGGCAATCATGTTGCGATCCCGCGTCACCTCGGCGATCATCGTGGTGCGATGAAGCCCAACGTAGACGGTCGCGGCCAGCCATTCGTCGAGAACAACCGCCTCGGCCGCTTCCTCGAGATCCGCCCCGGCAAGGTCGTCCACTACGGCGGCCCACTCAGAGTCCAATGGAATTCCGGTCGTGGCACTCGCTATGACCGTGCCGCGCTCGCCGACGACCACGGCGTAGGCGAGGTCCTCGTCCAGCGACGCCAATCCCGTGGCCTGCCGCACGCCCGCAAGGTCTCGTTTGCGGAGACCAACGTCAGAGTAGGCGGCGATGTACTCGGCGGCGTCTTTGGCTCGCTTCGCCAGCACCTCTTCTGCACGAGACTCGATCTGTTCGGGCACAAAGACGTACAACGCAACACCCGTGGCGGCGAGAGAAACCGCTACGGTCAGCACGACGATCGTGAATCGCCTCGATTTTTTCATTGACAGGGACATGGCTTGCGCCCTCTCTATATCGGCGGCATCTGAACTTTTTGTAGCCCCTATCCGCCAGTCACCCTTGCAGCGCCGGAATCGCCGTTGAGCACCATTCAGCCCCCCCCTCGTAAAAAGCTCGAGTGGGTCCTGCGACCCGTCTCTGAACCGGTGGCCGTCTCCGCGCTGGCGAAGCAGCTCAATGACCTGCCGGAGGCGCTCGCTCGGGCGCTCTTCCTTCGGGGCGTGCGCACGTTTGACGACGCTCGTCTTTTCTTCCGCGGATCTCGCGCTGCCCTGCACGCCCCGGGCAACATGGCCGGACTCGATCAGGCCGTCGGACGGGTCGTGAGTGCTATCAGGAGTCGGGAGCGCGTGGTTGTGTACGGTGACTATGACGTCGACGGCACCACGTCGACGGCCATGGTCACGCACTTCTTACGCGAACGGGGCGTCCCGGCTACGTTTTTCATCCCCGACCGTCTGCGCCACGGCTATGGAATGTGCAATGCCGGCGTGGACGAGGCGCTGAACATGGGCGCGTCGTTACTCATCGCGCTCGACTGTGGTGTCACTGCGCACCAGGAGGTGTCGTACGCGAATGCGCGCGGGCTTGATGTGGTGATCTGCGACCATCATACACCGTTGGACACGCTACCGACGGCGATAGCCGTACTGAACCCGAAGCGTTCCGACTGCGCCTACCCGTTCAATGAACTCTGCGGCTGTGGTGTCGCATTCAAGCTGCTGCACGCGGTTTCCGAAGCGCTGGACGAAGACCCGGGCACGGTGGATCAATACCTCGATCTGGTCGCGCTGGCAACTGCAGCCGACGTCGTACCGCTCCGGGGCGAAAACCGAATCCTCCTCCGGGAGGGGATCGGTCGGCTCAGGCAGAAGCCCCGCCTCGGAATTCGCACGCTCGCCGAGCAGGCCAATGTTCGACTGTCCGAATGTGACACGCGCGCCATCCAGTTCGGACTCGCTCCGCGGATAAACGCGGCGGGTCGTCTGGGTGACGCGAAGCGGGCCGTACGCCTGCTACTGACGGACGACGAAACCGAGGCTCTGGCACGGGCGCGACAACTGGAACGGATCAACGCAGACCGCAGGGCTCTCGACAAGCAGGTCCTGGAAACGGCCAGACAAAGGGCAGAGGCCTGGCTGGACGCAGGACACGAATCCATCGTCTTGCACGATGACAGTTGGCACCTGGGCGTACTGGGCATCGTGGCGGCCCGCCTTGTTGACCGACTGCACCGACCCGCAGTGCTTCTTGGCAGCGTCAATGGTGTCGCCAAGGGATCGGCTCGTTCTATTGATAGTGTGAACGTGTACCAGGCGCTGAACGCCTGCGCAGACCTCCTGCAATCCTTCGGCGGGCATGACTACGCGGCAGGACTCGCCCTCGCACCCGCGGACGTGCATGCATTCGCAGAACGGTTCGATCAGGCGGTGCGGCAGGCCACAACCGTGGGTTCCTTCACCAAGCGCCTGGATGTCGACGCCGAAGTGGACGTGAATGCCATCGACCACCGCTTTTGGGCCGTACTTGAACAGTTTGCTCCTTTCGGAGCGGAAAACGCGCCGCCCGTATTTGTCAGCCGCGGTCTGCGTGTCGCCGGCCCCCCACGATGCCTGGGCAAGAATTCGAACCACCTCAAGTTTCGTGTTGCCCAGGGCGACTCGGCCAGCCGGGAGGTGATAGGCTTCGGACTGGCGGACCGCTATGAGGTGGTCGCAGATGCCGTGAGCCAGCGCAGCCCCGTGGACATCGCCTACGAGGTGACCGAGAACGTGTGGAACGGCGTGCGCTCCCTCCAGCTAAACCTCCGGGATGTGCGTCCCGGGTGAAGGGGGAAGCACTTACTTGTTATAACAAGACAGGACAACTATATTCAGAACGTGATCGTCCGAACGATTACCCCTGAACCATGATCGATTTCCTTACACAACCCTGGCCGTGGTGGGTCTCCGGACCCTTGATTGGCCTGGTCGTGCCGGCCCTGCTTCTTGCGGGAGGCAAGCAGTTCGGCGTCTCCGAAAACTTGCGCCACATGTGCGCTGCCACGATCCCCGGCCGCGTTCCCTTCTTTCAGTACGACTGGAAGAAGGCAGGTTTGTGGAATCTCACCTTTCTGGGTGGTGTGCTCGTGGGTGGTTTCCTGGCCGTCTCCATGTTCATGTCCGGCGACCCGCTCGGCATCTCCGAAGCCGCCCGGGCCAGCATGTCCGAACTCGGTATTTCTGAGTTTGAAGGGCTCGCGCCCGAGGCTGTCTTCAGCTGGCGCGGGCTTGCGACGGTTGAAGGGGTCCTCCTCATCATTGTCGGGGGTTTCCTGGTGGGATTCGGGACCCGATATGCGGGCGGATGCACGTCCGGCCATGCGATCTCAGGCCTGTCAAACCTGCAGCTGCCGTCCCTGATCGCCGTGATTGGCTTTTTCGCCGGCGGCCTCATCGCAACGTGGTTCATCTTGCCCCTGATACTTGGAGGTGGGTCATGAGCCAGTCTGCGCGGCGCCTGGGACTTTACCTCCTGATCGGCATCTATTTCGGCCTGGTGCTTACCAAGAGCGAGGCCATTTCCTGGTATCGCATCCAGGAGATGTTCCGCTTCCAGGCCTTTCACATGTATGGCATTATCGGCTCTGCCCTCGCAGTGGGTCTGATATCCATTCAGGTCATCAAGCGACTCAGCGCAAAGGATCTGGACGGATTGCCCATCACGATTCCCGACAAGGAACTGGGGAGCGGGACGCGATACTGGCTGGGCGGGACCATTTTCGGCCTTGGCTGGGCCCTCACGGGGGCCTGCCCAGGCCCCATGTTCGCCCTCGTCGGGGCTGGGCTGCCTGTCATGCTCATCGCCGTACTGTCCGCGGTGGCCGGCACCTGGGTCTACGGAGCCCTTCGAACGCGTCTGCCACATTAACTGCACCATTCCATGTTCTTCAGACAAGTAGCAGACGAAAAGCTGGCCCAGTATGCCTACCTGATCGGGTGCCAGGCGACGGGAGAGGCCATCGTCATAGATCCTGAGCGGGACATTGACCGCTACATCCGACTGGCCGAGCAGAACGGACTGAACATCGTAGCGGTCGCCGACACGCATATTCATGCCGACTATCTCTCCGGCCTGCGGGAATTCGCGGAGCGGGGCGTGCTCGTATATGCCTCTGACGAGGGCGGGCCGGACTGGACGTATGAGTGGCTCCCGCGATCGGACTACGCATACAAGCTCCTTCGGGACGGCGACACCTTCTCGGTGGGCAATATCCACTTTCGCGCGGTGCATTCTCCGGGCCATACGCCGGAGCACCTCAGCTACCTGGTCACAGACCACGGGGGAGGGGCCGATCAGCCCATCGGCCTGGCCAGCGGAGACTTTGTATTTGTCGGTGACCTGGGCAGGCCCGACCTGTTGGAGTCTGCCGCCGGCGTGAGGGGCGCCATGGAACCCGCTGCGCAGCAGCTCTTCCAGTCGGTGCAACGATTCCTCGAACTGGAGGACTACCTCCAGGTGTGGCCGGCCCACGGCGCAGGCAGCGCCTGCGGCAAGGCCCTGGGTGCCATTCCCGAGACGACAGTCGGATACGAACGCCGCTTCAATGGCGCCATTCAGTCCGCAAAGCGAAGCGAAGCGGAGTTTGTCGGGGCCATACTGGACGGTCAGCCGGAGCCTCCGATGTATTTCGCGCGCATGAAGCGCGACAACCGTAGCGGGCCCCGGGTGCTCGGAACGCTGCCCAACCCCCGGCTTCTGTCGCTGGAAGAGCTCGGCAAGCTTTCCGGGGACACCTCCGTCGCGCTGGTGGACGCGCGACTGAACCGCGACGCGTTCCTGGACGGACACATCCCGGGATCCTTGCTTGCACCGTTCAACCGCACATTCAACACGGTCGTGGGGTCGTTCGTGGACGACGAAACGGACCTCTATCTGGTGATCGAGCAGGCTCATGTCGAGGAGGCGGTGCGGGATCTCGTGAGAATTGGCCTGGACCGCGTGGTCGGCTATGCGACACCCGACATGCTGGAGACCTTCCGGGACCAGGGCGGTCATCTCGATACCGTTCCGCGCGCCCACATGGACGAGATCGCCGGCCTCACCCGGGATCCCCAACACATCGTCCTTGACGTGCGCAACCACTCCGAGTGGCTCGCAGCCCGAGTCCCCGAATCGAAGAACATAGCCTACACCCGGCTCGCACTCCGCATGGACGAGGTGCCAGAAAACAAGACCCTGCTCGTGCATTGCATGACCGGAGGTAGAAGTTCGGTGGCCGCTGCATTCCTCAAGAGACATGGCGTGGACGTGGTGTTCCTGGACGGCCTCTTCGCCGAATGGGTGGCCGCGCATGAGCCCGCCGCCGGTGTCGCGGAAGCGACGGCCTGACACCAATCTGCAGTCGGCGCTTGCACCAACGTGCCTTCCCGAATTAGGCTTGCCTGAACGTACCCCTCATAAGCGAACTCCCCCACCAACAGACCCACGCCATGAAACGGACATCCCCGAGTCGTCGCGACTTCTTGAAGCGTTTTGGCGCCGCTGGCGCCCTCAGCATCGGTGCCGGATCCGTGCTCGCAGCGTGCGGAGGGGGCGAATCCGCTCCGCAGGCCGAACCAGAAGCGGCCGCTGCCGAGTCAGCGCCGGAAGGCTGCATGGACACATCCGGCCTTACCGAACAGGAGATCGGAATGCGCGATTCCCTGCAGTATGTGGACACTACGCCCGAAGAGGGCAAGCTCTGCAGCAATTGCTCGCTCTGGCTGCCGGCACCCGAAGGCGCAACCTGTGGCGGCTGCAACCTCCTGAAGGGACCCATCCATCCGGACGGCTACTGCATCTCCTGGGCACCTGCCCAGACCTGAGCCAAACCCTCGGCAAGGTTTCAAAGCGCCGTCCGCATGCCGGGCGGCGCTTTCCTTTTGTCCGGTTTTTTGACGAGGCAACAAGGCCCCGCGCTGCTGCCGGGAAGCCATGAACTGGATCCGATCATACACCCCCTCCCAGTTTCGGGGTGACCTGTCCGCCGGCTTGACGGTCGGTGTGATGCTCGTGCCCCAGGCGATGGCCTATGCACTCCTGGCGGGCATGCCGCCCGTCTACGGGCTGTATGCCTCCCTGGTGCCGTTGGCCGTGTACACGTTTCTGGGCACGTCCAGGCACCTGGCCGCGGGAATCATGGCGATTGATTGCCTGCTGGTGATCAGCGTGGCATCCGCCTTTGCAGAGCCGGGGACTCCCGCCTACATCGACACGGTGTTGAGCCTGGCGTTACTCTCCGGCCTCATTCAACTGGCATTGGGCGTCGCGCGCTTTGGTTTTCTGGTAGCATTGCTATCCAGACCGGTTGTAGCGGGATTCGCCTCAGCCGCGGCCCTGAGCATTGGTTTCTCCCAGATGCCCGGCCTGCTTGGCACCGGCGGTGCTGCCTCAGGTTCGCTTTCTTCTCTCTTTGAACTCCTGCGCACGCTTCCTCAGACGCTACACCCGGTCAGTGCCCTGATCGGCCTTGTGGCAGTGCTGGTGATCATGCTTATCCGCCGACACTGGCGTAAGGTGCCAGGAGCCCTCATCGTGGTGGTAGTGGGAATCCTGCTGGTGTGGGCGCTGGGCCTCGACGCGAACGGCGTCGCAATCGTTGGCGCGGTGCCGGCCGGCTTTCCGCAGTGGCGCGTTCCAACACTGACCCTGGAGCTGACCGGCAGGCTCTTTCCAGCCGCGCTGACACTGGCTCTCGTGCAGTTCACGACTGTCATCAGCCTGGGGAAAGTCTTTGCCTCGAGAAACGGCTATCGCATAGACGCAAACCGGGAGCTGCTCGCCGTGGGGGCCATGAACGCAATTGGATCCACACTTGGCTCGATTCCCGTTTCCGGAAGCTTTTCCAGAAGCGCCGTCAATGAGTCAGCCGGCGCCGCTACCCCTGCTGCCAACCTGATCACTGCAGCGCTCATCGCTGTCACCCTGCTGCTGTTGACCCCGGCCTTCTTCTATCTGCCTATCCCGGTCTTCAGTGCGATCATCATGGTGGCTGCGTTCACGATGGTCGACGTGCCGGAAATTCGTCTGCTGCTGAAGACCAAGCGCATGGACGGCCTGATTGCGCTCGTCACTTTTGCGACAACCCTGATCATAGGAATCCAGGAAGGCATTCTGACCGGAATCGCGGCCTCCATCACAGCGGTCATGTTTCGCATTACGCGGCCGGAGATCGTGGAGCTGGGGCACCTGCCCGAGACTCGGCTCTTCCGGGAACTCGGACGCAATCCGGAAGCGGTCTCCATCAACGGCATCTACATCGTTCGATTTGAGGCCTCGTTCAGTTTTGTCAACGCCGACTTCATCCGGGACCATATAGAACGCCACCTGCTGGAGAATCCGGGCACTCGCGCCTTGCTGATCGATTCTACAAGCATCAACGATCTGGACACCACGGCCGCGGATGTGCTGGCCGACCTTTGCGAGGCCCTGGACAAGCGCGGGGTACGCCTGGTTTTCTCCGGCGTAAAGGGCAGGGTGGGCGACGTGCTGGCGGCGGCCGGCCTGCAGGAGCGAATCGGACCGAACAACTTCTTCCTCAGTCCGCACCGTGCGGTGCAGAGCATTCTGGCAGACTGGGGTCGTCAGCATGAGTATCGACACGCGCCAGGCACTCAAGAGGAGTAGTCCAGATCCCGGAGGCGGTTCACTACCGATCGGAAGACCTCACGCCTTGCCGTCCAGAGCTCCTCCCACGGTCCAGGGCGACGGGTCCAGCACGCTGCGTGGTAGTCCGCTTCAACGAGCAGGGCATCAGCTACACCGTCGAGCGCGCCGTACTGCGAGGCTCCCAGGAGCAGGTTCTGCAGCATGTGGACCCGACCGGCAAAACCGCACGGCACGCCTACGGCTCGGCCGATTCTCCGGACCGTGTTTCTCCCGACAAATACCCCCGTGGAGGCATGGGACGTCAGGAGTCGGCAAACAGTGAGCAGTGAGTCGGCCTCCGTCGGGAGCGGCAACGCGTTGGGCCTCCAAAGTGGCTCCGTGTCGGCCTTACCGCACACCGACAACGCCACCTCGGCGAGCTCGGCGTACTCCGGGTAGCCCTCTCGGCCGGCGGCATGCGACCAGCTCGGCACCCAGGCGAGTATCATGTCGGCTCGCAGCCTCTCGAAAACCTTCGTAGCACCGGCCAGGCGCATGCCCGCTAGGGCGCGCAACTGCTGCCAGAGATGCTCCGAGTCCCCGAGGCCCGGGACCGCAGCGAGAACGCGCTCGGCGGCTTCGCGGCCGGCCTGTCCGTCGGGATCCAGAAAGAGGCCGGCGATCGGGGGCACTGCCATACCCATCAGGGCCTGATGTGACGCGGCTTGCTCGTCGCCTGAGGTCTGTGGCTGCGCAAACAGTGCCCGTGCCTGGGTTTGCGAGGCGGCGGATCCGTGCAGCCCGTGCTCCAGGAGATCCGCAATGAGCCGCAGAGCCGCAGCGGACCGCGCTGGGTCGCCTTCCGGGTTGCTCATCCTACGCACGCCCCCGAAGCATCCCCTTCCAGTACAAAGGGGGGAGGATGTGCCGCTTCAGCAGATACATGCTTGCCCGTTCCTTTGTCGTATCGAACGGAAAACTGGGATCAGGCCTGTTGTCGTAGTCGAATTCCGCCAGCACCAGTTTGCCATACCCGGTCACGAGTGGACAGGACGAGTAGCCGTTGTACCGGTGACCGGCCGCCGGCGACCCTGACCGCATTTGGGCCAGGAGATTGGCGACGAGAATTGGCGCCTGCTTTCGCACCGCGGCGCCTGTCTTGGCATTCGGTGTCGACGTCGTATCCCCGAGTCCGAACACCTCCGGAAATCTGGTGTGTCGCAGTGTATGCGGGTCTACCTCGAGCCATCCGTCCTGATTGGCCAGGCTGCTTTCCCGCACCACGGACGGAGCTCGTTGCGGCGGAACGACATGTAGCATGTCGAAGGGCACTGTTTCAATGTGCTGAGCGCCCGTCTCGGCGTCAGTAACCCTCACGTCCGCCTCCTGCTCGACACCGCGCACTGCGATGAGCTCGGACCGAAACTCGAAGGAGATTCCGTACCTGGCGATGACGTCCTTGAGGGTGCGCTCGAATTCCGGCACGCCAAAGACCACCGATCCCGGACTCATGAAGCGGATGCTCGCGGTACCCAGGAGTCCGCGCCTGCGCAGATGATCCGCGGCCAGGTACATGATTTTCTGAGGCGCGCCGCCACACTTTACCGGCGTGGCGGGCTGGGTAAAGACCAGCCGCGACCCCGGCCCCAAACCCGAAAGCGTGCTCCAGGTGTAGGGTGCCTGTTCAAAGGCATAGTTGGAGCAGACGCCGTGCTGCCCAAGCGAATCAGCAAGGCCATCGATGCCATGCCAATTCAGCTCGATACCGGTCGCCACTACGAGATAGTCGTAGTGAACGCTTCCGCCGGACTTCAGGTGCACCTTTGACGCCTCCGGCTCGAAGCGCACCACCGAATCCTGGATCCAGGTCACACCCTTCGGGATGTAGTCGGCCTGATCCCTCACCGTGTCTTCGGCCGGAAGGACACCGCCGCCGACCAGTGTCCACAATGGTTGGTAGTAGTGCTTTTCAGAAGGCTCGACCACAGCAATGTCGAGCTTGGAATCTGCCCTGTGCAGCCTTGCGGCGACCGTGAGGCCCGCTGAGCCGCCCCCTACGATCAGAATGGTATGTGAGTCGTTCCGTGACATGTCTCCTTGGGTCTGAGGTTCATGGCTTCGGTTCGACGGGCGATTGAAATGGATTCTCCGGGAGTGCATATGCCTCCCGAACGGGCTTCAGCGGCCGCTTCAGCCAGTAGGGCCTCCGCAAACCGTTTGGGGAATGGTCGACAGCTGATCGCGTGAGTGACAGCCACTGGCGATAGGCCTCCATGGACTTGCGCGTGTCGACCTGCACATCGCCGTGCCGATCTCCCGGCTCGGCCTTGCGCACGTTGTAGGCTTTCTGCAACCAGCAGTGGGCACCGGAAATGGGATCCGGATGGACGGCATGCGTCAGATTCTGATGTACCCCCACGTCCTCCCACCAGATGCGGGCAGTATCCGGGTCGAATGAGTCCCAGGCCCCAGCCCCGTGCAGCACGGTGAGGCCGTGGTCCGTTCCCTCCTGTGAGAGCTCAACCAGGTTGGACGCACCTCGGTTGACGCCTTCAGATTCCTTGAGGCGCCACCGTCCCAGGTGGTGACTCATGGCGATGACGCCGGGCTTGATCCCCTCGGTGATCCACACCTTGTCCACGAAGTAGCCAATTTGCGTGGTGACACGCAGCAGGTCTCCAGTCTCGACACCAAGCCGCTCGGCGTCCTCCGGGTGCATCCACACCGGATTCCGGTGGCTCAGTTCGTAGAGCCACTTGGCATTCGCGCTGCGCGTGTGAATGAGCGTTGGCAGCCGGAAGTTGGGCAACAGCAGCATTTCTCCGCCGGCCCGATCTATGTGATCCGGGTGTACGTGGGACTTGAGTGTCCAGGGCACCACGTATTCGAGCTCCGGCCAGCCCCAGTCATGCAGCGTGCTGGAGAAGAACTCCAATTTGCGCGATGGGGTCGCGAACCCGCTGGCCAACCCATCGTCTGTCTGCACCCCTACAACGGCACCTGAATCGGTCACTTCCCGACGCGGACCAGGCGTTCCCTGCACCGGTTTCCGATACGGCGTGTAGTTCTCTGCTGTGACCTCGAAAACACCGAATCTGCGCATGTAGTCGAGCGGACTCAGACCCTCGGCCGCAGCGGCCTCCGGAAGCCCGGGCACGGAGTTCTCGAAGATCCACCGGTAGTACTCGTCGATGGTGATGATCTCGCCAGCCCGATAGGGACTCTCAAAGTGCTTCCGGATACCCATGGAGCCGTCGGGGTCCATGCGGGCCGACAGCTGGATCCAGAACTCATTCTCCTCCCAGACCTGGCCGGGATTGGCCTCGTAGGTGAATTGCACCGGCTGACCAAGGCGTTCCATGGCTACCCGCTTCACCGGCTGACGAAATGCAATCCATTGACCAGCGTGGGTCTCCTGACTCATCAGGTCATGCCGTTCGCTGGCATGTCCCATCGGAAGCACGTAGTCGGCAAACCAGGCCGATTCATTCCACGTCGGCGTCAGCGCCACATGGCACTTCAGCTTGTTCGTGTCCTTCAAGGCCTTCAGCCACATGAACCCGTCCGGATTGATCCACATGGGGTTGTAGACCCGGCTGAAGTAGACATCCACCTCGCCACGGCCTTCCTCCAGGAAGTGTGGCAGGAGGAAGCTCATCTCGTAGAACGCAAATGGCCACTCGTGGGGCAGATGCAGCTCATTCCAGGCGTTGAACGCCGGAGGCTTGTCGAAGGGCGTCGGAACGAACTTATTCCAGCTGTTGCCTGAAGTGCCGCCCCGGGTGCCGACGCTGCCGGTCAGCACATTGAGGAAGAACAGGCACCTGGCAACCTGCCAACCTCCGAGGTTACCGATCGAAGCCGAGCGCCACGTGTGGGATGCGAGCCTGCCGTTGCAGTCGGCTACCGCTTCTGCCGCCGCCCTTATGCGCTCGATCGGGACCTGGGATTCGGCTGCGGCCCGCTCGAACGTGTATTCCGCATACAACTGTTTGAGCAGGGCCTCGAACTCATCGAAAGAATGGGGCGCACCGGGCTCGGCAAGTCCGGAGAAACGGCGCCCCTCGAACGGCTGCGCGCGGAAGTGGTCAATCGTCTCCTCCCAGTTCACCCACTGACGCAGAAAGTCCCGGTCATAGCGATCCGATTGCAGCAGGTGGTTGGCGATGGCCAGCAGCACCGTCTGCTCGGAGCCCGGCCACGTGGGCAGCCACACATCACTCTTGGACGCCGTATTCGAGAGGCGGGGATCCAGGGTTATCAGCTTGGCGCCCTTCTTCTTGGCCTCCATGATCCGCTGCGCATGCGGATTGAAGTAGTGGCCCGTTTCCAGATGGCTGGAAATGAGCAGTATGACCCGGGCATTGGCGTGGTCCGGACTGGGGCGATCGAACCCCGCCCAGAAGAAGTATCCCGCCCGCGCCCCACTGGAACAGATGTTTGTGTGGCTGTTGTGGCCATCGACGCCCCATGCCTGAATGCACCGGTTCGTGAAGCCGTCCTCTCCCGGCCGGCCCACGTGATACATGATGCCGTCCTTTCGCCGTCTGCGGCTCGCCGCCATCTTCTCCCCGATCTCGGTCAGGGCCTGGTCCCAGGTGATACGCTTCCACTTCCCCTCGCCGCGAGAGCCCACCCGCTTCAGCGGATACAGGATGCGTTCCGGATCGTAGACCTGATTGATCGTCGCCGGACCCTTGGCGCAATTACGCCCGCGGCTTCCCGGGTGCACCGGGTTGCCTTCGAATTTGCGGATCTGGAGGGTCTCCCGATCGACATAGGCCAGCAAGCCGCATGCACTTTCGCAGTTGAAACAGACGGTGGGCACGAGGGTGAAGCGGCGCGCTACTCGCTTTGGCCACTCCTTTCCGTCATACTCGACCCAGTCCTGCCATTCAGAGGCGGGGGGGTACTGGCTCATCCTGCCGTCGGGGTGCACGACCTCGGTCATGGGCACCTTGCGCGGCACGTGTTCCGTCGGCGCAAATACCGGCATTCCAAACTGCTCACCAACGGGCGAACCCTCGAGGTTCGCCAACAGGTCCTTGGCCTTTTCGTCTGCCGAGCGCTGGTCCATCACGAGTTGGGGATTTCCTGTGGTGCCGACACGAAGGCCTGCTCGTAGAGAAACAGCCCCAACAGGACAAGGACTCCGGCGAGCGGGAGGAGAGCCGGCGCGGTCACTGCCAGCAGGGCCGGGACCAGGGAGCCAGCCAGGGCGAAGCCCAGCCAGTAGTGCATCCGATACCGACCGCGCGTCATGCGATGGGCGGCGCGCGCCGCCGTATCCGACGCGTGCGGCATCCACATGTCACCCGAGAGTGAAAGCAGCAGGTTGAGCGCAAGCAGCCCTACCATCAGCACCGGCATGTCTTGTCCGAGAACCGCCAGAAACGCCGTGCCGGCCAGAAGCGACTGCAACACCATGTGCGCGGGCAGCAAAGACGATTGCCAGAGATCGCGGCCCTCCGCCTGTCCGAACAGGAACGCCGTGTAGGCCGCAGCCCCTACGGCTAGTGGGCTGCCGCCTCCCAGCAACCAGGGTCGCCAGGCGTGCAGCCCGAACCATTCTGCAGCCACCCAAAGCGTGGCGACTCCGGAAAAGGCGATCAAAATGAACGCGCCCCGAACCAGCCAGCTCCTCCACTGGGGTCGGGTGATGATGCGCAGAAAGCGCGTCGGGTGCTCAAGATCGAAAACCAGCAGTCCGGTAGTAACCAGCAGGAACAGCACGGCTGCCGCGGCGGGGGCGAAAAGGCTCGCGCCGGACCCCTCGACCAGTACCTGCCATGCAGCCAATAGAAAGACGCCGGCCGCAATAGCTTTTGTGACGAGATACGCAGGCACAGGCCAATGCCAGGGCACCTTGTGCTGGGCGTTCCAGACCACCTGAACCATGTGCTCGGCCATGCGGCCGGGGGCGATGTGGATGGGGCCGGCCTGCGGCAGGCCCTGGCTCGTGCCCGGCAGACCATCTCCGCCCGCCTCATCAATGACGTCCGACCACGCAAACGAGCTCGGTGCGCGCTCGGTTGCAGTAGGGTGCATCGCTGCGTCCTCCCCCCCGATGTAGAAGAGTTTGGGCGCTGTGCCCTGCTCCGGCTTGCGAACCGTAACCTTGTTGTTGGCCACGACCCGGCTGATCTCGGACTCCGGGTTGTCCAGGTCCCCGGCAATGATGGCGTGCTCGGGGCAGACCACGACGCAGGCCGGTTCGAGCCCAACTTCCACACGATGGGCGCAGTAGTGACACTTGGCAGCACTGCCGGTCTCGGGATCGATGTAGATCGCGTCGTACGGACAGGCCTGCAGACATGCCTTGCATCCAATGCAGGCATCCTGGTCAAACTCGACAATACCGTCGTCCCGCTGGTACATGGCCGTTACCGGGCATATGCGCACGCAGGGCGGATTCGCGCAATGATTGCAGCGGGTTACCTGAAAGGACCGGCGAACGTCGGGATAGGCGCCCGTTTCGACCGACTTGACCCACGTGCGATGCACACCCAGGGGCACGTCGTTCTCGCTCTTGCACGCCGTCGAACAGGCGTGGCATCCAATACAGGAATCATTGTCTATGACAAACCCGTAATTCACGCGGTGGCACTTGTTATGTCAAGTAATGGCAATATGACGCTTCATGGCGTGAAAGGCAACCTCCATGCCGGGTCAGGGGGCATCCTGCGGCCTGTTCATGTTATGGAGGGCTCGCTCCTCCGTCTCCACATCCCGTGTATTGATCGCGGCCAGAAGGCGATGAAGAGCGGATTCGCCGGACGCTGCCAGAGACAGCAGGGTATCAAACTGCAAAACCGGCACGAGACAAACGGCAGGATGAAGGCGCCCTGACCGGTCGACTGCGACCCGGGCCACCTCGTCCTCACCTTCCAGAAGGCCCTTTAGCGCGGAAGCCGTCATGAAAGGGAGATCCGTTGGCAACATGAGTAGCCAGGGTGTTTCTGCTGCCCTGAGTCCGGCCAGCAGCGCTGCGGCAGGCCCCTGGGCCGACACGTGGTCATCCACGACCTTCATGCGAGACCGGATGCCCTTCCAGTCTTGCGGCTCCCCGGACTCCTTCTTCGGGAGACTGATCAACACGGTAGAGGCCAGTTTGTAGGCGATCCCCACAGTACGGTCCAGGAGCGTCTCGTCTCCCACAACAAACGTTGCCTTGTCCCGACCAAATCTCACGGACGCCCCACCGGCGGCAATCACGGCCGTAATATCCTGGGGAGCAATGCCCATCTCCACGTGTTCGGGTGTCCTGTCTCCCGAAGTATACTCCACCCCATGGCCAAGGCACCCTTCCTCTTCTACCCGGTCGGAAAGGAGGAATTGAAGGCTATCGCCAAGGAAGGTCTCGATCCCGAGCGGCCGCATTTCGATCGCCTCAAGAGCGCTCGAAAACACAAGGGGGTCGTCCTGGTGGTCCCCCAGAAGGCGCGCGACAAGGGACGGATCCGCCCCAAACACATCGTCAACCTCAGGCCTCTGAGGCGTGCCGTGCGCGTCCTGGCCGGCGGAGGAGTGCTGCTGCGAGAAAAAAAAGGGCGTGTTGAGACCGTGCTCATTTTCCGGCGGGGTCGATGGGACATTCCAAAGGGCAAAAAGGACCGGGGCGAATCGAAGCGGGCCTGTGCCGTACGCGAGGTGCAGGAGGAATTGGGCATCGACTACGCCCGCATCCTGTGGAAAGTGGGCGTGACGACGCACGGCTACCGCGCACGAAAGCGCCGGTACCTGATCAAGCACACCCACTGGTATGCGATGGAAACCAACGCAAAGCAGTTCATCCCCCAGGCCAAAGAGCAAATCACCGATGCGCGCTGGGTGTCGCTCGACGAGGCCATCGAAATGGTCGAGTTCCGTGCGTTGCGCACGCTTCTCACGGAGGCCAGGAGCCAGTTGTCCGGGAAACGGTCCCGACGCCACCGGTTGTAACGCCGTACTCGGCCGGAGCGCCGGCCAAGAGCGCTATCTGAGCGGCATGAACACGGCGTTGCCCAACAGAAGCCGCCCTTCGTACCAGAAACCGCGGTAAACGGGATCGTCCAGCAGGTAGACGACTGCCCCCGAACCCATCTCCTGGACTCCGAATGCCAGGCTCTCCTCAATCTCCGGCGTCGCGTCCACACCTACGTGACCCGAGAGGCGTGAGCCGCCCTCAAGAACACCCACGTTCCAACCATCTTCCAGATAGGCGTAACCGGATCCGCTGCGTCGCAGCGTGTAGTAGCCACGAGACATCCCGAAACCGAGCGGATGGGAATCATCGACCCGCGTTGCGAACACGGCTCCCGGCACATTTTCGGTCAGGCCGTCCCGGGTGCGGTCGGCATACCGCCGCAACGGGTCATCCTCTTCCTCTGACTCCTCGTCGTCCTCGTCGGCGCTCTTTCGAACCAGCTCAAATCCCTCCTGACCCACGAGGAATCGGGCTGCACCATCAATGGCGATCAGTCGACCGCCGCCGCGCACCCACGACCGCAGGGCGTCCATTCCGGCATCGCGAAGCACGCTGCCATAGCCTCCGGTCGGTAGAATCAGTACGTCAAACTCATCCAGGTCCACGCGTGTCAACCGGTCCGCGTTCACCATGGTCACCTGGTAGCCGAGCTGTTGTTCGAACCAGTGCCAAACCACACCGGCGCCGTACTGTGAGACCGGGCTTCCGGTAGCCACAGCGACGCGCGGGGCGGAAATGAAGCGGACCCGGTTGGAACCGAAATCGGACCCGCTGTCAACCCGGCCTCCGGCCATCGGGACCAGCTCGGCCCCGTATTCCGAGGCCAGGGTCGCGAGCCGAGGTGCCAGACTCGCTCCCAACTGCTCGTTGGCGGCGCGCGTAAACAGCACCGTACCAGGCCCAAAACGGGCCCCGTCAACCTCGAAGGGTTCGACAGCCACCCGCGCGTCTATACCGGCTTCGAGCACGGCCGACAAGAAGACCACATCGTCCGGGGAGTCCCAGCGCAATGCGAAGGCATACGACTGCTCACCTGCGGTCGCAGCCGGCTGGCCCTTGGAAAACGCTGCGTCCGGCTGGATGTCGTCGGACACCGCCATGCCGTCCAGACCGTAGGCATAGGGCAGAGCCCAGGCGGTGATGTCGTAGGTGAGGGAGTCCGGTAGAGTGGCCTCGGGCTCCAGCAAGACGCGGGTTAGTGTCGCCTTCGGCTGGGCAAGAGAGACAACCAGGTCCCCCGGCTCCACCCGACCATTGGACATGGACGCGGTGCGATAGTCGTGACCCCGCACGGCTCTTCCCGAAGAAACGGTGCCATATTCAATGCCGAGCTTGTCCAGATGCCCGGCCAGTGCGTTGAGGCGGGCCTGACCGGAGGTTGCCTTCATGACGTAGGCGCGAAATGCACCCGCCGGCTCGGCCTCGTAGAAGGCGCGAAACTCGTCAATAAGCCGTTCGGCAAGGCGCGAAGCCGTTTCGACGGTCGAAAGTCCCGTCGTGTGGTGGTGCAGGATGCGGTCCGCGAGCGTGAGCGTATCTCCTTCGGCCGTTTCAATGGCCAGGCCAGCACGACCACTGCCACCCTGCTCGTACGTCATGCCAATGCCTCCGTTGAACGTGGGGTACGTATCCCCATAGCCCGGGTAGAACAGGTCAAACACCTCTCGGGTGAAGTACAACCAGCCTTCGGCGTCGAAGTACCGGGCGTGGTTGGTTCCGATGGAATCCTGAAAAGCACGCTGCCAGTCCGTGATGGCATCGTGGTAGGGCTCGGCGGCCGGCGCGAAGTAGTAGGGCGAGTTGACGCCCTGCTCGTGAAAGTCCACATGCACCTGTGGAAGCCAGGTGTTGAACAGCGCCATGCGTTCCTGGCTTTCCTTCTGGGTCTGCCAGGCCCAGTCCCTGTTCAGATCAAAGTTGTAATGATTGGTGCGTCCGCCCGGCCAGGGCTCGAAATGTTCTCGGGCGTCCGGGTCCGCATTCGGCCGGAAGCCCACCACCTGATTGTACCAGTTCACGTACCGGTCACGTCCATCAGGATTGATGCAGGGGTCGATCACCACCACCGTGTTCGCCAACCACGAGTCCCCACTGCCGCCCGGCCGCACCATTTCGTACAGGGTCGCCATGGATGCTTCTGTGCTCACGGACTCGTTCCCGTGCACATTGTAGGAAAGCCAGACGATGGCGGGCGTGTCTCCCTCGGGTTCGCCGTCTTCGATACCGGTCAGCCGCAGGTTGTCCCGACGAATGTCTTCCAGCATATCCTGTCGATCAGGGGTGGACAGAAATGCCGCCAGCAGTGGCCGGCCCTCGTACGTCTCGCCGTACTGATGCAGCGTGACACGATTGGACAACTCGGACACGTGTCGGAAGTAGTCCACGACCTGATGGTGGCGGGTGAACCGGCTGCCCAGCTCGTAGCCCAGAAATTCGGCGGGCGACGGGATGTCCTGAGCCGTCGCGGGAAAGCTGAAGGCACAGATCAGGAGAAATGCAGAGAGTCGACGCATGGAGGGAGAATTCGGGTGGGGCAGCAATCTACCGACTTTTTGCGCGCCGACGTCCCGCGAATTTCGGGTTCTGCATCGTTCTATCTAGACGGTGCTCCCCGGCGCCCACGTCCGTGACCAAGGACCAACCATGTTTGCCCATGCCGTAGCGCGAGCTGCGCTACTTCTCTTCTTTGCATTGGCCGCTCTGCCGGGGTTTGTCAGCAGTGCCAGCGCGGATTCTCCCGAATCTGCCGACGTGCGTGTCATCTACTGGGTCGACAAGACCCTGGGTGCCTCCTACGTGGCCAACGTCATGTTGACCAACATGACCCCCCAGCCCATTGAGTCTTGGGGTCTTGCGTTCGATCTGGACCCGGCCGCGACCAACATCCGGAATGCGCAGTATTCCATCGCGGGTACGCGCCACACCGTCACAGGGGCGGGCTGGACACGGATCATTCCGGCCGGGGGATCCATCTGGTTCTCGATAGACGGCACGATTCCCGGCGATGGCGACATGACCACGGCCGGAGACGTGCCGCGGCCAACAGATTGCGGCTTCAACGGGCAGACATGTGCCTTTGAAGAACTCAACGCGCCACAGCCCAATCCGCAGGATACCCTGGCCGTAGACATCGGGTGGTGGGTGGCCTCCCAGGGAGTAACCGATTACCGCGCGCAGATCCTGCTCAAGAATATCAGCGATCAGCCCATCGACTACTGGAATCTCAAGTTCCAGTCGACCTCACTGATCACGAGTATTGAGCATGGGGAGTGGAGTCGCACGGGGACCTTCTACGAGGTTAAAGGCAAAGGGTGGACGCACTCCATCGAGCCGGATTCGCTGGTCTGGCTGACGCTGTCGGGCGTGCACACGGGCCAGGTAGACACGCTGCAGTCCTGCATCTTCAACGGATTCCCGTGTGAGTTTGTGGACCCGGACGACTTTGTCAAGCCTCCGGAGGAACCCGAGCCCGTCGGTCCCCTCTGTTCCGTGCTGCCGGATCCCGATGATGACGGCAGTATCAGTGGCCTGGTGGTCGACTTCCAGCGACCATCCCTGTGGAACGGGGGGTACGTCTACAGCATCCAGCTCCTGAACGAGTCAGACAAGGCGATCCGGAACTGGAAGCTGGAATTCGACCTGTCGGACGACATGACCATAGACCGAATGTGGAATGCCGATTTCCAGAAATCCGGCAACCACGTCACGGTGTACCCGATGCCCTACAACAACTGCATCGAGCCGGGCGGCATTGTCGGGATCGGTTTCGAGGGGAAACACGACGGCGGCGCAATCATGCCGCAGGGCTGCCTCTTCAACAACAAGGACTGCACGTTCGCCAGAATCTCAGGCCCCCGAGCCACGAATACGGACGATGCGCCCGAGCGGCCTGACGAACACCTGCGCCTGTTGACACCGTACCCGAATCCCTTCGCCACCGTTACCAGGGTGCCGTTTGCAGTCGCAGAGACGCAGGAGGTGACCGTTGCGCTTTGGGACATGCAGGGTAGGCAGGTCAGAACCCTCTATTCCGGAACGGCGGTTTCGGGCCAGATCATCGAAGTCCAGATACCCGCTGGCTCGCTCAACAGCGGCGTGTATATGGTCCGACTTACGGGCGCCTCGGGCGCTGGCGTGACGACACCGGTCATGCTCGTGCGATAACCGAATCCGGCGGCGGTCCATGCGAGGGACTCACCGCCGGTTGAACGAGGCCTCTCCCCGAAGCGCCCAGGGCCGCGTCGTCCAATCGGACGGCGCGGTCTTTTATTTGAACACCGGTTCGAACTCGCGAAGCGGCAGCCCGCGACCGTTCGTTCCCGGGCTGCGCTCCAGCTGCAGATCGTACGCAACCCGATCAGAGCGGTAGTACCGCTGTTGGTAGTACACGGTGCGATCTCCTTCGGTGACCGAGGTGCGCTCGATCATCAGAAGCGCCCGTCCCCAGGGGATGCCCAGTTCCTGGCTGATATCAGCCGGCGCATTGATGGCCTCGATGCGAAACCGACCGTAGATCACCGGGATCTTGTAATCCACCTCCAGTATGTGGTAGATCGTCTCCCTCTCCAGGTCCCGACCGTCCAACAGTTGACCGTAGAAGGCCGGCAGCCAGGTTCGGTCGTAGGCCAGCGGCTCACCGTTGCCGAGGCGTAACCGGTCCAGACGCAGGACTTTGACCCCCTCTGCCAGACCGAGTGCCGCTGCCACCGTTTCGGACGCGGGCTCGATCTCGGACTGCAACACACGGGACGTCGGAGCCAGTCCCGCTGCCTCCATGTCCTCCGAGAAGTCCGTCAGTCGAATGAGCCCCTGGTGAACGCGGTTTGTGCCCACAAAAGAGCCCAGTCCCTGTCGACGATAAATCAAGCCCTCGCTCTCCAGGGTCTGAAGGGCCCGCCGTACCGTGATACGGCTGACCGAAAACTGCTCGCCCAACTGGCTCTCGGATGGAAGTTGATCATCCCGCGACCAACGGCCCGATGCGATCTCCTCCCGCAGCCAATCGCTGACTTGCTGATGTCGGGGAGTTCCTGAGCGGAGTTCAGCCATGGCACCTGCGACAAGGACACATCATACCTGTCATAACGGGTCCCTTCGATACAGGTTCGTGCCAGTCTACAGAAACTCCACTTCGGCCATGGCGCCTGCCGGTGCGGCCTCCCACTCGGCTGGAAGGTGGAGCAGCGCGTTCGCCCCCACAAGACTCGTGGAGATGTGGGAACCCTGAGAGCCGGTCGGGCTCGCCTGCAGCATGCCTTCTGCCCCGGTGACCACCGCCCTGGCAAATACGTGCAGTCCTCTCGGCTTGGGAAAGTCCGCTGTCAATTGAGCAGGATATCTCGGGCGATGGGGTCTTGCGGCTCCCTGCATGTACCGAAGAGCCGGCCGTACGTACTGGTCAAAACACACCGACGAGGAGACCGGGTTGCCGGGCAGCCCGAAAACCGGCCGACGCTCCAGGGTGCCGAAGACCAGCGGCTTGCCGGGACGTTGCTTCACCTTCCAGAACGCGGCCTCAAAGCCGTTCTCCTCCAGCACCGCGCGGACCAGATCATACTCGCCCATGGACACGCCACCAGAGAAAACGAGCACGTCCGCACCTTTCGCTTCTGCGAGCACGGCGCGTACGGATTGCCGGTTGTCGCGCGCAACCCACTGACCCGCGAGCCTACCCCCTGCCTCCTCCACCCGGACCGCGAGCGCCGGTCCGTTTGAATTCCGGATCTGACCCCGCGCAGGAGTTTCGGAATGTGGCACGAGTTCATCGCCCGTTGCTATCACGGCCACGGAGGGCCGTCGGCCTACCACCACCTCTGACTGCCCAATGGTAGCCAGCACGGCCACAGCACCAGCCGCCACGTCGGCTCCCGCCCGGAGCACCACCTGGCCGGGTGCCATGTCCTCGCCGGCAGCCCGGAGATGCCGACCTGGCGAAATCCCGCGATCGACCACGACGGCGTCCCCCTGCTCACGCGTCCACTCCACGGGCACGACGGCGTCGGCACCATCCGGCATGGGAGCCCCTGTCATAATGCGCACGCAGGTGCCTTCCCGCACTGCATTCGCCGGCCAGGCTCCCGCGGCGATTTCGCCGGTGCATCTCAACGTGCCGCCGCTATCCGCGAGGTCTGCACTGCGGACCGCAAAGCCGTCCATAGCCGAGTTCGGGAACGGTGGAATCGCTTCCTTCGAAATGACTTCGTGAAGCAGGATGCGTCCGTATGCCGCTTCAAGCGGTACTATTTCCTGGCGAGGCTCCGGAAGGCCCCGCCTGATGGCCGTTCTGGCCTCATCCACCGATACAAACAGTTCCATAGGCGGGGCCCTGCCCCGATGACGAATGATCAGACTCGATTATACCCAGGCCAAATCGTTCCTGCCGGACCCGGAACTGGCGCAGGGACTGGAACGCGCCCGGGACGCGCACGCGCGCCTTATGGACGGCTCCGGGGCAGGCTCCGAATACCTGGGCTGGCGAGACTTGATGGTGGAGCCAGACGATGCACTTCTGGGCAATCTCCAGGATGTGGCTGCCGAGATCCGACAGCGCGCCGACGTGTTTCTCTCGATCGGAATCGGCGGATCCTATCTCGGCGCAAAGGCGGTCATCGAGGCGCTGACGCCCTATTTCCCAACGGGTGACGGACCCGAGGTTCTTTTCGCCGGCAAAGACATGAGCGGCGCATACCTGCGCGAACTGCTGGGCTATCTGGAAGGCAAGAGTGTGTATGTCAATGTCATATCGAAGAGTGGGACAACCCTCGAGCCCGCCATCGCCTTCCGGTTCGTGCGCGAGTGGATGGAATTGCACTTCGATGATGCCGACGACCGCATCATCGTCACCACGGACCCGGAACGCGGAGCACTGAATGAACTGCGAAAAGCGCACCCGTACCGGAAGTACGTCATTCCGCCTCGCGTGGGAGGTCGATTCTCGGTGCTGACTCCAGTCGGCCTGCTGCCGATTGCCGTGGCCGGAGTGGACATTCGTTCGCTGTTCTACGGAGCCGTCGCGGAGTCCGAACGTCTGTCCCAGCTGGACAACAACAGCGCTATCGAGTATGCCGCCGTGCGTTGCCGGTTGCTTGAGAATGGTTATTCCACCGAAGTGCTTGCCCATTTCGAGCCGCGTCTCTCCTCCATTGGGGGCTGGTGGCAGCAGCTCTACGGAGAGAGCGAGGGCAAGGGCCACAACGGACTGCTCCCGGTGTCCCTCCAGTATTCCACAGACCTGCATTCACTGGGGCAGTACGTGCAGGACGGAAAGCGCAATCTCATTGAGACGTTCCTGATTGCAGAGGACGACGGAGGCGATATGACAGTCGATATCGACTCCGCGAATCTCGACGGCCTCAATTACCTGGAAGGGAAATCGCTGACGGAAATCAACCGTAAGGCCTACGAAGGAACCGCCAGAGCCCACGTGCAGGGAGGTGTCCCCGTGCTGACTCTGTGGCTGGAAAACATCACGCCGGGATCCATCGGCGAGTTGATTTACTTCTTCCAGCACGCGGTGGCGGTCAGTGGATACATGCTGCGCATCAATCCATTTGATCAACCTGGTGTGGAAGCCTACAAGAAGGAGATGTTCAGACTGTTGGGGAAACCGTGATCAGCGGTGGGCGACTCGTGGAAAAGTCAGCGGTCTCCCACATTCACCGCCTCGCTTGACGATCGTCGTGGAATACCGTTGGAAAACCTGCGCGCTTCACACAGTGCATCCTGACGCTACGCACCGCGAGACTGGCTGTGCGCAAAAACGTTGGCCCATCTGCTTGACACGTGGATAACCCGTACAGAACCGCCCGCACCGGCCAGCAGGGCCCAGTAAGCATTGTGCAGAAGTGGCGTCAAGGGATGTTGGGAAAGAATCCTCCCACAGTCGTCCACAGACCTATATCTATCTACTACTAGATCTAAATCTTTATCTGAAGAGGTAAGAGAGTCTGTGGATTCCCGGGTTGGCTGCAAAGCTCGTTGGGAGGCCTCCTGTTGAGGCTTTACTTTCAATACGACTGACAATCGCGCTCTTCAGATGATCAAGAAGATTCTCGTCGCCCTCGACCCCGATTCCGACACACCGACCGCTACGCGCTACGCCGTCGAGATTGCCAAGCGGGACCAGGCATCCATCACCGGCCTGGCCGTGGTCGATATGGGAAGCATCGCATCCAGCTCCCGCGGAGGCGGGGTAGGTTCGATGTATTACGCGGACAAACTGAGGGGGCGGCTGACCGCTGAAGCACGAGATCGTGCGCATGAGCTCATTCGTGAGTTCAGCAGCGTGGTGTCCAAGGCGGGGGTGGAGCACACCGAACTGCTTCAGGAAGGCGTGCCGTTCAGACGCATTGTCGAGGACATGAAATACCATGACCTTCTGGTCGTCGGCAACGACCCGCACTTCTTCTACAGTCATCCGAAGGAGGCTACTGAGACGCTTGCGCGCGTCGTGCGAAAGACCGTCGGCCCGACACTTATTGTGAGCGAACAGTACCGAAAGGTCAAGAACGTGCTGATCGCCTACGACGGCAGCAATGCGGCTGCGAGGGCCATGCGCACCTTCGTGCGATCCAAGCCGTTCGGATCAGACATCGCCATTCGGCTGATCTGCATCTGGGAGAAGAAACAGGCCGAAGCGGAATTGATGCTTCAGCTGGCCTCTGAGTTTATCCGAGCACACGGTCTGAATCCCGAAGTTGCAGCGCTGAAATCGGACGACGTCGAGGGAACGATCTCCGCGCAGATCAGCCAGTTCGATGCGGACGTGGTTGTGGCAGGCGCCCACTCCAAGTCCCGAATCCGGTCCGTGGCGTTCGGGTCGACGACCTCGTTCCTGGTCAAGCAGTGCCCGGTCAATCTCTACCTGGACTGAACGGAACGCAGCGCACCTGTTCGCCGTCACTCCGACAGTAAACAGAGCCGGAATCCGCGGTAGTCAGAACCTGATACCCTGCTTTCATCCAGCGATCGACGACGCGCGGATCCGGCAGGCCGTAGCGGTTAGATCTGCCCACCGAAATGACGGCCCATCCCGGGGCACCGACACGTGCGCGGGACACCAAAAACCGGTGGCTACTGGTGGTGGAGCCGTGGTGAGGCACCTTCACCACCTGCGCCGCAAGCAGAGAGTCCCATCGCCTGGTCATCATGGACTCCGAGGCGCCCTCCGCATCTCCAGTAAAGAGGAACCGGACCCGGCCGTGCGCCAGAAGCAGCACGGAAGACAACTGATTCGGTCCTCCCACGAGGCCCGGTTCCGGTGCCAGGGGCAACAGTCTGATCTCGGGGTCCGGCTTGAGCAGCGTGCCGATTGAAGTCGGTCGAACCCGAGACTCGGCCAGTTGGCGGTTGCCGTCGTGATCCCTGTGGGGGTGGGAGATGAAGCTATGGTCCAGACCACCCGGAGCCAGGTGACCGATGGCGGAGGCTACCACGTAGCGGGCCGACGGAGGTCCGGTGTCGATGAGCAGGCTCGTTCCATGTGGGGTTCGCACGAGTGCGGCGTCGCCCTGATCCACATCAAGAAACCAGATTTCCAGGGGTCCGCGTGCCTGCGGAATCAGTAGAACCAGCGCCATGGCGCAGATCGTGACGACACGACGTCCTGCAGCGGTGCCGGGCAAGCTCCCCAGAACCAGTGCCGGGACCAGCCAAAGCGCCCGGCCGGAGAGCACCGGCAGCCCCGGTATCGATGCAAACACGCCGGCAACGAGCACCAGCAACTGCGCCGCGGCGTCCGCGGCCACGACAAACCACTGGATACCCGTCAGATGCGCCGCTACCGCCGCCACCATCACGAGTCCGGCCAACGGGCCTCCCAGCAAATTGGAAACGACACTGACGGGTGTGATGCGCTGGAAAAAAGCGGCCGATGCGGGCGCGGTAAACAGTACCGCCACGAGTGACATTACCACCGGATTCCGTGACGATCCGCAGTCCCTGACCAGACCGTACACGGCACAGAAAGAGAGCAGGTAGGCGGGAGTCCAGACGAGACCCGGCAAGACCACCCCCAGCACAAGTCCCGCCAGGAGCACTGTGTGTATACCCGAAACCGAGCCATGGCCACGGGCTCCCTGCCATAGCACGAGACCACCCATGAGTGCCGCACGGGTAGTGGCCGCCGATCCGCCTGTGGCTGCGGCGTAGGCAACCAGTGCGCCCAGCGTAACCCCCGCCCTAAGCTGCAGTCGCGTGGCCGTGGGGATCTGCAAGGCAGAGAAAATCACGGCCGCCAGTCCAAACACAGCCAGACCGACCACCGACACGTGAAAACCGGAAATGGCGAGGACGTGAGCGAGGCCCGCCTGGCGAAACTGCTCCGGCAGAGCCTCTCGCATCCGCGTTCTGTCGCCGGTGGTCATCGCTCTTACGACACCCGTGGGATCGCGTCCCTGAAAGAGCAGGTCGTGGCGCCGCAATAGAAGGGGTGGGGAAGCCGGTTCCACGATCACCGCTGTTCCCTCGACGACCGCGTGGTAGTTCCGGGACCGCGCAAGAGCGCGGGGATCCACCATGCCCGGCCCGCGCGGAGGCCTCGGAATCCTCACGTCACCCCGGATGAGGGCGATGCCGTCAGCGTGGCCTCTCGGGAATACCGCGACGCGCGCCACGACCCACGTTGTACCCTGAAAGCAGTGACCCGTCAGCCGGGTATTGGCAAGCCTGCCTGCGCAGACAACCGGACCATCCCGCAGTTCGGTGTGGGATTGGAGCGCTCCATGGCCAGCACCAAGAGCAAGTAACAGGGCGCCACCCCGCATCGCCCGAATCAATGGGGAGGGACGCACGAGAAACGCCCCAAAACAAGCGATAACCAGCCAAAATGGAGGATCTGCTGCGCCCAACAACACACCACAAAGCGGCAGCAGCAGTCGATGCGATCCCGGCCTCATACCTTATAGAGGACCAGGCCGGCTGCACTGTAACGCCACGCGTTATTCGCACGCTATAAGATTGACGATGAGGAAATGGCCGGTTATCCTCGAAAAGAGCGCGTACTTACGCAGATTGTTGTTTGACAGCGAATGAGCACGAGAAGGGAATCCAGGGAACGGGTCATGCAGGCCCTGTATGCATTTCAGCTTGGAGGCGGAGACGCCGACCATATCATCAAGACGTTGCTCCAGGAACCGCTGTCAGATGATGCCGCAACGCTGCGATTCGCGGAGAAGCTGTTTCTTCGCACGCTGGACATGACGTCCGACGCGGATTCGATCATCGAACAGCACACCCAGAACTGGGACCTGTCCCGCATCGCTCTGATCGATAGGCTGGTCCTTCGCATTGCGCTCTGTGAGATGCTGCAGTTTGAAGACATCCCGCCGAAGGTGTCGATCAACGAAGCCATTGAGGTGGCCAAGAAGTACAGCACGGCACGGAGCGGGCAGTTCGTCAACGGCATCCTCGATGCCGCGCTTGAATCCCTGAAGACGGAGGGTCGGGTGAAAAAGAGCGGACGCGGCCTGGTCGGCATGTCCGTTCAGAAAGAGAACTGACCGATGGGGCTGGTTGCCGTCGGTGATATTCACGGGTGCGCGCGTTCGCTGGCAGATCTGCTCCGGACGCTGGACCTGCAGGCCTCCGACGACATCATCTTCATCGGCGACTACATCGACCGTGGTCCGGATTCTCGCGGCGTCATCGACCAGCTGTTGGACCTGCAGCAACATCACAGCTGTACGTTCCTGCGGGGCAACCATGAAGCCCTATTTCTGGGCTACTGGGATCACGGAGAGGCAGACGTCTTCCTGCACAATGGCGGAAGGCAAACGCTCGCCAGCTACGGGATGGAGGTTGGAGACCTCACCATTCCCGAGAGCCACCTCTCCTTTATCCGTCGCACACGACTGTATCGGGAAACGCCGGAGTTCCTCTTTGTGCACGCGGGCCTGCGACCCGGGCTCAGTGTGGCGGACAACCTCGCAATGGGGGATGAAATGACCTACCTGTGGGAGCGCTCACACATCGCGTGTCCCGATGAGGATCTGGCCTGGGAAAAGACAGTGGTCTGTGGACATACGCCCGTTCCGGAGGTCATCGACCGGGCCAAGCTGATCAACATTGATACAGGATGTGTATTTCGGCACCGGGTGGACTACGGTCGACTGAGCGCGGTTCGCTTGCCGGAACGCGAGTACATCAGCGTGCCCTGCTCCGACAGGTTCTAGATCGGTATCCAGAAGCCGGCGCGCACGGACGGTGAGTGCACGGCCAGCTCTAGCGAAAAGCGGCCATAACCCGCCCGCACAAAAGGATCGGCCAGCAGTGTGAACCGCTTGTTCCGATCGATCCGGGATTCCTCAAACCGAAAGAGAATGGAAGGCCCCAGGCGCAGTCCGGCGTCCAGATTCCACGGGCTTTCCGCCAGCTGAAGCACGGTTCGGCGTGCGCCCATTATGCGCAGGGCTCCCCCGACGGTAGCGATGGCGCGCACGCTTCCCTCGGCCGAGCTGCGATAGCTGCCCGAGATCCAAACTTCTCGAATCAGGAATCGTCCGACGGCCGAGGCGTGCACCACAAGGGCGGCTCCAGGAAGCGTGCCGGGACCAACGACCAGATATTCACCCTCTCCCGTCTGCGCCTCTGCGAAACCCGTGGGAAGCAGCAAAGCACATAGAAACAATCCCTTCAGCCCGGGATATTGGGGCCGCCTTTTGAAACCGCGGGTCCGTGGGGCCCCTGACTGAGAGCACATGCCGCTTCGCTGTGGAATTGTAGGCCTTCCCAACGTGGGCAAATCCACGTTGTTCAACGCCCTTTCGGGGGCTGGAGCCGAAAGTGCGAACTACCCGTTCTGCACCATCGATCCGAACGTGGGCATTGTGCCGGTGCCGGACGAGCGTCTCGACAACATCGCCCGCATAGCGCAGTCCACCAAGGTCGTTCCCACGGCCATCGAATTCGTGGACATTGCCGGTTTGGTTGCCGGTGCCTCCAAGGGGGAGGGACTGGGAAACCAGTTCCTGAGCCACATTCGCGAAGTCGACGCCATCGTGCATGTGGTGCGGTGCTTTACGGACGACAACGTCGTGCATGTCTCCGGCAAGGTGGATCCCGCCTCCGACATCGAGGTGATTGAGACCGAGCTGCTCCTGAAGGACCTGGACTCGATTGAAAAGCGCATCGACCGCACAGCGAAGGCCGCAAAGGGAGGCGACAAGAAGCTGCAGGCTGAAAAAGCGTTCTACGAGCGACTCAGGGACCATGTGGCGGACGGGCAGCCCGTGCGCGCGTTCCAGATCCGCGATGACGAACAGGTCTGGCTGAATTCGCTCTTCCTGCTGTCAGTCAAGCCGGTCCTGTACGCCGCGAACGTCGGCGAAGGCGACCTGCCAGATGGCAACGAGCACGTGGAGCGGGTGCGGGAAATCGCCGCGAAAGAGGGAGCCCGGGTCGTGGTGGTGTCGGCCGAACTGGAGGCACAGCTCGCCGATCTGGACCCCGACGAGCGTGTGGTCTTTCTGGAGGACCTCGGCCTGGAAGGGTCCGGGCTCGAACGACTCATCCAGGAAGCCTACGTGCTGCTGGAGTTGGAGACGTTCTTTACAGCGGGCCCCAAGGAAGCCCGCGCCTGGACCATCACGCGGGGCACCAAGGCTCCACAAGCAGCCGGAACCATCCATACGGACTTCGAGCGCGGCTTCATTCGGGCGGAGACCATCAAGTATCGCGACTTTGTCGATCTGGGCGGCGAGAGCGCGGCTCGTTCGGCAGGGGCGATGCGGTCTGAGGGCAAGGAATACACCGTTGAGGACGGAGACATCCTGCTCTTCCGATTCAACGTCTGAGCCTGCCCGGGCGCGCTCAGAATAGTCGTGCGAAGTAGACGATTATCTGCGGCGTACCGAAGAAGTGCTGCGGATCTTTGATCCCCCGTTCCAGGAGCTGCACGCCCCGCCCGAAATGCGCAAAGGAGTAGCCAATCCGGACTCCCTGGCTCAGGTTGCTGCGCCCAAAGTGCGCTCCTATCGCTACGGTGCCCCCGAAACCCGGAAGGAGATGACCGCGGGGCATGGCAGAGAGCGCATCGTACGTGCGTTCCCCCGGATCCAGGATGCCGTTTTCGTTGTCGTCCTTGAAGTAGGGTGATTCCCAGCCTAGGGTGGGACCGGCGGTAATCAGCACAAAGGGACGGAAGTCGTCTTCGATGCGGTCCGAGAACAGGCGACGCTCCATCCCCACGTGCAGCGGCACCATCAGGAAGTGGTTGGCCTTGTTGAGCACGTCGCGGCGCCCGAAGCGGTCGAAGAAGGCTACTTCACGCGCATCCTTGCCGGCCCCGATGCCGGTCTCGGCCGTAAACGAGAGGTCGCTGCGCACGGCCATGCGCAGGCTGGCCCCCAGCCCGAAGCCACTGTTGGTCAGCACGACCTGGCCGCCGATGCTCCGGGCATAGGCGCGGGCACGCTGTTCCGCATCGGGCCCTTGCTGCGCCCGAAGGCCCGTCGCAGGCAACAGGAGGGCTATGAGCAGCAGAATCCGTGACATAGGTAACGAAACCGGGGGAGTACCCCTTTGTTCTTTCCTCTCTATCCCTCAATACGGAGCAGGACCGTGAAATCGTGTATCCCCGCACTCGGTCTGGTGGTGGCCCTTGCCGCCTGTCAGGTGCCGCAGCCCCCGGAAACCTCTGCCGACGAAATGACCAGCGAGCTGCCGGAACTGGTGGATCGGGCTGATTCGCTTGCCTTCCGGGCGCTGGCCGCCTCGGGAGGCGAAATGGCGATGCGCTCGATGCCGTACCTGCGGTTCAACTTCGGGGTGCCTCCCAGAGCGCCAAGGCGCCATCTGTGGGACAAGATGACGGGCGACTATCGTCTGGAATATGTGCGCAACGATTCCAACATCGTGGTGTTGTTCAATACACAGTCGCAGGAGGGTCAGGCGTTCCGCGATGGCGAGCCGGCTCCGAACCAGGAGGCGCTTGTGGAGCGCGGCTACAGCGCGTTCATCAACGACACCTACTGGCTGCTCATGCCGGCCAAAATGCTGGACCCCGGAGTAACCCGCACCCTGGTGCCGGACTCGAGTGATGCGGCACATGAAGTGATCCGGCTGAGCTTTCAGGAGGTTGGGCTGACGCCTGGAGATCAGTACTACGTGTGGATTGATCGTGAGACCGGGCACGTGCGAAAGTGGCACTATGTGCTGCAGTCGGGCAGTGAGCAGGCCTGCGACTGGACCGGGTATCAGGACCTGGCGAGTCCCCGGGGCTCGGTGCAACTCTCCTCCCAGAAGGATTGCGCGCGCTGGACCATGATGACCGATGGGCTGGACGCTCCCCTGACCGTGCCGGAGGGTGCCTTTACGAATCCGATGCCCATTCTAGGGGCGTAGCCTGTGGACTTCCGGCTGCTGATTGCCAGGCGCTACCTGCTCGGACGCCGGTCGTTTTCGCTGATCACCAAGATCACCGGCATCTCCGTGGCGGGCGTGGCCGTCGGGGTGGCGGCCCTCATCGTGGTGCTCTCGGTGATGAACGGGTTCTTTACGTTTGTAAGGGACATGCTGGTGTCGCTGGATCCGCACGTGCGTGTGGTCAGCGCCGGGGAGCGGGGATTCGAGGCCAGGGACAGTCTGCTGGTGGCGATTGAAGACGTGGAAGGCGTGGTGTCGGCCTCGCCGTACATCGAGGGCAAGGCGCTGCTGGCGTATGACTCCGAGGACGGGTTCAACAAGGTGGTCATCGTACGTGGCGTGGACTCGGATCGCGATCCAACCCTGGGTCAGGCGGTGGCGTCCACAGGATTCGGCACGAACAATCTGAGTCGTGTGGAGGGTCGCCCCGGAGTTGTGCTTGGTCGGCGTCTCGGTGAGCGACTGGTTCTGACCCCGGCCGGAGGGGACCGGGAGGCGAGCAGGGTCTCGCTGCTCTCGGCAAACGCGCTGGAGCGCACGCTGACTCGGGTGCTGGGTCCGCCACAGATCGCGACGTTTGAGGTGCGCGGTCTCTATGAGTTGGAGGCCGTGTACGACGAGAGTTTCGTTTTTGTAGACCTCGCGGAGTGCCAGCGCATGTTTCGCATGGGCCGTCGGGTGCACGGCGTCGATGTGCGGCTTGACGACATCGAACATGCGGGCCGGGTGCAGGCCGCTCTGCAGGAGTCGCTGGACCCGGACGAGTTTGAGGTGCAGACCTGGTACGACCTGCAGGAATCGCTCTATGCCGTGATGCGACTGGAGAAGTGGGGGGCGATGGCCGTGCTGGCGCTGATCATAGTCGTGGCGGCGTTCAACATCGTGGGTTCACTCACCATGATTGTGGTGGAGAAGCGCCGGGATATCGGGGTGCTACGGGCGATGGGCGTCTCGGCGGCCGATGTGCGCAAGATCTTTCTGGCGGACGGGCTGCTGATCGGACTCTTCGGCGGGGGAATCGGCCTTGCACTTGGCCTGGGGCTGTCCCTGCTCCAGCAGCGCTATCAGTTCGTGCCCATGATGGGTGCGGACTCATTCCTCATCGATTCCTATCCGGTGTCGATCGAACTGCTGGATGTGGCGGCCATTTCTGCGATGGCCATTGCGCTGTGTGTGCTCGCCTCAGTGTATCCATCGACGCGCGCGGCGAAGATGGAGCCGGCGCGGGCGGTGGCGTTGGACGTCTGAGGGCGGCTGGCGGCCGCCCAAAACCGGCCCGCTTCACCAATTCTACCCGCCCTCTCGGTTTCATAGGCGGATCTGTCGCCGTATTTTCTTGGTTCTGTAGGCGCGTCATTACGAGGTGTGTGACGCGCCCCTACCACCACCGAACGAAATCACGATGGCACGCAAAGATCAGCTGACCGGCAAGGGTCCCGTAGCCGGCAACCACGTGTCTCACGCCCATAACAAGGCGAAGCGTCGCTTCGAGGTGAACCTGCAGAAGAAGCGGTTCTACGTCCCGGAGGAAGATCGCTGGGTCACGCTGCGCGTGTCCGCCCAGACGATCAAGACGATCAACAAGAAGGGCATTTCCGCCGTGCTTGCCGATGCGCGCAAGAACGGCGTCAACGTGTGAGCTAAACCATGGCGAAGTCCAAAGACGTACGCATCAAGGTCATCCTGGACTGTACTGAGGCTCCGGGCACGTCCCGCTACTCGACGATGAAGAACCGGCGCAACACCACCGGTCGTCTCGAGCTGAAGAAGTACAATCCGGTGCTGAAGAAGCACACCCTGCACCGGGAGACCAAGTAATCCACGTCGGGCCCCCGTACCGACAACAGGAGATAGAAGATGGCAAAGAAACAGTCATTCGGCGACAAGGTCCTGCGGCAGAAGGCCGAGGCCAAGCGCATGGCAAAGGTCGTCGTGGCCGAGCGCAAGGAGAACGGACACATCCGTTTCCGCGCCAAAATGGTCGACGTCAACGACGTCAAGGAAGAACTCAAAGCCGCCAAGGCCTGACGCTTCCCGGGCTCCGCGGCGCCAGCTGCGGTCCAGCCTTCGGGGTGTGGCGCAGCCCGGTTAGCGCGCCTGCTTTGGGAGCAGGAGGCCGTGAGTTCGAATCTCACCACCCCGACCCCGTTCTTTCCCATCCTGCGCCCGTAGCTCAACTGGATAGAGCAGCGGACTTCTAATCCGCAGGTTGCAGGTTCGAGTCCTGCCGGGCGTGCCGAGCGTCCGGCCAGACGCATTGGCGACGTGGCCGAGTGGCTAGGCAAGGGTCTGCAAAACCCTGTACGGCGGTTCGAGTCCGCCCGTCGCCTCCCAGGCAAAGGTGGTCCTTTGCCAAGGCCCCTTGCCCCAACGGGTGAGGGGCTTTTTCTCTACTGCCCGAGTCGACTAATCGATGGCGTGGAATGGCGGGCCAATATTCCGCATGGCAGCGAATCGCCAGCGCGCGCACATGGATTCCGCTGGCTTATTCCACTTTCGAGCGGGACCAGGGGCCTCGTACGTGGAATTCAGGCACCTCATTCCTTTCACCGCACCGCGCGACCGAACAATGAGTCGGGACCTGTGGCCGAGGAGGGCGTTGGTCAACCATGCGCACGGTCACCGTCACCCGCTATGTCTCCCCCCTCCGCGAAGGCGGCTCCCTGCCAGCCATTGTAGAGGCGGACGACGACGGGATGTACGTGCTCAAGTTCCGGGGCGCCGGTCAGGGACCGCGTGCGCTGGTGGCGGAGCTGATTGCCGGAGAACTGGCGCGAGCCGCAGGACTCCCGGTGCCGGAAATCGTGTTTGCCGAGTTGGATCCGGTGCTGGCGCGCACCGAGCCCGACCCCGAAATCCAGGATCTCATCCGGGCCAGCGGGGGGCTCAATCTGGCGATGGACTATCTGCCGGGCTCCCTGGCCTTTGATCCGGTCGTGCACACGCCGGCCACCGATCTGGCCTCACGCACGGTATGGTTTGACGCGTACGTCTCGAACATCGACCGCACGGCGCGCAACACCAACATGCTGATGTGGCACGGCAACTTGTGGCTGATCGACCACGGGGCCGCGCTGTACATGCACCATGGGGGCGATCCGATTTCGCCGCGGGCGGCCGAACGCTTCCCGATGATCAACAACCACGTGCTATTGCCCTGGGCAGGCGAACTCGAGGCTGCCTCGAAGGCCATGACCGAAGCACTGACGGCGAGTGTCATCGAACAGGTCATCGCCCGCATCCCGCACGCCTGGCTGGACGACCCGGACCTCAGGCGTCAGGACTATACGAAGTACCTGATCGACCGCCTTGCCGAACCCCAACATTTCCTGGAGGATGCCCTCCGCGCCCGCGATGCACTCGTATGACTATGCGACCATACGGCTGGTGCCCCAGGTGGAGCGGGAGGAGTTCATCAACGTGGGCGTCATTCTCTTCTGCAAGGAGAAGGCGTTCTGTCGCGCGGCCATAGAGCTGGATGAGGAGCGGACAAGGCTGCTATTCCCGGCTGTGGAACTGCCCGCCGTGCGTTCCTACCTGGACGCGATCCCGCGAATCTGCGAGGGTGGCGAGGCCGCAGGACCCTTGGGAGCGCTGCCCGTCCGGGAACGATTCCTCATGCTTGTCGCACCACGGAGCACCATGGTACAGCCGTCACCGGTGCATACCGGATTGACCGACGACCCCGCCGCTACGCTGGAGCGGCTGATGGATCAGATGGTGCGTCAGTTTCCCCAAGCCCTGTCGCGCGAAAACACCCGAGCCCAAAAAAAAGAGCAATAATGACTATTGACCTCACAGGATTGATACAAGATGATTGGCCTGTCTCAACAGTTCCCGAATCATGAAGCCCATTCGACCGAAATCCCTCAGGTTCCGGACACGTCCTGAGGGAAGAACTCCTCCCAATCCCCAGGACATGGTGGCCAGCAGAGGCCCATCCTCTGGTGAATTCGAGACTGATGCCGGCTCGGACTACAAAGACAGACTACTCAGCCTCTTACCCGCCGAGCCCGTGGCGGGGTTCTTGGCGATCAACGGTCTCCTTGCTGGTAAGGTGGTGGCTCCGCTTTTGGATTGGGGGGTCCTTCTAATTCTCGGAATTCTGACGGTGGCCTACGCACGGCATTCACGTTTCCCGCCACGTCAAATCCTCGTGGTACTTGTCGCATTCCTTGTCTGGGTGTTCGCGATCGGAGGGCCGTTCGAACGGCAACTTTCCACGGCATACGATCCGCTATACGGTTCGATTGCACTAATACTGTTTACCGTTTCCGCCCCACTGCTGGACCAACAGTGGTATAATGGTATGCCGCACCCTATCAACGGGGAGGAAGATGACAATGAACGAGTCGGTCCTTGACTCTCCTAGCATACGGTCGATATCATATTAGAGGATTCTTTTTGGTCCTCTCCGCAACAAACGGTATTGTGGCCGTTTTATTTGTTGTTGGACAACAACATCGTTTCCTCTACGGAACCCATGGCCAAGAAGAAAAAGACTCAGCCCGAGGTTGTCGACCTGAATCTAAAGGTGGTTTCGGTCGGCAAGGCCAATGAGCTTCTTCAAAAGCTCAAGAAAGAGCACGCGAAGTCGGAGAGCCCAACTAGGCGGGTCTCTTCTTCGATGCTTGATGCCATGGTTAGTGTCTAGTTCCGTCGAGAGTCGTTTCGGCGTCGTTGACTTCAGTGTCAAGGCGGTAGTCGACCTTCTTCTTGGCGGGACCGAAAAGCAAGCACGGGTAAAGGCGACCGGAGTGGCAGGGTACATTGGAAAGTACCTAGAGACTCTTGGTGCACAATCGATCCTCGTTGAGCCGGACTATACTGACGGCGGTTTCTTGGAGGACTACGTGCTCTATTATGCCCGTTGTCATTTTCCATACGAGCGCCGCTGCCGTCGTCTTCACTTCTTCGACGAGCAGATAGATGAGACTGCGTATCACGAATACCTTTACGGCCGACCACAAGCAGCGAGTCTCTTGTCTGAAGACTCGTACTTGGGGTTTGTCGTCGCTCGGCCCCTTCCGTTAGCACCGGTCGGCCGAACAGTCTTGGCACCCTATCCGCCCCAGGGCCCGGAGGATAGCCGAAGGTCGTTTAGAGTTGGCCGAACATATCGGGCGCATCTAGCCGGCTCAGACCTCGACATTCAGCACGCGCTTGCGTTCCAACAGCAAGACAAGGTCACGGCAGCATGTGCGACAGTCGCACTTTGGTCGGCCTTCCAAGGGCTGGGGCAGAAATTCGGATTTCAGGCACCCCGTCCCAGCATCATAACGTCTGTTGCGACTGGGGAAGTCTCCGAGTCACGAGCAGTACCGACGGGTGGTCTTACGGTTCGTCAAATGGTACACGCCATTAGAGAGTTCGGGCACTCCGTGGAGGTGTACTGGCCCGGCGAGATTACCTTGTCTCTGCTCAGGGCCTATCTGGACTACGGCATACCAGCCGTCTTGACCTTCCGAATTGTTCGAACAGGAGGGACATCCGTAGACCTAGCGGACTACGATGGTGAGACTCTGGAGCAGGTGGTTGCAAACAGCGGCGGCGCGGATTCGGAGGCGGAGCATACGGTGACCAACGGTCCGCCGCACCGCTCTTTTTCGCAGGAACCCCTGCACGCGGTCACCTTTTGCGGTTACCGCACAGTTGGAAAAGCTGAGGGCGAATCGCCGATGTCGCCTCAAGAGCGGTCGCTTGGGCTTGGGGGAGGCAAAGTGGCCCGGCTCTTTGGACATGATGACCAAGTTGGTCCCTACGCTAGGCATATTCCCCTCAAGGGCGGCGCAGCAGCACCCTTACATCTTACCGGAACTTGGACTGCGGAGGACCATCAATGCGGTGTCCGGCTGCCAGGCCAGCAGAAGAGCTACCTCCCACTAATCCCTCATCTGCTGCTCGTTCCCATGTACAGCAAGATCAGGGTCAGGTACACGGCCATTGAGAGTTGGACCGTCATGATTGACCAGGCGGTGCGGGCATCACTGTTCTTGGAGGATGAGAATGACACTTCTTGGGAAATTGAGCTTACAGATAGCTCCAACTATAAACGCGAAGTAGCGAGATCATCTCATCTCGACGAAAAGGTCCGTGCCAACCTCCTTGAGGAGAATCTTCCGCGATTCCTTTGGGTTGCCCGCTTAAGCGTTAAAAAGGCCCGCTCAGCGGAATTGATATATGACGCCACCGATATCGATGAGCACGACTCACTCGAACATGTTCTGTGGGAGCGAGAAGAGGTTAGGGGAATTCTGTCACAGCAGATCAACAGCGGACTGGATGTGGGCTTACCGAAGGCGGTGGTCGACAAGCTGTTAGGAAATGCAGACTCATTCAGTGGCTAGACTCTCAGTCAGGCGCTCGGGTTCTCTGTCGGGTGCAGGCGGCAGCCACTCTTCGAACACCTCACCATAAAGCTCCCAAACGGCCAGAAACAGGGCCACTACGATGGGCCCCAGGATGAATCCGACGGCGCCGAAGAGGAAGATGCCTCCCAGCGTGCCGACCAGCACCAGAAGGTCCGGGAGTTTCGTGTCCTTGCCCACGAGTGCGGGCCGCAGGAAGTTGTCCACGGACCCGGCCACGATGCCGCACCACGCGCCGACGCCGATGGCCGCCGCGGTCTGGCCCGAAACGGCGAGATAGGCGACAGCAGGTATCCAGACGAGGGCGGATCCGATGGCAGGCACAATGGAGAGCACCACCATGACCGCCGTCCAGAAGGCCCAGCCGGGAACGCCAGCCACCCAAAAGGAAGCACCAGCAAGCGCCCCCTGGATAACACCAATGACCAGACTGCCCTTCAGTACTGCGCGGGTCACGGTGACGAATTTGTCGACCAGCTCAAGCTCCACCTCGCTGGGCAGCGGGATGTAGTAGAGCACCCGGTTTAGGATGCTGCGTCCTGCTGTCAGGAAGAAGTACATCGAGTACAACATCACGAACAGCATGAGAAAGAAGTTGGCCGTACCGCGCGTGAAGTCCACCACGCTATCGGCCAGGAAGCTGCCTACCGTCGAAGCGAATTCGCCGAGTTTCGCCGCGATGTCCGTCTCACTGGGAATGGCGCTGCCAATCATGGGGATGTTGCGCACGTACTCCTCAATGAGGCGGGGCTGCTCGATCTGTGCCTCTATCCAGGGTCTCGCCGTCTGACTGACCTCGACCGCCTGGGCCACCACGATCCCAAGGAAAATGGCCAACGGGAGGCCTACGAGGATGAGCAGACCCACGATCGTCAATACCGCGGCGGTGCCTTCGCTCTTGATGCGGTCCCGCAATCGGCGGTAGATGGGCATCGCCATGCCGGAGAAAATGGCGGCCAGCAACAAGGCCACCAGGAAACTCCTGATCATCCAGACAAACACGAGCGATACGGCTCCAACGAGCAGCAGCACGGTGGCTCGTCTGAACTTTTCCTTGTCTTCCACGAGGGTGACGGGTTAAGCGGCGATTGGCGCGCCAAGCGGAGGTGAGGTGCGAGAAGCGGATCCCAACCTACGTGCTGCAGCGCGAACGTGTAACCGCGCGGGGCAAGTCCCCGTACGAATAACAGAACCCCACCCCCAGTACGGTGAAACTCGTCAAGATCCTTGCCTCCCTTCCGCTGGTCTCCTCGCTGCTCGTGCGGCGAAGCCTCATCGGAACCTGGCTGACACTCTGACCGAATCCGACATGTGGAAACGGTTGATGCGGGCCCTTAAGGCTCGGCTGCGAGGACTGTTCTCGTTCCGCTCGCCTGTCCGGTAGCGCGTCGCGGAACACGCGGTTAGATTCCGGGACCCAACTGCCCGGAAGCCGTGGACTGGATCACGACGCCTGAGGGCTGGATCGCCCTCCTGACGCTGACGTCCCTTGAGATTGTACTCGGGGTCGACAACATCATCTTCATCTCGATCCTCGCTGGAAAGCTGCCCGAAGAGCAGCAGCCTCGAGCACGGTTCATTGGTCTGGCCCTGGCGCTGATCGGTCGGGTAGGCCTTCTGCTTTCGCTGGCGTGGATCATGAAGCTCACCGCGCCTCTGTTTGAGGTACTGGGTGAGGCCATTTCCGGTCGGGACCTGATTCTGATTGGTGGAGGTGCCTTCCTGCTCGCCAAAAGCACCCACGAAATCCACAACAAGCTGGAGGGCCACGAGGGTGGGCACGCCGCGGCCGGCGTGGTGACCTTCCGCAGTGTGATCATTCAGATTCTGATCCTTGACCTTGTCTTCTCGCTCGACTCGGTGATCACGGCCGTCGGCATGGTCGATCAGGTGCCCATTATGATCACGGCCATCGTGATCGCCATCCTCTTTATGATGGTGAGCGCCAGGGCAGTCTCCGAGTTCATCGCCAAGCACCCGACGGTGAAGATGTTGGCGCTTGCCTTCCTCCTCATGGTGGGCGTTGCGCTTGTCGCCGAAGGCCTGGAATTCCACATTCCACGAGGCTACATCTATTTTGCGATGGCCTTTTCCGTGTTCGTGGAGATGCTCAATCTGCGCATGAAGAAGTCGAAGCTCGAACCGGTGGAGCTACGGGCGACGCCGAAAGCTTCGGACGCCTGACGGGCGAGCGGGCCGGGTGCCGGGCGTGCGGCCCGGCGGGCGTCGGCGCGAGATGCTAGAACGGCGGCGGCTCGTCGTAGCCTGCGCCGCCGGGTGATCCGTCTCCACCCATGGGCTCGTCTCCCGGAAGGCCGCCTCCAGGCACACCCTGGTAATACGAGTTCAGATTCTCGAACCGGGCAAACTGGTGGACGAATGCCAGGCGGATATCTCCAATCGGCCCGTTACGCTGCTTGCCGATGATGATCTCGGCCATGCCTTCGGTGGAGTTGCCGTTTTCGTCTACCGTAATGCCGTAGCGCTCGGCGCGGTATATGAAGCCGACGATATCGGCGTCTTGCTCGATGGAATTGTGGACCACGATATCGTTCGCGACGAAGTTGTGCGGACCCGGAACCGTCAGGTCGAACACTTGCTCAACGCCGTCCGGTTCGATCGATTGGATTTGGTCCCAATCGACATCGCGGTGAAGTCGCGCTGGCTGGTCGGGGTCGTTGCTCGCAGCTCCTGCCAGCTGTAGTAGCGTCGCGTGCTGCAGAAACTCGATGCTCGGAATGGCCAGCAGGTCCCCACCCCCCAGCTCATCCAGCCGCTTCCAGCCCTCGATGGTCAGAAACTTGTGATTGCCCGTCGCCCGAATCGTCTTTCCAAGTTTGGTTCTCAGCTTCAGGACCGGCTTGGTCCCGGTTGAGAACGCGTTGCTGACCACCGACTTGACCAGCTTTCCGGAGGGCTCATCGACCGCCCAGACTCTGAACCCGGACTTGCCAGCCAGTTCGCGGATCGGTATCCGTTCGCCGGTATCGGCCATTGCCACCAGACTCTCACCCGTAAGGCAACCCGATTCCCTCAGGTCTGACAGCTGCGGCCGCTTGTCCCCGCCACGCGTCTCCACGGCACGACTCAGCTGCGACAGCGCGATCACCGGCACGTCCAGCTCCTTTGCCAGCGCCTTCAGCGACCGCGAGATGTGCGCGATTTCCTGCTCGCGGTTGGCATTCTTGTTCGTCGTGGTCCCGTGCATGAGCTGCAGGTAATCCACGATGATGAGGCCGATGTCGTGCTCGGCCTTCAAGCGGCGACACTTGGCTCGAAGCTCGAGCACCGAGAGGCCCGGCGTGTCGTCAATAAATATCGGTGCCTCGGACAGTCGACCGGCGGCTCGCGCCATGCGCGGCCAATCATCGTCCCGCAGCCGACCGGTGCGGGCCGCCTGGGCATCCACCCTGGCTTCTGACGTCAGCATGCGCTGCGCCAGCTGCTGCGCGCTCATCTCCAGGCTGAAGATGGCCACGCCGACCGGCATCTTGGGATGCAGGGCAGCATTTCGTGCGCAGGACAGCGAGAATGCGGTTTTGCCCATCGATGGGCGGGCCGCCAGGATGATCAGATCCGACTTCTGCCAGCCGGAGGTCATCTGATCCAGCTTTGAGAACCCGCTCGGCACTCCGGTCACGCCGCCCTCGCGTCCGTGAATGGACTCGAGGCGGGTGAGCGTATCCTTGAGCACGTCCTTCATGGATGTGGCCGCGCGCCTCAGATTCGACTCCGAGATGCGGAAGATGTCGCCCTCGGCGGCATCCAGCAGTTCGAAGGCGTCAGAGCCGGGCTCGTACGCCTTGCCGATCAGATCACCGAGTGTGGTGATCATCTGCCTGAGCAGGCTCTTCTCGGCGATAATGCGCGCGTGGTACTCCACGTTCGCGGCATTCGCCACCTGTGCCGTCAGCTCGGTGATGTAGTAGGCGCCGCCGACGGCCTCCAGTTCCTCGCGGCGTTTGAGCTCATCCGTCACCGTGATGATGTCCACGGGATTGGTGCGCTCGAACAGGCTCAGGACCGCCTGGTAGATCTTGTTGTGCCGGTCCGTATAGAACGCGCCCGGCTCAATGATCTCGATGGCCCGCGGGATGGCATCCGGGTCGATGAGCATCGCGCCCAGCACGGCTTGTTCGACCTCGACGGCCTGCGGCGGAATGCGCCCCTCGGGTCCCTTGCGCGGGACCGGCAACATGGGATCAGGAGGCATCATGTCAGGCTCCCGCGGTGAGCTGATCATACTTCTCGCGCAGCAGCTGCACGTCCTCCCAGGTCGGACGCTTCCAGTTGGGATTGCGCAGGAGCGCGGCCGGGTGATACGTCACCAGCACCGGCAGGCCGTGGAAATCCTGAAACGTGCCCCGCATGCTCTTGAGCGATGCATTCCTGCCCAACAGCGAGTTCCCCGCCGTCTTGCCGACACAAAGCATCACTTTCGGCTGAATCAGGGCAATCTGCCGGTAGAGCACCGGAATGTGCGCGGCGACCTCGTCCGGCCGCGGATCCCGGTTGTTGGGTGGCCGGCTCTTGAGAATGTTTGCGATGTACACATCCTCGCGCTCGAACCCGATGGCGCCGAGGATCTTGGTCAAGAGCTGACCCGCCCGGCCCACGAACGGTTCGCCCTGCGCGTCCTCATCGGCGCCCGGCGCCTCACCGATCACCATGAGGTCCGCCTCGGGATTGCCGACGCCGAACACCGGATTCTTCCGCGTGTGGTCCAGCTCGATCAGTTCAGTCTCGGCCACGAAGGAGCGCAGCGCCTCCAGTGTATCGATCCGGGCGATGGGCGAGTCGGCCGGGATGAGCGCCGAAATGCGTTGGTATGGGTTCTCCACGGGCGATGGGCGCTGCGGCTCGGGTGCGGGCTCGGCGGCCGGGACGGGCCGTGGTTCGACGGCAGGGGGCCCCGGCGGAGCGGCAGATTTGGTGTCGGGCTCGGCCGTGCCGACGGGCCGTGCCGGCTGGGGCGGCGGCGGCTCGGACAGGGCCTGCTTCGGTGCGGCCGGCGGTGCCTCCGTTTCCACGGCAACCACCTCATCGCCCAGCAAATCAGTCTCTCCGTGGATGTCGATGTGTGCTTCCAGGGCGCTTTGAAGGACGAGAATCGGGTGCATTCGAGCGGCGTCAGACAGGCAAAACTAGGGCTCCTGAACGGCCATTTCGGAGCAAGAAAGACCCGGTTTGTCCCCACCGTTTCCCACAGGATATACACACCCTGTGACAGGGAATCGTCATACGGCAGCGCGGAGTGTCGCGTTCAGGCTTCCTGGGCCAATCCTGGCATGACCGCACCCAGAATCGCCAGGGCGACTTCCGACTTGGGCATCACCGGCAGCGGCTCAACCTGGCCGGCCTTGCCGAACAGGGTCACTTTGTTGGTACCGGGGCCGAACCCCGCCCCCTGTTCGGTGGGATTGTTGAGCACAATCCAGTCCACGTTCTTGCCGTGCAGCTTCTTGAGCGCACCTGACTGCGCATCGTCCGTCTCGAGCGCAAAGCCGACCAGGGTCTGGCCATCGTCGCGGCTCGCTCCAAGATCCTTCAGAATGTCCCGAGTCCGTTTCAGCCGCAGGACCATCTCGCCGTCCTTCTTCTTGATCTTGCCCGACGAGACTTCAGCAGGCGTGTAATCGGCGACTGCCGCCGCCATGATGATCACGTCTGCGCTTCTGCGCGCCATGACCGCATCATACATGTCGGCCGCACTCTCCACGTCAATGCGGTGCACTCCGTCCGGGGTCTCAAGCGCCGAGGGGCCGGACACCAGCGTGACTCGGCAGCCCAATCGTCGCGCGGACCGGGCGATTTCGAATCCCATCGCTCCGGAAGATCGGTTGGTCAGAAAACGAACCGGGTCCAGGGATTCGCGGGTGGGCCCGGCCGTCACCAGCACGCGCGGACCTTCCAGTTTGGGCGATGCCGCCTGTACCATGCCCACCGCCCGTGCGACAATGTCCCCGGGCTCGGGCAAGCGCCCCTTTCCGACGAGACCGCTGGCCAAGGGGCCTTCGGGAGCGTCCATGACCTCGACTCCCCGGCCCCGAAGCGTCTCGAGGTTGGCCTGGGTGGAGGCGTGCTCGTACATGTCGTGGTCCATGGCGGGGCAGACCAGCATGGGGCATCGCGCGGAAAGCGCGACGGCGGTGAGCATCGAGTCACACGCACCCGAGACGAGCTTGCTCAGCGTATTGGCGGTGGCCGGGGCTACAATCATGAGGTCGGCCCAGAGACCCAGGTGCACATGTCGGGTCCAGCTTCCGCTCTCGTTGGGCGGGAAGATCTCGATCATCACTTCCCGCTCGGACAGCGTGCCCAGGGTGAGCGGCGTGACAAAGCGGGTGGCATCGGGGGTCAGCAGGACCTGAACCTCCGCGCCCTCCTTGCGGAGAAGACGGACCAACTCAACCGACTTGTATGCGGCGATGCCGCCGGAAATGCCGACGATGAAGCGTTTGCCTTCGAGTTCGGTCATCGGTTCTTGGGGTCTCCGTCCAGAAACGACCGCACGAGGGCGATCGTTTCGGCAGCGGCATCGTCCAGGCGATCGTTCATCACGACGTGATCGAAATCATTGGCAGCGGCCAGCTCCATGGACGCGCGGTCGAGCCTCGTCGTCAGGTCCGCCTCGGTCTCGGTGCCCCGCATGCGCAGGCGCTCAGCCAGCACCTCCAGGCTGGGCGGCATGATGAACAGCGTCAGCGCCTCGTCTCCGAACATGGACTTGACGTTGCGCGCGCCGACGACCTCGATGTCAAGCAGGATCGGGGCCTCGGGCGTGGCCGCATCGACCGTGCTCTTGAGCGTTCCGTAGAACCTGTCCGGGTAGACTTCGACGTACTCGATCAGGCCGCCCGAGACCACCTGAGCACGGAATTCCGTGGGCGTCAGAAAATGGTAGTGCACGCCGTGCACTTCGCCCTCCCTCGGCGGCCGGGTGGTCGCGGAGACGGAAAAGGTCAGCTCAGGCACGGCGGCCATGAGTCGTCGCGCTACAGAAGTCTTGCCCCCGCCAGAGGGTGCCGTGAGCACGACGATGCGACCCCGGGGTCCGCTACTCGACATTTTCGATCTGCTCGCGCACCTTCTCCAGGTCCTCCTTCATGCCGACGACTACCTGGGCGATTTCCGCGTCGTTGGCCTTGGAGCCAATGGTATTCACCTCCCGGTTCATCTCCTGGGCGATGAAGTTCAGCTTGCGTCCGACGGGATCCGCAGACTGAAGGGCTTCGCGATAGGCCGCGAAGTGGGCCTCCAGGCGCACGATCTCCTCGGTGACGTCCAGACGGTCCGCCAGGAAGGCAATCTCTTGTTCGATGCGGTCCGGGTCGATACGCCCCTCTGCAATCAGTTCGTCCAGACGCTCACGGATGCGAATTCGGGCGGAGGGTATGCGCTCGGGGGCGAGGACCTTGACCTGCTGCAGAGCGGTCTCCATGGAGTCGGCGCGGCTTAGCAGTTCGGTTTGCAGGGCCTCGCCTTCGATAAGGCGCATGGCCTTCAGCTTATCAAGTGCTTCTTCGAGCGCTTCGGAGACCGGTGCCCAGAGTTCTTCGGGATCGACGTCGCTGCTGCTTTTGGCGACGAGCACGTCCTGGAAACGCAGCAGGTGGTCGAGGGTGATGGTTTCGTCCCGCAGGGCGGCGGCGCGGCTGACGTTTTCGAGAACCGTGCGATAGGCCTGGACGGCGGACTCGTTGACTTCGAGACCGATGTCTCCGGTGGCGATGCGGTCGAGTTGTACGTTCACCGTGATGCGGCCGCGGGAGAGGGCATCCTTGACCGTGCGCTGGATCTGGGGCTCGCGCTCGTTGAGTTCGCGAGGGCCGCGGATGGAAACCTCGCAGAAGCGGGAGTTGACGGCGCGGATCTCGACGGTGGCCTCGTAGGAGAGGTTGGAGGCGGAGCCGCGGCCGAAGCCGGTCATGGAGGAGATCATGGGGGCGAAGGTACGGGGTTTCGCGCTCTCTGCGGCGCTTCGCGCGCAGAATCGCTATCGGGCTCGTTGCGGGGGGTCGCTTCGCTCCCCCCGGCAACATTGCGTGGGGGACGCCGAGAGCTCCACAAGCGGCAGAGGCTCGCACGCTTCGCGTGCTTCGCTGGGATTACGCGCCTTTGGCGCGTGATCCCTTGGGGGGGAGGCGGCAACAAGTTTGGCCATCCGGCCTTTGGCCGGATCCAGCGTGGGGCCGGCACACTCGCTCGAGCAAGCTCGGCTCGGCCCCGGCCCCACGCTGGGGCGCGGAGCGCCTGGCCAAACTTGTTGCGGAGAGGGTGGGATTCGAACCCACGGTACCGTTGCCGGCACACACGCTTTCCAGGCGTGCCCCTTCAGCCACTCGGGCACCTCTCCGGGGTTGAGCGGCCAAGTATGCCGCTCGGTGACGGGGGTTTCGCTGGGAAACCGGCCCGTCTAGACTTCCATGATCTCTTCCTCTTTCTTGCCCAGGAGCACGTCCATGCGCTCGACATAGGAGTCCGTGAGCTTCTGCAGGCGATCCTCGGCCTCATAGAGCATGTCCTCGGGCAGGTTTTCCTCCTTCTGTGTGCTCTTGATCATGTCCTTGGAGTGCCGGCGCACGTTGCGGATGGCGACTTTGCCTTCCTCACAGCGTGCCTTTACGGCCTTAACCAGGTCCCGACGGCGCTCCTCGGACAGAGGGGGCACGGGTAGGCGGATCATTGACCCGTCATTGTTGGGGTTCAGGCCCAGGTTGGCCGAGATGATGGCGCGTTCGATTTCGCCCAGGGAGGCCTTGTCCCATGGTTGCACCACGATCAGGTCCGGCTGGGGGGCGCTGACGTTGGCCATCTGGTTGAGAGGAGTCTGGCTGCCGTAGTAGTCGACACGCACGCCTTCCAGCATGCTCGGCGTCGCGCGGCCGGCACGGATGGTGCGCAGCTCGTTTACCACATGGTCAAGCGTCTTGTCCATGTGCTCCTTGGCATCGTCCAGTACGAGAATGAGGTTTTCGTCCAGCATGGTCAGGCCTGTACAGGTTCCTCGTTTCGCTGCCAGTGCACCAGCGTGCCCTCCCGTTCTCCGGTGAGCACACGCATGAGATTGCCTGGCCGGTTCATGTTGAAGACAATAATCGGCATGGACGACTCCCGGCACAGCGTAAAGGCGGTCATATCCATCACCTTCAGGTTCTGGGCGATGACCTTGCTGCCGTGAATAACGTCGTAGCGCTCCGCAGAGGGGTCCTTTTCCGGGTCCGCCGAGAACACGCCGTCCACGCGCGTGCCCTTGAGAATCACGTCTGCATCTATCTCGAGCGCACGCAGGGCCGCGGCCGTATCGGTCGTGAAGTAGGGGTTTCCGGTGCCGGCACCGAAGATCACCACCCGTCCTTTTTCCAGGTGCCGGATGGCACGCCGGCGAATGAAGGGCTCGGCGATCTGCTCCATCTTGATGCTCGACTGCAGCCGGGTCTTCAGGCCGTGCTGGTCAAAGGCATCCTGCAACGCCATCGCGTTGATCATGGTGGCCAGCATCCCCATGTAGTCCGCATGGGACCGGGTCATACCGTCGGTGGCGTTGCTCACACCGCGAAAGATGTTACCGCCACCGATGACTACCGCCACCTCTGCACCTGCTCCAACGGCCTCTCGCACCTCGTCGGCGTACCGGGTCACGACCGACTGGTCGATGCCGTACTCCTTTTCTCCCAGCAGCGCCTCGCCGCTGAGCTTGAGAAGGATGCGTTTGTACTTGAGCGTGGAGTTCATCGGTGAGGCGTGTGGATCCGCGCGGGCCGCCGGCGCAAAGTCCGGCAATCTAGGGAGGGGGCCCGTTTCATTCAAAGAAAAGGGCGCCCCGGAGACCGGAGCGCCCTTTCGAAGACGGGGTGTGAGATTCAGCCGCCCAGGGCGAATCGCACATAACCGTGCACGTCGGCGTTGGCGCCCTTGAGCATTTCGCCCACCGTCTGGGAGGAGTCCTTGACGAACGGCTGCTCGACCAGCACGTGGTCCTTGTAGTAACGCTCCAGCTTACCGGTCGCGATGCGATCGATAATCTTCTCGGGCTTGCCTTCATTGAGGGCCGCCTCGCGAGCGATGCTCATTTCTTTCTCCTTGACCTCATCAGGCACCTCATCGCGATTGGTCGCGATCGGGTTGAGGGCGGCCACCTGCATGGCCACATCCCGGCCCGCGGCAGCAAGGTCCCCATCGCCCGTCATATTGACGAGCACGCCCAGCTTGGCGCCGGGGTGGATGTAGGAGACCACCTGGCCGGCGTCATTGGTCACGACTGCGAAACGACGGGCATCGATCTTCTCGCCGATCTTGCCGGTCATGCGCGTGATTGCTTCGCCGAGGGTCTCGCCGTCGCCGAAGTCGGCGGCCAGCAATGCATCCTGGTCCGCGGGTCGCTCAGCCAGCACGAGAGCGGCCACGGCGTCTGCGAAATCCTGGAAGTCCGAGTTGCGGGCCACGAAGTCCGTCTCGCAGTTCACTTCCACAAGGATGGCGGTCTTGCCGTCCCCGGTAGAAGCCGTCGCGATGACGCCCTCCTTGGCGTCGCGATCCGCACGCTTGGCGGCCACTTTCTGACCCTTCTTGCGCAGCAGATCGATGGCGGCATCGAAGTCGCCATTGGTTTCTGCGAGCGCCTTCTTGCAGTCCATCATGCCGACGCCGGTGACGTCGCGCAGACGTTTGACGTCCTTAGCAGAGATTGCCATGTCTGTCGAAATCTATATGGGCCCGGCCGGCCGGCCGGACAGGTTTATGCCTTGGCTTCTTCGGCCATCTGCTCCGCCTCAGCCTTGCGGGACTCCTTCTCCGCCTTGGCCGCTGCGTCCTGGATGTCCTTCTCCTTGGAGCCTTCGCTCACTGCGCTGGCGATCACGGAGGTGATGAGCTCGATGGAACGCTGGGCGTCATCGTTTGCCGGAATCGGGAAATCGACCACGTCCGGATCACAGTTCGTGTCCACGATGGCGATAATCGGAATTCCGAGGCGTTTGGCTTCCTTGACGGCGATGTGCTCGCGGTTGATGTCCACGATGAACAGGGCACCGGGCAGGCGGGCCATGTCCTGAATACCCGAGAGCACCTTCTCCAGCTTCTCGCGCTCGCGCCGCTTCATGAGGCGCTCCTTCTTCTTCAGCTGGTCCAGCGTTCCGTCATCCTCCATCTTGGCGAGATCCTCCATGCGGCGGATGCTCTTGCGGATGGTCTGGAAGTTGGTCAGCGTGCCGCCAAGCCAGCGCTCAACCACGTACGGGCTGCCGCACTCCTTGGCGTACTTCCGGATGATATCGCGCGCCTGCTTCTTGGTACCCGTGAACAGGATGCGCTTGCCACGCTTGGAGAACCTGGAGGCCGCGTTGGCTGCTGCGTCCAGGTACCGCTGGGTCTGGGTGAGATCGATGATGTGGATCCCGTTCCGCTCCATGAAGATGAAGGAGCGCATCTTGGGATTCCACCGACTCGTGAGGTGGCCGAAGTGTGTACCGGCCTTGAGCAGCGCGTCGATTTCGGCGCGATGCTGCGGAGTGGTTTCCGACATGCTTTCTGTTGGTTTTGTCCGCTGCAGCCGTCACGCGAACCCGGGAACCGGCTGAGCCGGCCACCCCCGAGCCCATCGGGCCGCATGAGTGATGAATTGAGACGGCGTGACCCGGCCGTCCCGGCGGGTGATTCCTAGCGCTTGGAGAACTGGAAGCGTTTGCGCGCTTTCGGCTGTCCATACTTCTTACGCTCGACCATGCGGGGGTCACGCGTCATGAAGCCGGCATCGCGCAGTGCTTTCCGGTGGTCCTCGTCCAGGTCGACCAGCGCACGGGCGACACCCATGCGGATGGCCTCTGCCTGGCCGGTGAGGCCGCCGCCTTTCACGTTCACCACGAGGTCGAACTGCCCGGACGTGCCGGTGACCTCAAAGGGAGACGTGATGGCGCGCTGACGCCACGCGAGCGGGAAGTAGGTGTTCAGATCCCGGTGGTTGATCTGGATCTTGCCTTTGCCGGGGCGCAGGTACACGCGGGCAACCGACGTCTTGCGTCGACCCACGGCCTGGTGCTGATTGATTGCTGCCATAGTGCTTATAGGGCCAGCGTTTCGGGCTGCTGGGCCTCATGGGGATGCTCGGACCCCGCGTAGGTTTTCAGCTTCTTGAGCATCTGCCGACCCAACGGGCCCTTGGGCAGCATACCCTTGACTGCGTTCTCGACGATAAAGGTGGGCTTGCGCTCACGGACTTCGCGAGGCGTGCGCGTGCGACCGCCACCGGGATACCCGGTGTGGCGGAAGTACTCCTTTGCCGTCTCCTTATTACCGGTGAACCGGACCTTGTCCGCGTTGATCACGACGACATAGTCACCGGTATCGACATGCGGAGTAAAGGTGGGCTTGTGCTTGCCGCGCAGAATCGAGGCCACCTTGGAGGCCAGGCGACCGACCACCTGGTTCTCGGCGTCGACCACGTACCATTTGCGGTCTACGTCCTGTGCCCGGGCACTGACTGTCTTGAATGAATTGACTTGCATGCGTGGAGGGCCGGCACGGGTACCGGCGTACTGCTTCCTTGATGCCCGACCTAAGGTCGGGAGATGCGGCGGTGGGAAATGCCGCAGCCTCGCAGAATACGAATCTCAGAGTCACTTCAGCAACCGAAACCGCCCGCAAGGCCGCGATACACGCCTTTGACACGCATGAGTTTGCAGAAATGGATGTTTGCCCGGGTTTCTTGATACATATTCCATGTCCGGGGCCTCTATAGCTGTGAGACCCGCCCCACCATGCGCTTCCAACGAACCCATCGCAAGAGCCTCGGAAGACTCGATGACCTCATCGCCCGTCTTCCATTCAGTCTGGATGACGGCGATGCGGTTGGTGACGTCTATGAGGAATGGCGACAGAAGCCCTCAGCCGGCCTGCAGCACCTCGTGGATTTGTGGACCTACTGCTATGTGCGGAGGTACTTCCTGATGAAGTTCATGCGCTCCTCCGTGCGTCACTCGTCCGGTGACCTGGACATGGTCGTAGAGCGCGCATTCCGCAAGATTGAGCAAGGCCGAGAGGCCATTTTGGACGGAAGGCGGTACCCTCGGTGGGTGATTGTGGTGTGCAGGAACACCTTTCTCAATTTTGTCGGTCGATATCCGGACCACATCTCGGTGGATCGCATCGCAGAGCCGTCAGGAGAGACAGACGTGGACCAGGTCCTGGATCATGCCATGCGCGCCACGGCGCTGGACGTGGCCATCGCGAGGTTGCCGACTTACCTGCGGATTCCGGTCCGGCTCCGAGTGGTGCAGGAACTGAGCTATGAGGTCATCTCCGAGCGCCTTGGGATGGGGATCGCCAGCGTACGCACGTACGTGCATCGAGGCCTTCAACGTCTCCGGCAGGACCGGGCGCTTAGAGAGGCCCTGGGTTATGAAACGCGGGCTCACGTGTCAAAGGGTTCATGACGGACCACCATCCCCACTGGCTGCTGACGGCGTTTCTGCCTGAAGAGGAGCAGGCCGAGTTGCGCGCAATGGCCGCCGGTCGCCCGGAGGCTGAGGCGGAGATAGCCGACTCCGAGCGCCTTCGGGAACGCCTGGACCGAGGGTTGGAGCTGGATCGAACCGAGGCAGTCGAACTGTTGGCGGTGCTGGTGGAGACATCGGGTTCGGTGCGACCCGGGTGGCAGGAACGCCTGCGCGACCGCATCCAGGCGGCGGTGCACCAGGAGGAACTCCGTCGGCTGGATCCGCCCGGCGCCGCGGAGGCACAATTCAACAGTCTCTCAGGCGGCACGCCAAGACGGCGGCGTCGGGCACTACCGGTCGCGGCAGCCCTGGCGCTTCTGATTCTGGCGCAGGGTGCGTTCAGCTCCTGGCAGAGTCGTGACATGCACGCCGTGTGGGAGCTGCACCGACTGGAGGGTCCCACCCGGGGCAGTTCCCAGAGTCCCCTGGAGCGCGCCCGAGGACTCATCCGGGACTCCAGAAGCACCACCCTGGGACTGTGGCCACGATATGACGAGGATCTGTTGTTGTCGGCGGAGGCCCAAATCCGTGACCTGACTGGCGAGCAGATTCGCCTGGAGCGGGCGAGAATCAAGGTGCTGCTCGGACGCCGTGAGCAGGCCGCACAGATTCTTCGCGGCATCCCTGCGGAACGGCTGCCGGCCGCCCTGCAAGCGGCGATTGCTCCCGCCTCCTAGTCGTTCAGGGCGCGAAACAGGCCGATTGCGCACTTGCGATGGCCCGCCCCGCCGTGGGGTCTCGCGTTCAAGACAAGGCTTTAAGTCGGGTACCTGCCCGACGATACACCCGACTCACCCCTTGTCTTCAGGACCGGCAGCCGCCAGTTCGTTAACAAAATAGTTTCGGTCCGCGCCAAACCCGGTTTGTGAGTGTTCTCCCTGAGGACTACCATGCCCGGGTCATCGCAGTCCGCATACGCTCCAATGAAACGTCTCTTGCTGGCCGCGATTGCGGCCATGATTACGCTGCCCGCAACCGCCCAGATAGGCGTCGCTGTGCGTGCCGGAACCCTGGGTCCGGGCGTGGAAGTGGCTTACAAGCTGAGTCCGAAACTGGCACTTCGCGCTACTGGCTCCACGTACACCTACACCACGACGGAAGAGCTCGATGAGGAGGTCACCGTCTCCTTCGACGCAGAAGCCACGGTCGGTGCCATCGGTGCTATCGTCGACTTCCACCCGTTCAACAACCTGATTCGCCTCTCCGGCGGCATCACCGTGAACCTGTTCGAGGTTTCCGGACAGGGAACGCCCACCGAGTCCTACTGCTTCGGCGACGAGGATGCGGGCGGAGTCTGTGACGGCAAGGTGTTTACGCCCCAGCGCATGGGGTCGATGGGCATGACGGTGTCCCATCCCAGCAGTGTGGCCCCCTACGTTGGACTCGGCTTCGGCCGGGTTGCCGGCACCAAGCGCGTCGGATTCCTGTTTGACGTGGGTACGCTCTACACGGGCTCTCCAGAAATCGATCTCGTGGCGGACGGCCTGTTGGCTCCGACCGCCTCCACCGACCAGGAAGCGACGCTCAATGAGGGCATCGAAAGCTTCCAGTGGTATCCGGTCGTCTCACTCGGCCTGGCCATCAGACTCTAACCCCTCGGAAAGCGCAGCAACGATTTAGCGACACACATCATGAAGAAGATTACTTCTACCGCGCTCGCCTTCCTGGTAGCCATCGGCCTTGCCGGTTGCGATTTCCAGGCCGCCGAGGACGCCTTCGACAACTTTGACATCATCATCGAGCTGGAGCCCATCAACACGGTGGTCAACGGCATCGTAACGGACAACGCAACCGGCGAACTGGTGGCCGCGCGTCTCAGCTTCTCCGGGTCAGGAGCGGGCACGGTCATTGACGCCTACTCGGATCCGCTGACGGAAATCAACGCCGAAGACGGCGTGGTCACATTCGGTATCCAGAATTCGGTGACACCCTCGGAAAGCGCTCCGGTCGAGATCACTGTGACGGCCGAGGCCGACGGATACTTTGACGAAACCGTAACCGTCGAGATCACCGAAACCGGGGACACCCAGTTCTCGGTAAGTCTCAACAGCGAGAATGTCACGGCCACGGCCGCACGCGGAACCGCGGTTGCGCAGGACAACAGCGGTTCCTCGGACGCATCCGGCAATGTGCAGCAGACGGTGACCGTGCAGACCCAGCAGTCCGCGCAGAGCACTGCAACAGCATCGGTTACCGTGCCTCAGGGTGCGCGCCCCCTCACCGCGGCGGGCACTCCACTGACGGGTCAGCTTACGACTGAGCTCAAGAGCTATGACTCGGCCACGGGCCTTCAGGCGCTTCCTGCCAAGGTGCGCCTGGGTGCCGACGGCTCCAATCAGGCCGTTGCTGGCGCGGCTTACTTCAAGCTCGTCGACCGCGCCGGCAATGTGGCCGTGACGGTTCAGCCTGCCAGTAGCGGTGGCGTGGCCTCGAAATCGGCCGGAGTCTGCGTCGGCGGAGCAACCATCACGATCCGCAATAGCGACCCTGCCCAGCGCGCGATCTACGATCTGATCGTCGCCAGTGGACAGGCTCTCTTTTTTGACGTGTTTGCCTTCACTCCGGCCGATGGACAGACCAATCAGGTCGGAACCGTTCAGGTCGAAGAAGACGGCGCGGGTCTGAAAGCGGACCTCTGCCTCGGTGGCGGAACCGGTTCGACCGGTGTGATTGACACAGGCGCGATTGGCAACCCCGCTGGCGGAATTTTCTTCAGCGTGCGTTTCCAGACCGCCTTGACGTCGTCCGGTCCGCTGGACCATAGCGTCACGTTCGCCGGAATCAGCGGTACCAAGAACATCGTACTCAACCTGATTGGCAACGGCATCAACCTCACCGCCACGAAGAGTATCCGGAACGGTAGTTACAAGCTGTCGACGCTGCTCAACGCCGGAGGGGACTACCGCGTGGTCAACAATACGACCTACACGCTGCGCGCCGTGTACTCCGGCTCGTCGGAAACCGTGGATGTGACCTTCGCGAGTCCGCTTACTGGCACCTCAAGTCTGACGATGCCGGCACTCTCCGACCTGTCCACCTACAACGTCGTGGCCGCCCTGGCATGCCCGGCCGGTCAGCAGTTTGAGGTGCAGATCACGAGTGGCAGCCTGGACGCAGTCAGCGCGTTCTACCGGATCGCCGGCGTCGGAGCGCCATGGACCGTGTTGCCCAAGAGTGCCATCACGAGCAAGGAGGCCACCGCAAACTCCATTCGGATCGCGGGCAGCCTGGACCTCAAGGCCAACACGCAGTATCGCTTCAAGGGCGTGCTCGGCAGCGATGCCGCAACGACGCTGGCCACCAGCCCGGCGGCCGGGCAGACCTTCAACATCACGCTCAGTGTCGACGAAGTCGGCATCGAGTGTGTGAGCGAATAACGGCTCCGCAAGCTTCAGCAAAACGCCCGGTCCCTCACAAGGGGCCGGGCGTTTTTGCGTTAGCTTGATCGCGTGAAACGTGTCGCGATCATTCTGGCACTCCTGTCTGCCGAAGCACCGGCGTTGGCGCAGGACCTGACCTTGGGCACGCGTGTGGGTACGACCGGTCCCGCGCTGGAACTGGCTTCGCGTGTGTCTTCACGCGTGGAGGTGCGACTCGGCGGCGCATGGCGGAAGGCGAACGAGCGCCGGACCGAAGAACCTATTTCTTTCTCGGGCGATGTGACGAGCGGCCTGGTCTGGATGCTGGCTGACCTGAAGCTGGTGTCCGGCCTGAATGCCTCGGCCGGGTTTACGTCGGCGCTCCGCCGCGGCACCCTTGTCGCTGAGGCCACGGACGCACTCGAAATTGCCGGCAGCAGGCTCAGTCCGAGTGAGCTGGGGCAAGCGACCTTCTCGGCCCGGTTTCCCGAGCGGCCTTCGCCGGTGGTCGGTCTCCGGTTCAAACATCCAGTCAGCCGTGCATTCGGCTTGACCGTCGATGCGCAGGTTGCCTACCTCGGCCGCCCGTCAGCTCATGCCGAGTCATCGGGTCGTCTGGCGCCAACAGCAGCCTGGGTTCACCACCTGGAGAACAGTCTGGCGGACCTCCGTTGGAGGCCCCTGCTGACGATAGGCGTGGAGGCTACGCTGTATGGGCAGGAGTAGCCGCCTGGCCGGGACCTTGCTCCTGGCGTTGATTGGGTGCGACCTGGCGTCCGTCCGCGACGCCTCGAGGGACGTGCAGCCCCTGATCTCCGCGGACTCGACATCGATCGTGATTGCCGGTCTGGTTTACGATGCGACCTCCGGTGAGCCGGTACCCGGCGCCGGACTGCGCATCGGTGGAGAGGCCGCTGAGGCCGCGCTCGATCTCTTTGGCAAACCGGTGGATCGTTTGGTTCTTGAGGCGGGCGCCGGGTCATTCGCGCTGGCCAACTCGGTTCAGCCCAGCCGGGACCGGCCGTTCGTTGTGCGCCTGACGGCAGTTGCACCGGGTTACCGTGCGAACGCGGCACGCCTGTCAGTCACCGACACGGGCGTCACCGAATTTCGCATCGCCCTTGATCCGGAGAACGGCTCGCTTGCCTCTGGCTTCAATTTCGCGATTCAGGTCGAGGGCCCTCTCGACGATACGCTCTCGGTGTCGCACCCTTCTGGATTTCTCAATCTGCGTCTGCCCGCCGGTCTTGCCTTTGGTACCGAGCAGTCCGCGCTGCTCACCGCTTCGCTTGCTCTCCCGTCTGAAGCCCTGTTCTCAGTTTTTCCGGGTGGAATGGCGGCGGGCGTGGATTCAGAGGAACAGGGGGCGGCGAGCCTGACGACGGGCGCCCTCGTGCGGCTCGAAGGCGTTCCGGCGTTCGCCGGGGACTCCATCGCGGTGCGCGCGGTGCTGGATCGCAACTTGCTCAGCCCATTGACCAACGAGCCGATTCGCAACGGGGATGTCGTGGACGTGCTGGAATGGCAAGGATCGGGCGGACTCTGGAGGCGCGAAGGGTCCACCCGCGTGCAGGTGACCGATGGCCGGCTGAGCGCGCGGTTTCATGCCAAACGGCCTACCACCTATTCGCTAGGGTACTTCACCACACAATGCGCACCGGGTCGGGTTTCCCTCAGGGGAAACACCGTTGGCGGCTCAGTCCTCGCATATCGCGGCATACCCGGGAGGGCTGACGGACAGAGAATCTGGCGATTTGGGCCGGAGCAGGAGGCGGTGGTCCTGCTTGACCCGCCGGACTTCTGGAGAGGACAGCTACAGGTGATGCATGGTGAAACCATCCTTGTGCAATCCTACGAGAGCCTCTGCGACGCAGACCTGGAGATCGACCTGGGTGCGGGAGTGCCTCCGGAGCCCTCTACCCTCACGCTCGAATTTGGCGCCTGCGCCCCGCTGAGGGTCACGGGGCTTCCTACGCTGGTGGGACTGTTGCTACCCGCTCGGACCGCCCCACTCACCGCGGTCGAGCGCAGTCGTCAGCCTCCGTACGTGCTGCAGCGGCCTGCGGTAGCTCGTGACGACATCGCCCGTGTCGAAGCCTTGACGCTGACCACGCCGGGGGGTGTGGAGGCCGGTAGCCTGGTCCTGGCGCTGGGTGGCGCCTCGGCCCGATTCCCCGTCGGGCGCGGGCAACAGGTGGTGCGCACTGCCGAATTCGGCGATGCGCTCAATCTCTGTTCCTAGGCGTACGTGTTCAGCATCACCGGCATGATGAGCATCATCATGCTCTCACCGTCCTTCTGCTCGAGCGGTGTGACCACGCCGGCGCGATTCGGGCTTGAAAACTCGAACAGCACCTCGTCGGCATCGATGTTCGAGAGCACCTCGGTGAGATAGACGGCATTGAAGCCGATCACCATCTCCTCGCCCTGGAACTCGGACTGAACCGTCTCATGTGCCTCGCTGGCACGCTCGATATCCTCCGCGGAGATCTTGACCGAGTCCGACCCAATGGCCAGCCGAATCTGGTTGGTCATGCTGGATGAGTACAGCGCCACACGTCGCACAGCCGCCAGCATCGCCTCGCGAGAGACCGTGAGCTGTTTCTCATTGTCGACCGGGATGACCGCCTGATAGTTCGGGTACGGCTCGTCGATCAGGCGGGCAAGCACACGCGAACGATCAAAGTCGAAGGCCACATAACCGCCATCGACGCTCACCGTGCAATCCCCGTCGCCGGCCACTTTTGCGGCCAGGGACATCGCTTTCTCCGGAACCACGAACTGGATGTCGCTTGCGCTGGTCATTTCCTCCAGGGACAGCTTGACCAGGCGGTGTCCGTCCGTTGCCACGGCTTTGCCGCCGTCGCCGCCAATCTGGAAGAAGATCCCCATCATGGCGGGGCGAAGCGCGTCTTTGCTGACGGCAAATCCAGTCTTCTGAATGGCGCGTTTGAGCAGCGTGCCCGTGGTTTCGATGCGGTCCGATTCAGTCAGTTCGGGCAGCGCGGGATAGTCAGCACCGTCGAACCCGACCATCTTGTAACGTCCCTGCTCGGTGGCAAGTGTCACGTTGAAGTCGCCGTCCGCCTCGAACGCCACCGGCACATCCGACAGGGCGCGCAGCGTATCGATCAGCCGCTTGGCCGGCACGGCTACACGATTCGGGCCTTCCGAGCCGGCGTTCTCGACCTTCAGATCCAGCTTCTGCCGGATGGAAATCTCCAGATCCGTGGCGCTGAGCCGCAGTGCCGAACCGTCCTGTTCAAACAGGATGCATTCCAGAATCGGCAGGGTGCTCTTGGAGGGCACGGCACCGTTTACGGTCTGCAGGGATCGAAGAAGCTCGGTACTTGAAGCGGTGAATCTCATGCGGCTTGGCCGGAGGCCGGATCTGGTCTGTTGAGGTACCCCTGAACGCCGAATCAGAGGCGGCGGACACCATCCGGAAAGGTACTGCACATATATCTGCTGTGCCCCTTGCCGAGGTGTGGAGGCGGCCGGATTTATATGAATAGAGGATCGCCGGGTTCGATGTGTCACGCCCGCCGCGTCACGGCGGCCTGCGTGCGAGGTGCCGTTGTCCTGGTTACCGCGCCCGCAGCTTCAGTCGGTTGCCAATCTCCTCGATCATGCCCTTGAACTTGGGGTCAGTGTCGATCTGGTTCTCCACACTTTGATTTGCATGGATAACCGTGGAGTGATCGCGTCCCCCGAAGTGAAGACCAATCGTCTTGAGGGAATGCTGGGTCAGCTGCTTGCTGAAATACATGGCGACCTGACGGGCCTGAACCACCTCACGCTTGCGGGTCTTGGCGCGAACCAGGTCCTCGGGAATCGAGAAGTACGTGCAGACCAAGCGCTGGATCTCCTCGATGGTCAACGTGACGCGCGTCTCCTTGATCAGGTCGCTCAGGACCTCGCGGGCCATGGGGACGTCAATCTCCCGTTTCCTGAGGGTCGAGTGCGCCAGCAACCGGATGAGCGCGCCCTCGAGCTCACGGATGTTGCTCTTGATGTTGTGGGCGATGAACTCCAGCACATCGTGCGACACATCGATGCCGTCCTCAACCGATTTGCGATTCAGGATGGCCGTTCGTGTTTCCAGGTCCGGAGCCTGGACATCGGCGGCGAGGCCCCACTGGAACCTGGAAAGCAGACGCTCTTCGATTCCCTGGATGTCCTTCGGCGGCCGGTCCGAGGACAGCACGATCTGTTTGCCGTTCTGGTGCAGCGCGTTGAAGATGTGGAAGAACTCTTCCTGGGTCTTCTCCTTCCCGCTGAAGAACTGCACATCGTCGATGATGAGCAGGTCTATCTGCCGGTAGAAGAGGGAGAATTCGGCCACCCGGTTGTGCTGAATCGCCTGCACGAACTCGGTCGTAAAGCGCTCGCTGGAGACATACAGCACGGTCTGCCCCCCGTTTGCGGCCGCGTAGTTGCCGATGGCCTGGATGAGGTGGGTCTTTCCGAGCCCCACACCCCCGTACATGAGGAACGGGTTGAAGCTCGTGCCGCCGGGTCGTTGGGCGATGGCCAGGGCGGCAGATCGCGCGAGCCGATTACAGTCGCCCTCGATGAACCGGTCAAACGTGTAGTTGGGGTTCAGGCGGCTGTCCACCTGCACCTTCTGGATGCCCGGAATCACGAAGGGACTGGATACAGGCGGAGCAGCCGGCGGCGCCAGTGTTTCCGTGCGTCCGTCCGGACCACGACCCGCCGACATGCCCGAGGGGCCGGCAGCAGCGGGTTCGTTGGCCGCGTGACGGGCCGGTAGCTGCATGGAGGTGCCTTCGTATCCCAGTTCCGCGTCGTCCTTCTCGATGACCACATCGTAAAAGAGTCGGCCGCCCGGGCCCAACACCTTGGTCACCGTTTTTCGAAGCAACCCGTAATAATGCTCCTCCAGCCACTCGTAGTAGAACTGGCTGGGCAGCTGCACGGTGAGCTTTCGGAGCTCGCCATCCTGGTCCAACCCCACAGGCTTCAGGGGCGCAAACCAGGTTCGATAGCTCTGCCGACTGATATTGTCCCGAATGATGTCGAGACATGCGTTCCAGGCAGATTCCGGGCTTGCGGGCATGAAGCGATCGTGTCGTCGACCAAGGTCGACACGCAACATTCGGGGCCGCGATGTTCCGGGTTTCCAGCCGTCCCCACACTTATTCACACCGGCCCTCAGGCCAGCGGCGCGAAAAACCGGGGGGACACACAGCCGAGAAACCGGCATCACGGGGCGGGCCGATTTCGCGTAAGTGATTTAATTACAATGGTATCAAAACCCGGCGAGCCACACGAAGCCAGAACCGTCGTGTGATTCGTTTTTCACCATACCAACGCCGGATTCACACTGCCCACAGGTTGTCCACATTGCGGACTTGTTGCCTGGTCTGCTTCCCGGGGGAGAAGCTTGTGAACGGCACCGACCCTTCGGGTGGGAATTCCGGTGAGGGCGGCCGGTGGCGCTGGCTAATAATGTGAGATGGGTGACGCCCCCTCGAAAAGCAGTCAAAGGACGACCGCAATCCGAGGTGGTAGGTGGGGTCGATCGATGGTAACCCACCACTTTCTTAACATCAAGAACATGCTCGACGATTTAGTCCCGCCGGGCCGGAATTAACAGAAGGCCGGAGGCGGGTGTGACCCGGTCGTTCGGAAGGGGCTTGCCAAAACCAACTTCCCGACGTACTTTTTCCGATCTGTGCATTGCCCACACTGTAAGAATCATGGTGCGGCTGGACATTGCTGGATTCAAGTCGGGAGAACGCAGCCAACAGTTCGAACTGGAGCCTGCAGATCTCGACCTGGAGCAGGATTCTTTCACGGGAATCCGCCTCGATGCCGAGCTTAACCGCGAAGGGGACCGCATCCTGGTGACCCTGGACATTGAGGGCACGGCACACCTGATCTGTGACAGAACCAGCGAGCCGTTCTCCCAGGAAGTTCGAGGAACCCACTCTATCCTCTTCGTTCCACACGACCGTGTGGAGGCCCTGGGACAGGATGCCGATGACGTCGGCGGCTATGAGCCGTCAGACACCACCATCGACGTTGCTGAAGCGGCCCGCGACACTTTGCTCCTCTCCGTGCCGGTCAGAAAGATCGCGCCCGGGGCGGAAGACATTGAGATTCAGACCAGCTTCGGAGAATCCGGATCGGACGATGACGACATCGATCCGAGATGGGAAGCGCTCCGGGGCCTGTCCGACAAGACCTGAAAGAGCCTGCCATGGCCAATCCCCGTAGAAAAAACTCGAAGGCCCGCTCCCGCAACCGGCGCGCCCACTACTACAATCGCCTCGACGCTCCGACGACCATGGAGTGTCCCAACTGCGGCGAAACGAAACTCATGCATCATGCCTGCCCGGCCTGTGGGCAGTACCGCGGCCGTCAGGTCGTCGAGCGCCAGGAGACTGCATAGTCCCGGGACCCGATGTCCATTCGCGTAGCCGTTGATGCCATGGGCGGAGACCACGCGCCAAGCGTGGTCGTGGCGGGGTGCGTCGCTGCTGCTCGCGCCGCATCGGATGTACAAGTGCTTCTGTTCGGGCCCGGCGAGGAGCTGCAGGTCCTGCTTGATGCCGAGGGCAGTCCCCACAATGTTCAGGTCGTGGATGCCCCGGACGTTATCGGTATGGCCGAGGCGCCTGCTGCTGCCGTCAAGGGCAAGCCGGACTCTTCCATCTGCCGGGGGCTTGGCGCCGTTTCCGCGGGCATGGCAGATGCGTTTGTGAGCGCGGGGAATACCGGCGCCGTGATGGCCGGCTCGCTGTTTATTCTGGGCCGGCTGCCCGGTGTGGCAAGGCCCGCCGTGATCGGCATCTTTCCCACGATCAAGGGGCGTTGTCTGATCCTGGATGTCGGGACCAACGTTGATTGCAAACCGGAACACCTCCTGCAGTTTGCCCACATGGGGTCCATATACGCGGAGCGTGTTCTGAAGGTTGAACGTCCGGTAGTCGGGCTTCTCAACATTGGTGAGGAACCGGGCAAGGGCAATGACCAGGCCAAGGCCGCCTTCGAACTCCTTGAGCAGGCCGAAGGCCTGAATTTCCGCGGCAACATCGAAGGCCGGGACATCATGGAGCATGCCGCCGATATCATCGTCTGCGACGGTTTTGTCGGCAACGTCGTATTGAAGCTTGGCGAAAGCGTCGCCAGCGTGCTCCCGCGCATGATTGGGGCCGAGATGCAGAGGCAGCAGATGGGCCCCCAGGAGCAGCAGGCCGTCGGAAAGGCTCTCGGCGGCGTTGCCCGTCAGTTCGATTATGAGGAATACGGGGGCGTTCCCCTGTTGGGCGTAGGCGGCACGGTTATCATCGGACACGGCGGATCCCGTGAGAAGGCCTTCCAGAACATGGTCGCCGTGGCCGTGGAAGCTGCGCGCCAGGATGTACCGGGGTCCATCTCGGCCGCGCTTGCTTCGTAGATTCGGCGCAGCCCGCCGGCGGACCCCCCTCGTCGGTCCACCAAACACCTGAAGTATGCCGCACGCAGCAATCACCGCGGTTGGTCACTTCCTGCCTGAAGACAAACTGACCAACGCGGACCTGGAGAAGCTGGTCGATACGTCGGATGAATGGATCCGAACCCGGACCGGCATCCGAGAGCGTCGCATCCTCAAGGATCCCGACAAGGCCACTTCCTATATGGCAGCTCGGGCCGCGGAAGACGTGCTTCGAAAAGCCGGCGTCACCGCTGAGGAGGTCGACGCAATCATCGTCGGCACAGTCACCCCGGACATGTTCTTCCCGGCAACCGCGGCGCTGGTGCAGGCAGAAATCGGTGCCACCAATGCGTGGGGCTTCGACCTGTCCGCCGCATGCAGCGGTTTCCTGTTTGGTCTGTCTACCGGCGCCAAGTTCATCGAATCCGGGAGGCACAAGAAGGTGCTCGTCATCGGAGCCGACAAGATGACTTCCATTCTCGACTGGACCGATCGCACCACCTGCGTGCTCTTCGGTGACGGGGCGGGCGCCGTCTTGTTGGAGCCTGCCGAGGATGGCCTCGGCATCATAGACTCCATCGAACGTACAGACGGGTCCAACTGGGACATGCTCTGCATGAAGGGCGGCGGCAGTCTGCACCCCCCGACGCATGAGACGATTGATGCCCGCATGCACTACATCACCCAGGAAGGGCGCTCGGTCTTCAAGTATGCCGTGACGGGCATGGCCGATGTGGCCGCGGAGATCATGGAGCGCAACGGGCTGACCGGCGAAGACGTGCGCTACCTGGTGCCCCACCAGGCAAACCTGCGCATCATTGATGCTACGGCACGCCGCATGGGGATCACGACCGACAAGGTCATGCTGAACATCGAGCGTTACGGCAATACGACTGCGGCCACGATCCCGCTGTGCCTGGCAGACTGGGAGGCGGATCTCCGCAAGGGGGACAACATCGTGCTGGCAGCCTTCGGTGGCGGATTTACCTGGGGCGCCGCCTACCTGAAGTGGGCCTACGACACGGAGGAGGCCGCCTGATGGCTACCACCGCACTGCTTTTTCCAGGCCAGGGATCCCAGTACGTGGGCATGGGCCAGGACCTGTTCCAGGATCACGAATCGGCCCGCGGCATCCTCGAACGGGCGGACGCCACCCTCGGCTTCGGTCTCACGGAGGTCATGTTCGGTTCAGGCGATGAGGCCGCGGACAACGAGGCCCTGAAACAGACCGACAACACGCAGCCCGCCCTGTACGCCCACTCCATGGCCGTCATGGCCGTGCTGAAGGACATGGGCCTGCCCTTCGACATGACCGCAGGGCACAGTCTGGGGGAATACTCGGCCCTGGCCGCGGCGGGAGCGCTGTCCTTCGAGGACGGCCTGCTTCTGGTACGCGAACGTGGTCGACTCATGGCGGAGGCCGGGCAGAAAAGCCCCGGCACCATGGCCGCCATCATCGGCATGGATGACGCGGACGTCGAAGCCGCATGTGAAGCCGTTGACGGCGTGGTGCAGCCGGCAAACTTCAATTCGCCGGGTCAGGTCGTGATTTCCGGCTCTGAGCAGGCCGTAGCTGCCGCCATGGAACAGGCCACCGAGCGTGGTGCACGTCGTGTGATCCCGCTGCCGGTCAGCGGAGCCTTCCACTCGCCGCTTATGGAGCATGCCCGGGACGGCTTGGCGGCCGCCCTCGAGGGCGTGAGCATCAGTGTGCCCTCGTGCCCGGTGTACCTGAACGTCAACGCACAGCCCGAAACAGATCCGGAAGCGATACGCCGGCGGTTGCTCGAGCAGCTCATGGCCCCGGTTCGGTGGTCACAGACCCTGAATCGCATGCAGAAGGACGGCACGCAGACATTTGTTGAAGTAGGCGCCGGACGGGTGCTGAGCGGCCTGGTCAAGCGCACCCTCGGTCGGGACGCGACCACCATCGCACTCGGTACCTCCCAGGATATAGCCAGCTACACGGTCGAATCATGAATCTGGACCTTACCGGAAAGAACGCTCTCGTTACCGGAGGCACGCGCGGGATCGGCCGAGCCATCGTCAAGGCGCTGGCGGGCGCCGGAGCCAGGGTGGCATTCACGTTCCGCTCTTCCGCCGATGAGGCCGAGGCCCTCAAAAGCGAGCTGGAGGCGGAGGGCGTCGAGGTGCTCTTTCACCAGGGCGATGCCGCAGACGCCGATGCCGCAGCGGAGGCCGTCAAGCTGGTTACTGACACGTGGGGCTCGCTGGACGTGCTCGTCAACAACGCGGGGGTGACCCGGGACGGGCTGATGCTGCGCATGGGGGACGATGACTGGAACATGGTCATCAATACCAACCTGAAGAGTGTATTCAACTTCTGCAAGGCGGCGTATCGCCCTTTCATGAAGCGACGCGCCGGCGCAATCATCAACCTGTCTTCGGTCGTGGGCGTCATGGGCAACCCGGGCCAGACCAACTATGCCGCCTCCAAGGCCGGGATCATCGGCTTCTCCAAGAGCCTGGCCAAAGAGCTCGGCGGCCGCGGTGTGACCGTCAATGTCGTCGCGCCGGGTTACGTGGCTACCGACATGACGGCTTCGTTGTCGGAAGCCGCCCAGGATGCCATGCTCGGTGCCGTTCCTCTTGGCCGCCCCGCATCGCCCGAAGACATTGCCGGCGCCGTGCTATTCCTGGCATCAGGCGCCGCCACCTATATCACCGGCCACGTATTGCACGTGGACGGCGGATTGGCCATGTAGGCCGACAATCCTGAATTGCGTTGAGTCGATTTACCAAGACCATTGACCTGACCTCCCGTGCCAGGGAGCAGGCCAAAGTTGAACAGCAGACCTCCGAGTTCCTAGAACCGGACCCGCCGCTTCCGGCGGCGTCAGTGGAAGGCCTCCCGGAAGCGCTACAGGAAGCGGTACGCTCCGCCGGCTGGACCAGTCTGATGCCGGTGCAGCAGAAGGCGATCCCCTATCTGCTGGACGGTCGGGACATGATTGTTCAGTCGAAGACCGGATCCGGCAAGACCGGCGGTTTCCTGCTGCCGCTCTTCCGCATGCTCGAGGCAGATCTGAAGCAGCCTCAGGCGCTGGTACTGAGTCCGACGCGCGAACTCGCCCGACAGATCTACGATGCCTTCATGCAGATGCGCGGCGATCAGCCTCTGACTGCGGTGTCTATCTACGGGGGCGTTCGGTACGGCCCGCAGCTCGACGCGCTGGAGGAAGGCCGCCACGTGGTTGTCGGAACGCCCGGGCGCGTACTGGACCACATCCAACGAGGCACGCTCAAGCTGGACAACATCCGCATGTTTGTCCTTGATGAGGCCGACGAGATGCTCTCGATGGGATTTTTGCCGGACATGCGGGAAATGCGACGCTATCTGCCCAAGAAGCGGCAGTCGTGCATGTTCAGTGCCACGATGCCCTATCGGGTGCGCGCTCTGGCTCGGGATTTCCTCGACGATCCCGGCTTCCTCTCGCTGTCGACGGGCAGCGTGGGAGTCGACGCCATTCAGCACACCTACTACCGGGTGGATCCCATGCAGAAGGATCGCACGCTGCAGCGTCTCATCGAACTGGAGAACCCCGAAAGCGCGATCATTTTCGCCAATACCAAGCGGGAGGTGGAATACCTGGGCACGTTCCTGGCGAACTACGGCTACGACGCCGCGAGCATCTCCGGGGACCTTTCGCAGAAGGCCCGGGAACGCATCATGGCCCGCATCCGCAAAGGCAATCTGCGGCTCCTGGTGGCCACGGACGTCGCGGCCCGCGGAATCGACATTTCTGACCTGAGCCACGTCTTCATGTACGACGTGCCCCAGGATCAGGAATACTACATCCACCGGGCAGGGCGGACCGCTCGTGCCGGGAAGACCGGCAGCGCAATCGTGCTGGCTACCATTGACACGGAAGCCAACCTCAAACGCACCTGCCACAAATACGGGATCGAAGTGGAACGCAAAGAAGTGCCCACCGATGAGGATGTGCAGGCTCGGGTGAGCGAGCGCATGACCGTGCTCCTGGAGAGCCGCTACCGGGACAAGACGAACATGAACCGCGAGCGCCTGGGCCGCTTTGTGCCCATGGTGGAAGAACTGGCGCAGGAGGAGCCCGAGCTACTGGCCATGCTCATCGATGACCTGTACCACGAGAATCTGCACGGCGCAGAGGAAGAGGCGGACCACGAAGCCGAACGCGAAAAGGCGCAGCCCAAGGGGGGCGGCGGCGGTCGGGGCCGCGGCCGTGGCCGTGGACGGCGCCGGTGAGTTTGCGCAGGCTCCGGATTCTTCTGCTGGCGCTACCGCTCGCACTGCTGGCGCCAGAACTGCGGGCGCAGGATAGCGATTCAACCTCCATTTCGGTATCGGAGGAACACTATCGGCTCTATGGAGCAGGAGGGGTGGTTCTTGCGTGGTCGGACCTGCGGGAGCTGATCATGGAGGCAAATGTGGTGCTGGTCGGTGAGCAGCACAATGATCCGGTGGCGCACCACATCGAGCTGGCCGTGCTGCGCGAGGTGCTGGCTGACTCGGTTCGGCCGGGTGTGCTCTCCCTGGAGATGTTTTCGCGAGACGTTCAGCACGTCGTTGACGAGTACCTGAAGGATCTGATCACGGAGCGCCATTTCCGGTCCGCCAGTCGGCCCTGGGGCAACTACGAGTCGGACTACCGTCCACTGGTCGAGGCGGCCCGTCTGGCGGGTGCCCCTGTGCTGGCGGCAAACGCGCCGCGCCGATACGTAAATCTGGTCAACCGTGAAGGACCGGAAGCCCTGGACGCGCTTTCGGAAGCGGCCCGCGCGTGGCTTGCACCCCTGCCCTTTGCCGCCGCCTCCGACGCGTACAAGGCGGAGTTTGATGGACTCATGGGCGATATGGTCTCCAGCGACACCACCGGGAGTGGCCACGACGCCCTGGCCTCCATGCTGTCGGCGCAGTCACTTTGGGACGCGACGATGGCGTTCTCGATCGCCGAGCACCTCCTGCAGCAGCCGGATGCCCGGGTGGTGCATGCGGCAGGCAGCTTTCACGTGGCAAATGGCACCGGGATTGCAGAGCATTTGACCAGGTACCGGCCGGGCGTTCGCATCCTCTCGATCGTTGTAGAGCCTCTTCTGGATGTGTCTCTGTACGACCCAGATGAGCACGACGGGCTTGCAGACGTGGTCATTCTGGCCGATATGACCTTGCCTCGCACCTACACGCCCAGCTTCGAGTAGAACTATTCCGGGCGGCGGAGAAGCCGATACCAAAAGGGAACACCTTTTGATTTGCCGACGGGCATGCGACCTCTCTTTCTGGCAATCGGGCTTTTCCTGGCAGCTCCCGTCGTGGGACAATCCCACACCGTGGTTGGCTACCCGGACCATATGGCGGGTCGAAAAACTGCCAGCGGCGATGTCTACAACCCGAACGGGCTGACCGCCGCACATCCGACCCTTCCGCTGGGGACGCGACTTGAGTTGGTAGCTGCCAACGGTCGCTCCGTAATGGTCACCATCAACGACCGTGGTGCGCTCCTGGGGCCGGCTCAGCTCATCGCCTCCTCCGCAGCCATGCGCAGGCTGGGGCTCGACCCCGAGGGGGAGGGCCGGGTGTCCGCGAAGCACTGGAACTCAACTGGAAGCACTTCCGGAAATCCGGCACCGGAACGATCGCCCGCCCGCGTGGCCCACGCGAACCCATCGAACGACCGTTCCGATGTGCAGAAAGCGACCACGGCTCCCAGCCCATCGCCCGCCAGTGCGGCGCAGACGGCCGGGCAGTTTGTCGTGCAACTGGGCTCCTATTCAGACCGGGGCACGGCCGAGCGGCTGGCGTCGGGCTTTGAGGCCGCCTGGGTGCAGACGTCGACAGTGAACGGCACTACCATCCATCGCGTGCTCTACGGCCGGTTCCGGGAGCGCGGGGAAGCAGAGGGATGGCAGGCCCGACTGGAGGGTCTGGGCGTGAACGGGTATGTGCGCTCGCTCGACTGAACTCGGCCCGGGTCGACGGCGCGCCGCCGTCACGACTTAAGATTGCACGCTGCGGGTCCGATACGCGGAAGGTTGCTTCCACTCAAGACCCGCCTCTCGATGAAACTCGACGAGTACACGCTGGCCGCGTATCTGGCCGGTGAACTTCCCACTTCGGCACGTCAAACCGTAGCGGCCGAACTGGTCCAGGACTACGAAGCCCGGGAGATCCTGCACCTGGCCTGTGAGGCACTGGCTGCCGCGCTCACGCACGACCCCATTCGACGCCATCTCGAGGACCATGCAGCACGTCCTCCAGCACGGCCCGGCCTGCTGGCTGCCGACCGCTCTCCCTTCCGGCTTCCGGACGGGCAAGCCTGAGTGACTGCACCAGGCGCGGCCGCACGCTGCGCCAACTGGGCCCTCACGTAAAAACCCCTTTAAGACCGGAACAAAGGCGTTCCGATTGCCAAAAAGGGCGCGCCCCGAAAGGCCTATCGACAGCCTGCGGAGTCGCTCAACCACATTGGCAAGAGGACGATGATCGAGGTTCAGGGTCTGACCAAGCGCTACGGACCGGAGCGCGCGGTAGACGACATATCATTCCAGGTCCAGTCCGGCGAGGTGCTCGGATTTCTGGGGCCGAACGGTGCCGGAAAAACGACCACGATGAAGGTCATCACGTGCTACCTGCCCCCCACGGAGGGCACGGTTCGCGTGAGCGGGCGCGACGTGCGCTCTGAGCCTCTGGAGGTGCGCCGTCAGATCGGGTATCTACCAGAGCACACCCCGCTCTACCTGGACATGCGGGTGTTCGACTACCTGGACTTTGTCGCGGCCATGCGAGGCATCGAGGCCAACCGCAGGCCCGGCCGCATTGCTGACATGGCCGAGGTCTGCGGCCTGGCGGAGGTCCTGCAGAAGCGCATCGAAACCCTGTCCAAGGGTTTTCGGCAGCGCGTAGGTCTGGCTCAGGCCATGATCCACGACCCGGAAATCCTCATTCTCGACGAGCCGACCACGGGACTCGACCCGAACCAGATCGTCGAGATTCGCGAGCTGATCCGGGCCATTGGCCGAGAAAAAACGGTCATTCTCTCGACGCACATCCTGTCGGAGGTACAGGCGTCCTGTGATCGCGTGCTGATCATCCATCGCGGGCGCCTGGTCGCAGACGGCACGCCGACAGACCTGCAGGACAGCTTCACGGGCGGGCAGCGCGTGCAGCTGGCCGTGCACACGGGTGACGGGGTGCTGGACGCGCTATCGGCCGGCGACTTCCGGGTGACCGAGCAGAGCACCGATCCGGCTGGTCAGACGCTCTACACCGTGACCAGCGACCGCAAGGACGATATCCGACCGGATCTCTTCCGCATGGCCGTCGAGAAGGGTTGGGTTCTGAGCGAACTCCATCGCGACCAGGCCAATCTGGAAGACGTGTTCCGTCAGCTCACCGCCGCCTAGATCCTCACTGAAATGCGAGAAGCCTGGACGCTTACCAAGAAAGAGCTGCACAGCTACTTCGACAGCCCGGTCGCCTACGTGGTGCTCAGCATCTTCCTGCTGCTGACCGGCTGGTTCTTTTCCAACAACCTGTTTCTGGAGAACACGGCATCGCTCCGTTCGGTGTTCGACATCGTGCCGTTCATTTTCCTGTTCTTCATCCCGGCCATCACCATGTCCACCTTCGCCGAGGAACGGCGGGCGGGAACGCTGGAGCTCCTTCTGACGATGCCGGTTAAGGATTGGCAGGTGATCCTCGGCAAACTCATGGCCGTCACCCTCTTTCTGGCAACCGCCGTTGGCATGACGCTGATCTACGTGATTGCTGTTGCGGGCCTGGGTGATCTGGACTTCGGGGCCACGTTCGGTGGCTATATGGGACTCTTCCTGCTCGGCATGACCTGCGCATCAATCGGGATCATGGCGTCCAGTCTGACGCGAAACCAGATCGTCGCCTTCATCCTGGGCTTCGGCATCATTTTCATTCTTTTCCTGATGGACAAGGTGACCGCCTTCGTGCCCACCTGGATGTCGGGCATCGTGCAATACCTGGGCACCGACTTCCATTACCAGAATCTGCTTCGCGGCGTCGTAGACACCCGCGACGTGCTCTACTACCTGTCGATGAGCGCATTCGCAGGCCTGTTGACCATGTACAGTTTGGCCCGACGGCCCGAATAACCCGATAGACCATGAAACGAGACTGGACTTCCCGCTCCACGATCCTCCTGGTCGGCGCCATACTGGTTGTGGTGAACCTGATCGGGCTCAATCTCTTCGGCCGTCTGGATCTGACCGACGACGACGTCTATTCGCTCTCCGAGGCTTCGATCGATCTGGTGGAAGACCTCGAGGACCCGGCTACCGTCACGGCGTTCTTCACGGCCAACCTGCCGGCTCCATACGGCACCAACCGGCGCTTCCTCAAGGACAAGCTGGACGACTATCGCGCGTACGGTGGACAGAACTTTCAGTACCGATTCGTAGACCCTGCGGATGAGGAGGACCTGCGCCAGGATGCACAGCGCCTGGGCATCCCTCCGGTACAGATCCAGGTGATCGAGGCCGACAACGTGCAGTTCAAGAACGCCTACATGGGTGTGGCCATCGAGTACGGCGGCGAGAGAGAGACCATCCCGGTCGTCCAGGACCTGTCCACGCTGGAGTACGACATCACAGGGGCGCTCCGTCGCCTCACGCGCGAGAGCCAGCCGCAGATCGGGTTCCTGACAGGCCACGGTGAGCCGGCCCCTGCCACGGACATGCAGAACCTGCAGCAGGGCCTGCAGCGCAACTACGAGGTCACAACCGTTTCGGCGCGCGGTGGGGCACTGAGCGCATCGCCCGCCGCATTGATTGTGGCGGCGCCCGCCGACAGCCTGAACGACGACGAGCTTCAGGCCATTGACGCCTACATCATGCAGGGCGGTCGCGCCGCATTCCTGCTGAACCGGGTGGATGCCGATCTGCAGGCGGGGCAGGCGACCAGCCTGTCGGTGAATCTGGAGGGCCTTCTGGCCACATACGGCATGGGTCTTCAGGAGAACCTGATCATGGACCGGCAAAGCTCCCCGGTCACGGTCCAGCGTCAGCAGGGCTTCTTCAATATTGCCCAGCAGATTGAGTACCCGTTCTTTCCCATCGCGACGGCCTTCAGCGATGACAACATGATGGTGTCTCGGCTGAGGGACATGATGTTCTACTACGTATCGGAGGTGGACACGTCGCTCGCCCTGCCCGAGGGTGTGCAGCGTGAAGATCTGATTTACAGCTCTCCGAACAGCGCGCGCCAGCAGGGCTTCTTCATGATCCAGCCCACGGGTCAGCAGATACCTATGGATGACGGCCCGTTTGTCCTGGGGGCTGCGTATACCGGCTCATTCCCGAGTGCCTACACGAACGGCCTGGTCAGCGAGCCGACCCGCCTGGTTCTGGTTGGTGACGGCGACTTTGTCAACGAACGCGTTGTGGGCGCGAACCAGGGCAACATCAGTTTTGCGCTGAATATGGTCGACTGGCTGGTCCAGGACGACGCCCTGCTCACGATCAGGGCCAAGACAGTGGCTCCCCGCAATCTGGACCCGGTCTCCGACGGCGTGCGCCCCTGGATCAAGTACGGCACCATGTTCGGGCCGGTCCTGCTGGTCATTCTTTTTGGCCTGCTGCGGTGGCAGCGGCGCCGCTCGCGTCAGATTGTTCTCGTCAGGAACTGAGTGCTATGAACGGCAACAGACTTTCCCTGCTCGCCGGGGCTCTTGTGGTCCTTTTGGGCGCCGCCTGGATGCTCGATGTGTTTGATTCCGAACCCACGACTATTCGTGTGCCGGAGGTAGAGATTCCCAAAGAGGAAGTCTCTGAGGTCACCGTGCAGACCGACGACTGGACCGCATCGCTCACGCGCCAGGCCGGCCGCTGGCAGCTCACCGAGCCCGTCGAGGCTCTTGCCGACTCGAACACGGTCAATCGACTGCTCAACACTCTCGAGGGGCTGGAGCTTCAGACCATCGTGTCCACAAATCCCGATCGCCATGAGCGGTATGGCGTGGACCAGGCCTCCGCGCAGTACCTCACGGTGCGGTGGAAAGACCAGGAACAGGTGATCGTGGTGGCCGAGCAGGGACCGGACTTCAGTTCCAGCTACGTACGACTGGCGGAGGATCCCATCGTCTACGCTTCGTCACGGATCACCGTGCCCTCGACGCTTGACCAACTTCGGGACAAGGTGTTTGTCGACGTGGCCGGAGAATCGGTGTCGGCCGCATCGGTCCAGGGTCCGGAATTCCGGTATAGCCTCGAGCGCGGCGGCGACAGCGGCTGGTCATTTGGCGATGGCAGCACGGCCGACTCCATCCAGGTGGCCAACTGGCTGCGTCGTTTCAACCCGCTCCGTCTGGACGGATTTGAAGACGGACTCACGGCCGACTCGCTGACGGTGACCCACACCGTGACCCTGGAAACGGCTGCCGGCCCTGTGAGCCTCTACTTTGAGCAGGGCGATTCCGACATGCGGGCCTGGCGCAACGGCGGCCCCGGTGTCATGCGCGCCTTCGGGACCCGATTGAATTCCCTTGTGCAAACGGCCGACGCGCTGCAGCAGTAGCCAGGCCTAGGCGTCGGCCGCAACCGTCGAAGGTTCGCCGAGGCCCTCTGGTTCGGGCAGGAAGTAGACCACCATCAGCGCCATCGCGGCGATGGAGATGGCACCAATCACTGTATTGCTGCCGAATCCGTATCGCGTGAACGAGACACCTGCGATGCCTCCGCCGATGCCGATACCTACCTGACCGATCGCGACCGCCAGGCTCATCAATACGCCCCTGCGATCCGACTCGACGAGCTCGGTCATCAATGACTGCAGCGGGCTGATGCGCATGGATATGGTGACCATCACAACGCCGAACATGATGTAGGCGATGAGCATCGAGTCGACCACGATGGTTGTCAGCAGCATGGCTGCGGCCAGCCCGACGCAGGACAGGATGATCAGCGGCTTTCTGCCAACCGAATCGGAGATGCGCCCCGCCAGCGGTCCGGTGATCACGTTGACAATGCCTCCGACCAGAAACAGCGAAGCAATCGCGCTGCCTGTGACCGAAAGCTCGCGCTCCAGCCAGGTAGGCAGGTAGATCACGTAAATCCCGATGCCGAAGAACATCAGGAAATAGACCACCGTGGAGGAGGCGATTGTGCCGTCGCGGAGGAGGTCAATGTAGCTGCGCACCGAGCGCTTGAAGCTCAGGGGGTGCTCGCTGCGTTTGACGTCCGGCTGCGGCACGAAGAAGTAGATCAGGAAGAACGCGGCGCCCATGGTCGCCGCAAACATCAGGAAAGCGGCCTTGAATCCGAACTGGTCAGCGAGAATGGTTCCTATGGGTATGCCCACGATCTGCCCGACCGCAATGCCGCTCATCACCCAGCCATTGGCCCAGCCGCGGCGCTCGTACGGGAAGTAGTCACCCACGTAGGAGACGGCGCCTCCCGAGAGCATGCCGCCTGCCGCTCCGGCGGCCGCCCTGACGACCAGCAGACTTGTGAACGTATCGGCCACGGCGTGCAGCAACAGGGCGACGGCCATACAGCCACACCCGGCCAGGAGCACCACCCTGCGCCCGACCCGGTCGGAGATAGGGCCGATGATCAGCGCGAATACGCTCAGAAATACGGCGTAGGAGGTGATGAGCCAGCCCAGCTTGGCCTCCGACACCATGAGCGCCTCGCCGATTCTGGGCAGGATCGGCGAAATAATGATCACCTGGCTGCTGGAGGAAAACACCATCAGCCAAAGTCCGAAGAGGACCAGGTAGGGGTGGGAGTTCTGACCGCGAGACATCTGTGATGCCAAAGGTCGGCACAACAAGCATCGGATGCGAGGACCTTCATGGTCTCCTCGCGCGGTGCTGTTATACGATGGAAATGGTTTGGTAACTCAGGCTTAACGGCTGGCGATTCAGGGGCTGATACGTTTTTGGCTGACGGGATGCGCCCGTCGTGTTCGCACCAGTGCAGGTGCCATCGCGCGAAGAGACACAAGGGATGAAGAAATTGATAGCCCTGGCAGGTCTCGTTCTGACCTCGCTGGGGGCCGGTGCACCGGCGTTAATGGCTCAGGCAAACGGAGAAGCCGTTGCGGCCATCGCAGCCGAGCCCAGGGAACTGGGCTCCGTGTTTGGGTACATCGTAGACTCCGAGGATGGCTGGCCGCTCATAGGCGTCAACGTCGTCATCCGTGGAACGACCATTGGATCTTCGACTGACATCGACGGTCGCTTTGAGATCGAGGGACTGCAGCAAGGCGACTATGACCTCGAAGCGACCTACATCGGCTACAATCCGCTGTTTGTAGAAGGGGTCGAAGTTGAGGACGGCATCGCGACCCGGCTGGACCTCACCATGAGCGCCGAGGCACTGGATCTCGGCGAAGTCGTCGTTGAAGCACGCGCCATCCAGAACAACGAGGCCAACCTGCTGCGCGTACGAGCCAAGGCCGTGCAGGTCAGCGACGCGATCTCGGCAGAAGCGATCAGCCGATCCGGAAGCGGTGACGCCGCCGCCGCGATGACAAAGGTCACTGGCGCCTCCGTCGTTGGAGGCAAGTACGTCTACATCCGTGGACTCGGCGACCGGTACACCAACACCACGCTGAATGGCTCATCCCTGCCCAGCGCCGACCCGGACCGCAAGGCCTTCCAGTTGGACCTGTTTCCTTCCAGCCTGCTGGAGAAGATCGTCACTCTGAAGACCTTCACGCCGGACAAGCCCGGCGACTTCAGCGGTGGACTGGTGGACGTGGCCACCAAGACCTTCCCGGACGCGTTCACCTTTTCGTTTTCGGCCTCCTCCACATACGACAGTCAGGCGAGTCTCGTAGACAACTTCCTGACTTACGAGGGTGGTGCCAGCGACTGGATCGGCTGGGACGATGGGACCCGCGGGCTGCCTGAGACGCTGGAGGGCAAAGAGCCGTCTGCGCAACTGCCCTCCCAGCAGGATCTGCGCGACATCCGACGCGGCGTCACCAACGAAATCCGCGCGGCACGCGCAGACTCACTCAATGCGTTTGCTCAGGCCTTCAACACAACGATGAGTCCGTCCACGGCCTCAGCACCGCTGAATACGAGCCTTTCGACTGCTGTCGGCGGCCAGGCCACCCTGTTCGGGAGACCGCTGGGCTACACGGGTAGTCTGACGTACGGCCGCAAGTACTCGTACTACAACGACGGCGTGTTCTCCCGTTGGCAGCTCGCCGGCGGAACGGTGGATCAGGTCGATCGGCTTACATCGGATACGTATTTCGGTGCGAATCCCGATCTCGATATCATCGATCGGGCGGATCCCCGCGACGCGGCAAACTTCGCCAACGTCCAGGGCAGCGAGGAGACGGATTGGGGCGGATCCGGAACCCTGGCGTTCAAGCCCTGGCTCAACAGCGAGGTCTCGCTCACCGCGCTGCGCACGCAGAGCGGCCACAGCCAGGCGTCGCTGCTCTCCGGGTTTCGGGACCAGAACAGCACGGCCCGATTCATCACCCGCACGCTCGCTTTCCAGGAACGATCACTCTCCACCTACCAGCTTCGTGGTGAGCACGCGTTTGCTCCGCTCCTGGTCGAGTGGAAGGCCTCGATCGGCACGAACACCCAGGACGAACCGGACCTGCGCTTCTTCTCCAGTGTGGAGAACATCCAGGACAATCGGACCACGTTCAGCCTCGGAGGTGGAAATGCGCCGCCGCCGCAGCGGTACTTCCGAAACCTGCGGGAGGAGAGTCAGGCCGCAAAGCTGGACCTCACGGCGCCGGTTTCCGTCTGGTCGGGCCTCCGGGCCAAAGTGAAGGTCGGGGGTGCCTACGACAATGCCGACCGCACCTTTCGTCAGCGGCGCTTCGAGTACATGGAAGGTCGGGCTATCGACTTCTCCGACTTTGATGGTGACGAGACGGCCTATTTCAGCGAAGGAAACTTCGGTGTGCTTGATACCCTGCAGGTCGGGGGCATCGTTGCCTACGATGCCGGCCTGTACCTCCTGGAGAACTCGCCCGACATCGCCAACTACGACGCGAATCGTGCTGTGACTGCGGGTTACGCGATGGTCGAACTCCCTGTTACGCGGAAGCTGCGCATGATCGCAGGCGCGCGGTTGGAGAGGACGGATGTCACCTCCACAAGCCTGGATGAGACGCTTCCGGACGAGATCCGCGTTGGTCGCGTGGCGGAAACCGATGTTCTGCCTTCGCTCAATGTGGTCTATGAAATGATGGACGGCATGAACCTGCGTGCAGCTGCAACACGCACGCTGGCACGCCCCACGTTCCGGGAGCTGGCCCCGTTTCAGAGCTTCAATTTTGTCGGCGGCGACGTGCAGGAAGGCAACCCGCAGTTGGAGCGCACGCTGATCACCAACTATGACCTCCGTTGGGAGTGGTTCATGCGCCCGGGCGAGCTGCTGGCGATCAGCGGCTTCTACAAGGAGTTCACCAATCCGATCGAAACGGTGCTTCGCACCGTCGGCGAAGGCCGCTTCGTTTCGTTCCAGAATGTGCCGGAGGCCCGCGTCTACGGTCTCGAGTTTGAAGCCCGTCGCCAGCTGGACGCCTGGACATCCAACGAATTCCTGGGTCGGTTCAGCCTGGGCGGCAATGTGTCCCTCGTCAACTCCCATGTGGATATCCCGGAGGAGGAACTGGTCATCATCCGGGCCTCGGATGCGAGCGCCGAGGAGACCAGACAGCTGGAAGGTCAGTCCCCGGTCCTGGCGAACCTGTCGCTGAACTACGAGAACTACGAGACAGGCACTGTCGTCGGTCTGTACTACAACGTATTCGGAGACCGCCTCGCCACCGTGACCGAGGGCGCCACCCCTGATGTCTATGAGAAGTCACGGGCCGATCTCGACCTGACGTTCAGCAAGAACCTGCCCCGGAACCTGCGACTCAAGCTGGGTGCGAAGAACCTGCTCGGCGCCGACCATCGACGCATCCAGACTTTCAAGGACGTCGAATACGACTACATGTCGTATTCGCGATCCCGCACTCTCTCGCTGGGACTTACCTACCAGATAGACTGATCACATTCAGCTTCCAGCTACTTCGAAAGGCGGCCTCCGGGTCGCCTTTCGTCGTTTCTGGCCCTTGTTAAGAAACGCTTACCGCAAGTCTACCCCAGTGTTAATCCGCGCAACCACTCGAACCCACCCGAGCAATCGCTACATCATGAATCGCAATCTGTCCCTCACCCTGATCCTGATCGCGCTGCTGTTCACGCCGCAGTCCGCCGCCGCCCAGGACGACGTCGAGTCCCGGCCCACCGTGACCGTGACCGATGCGTCCATTGAAGCCGGTCAGACCGTGCGCTGGACCGCCGACAACGTCTATATCCTGGACGGCGTGGTCTTTGTCGAAGAAGCCGCCGAACTGCGCATCGACGCCGGCACGGTGATCAAAGCCAATGACGGCACCAACCGCGACGCTTCAGCGCTTGTCATCGCCCGCGGCGGCAAGATCTTCGCCGAAGGCACGGAGAACGACCCGATCATCTTCACCTCGGTCCAGGACAACATCTCCAGCCCGGACCTGCTGGACTACACCAGTCGCGGTCTGTGGGGTGGCATCGTGATCCTGGGGCAAGCCGGTACCAACAATCCCGGAGACGCCAGCGGCGACTACAAGGAAATTGAAGGCGTCAACGAAATCGTGGCCGCCGGTGACACCCGTGCGCAGTACGGAGGCACCAACGACGCCGACAACTCGGGCGTCATGCGCTACGTCTCCATCCGTCACACCGGTATCAACATCGGAGACTCGGACGGGAACGAGATCCAGGGCCTGACGCTGGGTGGCGTCGGCTCCGGCACCACGCTGGAGTACATCGAGTCCTATGCGTCGGGCGACGACGGGGTCGAGTTCTTCGGCGGCACCGTCAACCTGAAGTACTTCGCCTCCGTGTTCAATTCGGACGACGCGATCGACTGGGATCAGGGCTGGCGCGGCAAGGGCCAGTTCTGGTTCGTGCTGCAGGGTACCGACAAGGCCGGTGCCGCTGCCGAGCAGGATGGTGCCGGTGGGGATGAGTTCTTCCAGCCGTACGCCATCCCGACGATCTACAACGCCACCTACATCGGAGCAGGGGTGGGTGCGACTCCGGAATCGGATCGTGCGCAGATGCTGATGTTTCGGGACAACACGGGCGGCTTCTACCACAACTCGATCTTTACGGACTTCCAGACGGACCAGGGCGGCCTCGCGTTGACGATCGAGGAGTCTTCCAGCAAGCCGGAGGACTCGGCTAACCAGTTTACCAACGGCAACCTGGGCCTGACCAACAACATCTGGTTCGGCTTCGGCGCCGGTTCCGACTTCGCAAGCGTCGTCGATCCAGGAATCTCGATCCAGGCGACCGTGGTGGCCTACCTCGCGGCGAACGGCAATGCTTTTGTCGACCCGATGATCGCCGGAGTAGACCGTGGCACGACCGCCTCCGCTGGTCTCGATCCACGGCCCACCGGCAACAGTCCCGCCTTCACGCTTCCGCGGGCCGCGTACCCAGCCGGCGACTTCTGGACGGAAGTCGACTTCATGGGTGCTTTTGGCGCCGAAAACTGGTTGGAAGGCTGGACGGCACTGGACGCCAATGGTTACCTGGGAGACATCGCCGTCGATCAAACCGTGTCCATTCAGGACGGTACGGTGCCGGGCCGCATGGAGCTGACCCAGAACTACCCGAATCCGTTCAATCCAGCCACGACGATCCAGTTCGGACTGGACCGGGCTCAAACCGTGCGCCTGGCTGTCTATGACGTACTGGGCCGAGAGGTAGCCCTGCTCGCCGACGGGCCGCAGCCCGCCGGTGCCTTCCAGGTGCAGTTTGACGCCGGTCAACTGACCTCAGGCACCTATGTCTATCGCCTGACGACGCCAACCGGCACTGTGTCACGCACCATGATGCTCGTGAAGTAAGCATCCCGGCCGAGGGTTGACGTTACCCTCAGCCATGCATTGCTCTGGCAGGGGCCGGGTTCCTTTGGGAGTCCGGCCCTTGTTGATTGGTGCCGGCTAGGACCGGTCGCGGGTCTGCTGGCGGCCGCCGGGCACCGTGCCAGCACTCAACGGATCCTCGGGGATCACCACGCGGGCAGTCGTGGCGTCCAGGGCGGTCTCGACGGCCGGCTCCTCAGAGGCGACCGAGGGTACCGACTGGCTCACATGAGCTATGAGGTCCTGCAGCTTTCTGCTGGCTCGCCGGGCGGAGGCTGCGAGGGTGAGCCTTGCAGCCGACAGTCCCAGACCACCGCCAACCAGCACGCTTGTGATTCCGAGCCCCGGTCCGGCGCTCTCGGCGACAGCCAGCACGGTGGCCAATCCAGCCCCAGCCGCCGTGCCGATTATCTGAGTCAGGATCCTGCCCAGTGCCGAAGAACGACTGACCTCCATCCGGGCGGAGTCCTCGTAAGAGGTGACCGTTGCATCGACGCGGGCGATCTCGCTGCCCATGTCCATCACCGCGCGATGCCAGTAGCGCACATTTCCAACCGTCTCGGCTTCGCCCGCACCCCCCAGATGCCGGCGTAGTACCTGCAGGATGTGTCCCCACTCCGCATCGCCCACCGGTCCGGGCAGGGAGCCAGCAGCGCGGATATCGGGGATGGACAAAAAGCCGCGACGCGTCGGCGCAGGCGCGGACGCTACCTGGGCCGCCGCCCGCCTGACAACGGAAGCCGGAAGGCCCATTTCGGAGGCGATGTGCTCCACCTCGGAAAGCGACAAGGCAGGTCCTGCTCCGGTCTCCTTTTCGTGGAGCTCCGTCGCCTTCTGAATGATGGCGCCTACTTCGGCGTCCGTGAATTGACGGGCCATGCGCCCAATCTGGGGGAGGTTTCGGGTATGGTCTAGCTATTCATGACGACCATGAACTCGTCGTTGTTGCGCGTGCCACGCATCTTGTCGAGCAACCACGTCATCGCCTCAACGGGCTCCTTCTCGGCCAGCAGGCGTCGCAGGATCCAGATGCGGCTGAGCTTCTTGTCCGGAATGAGCAGCTCTTCGCGGCGCGTGCCGGACTTGATGACGTGGATGGCCGGGAAGACCCGGCGGTTGGCCATGTCGCGGTCCAGCTGCATCTCGGAGTTGCCCGTGCCTTTGAACTCCTCAAAGATCACCTCATCCATCCGGCTGCCGGTGTCGATCAGAGCAGTACCGATGATGGTCAGCGACCCGCCCTCCTCTACGTTGCGGGCGGCACCGAAGAAGCGCTTCGGCCCGCGAAGGGCTCCCGCCTCCATACCACCGGACATGGTGCGGCCGGTGCTCGGAGAAACGGTGTTGTGGGCGCGTGCCAGGCGGGTGATGGAATCCAGCAGGATAACCACATCCTGGCCGGCCTCTACCAGGCGCTTGGCCTTGTGCAGCAGGATGTCCGCCACCTCCACATGGCGATGCGGATCCTGGTCAAACGTCGAGGCAATCACCTCTCCCTTGACGTTCCGCTGCATGTCTGTGACCTCCTCCGGCCGCTCGTCCACCAGCAGGATGAGCAGTATGCACTCCGGATGGTTGGTGCTGATTGCGTTCGCAATCTTCTGAAGGAGGATCGTCTTGCCTGTTTTTGGCTGGGCCACGATGAGGCCCCGCTGCCCCTTGCCGATGGGGCAGAACAGGTCAATGACACGCGTGGAAACCTCGCCCGGCAAGGTCTCCATGGTCAGCATCTCTTCCGGGTACAGCGGCGTGAGATGGTCAAAGTCCGGCCGGTTCTCCAGCTCAATCGGATTGCGTCCGTTGATGGAGTGCACCTGGATCAGCGCAAAGAAGCGTTCGCCCTCCTTGGGGGGCCGCACCTCGCCATCGACCGTGTCTCCAATCTTCAGGTTGAAGCGCTTGATCTGACTCGGAGAGACGTAAATGTCGTCTGGGCTGGGCAGGTAGTGGAACTCCGCAGAGCGCAGGAAGCCGTAGCCGTCCGGCAGAATCTCCAGCACGCCGACCTTGCGGATCATGCCGTCCAGCTCGATCGCGTCCGGATCGTAGTTCTGCATGTACTCGGGCTTGTCGCCGTAGACGCGCGCCATGCGCTCTTCCCGGCTCTCGCGGCTGCGATTGCGGTTGCGCCCGCGACGACGGTCCCGATCCGGGGGATCCCGGTACTCCTTGTCGCTGAATCCGCTGGACTGGGCCTGAGGCTGCTGGTCCTGGCGACCTCCGCGATCGCGGTTGCGATCCCGCTTGTTGCGGTCCTTGTTGCGGTCCCGTTTGTTGCGGTTGCGCCCCCCTCCGGAATCGTCCCCACCACGCTGCCGGCGCCCGCCGTCGTTGCGGTTGCCTTCGTTGCGATTGCCGCCGTCATTCCCGTCGCGTCCGCGCCCGCGTCCACGCCGACCCCGGCGACCACGCCCGGAGTTCTGATCATCTCCGGAATTCGAGTCACCTCCGTCGCCGGACTTGGACTCTCCGCCTGAGCGCGAGTCGGAGCCTCCACCGGAGCCGGAATCGCCGCTCTTGTCGTCACGGCCGCGCCCGCGTCCCCGGTTGCGGCGATCTCCCGACTTCTCCTCGGTGGCAGAGGACTCCTCTTCTTCGCCCTTTGATGCCGTCGTCAGATCGACCCGCACGATGCGGTTGCCACCCGACTTGCGGGAGCGTCGGCCTCCGGATTCCTCACGCGACCCGGACCCGGAGCCCGAATCCTCCTTCCTGGATTCCTGTGCTTTACCGCGGCCGTTTGAGTTGCCCCGGGAGCGGCCGTTTGACCGCTCCTCCTTGGCCGGGGGATCGACGTTGGGTTTTCCGGAGCCGGACTGCTTTTCGGCCTGGGCTTCCAGAATGAGATAAACCAGATCCTGCTTCCGCATGGCGGAGAATCCGGAGAGCTTCATCTTCTTGGCGAGCTCTTTCAGCTCGGGAAGCTTTTTCTCCTGCAGATCAGTGATGCGCATGATGCAAAACGGGGGTTTCAGGTCGGTTCAACGACCTCACACTATGGGCGGCTTCGAGACCTTTCGAATGTGCCGCTTGGACCGGACGGCCCGGAGGAAATGGAGTTGGGCGGGGGCGACGTTGCTTCAGCCAGATGCGCCCTCCACGGGTGCACAACAAGGGGCCGCAAGGGATTCCGGGGCCCACACCCGGGGCTGACACAGCCCGGGATCATCAAATATAGCCCTACAGGCCGTTGGCGGCAACCACCGGGTCTTCATACTCACGGAGCCAGATCTCTACGACCTGATGGCTGCCCGTAACGAGTCTGGGTACGGTCGATGCGACCTCCGGATCGACAACCGAAACGCCGGCAGCACGGAGTTTTTCTGCCAGTGTGTCGGCGTTTATCGCCCGCGGAGACGCAACGTTTACCACTTCCACAGACAAGTTCAGCTCCCTCAGTGCGACGGCTACCGGCTCCAGCTCCTTGTCAGCCATGAGTCCAAGGCGCACGCGGGCTTCTCCCGGGCCCGCGTCCCTGCGAAAGCGTTGCAGGACAGGGATCAGTGCGTCGGGGTTGTGGGCGACATCCACCACGCAAAGTGGCTCTCTGGAGAGTATCTCGTAGCGGGCCCTGAGCCCCGACAGCCGTCGTACGTGTCGCAAGCCGGAGCGCACTGCGCGCGGCAACAGCGGCACGTTGAGGATGTCCAGCAAGATCTCCGACGCCAGAACGCCCGTGGCGGCGTTCTCCCGCTGGTGCGCCTGCTCAAGACCCGGCTTGAGGTGGGTGAGGCGTCGTGAGGGGGTGTTTAGCGTGGAACCCTTCCAGCGACCGGCCGCCTCGATCAGGGGCGCCTGAAGCTTCAGGGCGGTTTCCCGAATGGCATGGGCCGCCGGGAGATCCTGCTTGCCCAGCACCACGGGGATGCCCGGTCGAATGATGCCGGCCTTCTCACTGGCGATGGCCTGCACGGAATTCCCCAAAATGTGCGCGTGGTCCAGGGCTACGCGCGTAATCACGGACACTGCGGTATCCAGCACGTTGGTCGCATCGAGTCTGCCGCCCAAACCGACCTCGACAACAGCCGCGTCGACATTCTCCTCGGCGAATCGAAGCAGGCTCAAGGCCACCGTCGCTTCGAAATAGCTGGCCTGAGTACCCTCTATGGCAGGCCGCCACGTCTCTACGGCCTGGTCAAGCCACTCATGTGGAGCGGCGATCCCATTGACCCGCATGCGTTCGCCGGGGTGCAGCAGGTGGGGAGAGGTGTGCAGCCCCGTGCGAAGGCCGTGCGATGTGAGTATCGCCGCCGCGAAGGATGCCGTGGAGCCTTTCCCGTTGGTACCTGCGACATGCATGATGGGCATGCCCCGGTCGGGTCGTCCCATAGCGGCGAGCAGCGCGCGGATTCTAGCCAGTCCTGGCTTGAGCGCCACGTCGCCGGCGAGGCCGTACTGCGGCATCGCCATCAGGTAGGCCACTCCTGACAGCTCGTTCATGGCAGGGTGATGCTGCGCTTGCCGCCGCCCTGGTGCTCTATGTGTACAGCGACCGCATCGGGCGGAAGCATACCGGCCATGCGATCGGGCCACTCGACGGCTACCAGATGTGCCGTATCAAGATATTCCTCCATACCCATCTCGACAAACTCCCGTGGGTCCTCAACACGGTAGGCGTCCACATGGATTACCACCCCATCGTCCACGAGATACTCCTGGGCAATCGTGAACGTGGGGCTGGAAACTGACGCAGCGTCTCCACCCAGTGCCGACACCATGCCGCGCACGAATTCGGTTTTGCCGGCGCCAAGGTCACCCTGCAAGGCGACCACGGAGCCTGGCTCAAGTCGCGCCGCGAAGTCGGCGCCGATCTGGCGGGTGCGCTCGGTGGAGTCGGAGGACACCGTCACCGCTTGGGCGTCAGCGTTGCTACGGGCAGGATCATTTCTTCCATGGAGGCCCCGCCATGCTGCATGGTGTCGCGATAGCGATTCACGAAGCGGTGGTAATTGGTCGGGTACACGAAGTAGTAGTCCTCCTTCGCGATGATGAAGTTGGAACTGCGCCCCTGGCTCGGCAACCCGAAGGACTCCGGGTTGCGCACGAAGATGGCGTGCCGGTCGTCGCTCTTGAGGTTGCGGCCGTACTTGTAGCGGAGCGCCGTGGACGTGTCACGATCCCCAATCACCTTGGTCTCATGCAGGCTGCGAACGGCTCCATGGTCGGTGGTGACGACCACCGTGCAGTCCGACTCAGCAAGGGTCTGAAAGGCCTGGTACAGCCAGGAATGCTCGAACCAGGTCCGCGTGAGAGCACGGTAGGCGCGCTCATCGGGAGCGATCTCTTTCAGCACTGCGGAGTCCGACCGGCTGTGGGCCAGGATGTCGACAAAGTTGACGACCACCGCCGAGAGATCGTTGTCCAGGTACTCGTTCACCGCCCCGGCGAACTCGCGCCCGTCCTGCGTGGAGATGATCTTCGTGTATCGCGTGCGGGGTGAGAGGTGTCGGCGGGAAAGCTGATCCCGCAGCAACTCGTCCTCGTTGCGATTCCTCGAGTGCTCGTCATCCTCACCGTCGGACCACATCTTGGGGTACCTCCGGGCCATTTCACGGGGCAGCAGCCCGGAGAAGATGGCGTTGCGGGAGTAAGGGGTTGCCGTCGGTAGAATGGAGTAGTGGAACTTGCGCTCGATGCCGAACAACGGATACAGCAGTCGCTCGAACTCCAGCCACTGGTCATACCGCATGCAGTCGATCACAAAGAAGACCACCGGTTTGCCCTTGCCGAGAAGCGGCGTGACGTACTCGCCGACCACCTCGTGGGAAAGCACCGGCCGATCCTCATCCGGTGCCGTGTCCACGTTCGCAATCCAGTCCTCGTACTCCTTCTCGATGTACTTGCAGAACGCCCGATTTGCGTCCCGAAACTGGTCCTCGAGCACCTGCCGTGCCCCATCGTCCGATTCTAGTTGCAGATCGAACGAGACGAGCTTCTCATAGAGGTCGACCCATTCGGCATGCTGCAGATGCCCGTGCAGTCGCGACGAGATGGCCGCGAAGGACTGCATGTAGCTCTGCGATACCTTCTCGCTCTCCAACCGGGCACGTTCCAGCAGGCGCTTGCAGGTCAGCAGCACCTGACTGGGGTTCACCGGCTTGGTGAGGTAGTCCGAGATCTGCCCACCGAGCGCCTCTTCCATCAGGCGCTCCTCCTCACTCTTGGTCACCATGACCACGGGCACCTCCGGTGAGAGCTGCCGGATTTCGCCCAGCGTTGCGATGCCGTCAAGGCCCGGCATTTGCTCATCGAGCAGGACCAGGTCGTACGGGTCCTGCCGCATCTGGTCGACCGCATCCGACCCGTTTGTGACGCTCGTTACGTCGTAACCCTTGGACTCGAGAAAGAGAATGTGCGGGCGGAGCATGTCGATCTCATCGTCCGCCCACAAAATCCTGGCTGCCATAGCTGTTCGGTTGATTCAGAACTCAGGTACAGTAGCTCAGGCGCATCCAGTCGGGTTTTTTCGGTCGCTTCATACCTGCGGCCCCTGGATTGGTTGCCGGGGGCCCGTCAGGGGTACGTACCTTGCACCTCGTCGAAAACACGGACCCATGAAGCAAAAAGTAGTCGAGGCGGTCAATCGCCAGATACGAGAAGAATTTCAGTCTTCGTACATCTACCTGGCCATGTCGGCCAGATTTGAGGCTCTGAAGTTGCCAGGCGCGGCTGCATGGATGCGCAATCAGGCGCGCGAGGAGGTCATGCACGCCATGAAGTTCTTCGATTTCCTGATCCGCCGCGGGGAGAATCCCGTGCTTGAAGGACTCGAAGCGCCGACCGTCTCCTTTGACAACATCCTCGACGCCTTCGAACAGTCCCTCGCCCACGAGCAGCATATCACCAAGTGCATTCACGACCTGTACGAGGTCGCCCAGGCGGAGCGCGACTATCCGCTGCAGACCCTGCTGCACTGGTTCATTGACGAGCAGGTGGAAGAGGAGGAAAACGCCGAGGGCATCATTGACAGCATCCGGCTGGCCGGACAGGCCGGTGAGGCGCTCTTCATGATTGACCGTGAACTCGGCCTGCGCGAGCCTGAGGACGAGGAAGCATGATCGCCCGCTTGTTCGTTCTCTCTCTGGCGATGGGGTCCCTGGCGGTCTCCACGTCCGCGCAGGAGTGGCCGGTACCGGACTCGGCTGACGTGTCCACACTGGACGGCATCATGCGTGCCTACTACGAAGTGGTGTCTGGGGCGGCCGGATCTGCGCGCGACTGGGATCGGGACAAGTCTCTTCATATCCCGGGCGCGCTCGTGGTGATCACCGGCGCAGTGGGCGATTCGGTAGCCATTCGTCCGGTGACCATCAGCGAATGGCATGAGCGCAGCGGGCCGGTGCAGCAGAACGGGTTCTTCGAATACGAGATTGCTCGCCAGGTCCGCCAGCACGGATCGACCGTGCACGTGTGGTCGACCTACGAGTGGAAGAGCACCCCGGACGGCCCCGTTGGTGGGCAGGGCATCAACTCGATCGAGATGGTCTGGGACGGTGAGCGCTTCTGGATCACGAGTTGGGGCTTCGACGGTCGAGGAACGCCTGTGCCGCTGGAATACCTCCCGCAGAAGCCGGCAGGCGGCCTTTGATGCGCTACGACGGCGGCGTTCTGCTGCGAAAGAAGGACTTCGGACAGGGCCCCCAGGCGCTGTTTGAGCGGGACGGGCCGCTTGTAGTCGAGATTGGCTTTGGGGACGGGCGGTTTCTGGTGGAACTGGATCGGCTACACCCCGAGTGGAACACCCTCGGCGTGGAGATCTCCCTGGCTTCCGTGTCGCGCGCGTTTCGACGCATGCACAGGGAGAACGTGCGCAACGTACGGCTGTATCGCGGCCACGGCCGCATGTTGGTCCGGGACTTCCTGACGGAGGACTCCGTGCGCAGGATCTACGTCAACTTCCCGGATCCGTGGCCGCGTCGCAGGCAGGTGTCGAATCGGCTCCTGCAGCCGAGATTCTTCCGCATGGCCGCGAATCGTCTTCAGGCCGACGGTGATCTCATGCTGACCACCGACCATAAGGAATATTTTCAGTTTGCTCGTGCGTCAGCCGCAGACTCCGGCGTGTTCTCGGAGGAGGTGCTTCCGCCGCCGGCGGAGACCCTGCGCACCAAGTATGCGCTCAAGTGGCAGGACCAGGAGCGCCCCATCTATCACGTGGTATTCCGGCCGACGGCACGTCCGGCGGCTCCGGAGCCCAGGACCGTTGTTGAAGCCATGCAGCATGCGCTGATGCAGGGAGATTTGCACGCAGTTTCCACTATGGATAAGCATGTGCGCCGATTCGACGGCGGCGTCGTGGTGGTGGCGCAGGCCTACCGGAGTCTGGACGGCAAGGAGGTGCTTTTCGAGGTCGTGGTCGAGGAGGCGGACCTGCGCCAGGAACTCCTGGTCAAGGCGCGTAAAAAGGAGTCCGGGATTTACGTAGCGCTCGAGCCATTCGGAGATCCGATGGGCACACGCGGTTGCCGCGAAGCGGTGCGGGCCGTCACCGAGGTGCTCGAACAGCAAGGGCTGCGGACTGAATCAACCTGGATCTAGGGCCGCGGTTGGCGACGAAGCAGCTCAGTCCCGCCGTCTCCGCGCCCACTCTGATCTGTGGCCGTTGGCCGCGGTGGCCGTCACCGGGTCCGCCCGGCCGGAGGCTTTGGCCTGGTGCGCCGCGAACGCAGCCAGCAGCTCCGCATCGCCCGTCGGCGAGATCAACTCCGGATCGAAGTGGCGCTCCACGAACCGCGTCGAAAACGCGCCGGACGCGAAGGCTTCGTGCTGCATAACAAACCGGCAAAACGGGAGTGTGGTCTCCACGCCGGCCACCTCATACTCGTCGATGGCGCGGACCATTCGGGCGATCGCTTCGCGTCGGGTCGGCGCCCACGCGGTGAGCTTGGAGATCATGGGGTCATAGTGGATCTGGACCTCATCGCCCTCTTCTACGCCTGCATCTACGCGCACGCCGGGTCCCGAGGCGGGCCGGTGCACCTTGAGACGGCCAGGGTCCGGTAGAAAGCCCGTCGCCGGGTTCTCGGCGTACACCCTGCACTCGACCGCGTGCCCGTGAATCTGCAGGTCCTCCTGTTTCAGCGAGAGCGCACGTCCTTCCGCGATCCGGATTTGCTCGGCCACCAGGTCCGTGCCGGTGATCCACTCCGTAACCGGATGCTCCACCTGTAGCCGCGTGTTCATTTCCATGAAGTAGAACGAACCGTCCGTGTCCAGGAGAAACTCCACCGTTCCGGCGCCGACGTATCCGCAGCTTCGGGCCGCGCTGACCGCAGCCTGCGCCATCGCCTCCCGGAGCTCTGGCCGCATGCCGGCCGCCGGTGCCTCCTCCACCACTTTCTGGTGGCGCCTCTGGATGGTGCATTCCCGCTCGAACAGGTGCAGGCAGGTGCCGTGCATGTCGGCAAGCACCTGAAACTCGATGTGTTTTGGCTCCTGGATAAACTTCTCGATGAACACCCGGCCGTCACCAAAGGCGGAAGTCGCCTCGCGGGCTGCGGCGTCCATGGACCGCACGAAATCACCCTCCTCATGCACGATGCGCATGCCCTTGCCACCGCCACCGGCGGCGGCCTTGATGAGCACGGGGAAGCCGATATCGCGCGCAATCTCCAGGGCCTGTTCCGAGTCGGAGACCGCATCGACCGTACCCGGAGCCATGGGTACGCCGGCTTTCTCCATCAGGGCTCGTGCCGCGGTCTTGTCTCCCATCGCCCTGATGGCAGCGGGAGGCGGACCGATGAAGCGTACCCCTGCCTCCTGACAGGCCTCGGCGAATTCGGCATTCTCGCTCAGAAATCCGTACCCCGGGTGGATGGCATCGGTGCCCGTCATGAGTGCAACATCCAGAATGCGCTGCATGCGCAGGTAGGACTGCGCAGAGGGCGCGGGTCCCACGCAATACGCCTCGTCGGCAAAGCGCACGTGCATGGCCGCCTGATCCGGCTCGCTATAGACGGCAACGGTCCTGATGCCCAGTTCGCGACAGGTGCGCATCACACGCACGGCAATCTCTCCGCGATTGGCGACGAGAACCTTCTGGATGGGGGTCACGGATGGCACGCTTTATGCCCGGTCTTGGATGGAGACTTCCGACTGACAGGAATGCAGGGATTGACAGGATTCCTGGACGCGCAACGCGTGCTGGTCGGCAGTTTTGTCAGATAATACCACAGGCGACGCGCGCATCGAATGCCGGCACTGAAAGACTACTACAAGATTCTCGGAGTGGGGGAGACCGCTTCCGCCGATGAGATCAAGAAGGCTTTTCGCTCGCTGGCGCGGAAGTACCACCCGGATCGCAACCAGAGCGACTCCTCCTCCGAGGAGCGGTTCAAGGAGGTCCAGGAGGCGTACGAAACCCTGTCGGATTCGGCCAAGCGGGCCCAGTATGATCGAGCCCGCAAGCATCCGTTTGGATCCGCGTTCGGCGACGCGTTCACCACCGGGAACGGCGGGCGATTCTACCGCTCGCCGGACGGTACGTACGTGCGCATGGAGCGCGAGGGACCTGGTTCCGGCAGCGGCGAGCAGGATCCGCTTGGTGGATTCGGCGATCTCTTCGGACGGTTCTTTGGTGGCGATGGCGCAGCTGGTGCCCGCCGTGTGGAGCCTGAGACAGAGGTGGTTCTGACGTTCGATGAGTCGCTGGAAGGCGGCAAGGTCGAGCTGACGCTTCCGGACGGCTCCAAGGTGCGTGTGCCGTTTCCGAAAGGGGTGGCAGACGGCTATAAGGTGCGGCTGAAGCGCAAGGTGGCCGGCCAGCAGCGGGAGCTCTATGTGCGGTTCAAGGTCCGCCCGGACGGCAACTTTCGGCGAGACGGCAACGACCTGCACACCAAGGTCGAAGTGACTGTGTTCGAGGCGATGCTGGGAGGATCGCGCGCGTTGAGCACGCCGTATGGGCGAAAGCTGAAGCTCAACATCCCCAAGGGCACGCAGCCCGGGGAGCGACTGCGACTGCGCGAGCAAGGGGTGGAGACCGAGTCAGCTACAGGTGACCTGTTTGTGGAGATCGTCGTCAAGATCCCCAGCGGGCTTACCCGTTTTGAGGAAGAGGAGCTGCGAAAGGCTGCGGAGAAGGCCAATCTGATTTAGGCGGTGGGCCGGGCTGGCGAGGCTGGCGGGCTGGCGAGTGCGGCGGGCTCCTTTTCGGCCGTCAAACCCTCGAAGTGGACTATCGGGGCCCGATTCCACAAGCGCCAGCCGCGCGCGGCCGTCGGAGTGGAGAATCGGGGCTTATTCCATATCTCCCCGGATCTTGCTGAGACGCACATGGAAACGGGCGGGTTGATTCCACCTTGGCTGCCGCAGCCCACCGCGCGCCCACAGCGCGCCCGCCGGCGCCCGCCCGCCCCCGCAGCCGCGGCGCCCGCCGGAGTCCACTGCCGCCCGCCCGCCCCCCCGGGATTTAATCCGCGCTTCGACGGTCGATACTGAATGCGGCTAGTCACGCCCTTTCGGAGCGAATCCATGCGCAAAACCCTGCTTTTTCTATCAGTTCTGCTCGCCGGCACGGCGACGGCGCAGGACTACTGGCGGCCGGCGACAGGTCCGTTCGGCGGCACGATCGTGCATGGCATCGCGGCGACGCCCGAAGGGTTCTATGCGGCGACGGTAAGCGGCCTTTTCTACTCGGATGACGCCGGCGCGACCTGGGCGCTGGAAAACGACGGGATCACCGCCTCAGGCATCGATTCCCGCGAGGTTCTTCGCCTCGCCGACGGGTCCGCTTTGCTCGCCACCTACGGCGGCGGTGTGTTCAAACGCTGGCAAGGCGCGAACGGTTGGCAGCAGATGAGCACGCCGGACCCATGGGTGCAGGCCATTACGCAGGCGGAGGACGGCACCGTGTATGCGGGCACGATTCGGGGCGTGCTTCGCTCGGAAAACTCCGGATCGTCCTGGCAGATATTCAGCGTCGACGATCGCACACTCAACATCCGGGACGTCGCCGTTGACCACAACGGGGTCCTGTATGCCGCAACCTCCGAAGGCGTCTACAAGTCGCCCGACCGGGGTGTCAGTTGGGACTGGGCATCGGGCGGTATGACTACCTGGGATACGGACGTGCTGTTCGTCACCTCGACCGGAGATGTGTACGCCGGCACCAGCCCCATCCGTGGAGGCTGCACGCTGTTCCGCACGCGGAATGCCGGCAGGATATGGACGTGTGTGCAGCCTCAGACAGATCCGATCCGCGCGGGCGGCATGGCCGAGGATGAGCAAGGCCGCCTGTACTTCGGCGGGTTTCGGTACGTCTACCGCTCTGACGACGAAGGCTCCACCTGGAGTCCCATCGCCCAAACAAGCACCACCGTGCACGGCATCGCCGCATCCGGTTCCACGGTTATCGCCGGCACGTACGGCCGAGGCGTATTGCGCACGGGAAATCGCGGCACGACGTGGGAAGCATCCAATACGGGCCTGCAGAGCGCCATCCGGGATATCGCAATCGGCCCGAACGATGGGCTCTTCGCCGCGACACTCGGCGGCGTCTTCCTGTCACGGGACCAGGGTTCTACCTGGACATTGCTGGATGACCTGGCGGAGTCGGTCAAGCCGGCCCAGAGTCTGGCGTTCGATACGGATGGTCGGCTCCTCGACGGCACCTTGAACGGGCTGTTCCGGTACGATCTGGTGGAGGAGACCTGGGAAGCACTGGGCCCCCCCGGGTCCCCGCCCGTTCGCGACGTGCTGCCGGGCCCCAATGGTGAGCTCTTTGTAGGCTACCACGAAGGGGTGTACCACCTGCGCGGTCAGAACTGGACGTCGTATCCGCTGATCGGACCCGATCAGGCCGCACGTGACGTGATTGCGATTGGTGTGGATCAGGCGGGCACCATTTTCGCAGGAGGCACCTACGACTCGTTCATGCGGCCAGGTGGCCAAACCGGGTGGGTTCGTCTCACCAGCCCGGCTACGCCCTATTTCGAGGCGCAGGTCTTCGCCCGTTCCCCGGATGATCGGCTGTACGCGGGCACCCGCTACTTCGGCGTCATGCGGTCTTCAGACGGCGGCCAGACGTGGAGCCCGATGACGAATGGTCTCTCGGGCAGCGAGGACATCCGCGCGATCGCCTTCGATCCGGACGGCACCATGTTCATGGGCTCATTCGGAAACGGTGTGTACCGACTTGGTCGCAACGGTGCGTGGCAGCCTGTGACGGGCGGTATGGAGAACGCCCGACGGGTCACGTCGCTGGCCTTCGACGCCAGCGGCAACGCCTATGCGGGCACGTACGGCTCAGGAATATGGGTGCACGACGCCGGCGTCACCAACACGGAATCGCCGGACGTCCCAGTTGCCTCGGTGACGCTGGACGTCTATCCCAATCCCTCTTCCGGGGTGGCACGTGCCCGGGTCGAGCTTGCCCATCCGGGCGATGTGCTCGTGGAAGTCTTTGACGTGATGGGCCGCCAGGTGGCAATGCAGCGGGAATACCTCGCCACGGGAAGCCATCCCGGACTGGGTCTTCCGGTCGATGGACTCGCGGCCGGCCTGTATGCGGTGCGCATCACCACGGCCGAACATTCGGCCACGCGCACTCTGGTGCTGGCCGACTAGGCTCTGCGCGGAACACTCAGGACAGCGCGGCCTGGGTGCGGAGCTGATCCGCCTTCTTGCGCTCGTGCGGATCCAGATAGCGCTTGCGCAGACGCACGCTTTCCGGCGTGATCTCCAGCAGTTCGTCATCACGGATGAACTCGATGCTGGCCTCCAGGGACATTTTGCGGGCCGGGATCAGCTTCTCGAAGGCATCGGCCGAGGCCGCCCGCATGTTCGTCAGCTTCTTCTCCTTGGTGATGTTCACCTCGAGGTCCACGTCGCGCGCATTCTCGCCGACAATCAGCCCCGCATATACCGGATCGCCGGGACTGACAAACAGCTCACCACGCTCCTGCAGGTTCAGGGCAGCGTAGCCGGTGACCTTGCCGTTGCGGTCCGAAATCAGGGCACCTGTCGCGCGATGGGCTATTTCGCCCGCCCACGGCCGGAATTTGTCAAACAGGTGGGTCAGAATGCCCGTGCCCTTGGTGTCCGTCATGAATTCGGTTCGGTAACCAATCAGTCCGCGACTTGGAATCTCGAACTCGAGCCGCACGCGTCCCGAGCCGTGATTGACCATCTTCGTCATGACGCCGCGCCGCGTGCCCAGCTTCTGCACGACCGTGCCCATGTAGTCCTCGGCCACATCGATCAGGGCGAGTTCGTAGGGCTCGCAGCGCTTGCCGTCGATCTCCTTGGTGATCACCCGAGGCATGCCGACCGAGAACTCAAAACCCTCACGCCGCATCTGCTCGATGAGAATCGCCATCTGCAGCTCACCGCGACCGTAGACCAGGTAGCTGTCCGGCGTGTCGGTCTCCTCGATGCGCATCGCCAGGTTGGTTTCCGCCTCCTTGAACAGGCGGTCGCGCAGGTTGCGGCTGGTGACGTACTTGCCCTCGCGGCCGGAGAACGGCGAGTCGTTGATGCGAAACTCCATGGACATCGTCGGCTCGTCCACGTGCAGCGGCGGCAGCGGCTGCGGCTCTTCGGCGTCGGCGATGCTCTCGCCCAGACCGATGCCCGACATGCCGGCGATCGCTACGATGTCGCCCGGTCCGGCGCTGTCGATCTCGACGCGCTGCAGCCCCTGGTAGCCGAACAGCGCGGTCACCGACGCCTGGGTGAACGTGCCGTCTCGATGACACATGCTGACGCGCTGCCGATTCTTGAGCGTGCCCTGCATGACGCGGGCAATCGCCACCGGACCGCGGTAGTTGTCCGGCTGCACGTTGGTGACCAGCACCTGGAGTGACCCTTCAGCATCTCCGACCGGTGCGGGCACGGCGTCGATGATGGTATCGAAGAGCGGGCGCAGGTCAGTCAGTTCCTCGCCAAGATTGACGGTGCACTTTCCGTCGCGTGCCACGGCAAAGACCACCGGAAACTCGATCTGCGAGTCGTCCGCGTCCAGGTCGATAAACAGGTCATAGACCTCGTTCAGTACCTCTTCGGGCCGGGCGTCCCCGCGATCAATCTTGTTGATCACCACGATGGCGGGCAGACCCAACTCCAGCGCCTTGGAGAGCACGAACCGCGTCTGCGGCAGGGGACCCTCAGCCGCATCGACCAGGAGCATGATGCCGTCCACCATGCGCAGGGTGCGCTCGACCTCACCACCAAAGTCCGCGTGACCAGGCGTGTCCACAATATTGATGTGCGTGCCCTCATACACCACGGCCGTGTTCTTGGCCATGATGGTGATGCCCTTCTCCCGCTCCAGATCCATGGAGTCCATGACGCGCTCCTGCACATCCTGGCCCTGCCGGAACGTGCCGCTCTGCCAGAGCATGGCATCCACGAGCGTGGTCTTGCCGTGGTCCACATGGGCCACAATGGCGATGTTTCGGAGGTTCATTCGGACGATGGGCTGGGAGTTGGTCGCCGCCCAAACGCCTGTGCCTCAAGCGGTTCCCCGAGTGCCCGCGGTCGCCTCGGGATTCACCGCACCACCATCAACGAGCCACCACAAACGTCCCTGAGGTGCTAAATCGGCCGGCGCGAAGCTGCCAGGCCCACACACCGTTGGTCAGTTCCGACGCATCGACACGTAGCCGATGTTCGCCGGCTTCGAACGTGCGGAAAACGGGTACCGCCACACGCCGGCCAAGCATGTCTACCACATCGAGCGTGACGGGCAGGGCCTCAGGCAGGGACAGCGTAACAAATGCCTCGGTGGTGACAGGATTTGGAAAGATGCCTGACGCCGCCAAGGGAAAAGTCTCGGGCACGGACCGGTCTTCTCCGGGGCCCAGCGGGGTGAGAATCACGGCGGCTCGGCTCTGCACGAAGCTCATGTCGTCGCGCAGCGCCCGTACCGAGTCGAAGTTGTCCCGGCCTCGGGCCGTAACGATGGCAAAAACTACTTCGCTCTCCTGGTCGGGCACGATCGTGAACGGGCCCGTCGCCACCACAATCTTCCGGTCACCTGGCGGCAGCGCCGAGCCATTTCCGTCCCAGTTGGCTTCACTCCAATACTCTGGCGGGCTGCCCGGATACATAAGGGGGGTAGGTTGCGACGGATGGCGAGAGTGGCCCAGTGTGACGGGCTCTCCCCACGGCCAGCGCCCACGCATCATGTTGTAGTAGCCGACCCCCCGACCATGTGGGTAGGTGGCATCGCACCCAGCGATCACCGAGGTCCGCATGCATTCCGAGCCGAACGTGAACATGGAGGTCATGCGTCGCGCGTCCAGGGAACGGGTATCCCCGCCGTCCGCTGCACCGTCCGGCCCGGAGCCCCGAAGGATGCCGATGCCTACCGCAGGCGGGGATTCCCCGAACACCGCGTCGTCGTTGTCGGCGTTGTAGAAGTAGCCCATGTTTGCCGTCGTGTCGGACCCCGCGTAATCGTCGAACACGTCCCCGAGGCCTCCATAGACGAACAGACCGACGTGGGCTTGATTGAACGGCAGTAAACCGCTGCGCTTGATGCGAAAGCGATAGAACGTGGTGCGGCCTAGAGCCCCTTCCCGGTCAAAGGAAAATGCGCTGCCCTCGACCTGTACCTGTAGGGGAGTGGCCTGGGAAGCCACATGGTCCCCGGCCCGGTCATTCATCACCCACCACAGCATCTGGTCGCCCAGCAGCGCGGGACGGTCGCCCGCCGCCACATCATAGTTGTGCGGATCGCCATCGCCATCAGTCACCGGGGCGCCGGCCCAGACAGGCCAGTCCCGAAGCCGTTCGGTCACTACACCAGTTCGCTCGAACTCCTGGATGTCCGATCGCCGGATCTCCCAGACCCGATCGTAGGGCGAGCAGTCAGCCGGCGGCAGGCCAAATTCGTCCAGAGGCCCCGGCCAGAACTCGTGCGGCCCGAGCATGGAGCCGGCCATGTACAGGAAGCCCTCAAATTGGGCAGCAACCCACAGGCTCGCAGCGAGGATCTGATTCCTCCCGGCGCCGTCGGTGTAGGTGTTGGGCGAACCCTGGTCACGCCAGAATAGGGAGCCGGTGTTGAACACGGGAGCGCGCACATCCCTGCCCTCCAGCCAGCCCACGGCCGTGCCGGTCGGGCAGGCGGCCGGTGGCGGAGGGATCTGGGCGAGGGCCGATCCTGCGAGCAGCATGGCCGGCGCCAGGATATAGGGCATGCGCCTGAGCATGCGGAAACGTAGCCATTACAGATCTTTTGGCCACGGCATGCGCGCCGAACGGATCCGGAATACGGCTGCCCCGCTCCGGAGCGGATCCCGTCGGGAAGCGGGGTCAGGACCCGCTGGATCCGGACTGCCTACTGGTCGCGCAAGGCCAGTCGAATCAACGCTTCCGCACTGGTTGCTTCCGGATTCGACTTGAGCACGCTGCGCACCGCCTTGTCGGCAGCCGAGCGGGAGAAGCCCAGCGCTTCCAGGGCCGCGAGCGCATCGTTCACACCCTCTGCCGCGTCGGTGTCGTCGGAGGTCCCATCGCCCAGATCTACTTTGGCCAGGCGATCACGCAACTCGATGACCAGCCGCTCCGCCGTCTTCTTGCCGACACCGGGAATCCGGGTCAGGAATCCGGCATCTCCCGCCAGCACGTGTCGACGGATCTCTCCGGGCCGCATGGCAGAAAGCGCGGCGAGGGCCAGCTTGGGACCCACTCCCGATACGGCGAGCATGATGCGGAATACAGTGCGTTCGTTGCGGGAGGCGAACCCGTACAGCTGGAGAATGTCTTCCCGAACATGCAGGTGTGTGAACACTTCCGTGTCGGAGCCGATCTTGGAGAGCGCCTCGAACGTCGACGTGGGAATCAGCAGTCCGTAGCCCACGCCCCGCACATCGATTACGATCTCGGTGGGCCGTTTTTCGACCAGCCGGCCGGCGAGGCGCTCAATCATGGACGGGCGCGGATCTGTAGGAGGGTTTCATGACGATGGGCAGGCGGCGTCCCATCCCGAAGGCTTTCGCAGAGACCCGCAGACCTGGCGGTGCCTGTCTGCGTTTGTACTCATTGCGGTCCACCATGCGCAGGATACGCTCTATGAGTGCACGGTCGAAGCCGGTCTCCGCTTCGATGCGATCCACGTCCTGGAGACCCTCGACATAGCGTTCGAGGATCGCGTCCAGGACGTCATATTCGGGAAGTGAGTCCGAGTCCTTTTGATCGGGTCGAAGCTCCGCGGACGGTGGCTTGGTGATTGTGCTTTCGGGAATAAGCTCGCGGCCTGCGCGCTGATTGATGTACCTGGCGAGTGCGTATACGTCCATTTTGAAGACATCTGCCAGCACAGCCAGCCCACCGCTCATGTCACCGTAAAGCGTGGCGTAACCCACCGACAATTCGCTCTTGTTGCCCGTAGTCAGCAGGAGGTGTCCGAACTTGTTGGAGATGGCCATCAGCGTGACGCCGCGAGAGCGCGCCTGGATGTTTTCCTCCGCAACGCCGAATTCGGTGCCGTCGAACAGGGGCTCCAGCATGGATTCGAACGCGTCAACGGCGCGGGCGATGGCAATCTCGTGGAAGCGCATGCCGAGGTTCTCCGCCAGCACCCGGGAATCCTCCACCGAGCCGCCTGAAGAGAATCGGGACGGCATCGTTATGCCATCTACCGCATCGCCCCCAAGGGCCTCCACCGCAAGCGCGGCAGTCACGGCGGAGTCGATCCCACCGGACAGGCCAATCAATGCGCGTTCGAATGCCCCCGTCTTGCGCACGTAGTCCCGAATACCCATGACGAGCGCATCATGCATGTCTGCAATGCGGTCATGTGGCATGCTGCACGGCACGCTGGGGGCTTCGGAGTCCCAGATGACCATGGACTCTTCGAACGAGGGAGCGCAAGCAGCGAGCGATCCGTCGGCGTGGTGCACCCGACTGTCCCCGTCAAAGAGCACCTCGGTGTTCGCACCGACCTGGTTGACCAGCACGAAGGGCTTGCCGTGCTCCTGGCAGATCTCCTCAAGCACCTCGCAGCGACGGGCGTGTTTGCCGTGCGAGAAGGGGGAGGCAGAGATGTTCACGAAAACGTCGACCCCCCGTTCGGCGAGTTCGTCAATCGGGTTGGCCGCGTAGAGATGGTAATCCGCCTGCTCCTCGTTATTCCACATGTCCTCGCAGACGTGCAGGCCCAGGCGCACACCTCGGAATTCGATGGGATCGGCAGTCCGGCCGGGTTCGAAGTAGCGATACTCATCGAAGACGTCATAGGTCGGAAGTAGCACCTTTACGGCGCGCCCCAATTCCCGTCCGTCTTCAAACAGAACCGCTACGTTCTGCAACCGCTTGCCGACGGGCGACGGATTCCGGACCGGACCGCCCAGCACCAGACCGAGTCCCGGGGGTGCGTCCGCGGCGATGCGCTGCATGGTCTCCTGAGCGCGGTCCAGGAAGGCCTCGTTTTCCAGAAGATCCAGCGGGGGATACCCCGTTACGCACAACTCCGGGAATACCGCCAGGTCGGCACCCTGCTCTGCGGCCCGGCGCGCAAATGTCAGAATGCGCTCCGCGTTGCCGATGAGGTCGCCAACGGTCGGATTGATCTGGGCGAGGGCTATCTTCATGCTCTTTGGTACGCGTCTGGACACGGGCGGTGCCGTCCCCAAGCCGCACTCGTCATGAGTATTCGCCGCCGGTGGCTGTACATCCTGATCGCGTTCCTGATTGCGTACTTCATGGCGCATCAGATTCGCAGTCAGGGAAAAGTGCCTTCAGAACTGGCCGAGCGCGCGGACCTGTATGACGTGGAAATCATGCGGGACGAATGGGGCGTACCGCACATCCTCGGAGAAACAGACGCCGACGCGGCGTTCGGACTGGCCTACGCGCACGCAGAGGACGACTTCACCACCATTCAGGGCTCCCTTGTGGCGGCGCGTGGCCGACTGGCGAGCATGCTGGGTTCTGAAGGCGGTCCGAATGACTACATGGTGGCCTTGCTTCGGGTTGAGCAGATCACCGAGGAGGGCTACGCTGCCATGGACTCGGCGACCAAGGCGCTGTGTGATGCCTATGCCGACGGGCTCAACGTGTACGCCGCCCAACATGCCGACGAAGCCTTGCGGGGGATCTGGCCGATGACGGGTAGGGATGTCGTGGCGGGCTTTGTGCACAAGACACCTCTTTTCTTCGGATTGGAACGTGTTCTCGCAACCCTGTTTGAGGAGGCCGACCTGGGGGCAGATCCGCCGGACTCCACCGAAGCGACCGGCTCCAACGCCTTTGCCGTCGCTCCTTCCCGCACCGCGGATGGTCGGACCTATCTGGCCGTGAACTCCCATCAGCCCTGGACAGGACCCGTTGCGTGGTACGAGGCTCACCTCATGAGTCGCGAAGGTCTGAACATGCTGGGAGGCACGTTTCCCGGGTCTCCCGTAATCCTTCACGGACACAACCAGCACCTGGGATGGGCCCACACGGTCAACAACCCGGATGTCGTGGATCTCTACACCCTCACGGTTCATCCCGAGAATCCGGACCTCTATCTGCAGGACGGCGAATGGGTGCCTTTCCTGAAAGAACAGGCCAACATCCCGGTTCGCCTGGTCGGCATGCTGGAGTGGACCTTCGATCGCGACCTGACCTGGTCTGCGCACGGGCCGGTGGTGCGGTCTGACACAGGCGCCGTCGCCGTTCGATTCAGCGGATGGGGCGATGCGGGACAGGTAGCCCAGTGGTACGCGATGAATCGGGCCACGACCATGGAGGAATGGCAAGCGGCTATGTCCCGCCAGGCCATCCCGGTATTCAACACGGTCTATGCAGACCGCGAGGGGCAAATACAGTATCTGTACAACGCTCGCATCCCCATCCGTGAACCGGGGTTTGACTGGTCCGGCAGGGCGCGTGGAGATTCAAGCGTGGCCATCTGGCAGGAGTATCTCCCTTTCGAGGATCTGCCGCGGGTCGTGAACCCGGAGGTGGGCTTTGTGCAGAATGCCAACAGCACGCCCTTCCTGGCCACCGGGACGGAAGCGGATCCGTCTGTGCTGGACTTCCCGACCTCGGCCGGCATTGAGACGCATCAGACCAACCGCGCCATGCGCGCGCTGGAGCTCTTCTCGGCGGACACGGACGTGACCTGGGAGGAGTTCAAGGCCTACAAGTACGACATGCGCTATGCCGTCGAGTCGCGCGCGGCGCGCCTTGTGCGGCAACTGCGCTTTGCGTCTCCGGGCGATTCGCTGGCCCGGGAGGCGGTAGCCGTGCTGGCGGGTTGGGACCTCGGCACCGATCCCGACAACCGGGAGGCCGCTCTGGCCGTTGGCACGCTGCGACCCTTCCTGGACCAGTACGGTGAGGCGATATCCACCACGGCGCTGATGACTCGGTTGCGGGAAACGGCTGCCTGGCTGCTCGAGCACCACGGCACGTTGACCCCCACGTGGGCGGAGGTAAACCGACTGCGTCGCGGTGACGTGGACCTTGGTCTTGGGGGTGCACCGGACGTGCTGCATGCGGTCTATGGCAACCGGTCCGAGGACGGGCGTCTTGTCGGCTTTCAGGGTGATTCGTACGTCCTTCTGGCCGCCTTCGACCAGGATGGACCCGTGCGCTCGGAGAGCATCAACGTGTTCGGCAGCGCCATTTCGAGGCCTGAGAGTCCGCACTATGCCGATCAGGCCGAGCTCTTTGTGCAGCGGCAGCTGAAAGAAACGCCGTTCACGGAGGAGGAGGTGAGGGCGGCGGCCGTGCGCACCTACCGGCCGGGCAGGGATCGATAGGCGGCACTTGGCTCCAAACGACCAGGGCGGGCACTCCGCGCCCCCCGACGCGCTACGCGGGCACTCCGCGCTCCCGCTCCATCGCTCGCTTGTAGGCCCCCTTCAGAATGCTTTGGAAGTGGTAGACCCCAGGCTCCGCATCCGCCGAGAAGCGGCCCTTGTCGTAGGCGCTGGAGGCCAGCCCGCGCTGTACGAACTCGCAGATCTCGACGTCTTCGGCCTGCACCTTGTCACTGAACGACACGTCTTCGTCAATCACGGTCTGCGGCGTGCCCTCCCGGAAGTAGTAGTCGAAGATGACCTGGCACCTATCGTGAGAAACCGGCACCACGCTGTTCACCTGCACTCGCCCGGGCAGGATGTTCAGCATGAAGTTGGGAAACAGGCAGTAGTAGAAGGCCTCCCCCTCTGTGCTGCCGTACGGGTTCTCGCCTTCCTGTAACGGGCTGTACTGCAACGAGTAAGAGGGATAGGTCTCGGTCACGTAGTTGCGGTAGTCAAGCACGTCACAGAGCTCCGGATGGACCAGGGGGAGGTGGTAGCCCTCGAGATAGTTGTCCACATACACCTTCCAGTTGCAGGCCACATCGTAGACCTGGCGCTGCTCAAACCGGAGTTCGGAAAGTCGGATGGGATGGATGCGCTCCGCTATTCCGCTGACGTAATCCTCAAATCCGACATCGGGCTCTTCCTGCAGGCACACGAACACCATGCCCTGCCAGGCCACTATCCGGGCCTCCCGCAGGCCGAAGTCCCGCTTGTCGAACAGCTCGGTTCTGTCGAATCGCGGCACGCCGCGCAGGGAGCCGTCCAGCCGATACGTCCACCCGTGGTACTTGCACTGCAACATGCGCGTGTGCCCACAGGCATCGGTAACCAGCGGTCCACCCCGGTGTTTGCACACATTGAACCAGGCCCTCAGCCTGCCCTGGTCGTCCCGCACCAAAACGATGGGCTCGCCCGCGATGATCTCGGATACATACTGGCCCGGCTCGGTCAATTGTGTCTCTGCACACACGTATTGCCATCCGCGGGCCAGCACGTGCTGCTGGTCAAAACGGTGAAAACCAGGGTGCACGTACCACGAGCTGGGAATGGTGTCTGCCCTGGCGAGGGGCTGTACCTGGAGCGACTTTTCGTCGAGATCCGGAAGCGGAAGGGTCACTTCGTTGAGGGACTGAGAGCCGCCTCGACTGCATGGCGTACCGCGGGCAGGGGCATCGCATGTCCCGTCCAGAGACGGAAAGCCGCGTCCGCCTGGCCAATCAGCATGGCCAGGCCATCAATGATGGTGGCACCGCATGAAGCGGCCTGCGTCAAGAGTCGAGTGGGTCGAGGGGTATAGATCAGATCGTACACCGTTTGCTCGGCACGCCAGTTCACAGCCTCCAGCGGGCTGGAGTCCGCGTGGGGCGCCATGCCCACCGGTGTAGTGTTGACCACGAGATCCGCGAGCGGTGCCAGCTCGGTTCGTTTTTCCCAGGGCGCAACGGATGCAGTAACGCACATGGAGTCCATCGAGTCAATGAGCAGTCTTGATCTTTGTGTCTTGCGGGAACACACCACGACATGTCGTGCATCCGTGTGCTGGCAGAGCGCGTAAAGAACAGCTCTGGCCGATCCTCCGGCACCGAGTATCAGGACCTTCTCGTGGGACTCGGTCAGGGGCTGAAGGAAGCCCGCAAAGTCGGTGTTGTGTCCGATCCTCTGGTCACCGGAAACAACGATCGTGTTAACAGCTCCGATCTGGCTCGCAGCTGGAGAGAGCTCGGTCAGAAACGGAATCACAGCCTGTTTGTGCGGCACCGTGACGTTGGCACCGGCCACCGCACTCCCGCGCCAATCCCGGAGCACGCTCCCCACTTCCTGCGGGCTCACGTCCCATGCTTCGTACCGCCCGGCCAGCCCGATTTCGGCCAGTGCCGTGTTATGAATTGCCGGAGACAGGGAATGTGCCACCGGGTGCCCCAGCAGCACATAGAGGGGAGACTGCATGGCCGGAAGATAAAGCGACGAGCCCTTGCCCGGATGCGGGGACCGGCAGTACCGTTTGTGCTCTCCGTCACGCGCAAGTCAGCACCAACGATGAGCAACGTCAGCTTCCTGGATCAGGTCTATCGCATGTACGAGAAGGCCGGCGCGCACACCCGGCACTCCCCGGGTCTCCTGGCGCAGATCCGAATCTGCAACTCCGTGTACGCCATGGAATTCCCTCTCAAGAGGGACGATGGCTCCATCGGCGTGGTGAAAGCCTGGAGGGCTGAGCACAGCCATCACAAGCTGCCGGTCAAGGGTGGAATTCGCTACGCACCCAGCGTCAACGAGGATGAGGTGATCGCCCTGGCTACGCTCATGACCTTCAAGTGCGCGATTGTCGACGTGCCGTTCGGGGGAGCCAAGGGTGGTGTCAAAATTGATCGGCGGGACTATTCGACCACCGAGATCGAGCGCATCACGAGGCGGCTGACCTACGAGATGCTGAAAAAGAACCTGATCGGTCCCGGCGTGGATGTGCCTGCGCCTGACTATGGTACTTCAGGCAAGGAGATGGCCTGGATACTGGATACCTACAACTCATTTACGGATGATCCCCTCGACGCGCTGGCGTGTGTGACTGGAAAGCCCATCGGACAGGGGGGCATCCATGGGCGTACCGAGGCCACCGGCCGGGGCGTCTTCTTCGGGATTCGCGAAGCGTGTCGGGACAAGGAGGCCATGGACGCTCTGGGCCTCAGCACCGGCCTTGACGACAAAACTGCGGTCGTGCAGGGCCTCGGCAATGTGGGGTATCACGCCGCCCTCTATCTGCAGGAAGGAGGTGCAAAAATCGTCGCCCTGGCCGAGTACGAGGGCGCGATCCACAACCCGGCGGGGCTCGACGTCAAGGCGGTAGTTGCGCACCGTAAGTCGACCGGGTCGATCCTGGGATTCCCGGGTGCAACAGATCTGAAGGCGTCATCGGATGCGCTTGAGTTGCCCTGTGACATCCTTGTGCCGGCCGCCCTTGAGGGTCAGATAACCACCGACAACGCAAGCCGCATCAAGGCGAAAATCATTGGTGAGGGCGCGAATGGGCCGGTAACGGCGGATGGAGACGCCATCCTGCTGGAAAAGGGCGTTCTGATCCTTCCGGATGTGTATCTGAACGCCGGCGGTGTCACCGTCTCCTACTTTGAATGGCTTCGCAACCTCAGCCATGTTCGCTTCGGACGTATGAACAAGCGGTTCGCGCAATCAAGCAGCGAGCGCGTCCTCCGGGCCATCGAGAAAGCCACCGGCGTCAAGCTGGACGATAAGCTCGTTGAGGAGGCGGTTTCCGGCGGAGACGAGGTGGATCTCGTAAACAGCGGTCTGGAAGAGACCATGATCTCGGCCTACCACCAGATCGCCCGCACGGCGCGAGCTGAAAAGACCGACCTGCGCACCGCCGCCTTCGTCGTGGCAATCAACAAGATTGCCGTCGCCTACGAAGAGATGGGAATCTTCCCGTAGACCCTAGTTCGACGATTGCGCGTTTGCTCGCGATGCGGTCGACGTGCGACCGGAGGTTCCGGTGCCTCTGCTCTCCAGGCGCAACTGACCGTCCTGCCCGACGGAAAGACTGAAAGCACCGCCACCGATCCTTGATTTGAGTTGGCCCTCGAGATCGACCGCAAGGGATTCCATCTCCGGGCCAAACATGAAGCCCCGTGACTCCAGGCTGCGCATGGTTGCGAGCTTCTCCAACTGCGCGGCCTCCTGAATCATGCTGTCCTTGACCGCTGCCCAAAGCTGGCCCAGTTCCTGAGCCATCACGGCTTTGCGTTCCGCCTCCGCCTCGACACTCTCGGCCAGCCGTGACTGCCAGGCAACCAGCGATTCCTGCCGCGCACGGTCAAAGCGCTCAGCCCGTTCTACCTCTCCCCGGAGTCGCTCATCGACCACGGCACGCAATCCCCGGTCTGAGTAGAATCGCACCGGCGGTGCATCCCGAAATGTGCTGTCCTGACCACTCCACCCCTTGACTTCCGTCAGCACGTTAAACATCTCGGAAACACGCCCTGCTGACTCCAGGAGGTCCTTTTTCCTGGACTTCTGTACAGGGGTACTTGGTGGCCTGGGAGGCGCCTGACGGCTGACAGCGGGCTCCGGCAGAAGCGGCGAATCGTTGAGAGCAAGGGATACCATCATCTCAGCCTCCTCAGAGGCGAGAGAGGAGCCCGAACTGGACAGGTTCAGAACGCTGGCAGCCAACCATTCGATCTGTTCCGGGGGCACCTCGCCCTCCGCCGCGCGGCGCTCGAACTCCTCCAGGGAGGCCAGGGTCCTGTCGCGATCCTGCTCCGGCACCAGTGCCAACAGATGATCGGAGACGGTCTCCAGCGCGCGGGCCATCAGATCCTCTTCCGAACGCGACAGGAAGAGGTACCCGCCGATGGCAACTACGAGCAGTACCGCGATGGCACCATATTCGCGCCAGACGTTACTCAACACACTACTTGTGGGTGGTGGATGGAGGCGAGGTTCAACCCCGCCCGGCCTACATGTTTCCAGGTAACGCCGCGGAGGAGTCGACTATTGCCCGGGGTGAGCACGCCGCGCATCGCCCAAAAAAAGGCGCCCGGTCCTCCCACCTAGGACCGGGCGCTCCCCGTGAAGCGGGCACCCGACAGAAGCAGGTACCCTGAGGTGTTTCGTTGCGGCTTATCCGCAGCCGCTCGTGTTGCCGCAGTTCGGGCACGAGTAGCAGGACCCAGCCCGAACTGTGATGGAACCGCAATTGGAGCAGGGCGGAGCGTCTTCCTGATTCTGGAAGCCGCCTCCCGAAGAAGAGACAGCGGCCAGGGCAGGCTGTGCCGCCGTTTCGGGTTCGCCGAGGAAGGCCTCGACGGTGGCGCCTACCAGGGGCTTGTCCGATGCGCCGTCAAACATGTCGGCCTGCGCAATGTCCGAGGCGGGTCCGGCGGCCTGAACCTGGCTGGCTACCGGATCAGCTACGGGCTTCTGCTCTTCCTGACCCAGAAACTTGAGCTCCAGATAGCGGAAGATGTAGTCCATGATGGACTTGGCGATGGGGATCTGCCGGTTGTTCGTAAAGCCGCTCGGCTCGAAGCGCATGTGGCTGAACTTGTTGCAGAGATCCTCCAGCGGCACACCGTATTGCAGCGCCAGGGAGATGGACGTGGCAAACGCGTCCATCAGACCGGAGATGGTCGAGCCCTGCTTGGCCATGGTGATGAAGATCTCACCGGGCATCCGGGTGTCCGGGTACTGGCCGATGTGCAGGTAGCCCTCGTGACCGGCTATCGAGAACTTGTGCGTGATGCTCGGGCGTTCATCGGGAAGACGGCGGCGCTCTGCCGTATGAATCACGCGCTCCACGATTCGCTCGATGACCTGCGGCTCATCCGTCGCCATACCGTCACCGGAGGGCTCGGCGGCACCCTTGGTATTGCCGCCCTTTGAAGTCGAAAGCGGCTGGCTGCGCTTGGAGTTCTCGCGATAGATGGCCACAGCCTTCAGGCCCAGCTTCCATCCCATGGAGTAGGCCTCTGCAATCTCCTCGGCCGTCGACTCCTCCGGCATATTCACCGTCTTGGAGATGGCGCCGGAGATGAACGGCTGGCAAGCCGCCATCATCTTGAGGTGTGCGCTGTGATGAATGGAGCGCGTACCCTTGAACGGCTTGAAGGCGCAGTCAAAGACGGAGAGGTGCTCATCCTTGAGACCTGGCGCGCCTTCGATGGTGTCGTTCTCCTCGACGAAGGCCATGATCGCGTCGGTGGCCTCCTGGTCGTAGCCGAGCTCCTGCAGCGCCAGCGGCACGGTCCGGTTGACGATCTTTAGCATGCCGTCACCCTTGCCGGCGAGCAGCTTGTACTTCACAAGTGCGATGTCCGGCTCAATACCCGTGGTATCGCAGTCCATCATGAACGCGATGGTGCCAGTCGGGGCGAGCACCGTGGCCTGAGCGTTGCGGTATCCGTGCTGCTCACCAAGCTGCAGCATGCGCTCGGCGCTCTCATGCGCTGCGTTCAGCAGGTACATGGGGCATGACGAGTCGATATCCGCGACCGCATCGCGGTGCATGCGCATGACCTCCATGAACGGCTCGCGGTTGCGATCGAACCCTTCGAACGTGCCGATGGCGTCGATGCCGGCGATCTCCGCGCTGCGGGCGTACGCTTCGCAGTGTTCGATGGCCATGATTGCTCCGGCCACGGCCCGGCCTGCGTCCGAGTCGTAGGGCAGGCCCATCGACATCAGCAGCGCGCCCAGGTTGGCGAATCCGAGCCCAAGCGGCCGATACGCATGGCTGTTCCGGGCGATGCGCGCCGAGGGATAGCCAGCGTTGTCCACCAGAATTTCCATCGCCGTGATGTACAGGCGGCTGGCTGCTCTGAAGCGCTCCACGTTGAAGGAACCGTCCTCATCCTGGAACTTGCGCAGATTCAGACTGGCCAGATTGCAGGCGGAGTCATCCAAGAACATGTACTCCGAGCACGGATTGCTGGAGTTGATCGGCCCCGAGTTCTTGCAGGTATGCCAGCGCTGGATGGTGTCCTCATACTGCATACCCGGGTCGCCACATACCCAGGTGCCCTGGGCGATGCGGCCGAGGGCGTCCGTCGCATCGATCTGATCTACGGTGCTGCCGTCGGTGACCGCATTCAGCGAGAAGGCCGTGCCGTCCTCCGCAGCCTGCATGAACGTATCGGTCACACGAACCGACTGGTTCACGTTCTGGAACGCCACGCTCCCGTAGGCCGGTCCATTGAAGGATCCGTCGTAGCCTTCCTCGATGAGGGCCCAGGCTTTCTTTTCCTCCTCCTGCTTGGCGTCCACGAACTCGAGGATGTCCGGGTGCCAGACCTTCAGGGTCTGCATGATCGCCGCGCGTCGCGTCTTGCCGCCCGACTTGATGGTGCCGCCTGTGGCGTCCTGCACCTTCATGAAGGACACCGGTCCGGACGGCACGCCTCCGCCGGAGAGCATCTCGTGTGAAGAACGCAGCTTGGACCAGTCGGCGCCGACGCCGGAACCGAACTTGAACAGGCGGGCGCTCTCCGACATCAGCTGCCAGATGTCGTCGATGGAGTCCTCGACCGAGATGATGAAGCAGGCCGAAGCCTGTGGCCGCTGGTACGGGTCTACGGCTTTGACACGTTTGGTGCGGCCGTCCCAACCATGAAGGGTCTTGCCCCCGGTGTCCTTGATACCGTACTGGTGGCTCAGGCCGACATTGAACCAGACGGGGCTGTTGAATGCGCCGTGCTGATTGACGCACAGCCACGTGAGCTCATCGTAGAAGGTCTGGCCGTCTTCCTCACTGGCGAAGTAGCCCTGCTCCGTGCCCCAGTCCGCGATGGTGCGCGTGACCCGGTGGATGAGCTGGCGCAGCGAGGACTCACGACCTCCTTTGGCCGGATCCTGACCGCTGAAAGCGACATCGCCGTAGAAGTACTTGCTGGCGACGACGTTTGTCGACAACTGACTCCATGACGTCGGGAATTCGACATCCTTCTGCTCGAAGATGGCCTGCCCGTGCTGGTTGCGTATCGCTGCTTCCCGCGACTCCCACGTTACGCTTTCAAACGGATCCTGACCCTCGGTCGAAAACACGCGGCCGATACGCAGACCGCTACTGACGCCCTGTTCCTCCTTCTTCTCGGTGGCGGGCTCCGGCCCGGCGCGCTCAGTTGTTAACAGTTCTCCGTGGAATAGTTGTGCGTCCTGGTTCTCCGGCATGTTGTCGACGATGCGTCCCGCGCGGGCACAGGCAGAGAGGGGCCATGCGCGCGGCGGTGGGTACTAACGGGGGGCGTGATTGGGAGTAGGCCCGGCCTTCGGGAGCGCCCCTGCTTGTCGGGGGCCACGAGACACCTGCATAACGGCTATACCGGAACCTGGAGCCGAAAATTGTTCAGGGGCCTGCTGGGCTTGATCCTAAAATCGCAGTACAAATCCCCATTCGCAACCTCATATTGTCCACAGTTTCTCACAACCCAAACCCACAAAAAAATGCGCGTTGTGTGGAAACACACGCCCGCCCCATCGGAAATCGCCTCTCTGAATCGCTTCCGGTATCCTTCCGAAGAAGACTACGCACGAGCACGTAGTCCACACCGAGCCCAATAACGGCTCTTTCATGTGCCCAATAACGGCAGTCAGGTTAGGGCCCCTTGGTTGCCTCCAAAATGTGCTCCAAGTTGAACCGGTCCGGGACTCCGTCGTTTTACGCGGCCGACAAAATCAGAACCGGTCTAACCCACTTTCCGAGCCCGATGGACTTCAACGAACGCAGTGCCTATCCCCACCCTGACGAATTCAAGGTGATGCGCCCCGAGTACGTCGAGCAGGAAGACGGCGACTTCCAGGCCACCATTACCATTGCTCCATTCAAGGTGACCGGCCAGAGCGTGTCCATGCCGGGAGCACGGCGTGCCGCCATCTATGAAGCAGCCAAGACCTACCGGAACTACCACCCCTCCTACCGCATCGAGAACCCGTACCCGGAAGCCTTCATGGACACCGAAGGTACCAAGTGGAAGGCCCTTTCCGGCATGATGAAGGAGCGGAACGGGGACTACGCCTTCTACGACGCGGACGGCGAGGAGGACTTCGCGGACATCGAGCAGATGCTCATGTGGGACGTGCGTCCCGCGCCGGTGGAAGTCGGCTAAGCCTTCCCGGTCAGAACAGCAGGGCGAGCAGCAGCATGATTACGGCGATGGGCAGCATCGCCACGATGGCGACAACGGCTCCCAGGACCGAGAGCAGCACGACCGGGCTGGCCAGACGAACCACGGCGCCAGCGGCCACGAGTTCATCCTTCATGGACCACAGGCGGCCGCGCACGTCCAGCAGATAGCGGGCGGCCCGCCATACGGAACGGAACGCGCCCCCTTTTAGACTGAGCTCAGGTAGAGACGCCGCTCCGGAGGCCTGCGTCATGAGGGTCTGGGGGAGTCTAACGACCCCGGCAACGGCTCGAGCCAGGAGAAAGACCACCGTGCCCGGCATGGCCAGCACCGCGGCCACGAGGCCAAGCAAGACCAGGCCGAGGGTCGAGACCGGCCAGACGAGGCTCAGCCAGGAGCCCACAATCACGGCCGCCGCCGCGAATCCGGTCAGGGCGGTGCTATCACAGGCCCGCACTATGGTATCCGAGGCCCGACGGATCGGCGCGAGTACGCTGCGGCTTGCTACGCGGGGTTCAGAACCCGGTCCTTGATCTGCATCAGATACTTCCATGCTTCGTCGTCGTTGTCAGGCAAATCAGCGTCTAGAACCGCTTCCTTGATGGCTCCCACTGCCCGCTTCTCGGGTCCGCGCAGCGCATCAATGCCGCGTTTGAAGAGCTCTCCGCGTCGGATTGCATCGTCCTTGTGCGCCATCATCAGGGCGTACGCGGGGTCATGGTCGTTCGGGATTTCTCCCTCCAGAATGGCCTCGGTGATGCGCTCTTTCAGAATTCCGATGGCAAGCCCCTCGCCGATGCCCAGCGCTTCCATGATCTCGAGTCCGTCCACCGGCGGCCGGAAGTTGCGCAGGTTGTCTGCCTCCTCGACATCGATCAGCTTTTGATCGACGCGGTCAAACGCACGCAGGTAGCGCCGCACTCGGGCCGGATTCTTGGACGTGATGTCCGCGCGCACAAGCGTCATCAGGTCCTCGACGTCGTCCCCGGCGTCAAACAGCAGGCGCCGAACGGCCGAGTCTGTCACCTGGTCATCCACCAGCGCGACGGGTCGATGGTGCAATCGCACCAGCTTCTCCACGTAGTCTGACCGGTCGTCCAGAGGGAGCTTCAGGCGGCGAAACAGCTTGGGCACCATCCTGCTTCCGCGGTCCTCATGTCCATGAAACGTCCAGCCGGTGCCCTCCCGGAAGCGCTTCGTGGACGGCTTCCCTATGTCGTGGAGCAGCGCCGCCCAGCGCAGCCAAAGCGTTTCTTCCGCCGGCCGCTCGGACGTGGCCTCCACCAGGTTGTCGACCACCTGCAGCGTGTGATAGAAGTTGTCCTTGTGCCGGTGTCCGTCCACCTGCTCCACGCCTCGCAGTGCAGAAAGCTCGGGCAGGAAATGCGTCAGGATGCCCGTCTCCTCGAGGATCTTGAAGCCGGAGGACGGCTTCGGAGAACTCATTAGCTTCTGAAGCTCCTCCGCGATCCGCTCCATCGAAACGATTTCGATACGGGCCGCCTCAGCCCGCATCGCACTCCAGGTCTCGTCGTCGAGTCGGAATCCAAGCTGGGCCGCGAACCGGGCCGCACGCACCATACGCAGCGGGTCGTCCGAAAACGTCGTGTACGGGTCCACTGGAGTGCGCAGCACACCGGCATCGAGATCTTTCAGCCCGCTGAACCGGTCCACGAGTTCTCCCGTGCCGTCTGCACCAATGGGAGCAGCCAGTGCGTTGACGGTAAAGTCCCGACGCTTCAGATCATCCTCGAGCGTGCCGTCCTCGACGCGGGGCTTGCGCGAGTTGCGGTCGTAACTCTCGCGCCGGGCCCCGACGAACTCCAGGACGATCGTCTCTTCGCCACGGGGAATGCGGATCGCAGCAGTACCGAACTGCCGGTAGACGTGCACCGACGCGCCGCCCAGCCGGGAGGCCGCCTCCTCGGCGAGCGCAATACCGGATCCCTTGCCGACACTGACAAAATCGATGTCGGTCGTGGGCCGGCCTATCAGGGCATCGCGCACGAACCCTCCTACCACCCACGCCGGCACATTCGTTTCGGAAGCCGCCGCACCGACCTCGGCCAGGACCTCAGCAAGGTCCTCCGGTATGAGCGTTTCAAGCAGTCCCATATGCCGCTAACGCACGCGGCGATGTACCCGTTCTAATACGGCCACGAGGTCAACCGAATCCTCAAGGAGCACGGACTGATCATCGCCTTCGGCAAAGCGAATGATCTCATCGGCGATGCCGCGATCCGGCTCCCACTCGATCGAAGTCAGCAACGGTTCGTCGGGGCCTCCGGAGGCCCAGATGCGAACTTCCTCCTGAAGCTCGGATGTTTGAATGCTCATCAACTCGCCTCCATGCCCACGCAGACTGATGCCCCTCACAGGACCGGCAACCTGCACTTCCATGCGCTGCACGCCCGGGCTGCCGGACATCCACAGTGCCAGGTCCACGAGGTCGGAGAGGCGACAGTTTGCGCCGCCGACGACGTTCATCAGCGTGTGGTGTCGCCCCGAAGGAAGTGCGCGCCGCAACCACCGCGGCAGACCCACCCGGGCTTCGGCCTCCTCCGCCAGGCGAACCAGATCCACAGCCTCCCGACGCGACTTCGGGACCTCCAGCAGGAGCACATCGAATCCGTTCCGGACCGCCGTATCCGCACTCAGCGATGTCACGACCGCACCGGAGTTGGCAGGCGCTTCGAATCCCTCCGGAGCGCCGATGATGGCCAACGGCTTCTCAGTAACCAACAACGATTCCGTCCTTGCGCATTTCGGTAGCTCCGAAGTAGACCTTGCGCACGGGGTCCCATCGGATGGCCTGGTAACCGCCAAAGGAGTCCTGCATGGGGGCGTGTCGCACCCGGTGTCCGCGGGCCTCGAGCTCGCGCACTACCTCGAGCGCAATCCCCGACTCCAGAGAGAGCAGTCCGGTATCGTCTGCCATGCTTCCTGTAGGCTGGCTGGAGCCTGTATGCCGGTAGCGAGCCGCATCGCCCGCCTCCTGCACGTTCATACCGAAGTCGATCATGTTCACCAGGATCTGCACGTGTCCCTGGGGCTGCATGGCACCGCCCATGACCCCGAAACTCAGCCAGGGCTCGCCGTCCTTGGTCACAAACGCCGGAATGATGGTGTGGAAGGGACGCTTGCCGGGTTCGTACACGTTGGCATGGCCCGGCGTGAGGCTGAACTGCGCGCCGCGATTCTGGAATACGAAACCGAGGCCGTCCGGCACCAGGCCGCTGCCCATTCCGGCGTAGTTGCTCTGGATGAAAGAGACCATCATCCCGTTTCGGTCAGCCACCGTCAGATAGATCGTGTCACCCGTCTCCAGCACAGGGTCTCCGGCCTCTACAGAGGGCATCGCCCGACTCATGTCAATCAGGCCCCTGCGCATGACGCCGTATTCGTCGGACAGGAGGCGATCCACCGGAGCCTCGACGAAATCCGGATCCGCGTAGTAGCGGGCGCGGTCCTCGAAGGCGAGTCGCTTGGCCTCGGTAGACACATGCAGGTAGTCCGCCGAGCCGAAACCCATGGCAGCCAGATCATAGCCCTTAATGATCTGGAGCATCTGCAGCGCAGCGATCCCCTGACCGTTTGGCGGCAATTCCCAGACATCGTATCCCCTGTAGTTGACGCTGACCGGATCCACCCATTCTGAGCGATGGGCAGCCAGATCCTCTGCGCGCAGCGGTCCGCCGATGCGCTTCATGTATCGATCGATGGTCTCCGCGATTTCCCCGCGGTAGAAGGCGTCTCGTCCACCGGCCGCAATCTGGCGGTAGGTCGCTCCCAGATCCGGATTACGAAAGACGTCCCCGTATTCCGGCACCGAGCCGTCCGGCGCAAAGGTTGACCTCAGGTTATCCAGTTCCTCGATGTCGTCCGCATTGCGGTCGAAGCGGCGGAAGTTCATCGCCCAACCGTCTGCGATAACCGGAGACAGGGGAAAGCCACCTTCTGCGTAGGCGATGGCCGGCGCGAGGATCTGATCCATGGGCAACGACCCGAATCGGTCGTGCAGCTCAAACCAGCCATCGACGGCTCCGGGCACGCTGACGGCCAGACTTCCGAACAGCGGAATGCCGTCGCGATCTCCCAACCGGGTCTGCAGCTGTTCCAGCGTCTGTCCTCCGGGTGCGCGACCGGAGGCGTTCAGGCCGTGAAGCCGACGCTCGGAGGGATCCCATACAATGGCAAACAGGTCGCCGCCGATGCCGCAGCCGGTTGGTTCGCTGAGTCCCAGCACCGCGTTGGCAGCGATCGCTGCATCCACGGCTGTGCCGCCGGCTTTCAGGATGTCGATGGCGACCGCAGAAGCCAGGGGCTGGCTCGTGGCTGCGATACCATTCATGGCCGCCACCGGGCTTCGCCCTGCAAAGTTGGCGCCGACGAACCGGTCTCCCTTGTGGTGTTGGGCCTCGGCACTCATGGCCAGGGCAAACGAAGCGAACAGGACAAAGACACGCATGGCATGATCAGGTCTACATGGCCGCGCCGGCCGTCAGGCGAGCAATTCGGCCACCCGGTCCGACGGCAAACACGTTGCCTCCCGGGGCTGCACCGACTGCCCAGTAGCTCTCGGCATCAATGCGCTCCCAGGTTACTCCGCCGTCCGTGCTCCAGACGGACCCGGTCGGAGCCACGGCGACGGCAGTCGGAGTCGGCGCGCCCGGCACGAACGTAGCACCGAACACGGCACCGCCGAGGCCCGTCGCTCCGGTCTGCATCCAGGTGGCACCGCCGTCGGAGGTCACGGCCACATGGCCGTAGGTGGAGTCGGGACGGGAGTATTCGCCGCCCAGTGCGAGACCAAAGGTGTCGTCCAGGAACGCGAGTGTGAAAATGCCCGAGGAGCCGGAATTGGAAGGGATGGGTGAAACGACTGCGTTCCACGTGGTGCCGAAGTCTGCCGAGCGATACACGCGGGTATCGACGCCGGAGGCACCCGTTCCGAACCAGACCCGCCCATCGGACCCGGTAACAAGACAGGTGCCGCTGGCGGCAAAAGCGCCCTCGCCCTCGTGGGCGTCCTCGAGCGCTTCCGGATCCACACGATTCCAGGTGTCGCCGCCGTCTTCGGTTAGCAACAGCATGAAGTCGGAGTCCGGCGCATCGGAGAAGACAATGCCCCGTTGCGCATCCCAGAAGGACATGCAGTCAAAGAACCCATCGGGTTCGGTGTTGCGGTACACGGTTTCCCAGGAGGCACCCCCGTTGGTGGTACGCAGGATCCGCGACTGCTCGCCGGGTCCGGCACTCATCAGGAACGCGAGGTCCTGATCGATCCCGTGCACATCGCGGAATTCGAGCGACTCGGCGCCTGTGACGGTACCCGATTGCCAGATACGTCCCCCGTCCACAGTGCGGCCGAACACGCCCTGTGCCCCGCTGACCCAAACCACGTCATTCGAAACGGCGCTCACGGCCTGCAGACGGGTATCGGTATTGACCGACTGCTGGACCCAGAATGCGTGTGCCCACGGCTCCGGTTCGGAGGTGCCCCCGCAGCCGACAACCGGCAAAACGAAAGCAGCGAGAAAGAGCGCGCGAATCAACAACATCCCCGGGGGTGCGGCGTTTGGACAGCACGCCAAGCTACCATGCTGGCGAGACCTCCGCAGAGAAAAACGTCCCCGCCATGTCTGCTCGTTCGATTGTTATCGGTGCCATAGTCCTGCTGGCCGGCGCCGCTTACCTGTTCCTCGGAGTCGAGTCTGAGGCTGTCGCCGCGAATACCGTTGTCGTCTACAAGTCGCCCACGTGCGGTTGCTGCGCCGCGTGGATAGACCACATGGAGGACTCCGGATATGAGGTCGAGGTGCACGACCTGAATGACGTTTCCCCGGTCAAGGACCGCGAGGGCGTATACCCGCAACTGCGCTCCTGCCACACGGCGACTGTGGGAGGCTACGTGCTGGAGGGCCATGTCCCCGCAGAGCACGTTACGCGGCTGCTTGCGGAGCAGCCGGCCATTCGCGGGCTGGCCGTGCCGGGCATGCCCATCGGATCGCCGGGCATGGAGCAGGGAGACCCCGCGGACTACGACACCTATGACGTGGTGGCGTTCACCAACGAAGGCGAGCTTTCGGTCTTCGCGCGGGTGCAGGGCGGCGAAAACTCCGACTGATCAGCGCGCGATGTGGTGTACGGCCCAGGCACCCTCGCCATTGTAGGGCAGCGCCCCATCGTAGTTCGGAAACGTCATCTGAAGGCGGTGCACCTGCGTGGCACCGATTTCTGAGGAGAAGTAGCCGGCCAGTGTGAGGTCGCGCAGCACATTGAAGAAGGTGCCTCCTCCCTGGGATCGTTCCGGACCCGGATTGTCCAGCAGGTCCTGCATCACGGCGGCCTGCTCATCGCCCGAGAGCGCCGCGAAGGATCCACCTGCCCGGCCGTCCGCATCGGTCAGGCCGGCCTTGAAGAAGGCTGCATCCTCCGGGCTCATGACGTGGGTCAGGGCGTCGTCGAGGAAGGCGGAGACGCCTGCCTCTGCAGCGCCCGGCGTGTCCGTAGTGGGGATAATGGTCTCCACCAACGCGTCCAGGAGGCGCGCTTCATCCCCGCTGAGGCTCGCATAGTCGGAGGTCTGCCTCGGGGTGCAGCCAGACAGGATGGCGGACGCCGACGTAGCGCACAGCGTGCCGCCGGCAAGCATCGTAATGCGCCGGAGCGCCTCGCGTCTGTCCATGGTGTCCTTCATCACAGATTGCGTCGTTTGAGTTCGTCCGCGGCATGGTCGACGGCCCGCGCTGTCAGAGCCATGTAGGTGAGCGATGGGTTCTGGCATGCCGCGGATGTCATGCACGCACCGTCGGTTACCAGCAGGTTTGGCACGTCGTGGGCTTGATTCCAGCCATTGAGCACGCTGGTGCGGGGATCCCGGCCCATGCGGGCAGTGCCCATTTCGTGAATGCCGAGCCCAAGTTCCGCGCCGTAGCCACCGGGTGTGTGATTGTCCCACGTGTGCACGTCCACGGCGCCGGCCGCGTCCAGCATTTCGGCGGCGTCGTTGGCCATGTCCTTGCGCATTTCGAGCTCGTTCGGGCCCAGTTTCGCATCCGTCACGAGTTGAGGGATTCCCCAGGGGTCGGTTCTGTCCGGGTGCAGATAGACGCGATTGCCCTCCTGCGGCAACACCTCGCCGAAAGCGGTCATGCCGATCGTCCAGTGACCCGGGTGCGTCATTTCCTCCTTGAGCGCGGCCCCGAAAGCAGCTTCCGCTGGGCGGAAGAGGCCCGCACGGCTCGCACCGCCCTGGTAGCCAAACCCGCGCACGTAACTCCGACGCGATCCGGCCAGATTTCGGAATCGCGGGATATAAAACCCGTTGGGCCGCCCGCCCGCATGATAGACGTCCAGGTGCCCCGGGAATCGCCCGCTTGCGCCGACCTGGAAATGATGGTCCATCAGATAGCGCCCCAGCGCGCCACTGGAATTCGCAATGCCCTCCGGAAACGTGGGCGAGGTGGAGTTCAGCATGATCTGCGTCGAGCCCAGCGCGGATGCGCAGAGGAATATGAGGCGGGCCTCAAACTCCATGGTCTCCCTGCTCTCCTTGTCGATCACCCGGACTCCGGACGCGCGACCGGTCTCCCGGTTGTAGATCACCGAGTGCACAATCGAGTTGGGTCGCAGTGTCATCAACCCGGTGGCCTCGGCCGCGGGCAGGGTGGAGCTGAGGCTCGAGAAGTACGCCCCCGGAGAACAGCCCCGGTCACAGGCGTTGCAATAGTGACAGGGTGCCCGGCCCGGCAGAGGTTGCGTGAGCACGGCTGATCGGCCGATGGTCATGCGACGATCGGGGAAAACCCGCTCGATACCACCCTTCGCAATGCGCTCCACATGATTGAGCGGCATGGGGGGCTGAAACACACTGTCGGGAAGCTGCGGCAGACCCTCGGACTGCCCGCTGATGCCTGCAAAGCGCTCCACGTGCTCGTACCAAGGGGCCAGGTCGTCGTAGCGGATGGGCCAGTCTACACCTGCCCCGTCCTCCGCATTCGCCGTGAAGTCCTGTGGACCCCATCGGTAGCTCTGGCGCCCCCAGATCAGGCTCTTGCCGCCTACCCGGCCACCCCGGATCCAGGTGAACGGTTTGTCCTCTACGTACGGCTGGTCGGGGTCCTTGATATAGAAGTGCTTGTTCGCACCGGACACCCAACTGCGTGCCTGCACACGGTAGGTGTCCTGTCGTTCCTGCAACGTCAGGCGCCCGCGCAGTGGCAATCGGTGAGCCGGAACGTGCTCCGTGATGTAGTCATCGGAGTGTACGGTCGGTGCGCCACGCTCCAGAACAAGGGTGCGCAGGCCGCGCTCCGTCAGTTCCTTTGCGGCCCAGCCGCCGGAAATGCCCGAGCCGACGACGATGGCATCGTAGGGCTCCTGTTTGCGGGCTATGAAGGGTGCTTCCATGTGGGTGCGCAAGGTTGCAATCGACGGAGGTGCGGCTGATCATGGGCCGTTGCAGAGTATATCCGAGTTGGTCACGTGGTGCAATCCGTTCGTCTTTCCCTGGTCGTGATTCTGTTGCTTTCTGCCTGCGCGTCGCCGGAGGCGGATGATGCGCTGTACATCGGCAGCGTCGAGGTCGTATCGCCGGACATGGAGGACGTGGTAGACCCCGGCGCACGCCCGGAAGTGCTCTCCGAGGGGTACGGCTGGAGTGAAGGGCCTGTGTTCGTGAGCGATGAGGTCGGGGTGCTCTTCTCCGATGTGCGGGGCAATACCTTGCATAGGTGGCACCCGGACACCGGCACTACGGCGTGGCTCAACCCGTCCGGGTACACCGGGGAGGAGGAGCGTGGCGGCGGGTTGGGCTCGAATGGGCTGACTCTGGACAATGCAGGCCAACTGGTGCTCGCGCAGCATGGTGACCGCCGTATCGCGCGCCTGGAATCGGGCTGGGCTTCCCCGGCGCCCGACTTTGCGACCATTGTCGACCGCTTCGACGGCAAGCGGTTCAACAGTCCCAACGATGTGGTGCAGGGTCCGGACGGCGGGTGGTATTTCACCGACCCCACGTACGGCCTGGCCTCGCCGGATCTGGCGGAGCTGGATTTCGCGGGTCTCTTTCGAGTGTCGGGGGACGGGGAGGTGACCGTGCTCGATTCGACCCTTACCCGGCCCAACGGACTCGCGTTTTCGCCCGATGGCGGCACGCTCTACGTTGGCAATTCGGACCCCGCCCGTGCGATCTGGATGGCCTACGACATTGAGAATGGAGCGGTGACCTCCAGCCGTGTGTTTTACGATGCCACCGCCCATGTGGCGGAAGACATGCCCGGACTACCCGACGGATTGAAGGTGGATACCGACGGACGCATTTGGGCCACAGGTCCGGGCGGAGTCTGGGTGTTTACACCGGATGGTGAGCACCTTGGCACCGTTCGAACCGATGTGCAAACCGCCAATCTGGCATTCGGCCCCGACGGCACCCTGTACCTCACGAGCCATATGTACTTCGCGCGCATCCCGACCCAGGTAACGGGCATGGGATTCTGACGATGGGCAGCGCGCCACGACGGATCGTGGTCATGGGGGTGTCCGGGTGCGGAAAAACCACCGTGGGGCGCCTGCTCGCGCGGGAGTTGGGGGTGCCGTTTCGAGACGCGGATGATCTGCACAGCGCTCAGGCCAGGGCGAAAATGGCGGCCGGCATTCCTCTGACTGATGCCGATCGCGCACCCTGGCTCGAGCGGGTCCGGGAGGTCCTGCACGAAAGCCCCGACGGCAGGGTCGTCGCCTGCTCGGCGCTCAAGGAGCGGTACCGACAGACCTTGCGCCGGGATTCGGGCGATGTGCTCTTTGTGCACCTGACCGCCCCGGCGGAGGTGATCCGGCGGCGACTGGAAGAGCGGAGGGGGCACTACATGCCTGCCGGGCTGCTGGAGAGCCAGTTGGCGGACCTGGAGCGCCCTGCCGCGGCGGTGGAGGTGGATGTGTCTGCCGCGCCTTCGGTGGTTGTGGCTGAGGTAGTGCGCCGGCTGGGCGATGGCCGGCTGGGCGAGGGCCGGGTGGGCGACAGAAACGGAGGTCTGGCCGGGGCAAGCTGAATCGTCGGTCGAGTCGGGGGACCGGTGCTGCGCGCTCGGGTACCTCGCAGTTGTGGCCTTGACCCAGGGCGGGAGGTTGGCTCCGGGCCCCGTTTTCAACCTTTGAAGCCTCATTTCGGGTGAAGAGGTTCCATTGCGGCCTGTTTTCAACCTTTGGGGCCGCTTTTTGGGTGAAGAGGTTCCATTCGGCTCTGTTTTGAACCTTCCGGGCCTCTTTTGGGGTGAAGAGGTTCCATTCGGCCCTGTTTTCAACCTTTGGGGCCCCTTTTCGGCTCAAGAGGTTCCATTCGGCCCCGTTTTGAACCTTCGAGGCCTCTTTTTGGGTGAATAGGTTCCATTCGGCCCTGTTTTAAACCTTCGAGGCCTCTTTTTGGGTGAATAGGTTCCATTCGGCCCTGTTTTGAACCTTCGGGGCCGCTTTTCGGGTGAAGAGGTTCCATTCGGCCCTGTTTTGAACCTTCGAGGCCGCTTTTCGGGTGGAGAGGTTCCATTCGGCTCTGTTTTGAACCTTCGGGGCCTCTGATGTTGGCGGCATCAACCCGGGTCAAGGGGCTGAAGGCGGCGGATTGCACGCCGCCACGCCGACGCTTGGGCCGAGTTGCGCCCGGAGCCCCAGCCCAGGGCCTCGGGTCGTGAGAGACAGACCCGTGCCTCGATGCGACGAGGCGCTGGCCGCCTACACTGCGGGTACCGCCCGCCTCCACGAGCAGGACGCGGCCGCAAACTGCTCAGAGCAGCGCGGCCAGCAGCAGAACCACCGCAAAACCGCTCACTCCGATCAGTGTCGACGCTACCGTCCAAACCCAGAAGTTCTGGCGTTCCGACAGACCAGTGTAGCGGCCTACGAGCCAGAAGCCGGAGTCATTGACGTGAGACACGACCGTTGCGCCGCAGGCAATCGCGATGGTCGCCAGCGCTGCGGTGACGCCCGACGCGCCCAGGAGCAGCGGCGACACCAATCCCGCCGCGGTGATCATGGCCACGGTGGCTGAGCCCTGCACGACGCGAACCGCGGCGGCAACGAGGAAGGCGAGTACCAACGTCGGCGCTCCCGCCCCACTCGACGCGCCGGCGATCACGTCGCTCGCGCCCGCGGCCACGAGCACCTTGCCCAATGCACCACCGGCGCCGGTAACCAGAATTATCAGCCCGACGGGCTCAAGCGCTTTCGTACAGATGCGCGACACCTCGGCCATGGGAATACCCGCCCGAAGGCCGAACGCCCACAGGGACAGCAAAACTGCCATAATCAGAGCGGAGAACGGGTGGGACAGCAAGACCAGCCAGCCGGGTGCGATATCCATCACGGCTTTCGCGATCGATCCGGATACGATGAGCACCAGCGGAAGCGCGAGCACGGAGGCTGCGGTCAGGGCAGACACGGGACGCACGCCGGAGGGCGGGTCTCCCAGTGAGGGGAGTTCGAGCTCTGGCGTGATTCGTGGCGTGATCCACCGTGCGAACAGAATGCCACCAACGGCCATCGCCGGAAAACCAGCCACCAGGCCGAAGAGCAGTACAAGACCGAGGTCTGCCCCCAGGAGCGCAGCCACGGCGACGGGGCCGGGCGTGGGCGGTATGAACGCATGGGCGACTCCGATCCCCGCGATCATGGGCACGGCGAAGAAGAGCAGTGGTCGCCTTGCGTCCCTCGAGACCGCGTAGGCCAGCGGCATCAGAAGCACGACCGCCACGTCAAAGAACACTGGCGTGGCAATGACGATGCCCGAGATGGCGAGGGCCCACGGTGCACGTTCGGGGCCGAATCGGTCGAGCAGCGCATCTGCCATGGCATGCGCCCCTCCGGACCGTTCCAGAAGCCCGCCGAACATGGCGCCAAGCCCGATGACGACGGCGATGTAGCCCAACGCGGACCCCATGCCGTCCTGCACCACCTGTGCCACGTCCGCAGCGGGGATGCCGGCAAGCAGAGCAACACCGATCGTTGCCACCATCAGCGCTACGAACGCAGGAATGCGCAGCAGGCTGACCTGCACCAGAATCAGGACGATGGCCAACGCGGCCAGGACGAGCAGGAAGCCCGCAGTCATGAGGCATCCGGCACATGGTGGCCGCCGAACCCACCACGCATCGCCGCCAGCAGCCGGTCAGCAAACCGGGCCTCATCCCGCGATCGCAGCCGCTCCAGAAGCGCCTGCGTGATCACAGGAGCCGCCACATCCCGCTCGATTGCCGCAGCCACCGCCCACCGCCCCTCCCCGGAGTCCGCCACTTCGTGGCCGACTCCGGAGAGCGCCGGATTCGCGCCCAGTATCTCCTCCGTAAGGTCCAGCAGCATCGAGGATACGATGCTGCCGGACCGCCATGCGTGCAAGGCGGCGGGCACATCGACGCGCGGTTCGCCATCGGCCTGCATGACCGCCACGCCCTCGGCGATAGCCTGCATCATGCCGTACTCGATCCCATTGTGGATCATCTTGGCAAAGTGCCCGGCACCGCTTGCCCCCACGTGCGCCCACCCCTTTTCAGGCGACGGTGCCAGCGCCTCAAGGACCGGCCTCCAGGCCGCCACGCCCTGCTCGGATCCGCCGACCATGAGGGAGTAGCCGTGCTCTTCGCCGAGCACCCCGCCGGAGGTGCCCACGTCCAGCATATCAACGCCCTGTTCCGCCAGACGGGCCGCGCGCGGGGCGGCTTCGACGTAATGGCTGTTCCCGCCGTCAACAAGATGGTCGCCGGATCCGAGCAGCCGGGCCAGTTCGTCGAGCGATTCCCGGGTGGGGGCTCCGGCCGGCACCATCACCCAGATGTGTCGGGGAGCAGGCAGCGCATCAACCAGGGCCGCGAGTGAGGCCACGGAGGCCTCACTCGAGGGATCGTATCCGGTCACCTGGTGGCCGGCCCGGCGGAGGCGCCGGGCCATGCCGGCACCCATCCTGCCCAGTCCGACCAACCCCATGTGCATCGGTCAGAGCGGCTTGACGCGGATGTTGCGGTAGTAGACCGGGTCGTCGTGGTCCTGAAAGGCAATCACGCCGGACATACGGCGGCCGTACTCCGGGAAATCCGTCCATTTGCTGTTCGCCAGCCGCTCGTTCCAGTCGTCGGAGTAGAGCTCATAGGAGACCACCATCTCGCCGTTCAGCCAGTGTTCAACATTGTTGCCCCGCGCCACGATGCGCGTGGTGTTCCACTCGCCGACTTCGGCAACGGCATCCGGATTCGCGGGATGCATGTCGTAGTTGGCCCCGGCCTTTCGGTCGTCCCCGAAGTTCGCGTCCGGGTGTGCGGTATTGTCCAGGATCTGATATTCCGGGCCCGTCATCCAGGGAGCATCGAACTCCTCGGAGGCGCGATAGATGATGCCTGAGTTGCCGGCCGGGGAGATCTTCCACTCGAGCTCCAGTTCAAAGTCCCCGAAGGTGTCGCGGGTCACCAGGTCGCCGCGGTCGTCGGACACGGCAAAGGTGAGCGCGCCATCGTCATCGATGGTCCAGGACTCCGGTACGGTGTCGCGCTTGAAGCCTCGGAAGTTGTCCAGAGAGGTGCCGTCAAACAGCACGATCCACTCGCCGGTAGGGTTGTCCTCCGGGTGGTCCTCGGCATGCTCCTCGGCGTTCTCTTCGGCATGGTCCTCGGCGCCCTCGGCGTGCGAGCCTTCTCCCTGGCAGGCGACCAGGAACAGCGAGAGCAGAAAAAGGGAAAGCAGTCTCATGAGTAGTCGCTTTTGAGCGTTTCGTGCAGATGCTCGAGGATAGCCTTCGAGCGCTTGATCCCGGTAATCTCGTCTACATCCGAGCCTTCATACTCGATGCCCACCCAGTCGCGATAACCAGCGTCCAGAGTCAGTCGCATGAGACGGTCAAAGTCCACCGGGAAGTACTCCTGCGTGGCGTAGTTGTAGCGGAAATGCGGCCCGCCGGGGTCCTCTGCCAGTCGGTGCGTCTTGAAGCTGACGGCCTTGGCAAACGGCATCAGCTCCTCGGTGCCTTCGTAGGGGTCGTATTCGCCACCGAGCGCATCGCCCATATGCCAGTTGCCGAAGTCCGGCAACGTGCCACATCGCGGGTGATCCACCGCCTGCATCACTTCAGCCAACCACTGACCGTTGGAGGAGATGCCGCCGTGATTTTCGACGATGACGTTGAGGTTTTGCTCGGCCGCCACCTCGGTCAGGCGGCGCAGTCCGTCCGCGGCCAGGGCTTTCTGGGTCTCCCAGTCACCTTCACTCGAGGCGTTTACCCGAATGGAATGGCAGCCCAGGAAGGATGCCGCGTCAAGCCAGCGACGGTGATTGTCGATGGTCTGGGTGCGCGCATTTTCATCCGGGTCGCCGATGCGACCTTCGCCATCGCACATGATGAGCAGACTTTGCACACCAGCGCCGTCGCAGCGGTTTCGCAGCTCGGTGAGGTACTCCTCATCGGTGCGGCGGTCGGTGAACAGGCCGTTCACGTATTCGATGCCGTCTATAGCGAACTCATCGCGGGAGATGACGGGAAAGTCCAGCGGGTCGAGCTCGCCCGCAAAGATGGCCTTGTGCAGGGACCACTGAGCCAGGGAGATGGTGTAGAGCACATCGCGCGCATCCCCGTCGGCCGCGGCGCGCCCGGCATCGTACCCCTCCTTGAGGTCGCGGCGAGCTTCCGCGCACCCGGCCAGCACAGCGGCCGAGCCCAGCAGCCCCGTCTTGATAAACTGTCGTCTTCTCATGTCGTGGACCGGTCGACCTCATCCTTGAATGTGAACACGAAGAACAGCAGGATAGCCCCGGCAAACAAGGCGGGCAGATACCAGAACTCCTGCCATTGCGTAGCGCTGAGGGCTTCGGCCCCTCCCAGTAAGGCATTGAAGACGTTGCCGGCCACCTGGGCGCCGATAAACATGCCGGCCCCGTAGGTGATCAAGACCAGCATACCCTGCGCCTGACCGCGGATTTCCGGGGTGGACTTCTTGTCCACGTAGATCTGGCCGGTGACGAAGAAGAAGTCGTAGCAGATGCCGTGCAGCAGGATGCCGATGACAATCATCCAGAACACCCCTGCCGGCGCCGCGAGGGCAAACAGCACATAACGGAGCACCCATGCGCCCATGCCGACGACCAGCATCCACTTCACCCCCAATCGACGGAAGAAGAACGGCATGAGCAGCATGAAGACCACCTCCGACATTTGACCCAGCGTCTGCGTGGCGGCGATGCGCTCTACGCCGCTGGCTTCCAGGAAGAGCTGCGTGAAGTTGTAGTAGGCGGCCAGCGGGATGCAGAGCAGGAAAGAGGCAGCCAGGAAGACGTAGAACGCACGGCTGCCCAGCTGGCGGAAGGCATCCACACCGACGATGCTGGAGATCGAGACGGGCTTGCCCTTGGCGGCGGGAGGCGTGTTCGGCAGGCTGAAGCTGTAGAAACCCAGCACGATGCTGGCGCCGGCCGCCATGTAAAGCGGAAGCGCTGTGGCTTCAGCCGCACCGGAGACCATGCCGCTGAGGACAAAGCTGATGGCCAGCCCGGCCACGATCCAGCCGATGGTGCCGAAGACACGAATAAGCGGGAACTGCTTCTCCTGGTCCGTGATGTGGTGGAACGCGAGGGAGTTCGAAAGGCCCAGCGTGGGCATGTAGCACAGGTTATAGGCCGCCAGCAGTACAATGAAGAGCACCGGGTTGGCCGACACCTGTGGCACGAGAAACATGAACGCGCCGCCCAGCAGGTGGAGCACGCCGAGCACCTTTTCGGTAGCGAAGTAGCGGTCCGCGATCAGCCCCAGGAAGAACGGGGCGACGATGGCGGCCAGCGGGTTCACCGTATAGGGCCAGTGAGTGAGCGTCTGCATGTCATGGTTGGACATGTAGACGGCAATCGTGGTGTACCACGCCCCCCAGATAAAAAACTGGAGGAACATCATCACGCTGAGGCGCGCGGAGAGATTGGAAGTGCTCATCCCGGAGGGGGTTTGGAGAGGCAGTATTTATGCACGTGGGTCCGATAGAGGCAACCTGCATCCGGGGTGGAAGCGGTTCCAGTCAGCCGGAGGGCGGAGCGCTCGACGGTGGGCACACGCCGCGACCGCCGTCTTCCGCCGGCCGACGGCAACCAACCGTAACCGCGCGGTTCCACTTTACGTAACGGCCCTCAAAGCCAGCGTTCGAGAACCATGCGTCGCAACTTCCTCAAGGGCAATTTCCTTCCTGCATACGGCCAGAGCCTGGGCCGCCTCAGAACACCGCCCCCCGAGTCCGGTGACATTCCGGCCGAGCAACTGAAGCGCAGTTTTCAGCAGCGAGCCTTCCGGTATCGCGTGCGTCGAGACTCGTATCTCAGCGGATTCCAGGCAGGGTTGATTGCGTCGCTGCTGCTGGTGGTCGGTGCGTTCAACCTGCGCGTGGATCTGGACCGAGCCCCGGATTACGTGCTTGAGTCCACGGATCTCGTTCAGTTTGAGGAGATCCTGCAGACCACACACTTCGAGAAGCCCCCTCCACCGCCGCGCCCGCCGGTACCCGTCGAGGTGCCCAATGATGACCTGCTGGAGGACATTGAGCTGGATCTGGATATGACGCTGGATCTGGACGAGGCGATCACGACGCTGCCGCCTCCTCCACCGGCACCCGTCGTCGAGGCGGCGCCCGAGCCGGACGTCTTTGTGGTCGTCGAACAGATGCCGGAGATGATTGGCGGTCTTGCCGCGCTCCTCTCCGATCTGGCGTACCCGGAACTGGCCCGCAAAGCCGGTCTGGAAGGCATTGTCGTGGTTCAGATCATCATTGACGAGCAGGGGAATCCCTCCCAGCCCACGGTCATGAAGTCCGTGCACAAGCTGCTCGATGAGGAGGCCGTGCGCGCCGTCATGAAGCAGCGCTACACGCCGGGCAAACAGCGGGGCCGCGCCGTCAAGGTGTCCATGAACATCCCGGTGACGTTTCGGCTCAACTAGGCCCCTCGAGGCGAAAAGCACGTAGGAACGGGCCTACAAGCTGATTCGAACCGTTCCGACGTCTGTATGCGGGGCCCGCCGACTGCGGTCGGCTACGGGATGGGATCATATTGGCATCGCCCTCGGGATCAATGATTACAACTCCTCCCGGGGTGATGAATTGTACAACCCACCATGTTTACCCATGCGTACGCCTCGGTCCAAAATTCTATCGTTTGCACTGGGCCTGATCTTTCTTCTTTCGGTTGGTTCTACGGAAGTCAAGGCGCAGTCGACCACCTGGATCGGTGGTGAACTCGGAGATCCCTCCGGCCTGGTTCTGCGGCCCGACTACGATGGTCGCGGCTCACTCGAATTCCTGGCCGCGTGGGATCTCGACGAGTTCTTTTTCCTGAACGTGCACCGGATGATCGAGACGCCGATCGAGCCCAATCGTCCACTCTACTTCATGTTCGGCCCCGGAGCCTTTGTCGGCTTCGAGGACAATGGAGACGATGAGGCCATCCTCGGCATCAGCGGCCGCTTCGGCGTTGGATACGGCGGGCGCGACTACCGCATTTATCTCTCGGTGACACCGCGCCTGTCCCTGACTCCAGACACGGACGGTCAGGTCGGCGGCGGCCTTGGTGTCCTGTTCAGACTCTGACCCGGATTGACATAGATCGCTATCGAGCGACACCCGATTTCGTGGGCGCACTTTGATAGCCACAGTGCAAAAAGGCCCGACCGTCACACACGGTCGGGCCTTTTTCCGTGCGATGGAGTCTGTGCCCGATCCGGCGCCGCCTACTGGCCGCTGAGGTAGTCCAGCGTCAGGTTGACCATTGTGCGTACGCCCAGTTTCATGCCCGCCTCGTCAATGTGGAAGTCCGGGGTATGATGTGACGGCGTGTCCTCTGCGGCCTGGTCCAGCGACTTTCCGCCCAGGAAGAAGTACAGGCCCGGCACCTCGCGCGCAAAGAAGGAGAAGTCCTCAGCACCCGTGACCGCATCGACCAATTCCACGTGGTCCTCGCCTGCAGTGCGGATCAGTGTCGGCACCATGCGCGCGGTCAGTTCCGGGTCATTGTACGTGACCGGATAGCTGGTGGTGTGGGGTATCTGCACGTCCACACGGGCACCCATCGCATCGGCCACCCCACCCGCGACCTCACGGATCCGCCGATGCACCAAATCCCTGTGCTCGTCAGAGAACGTGCGGATAGTGCCCGTCATCTCCAGGTTCTCCGGGATGATGTTGGAGCGAACGCCGCCATGGATGCTGCCGACCGTGACGACGGCGGCGTCCGCGGTCAACTCCAAGGAGCGAGATACAATGGTCTGAAGACCGTTCACGATTTGCGCAGCCGTGACGATGGGGTCGATGCCGAGCCAGGGCGCTGAGCCATGGGCCTGCACACCATGCACCTCCATGCGGAAGTCCTGCACGCCTGCCATGATGCCGCGCGGCCGGTAGCCAATCGTGCCGATGTCGCGCGCAGCCCAGATGTGCAGGCCGAAGACCACATCGACATCCGGGTTCTTGAGAGCACCTTCTTTGACCATGAGTTCGGCGCCGCCCTCTTCGCCTTCGGGCGGACCTTCCTCGGCCGGCTGGAAGAGAAACTTGACCGTGCCCTGCAGCTCCTCCCGGTTCTCGGCGAGGATCTCGGCGACGCCCATGAGGATGGCCATGTGCGTGTCATGACCGCACGCGTGCATCACGCCGACCTCCTGGCCGCGGTAGGTGGTGGTCACCTCCGACTTGAAGGGCAGGTCAACGCGCTCGACCACAGGCAGTCCATCCATGTCGGCCCGCAGCCCGACGACCGGACCATCGCCACCCCCGCGCAACACGCCCACCACGCCGGTGTGGGCAACCCCCGTCTGGACCTCGATCCCCAGCCGCTCGAGATGCGCAGCGATAACACCGGCCGTGCGGAACTCCCGGTTGCCCAGTTCAGGGTTCTGGTGGAAGTCGCGTCGCCATTCGATCACGCTGGATTCGATGGCATCGGCGGCTGCATCGACGTCGAAGGTCTGGGCGGCAATCGGGAGGGCAACCGCGCATGTGAGCACCAGGCAAAGGGAGCGGGGCATGGACATGTTGTGTGGTGAGCCCGCAAAGGTAATCAGTGCCTGGTTCAGAGGCCGATGACGGTCCAGATCCAGAGTTTTGTAGTGTCGGCCCCGCCCTCATCGGCCACATAATGCGCCACCTTTGCGCCCAGCTTAAGCCCGGCCGCCGTTGCGTACGCGGCCGAGAAGTCAAGCTCCCGTCCGTAGTGAAGGCCGCCCTCGTCCGACGAGAAGTCGTGGAGGATGAGCGCCATGCGCGCTCCCCTGAGCTCGGTTGCAAAACCCACCTCGAGGTCCACCAGACCCCGGGGAGGGGTGGCCAGGAAGGCATCGGCCCAGCCGTTGAACTTGTGCAGGGTGGCCAGCGGCGTCACGAAGGCACCGTCTGCCTCACTGCCGCCGAGCCGCTCCCATCGCAGGTGCAAGGCAGAGGAGCCCCGGCCTACGCGACCGCCGAACAGCATGTAGTCCGTCGTGATGTCTTCGGGATTGTCGAACGCGTCGGACTGGAGAGCATAGCCCACCTCGATGCGCCCCAGGAAGTCGTCGCCCAGCGCGCGCGAGCCCTCAAAGCGTCCGCCGAACGTGCTGCGTGACAGTCCGACCGCATCATCGTAGTCCAGCAGCGTGGCGTACGCGATGGCCGATCCGAAATCCGCTATGCGCACCCGTGCCTCGGCGAGATGAGACTGCATGGCGGCGTCCTGGCCAGTGATCCGGTGGGCCTCGCGCACCAGCGCGTAGCTCATGGAGAGCCCATCGTCCGGGGAAATGTCTATGCGGGCAGCGTCGAAGCTCTGGTGGTTCTGGCGCCAGCCGACGTTGCCCACCAGGCGCGAGTCGGAAAAGATGATCTCCTGACGGCCCAGGGTCACCGTGGCCTTCTCCGCGGCGTAGCGCAGGTAGGCCTGGTTGACTTCGGTGGCAACAGGATCGGCGATTACCGGCCGGTCGGTCACGCGGTTGTTGAGCGCTCCCGCGCCGGCGTTTGCGTATCCGTCATCATCCGGCAAAGCGGTCACGGCCTCCGCTTCGATGAAGGCCGTGAGGCCCTGATACGAGCCGCTACGGTACCCGAATGCGGAGCGCAGCGTGAGGGCGCGAGCCGGATCATCGATCCCGTCCCGGGTGACGTGCTCTCCTCGCAAGCGGAGATTAACTACGGGCGTTCCCTGGCGGAATGCCGTGAGGATGTCACGGGTGGTCTGGGCCTTCGTCGCGGAAGGGATCAGGAGGAGTGCGAGAACGAGAAAGATACTGCGCATGACGGGCGATGGGATTCAGGTCCCCCAAGCTTGGGCGCTCTACGCTCCCGGGGCGCGGCGTAACCCTGCGTCGTGCTGTAGGGCCGGACCCTACGTGGCGACCCTGTCGCAGCAATCATGATGGGTGCCTGTGCTCCCAGTCAAACCCCAAAAAAACGGACCGGGGCGACCACGCCTGTAGCGCAGCCGCCCCGATCTGACACGACCCTCCCTAAGTCGCATCGTACTAACGCCAGGCAGGCGTCAGTTCGTATGCGCGGGTTGGGGAATTTCGAGCGCGCGACCCGTCTCGAGGAACGTCTTCATGCCGCTGAGGATGGGGTTCCACCCGGGCCCGACTTCCTGATAGGTCTTGGTTTCGGAGTCGAACTCGTCATGCACCAACGTGAGCTTCGACACGCCACCGAGGTCCTCGATGTCGTAGGTGACCCTGGAAGGGCCGTCTCCGTTGCCGAAGTCGAAGGTGTGTACGAGTCGCGTTGGCGGGTTGGCCTCCAGGACCTCTCCCGTGATGACGGGACCGTCTCCCGGCTTTCCACTCACGTACTGCAGCGAGGCGCCCTCTTCAAAAGAGCTGTCGATGCGCATGTTGTAGTAGAACTGCTGGGTGAAGTCAGGGTCCGTGATGGCGCGCCAGACCTGGTCCGCCGAGGCGCGGATGTACACCTCGTAACGGTGTTGCAGTGGGTTCATGAGCTCCCCCTCCAGTGTGTACTTGAGACCGGTCAGGGCAGAAGCCCATCGCCCCGAGTATTCGGAGAGCCACCGGTCATAGATGAACTGAATCGCAACCGGATTGAGGTGGTGCCGCTTGGCTGTGCCGTCCGGCTCTACCGAGAGCAGGGTGGCATCCAGAAGCATCTGAAGATGCTTGCGGATGGCAAACCGGGAAACGTCAAAGGACGCCGCAATCTCGCCCAGAGTAACGCCCGGTTCCCTGCGAACGATGTCCAGGATCCGTCGACGCAGGGGGTTGGCCAGCGCTCGATAGATCAGGTCCTCATTCGGCTGCGGGTTGATATGTGACTTTTTGGTCACGTAGCAACAATAGGAGCTTCCCCAGGGGGAGTCAATACCTAATGTGACTTTTTTGTCACATTAAGACTCCCCTCGCGTCCAGATCCAGGTTTCTCCAGTCAGCCATCCGTCCAGGTCGGCCTCCAGCGCCGCTCGCACCTGCTCCGAAGAACTGGCATCCTCGACCTCTTCGTAGAAGTCGTCGGACACCCACTGGACGGAGAGGGTGCGGTCATCAGCGATCACCAAACCAAACATGTAGCCTTCGTCGGGGTCGCAGTTGAGACAACGCACATTCGCTATGTCCACGCCTCCTACGGGGCTCTCAAAGACGCGCACCAACATGGACTCATCGTCTTCATCGCCGGACATGTAGCCGACATATTCGGCGTCGTTGAAGGCATACAGTTCGAGCGTGACTTCTTCTCCGTCCTCGTCTACCATGAACCAGTATCCGGGCACATCGGCCCGGACGGGCACTTCTCCGGCTTTGGAAACGGGATAAGGTGCGCCCTCGCATGCGGCGAGAAACAGAACGACAGGAACGAGAAGAAGAAGGTGCTTTCGCATACCGGAAACCGGTGGGTGATACAACTACTCGGCGGGGGAAGCCGCGCGTTGCCCCTGCCGCAGTAACATCCTGGCTGTCGAATTCACGGGCGATGGGCGGGCGAAACCTCGACACCCATCGCGCTTTCAGCGGTCCCATGCGCCTGATCCCCATCGCCCTTCTACTGATCTCAACTGCTGCCTGTACCCCTGCAGGCGAACCGGCGGAGGAGCTCCCCGAAGGTGCCTACCTCAATTGGTCGCCGGACGCCCACTATGTCGGCAAGGCCACCTGCGCCACGTGTCATCAGGAGCAGGCCACCACGTTTGCCACCGCCCAGATGGGGCGCTCCTTCCGTCCGGCCGTCTTCTCTGAGTCAGACGCTCGGTGGGACGGTATCGCCCCGATCCGCGATTCGGAGCGTAATCTCTACTACCAGCCCTTCCGCCGGGGGGAGGACCTGTTTGTCCGCGAGTTCCGGCTCAGCGGCCGGGACACCACATACAAACGCGAGGAGCAGATTGACTGGATCGTAGGCTCCGGGCAGCACACCAACAGCCACATCCGGGAGGAAAACGGGTACCTCTACCAGATCCCGGTCACGTGGTACGCCCAGGATGCCAAGTGGTCGCTGCCACCCGGATTCGATGGTGGCGATTCCTTCCGATTTGACCGGCCCATCACCGACCAGTGCATGGCCTGCCATGACGGCCCGTCGGACTTCGCGCCGGCCTCGGAAAATCGTTTTTCGAACATCCCGCATGGCATTGAATGCGAGAACTGTCACGGACCGGGCTCGGTGCACGTAGAGGCGGTTCGCACCGGCCAACTGGACGATCTGGAGCGCACCATCGTCAACCCGGCCAAGCTTGAGATCCCGCGCCTGGACGATGTCTGCCAGAAGTGTCACATGCAGGGGGCGGCGGTCATGAAGGAGGGCGTTTCGCCGTTCGACTTCAGACCGGGACAGAAGCTCACGGACCACATGGACGTGTTCTGGCCGCGCTTCCCGGACTCTACCAGCCAGTTCCTGATGGCCAGCCACCCGGACCGGCTGCAAATGAGTGAATGCTTTGAGGCATCCCGCGCCCCGGATTCGGGCATGGCTCCGATCACGTGCATCACCTGCCATGACCCTCACGAGCCGGTTCAATCCAAGGGGCTAGACGCGTACAACGCAACGTGCACCACGTGCCACGAGGCGCAGCAGGTCACCGAATGCACGGAGAGCCTGGACGCGCGCGGGGCCGTGAACGACAATTGCTTCTCATGTCACATGCCGGAATCCGGTACGATCGACATTCCGAATGTGCGCATCACGGATCACTACATCCGGGTGGTGGAGCCCGAGCGCAGCGAGTCGGGCCGTCAGGCGGCGGCTCGTACGGACCTCGTGCGTATGGCGAGTTTGCTCAGCGACAGCGTCGACGCGCCGACCATGGCCGCGGCCTACCTCACCTTCTATGAGGAATTTGCCCATCGCCCGTTCTATCTGGACTCCGCGCAGGCCGTTCTGGGTCGCCTGCCGTCCGATGAGGCCATTCGCGAGCGGGTCCGGTTGGCCTTCCTCCAGGAAGACTGGGATGCCCTGGTGGGCCTCGGCACGGTGCGCACCCCCGGGTTCACGGGCGATGCGTGGACTGCCTACCGCATCGGAGAGGCGTTTCTGACCCGGGGTGATGTGCCCAAAGCCGTTTCCTGGCTGGAGCATGCCGTGGATCTGGCACCGGACCACCTGCGATTTCGGGACAAGCTCGGCACGGCGTATTTGGCCTACGGACAACTCGACCTGGCCGAGAACGCCTTCCGCGAGGTGTTGGACCGGGATTCGACGTTCGCCTTCACCTGGAACAACCGAGGCTTCCTGCGCCTGAATCAGGGTGACCTGGAGGGCGGGGAGGCAGATTTCCTGCAGGCATTGGCACTGGACCCGGACATGCCCGAGGCACTGGGCAACATGGCGAGTCTGCTGTTGAACACCGGCCGTGTGCAGGAATCCCTTCCGTATGCCAGCAGGCTTCTGTTCCTGGATCCGCAGAATGCCGAGTACCGGCAGTTCTATCAAGCGGTATCGGCGGCGGTTCAGGGCACGGACTGAGGCAAGAACGCCTGGCGTTTACCCTGCGGGCGCGAACTTCGCGCTGAAGTGCCGAAGCCGCTTGGGCTGCTCCACAATGCGCACCCCACGAATCCCGTCGGACCGCTCCTTCAGCTCGCGAAACACGTCTACCACGTAGTCGATCTGGCTCTTGGTATAGGTGCGCCGCGGGATCGCCAGCCGCACCAGCTCGAACCGGGCGGGCTTTTCGCTGCCGGTCTCCGGATCCACCGCGCCGAACATTACCGACCCGATCTCCACCGTGCGGATTCCGCCCTGGCGATAGAGCTCAACCACAAGCGCCTGGCCCGGGTACTGTGACGCCGGGATGTGGGGCAGCATGGAGCCCGCATCGACATAAATGGCGTGGCCGCCCGGCGGCTGCAGAACGGGAATGCCTTCGGCGGCAATGTGATTGCCCAGGTATTCCGTGGACGAGAACCGATAGCGCTGGTAGTCCAGGCGCACAGCCTCATAAAGCCCGACCGCGACAGCCTCGAGGTCCCTGCCGGCCAACCCCCCGTAGGTTGGAAATCCCTCCGTCAGGATGAGCAGTTCCTCCTCCTGCTTGGCCAGGCGCTCATCGTTCGTGCACAGGATGCCGCCGATGTTCACCATGCCGTCCTTCTTGGCGCTCATGGTGCATCCATCGGCGTAGGAGAACATCTCCCGGGCGATGTCGATCAGTTCGTGTTCACCGTAGCCGGCTTCCCGTTCCCGAATAAAGAAGGCGTTCTCAGCAAAGCGGCACGCATCGATGTAGAACGGAATGCCTGCTTCGCGAGCTATTTCGGAGGCCGCACGAATGTTGGCCATGGATACCGGCTGACCACCGCCTCCGTTGTTTGTCACGGTGATCATCACGAACGGAATGCGCTCCCGATGCTCCGCAACCGTGCGCTGCAGGGCATCCAGGTCGATGTTGCCCTTGAAGTCCGCAGGTCGGAACAGGTCCGCGGACTCGGCGCAGGGCAAGTCCAGCGCAGTTGCGCCAACGGCTTCGATGTTGGCGCGTGTGGTGTCGAAGTGCGTGTTGTTGGGCACCACATCCCCCGCCTTGACCAGCGTCGCCGCGAGGATGCGTTCTGCAGCCCGCCCCTGGTGGGTGGGGATGACGTGCCTGAACCCGAAAATGTCCTTGACGGCTGCCTCGAACCGGTCAAAGCTCGGACTTCCTGCGTACGCTTCGTCTCCGCGCATGATGGCGGCCCACTGCTCGGCGCTCATCGCGCCGGTTCCGGAGTCCGTCAGCAGATCTATGATCACTGACCGGGAGGGCACCTTGAAGAGGTTGAACCCGGCCTTCTCCAGCACGGTCTCTCGCTCCTCCCGCGTGGTGAAGTGGATTGGCTCGACGACCTTGATGCGAAATGGCTCGATGATGCGCATGACCCATACCCGAAAATTCGACGCCTGAAAATCGGTAGCGCTGCCCTGGCGCGTTGGGCATCTTCTGCGAAACTGAAACCGCTTCCAGCATGATCACGCAGACGCTGCCCGAACGCGATGAGATGATTCGGGCGTTCATGGGCCGTGATGCCTCCTTTGACGGACTGTTTTACACGGCCGTGCGCACTACCGGGATTTTCTGTCTGCCCTCATGCCCGGCGCGCAAACCGAAGCCGGAGAACGTGGAATTCTTTCCCACCCAGCGCGACGCGCTGTTCAGCGGCTACCGGCCCTGCAAAAGGTGCCGGCCCATGGAGGGCGAGACAACGGTACCTGAGTGGCTTCGGCCGCTGCTCCGCGCCGTGGATCAGGACCCGGACAAACGGTGGCGGGACCGGGACCTGCGCGCCATGAACCTCAGCCCGGAGCGCGTTCGCCGGTGGTTCCAGTCGGTGCACGGCATGACCTTTCACGCCTACGCCCGGGCGCGCCGTCTACAGCAGGCGCTGGGGCAGATCCGGGAGGGCGCATCCGTCACGGCGGCGGCGTATGATTCCGGCTATGAATCCCTCTCCGGCTTTGGCTCTGCCGTGCGCAAGATGACCGGCACCACGCCCACTGACACACCGGCCGTCATCGTCAGCCAGCGTATCGAGACGCCGGTCGGACCGATGATCGCCGCCGCAGACGACGAGGCTCTGCTGCTTCTTGAGTTCGCCGATCGACGCATGCTGGAGACCCAGGTCTCACGCATCCAGAAACGACTGGGCGCCCCCATGGCGCCGGGTACAAACGCCATCCTCGAACAGCTCCAGAGGGAACTGGACGCCTATTTCGAAGGCACCCTCCAGCGCTTCGAGGTCCCGCTCAAGATGACCGGAACCGAGTTTCAGGAGAAGGTCTGGCACGCGCTCCTGGAGATCCCTTTCGGAACCACCACGCACTACGGGGCCATCGCAGAAGGCATCGGCATGCCGACCGGGATGCGCGCTGTGGCGCGGGCGAACGGCGACAACCGCATTGCCATCATCATTCCCTGCCATCGGGTCATTGGCAAGGACGGCAAGCTCACCGGGTACGGTGGCGGGCTCTGGCGCAAGCGCAAGCTGCTGGATCACGAGCAGGGCCTTTTTGTGCTTGGATCCGCCTGATTTGGCCACCCGGGTCATTTTCAACGCAAGAGCCCGCGGGGGCCGGGTGCGCCGACTGCGGCGCACGATTCGGGCGATGGTGTCTGAGGCGATTCCGGACGTGCAATGGATCGAAACACATACAGCCGAAGAGGCACGCGTTGCTGCCGCCGAGGCGGGCGCAGGCGATACCGTTGTGGCGGCCGGAGGTGACGGAACCGTGCACGTCACCCTGATGGGGCTGGCACGATCGGGATTTCGGGCAGGACTGGGCATCATTCCGGTGGGTACGGGCAATGACTTCGCCCATGCCATGGGGTTGCCCGCGGGCCCGCAGCCTGCCATCCAGTCCATTGCCCGCGGGGAGAGCACACAGGTGGACCTCGGCTGGGTGCGTATCGACGATGGGCAGGAGGAGCCCTTCCTGAATGCCGTCGGCGCCGGATTTGATGCGGCCGCGTCCATTCGTTCCCGGACCTGGCGCTTCCTTCCGGGTCTTGCACGATATCTCGTGGCTACCATGCACACGCTTGCCGTTTGGAGGTCTCCCGAAGCCACAGTGAACGGACAGGCATGGTCCGGGTCCATGATGTTCGGCACAATCGGAAACGGGGCCCGATCCGGTGGGGCCTTCCTGATCACCCCCGATGCCGACCCCTGCGACGGGGTGTTCCAGGCGTGCCTGGTGGACCACCTGCCGGCACTGACGGCAATGCGGGTGATTCCGCGTGTGATTGAAGGCAGCCACCGCTCGATTCCGGCCGTCACGCTGGCGGAGGGGACCGAATTCCTCATCGGCTGTCCGGCCGGCCTGCCGGTGCATGCCGACGGTGAGATTCTGGCGCGATCGGCCACCCGTGTCGCCTGTCGCATCGAGCCCGGCCGCCTGCGGTTTGTCGGCTCGCGTAGGACGAATCCTACGAGCTTATCAGACTGAGCCTACACCGAGGCAGGTGATTGCCCCGATAGACAGCGGATTTGAAGGTTTGTACGATTCTCGTTCAGGCACTACGACGATTATCGGCTTTAATGGCCTCGTTTCCGGCAGAAACCACGCTAAGCAGGGTTTTTCCCCAGAACGGCTCAAGGTTGGGTCGTGACGAGGGATCGCCGTATGAGGCTGTGTTCCAGTTGTCCGGCCACGGAATGGCGATACTCGAGCGCAGGACTGACGGCACGTTCCGCATCAAGGACTACAACCGCGCCGCAGAGCGCGCCATAGGCTCGGGCTCGGCGGGGTCACGAGCAGCTGCCGGGTGCAGCCTTGAGGAAGTGCTGCCTGGCATCTCTGCCATGGGCCTGAACGGCCGGCTGAATGAATCGCTGGACACAAACAGCAAGGTTCATCTGGGCGCCATCGAGTACAGGCCGCCCTCCGGACCGCAGACTGTGTTCACGGGCGATGTCGTTCCGCTCGAAGACAACCTCCTGCTCATCTCCTTTGAGAACATTACAGGCCACGTCGAGCAACTTCCCGGGGAGGGGACAGGCGGGGATGGCGCACAGCTGGACAGTCTTGCCGTGCGGGTTGCCCAGGAGCTTCGCGAGCCGGTGGGCAGCATCAAGCTGGCCGCCGATCTGCTCTTCAAGGACGAGTCCCAGAAACTGCCGCACCCAGCCGGAGAGTACATCGCCCATATCCGCGCGTCGGTCGGCTCCATGAAAGAGCGTATCGACGACGTGACGACGCTCGCACGTGTGCGGGGCCAGGAAATGGTCTTCCGCGACGTTAATCTGACCGGGCTCGTGCGCGCAGTCGTGGCGGAACGTCGCCTGGAAATCGATGCGCTTGAGGCGACCGTCGAGGTAGGCCGCCTTGCCACGGTACCCGGAGATCCGACCCTGTTGCGCCAGCTGTTCAGCAACCTGATGGCGAACGCGCTGAAATTCAGACGGGACAGCGTAAAGCCCGTGATCAGAATTGCCTCCGAGCCCATGCCCAGCCAGCCGGGGCTTGAGGACAACAAGGTCAGGGTCAGCGTCGCTGACAACGGCGTCGGCTTTTCCCGGGATATGGCGCGACACATCTTCCATATGTTCGAGACCACGCAGGCCCGCCCGTCCGGATCGACCCCTGGCCTGAGTCTGGGGCTTTGCCGACTGATTGTGGAACGCCACAACGGGCTGATCTGGGCCACGGGCACGCCGGGTGTCGGTGCGCGATTCACCATCGAACTGCCCAAGGCCTGACTGCTGGAGGCCCCGCAAGCCCAGCGCCCCTAGTGATGCCGCGTTGACCCGCCCCGTCCCGCAAACGATACTTGCGAACGATGGGGCGGTACTTCGAATTCGACTACAGCGGCGCGCCGTTTGAACTCTTCGGTCCAGCGCATCTCTGGACCGTTCTGGGCATGGCGCTCGCGATCTGGCTCATTGTGCGGGCCGGTCGCGGGATGACGGAGACGGGACGCCGTACCGCGCGCTGGACGATGGCCGCGTCCATGGCGGTCATGGAGATCGCCTCACACAGTTTTTGGGCGATGGGGGGCGCGTGGTCTGCCCAAACGCTTCTGCCACTGCACATGTGTGGCATCATGACCTACGTGAGCATGGCGGCCCTGGTCTTCGACCTGCGTCGGCTGTATCCGCTGGTCTACTTCCTGGGAATCGGCGGTGCCATTCAGGCCATCATCACGCCAGACGCCGCCGAGTACGGGTATCCGCACTTCCGCTATTGGGAGGCCATGTTTTCTCACGGAGTGCTCGTGCTGGCGGGATTCTGGGTGGTGATCGTCGAGCGTGCCTTCCCGACGATGCGCGACCTGTGGGAGACCTTTGCCGGCCTCAACGTGTACGCGCTCTTTGTCTATTTCGTCAATGCGGGGTTGGGCTCGAATTACCTCTACGTAAACGGCAAGCCGGACATAGCGAGCGCGCTCGATCTGATGCCGGATTGGCCCTACTACATCCTGGTCCTCGAGGCCATCGCGCTGGGTCTCTTTCTGCTCATGTACCTGCCCTTTTGGTGGCGTCGGCAGTACGGCACAGCCGCAGAGCCCGACGTTTCAGTCGTTTGAGCGACCTGCGGCCGGAACCCATGACCCCAGCCGCCAATTACCGCCGGAACGGTTACAATTGCCTCCATGCAGCGATTATTCCCCCCGACGCTGGCCCTGCTTCTGCTTGCAGGCTGCCAAAGCAAACAGATCGACAACAGTATGATCGTGGACCCGGGGCCGTCGGTAGGCTTTGCGGCGGATGTGCAGCCGATATTCAATCGCGGTTGCGGCGGTTTCGGTTGTCATGTCGGTGAGACCACCAACGGGATCAACCTGAGCACGTATGCAGATGTGATGGCCAGCGTTGGTTTCCAGTACAGCGGTCCGACCGTGGTGGCCGGCGACGCGGACGCCAGTCCCCTGGTGGATAAGATCAGTCCCAATCCTTCACAGGGATCCCGGATGCCACTTGGCGCGGCGCCCCTGTCCGCATCCGACATTGCGCTCATTCGTCAGTGGATCGACGACGGCGCGGAGGACAACTAGATGCGCCTCATAACCCTCCTTGCTGCACTCGTTCTGGTCGCCCCCGTGGCGGCACAAAGCTTTCTGACGGAGACGGGGCACGCAGAATTTGAGTCAAGCGTGCCCTTGCATTCGTTCGTGGGGGAGAGCGATGCCCTTGTCGGGCGGATATCGCTGCCTGACTCCACGGTGGACTTCTACCTGGACCTGGAGACACTGGACACCGGCATCCGCAAGCGCGACAAGGACATGCGCAAAACGCTGAAAACGGACGAGTTTCCGTTTGCGGAGTTCTTCGGCAAACTGACTTCGGACTTCGATCCGGCGGGCGGCGTGCAGGACGTATCGGTAGAAGGCACCTTCACCATCCACGGCGTCTCCCGGCCGCTGACGGTGGAGGGTACCCTGGAGCCGACGGCCGACGGCATGGTGCTCAATGCCGCCTGGGTGCTGAATCTGGACGATTACGACATCAAGCCACCCAGCCTCTTGATTGTAAAGGTCGATCCCCAGCAGAAAATCCAGATTTCTGCTCTGCTTCCACCCGAACCTGGTACCTGACATGCGCGCTGCCGTCCTTTCCCTCCTGGCGGTTCTGACCGCCACAGACGCCATCGCCCAGATGTCCCGCGAGCGGGCAGACCCGAACAGGCCCGTGAAGGAGCTGTTCTGGGCACCCACGCTGATCGGACTTCAGTCGGTGACGCCTCTTGGATCGGGCAACCTGAACTACAGCATCAAGCATTCCTTCGGGCTGGTGTCATCCGGCGTCGAGAACCTGTGGGGCCTGGACGGAGCGGCCAATATTCGCTTCGGGCTGGACTACGGCCTGACGGATCGCATCACGCTCGGCATGGGCCGATCCCGCTACGACAAAGTCTACGACTTCCGCGTCAAGGCCAACCTGCTCCGGCAGACCGTCAGCGGCTCCAGTCCGGTTGAGCTGGCGGTGATGGGCGATGTGGGGATCACCACACTCGAGAATGGCTTCAGCTTCCAGGACCGGTTGAGCTACGCCGGCATGGTGATGCTGGCTCGGCGGCTGTCTGACAAGGTGAGTGTGCAGGTGTCACCGATGGTCAGCCATCTGAACACGGTGTACATCGAGCGGGACGCGCAGGGGCAGCGGGTGGTTGAGGAGAATACCCACCTCGGGCTTGGTCTTGCTGCTTCCTGGGAGCTCAACGAGCAGGTGGCGCTGATCGTGGAGTACATGCCGGTACTCGGCGAGCGCTCGGACGGCACCACCGATGCGTTCTCGATCGGCCTGGACCTCGAAACCGGGGGACATGTGTTCCAGTTGTTCTTCAGCTCGAGCGACTGGCTGATCGAGCAGCACATGCTCGCCCGCAACGACGACGACTTCTTCTCCGGCGACTTCCGCTGGGGATTCAACATCAACCGGGTGTTTGCCCTGTAAATCCTTCCCTCACTCCGATGCGACTCTCTTACGTAGCCGTCTTTTTTGCCCTCCTGCTCGGCTTTGCCGATGTAGCCCACGCCCAGTTACCGGCATCGCCGCGTGGACAGGCTCAGACCCAGATCGGAAGCCGGGAAGGCCCGTGGATCACTGTTGACTACGGTCGGCCGATCCTGCGCGGACGCACCAACATCTTCGGTTCTGGCGAGGAGTACGGAAAGAGCCTGTACGCGGGTGCGCCGGTCTGGCGTCTCGGGGCGAACCAGTCCACCAGCCTGATGACGGAGACGGACCTGATGATTGGCGGGCAGCATGTGCCGGCCGGCACGTACACCATGTTCGCCGAGCTGAACAGCCCGACCTCCTGGACGCTGATCATTTCAAACCACAAGGGCAAGGTCAACCCTAGGGACGAGAATGAAGAGGGCATCTGGGGCTCCTACGGATACTCCCCGGACATGGACGTGGCCCGGGCAACCATGCAAACCACTTCGGTGGACGCCTCCGTGGACCAGCTCTCCATTGTCTTCATGGACGTGAGCGCCAACGGCGGCCTGATGGGCGTCGTGTGGGGCAACACCATGGCCATGGTACCCTTCCAGGTACACTAGCTGACCGATCATCACCGCGCGGCGGCCTAGCGGGCCGCCGCGCGGGTGATGGTGTCGACGAGGCCGGACACGTCGTGGTAAGGGGCCGCCGCCTCGGCATGCGGCTCCAGCCGCATGGCCGAGTCGCCGACCACACCCGTGCGAATCGCGTGCCACGGCCAGTCCCAGAGGCGCCTCACGCCCATCGCTCGAGGACTGAAGAAGACCACCCAATCCGGCGGAGGTCCCTCGGGTGGCTCTGATTTCAGGTGTGATGCGTACACCGGGACCTCAACAAGCGGCACGCCTTCCCGCTCGAGAATCTCCGGCAATTCCGGGCGACGCGGATCGCCGCAGCAGAAAAGAAGCGGCTTCTCGGGGTTTCGGCTCACAATGTGCCGAGCCAGGTCTACCGCGCCCTGCCCAGGGTTCGCGTGCGTCGACAGACCCAGCTGGCGGGCCTCACGCTCCGTTCGCGGACCAACCACGTAGCTCGGCAGGTGTCGCCACTGCTGGAGCAGCAGGCGGGACGGCTCGTCCCTTCGCCACGCCTCCGTGGTTCGCGGAGAGAGCACTACCAGACCCGAGTACCGCTCAGGTTCGGCGAGGCGGCGTCGCACAGGCGCAGGATCCAGATACTCGAACTGCACCACGTCGAGCACATCGGCCCGGATTCCAGACGTTTCGAACGCTTCCAGATACGCTTCCGCGCCTTCCGGACTGCGTAGAAGCAGGACCCTCATGCCTGTGGTTGGTGCCGGGCGTGGTGGCAATCCACCTCGCGATGGCCGTTGGGGCAGAAGGAGCCGGGCGCACATCGGCATGCGTGCAGCCCTGCAGTCTCTGCAGGCGCTCCGACAAGAGCCGGCTCGATCAGGTCGGCAAGGATGCCCGCCAGGCGATCGTGATCCTGCGGAGTCGGCACACGGAAAACCTGCTTGCCAAGCGCATCGGCCTCGCTACGGAAATCGATATCCAACTCGGCAAGCGTCTCGGATTGCTCGTGGATGAAGCTGATGGGTTCTACCACAAGGCGTCGCTCGACGACCGTGGGCAGACGCGTTTCATTTGACGGCTCAGTCCAGGCGATGCCGCGATTGGAGTGGTTCTGATAGGCCAGCGTATAGTTCACGTCGCCCATCAGATGGGCAATGCGGGCGCAATGCTCCTCTACGTAGCCGTCGTACCGGCTCCCCAGCTCCAGATACTTGACAGGAGTGCCGTGGGCCGAGAAGTAGAGCAACGTATCCGGATCGCGCAGATCGAGGTCCTCCTGCGCACAAAACGCTCTCAGGTTATCTGCGCGATACCGTACGTAAGCATCATCATGGTGGAACGCGGTGACCGCCTGCACGGGCAGATCTCCCGCGGCAGCACGGACGGAGCGAATGGCAGCCACATTGGTCGAGAACCCGCACAGCGGGTAAACGGGCAGCGCGACCAACGCGGTCACTCCGTCCTCACGGGCTAGCCGGACCGATGCTTCAATCGACGGCTCCATGAACTGGAAAGCCACGTACACGTGGGCGTCCAGGTCGCGACGATCCAACTCGGCCTGCAGAGCCTCACCCTCGGCTCGGGCCTGGGCATTGAGAGGCGAGCCGCCAATGCGCTTGTAGTCCTCAATCAGCCCCGGCGCGCGCTTCCGGGCCAGGTCGAGGCAGCGCGCACGCCAGGCCTCCTCGGACGGGAAGCGCTCCAGGGGGGTATTGTTCAGGAAGATGCGCTCCAGAAATGGTAGCACCTCCTCCATGACGGGCTGCTCGGGCTCGCCGAAGTTCAGCATCAGGACGCCGATGGGCATGGTCAGGCTACCGCTCTGAAGGCGGCCAGGGCCGCGCGGTGAGTAGTTTCGATTTCCTTGTCTCCGTGCTCGCTCGATACGAAACAGGCCTCAAACTGCGAGGGCGGCAGATACACGCCCTCTTCCAGCAACCGCCGGAAGAACGCGGAGAAGCGCTGCAGGTCGCAGGCCTGAACGTCCCGGTAGGCACGTACTGGTCTGTCAGTGAAGTAGGTGCAGAACATGGTACCTACCCGGTTCTGGGTCACGGGCACGCCTGCCTGACTGGCCGCATCTGCAATCACGTTCTCGATTTGGATGGTGGCCTCCGCAATCTGCTGCCAGAGGCCGGCTTCCTGCAGTTTGCGTAGCGTGATGATGCCACCCGTCATCGCCAGCGGGTTGCCGGAAAGCGTGCCCGCCTGGTACACCGGTCCGGCCGGCGCCACCATCTCCATAATGCCGCGGCGGCCGCCATATGCGCCGACCGGCAGGCCTCCACCGATCACTTTGCCCAGGGCTGTCAGGTCCGGGGTGACACCATACAGTGTTTGTGCTCCTCCGGGGTGTACCCGCCAGCCGGTCATCACCTCGTCAAAGATGAGCAGGCTGCCGTGGTGCCGGGTCAAGGATCGAACGCCCTCCAGATAGCCCTCCACGGGAGGAATGACGCCCATGTTGCCGGCGACGGGCTCCATGATTACGGCGGCTACCTCACCCCGGTGGGCATCGAGGCAGCGCTCTACGGCCGCGAGGTCGTTGAATGGAAGAACCAGCGTGTTTGCGACCGTCGCTGCGGGCACGCCTGGAGAGTCGGGCAGTCCCAGGGTGGCCTGTCCGGAGCCGGCCTGGACCAGAAGCAGATCGGCGTGACCGTGGTAGTTGCCCTCGAACTTGATGACTTTGTCGCGGCCGGTGAACGCCCGGGCCACACGGATAGCGCTCATGGTCGCTTCCGTCCCCGAGTTCACAAAGCGGACCAACTCCAGCGACGGCATGAAGGCCTGCACCAGCCGGGCCAGTTCCAGCTCAAGCGGGCTGGGCGCGCCAAAAGAGGTCCCTTTGGCCGCCGCCTCGGCCAGCGCGGAAGTCAGAACTTCTGGAGCGTGGCCAAGAATCAGCGGTCCAAAGCTCAGCACGTAGTCCACAAAGCGGTTCCCATCCACATCGGTCATCCAGGCGCCCTTGCCGGAGGCCATGAAGTGTGGATTTCCCCCAACGCTGCGGAAGGCCCGTGCCGGGGAGTCCACGCCACCAGGAAGCAGACTCTGCGCCTCTGCAAACAGCGCGTCGGACAGTGATCGGTTCATAGGTAGGCCAGCACCCTGCGTGCGGTCTGATTGGCGTGGTGGATGACGTCCGGAATTCCGACACCCCGGTACGACGCCCCGGTCAGAAAGAGTCCGGGGCAATCGGCGAGATGCCCTTCAATCCGGTCGAGACGCTCGGGATGACCGAGGGTGTATAACGGCTGAGCATCGATCCAGCGGGTCACCCGCGCAAGGTCTGGCGATGCTGCATGACCTGTCACCCGCCTGACCTCCGCGTGAGCCCGCTCGATCAGTTTTCCGTCGGAAGCCGAGAGCCAGGGATCCTCGGGCCCGCGGCCGAAGAACACCCGCGCGAGCCCGCCACCTTTGGGAGCGCGGCCCAGGATCTTGGTGCTGGACCACGTGCATGCGCGAACGTCCCCCTCGGGAGCCAGAAATCCGTAGCCCTCGAGTTCGGGGCCCTCACGCCAGCCAAGCGTGACGGTGACCGTGCTGCCCGTCGTGAACTCGTTCAAGGTCCGGGAGACCGTTTCCGGAAGCATATCGGCTGCTGCACGGGCCGGGGTAGCAACGACAACCGCCTGAGCCACCAGGGTGGAATCAGCGGTCTCGATGCTCCATGCGCTCAGATCCTTCTCGACGGACTGCACCTGTACGCTGCACCGAATATCTGCCTCACAGCGCTCAAGCAAAGATTCCGGTAGCGCTCCCAGTCCTTCCGAAAGGGTCGCAAAGACCATCGCGCCTTTCACTCCCTTGCGTCGACGCGCGCGGGCACCTCGCACGAGACTGCCCGTCTCCTGCTCCATGCGCCTGAGTTGCGGGAATGTCGCCTCCAGGCTCAAGGCATCAGGATCGCCTCCATAGATGCCTGAGAGCAGCGGCCCGACAATGCGCTCAAAGGCCTCATTCCCCAGGCGCCGCCGCACGAACTGGCCGAGAGGCTCGTCCCCGTCGCCCTCGCGAGTGGGCGCCAGCGGCTCCAGGAGCAGGCGCAGCTTGCCCCGCGGCGAGAGCAGCCGAGATCTGAGAACCGGAATCCATCGCGTAGGCACCAGACCGCCAAAGCCCTCAGGCAACGGGTGGAGCTTCTCCTTCCAGCGAATGAAGCTGCCGCGGGACTCGGGGTTGGTGGGCTGCATGGCCAGCCCCAGCTCCTCGCACAACTCCGCCGCCCATGGTTTGCGCGTCAGGAAGACGTCCGGACCGTGCTCGATCACGAACCCGTCTGCCCGCTCGGTCATGAGCTTGCCGCCGGTGCGGCGTGCCTTTTCCAGCACGGTGACGCGGGCCTTACCCCGGAGTCGATATGCCACGGTGAGGCCGGCAATTCCACCGCCGACTATGACCACATGCGGAAGAGTCACCCGGCGCTGGATTCGTGCACGTAGTCTACCAGGCGCCTCACGTTGTCGACCGGCGTGTGAGGCAGAATGCCGTGTCCCACGTTGAATACGTGGCCCGGCCGCGCCGCCGCTCGACGCAGCACATCCTCTGCCCCGCCGCGCAGCGTCTCCCACGGCGCATGCAGCAGCACGGGATCGAGGTTGCCCATCACGTTCCGGTCCAGGCCAACCTGCTCCCAGGCGCTGTCGAGCGGAAGACGGAAGTCGACCCCGACCACATCGCCACCCGCGGCCGCCACCGCATCCAGGTGGCCCGACGTGCCGGTCGAGAAATTGATGACCGGCAGCCCCGTCTCCTGGGCTGCTTCAATCACACGTCTCGTATATGGTTGTACGAATCTTTCGTAATCAAGCCGTCCGACTGCGCCGGCCCAGGAGTCAAACACCTGGAGTGCGTCTACCCCGGCCTCCGCCTGGGCCGTCAGATAGTCTGCAACCACATCGCTCAACTTGCCCATGAGTTCGTGCCAGGCCTCCGGGTCGCTGTACATCAGCCCCTTCGCATGCGCGTAACTCTTGGAGCCGCCACCCTCAATCGCGTAGCTGGCAAGCGTGAACGGAGCACCGGAGAACCCGATGAGGGGTACGCGCAGCTCCTGCCGAACCAGCCGAATGGCTTCAAGTGTACCGCTCATCACGTCCGCCATCGGGGGAGTGGCCAGGCGCTCGATGTCGCCTCTGTTCCGCACGGGGTTGTCCAGGCGAGGTCCCACGCCCTTCACAAACTCGAGAGGCAGACCCATGCCCTGCAGCGGAGGCAGGATGTCCGAAAAGATGATGGCCGCATCCAGGTCGAAGGCCTCAATCGGCTGGAGCGTGATCTCGGCGGCCAGATGGGGCGTGTTGATGCAGTCCAGCATCGAGAAGCGCTCGCGCAACGCGCGATACTCCGGCATGTAGCGCCCCGCCTGCCGCATCAACCAGATGGGCGTGCAGTCGGCCCGGCGGCCATGACATGCTTCGAGAAATCGGGAGGTGCCTCGCTTCATTCGCCCGGCATCCGCGCGCGCTGCCACACCGCCTTGCCCACGAAGAACGGTCCCATCTGGGTGATGAAACCGGCCGTCTGCCTGGTCGAACGCATGTGCTCGACCACTTTCGAAAGCGGGGCCAACTCCTTGCCCATCAGGGCCACCAGGAAGTCGTTGTCATTCTGATCGAGGCCGTGACAGGACAGTCGCACGTCGTGCGCCAGATCGGCCTTGCCGTAGGCCCGCCCAATCCCTCCGTGCTCCATGAGCATCGTGCGCTGCTCGTCCGCACTCAGCATGGAGAACTCGCCACTTCGACGCAGCGGATACCAGATGACCCAGGGCCAGGCCGGGTTGCAGGCGTGTCGAACGGGCCGGCGGAGCAGGACATCCTCCAGGTCCTTTTCATAGCCGATGGAGTAGGTGCGCCCGGTCATGGTCATCTCCGGCCGACGGGTCAGCCCGGAAAAGGGGGCCGCGTTCAGCAGGTTGCGGAGCCCATCGACAAACCAGGAGGGGTCCTGGCTGTACGTCAGTAGCCCGACACCCTGCGGGTTCAGCACATCGGCGTACAGTGTTCCGCCAAGGCCGGAATCCTCCATGGCCTCCTGGAGTGGCTCCAGGCTGCGGGCGCCCGTAAACACCTGTAGCTGCATGAACAGGCGGGCGTCCAGGTAGGTGGTTTCTCCCTCGGCGTTACGGCCTTTCTCGGCCACGTTGATTCCGGAGGGTTTCTCTACGGCGATTTCCAGTGCCATCAGCTCAGCCAGCGGGCTGCGTCCTTTGCGTGATAGGTGAGAATGATGTCGGCGCCTGCGCGTTTGAAACCCATCAGGGCCTCCAGCACCACGGCAGGCTCGTCCAGCCATCCGTTTCCGGCGGCCGCCTTGATCATGGCATATTCGCCGGACACGTTGTAGACCGCGATGGGGTATTCGGGGAATGCCTCCTTCAGAGCCCGCACCACATCCAGATAGGGAAGCCCCGGTTTGACCATCAGAATGTCGGCGCCCTCGGCAATGTCCAGGGACGCTTCCCGAACGGCCTCGTGCGCGTTGGCAGGGTTCATCTGGTAGGTCTTCTTGTCGCCCGGCACATCCGTGAGTTGGCGCGGCGCGGAGTCCAGCGCCTCCCGGAACGGCCCGTAGAAGGCAGACGCATACTTGGCCGTATAGGCAAGAATGCCCACATCCGTATATCCGCCCTGGTCCAGCGCGGTGCGAACGGCACCGACGCGTCCGTCCATCATGTCACTCGGGGCGATGAGGTCTGCGCCGGCCTCGGCATGCAGAACGGCCATGTCGGCCAGGAGCGGAAGCGTGGCGTCGTTGTCGATGGCGCCGTCCCGGACCAGGCCGTCATGGCCGTCCGAGGAGTACGGGTCCAAAGCCACGTCCGTGATGACCAGAAGGTCCGGGCAGGCCTCCTTGACCGCCCGAATGGCCCGCGGATAGAGGCCTTCGGGGTTCAGCGCTTCGGTGGCGTCCGCATCCTTGAGCACATCCGGAATAGCCGGAAACAGCGCCACGGCCGGAATCTGCAGGGACTCCACCTCGCGACACTCCTCTACGAGCTGATCAACGCTCATTCGGAACTGGCCCGGCATGGAGGCGATGGGCTCGCGGCGCTCGGAGCCCTCCATCAGGAACAGTGGGGCCACGAGATCCGAGGGCCGCACGTGGTTCTCCTGCACCATCGAGCGCAGTCCTTTGGTGCGGCGGAGGCGGCGAGGGCGCTCCTTGGGACCTGTCAGGGTATCAGTCAACAAGAGGTTCATGCCTTGTCGAGGAAGTGGTCGGTCAGGGCGTCAATCAGCCCTTCAACCGTGCTTGGGTCGGCAGTGAGGTGTACCCGCATCCCCGCCTTCTGTGCCGCCGATGCGGTCACCGGCCCTATGCACGCGACAACCGCATCTTCCGCACGGCCACCCTGCTCGCGGAAGCCCGAGACGGTGGATGGGCTGGTGAAAGTGATCGCATGTACGTCTGACGGTGGCGGTCCCAACGCCGCGTTGACCGTTCGATAGGCCGGCGCACTCACTAGCCTGGCACCGCGTCCGCGGAGACGGTCGGCCAGTACCGGTCGCGCCCCTTCTGCCTGGGGGAGTAAGATGGTGGCCCCGCGCGCTTCCGGAAGGCCCTCGGCCAGGTGCTCGGCCTGGAACAGGCGAGGCACGTAGTCCGCCTCGATACCATGCTCGCGCAAAGCCTGGGCGGTCGATGAGCCGACAGCGGCGGTGCGGGTCGTCAACGGCCCGGGCGCCGCCGCAAAGAAGTACCGCACGGCATTGGCGCTCGTGAATACAATCCAGTCCGCTTCCGAAAGCGCATCCAGAACAGGTGACAGGTCTCCAGACTCGAATGCTATGGCGGGATGGCGCACGGCCTCGAAGCCCGCACGCTCGAGCCCATCGGCCAGACCGTGGGCCTGCTCGGCTGCTCGTGTGATGAGCACGCGCTTACGCATGCATCAGAGCCGCCGCGCCCGCATGCAGCGCCTGCGCGGCCAATTCCTTTCCAAGTGCCTCGGCCTGGCTACCGCGGCCCGAGACGCGCACCACGCGGGAGCCGTCCTCAGAGAACACTGCACCAGTTAGGGCAATGTCGCCCGAATCACGCACGGCAAAGGCGCCCACTGGACTGGAGCAACCGGCCTGCAAGGCCGCAAGGAAGGACCGCTCTGCGCTCGTTTCGGCCGCGCACGCGTCGTCATGGATAGCGCCCAACAGCTCCGTGACCCGCTGATCGTTCGCGCGACACTGCACGCCGATGGCGCCCTGACCGGGCGCCGGCAGCATGATGGAGGGCTCAAACGTCTGGGCAATACGGTCTTCCATGTCGAGTCGCTCGAGGCCGGCACGGGCGAGTACCGCCGCGGCGTACTCGCCGCGGTCCACTTTCGCCACGCGCGTCGGCACGTTGCCGCGAATGGAGCGGACCTCCAGGTCTGCACGCATGGACAGAATCTGCGCTGCGCGGCGCGGACTGCTGGTTCCGACCACGGAACCGGGCGGGAGTGCATGCAGGGGATCGCCGACCATGACATCCCGCGCGTCTCCGCGGGCAGGCACCGCTCCAACGGCGATTCCCTCCACTGCGGCCGTCGGAAGGTCCTTGAGCGAGTGCACCGCGATGTCGATGCGGCCGTCCAGCAGCGCGCCTTCCAGTTCGGCCGTAAACAGGCCCTTGCCGCCGATTTCGGGCAGGGGCGCATCGAGCGTGCGATCCCCACGGGTAACGAACTCCACGACCTCGATCTCAAGGTCCGGCCATGCCTGCTTCAGCAGCGCGCACACGTGCGCAGTCTGCCAGCGTGCCAGCCGGGACGTTCGGGTGCCCGCCCTGAGCGTCATGATTCAGCCGGCGCGCTCGCGCAACTGAAACAGGGCGCGTACCGTCCGGGCCAGCTCCTCGGCCTCCCCCTGGCCTGCCTCGCGGCGCAGGCCGGTCGTCGGGTGGTGATACAGCTTCTGCACCAGGGCCTGCGAGAATCGTTCGATGTGCTGCAGCACATCATCCGGCAAATCCGGAAGCCGATCCGCCAATCGTTCGAGCTCCGTGCGACGAATGTCGTCCGCCTGCCTGCGCAGGTCCGTGATCAGCGGCTGCACGCGCGCCTCGAGCAGGAAACGCTCATACCGCGCCAGTTCATCTTCCAGGATGTTCTCCACTGCAGGGATCGCGGTCTGGCGCTTCTCCAGAGATCCGGAGATCTCGACCTGCATGGCGTCCACATCAAGCCGCTGCACGCCGGCGATTTCGCTGACTTCGGGCTCTATGTCATGCGGTACGGCGAGGTCCACCAGCACCAGAGGTCGGTCGGGCCGGGACGCCATCGCCCGATCAACAAGCGCACGCTTGACCAGCGGATAGGGGCAGCCGGTGCAGCAGAACACCACGTCCGCCTGCCGAAGCACCTCCGGAAGCTCCATGAAGTCGAGGGCGCGTCCCTGTTCGCGCTCGGCCTGCTCCTGCGCAATCGAAAGCGTTCTGTTGACGAACAACAGATCTTCTGTGCGCTTGCGACGCAGCACCTTGATCACCAGGCGGCCGGTCTCGCCCAACCCGACGACGGCTGCACGCTTGCCTTCCAGGGTGCCGAGGGCCTGTTCGGCCTTGCGCACGGCCACTGAACTGACACTGACCGGGTTGGTGGCGATGTCGGTTTCGGCACGAGCACGGCGCCCCGCTTTCAGGGCGGATCGGAAGAGGTCATCCAGGGCAGGGCTGGAGGCATGATTCTCCTGGGCCAGTCGCCACGCGGCATCGATCTGCCCCAGAATCTGGGCTTCACCAAGCACGAGAGCGTCGAGTCCCGCGGCGACGCGGGCAAGGTGCTGGGCGGCGGCGAGGCCGTTCAAGCGGTACAGGTGCGGCTCCAGTCCCTTGATGCGCTCCCCGAGCATGCGCTCCAGAGTCTTCACTCCATCGTCCACACGATTCTCCGGCACGCTCGCGTAGAACTCCACCCGGTTGCAGGTGCTCAGTGCGACCAGTCCGGTCAGGCCGCTTTCGTGAAAAGCCAGCCCGAGCAGGGCGCGCATCTCCGCCGAGGTGAGCGCCAACCGCTCCCGCACCTTCACCGGGGCGCGGTGATGGCTTATACCCAGACAGAAATACGGAGCGACAGGTGTCATGCGATGGGGAGATGACGGCCGGAAAATGGCGATCGGCCGCCCTGCACGCAACGCATGCCGGCAGGTTTGACCGCCGAACGCGATTCATGCCGCCTTGGCGGGGGATTGGCGGGAGATTCTAGTACTCGGGAATGGTTGGATCGACCTCGCGGCTCCACGCCCGGATGCCGCCCTCAAGGTTCAGCACCCCTTCCACCCCGCGATCCGCAAGCAGCGCCACTGCCCGCGCGGAGCGCACACCGGTTCGACAGTAGACGACAATACCTCGACCTCCCGGTATTTCGTGGACGCGCGCTGCCAACTCCGCCAACGGAATCAGCACACCGCCCAGGGAGGCGATGTCTCGCTCCTCCGGCTGACGCACGTCCAGCAGGAGGTATTCCTCCCGGCTGGCGGCGAGCTCGCGGGCGGAAATGCCCGGCACCTGCGGCGGATCAGCCTGCACACCGCAGAAAGCTTCATAATCAACCAGCACCGTGATGCTTGGTGACGGCCCACACACCGGGCAATCCGCGCTGCGGGGCACGCCCAAGAGCTGCACGTCCATCGTCAGTGCATCAAAAATCAGAAGCTGCCCCACTAGCGCCTCCCCAATACCGAGCAGCAGCTTCAGCACCTCGGTGGCCTGCAGGGTGCCTACCGTGCCGGGCAGAACGCCCAGGACCCCACCTTCGGCGCAGGAAGGCATCAGCTCGGGCGGCGGCGGCACGGGATACACGCACCGGTAGCACGGCCCGTCCGGCATACCAAACACTGACACCTGCCCCTCAAATCGAAATACGCTGGCGTGCACGTTCGGAATGCCGAGCAGCACGCAGGCGTCATTCACCAGGTAGCGGGTGGGGAAGTTGTCGGTGCCGTCTGCGACGACATCGAAGCCCTGCAGCACCTCCAGCGCATTGCCGGCATGCAAGCGCGTGTCAAACCGCACGATCTCGACATGCGGATTGATCTCTCGGAGCCGATCCTCAGCCGAATCAAGCTTCGACCGGCCGATGTCGGAAGTCCCGTGCAGGATTTGCCGCTGCAGGTTGGTGGCGTCCACCGTGTCGAAATCCACGATGCCCAGGCGGCCCACACCCGCAGCGGCGAGATACAGCGCCAGTGGGGATCCCAGCCCGCCCGCTCCAACGATCAGCACGGACGCGGCTTTCAGTTTCTCCTGCCCCTCGACGCCGACTCCCGGCAGGAGCAGGTGGCGGGCATAGCGATTTCGTTCCTGGGGGGTAAGCACCCGGGGAAGGTAGTCTCGCGGGCGATGGGCAGGAAAAGCGCAAAAACGGAAACGGGCGGGCCGACCGTAGCCTACCCGCCCGCTCCATCGGCTGCCCGGACTATTTCAGCAGCAGCATCGTGCGTGTCTGTACCTGTCCACCAACCTCGAGCCGGTAGAGATAGGTGCCCGAGGCCACGTGTCGCCCGGAGGCGTCGCGCGCATCCCAGGTCACGCTGTGAGCGCCAGCAGGCAGTTGACCGCTCGAGAGGGTGCGCACACGGCGACCCAGCGCGTCGAATATCTCCAGCCGCACGGCCGATCCCTCGGACAGCGTAAAGGCGATGGAGGTCGTCGGGTTGAACGGGTTCGGGTAGTTCTGGTCCAGCGTGAAGGCTGCCGGGAGGGCCTCCGGCTCCACGGTCGCCGGCCGTTTGCGCGTCAGGGAGGACAGGCCGCCGAAGTAGTCATCGCGAAACTCGCCCTCAACGGCGGCTGCCTGCGACTCGGTTAGCGCTTCATTGAAGTACCGCATGCCGGCGATGGACCCGGAGAAGTAGTGACCGGTGCCGCTTGAGGGGCCGTCGTGGAATCTTGTGGCGTTCCACATCGCCCCGAGGCCGACTCGCCCGCTGTGCGCGAACAGCTGTCCGGCACCCGCCACCGAACCGAGACTGGTTCCGTTGAGGCGGCCTGATAACGTACCGTTCTCGCCGTCCAGCGTCAGCACCACCGTGTAGAGCGTGTAGTGCTCCACCGAGCCGGAAACCGTCACCGGTCCCCAGTTTCCGGCGCCGCCGTCTGCCGGGAGATTCCAGGCGGACAGGTGAACCTGCCCCTGATCCTGATACACGGCCAGGCCACGAGACGCACCGCCTTCCTCGAAAATGACCTCCCTAGCCTGCGTGTCGGGGCCGGTCTCGAACACCATTGCAACGGTCTTCGCGGCGTACGGTCCACCCAGGTTGATGTCCTGATGGTTGCTCAACCGCAAGTAATCATTGTGGCCGTCGAAGACCACAGCCGGCGCATCGCCAATCCACCCAGTGAGCACCCAGGGCTGCCGGCCCCCACTTCCTTGCGCGGCATCGTGCCCGTTGCCGGTCGCGTCAGGCCAGAGGTCCAGCGTATCGCCGTCAAGGTCCACCAGGTCCGTCGCCTCGAACTGGAGGACTGGATCGGGCGTCGGATCAGGCGTGGGATCGGGCGATGGCGTCGTGCCGCCTCCTGTGACGGTCAAGGTGACGGGCACATCCACCCGCAGCGCCCCGCCGTCGGCCGAGATGGCGATCACCGCCTGATGGGTGCCCTCGGCCAGTGTCGCGGCATCTATCGACACAGTCAGCGTCGCGGCAGCGCCGGCCGCCAGCGAACCGGACTCTGACGAGACCGCAATCCAGGGCCCGGGAGCGGGTCCGCCGGCACCACCGGTCAGGAAGTTCACGGCACCGGACAGGAACTCGGCGCGGTCCGCATCGCCCAGGTGAGCCGCCGCGAACGAGGCAGCCAGCGTGCGATAGGAGCCGGCGTCAAGGGCTACCGCTACGTGGTAGCCCCCCGGCGTATTCGTGAGCACGGGCTCGCCACCGTTCACGGGCTCCAGGTGGTCCACGAAATCCGCGAGGTCCGGGTCGGTCGTGTAGGTCCAGTCGGCCCCGGCGGCCCAGGTGCCGGAGACGCCCGAAATGCGATCCAGGTCGTTCGTGCCGTCGTCGACGCCTACCGCGCCGAAGTAGTCATGCACCGAGCGAGGGGTGTCGTAGGCCCACGTATCACCGCCCTCCATGTAGAGCGCTCCGCCGCCGTCCAGATAGTTCGACAGCGTATTGGCCTGCCCGCGTGTCAGCACGTGGTTGTACGGAAACGAACCCAGCGTGACGAGCACCATCTGGTAGCTACCGAGGTCGCCGGCCGCTCCGAGGGAGGTGACGTAGTCCGTCTGATGGCCCAGCGCGGCGAGATCGTTCGGAAGGTCTGCCCCGACCCCGGAGGGATCCCACACGAGCACCGAGCCACCGGAACGCAGCGTCACGTCTCTGAGGGCGCGAACCTGTCGTCGCAGGTGCTCCTTGTCGCGGCGAAGCACGTCCCTGCGCGCGTTGGTAGACGGCGGCACGACTGCGGCCGTGAAGGTCAGCGATGCAGAGCCCGTGTTCTGAAGGTTCAGTTCGAGCGATGTGGTCCCACCGGCCTCGACCGAGGCGCTGAGACTGGTGGGCTGAGCGACCAGCGACGGCCCGTCCGCGGTGGTGCCGCTGACCTGCGCCGAAACGGGGCCTTTGTTGCCGGCCTCGTCCACGGCGCGCAGGGCCACGTAGTACGTGGTGCTGGATTGCAGACCGGTCAGGCTCCAGGCTTCCTGCTGGCCTGCGTTTGCCGGAGTCGGTCCCACTGCGGAGGCGGCTGCTTCGAAATCGCCGATGGGGGTCGTGGCGTACCGGATGTCGTAGTGATGCGCCCGACCGGTCGAGCCGTCGTCGCCGGTTGCCGTCCACGTCAGGGCCAGCGAGCCCGATGTGGCACCCGACACGGAGAGCGCGGCAATGGCACCCGGCGCTTCATGGTCCGGGGCCGGGGGCACGGCGAGCGCCAGGGCTGCCGCGGCGTTCAGCCGACCTGCACCGAGTTGCCCCACTCTGGACGGGTTCAGACTGTCGATGTTGTCGGCAGACTGCTCCAGAATTGAGCGCACCTGTGCGGCCGTCATGCCGGGTGCATAGGAGGCCACGAGGGCGGCCACACCGGCCACGTGCGGGCAGGCCATGGAGGTGCCGTCGTAGGTGTCGTACCCGTTCACGACGGTGCTCAGGATGCCCGCGCCGGGTGCGGAGATGTCGACGTAGCTGCCGTAATTGGACCAGTTCGGAATGCGGTCCCCCTGGTCTGAGGCGGCCACGCCCATGACGCTGGGCAAGGAAGCCGGATAGCCCCAGGAAGGGTCGTTGGAGCCGTCGTTTCCGGAGGCAAAGACCACAAGGCCCCCCACCATGGGCTGGCCCTGGCCGCCGGCATTCTGGTTGAAGTAGTTGATCGCGTCCTCGATGAGGGAGCTCTGGTCGCCACCGCCCCAGCTGTTGGAGGCGATGACAGCGCCGTTATCGGCGGCATAGACGAACGCATTTGCGATCAGGTCATCCAGCGCGTTCTCAAAAATCTTCAGCGGCATGACGCGCGCACCGCCGCCGTCAAAGCCCCCGGCCACGCCGGCCACACCGACGCCGTTGTTGGTCGAGGCGGCGATGGTCCCTGCGGTGTGGGTGCCGTGGCCGTCCACATCCTGCGGACTGTTGTCGCCGTCAGAGAAATCCCAGCCGTGGATGTCGTCCACGAAGCCGTTGTTGTCGTCGTCGATGCCGTTCCCGGCGATTTCGCCCGGGTTGGTCCAGAGATTGTTGACAAGATCCGGGTGGTCCAGGTCGGCCCCGGAATCCAGGACCGCAACGATGACATCCGGCGAGCCGGTGGTCAGGTCCCAGGCCTCGACGAGGTCGATGTCGGCGTCATTGGCGGCGTTGTACTGCCACTGTGCCGAAAAGGACGGGTCGTCCGGCGTGCGGGCCGCAGCGGCTCCGGTGGTGGCTCGGATCTCGGTGCCCCGGCGCAGCGGTGTCTCCGAGCGGCCGGGCCGCGGTGTTGCGTCCGGGCGCAGCGGCGCTCCAGAGGATCCGCCCCGCATCGAGCGCTTGCGCACCCGGTCCACACGCTCCACGCTCAGGCTGCTCCGGTAGCGGTCCAGCAGCGCTTCGGACACGTCGACCTCCTTGACACGCAGCTTGTACCAGCGGTGCAGGCCGAATGCCCGGTGCCGCGCCTCGTGACGGCCAGCGTCCGGGAAGACGCGCACCATCTCGGCCGCACCAAACTCACGGTGCAGGCTGTCCAGGGAGGGGATGCCGGTGCGTACCCCGGCCTTGGTGGTGCTGATGCGCAGGGCCCGATCGGCCTCCGGCGTCAGCTTGATGAGAAAGGATCGTTCGACGCCCTGGGCAAACACAGCCGGGGCCGTCAGAATCGCGGCGAGTAGCAGCAGTAAGACACGCATGACTCCAGGAGAGCTATTGAAACATGGCTCAACCTATCTGTGCGGGTCTCCAATGCGCCTGAGGCACAGGGCGGAAACGGGGTGCGACCGGAGTGGGAAATGCGGGTCACACTTTAGTTGGGGCGGGCTAGGCGGGGTGGACCATCTGTATAGTAGAAGGTGGTCCATCTGTATAGTTGAAAGTGGTCCATCTGTATAGTTGAAAGTGGTCCATCTGTATATTACAATGTGGTCCATCCGTATTTTTCATCGCCCTTCCTCGATTTCTATTCGCTTTATCGCGTACCCAAAAGCGCGATTTAGGACCAATCAAGACGGATCCCGTGGAATCAGCTGCCTATAGAACACGCATAGTCGACAAAGAGCTCGACGAACTGCTGCCGCAGCTGCCGGCCATTTCACTGGAAGGCCCGAAAGGAGTCGGCAAGACTGAAACCGCGTCGAGACGCGCGGCCACGACGTACCAGCTGGACAGGCAGGCCCAGTTCGAGGTGATGCGCGCATCGCCCGACCTTCTGACCGAGGGGACTCCGCCTATCCTGATCGACGAGTGGCAGCGTATCCCGGAAAGTTGGGATGCCGTGCGCAGGGCCGTCGACGACAATCCGGCACCCGGGAGGTTTCTGCTGACCGGCTCTGCATCCCCGAGCACACCGCCGACCCACTCCGGCGCGGCCCGCATCGTGAGCGTGCGCATGCGCCCCTATTCCCTTCAGGAGCGCGACCTGGCATCGTGCACAGTGAGCCTGTCCGAGTTGCTGAGGGGTGAGGCAGCCAGAGTCTCTGGTGCTTGCGACCTGGAGCTGCGCGACTACACGGAAGAAATCGTTCGATCGGGCTTCCCCGCAATCCGACGCTATTCGGGTCGCGCGCTCCGGGCGCAGTTGGACAGCTACATCCAGCGGCTGGTTGATCGCGATTTTCCAGAGGCGGGCTACTCGGTCCGGCGCCCGCAAGTCCTCAAGGCGTGGTTGGCGGCTTATGCTGCTGGCACGGCAACTTCGGCCAGCTACGAGACCATTCGGGATGCGGCAACGCCCGGTCTGTCAACCAAACCGACCCGTGCCGCGCTGGAGCCCTATCGAGATGCGCTGGAACGCATGTGGGTGCTGGACAGCCTGCCCGCGTGGCTTCCCAGCCGGAACCCCATCGCACGGTTGACGCGCCCGCCGAAACACCACCTGGCCGACCCCGCGTTGGCAGCAGTGCTACTCGGGGTGGATGAGGAATCCCTGCTAACTGGCGTCGGGGGCGCGGTGGAATTTCCGCGTGACGGCACGCTGCTGGGGCACTTGTTTGAGAGTCTCGTGACGCAGAGTGTGCGGGTCTATGCGCAGCAAGCCGAAGCCAGGGTCTGGCACTTGCGCACCAAGGGTGGCAGGAGAGAAATAGACCTGATCGTAGAACGGAGAGATCAGCGCGTTGTCGCGCTGGAGGTCAAGCTGGGCGGCACGGTGGACGATTCCGACGTGAAGCACCTGACTTGGCTCAAGGAACAGCTGGGGGACGATCTGCTGGATGCGGTTGTCGTCAACACGGGTCCGGCAGCGTATCGGCGTCCAGACGGTATCGCCGTTGTGCCCGCCGCTCTGCTCGGCGCGTAGCCCTCACACCGGCCCCGACAGCCCTCGCCGCCACGCCCACGCCGCGGCCTGCACGCGATTCTTGACGCCGATCTTGGCGTAGATGCTGTAGCAGTGGCTCTTGACCGTGTTCTCGGCAATGAACAGACGCTCGCCGATCTCCTGGTTGTCCAGCCCGGCAGCAACCAGCCCGAGCACCTCGCGCTCGCGATCCGAGAGGACCGCATCGTCCGTGCCGCCACCACCCGCGGTGCGACGCTTCATCAGCCGCGCGGCGATGCGCCGGCTCAGCCACCCGTCCTCGCCACGCGCTACGCCGCGCACGGCGTCGGCGATGGTGGCGGGCACCTCATCCTTGACCAGATAGCCTGCAGCCCCGGCTTCCAGCAGGCCGAACACGTACTGCTCGTCATCGTGCGCGCTGAGAGCAAGGATGCGTACGGACGATCCTTCGGCCACCAGTTGCCGCGCGACCTCGATGCCCTCCATGCGGGGCATTTCCACGTCGAGTAGCAGTACGTCGGGCTCCACCCGGCGGGCGGCTTCCAGCGCCGCCTCCCCGTCCGCCGCCTCTTCGACCACCTCGATATCCGCGGCGTCATCCAGAACGCCGCGAATCCCCGCCCGAATGAGCGGATGGTCATCGGCAATCACGACCCGGATTTTCGCACTCATGCCGGCACCCTGAATACGAGCCGCGTTCCGCTGCCCGGTCGCGAATCCACCTCCATGGAGCCTCCAAGCGCGACAACCCGCTCCTGCGCGCCGAGCAGGCCAAAGTGTCCATCGGCCGCCAGTGCGGCAAAACCCGAAGGCACGCGGAATCCTGGCCCGTTGTCCGACACTTCGAGCACCGTGCCGTCATCGCCGACGCGCAGGGACACCCGCACCCGGCACGGCCGGGCATGGCGAATCACGTTGCTCATGCTCTCCTGGTACATGCGAAACAGGCCGAGGCGTGCGCGCTCGGGCAGCATGGTACCCTCGGCGGGCAGGTCCAGGTCCATTTCGAGGTCGTCGTACCGTTCCAGCAGCCGTTCGGCGTGGCTGCGAATGGCCGGCCCCAACCCGAAATGCACCAGCGCCGGGGGTCTGAGTTCGCCGCAGATGGCGCGTAGCTCATTCATGGCCTCGCCAATGGCACCGCGCAGGCCCTCCACCTTGCCGGGCGCGGTGTCCTGCAGCGCCTGCAGCTCAAAACCGGACAGCTGCAGTTGCTGTAAAGGCCCGTCGTGCAGTTCGCGGGCAATGTGCACGCGTTCCTCCTCCAGTCGCTGATTGATGCGCTGCTGCACCAGGATACGCGCATCCCGCTCGCGCACGCGATACCGCGTCCAGGCCCGCACGCCCTGCACGGCGAGCCCCAGCAGCACCAGCCCACCCATGAGCCTGAACCACCAGCGTTGCCAGAAGGGTGGCACGATGGAGATGTCCAGCGCCAGCGTCTGGGCGCTCCACAACCCATCGCCATTCGTGCCGCGCAGCCGGAACGTGTAGTCTCCCGGGGCCAGGTTGTTGTAGCTCTGGTAGCGTCGGGTGCCGGCCTGTGTCCACTCGGTTTCATCCGGCTCCAGCCTGTAGGCAAACCGGTGGTTTTCCGGAGCGACAAAGTCGAGCGCCGCGAATTCCAGCGACACATAGTTGCGGTCATGGGCAAGCCGCAGGGCCGCTCCGTCCGTCAGGTCGTGGGCGATGGGCTCTCCAAACACGTCCACGGTCGTGACCATGAGGGGCGGGTCGTAGGCGCGGAAGGACCATACCTCCGGATTCACCCGCGTGATGCCCTCGATGCCGCCGAAGAGCAGGGAGCCGTCGGGTGCCGTGGTGTGAGCACCATGGTTGAACTCGTGGCCGGGCAGCCCATCGCCCGGATCAAAGGCCCGGATGTCTCCGGTGGCCCGATCCAGCACAGCCAGGCCGGCGTTGGTGCTCATCCAGAGTCGGCCGTCTTCGTCCGGACGCACGGCGTAGATCACGTGGTTGGGCAGGCCGTCCGCTTCAGTGTAGACACGCGTGTCGGGGCCTGCTAGATGTACGAGTCCGTGGGGAGTACCGGCCCACTGGGTACCGTCTTCCGCCGGCCAGACTGAAAAGGCGGTGGGGCCGAGCAGGCCGTCATCGCTCACCGTCGCCTGAAGCGTCTCGGGGTCGAAGCGGGCCACGCCGCCTTCGGTGCCCAGCCACAGCGCACCGGCCGCATCCTCGGCGATCGACAATACCCAGTTTGCCCCGTGCAGGGAGTCCGGGTGGATGAGGTGTTCACGGACCTCATCGTCCACCATACGCGCCAGTCCCCAACCCGCTGTGGCCAGCCATACGGAGCTGTCACGGGCGATGTGAATCGCGGTGATCATGTCCGCTTCGAGCCCTGCCGCTTCGCCCGGGAGGTAGTGGGTGAATTGGTCCGTGTCAGGGTCCCAACGCGCGAAGCCCTCCCCATCCATGCCCAGCCAGACAGCGCCGTCCGGGTGTTCGGCCATGGCCAGCACCAGACCCCAGGGGATTGCGCCTTCCTCATCTTCGTCGGGGGTGCGATACTTGCGCAAGACCTCGCCGGCGGGAGTCAGTACGTCAACGCCGGTGTCGCTGGAACCGGCCCAGATCTCGCCGCCGCGGGTCTCCAGAAGGCTCCATACCTCCCGGTTCTGCATGGCCCTACCTAGCGCATCAAATCGCCGGGAGACCGGCGTGAGCAGCTTGGCTCCCGCCGAACTCGTTCCCACCCAGACCAGGCCGGAGGCATCCTCGAGGAGGCTGTAGATGGTGTCGTCTCCAAGCTCGAGCAGTTCATCGACCCGCACCGCCGTGCCGCCGGGAGGTATGGTGTAGAGCCCACCGTCTCCCGTGCCCACCCAGACCGTGCCGTCCGAGTGCGCCAGCACCGAAAGCACGAACTCGTTCTCGAGACCTGGCGTGCGGTGCACGGTTTCCGAAGCGGCATCGAGGTGCACGAGCCCTTCCGGCGTGCCCAGCCAGATGCCGCCGGAGGGGTCGGTGTCCGCTTCGATGCCCACGGGCAAGTAGGTGGTGTCGCCGTCGGTCGGCCAGAGCCCTTCAAATCGGAGTCCGCCGGCCATGCGTGTGAGCCCACCCCCTTCACTCGTGATCAGTAGGCTGCCGTCAACGGCCGTGCGCAGATCGATGACCCACGCGCCCGCCAGCCCTTCGCTGTAGCGTGTGGTGTCACCCGTCGCCGGGTTCAGCCGGAGCAGACCGTTGTCAGTGCCGAGCCATAGTGCTCCTGAAGTGTCGGGTGCGACCGCCGAGATCAGGATGTCCGGCAAGGCGACTCGTGAGAACGTGCGGGCTTCCCGGTCAAAGCGCGCAAGCCCGCCGGGCTCTGTGGCCACCCACAGGCTGCCCGCCTCATCTTCGGTGATGTCAACGACCGATGCCCCCGGCAGCGATCCTGGCTCATCCGGTCGATGGTTGAAGCGCGTCACTTCGTGACCGTCGAAGCGGTTCAGGCCGACTTCCGTGCCGATCCACACGATGCCCAGGCGGTCCTGGTAGATGACCTGCGCACTGGATTGGGACAGGCCCTCCGAAACCGAGAGCGTGCGCACCTGAAGGTTCTGTCCGGAGGCGCGAACGCACACCAGACAAAGGACCAGGAGGGGCAGCAAGCGGGGGGGCATGCCTCGAATATAGCCGCCTGGATGCGCTTTCTGCGGCACACGCGGCGCGGGCCGGGGTTGCAGGCTGCATGGCCCGAATTGTAGTCAAAATCGGTACGAGCGTGCTCACCGGAGGCGGGCTGTCCCTGGACACGGCACATATGGCGGAGCTCGCCGGGCAATGCGCCCGCTTGATGGCCGATGGGCACCAGGTGCTGCTGTGTTCTTCCGGCGCGATCGCCGCTGGACGCGCGCGCACAGGCCTGGCACCCTCAGGGCTACCGTCCCGGCAGATGCTTGCCGCCGTCGGACAAACCCATCTCATGCAGGCCTGGCAAACGTGCTTTGTGCCTTTTGACGTCGTGGTGGGTCAGCTCCTGTTCACCCGCGCCGATGTCGAAGACCGTCGTCGCTACCTGAACGCGCGCGATGCGCTGGAGGCCATGCTGGGGCACGGCGTGCTGCCGATTGCCAACGAGAATGATGCCGTCGCCACGGCCGAAATCCGGCTCGGCGACAACGACGCACTCTCCGCACTTCTGGCCGGGCTTTGCGGTGCGGACCTCCTGATCCTTCTGACGGATCAGCCCGGCTTGTTCACCGCAGATCCGCGTTCCAATCCGGAGGCGCGGCTGATCACGGATGTATCTCGCGTGGACGACAGGCTCCGGGCCACGGCTGGTGGCGCGGCCTCAGACGTAGGTACCGGCGGCATGGCCACCAAGGTGCTGGCGGCCGAGATCGCCGGCCGCGCCGGGGCGGCGGTTGTGGTGGCATCAGGGCATGCGCCGGACGTGATCATCCGAGCCACCGCCGGGGAGCCCGTGGGCACCCGATTCGCACCGACAAACACGCCGCTCGAGCACCGCAAACGTTGGATTCTGGCGGGGCCGGCGGCGCGGGCGTCGATCGTGGTGGATGCAGGAGCCGCCAATGCCGTGTTGTCGAACGGGCGCAGCCTATTGCCGGCGGGTATCCTTCACGTGGACGGGGCGTTTTCGCGAGGTGACACGGTCCGGGTCAGGGCCGAAGGTGGCCGCGAGCTCGGACGAGGCATAGTGCAATATGACCACGCGGAACTGATGCAGTTGGTCGGCCGGCGGTCCACTGAGATCGAGCAGATTCTGGGCTACTCCCGGGGCCCGGTAGCAATACACAGGAATGATTTTGTGGTGCAGGAATGAGTGTTGATCTGGAGTTGATGGGTCGGCAGGCCCGCGCGGCGTCTCGCGTTCTGGCTCGGCTGACGGGCGATGAGCGGGCTGCCTCGGTGCGGGCCATGGCCAAAGGACTGCGAGCCGCCAGTAAGGAAATCCTCGAGGCCAATCAGGCCGACTGTGCGGCGGCAGAGGGCGTGCTCGGCGCTGCGCTGATGGATCGCCTGCGGCTTGATGCGCCCAGGTTGGAGATGTTGGCAGCAGACGTCGATCGTGTGGCAGATATTCCGGATCCGGTCGGGAAGGTGATGGACCGGCGCGAACTCGAGAGTGGCCTCGACCTCAGCCGCGTGCGCGTGCCGCTCGGGGTGGTGGGCGTGATCTACGAGGCCCGCCCCAACGTCACGGTGGACATCGCGGCGTTGTGCATGCGCACCGGCAATGCATCCATCCTGCGGGGCGGCAAGGAGACGTTGCTAACGAATCGGGCTCTGGTACGCGTCATTCGTCAGGCGCTGCGGGACGCAGGCGTTTCCGCTGACGCGGTGCAATTCGTTGACTCCACGGACCGTGCCTACGTGCAGGACTTGCTGCGACTGGACCGTTTCGTCGACATGATCATTCCTCGCGGCGGTGCTGGGCTGCACCGGTTGTGTGTCGAGGCAGGCACGATTCCGGTGATCACCGGCGGTATCGGCATTTGCCACGCCTTTGTGGATGAGACGGCTGACCTGGACAAGGCCTTCGCGGTGATTCACAATGCCAAGACGCAGCGGCCCAGTGTCTGCAATGCGCTGGATACGGTCCTGGTGCATCGAGGCATTGCTGACGATTTTCTGCCGCGGCTACCCGGGCGCCTGCCCGGCGTGTCGCTGCACGCCTCTCCGGCGGCCGCGCACTGGTTGCCCCAGGCCGAGGAGGTCAAAGACGGCGACTTCGACCGAGAATGGTTGTCGCTCAGTCTGAGCGTGCATGTGGTTGAGGGGCTGGAGGACGCTCTGGACCACATCGACTGTCACAGCTCCGGCCACTCAGACTGCATTCTCACGCAGTCTGCGGAGAACGCCGAGCGATTTGTTGCCGAAGTGGACTCGGCCGCGGTATACGTGAATGCCAGTACCCGATTCACCGATGGTGGGCAGTTCGGATTGGGCGCGGAAGTGGCCGTATCAACGCAGAAGCTGCACGCACGTGGGCCTATGGGCCTGGAGGCGCTGACAACCTACAAGTGGGTCGGGCGCGGGGACTGGCTCGTGCGCGTCTAGGCCTCCGGGGCAGTCAGGGACTTGAGGATCGAGCAGGGATCGTCCTTGGTGGAGGCGGCGCAGCAGCTGGCCAGGTTGGAGAGGGCTGTCTCTATGCGCTGCAGGTCTGCGATGCGAGACCGCACGACCTGGATTTTTTGCAGGGCCTGTTCGCGTACCTGGTTGCAGGGGTTGCCGCCGGAGTCATACAACTCCAGCAGGACTGCGGCCTCGTTCAGGGTAAAACCAAGGTCCTGGGAGCGTTTGATGAAGAGCAGCCGTGCCACATGCTCGTCGCTGTAGACGCGGTACGAGGTGTGGCTGCGCGGCGGCTCCGGCATGAGGCCTCGTCGCTCGTAATAGCGCACCGTTTCAGGATTCACGCCGGCGCGCGCGGCAAGTTGACTTCGGGTCATTGCAGCGTGATGAAGGGGGGTGCCAAGGTAACGCTGGGCGGCCAGGGTGTGAGCGGCCATCCTCCGCCGCTCACACCCTTGTGGCGCTCCAAGGCCCGGGGAGGGCACGCAAACGGCGCGTAGTATGGTACAGGGTTCCCGGCGTTTTTCAGGCAGCGGGACTTGTGGGCGCGTGCCGCAATGATCGGCCCGGCCAGTGTCAGGAGGTGAACGCCTCCATGGTCACCGCGCAGTCAGGGAAAGCCTGGGCCAGCTTGCGGTCACCGGTGACGAGCGTGATGCCGAGTCGCCGGGCCAGTGCGATGTACTGCGCGTCGTAGGCGGTCCGGTTGCCTTCCGCTACGGCGTTGAGCACCTCACGGGCCGGCACAGGAATCGTCCTGACCCGAAAGCGGTCACTGACGGCGGCAGCCAGGCGGCGGGCTGTCCTCACCGGCATGCCGTGGAAGCGTACGTAGGATGCGAGCACGTTCCAGAACTCGTGCGGCCAGACGGTCGGCATGGCCCACTCGTCGTCCTTCTCCGTGACCCTGTCGGCCAACTCGGAGCGCTCGGGGTCCAGCCTCAGATAGGCGTAGCAGAGCACATCCGTGTCGACAACAATCACTTCTGTCCCTCCCGTTTCATGGACGGGTGATAGGGTGGCAGTCCCTCCATGCCAAGGTCCTGCCAGAGCGCCTTTCGTTCGGCGATGATCTCCTGTGCCGTCTGTTTGGCAGGCATCACAGCACTTTGCAGGCAGGCGATGACCTCCCTGTTCATGCTGCGGCCAGTGATCTCCGCACGCTCTCGCAGTGCCTGGAGCAGTTCCTCCGGGATCTGCTTGATGGTCAGGTTGGGCATGGCCGAATGGTGCCGAAGTGAAACCATTTTGGTTACCTACTCAGTTAGCTTGAGTTCCATACCCATTCAGAGGCCTCAGGCCTGAAGTGTGTAACGCTTGACCCGCCCACACCCCGTGAGTTTGATTGCGGAATGAAGCGCGCAGCCCCCATCGTTCTCTTGCTCCTGGTCGCCTGCGCGGCGCCGGTGCCGGAGGACGTGTCGCGGGAGATCGCTCTGCTGCCAGAGCGCGTGGACTTCAACTTCCACGTCAAGCCGGTGCTGTCGGACCGGTGCTTCAAGTGCCACGGCCCGGATGCAAACACCCGGGTGGAGGACATCCGGTTCGACACGCCTCGTGGGATCCGGGCGAGCAGGAAGCACATCGCCCGGCGCATTCTGGCCGAGGATCCGGAGGTGCGCATGCCGCCACCGGAGTCCAACCTGACGCTGTCTGCGCGGGACAAGGCGGTGCTGCTCAGATGGGTGGATCAGGGTGCGCCGTACGCGGATCACTGGGCGCATGAAACCCCGGTCCGTCCAGTCGTCCCGGTGCCTGCCCGGGCCGCCGGTCTATCGGCGGGCTCGGAGTGGCCTGCGCAGCCCATCGACCGTTTTCTGCGCGCCGCGCAGGAGCAGCGGGGCCTGGAGCCCGCCCCGCCCGCCGCCCCGGAAACGTGGCTGCGCCGGGTGCACTTTGTCCTGACCGGACTGCCGCCAAGTCCATCGGCCGTGGAGTCCTTCATGGCCGGTGAAGAGACCCGGGAAGAGGTGGTCGATGCGCTCTTCGCCAGCCCGGCGTACGGCGAGCGCATGGCTGTGGACTGGCTGGATCTGGCGCGCTACGCGGACAGTCACGGATACCAGGATGACGGCTGGCGTAACATGTGGCCGTGGCGGGACTGGGTCATCTCGGCGTTCAACCGCAACATGCCGTATGACCAGTTCGTGACGTGGCAGCTGGCGGGAGACCTGTTGCCGGAGCCCACACGTGAGCAGCTTCTGGCGACGGGCTTCAACCGGAACCACCTGCAGAGCCAGGAAGGCGGCATCGTGCTGGAGGAGTACCGCGTGGATTATGTGGCGGACCGCACGAACACGTTTGGCAAGGCGTTTCTGGGGCTGACGGCGGAGTGCGCGCGGTGTCACGACCACAAGTACGACCCCATGTCGCAGGAGGAGTACTTCGGGCTGTTCGCGTTCTTTAACAGCGTCAACGAGGTCGGCAACATTCCGTATGCGGGGGAGGCGTCGCCGACGGTGGTGCTGACGGACTCGCTGACGGAGGCGGAGCTGGCTGGCTTGCGGGAGGAGATCGCGGAGTTGGAGGGGCTGGTGGATCCGTCGCATGCGCGGTGGGATTTGGGCTTTTCTCGGTGGGACGCTCCGGGTCGGCTGGAGCCGGTCGGATTGATCGGGCACTTCCCGCTGGACGGGTTTGAGCTCGTGGACGACATCTACCGGTTGGAGGACCGGGCCTCAGACGAAACGGCCTACTTCTGGGGCGACACGGACAAGCTGCCGCACGTGGTCGCCGGCGTCGTGGATAGCGCGCTGGTTCTGCGCGGCGACGGTTGGCTCGACACGGGCAATCAGCGCTTCCGGTTCGACTGGCAGGACCCGTTTTCGATCGAGGTGCAGGTCAAGCGGTTGTCCCACAACGCCATTGGCCCACTCATGGGCAAGAGCGGGGGCCTGATGAACGGCAACCGCGGGTACATGATGTACATCGATCCGGACGGTCGGCTGCGGGCGGGGCTGTTCCACGTGGCGCCGGACAACGGGCTGGAGGTGGTGTCTCGGGACACGGTGGGCACGGGGGATTGGGAGCGCATCACCATGACCTGGGACGGATCGGGCACGGCCGATGGGCTCCGGCTCTATCGCAACGGCCTGCTGATGGAGACCGACGTGCTGGTGGATCGGCTGGAGCAGAGCATCGCCTACACGGTGGATCCGTTCACGCAGGACTCGACGAATTGGGGCGATCCGGGCAACCTCAGGCTGGGATTCACGGAGACGAATCAGCCGATGTTGAAGGAGGCGGCGCTGGATGAGTTCAGGGTGTGGGATAGGGCGCTGACGGCGGGAGAAATTTCGGGCCACCCCCCAAGTGCAGAGGAGGCTCGCGCGTTTTTTGTAACGGTCTACGGCGAGGATTACCCCGAACTCCACGCACGCCTCACCGCCCTCCGGGCCCGCAAAAACCGGCTCCTGACCCACACGCCGAGCACGATGGTCATGCGTGAGCGCAACGCGCCCCGGCAGACCCACCTGCTGAACCGCGGCGCGTATGACGAGCCGCGCCAACGTGTCGAGCACGCCACGCCGCTCGTGCCTTACCCCGATGACGCCCCGCGCAACCGCCTCGGCCTCGCCGAGTGGCTGTTCCAGCCTGACCATCCGCTCACCGCCCGCGTCGCCGTGAACCGCCTCTGGCAGCAGGTCTTTGGCATCGGCCTCGTCAGCACCAGCGACAACTTCGGCAGCCAGGGCGCCCTTCCATCCCACCCTGAGCTGCTCGACTGGCTGGCCGTGGAATTCCAGGAGTCCGGCTGGGACATCCAGCACATGCTGCGGCTGATGCTGCTCAGCGAGACGTTCGCGCAGTCGTCCTTAGGCGACACCGCTGAAGACTCCGACAACACCTGGCTGGCCCGCGCGCCGGTGCGCCGCCTGTCCGCCGAGATGATGCGGGACCAAGCGCTTGCCGCCTCCGGCCTGCTGGTCCGGGACATCGGAGGCCCGCCGGTCAGGCCCTACCAGCCCGAAGGTCTCTGGGCGCAGCTCGCAACCCGCAACGCCGTGCGCTACGAGGCCGACTCCGGGGAGAAGTTGTACCGCCGCAGCCTGTACACCATCTGGAAGCGCACCGTGCCGCCGCCGATGATGCTCACCTTCGACGCCACCGAGCGCAACCTCTGCACGGTGCAGCGCCAGTCCACCAGCACGCCGCTGCAGGCACTGGTGCTGATGAATGACCCGCAGTTTGTCGAGGCCGCACGGGTGCTGGGTGAGAAGCTGGTTCGGGAATACGATGAGCCCATCGCCCGAGTGCGCCATGGATTCCTGGCTCTCACCGGACGGCCGCCGAGTACGGAGGAGCAGGACGCGCTCCTGACCCTGGCCACCGAGCAGGCTGCCGCCTACGCCCGGAGTCCCCGTGACGCCCGGGCGCTCCTCGAGGTCGGGGAGTACCCCCGCGACCGCTCGCTGAGGCCTTCAGAAGCTGCCACCTGGGCCGTGGTGGCGTCCACCATCATGAACTTCGACGGGGCGACCACCTTGCGATGAAGTGTGACTGTGACCATCCGCTCGAGGACCTGAAGTTTCTGTCGACGCGGCGGCACTTCCTGTCGCGCGCCAGCATGGGTGTCGGGGCGATGGCGTTGGCGAAGCTCTTGGGCCTGCCAACAACCGTCAGCGCCTCGCCGCGGATGGCAGACCCGCTCGGCCCGCACTTCGTGCCCAAAGCCCGCCGCGTCATCTACCTCTTCCAGTCCGGCGGCCCCTCGCACCTCGAGCTCTTCGACTACAAGCCCCGCCTGCGCGAACTCAACGGGCAGGAGCTACCGGACTCCGTGCGCCGCGGCCAGCGCCTGACCGGCATGTCGGCCCACCAGAGTTCGCTGCCGATGGCCGGGTCGCACTACGACTTCGTGCAGGATCCGCGCACCGGCGGCTGGTTCTCGGAGCTCATGCCGCACACCATGAGCATTGCCGATGAGCTCTGTGTGGTGCGCTCCATGCACACCGAGGCCATCAACCACGACCCGGCGATCACGTTTTTCCAGACGGGCAGCCAGCAGACCGGCCGGCCGTCGATCGGCTCCTGGATCAGCTACGGCCTGGGCTCCGAAAACAAGGATCTGCCGGCGTTCTGCGTGCTGCTTTCCCGCACGCGCGACGGGGACCAGCCGCTCTACTCCCGGCTCTGGGGCAACGGCTTTCTGGCGTCCCAGCATCAGGGCGTGCAGTTCCGGAGCGGCGCCGACCCCGTGCTGTACCTGAACGACCCCGACGGCATGGACCGCACCATGCGCCGCAAGATGCTGGACGCGCTGCGTGAGATGCACCTGGCCGAGCATGCCCGCGTGATGGATCAGGAGCTCGATACGCGCATCGCCCAGTATGAAATGGCCTACCGCATGCAGGCGTCCGTGCCGGGGGCCATGGATCTGTCCGGTGAGCCCGACGAGGTCTTTGAGCTCTACGGCGAGCGCGCACGCACCCCCGGCACCTTTGCTGCGAATTGCCTGCTGGCGCGTCGTCTGGCGGAGCGCGACGTGCGCTTCATCCAGCTCTACCACCAGGGCTGGGACCAGCACGGCAACCTGCCGAACGACATCAAGCTCATGGCGGACGACACGGACCAGCCGTCTGCCGCGCTGGTGAAGGATCTCAAGCGACGCGGCCTGCTCGACGACACGCTCGTGATTTGGGGCGGCGAGTTCGGCCGCACCAGCTACTCACAGGGCAAGCTGCGGCCAGACAACTACGGGCGTGACCACCACCCGCGATGCTTCTCCATCTGGATGGCCGGCGCCGGTGTGGCGGCCGGCACGGTGTACGGCAGCACGGATGATTTTGGCTACAACGTGGCCAGCGATCCCGTGCACGTGCATGATTTCCAGGCCACGATGCTGCACCTGCTCGGGTTCGATCACGAGCGGCTGACGTATCTGCACCAAGGGCGGCGATTCAGGCTGACCGATGTGCATGGGGAGGTGGTGAAGGGGCTGTTGGCGTAGACGATTGTTGCATATTGTTGCGTACCGGTGCATCTTGTGGTAGCAACCACAGGGACCGATGAACACAGAGCAACTTCTCGCAGCCGCCCGGGAGGCACCGCAACAAAATCGCCTCGACGACCTGGCCGAAGTCGTCGAAACGCTCCGCACCAAGGGATACAGCTGGCGCCAGGTGGCAGAATTCCTGCAGGAGCGCGGCATCCAGACCGACCACACGCGGCTGTTCCGAAAGTTTGGCCCCAAGCCGGCCAGCCGCGGAGGCGTGGTCAAACCTATCACGGTGCGCAAGGCCAGGTACCGCGGGGAGCGGCTTACCAAACGGGGCAAGACCTGGCAGATCATTGATTTGCACCTGCCGTCGCCCCTGGTCAGCGAAATCCCGTTGACCGGCTACGCGTGGGCCGAAGATGGGGCCTCGTTCGATGTCGGCCAAGACGGCAGCGTGAGCATGCGCAAGACGGAGCTCGTGACCAAGTCCGGCGGCGCCTACCCCATGGCCTACGTGCGCGGCGAGTTCAAGACCGATCAAGGCGACTGGCGCGAGCGGGAGCTGTACATCGTGCCAAACTGGGATCTGCTTCTGTGATCGCCGCCGGGTTGCCGGATTCCGCGCCCCCGGATATGTTGGGCTCCCGCCAATCCCCTGACGCCATGTTGCGACTCCGCCTTCTCGTCTGCAGCCTCTTTCTGGTTGCCACCGCCACCGCCCAGTACCAGACCCCGCCGGATGAGCTGGCGCGCCTGGTCGATGCGCCCTCTGCCCCGCAGGTCAGCATCAGCCCCGACAACGCGATGATGGCGATCCTGGATCGGCAGGCACGGCCGACGATCGAGGACCTCGCCCAGCCCGAATTGCGGCTCGGCGGTCTGCGCATCAATCCGCGCACGTTTGGTCCCAGCCGGACCACCTACACGACGGGCATCAGCTTCAAAGAGGTCGCCCCCGGGAACGCGCAGCGAGTGACCGGCCTGCCCGATGACGTGCGCATCTCGTACGCGAACTGGTCGCCGGACAGTCGGCACCTGGCGTTTGCAGTGACACGCCTGGACGGCATCGAGCTCTGGGTGGCCGATGCGGAATCGGGCAGCGCCCGTCGCCTCATCACCACCGACGTCAACGCCGTGCGCGGATGGCCCTACCGGTGGGCGCCGGACGGGGAATCCCTCTACGCCCTGCTGGTGCCGGATGGCGCCGGTGACGCCCCGGCCGCACCGGACGTGCCCACCACCCCGGTGGTACAGCAGACCGATGGGCAGGCTGCCGCCGCCCGTACGTATCAGGATTTGCTGGCTTCGCCGCATGACGAGGACGTATTCGAGCATTTCGCCACCTCGCAGCTCGCTCGGGTGGGCCTGAACGGCATGGTCACGCCGCTGGGAGATCCCAACATCTACATGGGCTTCACCCCATCGCCCGACGGACGGTATCTCCTGGTGAGCACGGTGCATCGGCCGTACTCGTACCTGGTGCCAGCCAGCCGCTTCCCGAGCTACTCGGATGTCATCGCTGCCACAGACGGCAGCCTCGTTTTCCGCCTGGCCGACCAACCCGCCATCGAGAACATCCCCACGGGCTTCGGCTCCACCTACCTCGGCGTGCGCTCCGAGGCATGGCGACAGGACCAGCCCGCCACGCTCGCCTGGGTCGAGGCCATTGACGGCGGCGACGGCAAGGTCGAGGCCGAAGAGCGCGATGCCATGTTCCACCTCGCCGCGCCGTTCGACGGCGATCCTGCCCGCATCGCCACCCTGAAGTACCGCTACGCCGGCGCTTTCTGGAGCGATGAGGGCTACTTCCTGGTGCAGGAGCGCTGGGTGCAGAACCGTGCGCGCCGCATGTATCGGGTCGATGACAACGGTGATCAGACCCTGGTCATGGACGTGTCCTACGAGGACCGCTACGCAGATCCCGGCTCCCCGATGTTCCATGAGGGCGAGATGGGCTACGTGCTGGCTACCCGAGGAGACGCCGTGTACTTCACCGGCGCGGGCGCATCGGCCGATGGGCAGCGTCCCTTCGTACAGCTCCGCAACCTGTCGGACGGCTCCGTGGAGGAGGTCTTTCGATCCCGGGATCCCCGGTATGAATCACCCATCGGCCTGGTGGGCGATGGGCACCTGCTGATTCGCACAGAGGCGGTCGACGACCCGCCGAACTACGCGCTGGTGGAGCTTGGCAGTGGGGAGACAACCGCCGTCACCGACTTCCCGCATCCGTACCCGGATCTGAAGGACGTGCACAAGGAGCTGATCACATACGAGCGCAAGGACGGCGTGAAGCTGTCGGCGACGCTCTACCTGCCGCCGGGCTACGAGCGCGACCGGGATGGTCCGCTTCCGGCGCTGGTCTGGGCCTACCCGCGCGAGTTCAAGTCGGCCGCCGCGGCCAGCCAGACCACCGGATCGCCGTTCCGGTTCACGAGCGTGTCCGCCAGCGGCGCAGTGCCGTTTGTGACGCGGGGCTATGCCGTCATCAACAACGCGGCGATGCCGGTGATCGGCGAGGGTGACGCCCAGCCGAACGACTCGTTTGTCGAGCAACTGGTCATGAACGCCGAGGCGGCCATCGATGCGGGCGTTTCCCGCGGTGTCGTGGACCGGGACCGCGTGGCCATCGCCGGCCATTCCTACGGTGCGTTCATGACGGCGAACCTGCTGGCGCATTCGGATCTCTTCCGCGCCGGCATCGCCCGAAGCGGCGCCTACAACCGGTCACTGACGCCGTTCGGATTCCAGGCTGAGCCGAGGACCTTCTGGGAAGCGCCTGAGACGTACTTCGCCATGTCGCCCTTCATGAATGCGGACCATGTCGACGAGCCCATCCTGCTGATCCACGGCATGGCCGACAACAACTCCGGCACCTTCCCCGTGCAGAGCGAGCGATTCTACCACGCGCTCAAGGGCCTCGGCGGCACCGCGCGCCTGGTGATGCTGCCGCATGAGAGCCACGGTTATCGCGCCCGCGAGTCGGTGATGCACATGCTGTGGGAGACCTCGAACTGGCTGGACAACCACGTGCGCGACGCCGTGCCGCGGCGCGTATCGGTAGACGGTCCGGTCGGAAACGACTAGACCCGCACCAGCCTGATCGGGTACGTCTGCTCGGCGTTCCACTGGCACACGTACAGGTTTTTATCCGCGTCCACGCACACGTCGTGACAGTGGCGGAAGAGGTCCTCCTGCTGCACCATCAGCTGGAGTTCGCCGTCCCGGTATTCCGGCGCGGTGCCGCCCGGGTTGGACACCACGCGGTTGTCCCTGTCGAGGATCGTGACGAAGCCCGAGTTGGGCGTCTGGTTGAGGTAGCGCAGCCGCGACCAGCACACGCCGCTGAAGAGCATGTCGCCATGCATTACCGGTCGGCACACGTAGGCGCCGGGCAGGAAGACGGTCTCCAGGTACTCCCCGTCGAGGGTGAAGCGCTTGAACGCGTTGTGTCCGCGCGATGTGCAAATCAGTGTTGGCTCGGCCCCGCCCCTGGTGTCGATGGCGACTCCGTGCACCGTCGAGAACTGGGCGTCTTCGTTGCCGCTGCCGCCGAACTTGCGGATGAAGTCTCCTGTGGGGGAGAACTGCAGGACGAACTGAGAGCCGTAGCCGTCGGCCACGTAGATGTCGCCGTTGGGGGCGACTGCGGTCTCTGTTGGTCGGTAGTTCTGGTCTGTCTCGTAGGCGCCGACTTCCTGTGGGGTGGGGAGTTGTTGCAGCACGCGCCCGTCCAGCGTGGTCTGGACCACGCGCGGGTTGCCGTCGAAGCCGTTGTCGCAGATCCAAAGGGTGTCCCCGGAGAGCGTCAGCCCGTGGCCGTATGGGTACTCAGTGCCCCAGGAGTCCAGGAGCCGGCCCGAGCGATCGTAGATCAGCACGTTGTTGCGCGTCTCATCCGTGATCATAATGAGGCGACCCGCCGCGTCCTGCACCATCTCATGGCAGTTCTTCACCGGGTGCGCCATCGGGTCCAGGTTCCCCCACTCGAGGTCCACCTCGTAGCGGTAGTCGCCGTGGCCAATGATGATGCCCGACAGCGCACGCTTCGAGATGATGGTGGGCAGCGCCGGCAACGCGGCGATTCCCGTGGCGGCGGTCCTGACGAAAGCGCGGCGATTCATGGCAGCTCCGGGCGATGCGGTCTTCAATCTACTTGACCCAAGCCGTCGGGGCAGACGATTCTGGCGACGTCATGTCTGTGCGCGTTCTGAGATTCCATCTGGCGGCTGTTCTGGTGGCCGTCGTGGCGTTGCTGCTGGGGTTGGATCCGGCGGACTCGCCGTCTGATGCGGCGCGGTTCTTCGGGCGGTTTCATCCGGCGCTGGTCCACCTGCCGATCGGCGTGCTGGTGGTGGCGGTGCTGGCGGAGTTTGTCGGACCGGAGCAAGCCTGGGCGCAGCGGTTGTATCTGCTGGGGGCGTGGATCGGGGTCGTGGCGCTGGCGGCCGGGCTGAGTATGGCGCAGGCCGGCGGGTATGAAGCAGAGACGCTGCGGTGGCACAAGTTCGGAGCGGTGGGGCTTACCGTGTTTGCGGTGGCGATGCCGCTGTTGCCGCGCCTGGCCTCTTTGGTGGTGTTACCGCTGCTGGTGGTGGTCGGGCATGAGGGCGGATCGCTGACACACGGGCCGGACTTTCTGAGTGAGCATGCGCCTGCGGCCTTGCGGCCTGTGCTGGGTTCTCCGGCGCCCGGGCTGCGGCTGGGTGATCCCGATACGACCACGGTGTTTAGTGGCGTGGTGCAGCCGATTCTCGAGGCGTCCTGCACATCCTGCCACGGCGCTGGGCGGATGCGCGGCAATCTCGACCTGCGTTCCCGCGACGGGATTGAGGCCGGTGGCGGAGACGGGGCTGTGGTGCTGGCCGGGCGACCCGAGGCGAGTCCGCTGATTCAGCGCACGCTGCTGCCGCCCGGGGAGGAGAAGGTCATGCCGCCGCGTGACGGGCCGGTGCTGAGCCCATCGCACGCGAGGTTGCTGGCGTGGTGGGTGGCGGACGGAGCGTCGTTTGAGCGCACGCTGGCGGAGGCGGGGTTGCCGCCGGACGTGCAGCAGATTCTGGAGGCGGCCGGTCTCGGGGCGGTGCGGACGGGTGTCTGGGCGCTGGACGTGGAGCCGGCGATGGAGGAGATGATCTACGCGCTGACCTCACGCGGCGCGCGGGTGCAGCCGGTGGCGGAGGGGGAGCCGTTTCTGCAGGTGCGGTGTGATACGGCAGAGGCCTGTCTGGGCGATGGGGGGCGTGCGCTGCTTGGGCTGGCGGATCAGGTGGTGTGGCTGGATATGGCGCGGAGTGATGTGACGGATGTGTCCGCGCTTGCGGGGATGCGGCACCTGGAGAAGATTTGGCTGCAGAAAACCGGGGTGGTGGATGTGTCTGCGTTGGCGGGGTTGGAGTATTTGGAGTACCTGAATCTGTCGGAAACGGCGGTGGAGGATGCTTCCGCGGTTGAGCATGTGCCGGGGCTGTACCTGTGGGGGAGCCCGGCAGGCGAACTATGACTATCCAAGCGATTGAGCGATGAACACAATTTGGCTTGTTGTATCCCCAGACGGTCAGGACGAACCTGCCGAAGCGTATGTGCGACGCGTAGACGCCTTGGCCAGCGTCGAGGGAAGTCGAGAGGGCGCGCTGATTCAGGAACTGCGGCTGGTATTTCCCGCGGAGGCGGAGGATCGCCGCTGGAAGGCCTATCAACAGACCATCATCACAGACTCTTTTGGAGTGCGTTGGACAGGCCACGGGGCCGTTGAAGAGCTTCCCGGAGACCCCATCTATGGGGTCACAGCTCACAATCCTAACGGCGTGCCGCTCTCCGCCATGGAAAACGAAGACCGTCAGGCGACAATGCTACGCGAAGTAGCGGACCACGGATGGACCTACTGGCCCGTGGTCGGAAGTTCTCAGGATGGCCTCTTGAGTGAGGAAAGCGTGGCGTTGTGCGGATTGGGAGAGGAGCAGGCCCTGGCCCTCGCGCGAAAGTGGGAGCAAATCGCCCTGTTCTTATTGACGAATGATGACTTGATGGTCATTTCGTGTGCCGATGGGCAGCCGGTTTCGCGGCGCCCGCGCCGCTCGTAGAAATGGTCATTCGATGGTTGACGTACCACAGGCTGGGTTTGTGTGTGTCTGCTGAAAAAGCCGTAGGCCCGGAACTGCGGTTGTCCCATCGACATTTGGGGACGCTATCTTGCTACGCGCGAGATCATTTGCCCTATAGCTCAATTGGCAGAGCGCCTGACTCTGGATCAGGAGGTTCAAGGTTCGAATCCTTGTAGGGCAACATGGGGGACAAGGAGTTAGGGGATCTACCCTTTCTTCTGTCCCCCTTTTTTATGACTTGGGTCTGACTTGGGGGGGGGGATCGACGCCCCCCCTTTTCTACACCCAAGCGTTATACCCAAGAAAGACCTTCGCATCCCATGTGTCTGTAACAAAAACCCCCAAGTTGCGTATAAAATAGCAGTTATTGGGCCAATTGAGTGACTCCAATGTTATACCCAAATGGCCATTTACCAATCAGATAGGAGGTATCTATTATGGTGGATAAGAATCAGAAGAAAGAGGCGGTCGAGTTGATCATGGACTTCCTCGACCACGTCGTCGAAAACACCGACTACCGTGTGTATGGACGGTATAAGGACTCGGTGACGATCAAAATCCCACAAGGGTGGGGGACTAAGGAGGAAAAACGAGGTTTTTGGTTCTCGTTCAAATTGGACGTTCCCACACGTACCGACCTCAAGTCAGAAGTCCAACGGTACATGGACACAATCCACTAAGTGGGGTCGATTCCGTTACATCATTCGTTTTGTAGTCCTCTAATGGGAAAACCCTTGTGAGGTCAACGGATGAAACGGTTTACTCAAGTCCTAAAACACGTAGGACTGATTGTCGGAGTGTGGTTGTGTGAGTGGTCAACGAAGGATCTCGTAGCCGAAGTTCTTCGCTCGTCGAATCTCAATGATCAAGTAGATCCAACTTGATGGATTGGAAGTGTTTGTCGAACCCTTCGGTCTTCCACCAATCCATTCCCCAATCCACACATTCACGTTTGTAGGATTCAAGATCTCCATCGACCCAAATTCCACGTTGGTCCTTCTTGAATCCTGTTTTTCGTCGTAGACGGTGTTCCACATCTGTTGGAACCATCTTTTCTCGTCTGAACGAACGACCCCTTTCTATCTCTCCTTTTCGTTCACCACGTTTCACCCTTCCCAAAGTGAATCGCACGTAGGTGTAGAGGTAGTCCCGAACACGTTTGAACGTGACCGCGGTTTTTGGTCGGTACCCAAGAGTCTCTCTAATCGTCCGATTGAAATCTTGAACCTCACTCAGTTCTGAAACGAGTGGTTCAAGTTCTGCAATCCTCTTGTCAATCATTCTGACAAGAGTTCTCTCACGACCAAAGGATTGACGAAAGTCGGTACTCCATTCTTCGAAGGGGATCGGTAGATCGACACCCTTTCCAATCCTCTTCTCTTCGTTCTCCCTTTTCCAACGGAGGAGTTTTTCCCTCAGTTCGGATACGTCATCACTCATGATTCTGTAGACACCCTTTGGTATCTCAAAATGTTATACCCGAGAATCTGTACACATACCCATAAATTGCAACAATGTCAACCTTTTTGCGTATAAAAGTGTGTTCAATGGGATGATAAGACAGTATTTGGTTATACCCAACGAACGTTAGCATAATCACAAATAGAGGTTCTAAAGATGATTGAATCAACCAACGGTCAGTCCACCGTAACGGACACAACGACAACTCGGAATGAGAGGGTGGAACCCCTACACAAAGGTTCAAATCGGACGGAGGTGATCCTATGGGACTGATGATCAATACCTACCTCCACGAAACGGAGTCCCCACTCTTGAGACTTGACCACAACGATCTCAAGATGAAGGTATCAGAGATGTCTCTCTTGAAGACCACAGACGAGACACTCACCAAGATGGACGAAGTGGTCGAATGGTTATGGGAGGGGTTGACCATCGACCAAGATGAAACGGGAAGAATCCACACCGTGGTGGATCATGGTCATGTTCAGCAACTCACCAAAGAGAGGTTGAGGAGATTGGTCTACGGTAACCGTGAATTTCTACTGTCCATCCACCAAACCCTTAGAAGTCTTGAGTCCATAGACGAACACTTCTCTGATCTCCAATACCGAATGAGGGTGTTTCTCTCAGAGTGGATTCTGATGGGAGTCGGTGTACTTACTGTAGACTTGGAGGACTACAAGGATCGGTTCGAAGACTAATCCAACTCGTACAAGTCCATCATCTCCATTGTCTCGTAATTGGTGTACTTGACAGTCTGAGATACGGAACTGTGGTTGATGAGGTGGGAGACTTTGACGAGTGATAGATGATCACCCGATTGAAATCCACGTCGAATAGATTGAACGACGAAGGTCTTTCTCAGACAATGAGATGACGGATTTCCCTTGACTCGGATTCCATACTGATCAAGGGTTGTCCGAAGTCTCAGATTGAAGTTCTGAACACTCATCGGAGATAGACCCTTTCCCTTATTCGATGTAAAGATGAAGTGGGAAGGGTTGGGGTCGAGGATATTGTAGACCGTCGAGACGATCGTCCTCACCTTATGGGTGATTCTGATCAATCGAAGTTTGTTGGTCTTCCGTTCTCGGACCACCATGTCATCACCATCGTGAAGGTTCACCACGTCCTTCCAACGGAGAGACATTAGATCCGATACCCTAAGACCAAAACGACAACCAAGAGTGATCTGAAGAAGGTTAACACCATCCTGTGGACGTTCTGTCTCCATGAACGTCATCAGTAGTTGACCTTCCAATTTCTTGACCTGTCCCCACTCAAGAGGAAAGGTTGTGGTCTTCCTTTTCGACATGGTGTTATACCCAAGAATGTTGTAGAAACCCCTGCTATCGGGTACGACAGAATCTACAATATGTTGCACATATGTGACTTACTGAAGATTCTGAAGACCGCAGACCACGAAATCGTCGTTTCTGACTTGGAATCGACGATTTGATACCCTCGACAATGTGTCCTTTCTAAAGAAAGTGAAGATTTATGTCGTTGGGGTACAGGGAGTTACAGTGACAACACCAAAATGTCCTGTCGAAATCTGACGTTTTCAGATTCACCCTAATACTTATTGGTAGACGGTGACCCAATACGACCGTCTACGACTCGACTTCTGAAATGGGAAAACCGAAATGACGTTACCATTTCTGTACCCAATCAGCACTTAACCTAAAACTAATATATACAGATGATTACAATGAACAGTATCACCAAAGAATATGGTAGTTGGATTGGATCAATGAAGTGGGATCAGTTCCTCACCATTCGGAAACGTCCCTTCTCCTCAAAACGAATCCTGAGGACGATCACGGAATCGATTTTCGATACTGACAAGACCTTGGATCGTCTCTTCTTCGTCACCGAACGATCCAACGATCACAACAACTTCCATACTCACATTCTGACGAGTTCTCCTAAACAATCGACCACAACCAAGACCCTCCTGAAACTGAAAGGTCTTGACGTGTGGGATGAACCTGTTAAGGACAACGAAGGGGTTTCAATCTACCTGTCCAAATGGATCGGACAACCGAATGTGACCGACTACGACCTACTTATAAGGGAGGACTAAACCACTAACGACGAGATACCAATGATCGAAAACATCAATACAGAGATTCTTGAATCAGAACCACTCACAATGACCACGAAGGAGACAGTTCAATGTCTCGGTTCATCACCTTCTACAATCACACGACTGAAGTCGAAGGGGATACTGACACCCGTCAAATGGAAAGGGGTCAACTACTACCGAAAATCAGATGTGAAGGACTACCTCCGTGAGAGTGGTGTATTCGATTTAGTGTATCAGAATAGATGAGCTGACAGACGTGGGTGAAGTCAGCCCATAGTGAGTGATCGAGTCAATTCTCGAAAGGTCTGACGTGTCCTCACCATGACGTTGGTTTCCTGTCGGAAGGAGAGAACCATGAAAGTGATGAAACTGACGATTCAGACCATTACGGACTCGGTCCTAAACGATCGCAAGCCACTGAAGGAAAGACTGGAGATGGTCGACGTTTTGATTGATCTCCTTCAGAACTACAAGAGAATGATGTTCAGGAGGACTCAAGTCTGGGGGGACGAAAAGGCAAGGAAGCGGCGGTAGTCCCCCCCACCCTTTTCTCGTAATCGAACGGCACCGGCTGTCAAGAATCGCCGGCAGACCCGCTGCCATGTCCCGACTGGATTTTGACCTCTAGAGTTGCTGTGGAAGCCGATGGCAGAAAGCCTTACTCTAGTTGGGTACACCATAGCTGCACATATGTCTGACTTCTCTTCCATTTCCTCGTTTATCTGGAACGTGTGCGACGATGTCCTGCGCGGCCTTTTTAAGCAACACGAATACGGAGATGTAATTCTCCCATTCGTCGTTCTGCGCAGGCTTGATTGTGTTCTCGAATCCCAAAAGGACGAGGTGGTCTCGCTATTCGAGGAGTGGGCCACGAAAGTGGATGATCCGGCCCCGATCATTCTCAACCAAGTTGGGACCACGTTCTTCAATCGCTCCCGCTATGACCTGAAGCGGCTAACGGGCGACCCCAACAACATTCGGATCAACCTAGAGCAGTATCTCGACGGCTATTCGCACAATGTGCGGGAGATCGTAGAGAACTTTGGGCTGGCCCGTCCGCTGCAGAAGCTGCATAAGAACAACCGGCTCTTCCTGTTCATCGAGAAGTTTACGGAGATAGATCTTCACCCCAGCCGCGTGTCAAACCACACGATGGGCCAAATCTTTGAAGAGCTGCTTCGCCGCTTCTCCGAAATGTCCAATGAAACAAGCGGCGAGCACTACACGCCTCGGGACGTAGTGCGGCTTCTCGTCTCTCTCATCTTTAACGAGGATCGCGAGCGGCTGGAGAGTCAGGGGCTGGTGCGATCGGTCTACGATCCATGCTGCGGCACGGGAGGTATGCTCTCAATTTCGAAGGAATGGGTTCACGATGAAGTGAACCCTGACGTGGAGCTCAGATTGCTTGGGCAAGAGCTCAATCCCCAGACGTACTCAATCTGCAAATCGGACATGCTGGTGACAGACGACGATCCCGACAATATCCGTCTTGGGTCATCTCTGTCGGAGGACCGGTTTGTTGGGGAGCGTTTCGATTACATGATTACCAACCCGCCGTATGGAGTGAGTTGGAAGTCCGAGAAGGATTTCGTGGAGGAGGAAGCAGCAAGTTCGCTCGGACGATTCTCGGCTGGCACCCCACGATCGTCGGACGGACAGCTGCTCTTCCTACAGCACATGATCTCGAAGGTTGACCCAGATCGTGGAAGTCGAATTGGGATCGTCTTTAATGAGGCACCTCTCGTATCCGGCAAGCCGAGTAGTGGTGAGTCGGAAATCAGGCGGTGGATTATCGAGAATGACTGGCTTGAAGGAGTTGTGCGCCTGCCAGATCAGCTCTTCTTCAACACCGGCATTACGACGTACCTCTGGATCATATCAACTCGGAAGGAGGACCGGAGGAAAGGGTTGGTACAGCTCATCGATGCATCCGGCTTGTTTTCGCCTCTGCAGAGATCGCTCGGAAACAAGCGGCGCCGGTTGGAGGGCGATCACATCTCACGGATCCAGTCGGCCTATGAGTCGCAGGAGGAGTCCGAGATCTCAAAGCTGGTTCCGTGTGATGGATTCGGCTTCGCTGAGTACACGGTCTCACGACCGGTGGAGGGGGGCGCCAAAGACAAGTTTTCGATCTCCGTTCCGCTGGCGGTAGACGAGGAGGAGTACCTAAACAGCGAAGTATTCAGCCATTTTCGCGACGGGTGGGTACTGGATCGTGGCCGGAAGCGACTCGGCTATCAGGTTCACTTTGGAGAGCACTTTCCGCCCGACTACGAATCGCGCGAGTCGGGGGCGATTACTAGCTCACTGAACGAACTCTGCGACGAAATCGACGACAGTGTCTCGTCTCTTCGATCACTACTCAAGGGACTATCGGACGCATGAGCACCATTCATACTTGGGCCGAGCTACTCGACAGCGAACGTAGCGACTCGCTTGTTCCAATTTGGTCAGTCGCGAGACTGGTTCGAGACAAGCGGACCAAAGCGGCTTCCGACCTCGCTGTGAGTCCTGAGAATGTCGAGCCCTTCACCGGTCGGTTGCTATCGGATACGTCAAAGTATGAAGGCGAAGGGTGGGCCTTTCAGGCCGGTGATGTACTCTTCAATAAGCTCCGGACCTACCTATGCAAGGTTGTGCATGCCCCGCGCGACGGCGTCTCAATGGGCGAAATGATCGTCTTGCGGCCTGAAAGGGTTGATTCCACCTTCTTCTATTACACTATGCTGTGTGATGGTCACGTTTCACACCTGAGCAGCTTGTCTTCTGGTGTGAAACAGCCGCGGACGGATCCGGCTACGATCCTCGATTCTCGTATTCCGGTGCCTCCTCTCAATAGACAGCGCGAGTTAGTCGACGAGCTGGCTGAGAGGCTACAAGCGATCGATAAGATCGAGCGATCGCTAGTTCGATCGTCGCGCGACAGAATCAAGCTTCGGCAGGACGCAATTAGGGCGCATATCCCTTGGGTACAGTCCGGCAGTGCAGCCACGACAACCGAGTTTGTGCCGCTATGGAGTGTGGCCCGTCTAATCCGCGACAAGGCCGAGGCACTCAATGGATCTGTGAAAATCAGCCCTGAGAATGTCGAGTCGGGCACAGGAGTAGTCAGGTCACTTGAGAGCGCCTACACGGGCAGCGGTGTGCCCTTCAGGACTTCCGACACGCTCTTCAACAAGCTTCGAACCTACCTTGCCAAGGTCGTGTACTGTGACTGGAACGGCTATTCAATGGGTGAGATGCTGGTTATTCGGCCAGAACAGATTGTACCGAGATACCTGTACTATACACTCTCCCATCCGGACACAGTCGATCAGCTGTCGACTCTTTCGACTGGGGTCAAGCAGCCGCGTACAGATCCGTCAGTCGTGATGTCGACGCCGGTGTGTTTGCCAGACCGAGGGACTCAGGAGAGGGTAGCGCATACCCTCTCCGAGATCGACGACGAGCTTGGGCGAATTCGGACGAATGAGGAACGCAGGTTAGCAGAGGTTCGCGCGCTTCGCCGCAAGCTCATAGCCGAGATGGTCTTCAAGGCCGCGAGCGAGGAGATCTGACTGGACGTTGGCTAGCGAAATCGCTAGTCTCACGGTCACGTCTTTTCGCACTTCGTGGCCAAGCTCACACTACCGTTCCCGCCTCTGAAGATCATGGACGGTGAGGTGACCCTTCACGATCTCAGGGCACTTGATCGACCAAAGTCCTCAGCACGGTTGCGTCGCTATTCCCGACGCAAGGGGCCTCGGACGTCTGTTCGCAAGAACGGTCTGCTTGGCTGGCGAGGGAGTACCCCACACAGAAGCAAGACAAGCAGGTTAGGTCGGCAACGACTTCGTACTCGACGGCCTTCTCGCGCTACAACTCCGCTGCGGCGAGGAGTCTCTCTGTGCGTGCGGTCCGAAGTCGGACATGCCGAACGGGGTGGCCATTTCTTTCATTTCCGCAAGGGCGACACCGACATCGAACTCTACGACATTCAGGAGGATGTGATTGGACGAGTCGCTAACCTGAAAGCGCTCTTGGCATTCATTCGCCACGTGTCGGGTCAGGCGTACTCCGAAAGCATGTGGCGGCGCTGTCAGGAATTCAATCTACGGACCGACTAGGCTGCGATAGCAGGGACAACAGCTGGTGGGGTTTTCTGCCCTCATCAACGTACTGTCGCCGGCCCTGTCGAAGTTCTTCTGTCTCCCAAGCTCTCCACGCGTATGAGCGGTTGAGTAGGATGATGTAATCACAGCTGTGCTCTACTGCTGCTGCAACCAGATTCCGCCGTAGTCCGGCATTGTTCTTGAACTGGCTGTCGACCCGCACAATGGCTGAGACTTCGGGAGAACTGGCCTTGAAGGTAGCTGGCAGCTGACCGGCTGCCGAAAGGCGCGTGACAGTGAATCCGTCAAAAGCCATCAGTAGCGACTCGGCGCCTGTGCTTAGGCAAGACGTGAGGAATCGATCGTAGGTCTCCTCGACCCCAGTTTCACGCACCCGTTCTGGTATCCAGCTGTCCTTACCAGTAAGGAAGCGAGACACTTTACCTAGGTTGCCTTCTTCGTATTTGTATCCCGTCGCGGTAACGTGAATGGCTGTTCGGTAGTCGAGGCCTTGTAGCCGCCCTTGCGCATGCGATGCGGAAGCAGGTGGAGAGTTTAGCCAAGCGCAATCACGGAATTGGGCCAAAGCATAGGCGTCGAAAACAAACCAGTCTACTACTTCTGGAAAGCGTGCGTTTGGCACCTCTTCATCTCGGCTCCAGCGCCAAGTCATGATGAGCACCACATCGCAGCCTTTTCGAATGTCCTTGAGCGCCGTATCAAAATTCGCAGCGCGTTCTTCCGCGACTACCTCAACTGTTTTGACCTCTATTCGAACGCCGAGCTCCCCGTCGTCACTGCGAAAGGCGAGATCCGGATACCGGTTTGCAACGACGAGAGTACAGGTGACGTCGGCAACTCCGGCTTCTTCGAGGACGATCGTGGCTGCGTAGGCGAACTCGTACTCCAAGAGCGTTCCTACTCTTGTGCGCACGTCCGTCAAGTTGCGTTGGTTAACAGGGAAGAGCTGATCGTCAAACTGACGACAACTCCTGCGCAGCGTGACAGAGTTCATCTTCTCGATTGTCGGCGCCACTACTTCGCTAAGTAGGCGCTCTATTCGGTCTGTCGCTGGCAGGTTGTCAAGCGCTAGAACCACGTCGCGCGGTGTCTCTGGCGCGTTCATCGAACTGAAGAGTGCAAGCTGTGGCGCACTATGTTTCTGCATTTGCATATTCGAAGAGAACCGAGGCACTTGCCGAACCACTTCTTACTCCACTGGCAGGATGGGGCCGGCATACGCATATGAAAGAAATAGACTTCGAGTCTGCAATTGAGAGTGACCTAAGGAGCCGAGGTTTTCGGTCTTTGCACTACTCAACGTACGATCGGCAGACGTGCCTGATTACGGCGGAGCTTGTGCAATTCGTCGAGGAAACGCAGCCGAAGAAGTGGGCGAAGCTGAAGGAGACGTACGGCGCCGAGACGGAAGCTCGCTTTTCGCGGTTGGTGTCAGATGAGGTTGGAAGGCGCGGGTTAATCGAGGTGCTCCGTGGAGATATCAAGCACCGAGGGCTCCACTTCAGCCTTCTATACTTCGAACCCAAAAGTGGACTGAATCCTCGGCACCACGCCCTTTTCGAGCGGAACCGGTTCTCCTTGGTTCGTCAACTCCACTATTCCTCACGGTCTCAGAACTCCCTAGATGTAGTCTTATTCGTCAACGGTCTGCCTATAGCGACTTTGGAGTTGAAGAACGAGCTGAGCGGGCAATCGGTTAGGGATGCCGAGCGTCAGTATCGGCTGGACAGAAACCCGAAAGGTGAGCCGCTTCTCCAGTTCAAGCGCTGCCTAGTTCACTTCTGCGTCGACACAGATCAAGTCTCGATGACGACTCGGCTGAGTGGAGAGGACACGCAGTTCCTGCCGTTTAACAAGGGAATTGAGAACCCTGTCAACCCCCTTGGTCCACGAACACATTACCTGTGGCAGGAAGTCCTAGCTCCAAGGTCGCTGCTGGACATCGTCGAGAACTTCGTTCATGTCTCAACAAGGCGGGAGCGGGTTTTCGATAAGACCAGCGGCGGGTTTGTCGACCGAATAGAGGAGAAGCTAGTATTTCCTAGATACCACCAACTGGACGTCATTCGGTCTATTCGGACAGCCTTGATTGCCGAGGGTGTCGGAACTGACTTCCTGATTCAGCACACGACAGGATCTGGAAAGTCTTACTCGATCGGGTGGTTGGCGCACATGCTGACCTCCCTCCACCGCTCAGAGCGGGAAACGGGTCGGCTGTTCGACTCAGTGATTGTGGTGACCGACAGGAGGGTTCTTGACCGTCAACTACAGGCGACGATAAGGCAGCTGGAGCGGACCGGCGGAGTAGTGTATGGTGTCGAGAAGGGGTCGCAACAGCTAAAGGAATACTTGGAGCAGGGCAAGCCGATAGTTGTCTCGACTATCCAGAAGTACCCATACATCTCCCAGTCCATCTCGGCACTTAAGGGGCATCGGTTCGCAGTGATCGTCGACGAGGTCCATTCCTCTCAAAGTGGAGAGAACAGGCGCCACCTCAATAAGGCCCTATCTACGGATGTGGTGGACGAAGACCAAGACGTTGGGGACTTGGATGGTCGCATTCTTGCCGAGATGAAGAATCGCGGGCGTCAGTCCAACGTGAGCTTTTTTGGGTTCACGGGGACTCCCAAGGCGAAGACCCTCGAAATCTTTGGTCGAAAGGACTCTAGAGGTCTTCCCCGTGCTTTCCACACCTACTCAATGCGACAGTCAATCGCTGAGGGTTTCACACTAGATGTGCTTCGCAACTACACGACCTACAAGAGGCACTTCGAACTGTCCAAAAGGCTGCGCGACGACCCGACATTCCCTCAACGCACATCCTCGCGTGAGCTTGTCGGTTGGGTCGACCTTCATGAACACAGCATCCGCGAGAAAGTCCAAATCATCCTCGATCACTTCGCACACCATACGCGGAAAAAGATTGCTGGGAAGGGCAAAGCGATGGTCGTCGTCTCTTCAAGGCTAATGTGCGTTAGGTACAAGCAGGAGATGGATCGGCAGCTACTTGAGTCGGGGCTACCGTTCAAATGCCTCGTAGGCTTCAGTGGCGCTGTGCAAGTAGATGGAATTGAGTACACGGAGGCTGGCATGAATCCAGACGTGTCCTCTATTCCCGAAGCGCTGAAGAGACCTGAGTACAGGGTCTTGATAGTGGCGAACAAGTTTCAAACGGGCTTTGACGAACCTTTGCTACACACGATGTACGTCGACAAGCGTCTGCGGGGGCTACAATGCGTGCAGACACTGTCGCGGCTAAACCGCACGAGCCCAAGTAAGAATGACACGTGTGTTATCGATTTCGTCAATGAATCGGCAGACATACTCGAGTCCTTCGAACCGTACTTCGGAGAGACAATCCTCGAGGAGACAACCGACCCCAATCGGCTATACGCGTTGCAAGCCGATATCGAGGGGTACCGCATATTCACAGCCAGAGAGCGAGACGAGTTCTGTCGCATCTTCTTGGATGCGAGCACGAGAGATGAGCAATTCCTTCCCATAGTCGACCGTGTGGTTGACAGATGGAGGGACCTTCCTCACCAAGAGGAGCGAGAGCGCTTCCGATCGGATTGCTCCTCCTTCGTCCGTCTTTACGGGTACGTCTCACAGATCGCGGACTTCTTTGAGACTGATTGGGAGAAGCTCTACGTGTTCTTGCGGGCAATTCTAAAGAAACTGCCTCGAGCGCAGAGAGAGGGCATCGACTCGTTGCTTCAGTCCGTGGACTTGGACTTCTTCAGAATGGAAAAGCAGTTTGAGGGGTCCTTGTCGGTTTCTGGACCGGATCCGCCGCTTCAGTCCGTTTCGCTCGGTAGTTCGCTCTCATCAGAGGATGAGAAGGACTTCCTGTCAGCGATTGTCCAACGAGTCAATGACGCATATGGGATCGATTTCGAAGACGAGGATCGTGTCACACTTGAGGAATTCAGGCTCAAGGTCTTTCAGAGCCCTGCCATTGAGCAGGTGCATCGCGGAGACAACTCGCCCATAAACAAACGAAAGAAGTTCATGGACGAGAGTAACTCCGTGCTGCTCGACTTCGTGAACGAGCGGCTGACCTTCTACAAGCTTCTAGATGGGAATCCAGAAATGAAGCGGACTCTCATGGGCATGATGTACGAGGAATACCTTTCGGAGAACGGGTTTCGTTCCTCGTGATTAATCAAGGCTGGTCGACCATCTCGGTGACCTAGAATCCCTGAACAAGGACTCGTTGAAGTTGCTCGTCGGTTCGGGTGTAGTGTTCAGTCATGTATGTGCTGGTATGACCCACATACTCGCCGATCTGAACAATATTCTGAGTGTTGTCCACTTGCCGAGTAATGAACCCACGTCTCAACGAATGAAGTGGGTAGGGTGGTAGACCACACTCCTTCAGAAAGACCTTGAATTGTCTTCTGATGTTCGACCGGTAGTAGGGTAGACCACTGTCCTTGTCCATCCTCCTGTTTTTAACCGAATTCGGATTTCCAAAGACATAGGTCTTGTTTTGCGGGAATCGTGTTTTCAGTTGTTTGAAAACATCGTCCGTCAAATGACTGACATCAATCGACCTTAGTACCCTCTTCGAGTAGATGACCATCTTATCCATTGAGGGCGTCAAATACGAGTACGACGGTTTGTTACCTCCATCAAGAGTCTCGTAGGGTTCGGTCGGATTCCATTTCAAATCGATGAGTTCTCCAACTCGACAACCTGTCCTCATTAGACAGTGAATGAGATAGGTCGGTGGTCTTTCTGTCTGTGGGAGAACCTTGGTCTTGACGTGATCAAAAAGAGTATCCCAATCCGATCCTGTTGGGGTATCTCTCCTAAGGACATCGAGATTTCTCCTTGGGGAGTCGAATTTGATACCGTCGATTGGGTTAGACGTCAGTTCTCCGTTTCCCTTGAAGTGATTGAAGAAGGTTCTGAGATGACGGAGATGAAGGGATAGACTTGGTTCACTCAGACAACCCTTGTCGGTAAAACCGATCGTTCTTCCCTTTGTGATGTGATCACGGATGTGATCTTCGGTCACCTTCTTCAACTGTAAACGACCGAATCTCTCAGTCATCTCTCGTCGGAACGTGAACAACACCATTCTGTCCGCTTCGACGGTCCTTTGTGACAACTCCATGTTCTTGACTCTTCGGTCGCGCAGTTCAAGGTATTCGTCAACCTTGTTTGAGAGTCGCGTGGTTACGGTACCACGTTTGCGAATTCTCTCTCTCCACAGTTTGTCTTGATCCCTTTTGAGGTTCTCGACCTTTTGCTTCTCTCGACGAGTAGGTGGAATAGAAGTCTTCAGGTGGAGAGAGTATTGATGTCGTTCCTTTTGTCCTGTGTTTGGGTCAAAGACATAGATCTGATAGATCCATCGTCCATCACGATTGTCTTGGTACACTGATGACATCACCAAGTCCGAACTGTTGGGATATCAAGGTACGACTTGACTTGGCTTCTGACTTGGGTCTCGCGCTATTCGATCCTATGCTCCACAAGTCATTCTCTCCCATATTGTTAGAGACGATTTGTTTTGAACCGCATTCCTCTGGATCAGGAGGTTCTAGGTTCGAATCCTAGTAGGGCAACAGTTTCTGGCGGGTTTGAGCGACGGGGGCAATCATCCCGTGGTTCTCGTGTCGATCGAGGCAGCGATGAGTAGTGGACGGCCGGCAGAGGATTGGAACGTTTCGATCTACTTCGAAGGCGGAGTCCCGACTTGGTCGATGCAGGTCAAAGCCGGCCGGTCAGGAGCGTCGATCGTAGCTCGGACATGGAATGAAGTCCTGGGGGACGTCGTTCGGACAATCGATGGATCTGACCCTCGCACCCTGGCCGGGTTCTTGGCATCGGAGGCAGCGTTCCTCTCGGGCTTCGCAGTCGGTGGAGCCGCCTATGGGCGCTGCGAGGGACTTCCCGAGCATCTCGGGACACTCATGCTCTTGGCTGCAAATCACGACCCAGACCTTCCCGGCCGTGAACTGGCGATGCAATTGCTTGGACTCCCCGCAGGGGCAGATCTGCCCGCCATCGTCTCGGCTCTCGACCCGCTCGAAAAGGGCGTCATGTCGACCGAAGGCGGCCGGAAGAGTTGGCTATTGAGTCGGTTGGCTGAGCAGAGGGGCGAGTCAGTGACTTCCTTTCTCGAATCGGTGCCAACGGGAGAGCTAAAGGTTTTCCTCAATCCACCAGCTCTCTGAGGCCCCAGGCTAGTCTACCAGAGAGTGCGGGCCCGAAGCTCAGACGCGGCGAGGCGTGGAACGACGCGGGTATCGAGCGGGGTGTGAACCTGCATCGCACACACCCACACTGATTCTAGGCGCGCCTTGCACCCACGAATAATCGTCGTTAGCGTGGACACTCGTTGTCAGAGTCGATATGACGAGCACATCCCCTGTAAGACTGGTCAATGATCCTGGACGGGTAGGCGCCCTCACAGGAAAGGATCGCCGCGGCGGCCCAATCAGGTATGTCCAGGTTCGTTTTCCAGACGGCCTGGGCTGGTATCCCGAAGACCAGGTTGAGTCGGTTGCTGAGATTGAGGATGCCTTCGACCTTGTCGGCGCAGGCAAACTTGGAGGACCTGGTGATCTGCACAGAATACTGGCACACACCCGTATTACCGGTGGGCTGACGGACTTGCTCTATAGCATGGAGGCCACGAACACGGAATTCCATGCATTCCAGTACAAGCCGGTTCTCAAGCTGCTGGACAGCCCCTCGAACTCGCTACTGATTGCGGACGAGGTTGGCCTTGGCAAGACCATCGAGGCGGGGTTGATCTGGACCGAGCTGCGTAGCCGGGTTGACGCCCGCAGGCTCGTTGTAGTCTGCCCTGCGGTTCTTCGGACGAAGTGGAGAAGAGAGCTCAAACATCGATTCGGCGTCGACGCCAGAGTGGTGAACGCCCACCAGATGATCGAACTGCTCAAGGAGGCCCGCAACAACACGGCCATGAGTTTCGCGGTCATTGCTTCGATGCAGGGCCTTCGACCAAGTGCAAACAGCCGAGCCTCCCAGCAGCTATTCGCCCTCTTGTCAGAGTTGGAATTCGAAGCTTCGCTGTTTGATCTCCTGATCGTCGACGAGGCCCACTACCTTAGAAATCGGGAGACGGCGACAAACCGGCTGGGGCGAGCGCTGTCGGCCCTTTCGGCGCATAAGGTATTCCTATCCGCGACTCCCGTACATCTAGGGTCGTCAGACCTGTTTCAACTGCTGCACTTGTTGGATGAGACGACATTCAACAGTCAGGTCATTTTCGACGAGGTTCTGAAGGCCAACGCACCCCTTGTCGCCGCCCGCGACGCCGTGCTAAAGCCACCACCCGACTGGCCTACCTACCGCCACTGTTTGCGGGTCGCCCTCGACCACCCCCTGCTCGAGGGGAATCAGCAGATACAGTTCCTTCTGGAAGAGGCACCGGCCGAAGAAGAGAGCCTTGAGCCGGCAAGCATCACCGACTTGGCCTATCGGGTCTCAGAAGCGAACCTGCTGTCCAATGTTGTGACACGGACTCGAAAGCGAGACGTGACGGAATGGCGGGTGATTCGGGAACCTGTGTCCGAACTGGTCGAGATGACTCTGCTCGAAAGGCAGATCTATGATCAGGTGACAATCGCGGTGGCGGAGTACTGCCAAAAATTCCCAGAGGCGGAAGCTCTCTTGGTTGTGATGCCACAGCGCCAGGTAGCCAGTTCAATCCCAGCTGCGATCAGACGCTGGCAGGCTCCCGCCGTTAGTCCTAAGGCCGCGAGTCTTGGACCCCTCGAAGCCCCCGACCACGAAGAGCACCTCTTCGACGGTGAACTACCCGGGCCTCTCACCAGCTTCCTGATGGAACGGGTCGGACGGACGGCGGACTTCGAAGCTCTGAAGCAAGGCGATTCGAAATACCGCCGGCTACGGGGGCAGCTACGCCAGTACCTATCGGAGAACCCCGGGGAGAAGATTGTCCTCTTTGCTTACTTCAAGCCGACCCTGTATTACCTAGCGGAACGCATGCGCGACGATGGCCTCCGGCCCGTGGTCCTTGTCGGTGGGCTGGCGGACAAAGATTCGGTGCTTCAGTCGTTTGCGGATCCGGCCGGACCTCAGATTCTGCTGGCATCCGAGGTGGCCAGCGAGGGCGTCGACCTACAGTTTTCGCGCGTGTTGGTGAACTACGACCTTCCCTGGAATCCGATGAAGGTCGAGCAGAGAATTGGGCGCATCGATCGCATTGGTCAAGAGGCCTCCTCCATCAGCGTATGGAATCTAGCGTATGCCGACACCATCGACGAGCGGATACTGCAAAGGCTGTACAACCGCCTCGACATATTCCGCTTTGCCTTGGGAGATCTGGAGGCAGTCTTGGGGGACGAGATTCGGCAAATGACTCAGGAACTCTTGTCACGCCAGCTGACTCCCGAACAGGAGGTGAGCCGGATCGATCAAACCGCGGCTGCGCTCGAGAACAGGAAGCGGGAGGAAGAAGAGTTGGAGGGGCGTGCCAGCCATCTTTTGGGTCTGGGTGACTACGTTCTTCAAAAGATCCACGACGCTCGTGAATATCATCAGTGGCTAACTCCCGCTGACTTAGAGCGATACGTCCTGCGCTACCTGAGGGTATCCTACCCGGGCGGCTCCGTCGAAGCGCAGCCGGGAGCCCAGAACCGCTACCTGGTTCAGCTGTCCGACAAGGCAAAGCACGACCTATCTCAGTTCCTCGAGCGTGACAGGTCGGGACAGGTAACGAGGCTTCATGCCTTTGACCCAGCGCCGGTAGATTGCATTTTTACCAATGCCGTCACTAGCGGCCCGGTCGGGGTTGAGGTCGTCAATCACCTGCACCCCGTTGTGCGGATGATCGGAGCTCAATTGGAGGACAACCCCGTTGGAATGCACCCGGCGATTGCTTGTCGACTTGCCGAAGGTCCTGAGGACCTTGTGCCGGGAGACTATCTCTTCTTTGTTCAGCGTTGGGTGGCCTCAGGACTCAGAAACCACCGACAACTCTCTTACAGCGCTTGCCGGGTGGATGGGCGACGACTGCCGGACGAAGTCGCTGAGTTGCTGGTTCGGTCGGCCGCGCTAGGAGGTGTACCCTGGGTCGATTGCGCGTCGACAGTCGACCTGGCGGCCGTTGAGGAGGGGGTGTTCGGCCGACTAAAGCTACCGTCCGACTCTGCCTTCGGAGACTGGGCTGATGATCTGCGCCGCCGCAACTCCGACCTCGCGTCGTTTCAGAAAGCAAACTGGCAGCGGTATCTCGAGTTGAATCTTGAACGCCTCTCGGAGACACTGGATGGTCACATGCAGCGTCTGGAAGCGGTTCCCGCAAGCCAAAAAGGTCGGTATCGCGGCCTCGTCGCGGCGACGCGCAAAAAGATCGACAAGCTTCAAAGTCAGTATGACAGGGCGCTCTTGAAGATCAGTGAACGCGCAGAGCCTACATTCGACAATCGTGATCTTGCCGTGGGGATAGTGAGGGTGGGACGATGAGCTTCTGGAGCACTTTGAGTCGGCTTCTCGGCAGAGACCGCGCGAAGGAAGGCAAGTTGTCTGATCATCCGGCGGCCCCATCGGAAGACTCCGAGTCACGGCGCAACTCCCCGCCCGAATACCGGGATATGGAGCAGGGCGAGCGTGCGGCCGAGCAGCAGCATCCCTATTCACTGGTATCTCGCCACGCCAACAGAGATTCTGGGACCCAGTCTCCAGTGGGCGCTGAGCCAATCCCTTCGGCGCCAGAGTCAGTCTCAATCACCGACCCCGAACCGCCTGCAGTCGCGCGACTTTTGGCGTCTCGGCCGCCGCGGTATCTGACGATGGGACTGGACTGGGGAACCTCCTGTACAAAGGCCGTAGTGCGAGACCGCTACGGGCAGGAGGACCCTGCATTCGTGGTGGCGTTTGATGGTTGTGAGGACGCCCCGACCTACTTCCTGCCTTCTCGGTTTTTCAGAGCACCGGACGGTACCGCGGAGTTGTGTGCGAGCTCACCAGATTCAGCACCGCTTGACGCGGTGAAGCTGGATCTGATGGACGAACAATGCTTTGGTGAGAAGCTTGAGGCGACGGAGGAGTACTGTGCAGCCTACCTGCGACTGGCCATTGTAGAAGTTGAGCACCAATGGAGGTTGCAGTGGGGGGACCCCTACCAGTCATTCGAAATTGTCTGGGAGATCAACGTTGGCATTCCCGCGGGCGCGATTGACGAGTCGGAGGTCGTTTGTCGTTTTGAGCGGGTGGCGGAGCTCGCCGTCTCACGCCTGCCTCACGCAACATTTGGCAGCCTCACCTCAGTCAACGTGGTGCCAGAAGTCGCGGCCCAGGTGGCCACTTACGCCAAGTCACCGCTAAGGCGAGAGGGACTACATTTCATCGTCGATGTTGGAGCTGCCACCGTGGACACCGCCGCGTTCATTCTGAAGCAGAATGCGGAAGGGGACGACGTGTATAGCCTTCTGTCCACAAGCGTGGAAAAGCTCGGGGCTTACCGGCTTCACTGTGCGAGAATCGACGCTATCGAAGCCAGTGGAGGGGCTGTCACTCCCGGTTTTCGATCCACCGTGCATCAAGTGCCAAATGACGTCGCGTCATATCTGTCGGACGGCTCGGCGGGCCACCGGGTCTTGGATGGCGTTGACACGAAGTTCCACGCATTCACCAAGCGATCGATGCACCAGGTACTTCACCATGTGCGGAAATACATGTATCCCAACGCCCCCGCTTGGGCGATTGGGGCCAGGTTCTTCGTGTGTGGTGGTGGCTCGGCAGTCAGTGTGTACCAAAAGGCGAATAGGGCCTTGTCAATTTGGTGGCATGAGAATGGCCGCGAAATCGCGCCATTTGAGTTCCAGGGCATTTTGCCTCCAACAAACTTGCGGTGGAGCAGTGGCCCGCCACAGCCCGAATTTCATCGACTGTCGGTAGCTTACGGCCTGAGCTTTCCGTTTGTCGAGGTCGGCAGGGTTCGCTCGCCAGGCGAAATCGCTCCTGTTGAAGCACCTGAGCGAGTGATCTCCCAGTTTGCATACGAAGACTCAAAAGATCTCACATGACGGAGCACGGGTACCCGGACTTCTTGCGCCAGCACTTCTTCCACCTCTACGCCATTGCTCTGGCCGATCTTCGTGTGGCTCCGTCAGAGCTGGAGATGCTGGTCAGTTTCGGAGTAGAGCGCGGGATCTCGAAGGTCGATCTGGAGGATTTGTTGCTCTCCCCGGCCCCGTTTGATCCAGAGATTCCGCCGAGCCGGGAGGGTCGACTGTCCTGTCTGTACGACTTTGCCCGGCTTGCCTGGGCGGATGGAGTGGTAGTTGAGGAAGAACGGAAGCTGTTGACGCGGCTTTGCGGGTTGTTTGGTTTTGAGGAGCAATCCGAACGGCTTTCCTCACGCTTGTTGAGTCTTGCTGAGACCGGCGAGCCCCCTGGAAAAGTGCAGAGTCTCGTTGAGTGGAAACAGTAGGGTCTGAGGGGAAGTCCGTCGCCCGCAAGCGTCCCACTTAGGGGCATCTATGTATCGCTGCTAACAGCTGCCTTGCCAAGCGGGATGGCGCGTCCACAGTCAGGGCATCGACCATGCGGCTCTCCGGTCGTGGCGAGTCTTTTTGCTTCCGATCCATCCGGACTCAAACTGAAGTGGCTGCCCCGAGCCCTTCTCCGCCGCCTCCGACGGGTGCGCTTGCCATTTCCATGAATTGCTGGACAGCGATTTTTTAGGTGCGCGTCGAGGTTCGATTTGTGAATTGTGCACTTGCATTTCGGGCAGATCTCCGAGCTATCTGGATCTCCGGTGCTTCGCGGGCTCACATTTTCGACTTTGATCGACCCCGTGTCGGCAAATTCCTGCAATTCGCCTTTCGATGGCCCACAGCGCTTCCTGAGGTGGGAGTCCAGCAATTCGGACGCGACCGCTCGCCCACATTGAGGGCAGCGTTCCGTTGGGACGTAGGTCCGAACCGCCCGCTTCTTCTTACGCATTCAAGGATTTACCTAGGTGGTATAGAGAGAGCTTCCGAGACACAGCACATCCGCCCCTCAGAGAGGTTATGGATCAGCGGACTCCGACGACCTAGTTCAGCCCTAACCCCTTAAACGCCGCCTGCCGCATCTCCCCATAGAAGACCGGGTCCACGTTCTCTAGCACTTCGGCGCTCACATCGAAGAAGCTCCGCTTGTTCTCGATCGGGATCAGGGCCCGTTTGGCTCCATTGTCCATCGCTACCTGGAGTGGCTCAACCAGGGACCTGACCGGCTTCACATTGCCCTGAATGCTCATATCCCCGAGCACTAGCAGTCCCGGCTGGGGGGAGAGCTTCCGGAGCGCGGAGAAGGCCGCGACGAGAAACGCGACACCGACCTCGGCTTCAACCTTGTTACCTAGTAGGTCGATGGCCTCCACGTGGAAGTCGGATGTGTCGAACTCTCTCGCAATGCCGAACGCGTTCTTCTGGGATTTGAGGTAGCTAAAGGCACGGTTGACGGATTCCTTGATGCTACCGCTCAGTCCACCGGCGGCCTTAAGCTTGCCAGTGCCAGTGGATATGCTGATTTCGAGGCGATACAGTCCGACGGTCCCGTCCCCACTCACGCTTGCCGCATAGACTGTCCCCGGTGGTAGCGGATCGGCCGATATCAGATCTCGGCCGCCCTGCTCGGGTACGCCGACAAACCGCTCCTCGCCCGTGGTATTGTCCTGGTAGCTGAACGAGGTGTGGTAGTACTCGAAGGAGCCCATCTTCTTGAGCTGCTCCTTCACTCGACGGCGACCTTCTACCGCGAGATCCAGGATTTCCTCCAAGTCCTCTCGCGACACCTCTCCATGGGGATAGAGGATTTTCACCAGACCTGATACCGATCGCCGGACGGCCTTGCGGTCACGTGCATTCAGGTGGGCTCCGAGCGAGAAGTGATGGTCGATGATCTCGGTGAAGTTGTGCTTCCTTAGGTCTCGCAGCGCTTCGGCCAGATAGTCTACCACGAAGCCGTAGCGATCGGTGAAGTGCTCATTGCGCATCTTCGGCATCTCCCAGCCCGGCAGGTAAAAGTGCAGCCGGTCAATGAACGCCATGTCGTCGCGAATAACGTCGGGCATCGGTGCAAAGAGGTGCCCTGACTGGACCATCACGTCTATCGGCTGTTGCGTATTGCCGAACATGGCGATGCTGGCGTACCCGGCCTCAGACTCGCTTCCTCGCTGAAACTGGCCTGACTCGCAGTAGGTCTTCATCGTAGTGATGACCTCCTTTGGCATCTTCTGCAGATCTGCCACCTCGTCGAACCCCACTACGTCCCAGATCTGCACCATGCCCTTGTGCCGGCCGGACATGTGTCCAAATAGGTTCGCCACCGTGGTCGGACCGGTCAGGAGCGCCGAGTACGGGGACAGTTCTTGAATGGCGTAGCTCTTGCCAGTCCCGCGAGGTCCGAGCTCAACAAGATTGTAGTTGCGCTCGCACAAGGGAATGAGGCGGGTGAGGAATAGCAGCTTCATCCTGCGCTCCATCACCGAGGGCTCGTACCCCATGCTGCGAAGCATGAAGTCCACCCACTCGTCCGTTGTGAACTCCCGTCGGCCGCTCCGGTAGTCGTCCAACTTGAAGGAGGCGAGCTGAATTGGCGTTAGGCGGGCGATGCGGAAAGGGGCCTTCTCATCGGTGTCGTCCCACTGCATCTCGACCTGCGCCCAGATACCCCCCATCAGGATGCGGTCGAAGTCGCGGACGTAGTGCGTGGGGATATGGACGTACTTGTGACCGAAGTTGGATACTTCGGCCCAGTATTGTGAATCGACCAGCCGCACTTTCACCTTGTCGATGAACGTGTGGCTTCCCTGTTCCTTGACCCGGCTCTGCGCCTTGGTGGCTTCGTCGGGACGGATGTAGTTCTCGCTGAGTGTATCGTTGACGACCTGCAACCCCATCTGGATCGCGGTCTCATCGGACGATGCGCAGTATTTGCCCAGTAGGTACTCCAGCACGAAGACCGGCACGTTAGCGCCCACCTTCACCTTTCGAACTAGGTCTTTACGCACCACCTTGCCCGCGAAGACCCTGTTGACCTTGTCGTCTAACTCATCACGCCCAACGGCTATGCGTTCTGTCATATCAGTTCACCGATCTCAATTTCGTCGGACTGAGCAAGGATGGTGTCCGAAGCCGGGTCCATCACAACGATGCGAACCTTCTTGCTGGTTTCGCGGGTGAGCATCATCCCTACACTAACTGAGCTCCCGGGCGGGAGCTGCAAAGTCGCCGTGGCGCGGTCGAACTGCGCCCCGGTTGCCATTCCGGCGCGTCCAACCTCCTGTCCATCTCCTATTAGGACTACTCTGGCTGAGATGGGCTCCGGATTGAACATTTCCGTCTCGCGGACGAGGCGGAAACCAAAGGTGCGATTGGTGAGGACTCTGGGGTAGCCCTCTGCCACTACGGTATTGCTGCCGGCTGTTTCTGGCTCTCCCGTCGGCATGCGCAGCGAGATTACAGGGATGACTAATTCCTGGAGGCTACAGCCACCATGATGGAAAGCCAGATCGCCACCACATCTGAATACTGCTAGTCCGGCTGGGAAGATGAAGTCAAGGTCGGTCTGATAGCCAAGCTGCGCACCGCTGACTCTGACGCTTGCTGCCGACGTCTGGCCGCCGCGTCCGGCCCAGCATCGTCGATGCTGGTCGATCGTGTCGCCGCCTGGCTTGTCCATCATCATGTCCTCAGCCTTGCGAATGGAGAACTGGTGGCCGTGATCGCTGGTAATGACGAAATGCGCCACGCCCGCTTTGGCAAGCTTGCGGACCGCCCGGGCGATATTCCCCACCACCGTGTCCATGATCTGCCTGGCGAGGAGGCCGCCATCCATCTCCCCCAACCCATCGATTGACTGCGAGCGGACGACTATGAGATCTGCACCAACAATCTTCGTCCTGAGCGCTTTGATCGACTTCTGCAGGAGGAAACCCAAGTCCATATCGACTGAGTCCGGCCGAACGGACCTGAGGTACTTCTGCCTTTTAGCAAGATCGGGTAGGACCTGACCCCCGATCTGAGATGCCAGTCGCTGCTTGTGCTCCACGACCGAGTAGCCGCCGGATGCTCCAGGAAGGAGAGCCCCCATTCCGAGCGGGGTGATAGAAGGCAGCACGCCGACTGCGGGCTGGAGGACCAGCTCCGAGGCGTTGTCCAGCTGCTGTACGAGATCCGCCCCCATTTCGAACCGCATTGCGTCGACGAAGAAGTAGGCGACGGTGCCTGACTTGGGCTCAACGAGGTCCGAATAAATCTGAGTCTGATGGAGCACCTCGGGTACGGTCCAGGACGATTCCACCAGGGCCTTGGTGAACCCGTGGGCCATTTGCTCGAGGAGTTCCTCGTGGCCTCGGCGAACCACCCAAAGCGCCTTCGCGAGTGGCTCCTCCGGCTCGTCTTCCATGCTGGCCACCCAGTGCTCCAGCGCACGCTGCGTCTGGTCTGCTCTATACCAGCCATCCTGTTTCGTGTACGCGCCTATCCACTCTGCCGCTCCACCGCTGACCATCTTGATCGCCGGGGTCAACTCACTAACCAAGGACCCGAGCTCCGCCGCAAGCCGACAGGCCTCCCACTGCGCAAGCCGGTCTAGAAAGCTCGGATGATCGACCCAGAAGCTGTGTCCCCGTCCCGAGACAATCGCGAGTGCTTCTTCATGCCGACCGTCTGAAATGAGCTTCGCCGCAAAGCCAAGTAGCACCCTCTCCTCGAATCGAAACGTGTCGATTGAGCCAAGCTCCTCCGGGTTCACGATTGCGTCCGAGAGATCAAGCTCTGCTTCAATAGCGTCGGCCTGGGCGATGTACCCCTCGCCGAGCTTCCTGAGCTCCTCCGCTACCGACCCGATGCGCTGACGCGCTTCTGAAGTGGTCGGTTCTGGCACAAGCGAGATGCAATCAGGAGGATTGCCGGTAAGGTCCTGCCGAAACTCGTTGACCAGCACGAACCGAAGCGTCTGCTTTCGTGCTTTTGCCAGCGAAACGGATCTCTCGATCGGCAGCCCCAGTCGGGCATGAATGAGACGGTAGAGTTCAGGCTGAGCCACCTTGGACTCCAGGTTGGCATCGTAGTCATCGGTCGCCAGCCACTTGCAGATCAAGGATTCACTGCTCCCTGAGCCCAGAACAAGCTTGAGCATCGAGCCCTTGTCGCCGCCTTCTTGCTCCAGCAAGCGCTCGATGTCCTGAAATGTGAGGGCATCGGGTGCCAGCATCTCATCGATGTCACCGTCGGTGAACCGCGTTCGGAGCAGGTTGCGGGCAAGTCGCCTCAGCTGCGGTTCGTAGCACTCGCCGGCAACTTCGAGCTCCATCAGGACCGAGCCCTGTCGATCACGCTCTACCCCCGGCACATAGACCAGGACTGCCTCAGGTCTTTCGGCCTCTACGACAGGTTCCAAACTGGTCTTCAGCGAAAAGAATGACCCTTCAAATCGTGCCAGGTGCGAGATGGAGTCTCCTACAACAATCCGGGGAAGACCACCAAGCCCTGTCCCAACAACCTGATGCCCGTCGATGAAAGAGGCGAACTCCTCTCGGGGGTCGTAGAACACGACCACGCGGTGATCCCGAAGCCTACGGTCAAGCTGGTCCGCGAGGTAGTTGGTGAATGAACGGCTCATGTGGTTCGGCGATTGCGTCCACGCTTATTGCCTCCGCTTGGAGCAGGTGCGGTCAACAAACCTTCAAGGGCGGCCTTGACCGCTGCGGACGAACGTTCTGCGATCAACTCATCGACTCGCGCCGGAGTAATCTCTCGGGGCTTCCATTTGCCGCCGCTGTCTTCGTACCAGAACGCGGCTTCGAGGCCATGGGCGATCGCCAAGCTTCGTTCCTTCCTGCATTTCCTCACAACGCGTTCGGGCCATAGGTGCATGGCCAGGTGAGCCCAGTCGAGGTCGCCTCTGACTAGCTTGTCCCAAACCGTCCTGCACTCGCGTTGCCAGGCTTTGTGCTGCGGCACTAGTCGCCAGAGCAGAGCAAAGTTGACGGCCACACCATCGTTGAGGTCTGGATTCCACAGCGGTGCGATTCTCTCGATTTCGGCTAGGAACCCGCGAAGCTCCGCCACGAATTCTTGCTGGGCCTGAAGCCCCCTTCGTTGTTGCGTTGAGGGATTCAAGCCGATTTCCTGTCGAAGGGAGGTCAGCCTGCGTTCTTCGTGTTCAACCTTCGGCCGGACGAGGTCGTTTGCCAGCTGATAGAAGGTGTCGCGATTGAAGCGGTGGTAGTAGCACCAAATCGAGTATGAGCTAGATGGAGTGGAGAGCTGCCAGTAGACGGGGGCTTTGCGCCTCGATTTGCTGTATGTCCTGAGGTGGAGGGCAAAAAGACCCTTGGATTTCCGGAAGTATGTGGTGAGATCGGACTCACCAAGCATGCCGGCCACGCTCTCAGCAGGATCTCCTTCGGCGGGAAATAGTGCCTTGAGTGACCGGGAAAGCTGCCTCGAGAGGTCCAGCTCATGTCCGGGGTCGTCAACAAGGACCCCACCGAGAAAAGTGTCATTGTCCTGGCCTCCCAGACCTACTTCTGCCTCCTCTACTGACGGCGTCAGCATGCCCGGCGGGCGATGGGGTTGAGGTGCGAGCGGGTCCGGCAGGGGCGGCGTAGCCAAGTCTCCTGATGCGATGCGAAGATCCCAGCGCCCGAACGCAACACCTAGAAGGTACTGGACGAGGCGGGCGGCGAAGGATTCGTTCGCTCGAGGGTCTTCGGCCGCCAGGACCTCAGGCACATGCACGTCTGGGATTTCTTCTACAATCGCCTTCCAGTCGGAAAGCGCGAGATTGTAGTGCTGCCTGACCTTCTCGTCGATTTCGTGTTGCAGCTCCACGTAGGCATCCGACAGTTCCTTCTCGCGCTCAAGGAGTCGTCTGGCAACGTCGGTCGGCCCAGCGAAATCGCTTAGTGGGGCAAGCGGAGAGCAGAAAAGCGCGGTCGACTCGTCGCGTGTGTCTGCCTCCGCTCGCAACAGCCAGGCTCGACGGCCTAGGTCGGCGAGCAGAGGATCCGAGACCGCGCTGGCGGGGATAGGCAGGCGCTGGACAAGGCCAACCTCATACGAATTCGCCCCGGCACCTCCTTCGGCCTCGGCTGCGCCCAGGCTGAGGCTGATGAAGTACGAGAGCGGGCGGCTGTTCAGCAGGGCCAGAAGGGCAAGGGGCTCCCCGTTGATCTCAACAATCGCGGGGCCCTTGTCCCCGAAGGCGCAGGACCCAGCCAGTGCCCTCGGGGCGAATCGCTTGTTCGTTCGCCTAGGCCAGGTCAATCCCGGCTTCGTGTAGTGCTGAGTGTTTCTAAGCACCCCATGCCCCCAAGCGTTGAGCTCTCGGGCATCGTCTCCCCAATTCACCTGCAGGTGAACATCATCGTGGTAAGGACTGTACTCGCCGCCTTTCGCGAAAGGCAGCCACGTGGTTCCGAGGTGGGCTGCTGGGACTTCCCACCTCAACCTGAGGAACCGAAAGTCGTCGCTGGTCTGAAGCCCGACGCGTACGCTGGCGTGATTCTCCTCAAGTCTCGGCAGGTCGACAAAAGCGTCGCGAAGAGCTGGAGAGCACCAGTACCCGAATGCAGCGTAAGGCAGCTTCTCGAACTCATCCTGAGGGCAACGAAACACCAATTCGTTCTCCTGCCCGTCAACTACATCGCGAATAGCCTGTCCTAGAGCATCCTCTTTGTCGGGCAGCCCAAAAAGCCTAAGGAAGGTCGCCTCCTCATCGTTTTCCTCTGCCTTGAGCACGTAGGCTGCTGTGCGTACCGTCGCACCATCGAGGACGTGCCCTCCCAGGTGTGCCATCAGGGTCAAGCTGGAGCGAGCAAGTAGGACCCGTCGTCGCCATGGCTCGGACGTACGTCTGAAGAAGCCCATTTCCGTAGAAAGCACTCCCACGAGGCCACCCCGTCCAAGCGAGGTCACGGCGCGCTCCACGAAAGGAGCAAACAGGTCCTGCTTGCTGCTTGGGTACTCCTGTTCGATAAAGGCCGCCAACTTCGGCGTTGCGGTCCCGAACGGAGGGTTCATGACGATCACGTCGTACCGTAGTCGACAGACGTCGATGAATGCGATGCCGGCAGCCGTGTCTTCGGCGAAGAGTCGACGTTGGAGCTGGGAGCCGACCCTGCCTCCCTCAGCGTAGTCGCGAAGCGCTCGGTAGATCTTAGACTCCGCGTGTAACCAGAAGTCGGCCGGGGGGAGGTTGTTGACGTCGAACAGCTCGGTATCGGCCCGTTGATCAGGCTGCCCAGGCACAAGCTCTAGCTGTCTGGGGCGCGACTCCCAGCGCTCTTGAGCTTCTCGGATCGCCCCCTGGATGTTGCGCTCAATCTTGAGCAGCATCCCAGCTTCATCGGCAATCTGGGTCTGCTTGAATGCCTCGTCCGCCAGGTGTCGAAGAGCCGGAGGCGTCAGCCCGGACGTGAATGCCTCCCAAAGCTCACTGCCGCCGGGCATGGGCTCCGCGATGGCGATGTTCGTCCGGCGAATAGCCGGTCGATAATTCCTTGCCGTCTCTTGTTGGGCCCAAGCGGTTTGTGCCCGCATCCACAGCGCGAGAGCTGCGATCTGAGCGGTGCGACTGTCAATATCAACGCCATACAGATTGTGGGCAAGCACAAGCTGGGGAACCTGTCGCAGGAGGTCCCGGCGTTCAGGGAAGTCGGCCCGGAGCGTCGACCCTGTCAACTTGGATGGCGGGCTATCCGGATCACCCCATGCTTCCTCATAGATCGTCTGGAAGAGAGAAAAGGCGTAGAGCAGAAAGTGCCCTGATCCACATGCCGGATCCAGCACTCGGATATCTCGGGGGTCCTTCTTCTCACGCCTTGGAAGCGACCCGGTGTCATCATCCTGTTCGGGCGATCTTGACTGATGCTGCGAGCCCGCCGGAACTGCAAGAAAACGACATCGCTGTGCAATGCTCGATCTCCCTTCACGCATCTCCATCCAAAGCCGTCCTAGGGTGTTGTCCACCAGAAACCGGACCACATATTCAGGCGTGAAGAACTGATTCCTGACTGCCAGCTCGCGACTGTCGAGTGGTGGCTTAGGACGACCATCGCGATCGTACTTCGCCTCATTGTTCTCCTTTTCGCTGTTGAAGAACTGGTAGACCCATCCGAGCGTCTCGTCCTTGACCCAGACGCCGGCGAGCTCGGTGTCGTTCAGAATACCGAGTAGCTCGAGGAGAGTGCGGCGATCTGGCCAGAGTAGACTTGCGGCGTTACTCCGATCGAAGAGGACCTTGATTTCCTGCCCGATCTCGTCAAACAGGCTTTCCAGATATAGGCGATATCCGTTGTCCGGCAGAGCGACAAGTCCTGGAGACAGAGCGACGAACTCGGTGAATCCAGCTGACTGCTCTCCGTTTGAGACGCATTCGTGAACGAGGTCCCGAGCCTCCAGCATCTTGAGCGCCACGAAGCGGTTGAGTGTCGTGAAGGCCATTTCGCGGATGAGCGTCTGCATAGCCTTGGTGGCCGTCGCTCCGCCCAAGCGTTCGTGTCCGAGCGCTGAAAGCAGCTTCTTCCGCACATGCCGCTCGCTTGCGGAGAGATGGTTTCCTTGGTCTAAGGACGGGGCTCCGTTGGCCAGGATATCGTACCTGCCCTCGAGTTGGTCACGGTAGGCTCCCTCAAGCAGCTGCCGCGCCCGCTGCGTCGCATCCCGAATTGCGTCCCGTGTCGCTTTGTCCATTCCTACTGCACCAGCACTTTCTTGCCCTCACCCAGAAGCTTCTCTACGCGCTTCTGGATGGCGCTCAGGGATGCGTGCAGCTGCTCAGGCGTTTCGATCCGGGCCTCAAAAAAATCGCCCGCATTTAGCGTCACCAATCTGCTGCCCTCAAGTACCTCCATCATCTCCTTGACGGCTGTCTTGAAATGCTGAGGGCAGGCGCTGATCTCAGCTCGCAGGAAGGGGATCGAGTTGTTGCGCTTGTCACGCGCGGCGGTGCGTGATCTTATGGGCTGCTCAATCCGATTCTTCTGCTCCTCGTTTAGCTCTGACCAGGCATCCATTTCCTGCAGCCGGTCCAACGCCTCGACATAGGCTGTGACTCGGGTCTGATCGGCCTGGGCGAAACGGTTTCCGTACTCCGCTAGTAGCGCGCTCGCCGCCTGCTCGATAGCAGGCAGGTCCCGGAAAAAGGTCTCCTTGGCCATCCGGTCGATCAGCGCCGCCGCGCGGTCCGCCACGCCCTCCGCGAGGTCAGGCTCCGATTCCAGAAATGGCCACGCGTCGTTTATCGCACGCCGAGCACGGGCTAGGTCGCTTAGCGCAGTCGTCGTGAGGGCCTGCCGCAGGTCGGCAGCGCGCTTCATTGCTTCCTTCAGATCCTTGTGCGCCGCATTGAACGAGGTGATCGCTCCATCCTCGGTTCCTGCACGGATGGCACGCATCTGATCCGCCGCCTCCTGCAGAATCTCGGAACCTGGCAGGTCATTGGTGAGAAGGATTCTGAGTGCTTCGTGGAGCTCCTCTTCGGCGTCACCGACCGCCTTGCGGATGCTGCTGGCAATCACACTGGCCTGAAGCTCTGGTAGGTGTTTGCCGAATACATCCTTGTACGCTTCCTCGCATTCCAGCCAGTCGTTGATGTCGGTGCCGCTGACTTTCTTCTGAAAGGAGCACGCGCGGAAGAGGTTGTTGCTGCCAAAGGCGCTCTTGGCTTCCACCGAAAGCGCGGAATCGATGATCGTCCCTTTGCTTGTCGCCCGAATGCTACCAGACCGGACTAGGCTCACGACAAACAGCCGAACCACGTCCAGACTCCAACCAAAGGGCTCCCTGGAGAACTCATCAATCAGGTACTTCCCGGTGGTGATCTCGCCGTAGCTAGCTCGGTTTTCGATCCTGTCGAGAACCACTTTGAGTGGGGCTTGGTCGGTGTTGAAAACCGGCTGCCCATTCTCATCGCGGATTAGCTTCAGCTGCGCGAAGACAGGTGTGAGACCCAGTAGGTTCTCATTGGTGAGGAGCGCATCCAAGTCCTTGGCAGTAACCCGAGCAGCTCCCTCGGAGAATCGGTTGTAGACGTCGGGCAGCACCTGCCCTAGCACCCGATTCACGGCCTTGGTGACCGTGTCAACGGTATGATCGGGGCTGCGATCGTTACCCCGGAAATAGATGGTACCCGCGAGCATCGCGTCTCGGGTAAGTCGCCTGAGTTCAGCCTCATTGCGCCGAAGGCGTTGCTTCTCCTCGCCGACAAGGGCCGTTTCGTCTTTGGTCCTGGCGCTCCGTTCCTTTCTTGCCAACATCTCTTTGGAGCGATGTACATCGAGAGTCATTCGCTCGATGGTGTCATCGATGGCAGCTACCCAGAATACTTCCTGGTGGTCGCTCTGGCTTCGGCTGCGGGCCTCCGCCGCACGCGTCGAGAATTCCTCGCCAGCTTCGGCGAAGACTACGTTCACACGGATGTCGTCCTCCGTAATGGAGCGGCCGTTGAAGGTGAGACCGGCCTTGAATGCCCTCGCGTCCTCCAAATTGTAGACGGGTTTCGGTTCCCAATGGGCCGACACCATAGCGGTATGGATCCGATTGATATCGCCCTGATTCGCTTGGATGCCTGCTCGGGTTACCTCCCAGTCGTCCTCGGTCGGGGTAGGGATCCGGAACTGGCCGTCGTGCAGGCGGACTTTGTGTGCCGCAACCAGCTTCTCCAGGGCCTGCTTGACCTCGGTCAGCAGCGAGTCGCCGTCCACAGTCGGATGTAGCGTTGCGGCGATGTTCTCTGAGGTCCGATGGATGTTCTGGACGTACTGAAGGAGGCAGATCGACTTGGCGACCGGTTGTGCTAGCGGATGTCCGACCTCCTGCGCGATGGCGCTGATCTTGCCCCGTATCTCACTGGGAATATTCCCTGCGACCAGATCGTAGATCTGATCCACACGCGCTAGGCTACCGACGGGTTGGTCGGCCAGACCGACCGCATCATGAATCAGAAGCTGCTGGGCCAGCTTGATGATCGTCCGATTCGCTCCGCCTACGTGCTTGCTCGCCCCACCCTGCATACGTAGTCCCGAAACGACCTCGATAATGAGGTCAATCTGGTAGGGAAGCAGGGGATAGAGATCCATGAAGCTCTGTGTGCTGAGCTCCGGGAGTTGCACATCGGCTGATAGCTTCGTGTGTGTGGTGAGCCGGCCGCTATTCTCGGTATACAGGCTCCGAAGGGTCCCTTCTGCATCCGCGTTTTTGGAAAGCACCCGTTTGCTGGTGACCTCCGAGATATCGGATGGCTCGAGGTGTACCTGGAGGGGGAATCGGTCCATCAGCCGAGCAAGCTCGACGCGCTTGTCGTCCAGACCGCTAACTAGCTCTGTCAGCTTTTCCTGAGAGGTGACGATCAGCCACACGTTGCCGCGAGAAACGCGGCCCAGGCTTTGGACGACGCCCTGGAGGTCCAGCATTTTCTGGACATCGCGCGATACGAACTGTCCGACCTCATCGACGACAAACACGAGGTTCCGACCGGGACGCCGTCGCTTCATCAGCGACTTGCACTGCTCAGCGAGCTTTCCAGCCGTGATGTCGTTCCGATCCTGCGCGGACTGCACCCAGCTGTCGGGCGTGGCATAGACGGTTGGCGACAGCTTGTGCATTACGGCGCTGGCCTCGCCCAGCGACAGCGCAACAAGGTCCTTGTTTTCGTCCCAACCTTGTCCGAACTCTCCCTCGTAGGCAGCCTTGAAGGTCTCCAGTTCCCCTTTCTGCTCAAGGGTGATTTCGAGGGCGGCCAGGTCGAGGTCTTCGGCGTAGCCCAGACTCTTCAGGAAGAGCCGGTGCATGATCTCCGTGATCGACTGATTACCGCTCTTGATGCCCCGCTCGGTGGATACATCAAAGATCACGGAGTCAGATGGGATGTGCTCGGCTATCTGGGAGAGCAACACCTTCGTCGTGTTGTCGCCCGTGCGATCGGCAAAAAGCGTCGCGGCCGACTGTCCCAACACCTGGCGGTTCTCTAGGGCGAGGCCGAGCATCTTTGCAAAGCTCGACTTACCGGAGCCGAAGAATCCGGAAACCCAAATGCCGATGCCCTCATGGGGATTATTGAGCGTCTCCCAGTATCGCTTGAAGATGGTCCGGTAGTATCCGCGAATCGCGTCGGTCGCGACATACTCCGAGATCTCATTGTGGACGATCTGCTCATCATCCTGGTCGACCTTGATGACCTCTTCGATGGGCCGCTCGATATCGAGCGCAAAGAGCTCTCTGATGCGTTGGTCCGACATACGGTTGGTCGTCTAGAAGATCTTTGGCCGGTAGTTGTGTTCGGCGTCCAGCACGCCCATGAAGCGCAGGCCGGCTGCCCCGTCCAGGTCGCCCGGGTAGAACAGGACTGCTGGCACGTTCACCTTTCCCTTCATCTGCTCTAGGAGGGATGACGTCCGATAGAAGGGGAAGAGTGCGCCAGCCCGAGTGAGGAAAACGACGTCCCTCAACGGGTCCGCGTCCGGCGGGATGCCCTCCGTGACGAGCTCGTCCAGTGGGTGCCGATAAGACAGTACCTTGTGGAAGGTGTCTATCATCTTGTGTGTGCCGGTCTGCTTCTCCGCCTTGGCGATGCGTTCGGTGGTGAGGTTGCCACGAGAAAGCGCCGTCCTTAGGCACTCTGCCAGGGAAATGGTCGTGACCCGCTTGCCCGCCGCTTCGAGTCGTGTCCTTAGCATGCTGCACTCGCCGCGCACTGCGAACTCTGCTTCCGGCGGGTACCGGAAGATGGCGTAGGGCATGTTGTGGTAAGCACTTATCTCTGGGCGCGGGTCTTTCGACGCCAGAATCGGCTCCAGACCCTTTGTCAATCTGTCCTTCCAGTCACTCATTGCGTCATCGCCCCCGCGAAGTCGCTCGATGACTGGTAGGGAAGCGTGAGCTCGACTAGGGTGCCAGCCTTCTCAAATCGCAGCTTGCGGAACTGGTGGAGGCGATACACATCACGCTCCACGTCATCGGCGCTCATCAGGTACATCCGCCAGTCCTCTGAGTGAATGACGTCATGGCCGTTGCCGTGCTGTTCATAAAGCGCGTGAAGGAGATAAAGGAAGCTCTCTTCAGGCAGGTGATAGGAATTGAATTCGCGCGCCGTCGTGCCCGTCATCAAGTCAAAGTCCACGGCCATGCGGAGGAGTGCCGAAGCCACTCGTTCCAAAGTCGTCTTCTTCCACGGTGCGTCGGTCAGCCCGCGTCCGTGGAGAGCGACCAGGTAACCGTGTAGGTCAGTGGTCCGGAGCCGGAAAGCGCCGTCTTCGTATTCAGCGTAGAGCCAGTTGACCAAAAAGTCGCGAACGAGAAACTCATCGCGCGTCATGTGCCAGAGGAGCGCGGGCTTCCAGAAAGAGAGCGGCACCCGAGCCTGGGCCATCGCGACGAGGTTCCGGTCCCGGCCATTCGGGTCAAAGCGGCGGCTGATTACAAAGTTGACATCTCGCAACCAGTTTTCGCTGGTTGCCCCGATCGGGTTTTGCTCTCGAACCCGCCCCAGGTTGTGTTCTTTCGACCGATCGCAATCCCAGTTCTGGAAGATGTGATAAGTTTCCTCAATTAGAGACCCTTTGATCACCGTGAAGGAGGAAACGACGTCAGACCGCGAACCACTCATGCGCCCGCCCCAAGCCTGATGTATGGGACCGCCAGCTTCCCGGGTTCGCCGCGGGAGAACGAGGCAGCGAGGAGCGCAATAGCATCGTTATCCAATCCTTCAGCACCTGAGACCAGAACCGCACGTTCCTCGGCCGAGCGACGAAGTGACTCAACTCGACCAATTTGGTCAGCCGTCACCAGGCCCTGGGACCTCAGCAGCTCTAGGAGATCGCCGGGCACCGATTGGAGCTCCTCGAAATAGGGCGGCCAATCTCCCGAGTCGATCCACGTCTCCCAGCGCGCATCGAACTCGTCTTCAAGCTCGGCGGGGAGACTCCAAAGCGAAACTGCGTTGGCGACGCCTGAGAATCTCTCCGCACAGCGTGAGGTGGCGACGGCGAACACAACTCGCGCTTGGGCGAAGAAGTGGGTCCGCGGGAGACCGCGGGCATACAGCAGTGCTCCCTTTCTTCCCAGCAATCCGTTGGTATTCCACCACTGCGCGCTATCCATCTCCCCGAAGCGTGCGACGGCGAGGCGGAGCTTCAGAAGCCGGTCAAGATCGATCGTTGACATAGATCTGGCGGGATCCAGGGGCGAAGAAACACAGAGGCCGCAGAGTTCGCGTCACACGAGACATGGTCAAGGTGTCTCGCATCGAGATTGTCCCCACCTTCGAACAGGTAAAAGTGAAACTTCATGCCGGCGGTATTCGGAGAAGCTCCTCATTGCGATCAAGGTCGTATCAGTTTCGGCACGGCGGCGGGTTGACAGCTTTGGTAATCGTTAATTAGTGGGAGAGCACGCAAAGTAGGCATCTGTTCCAAACGCATTCGGATCACCCATCGACTTCGCTCACACCACTCCTCTCCCCAAACGCACAAACCCCATTAGCCCACCGCATCGCCTCCACACTCACACACTCCGGCTCCAACACCGCCGGCGACGCCACCAGCACACAAACACATCTAGCCCTGCTGGTCGCCACGTTTAGCCGATTCGGCGAGTACAAGAAACTCATCCCCCTCGGCGCGTCCTCCGCACTCGAACTCGCCATCGAATAGATCACAACCGGCGCTTCCTGACCCTGAAACTTGTCCACGGTGCCCACCCGGGCTCCATCCGGAAGCTCCCGCACCGAAGCGCCGACCTGATCGTTGTACGGCGCGACAACCAGGATGTCGTCGATGGTGAGCGCACGCGCCTCGCCCTGTCGGTCGGTCCACGTCACGCCCGCCGCCGTCAGCTCATCGATAATCGCCGCGACTGCGGCCACCTCTTCTGGTGAGCCGCTCTGATTGCCGAAATGCTCCACCGGCTCATAGAACAGGCCGGACCCGGCAAACCGGGTAGGCCCGTTGATGCGCTGCCGCGCCAGATCCTCCCGTGAGCGCAACCGTCCCTGGTAGTACATCTCGGAGGTGAACCGGCAGATGTCCGGATGCAGACGCCAGGTTTCGTCAAGAAAGAGCCCACGGTCGTCGGGTATCGTATCGCGGCCGTTCAGGACATGCACAAGCGTCGCTACGTCGGCTCCTTCTGGATGCGACCCCTGCTGAGGCTGCTCCAACTGCTGCGGATCACCCAACAGCACCAGGTTGCGGGCCGCTCGGGATGCCACCAGCGTGTTGGCCAGAGCCATCTGCCCGGCCTCGTCGACGAACAGGAAATCCACCTGCTCAGCCAGCTCGGGCCGGGCCCACAGCCACACGGTCCCGCCGACCACCCTTCCGTGAGCCAGCGCGTCGATCACGTCATCATTCCCGATCTCATGGTAGCCGGGATCGTCGGGGACGTCGTCAGACTTGTGGGCCACCTCGCGGTCCGCATCCGCCTCACGCACGTTCAGAAGCATGTTCTCGATCACCTTGTGACTCACCGCCGTGACGCCGATGCGAAAACCGGCCGCCGCCAGGTGCGCGATCATGTGGGCACCGATGTAGGTCTTGCCCGTGCCCGGCGGCCCTTGGATGGGCAGCACGCCGTGATCCAACCCCTCGGCAAGACGGATGGCTGCCGACAGGAGTTCTTCCCCATGGCGTCGCAGCGGGCCCCTATAGTTGTCCTCCAGTCGCGGAGGTTCATTCAGCAGCAACCGGCGCCCGGCCACGGAGGGCCCATCGCCCGAAAAGTCGTCCGACGCCACCTGCTTTCCGAGTTCTAGCAGGGTCTCGCGTAGTCGCTTCGCCGGGATGAGGTCCCAGAGAAACACGTCCGACGGCGCCAGCTCCTTGGTCTTCCTGGTGTGCTTGATGTCGATGGTGCGCTCCGAGATGTCCACGGCCACCACGTGCCCCAGACGCTGCTCCGACGTCACCCAGACGTCCTTGTCCGGCTTGGCCGACAGCTCCTGCTCGGGGTAACGGTAGCGATTGGTCGGGATGCCCTGCCTGGACACTTCGAGCGTCTCCAGCAACTCAAGCCCCGCCACTCCGTGCCGGTCTCGTTCCCGGCACTCGGCGTCGAGGTCCGACAGTCGGAACTTGTCCCAAAACGTGACCTTGTCCTCGCGCCAGTGGTATTCCAGCATGTGCGCGAGGAGCCATCGCGCTTGCTGTTCGGCGCTGCGATTGGCCGCGGCTTCAGGCACGCCCGCCACCAGCGCCTCGAACACCGCTGCGACCTCCTCCGCCCGGTCCTTGCTGGTCTCTGACGTACCGTCATTCGGCTCCGGCCGATCAATCGGACCCACCTCCGCCACCAGCTCCGCACGACGCTCCTCGAGCCAGTCTCTCAACACCAGCGTGGACGCACAGTCCTCCCGGTTGTACGCCTCGATGGTTGCGCGCACGTCGTCATCGATGTCGCGGCCCAACTCCAGGTCCCACGCGGCCGTCCGGAGCGCCTTGCGGACTTCCGGCAGCGGGGCCGCCCGTTCGAATCCGACAAGTGGCTCCAACTCCTTGAGCCCGTATCCCTCGATACCCGCCCGCACACCCTGCTTGGTGACCGCCATCAAGTCCACGAAGCGCAGCCCGCGAAGCAGCTGGTCGACCTCGTCCTCGCGACTGCCATGACGTCCCATCAGCCGGCTGAGCGTGGCCTTTTCGTAGGGTGAGAAATGGTAGATGTGGGCGTCTGGATATTCTTCGAAGCGCTTGATGAGAAAATCCACGGTCTCCTCGAACGCGCGCCGTTCCTCGGCCCGGTCCGTGGCCCAGATCGGCCGGTACTCCCAGGCTCCGTCGGACTTGTAGTACAGCCCGAACAGGTATTCGAGCCCGCCACCCTCGACGAAGTTGTCGGACTCGATGTCGAAGAATACGTCCCCCTTGTCCGGGGCGGGCAGCATGGCCAATCCACGACCGGGTTCATGGACGATGAGCTCGCGGTGAATGGCACCCGTCCGCCGGGTCTCCAGCTGGGCGCGGGCCTGCAGGTGTGCGCGCTCGAAGCCCTCGCGTGACCCACGGCTCGGCCGCGCGGGCAAGGCGTGCGCCGCCTCGGCCCAGGGCTCCAACTGCGTGATGCCCTGGCTCTCCAATTCAACACGGTGCAGGCGAGTCACGCCAGCAACCAGCGACAGGTGGTCATCCTCGCGCCGCTTCGTGTCGCAGTGCTTCCACCAATCGCAGATGTCACACTTCGCGCAGGGCTCGGGGTACGTGCGGCGTGGGGCGGCTTGGACCGTTTCCTGAAGCCGCCGCTTCACCAATCGGTAGTAGGCGCCGAAGTCGTTGAAACGAAAAGATTCCAGCTGGAAGTCCGCGCCGGGGCGCACGACGTGTACAAACTCTGGCATGCGTCCCTGCAGTTCTTTCAGGAGGTCGGCGTACAGGCAGAGTTGCAGAACCGTCGAGCCCTTGGTTTCCGAGGCCAGCTTGGTGTCGATGGGCTCGTAGTGCCAGTCGCCCAGCGCGCTGGTGCCGGGGACTTTGCGCAGCACGTCGGCGATGCCAAGCCAATCGCCATGGACCAGGCGAGCCTGGACAATGAAGTCGGCGCCGTCCCGCATGGCTTGCAGCGTGCGCTCGATCGCTTTCAGTCTCGCGGTCTCTTTCTTGTCGCGGGGGAGGTCCTGCGGGACGTTGAGGTTGCGCACGTCGGCGCCCGTTGCCTCAATGTGCGCAACATAGTCTGCCTCAAACCGTCGTCCGCGCTCTTGAAGGAGTGCCAGCGCGTCGTTGTGATACGTGGGCTTGGCCCGCTCGCCGCGGATGGCGCTCAGGTTCAGCTGCGTGAGATGGCGGCAGCCCAGGTGGTTGGTGAGGTCCGAGGCTGAGAGGACAGTTTTGGAGCCGGTCTTGCGCACGAAATGTGGTGGGACTGTTGTGGTAGTCCAATATGATGGTCCGGTCAGGAAGAAACACGCGGCCAACGGGCCGAGACCCTCAGGTCGGTAGTAGCGATTGAATTCGGCCGCGGGCGATCATTGCCCCCGGCGTACTCGATCTCTAACCTCTCCCGTAGAGCTTTGGCGCAGGAACATCTCCCATATGGCCTCTACGAGCGCGTAGTCACCAACCGACTCCGCACTGAACTAGAGCGCGCCACGGAGAACGCCGCCGCCCAGCTCAGCAAGCTCGACGCCGACGAGGCCCACATCCTCCTGGCGCAGTACATCGGTGACGCAGTCCAGGCCGCCCTCCGTGCGCTTCCCCGCACGAAGCGCCTGGAGAACCAGGTGCACCTGGCCAACCGGATTCTCGAGACGGTGCATGGCGTGATCCCGGCCGCGGTCGACTCCGAGGATCACGTCCAGCATGAGATCCTCCAGGCCGTCCTCCAGCCGAATCAGGAGCCGCCTCCGCGCCCTGGCATTCCGCTCTCGCAGTCGGAACTCCTCGTCAACGCGCGGGACGAATACCGCATCGGCCACGAACTCATCCAGGAGATCGAGTCTGCGGACCGCATCGACCTGATCTGCTCCTTTGTGAAATGGGGCGGGGTTCGGCTGATGCGAGACGCGTTGAGCAAGCACCTCAAGCGGGGTCGGGCGATGCGCGTGCTGACCACGACCTACCTGGGCTCGACGGACCAGAAGGCACTCGACTTTCTGCTCGATCTCGGCGCCGAGATCCGCGTCTCCTACGACACGCGCAGAACGCGCCTTCACGCCAAAGCCTGGTTGCTCCATCGGGAGACCGGCTACTCGACGGCGTACATCGGATCGTCGAATCTCTCCGCGACCGCGCAGACGGACGGCCTTGAGTGGAACGTGCGCGTCTCCCAGGTAGATGCAGCGCGCATCGTGCAGAAGTTCGAGGCGACGTTCAACAACTACTGGGGTGATGGCGAATTCGTCCCCTATGACGGGTCCGAGGAGCAGCGAAAGAACTTCGCGCGGGCCATCAGCAAGGAGCGGGACGGTCCGGATCGCGAACTGCCCATCACGTACTTCGACATCCGGCCGTACCCGTTTCAGCAGGAAATCCTCGACCGGCTTGAGGTGGAGCGAACAGTCCGCGGCAGATCTCGCAACCTTGTCGTAGCAGCGACCGGGACGGGCAAGACCGTGGTCGCGGCCCTGGACTACAAGCGGCTCAAGAAGCGAAAGGAGGTCGAGTCACTCCTGTTCGTAGCCCATCGCCAGGAGATCCTCAGGCAGAGCCGGCGCACGTTTCGACATGTTCTGAGAGACGGTTCGTTCGGCGAACTCCTGGTTGCGGGCCTGAAGCCGGAGGAAGGCCATCACGTGTTCGCCTCTGTGCAATCCCTGGCGCAGATCGAATTGTCGGACCTGGACCCCGCGTCGTTCGACATGGTGATCGTCGACGAATTCCACCACGCGGCCGCGCCCACCTACTCCAGGCTACTGAACCACCTCAAACCTCGTCAGCTGCTCGGCCTCACCGCCACCCCGGAGCGCGCAGACGGCCGGTCCGTCAAGCACTGGTTCGACGACCACGTGGCATCCGAACTCCGGATCTGGGATGCCATCGAGCGCGGACTCCTAGTCCCGTTCCACTACTTCGGTGTGCACGACAACACGGACCTGACGCAGCTGGCCTGGCGGCAGGGCAAGTACGACGTCTCCGAACTCGAAAACCTCTACACGGGCGATGTCCTCCGTGCCAATATGGTGCTCGGTGCGCTGGAGGAAAGTGTGCGTTCAGTGGCGGAAGTGCGCGCACTCGGCTTCTGCGTGAGCAAGGCGCATGCGCATTTCATGGCGGACGCGTTCAACCGGGCGGGCGTGCCCAGTCTCGCGCTCACGGCCGACACCCCGTCCGCGGAGCGACAAGGCGCCATCGCCCAACTGCAGTCCCGGAAGCTGAACGTCATCTTTGTGGTCGATCTCTTCAACGAGGGCGTAGACATCCCCGAGGTCGATACGGTGCTCTTTCTGCGGCCGACGGAAAGCGCGACGGTGTTCATGCAACAACTTGGGCGCGGGCTTCGGCTGTTCGAGGACAAGGAGTGCCTCACGGTGCTCGACTTCGTTGGCAATGCCCGCAAGGAGTACCGGTTTGATAAGCGATTTGGCACCCTGCTCGGCATGGGTCGAGGACGAGTCCGCAAGCAGGTGGAACAGGGCTTTCCACTCCTTCCGAGCGGATGCAGCATCAAGCTGGATCGGCAGAGTCGCGAGATCGTGCTGGAGAACCTCCGGCGCACGGTAGGCGCGGACAAACGATCCCTGGTCTCCGAGCTGAGAAGACTCGGTCCCGACATGCCGCTTGCGACCTTCTTGGAGGAGGTCGGCCTGGAGCTAGAAGACCTCTACCGCGGCGGTCGCTTCATGACTGACTTGCGCGATGCAGCCGGAGGCACTTCCCAAGGCGCGGGTCCCAAGCAGGACAGCCTCGGAAAAGCCCTCGGGCGCATCCTGCATATGGACGACCCGGACTGGCTCATCGCGTCGCGACGATTTGCGCAGGGACACTCCTGGGAAGGCTACTCGCCCCGGGGTCGGGCGATGTTGCTGGTGAGCCTGCTCGGAGCAGAAGCCTATCGGGACCTCGACGCTGCCGAGGCACTCCTCCGGCAGCACCCAGCTATTTGCACGGAGCTGGCAGAATTGCTTGAACTCCTTCTCGAGCGCGTGGACCACGTCCCTCGTGAATTCGACCACCTGCCGGATGTGCCCCTTAAGCTCCACTGTCGCTACTCACGGGATGAGATCATGGCGTCCTTCGATTTCACCAAGAAGGGCGTGCTGTATCAGCCGCGAGAGGGCGTGGTGTTCGACCCGGAGTCCGGAGCGAATCTGCTCTTCGTGACTGTCAACAAGTCGGAGAAGGACTACTCGCCCTCGACCATGTACGAGGACTATGCCCTCACACCGACCGAATTCCACTGGCAGTCGCAGGCCACAACGCGTCCGGAGACGGAGAAAGGCAAGCGGCACTGGCAGCACCGGGAGTTGGGGATCACGCCGCTTCTCTTTGTGCGCGAGGCCCGCAAGACGGAGTACGGAGCCACGGCGCCCTACTTCTTCCTTGGTCCGGTCGAGTATGTGAAGCACCACGGCGAGCGCCCCATGAACGTGACCTGGCGACTGCAGCAAGCGATCCCGGCGGACTGGATGCGCAGGTTGCGGGTAGCCTGAGGAAAACGTCCGCGCCTAGTCAGCGGTCAACGACTCCCGATCTCGCGCACCCGCAACTACCTCCGGAAACGAGATGGCTCCCGGCTGGTCCTCCAGCTGCTCAAGAGACCAGCGGCCTCCGTTCCAAAGCGAGTACGCCGCCCAGAAAGAGCCGCGCGCGGCCGCATCCTCAAGTAGTTGCCAAGCGCGGGAAGAATCGGCAGGTAACTCGGGTAGACGCTCGTCGACAGGGTTGAGCAAGTGACTGACCACCCTGTTCATGCTATTGGTATCACCAAGCCGTGCAAGAGTCTCAAGTGCCTCCCAGCGCTCCTGGCGCATCTGCTCCTTCGCTCGCTGTTGCTTGGGTCCCTCGGCGATGCGCTCATAAAGGGGCTGGACAAGACGGGCCGAGGTGTCGGGACTCACTGCGCCGGCCAATAGCAGAATCAGCAGAACAGCTGTGGTGGAGGTGGTCTTGGGATACTGCATGATCAATCGGGCTGGTGGGCACCCGTGTTCATCGGCCGAATCGCGCAGAGTGTTAAACCCACGAATCCACCTGGCGCAACGGCTCGCGAGGACTACCTACGCCCAAACCCTCCAGTCCGCGCCTCAATATCCACGGCACCCAGCAGATCCTGCATCGCCTGCTTGCCCTTGCGCAGTCCGTAGCGGTATCCCCACCCGGTTGCCCATCCGAAGGCCAGGCCCACCGCAGCTGAGATCGAAGCGGTCAGCCCCGCAATGCCGACCCACCCCATCGCGGACTTATTGGCAGCGATCAGGGCCGTCATCAGGGCGGTGAACGCAGCCATGCCGCCACTTATCCAGCCGCCGACTCTGAAGCTGCGCCATTTGCTTGCCGACAGGTCGACCTGAAGGGATACCTCGGTGCGCTCGGCATCGATCTCGTGGAGCGTGGCGGTCATGCGATTGAGCGTGGAGTGGCTCATCGCGTAGGCGAACGAGTTGATTCCGCCGGCAGCTGTCATGATCTCGGATGTGGGCACCCGGAAAATCAGGGTGGAATCGGCCAGGTTGCGGGGGTCGCCGATGGCCTCGACCAGCTGGAGGTTGTATCGCTCACTGGTGAAGATGTCCTCGACCGCCTTCAGCACCGATTCCCTGTCGGCGTGGATCACGCGGGAGATGCTGATCTGCTCTTCGTTCGACCCGAGCAATCGCTCGGCGAGGGCCACCTGCTCGGGGCTGGGGGCTCCGACATCCAGTTTCTGGGCCGCATGCTGGCGAACGGCAAGGTCGATGAACTGCGCATTGATGCCCGCCTCATCCCCAATGTGCCTGATTTCGTCCAGGGAAAACGACTGGGAAGGCGTGCCGGATGACTCGGCAATCACCCGACTGCGCTCGTCCAGGCGTCGGCTTGCCTCGGCCTGAAGACGTGATGCGATGCTCCAGATGGCCTTTGCCTCCGCCGGATCAAACTGGCCGTCAGAGGCAGAATCGTCGGCCACGCCTGCCAGCTCGATTTCGTCGGCTGCGAGACCTTCGTCCGTGGTGACAGGACTGGCAGAGCGAGTGCGTTCCATGTCTCAAAAACTCGATAACGAAATCAACCCAATCGCAGCACCTCCCGGGGGTTCCGCAATCGGTCCGGTCGCCTATGCCCGCTCCGAAAGCTCCGCCCAGCGCTCCACGTCCCGGTCCAGCTGATCGCTCAGCTCACCAAGCTCCCTCGACAACCGCTCCAGCGTCTCGAATTCCCCTCCGGCCCCCCCGAGCTCGGCCTCCAACTGCTCCTTGCGAGCCTCGCCCGCCTCAATGCGCGCCTCCACATCCTCGAGCTCCCGTTTCTCCTTGAACGAGAGCTTCCCGTCAGCCCGCCCGGCCGCCTTCTTTTTCGGTGCCACAGCCTTGGGCGATGGCCTCGAAGCCGCCGCCGCCACCGCAGCCTCTTCGCGAGCACTCTGCTCCAGATAGGCCGAATAGTCCCCCGGATACGCCCGAACCTCCCCATCCTCACCAAAGCGCAGGATGTGATCCACCGTGCGGTCCAGAAACCACCGGTCGTGCGACACCGCAATCAGCACCCCCTGAAACGTGTCCAGGTACTCCTCCAGTGCCGCCAGCGTCGGGATGTCCAGATCATTCGTCGGCTCATCCAGGAGCAGCACGTTCGGCGCTTCCATCAGCACCAACAAGAGATGCAGCCGCCGCCGTTCTCCGCCGGACAGCTTGGCCACCGGTGTGTACTGGACCGCAGGCGGAAACAGAAAGCGCTCCAGCATCTGGCTGGCAGAGATCACCGCACCGTCCGCTGTGCGCACGCTCTCGGCCACTTCGGTCACCGTATCGATCACCCGCAACTCCTCCTTCAGCGGCCGACCCTCCTGGTCGAAATATCCAATCACGGTGGTGGCTCCTCGCAGTACGGAGCCCGAATCAGGCTCCAGGCGACCCGAGATCATCTCCAATAGCGTCGTCTTGCCGCTCCCGTTGGGCCCAATGATGCCGATGCGGTCATCGCGCTTGAAAGAGCGCGAGAACCGGTCGACCACGGTCCGCCCATCGAACGTCTTCGTAACCCGCTCCAGGTCGATCACCTTGTTGCCGAGTCGGGTAGACGCGGCTGACAGCGCGAGCGATGGGTCCTTTCCCGCGCCCGACGCCTCCTGCAACGCCTTGGCGCGCTCAACGCGATACTTCGCTTTGGACGTGCGCGCCTTGGGCCCCCGACGCAGCCACGCCAGCTCCCGTCGCGCCAGGTTCTGCCGGGTCCGCTCGGTGGCCTCGGCCAGCCGATCGGCCTCTTCCTTCAGCTCCAGATAGCGCTGGTAGTTGCCCTCATACCGCGTCACCCCGCCCGGGTGTACTTCCAGCATGCGGTTCGTCACACGGTCCAGGAAGTGCCGGTCGTGGGTCACCAGCAATAGTGCGCCCGAATAGCGGATCAGCCACTTCTCCAGCCAGTCTATCGTCGCGGTGTCCAGGTGGTTGGTGGGCTCGTCCAGAATGAGAAGGTCCGGCTCCAGAATGAGCGCCCGGGCTAGAGCCACGCGCTTTCGCTGCCCGCCGGACAGCGTGTTCACCCGGGCCGCGACGTCGGTCAGCCCAAGTCGGTCCAGAACGGCCCTGGCCGCGGCCTCCCGATCCCAACCGCCCGACACATCGAGCTGATGACTGAGCTCGGTCACCCGATCCAGAACGGAGTCGTCGCCGCGCGCCAGTCGATGGGCTGCCTCTTCATAGTCATGCATGAGCCGAAGCGCGGGGTCGTCCGCGTCGAACACGGCATCGAGAACCGTATGTGCGGGATCGAATTCGGGATTCTGCGAGAGCATCGCCACTCTGGATCGAGGTGGAATCCAGACGCGCCCCCCATCGGCCGTTTCCTCTCCGGATATGATGCGCAAGAGGGTGGACTTGCCAGAACCGTTGGCTCCGATGAGGCCCATCTTTTCGTCCACTCCAAGGCCGAACGTGACGTTTTCCAGCAGCGGCTTCATGCCGAAGCTTTTTCTCAGGCCCTCGACCGTAAGCATGTTCATTGGAGCACCACCACGCGCGTTAGCAGCGCGCTTGTAGCTGGCAGGAAGGCGCATGATCCCCGCCGATGCGATTGGCGGCCGCTCGGCCCCAAATGCGGGCACAGGCCCAGCTTGACACTCGGGGGTGAATGGCCCGTACGTCCTCCGACGACACACCGCAAATCCGAACCTGCCATCTCATGCTCGAAATCCGCCCAAACTGCGAGTGCTGTGATCGCGACCTGCCCTTCGACTCCGCCGATGCGCTGATTTGCACGTTCGAGTGCACGTTCTGCCGAGACTGCGTCGATGGTGTGCTCCAGGGCACGTGTCCGAACTGCGGCGGCAACTTCGTACCGCGTCCGATTCGGCCCAAACGCCTGATCGCAGCGTACCCCCCGTCGCAGAAACGAGTGCTGAAGGAAGGCGGTTGCGTGGCTGCCTGAGGTGCTGGCCGATGGGCGGCTTCGACTTCACAACATTGACGGTGGACGAGCGGATGCCCCAGTGAAAGCACCTCCGTTGTGGAAGAATTGCGCTAGCTCGGACCGGCCGGTACGTCACACAGCGATCGACCACTTGCGGCGCGCTCAGCGGGCCGCATCTGTTCGAGCATCCACAAGACGATCCTGATCGATCGCGGTGGCCGCCAGCGGCCCCTCCCCCCGAAGACATCGGGCCGGGATGTCACCGGGGATTCAGATTTATTCAGCGCGAAGTCTGCACGCGGACGAAGGTGGTGGGAGTAGTCGGGCAAGAGATAGTCAGGAGCCCATACACCATGAGAGTCCTCATACTTGCCATCTGCTCATTCCTCCTTCTTTGGCCGCACGACGCGGCATCGCAAGCGCTTCGGGGTGAACTCAGTCCGTTCGTGGAGACCGCCTCCATGTTCAGCGCCTACGACCCTACAGCGGAGCAGATTTCTGCCGCCGCTTGTGTCACGGCCCCGACCAGCCTAGAGGGTGGGGAAACGTTCTTCATCGACCTCTCCGGCCGAATTCGCCAGTCCGACATCAAAAAGAAGTTTGGACTGGATCTACAAGGCAGTTACAACTGGAAGGTGACCAAGGCCTCCGCAACGCTCAACTACCTGCGGGAAACGGAAACCTCGGGCTTCTCAATAGGCGTCAACTATGCGGCAGACTACACGCTCGGCTCTGAGCGAATCGCAGGGGACGCCACGCTGACGGCCAACACGCCGGATCCGACCGGCAATCCAGGTGGGTTCGCGGAGAAATGCGGGAGCTCCTTCATCTCGCAGATCGATTACGGTGCCTACCTGATGTTCTCGGTTCGCATCGATTTTTCCTCTCGCGAGGATCTGGAAGACTTCAGGGCATCCTTCAGCATTGAGGGCCCTTGGGGAAGCGCAAGTAAGAACCTCTCGGCGTACGAGAAAGCTCTGAGCAGAGACGCGCGGATCAGCGTGTCGGTGACCCAAATAGGGGGCATCGCTTCTCAGGCGAAAGAATTGCTTGGAGAGGGCGGAGGGCAGGGTACTACGCAGTGTCTCACCGGCAACTTCGGTCGGTGCCTTGGGGTGGTCGCCGCGCTGATAGACTACTCCCAGACCGGATTTCTGACCCAACTTGAAGACCCGAACGGGCCCAAGCCAATTCGATACCACTATGCGCCATACACGGACCTTGGTTACTCGCCGGGACCGTGGCCCATGCTCGAGGCGGCCATCCTGGGTGCACGGGAGTCCCTATCCGTCCAGATGGAGCAGCAGCTCAACGTGCAAGCGGTAGCACTGCGGTTGCTCCAGTACCCGCTAGGCGCACGTAGATCGGCGGTCGAGGAAGGGCTGGCCGCCAGCGAAGCCAACATCGTGCTCATCGCCGACGCGACCGTTACGTGCTACACCCGAATCCCGGAGTGTCTTCAGGCTGTGGCTGACCTTGAATTGACCCCGGTCGACCAGGGCGCTCTTGAGTTTCCCCCGCGACCTACGTCAAGCGTCCGGATCTACAACACCCTGGAGGGTCTGCTTTCCGAGGCAGAGTCCGCCAGGCGGCTGGAAGCGGTGGACAACCAGGCTGACGGAGAAGTGACCGCGGACATGCACGCCGCGCTCGCGCCAAACGGGGGAAGCTCTACCGTAGCACTCCTGATCGATGGCCAGGCGCTCGAGACAGCGCAGTTCAGGTTCGACCGGGTAAGCGATCCGCTGCGGGTCCTTTGGAACGGAGCCGCCACCAACGGCGGCCTGAAGTCGCAGACGACCATTCCTTTTGACGAACTACCGGATTTCAAGAGAGTGGGGGAAGCACGTCTGCTCTTTTTGACAGACGATACCAAGCTGGAGGACGACGACGGGCTTTATGCGGGGCGGGATATCAATATCCCCGTCTCTCGATCGGAGATCATCAGGGGGAGGGACGGTCGAACTCGGCCCGACGATGGGTCCGGGCTGTTCACGAGCAGCGGATACTTCTACGTGTTGGTCTTCGACGGATACGGGCGCGAGTACCGATTCAACCTCGCATACTCGGAGTGGATCCTTGAGCCGCGGCGCGTAGCGCCAGAGGGGAATCGGCGGAACGGCACAGAGGCTTCTTCAGATTTCTGGGAAGTGACGGTTGATTCGAGGACCATCTGGCACAACACGAACTCCGCTCCTCCCAAGGGGCGCTTGCTAACACGGCGAGTCGTGGGAGACACCGGTCAACCGAAGACGTTTCCTCGCAATCGTGAGCAGTACGACTACTGGGGCGCGGCCGGCTATGACAGCCCGTATTACTGGTGGTACGCAGACGGCATCGAAACGGTGGCTAACCCGGGTCGAGGCGCGCTCGTAAACATCTGGCATCCCTACTCAGACGGGGTGGGCGGCGTGAAGGAGCGCAACGTGATTTACCGATTTGACAAGGACATCGCTGTAAGTACGAATTCTCCCCTTTATCGCTACGCCAACACGGGTTCAGGAGCAAACTCGGAGGCCTCCGTCTTCATGTACGATTGGGCTGCCCGATTTGAGGCCGATGCCAGATTGGCAAGCCCGACACGGGACTCCACCAACTTTGGCAGCACCGAGATTGGCGAGACGGCGGTACGCGAAGTCGTGTTGATGAATGAAGGCAATGTGGCGCTGGAAGTCACACCCGCCATCTCAGGTGATCAGTACGGCGCGTTCAGTGTGGCGAGAGGAGGCAGCACCTTTGCGATCGAACCCGGACTGACCGACACCCTGCAAGTCCTCTTCACGCCCAGCACTTTCGGCTCTCAAGCGGCCGTGCTATCAGTCCAGCACACGGCGGACAATCAGTCGAATCCGCTAGAGTTTCTCCTCTCCGGGGTAGCCGTTGGCTGTCCCTGGACCGCGAGCCCGACGAACCTCGTAGCCACCATTCGCGGTCAGGCCCAGGTCGATGGGGAGCCGGCCACGTCGGACGACTGCATCGCGGCGCTAGACGAGGACGGTAATGTGGCTGGCGCAGGCGATCTCGCGATAGACGGTGGGGTTGCTTACATCAACCTACGAATCTACGGCGACGATGAGACGACCACAGATGTGGATGAGGGCATGTCCGGGTCCGAGGATTTCACATTGAGGCTGTTTGATTCCTCCGGCTCTCAAATCCTGGTCTACCCCCATGCCCTGGGCGGGTGGAGGAATACAAACGGACAGCCTCTTCCCGACTACTCGGACTTATCCAAGATCTACAACTTCACGCAGTCTGGCGTTCAGTCTCTGACCCTTGAGGAGGGCTGGAGTCTGGTGTCGCCGGTAGTGCAGCCATCAGAGGCATCAGGCGCCCTCGAAGAGGTAGCGCAGAGGGCCCCCGACGTCACCTTCGTCTCTGGGTTCAGGTGTCCGTCCGACTCGTCTCCGGGCGGCATAATCACCTTCGATCCCACGGGACCCCCGTTCCTACAAGACCTGAACGCTCTGGAGGCAGGTCGCGGATACTGGTTTAGATCAGGCGCGGCGGCGACCCTCGAGCTAGAAGGGTTGGGGCTGCCTTCAGACTTCAGTCTATCCCTATGCGAAGGGTGGAATCTGGTGGGGTATTGGGGCACGGGTTCCTTACCCGTGAGAGAAGCCTTCGCGACGCTGATAGCCGATGACATTCTCGAGTTTGTCACGGGCTTTCAAGGGGGCGTCAAGACCTTCAATCCCGCCGACCCCGATTTCATAAACGACCTCGACACGCTGGAAACCGGCCTCGGCTATTGGGTGAAGGTTCGAGACGACGTGAGTGGCTTCCGGTATGACGAATCTTCCGGATCGAGCGCTGTCGCGGGAAGGCATCTCACTCAGAACACTCAGACGCAGCCGAAGCAGCTGCGCCCCAACCCGGTTTTCATGACCGTCGGCGGAAGGGTGACTTCTGACGGATCCGAACTGCCGCGGGAGATCCTGGTCCACGACCCGAGGGGTGTTCTTGTGGGGGTGCTTTCGGTCTCGAGCGACGGACGCCTTCGCACCACCGCAGTCTACGGTGATGATCCTGGCACGCAAGACGTGGATGGGGCACTTGCCGGCGAGTTGCTGTCGTTCTCTGCCGAGGGCTGGCAGATCACGAGTAGCCATCGGTTTGGTTCAAGCCTGGACCCGACGAGCCTCGACCTCGGCGCCACGCGGACGCTGCAGGCGGAACTGCCCTCAGAAGTGGAGCTGGCCAAGAACTATCCCAACCCATTCAACCCCTCCACGACGCTGAGATTCGCGCTCCCGGAGGCTGGCCGGGCAAAGCTGACGGTGTTCAATCTGATCGGCCAGCAGGTGGCACGGCTGGTAGACCAGGAACTGACGCCGGGTTGGCATGAAGTCCAATTCAATGCTGCTGAACTCGCTTCAGGCGTGTACCTCTATCGCCTAGAGGCAGGAGGCACCTCGCTGCTCGGCAGCATGCTACTGCAGAAGTAAGTAACCCGATCCATAGAGCTATGAAGAACCTGACACAGGGCACGCTTGCCGTTTTCATTCTGGTGCTCGTCCAGGTGGACGCCACACAGGCTCAGCAAACGGTGGGGCCATATGCATTCACACCCAATACTCAGGCTGCCAAGTTTCGCGGGCAGGCGACGATTTCAGGTGTTGCCGCCAAGGCTGAAGACGTGATCGCGGCGGTGGATGAAGGTGGAAACGTCGCGGGTGCTGCATACATCAAGGTAAACGCCGGGGTCGGGTACATAGACCTCACCATTTACGGCGACGAGCCGAGAACTTCGGCGGATGAGGGCATGGATGGCTCGGAGACCTTCACTCTCAGACTCTATGACACATCGGAAGGTGTTGAGTACGAGTCTGCACAGGCGTTCTCGGGTTGGACCAACACGAATGGACAGCCTTTGTCTGACTATGCTGAAATCACGACGATCTATGACTTCGTGACGCGTGTCGCGGCCGCACCGGAAACGGTAGCCGCAACGCCCACCCAACCGTCCAGCGAGGTGACCTCTCTCTTTTCCGACGCCTATGCGGATGTGACGGTCGACTCGTGGTCGGCCGAGTGGGACCAGGCCGATGTTGAGGACATCGAGATTGCAGGAAATGCGCTGAAGAAGTACACGAACCTTAACTACGCGGGTATCGAGTTCACGTCGTCCCCAATTGACGCGTCCGGTCACACGCATTTCCGGCTTGACCTATGGACACCCGACGAGGTCACCGCAGGCACGGTCAGGGTGAAGCTGGTAGACTTTGGTGCCAATGGGGTATTTGACGGAGGAGACGATACCGAGCACGAGCTGACTTTCGATGCCTCGTCCGGATTGGCTGCGCGTTCGTGGGTATCAATCGACATTGCTCTCTCAAGTTTTGCCGGGCTGGCGTCTCGCGAGAACCTGGCACAGTTGATTATTTCTGGAGACCCGGGTACGGTTTACCTGGACAATGTCCTGTTCTACGGTGTGGCCTCCGGAACGGGGACGGGTGTCGATGATCAGCTCGATCGCCCCGCAGCGTTTCGACTATCCCCTAGCTACCCGAACCCGTTCAACCCCCAGACCACGATTCCCTACTATGTTGATCGAGCGACCAAGGTCAATCTGTCCGTGTATGACCAGCTAGGGCGCCGGGTCGCCACGCTCGTGGACGGCTCCGTCGGGCCGGGTCACCATGAGGTACTATTCATCGCGGGCGGACTTCCAAGCGGCACGTACTATAGCGTATTGCGTGCGGCAGGCAGCCTCACAACGAGGGCTCTGACGCTGATCAAATAGCGCGGCCCCCCTCCGAACCGTCCAGCAACCTCTCCAACCCATCCAGCACCAGCTGCAGGCCGAGTTCAAAGTCACGTCGGCCGTGATGCCGGCGCTCCGCGACGGCCCGGGTCATTTCGGTCAGATGCGGCAGCGCCTGGGTTTCGAGCATTGGCAGGTAGGCCGCGGCGGTCTCCGCGTAGGCATCTTCTTCGATGGGAAAGTCCAGTTCCTGCAACACGAATCCGTAGACGTAGCTGTCCAGAATTCCCCACGCCTGATCTACAAGGTCGATGGAAAATCCGCCGGCCCGGAGTGCACCGATGGTACCGTCAACATAGCGCAGCATATTCGGACCTGTGTTGACGCGCGACATGAGCAGGCCGGCGAGCCAGCGGTGGGCGAGCAGCACCGCACGGGCGCTTCGACATCGCAGTTCCATGGCGGATCGCCATCCCGACATGGTAGAAGGAACGGCAATCTCTCCGACAGTCAGGTCTACGATGCCGTCCAGGACGGCATCCTTGTTGGCGACATGGTTGTACAGCGACATCGCCTCCACACCAAGCTCCTTGCCCAGGCGACGCATGGTTAGTGCGTCGAGTCCGTGCTCGTCGGCAACGCGGACGGCCGCGCGCAGCACGCGGTCCCTGGTGAGCGGAGTTCTCCGGCTCATGCGGCGGACCGCACGCTGATCACGCGTTTGCCGCGGGCTCCGCCACTGGCCTGATCGGCCAGGGCCCGAGGCGCCTGCTCGAGGTCGTACGTCTCCTGGAGCACCGGGCGCAGTGTGCCCTGTTCGACACGCCTTGCCAGTTCCTCAAGCTTCTCCGCGCCGGGCATGGTGATAAAGCTGATGATTTTGGCGCTCTTGCCGAGATTGCCCATCGCCGCCGTCAGCATGCGCGGGATCGGCCCCAGCCAGTCGCCCAGGTTGCCGGCGCTCACAGCCACCCATCGGCCGCCCGGCCGGAGCATGCGGCGCGCGGTTCCAAGAGGGAGTCGGCCGGCGGTGTCGATGACCACATCGTAAGCAGCCACCGTCGAGGAGAAGTCCTCCTTTCTGTAGTCGAACGCATGGGCAGCACCGAGTTCGCGTGCCAGCGGTGCGTTGCGTTCGCTGGAGACGGCGTGCACCTCCGCGCCCTCGGCTACAGCGATCTGCAGTGCGAAGTGGCCTACACCTCCTGTCGCGCCGATGACCAGAACGCGATCGCCCGCGGTGACCTGGCCGTGCTCTTTGACGGCTGCCAGCGCGGTCATGCCCGATGTCGGAATCGCGCCAGCCTGCTCGAAGGTCAGCCCTTTGGGCATCCTGGCCAGCAGGTCCTGAGAACCCACCACGTAGTCGGCGAATGCGCCACGCTCGAGTTCGCCGTAGACCTCATCGCCCTTCTTGAACCGGGTTACGCCTTCGCCAACCGCATCCACCACGCCGCTGACATCGAGTCCGGGGCGACCATACTTGGGGGCCAACACGCCGTATCCGAACAGGCGAATGAGATAGGGGCGGCCGGTCATCATGTGCACATCGCCAGCCGCGACGGACGAGGCGTGCACGCGCACACGCACTTCTCCAGGTCCGGGTTCGGGAATGGGCTGTGTGGTACTGAGGGAGAGCGTGTCCGGGCCTCCGTATTCCCGTTGGATGACGGCCCGCATGGTGGTCGGCGTGAGGGGTGCGTTCATGACTGCCCAGTGGTTGTTGTGGAGGGTTTCTGAGCAGACTTACGATGTAAGTTTGGAAGAGTTGCGTAGATAGGCCACGGTCAAGCCTTACCGAAGAGCTATTCATTCGCATGAATGATTATCATTCATGGCGTGAATAATCCTCATGACCTGATATCTCGCCACCTGACCTCGGTCCTGGACCGGCACCTCAGATCAATGCCGGTTGTGGTTATGACCGGGGCACGTCAAACCGGAAAAAGCACGCTTGCCCAGTTCCTGTTGCACCAGGACCGGATCTACCACACACTCGACGACCTCGACGCGCTGGAACTCGTTGGATCGAACCCGGGAGGGCTCATAGGAGACCGCCCTGTTACGATCGATGAGGTTCAGCGTATGCCGGAGCTGCTGCTGTCGGTGAAGCGTAGTGTAGACGCGGATCGAGTAGCCGGACGTTTCCTTCTCACGGGCTCGGCCAATCTGCTCTTGATGCAGCGTGTGTCAGAACCCCTTGCCGGCAGGGCGAGCTATCTGACGCTGCGGCCATGTACCAGGGGAGAGCTGTCGGGGCTGCCCCCAAGCTTGTGGACGCAACTCCAACAAGTGGAAGACAGGGAGTGGCAAGCGGTCATCCAGGATTCCGCTCGGCCCGCTGCGCGTTGGGCAGCCGTAGCCCGGCGCGGGGGCTTCCCTACGCCCGCTCTTGGGTCTGAGGAGCATGGCGCCGCATCACCCTGGTACCAGGGCTACATACGTACCTACCTGGAGCGGGACCTGCAGGACTTGTCGTCCATCTCATCACTCGTCGACTTCCGGCGCCTCATGCGCCTGGTCGCTGCGCGGACGGGACAGATCCAGAATCAAAGCAATCTGGCACGGGATCTGGGCATGGCGCAGCCGACTGTGCATCGATATCTGAACCTACTGGAAACCAGCTACATGCTGGTCAGGCTCCCCGCGTACACTGCCAATCGAGGAAAGCGACTCATCAAGTCGCCGCGCATCTACTGGGGAGATACGGGTCTCGGCTTGCATATGTCTGGCTCCCCGGACCCCACCGGTGCCCACCTCGAGAACCTGATCCTCCTGGACCTCCTCACCAGTCAGGACTGCTACAATCAGATCAACCAGCTGTACTACTGGAGGACCACGACCGGCCAGGAAGTGGACTTCGTAATCGAAGGCTTAGACGGCAGGCTGATGCCCATAGAGGTTAAGGCCACGGCAAAACCGCGGCTGGGGCATTGCAGGGGATTGAACGCGTTTCTGGATGAGTACGGAAAGCTCTGCCGGTCAGCCCTCCTGCTTCACGCCGGCTCGGAGACGCGTTGGCTGACGCCCCGAATACTCGCTACTCCGTGGTGGGCCGTGGCGTAACAGTCAGCGTCCTTCCACCAGGTCCGCGTACTCCGGATTCCGATCGATCCACTGCGCCACATACCAGCACTGGGGCCGGACCTTGAGACCCTCCTCCCGTGCCCAGTCCAGCGCTGTCTTCACCAGCCGGCCGGCAATCCCCTTCCCCCGGAACGCGTAGGGCACGAGTGTATGGTGGAATGACACCCTGTCTCCCGCGCGGATGTAGTCGGCGATGGCCACGGGGCCGCCGAGGTCGATTTCGAAGCGGGTTTTGGCCGTGTTGTGGTGGACTTCGAGTTCAGCTAGATCCATACGATTGACTGCGGGTAGATCGACACGATCGGGGAAGCGTTCCGGACAATGCAACGATTTCATTCCGACGATTGCAACGCTTTCGTTCCGACGATTGCAATCAACGCACTGCGAAACCACCGTGCCCCGGCCTTCCGACAAGCGGCGTATCCCCAACGGACCAGAGCAGTAGAAGTTGGAGCAACTTATCCCTCCAGCTGCATGCCCAAGTCGTTACTGCTCCTGATTCTGGCTGCGTTTCTGCACTCCCCTGCCGTCGCTCAAAGCGTGACAGTCCACATTCTTGCGGAAGTGCCCATCGGCGCCCGGCTGGAACTCAGGGGAGATACGGCCCCCTTGTCCTGGGATGCTGGCCTTCCCATGCAGGCTGTCGGCGGCACGCACATCCTTGCCCTGGAGTTCGAGGACGGGGTCGAGTCGGTCCAGTACAAGGCGGTCCTGATCCGAGACGACGGCTCGGTTGAGTGGGAGCCAGGCGACAACCGGCTGCTGCTGCCGGGCCTCATGGATGAGGACCGCCGGGTGTTTGGCGCTGCGCAAACGGGTCTGCCCGAAATCCGCCTTTCGCTGGATGCGCTGCAGGAGGACGCGGCCGTGCTGTGGAGCACACTGAACGCAATTCACCCGGGCCTTTTGCTGCACAATACCCCCGAGCAATCCGCTCGCATACAGACGGAGCTGCGCGAGGAACTCAGCCGACTGGCGACTGAATTTCAGGACGGCGTGCCGCTGTCCAGGGCCTATCTGACCATCGCCAAATCCGTGGCCGCGATCCGGGACGGCCATACACAGGTGTCGATGTACAACCAGGGTGGCTACCTGAGCAGCCTGTTCTATTCGACTCCGGACAGGGTGCCTTTCACATTTCGCATCGTGCAAGGCCGCATGATTGTAACAGGGGACGCCACACCCGGCAACGTGCTTCCCAGGGGGACGGAGGTGCTGGCCCTCGACGGCCGGCCCGTATCGACCGTGCTGGAGGCGCTCCGCCGCTACGCCTCGGCCGACGGGAGCAATGACGCCAAGCGCATCGAGCAATTGGAGGTCTCGGCAATGCCCGCGCCTGCCCAGCGGTTCGATGTGATCTACAGTCTGTTGTTCGAGCCGGAAGGTCCGCTGGCATTGACCGTGCGGAGACCGGGACAGGCGGAAGCCGCTCTCGAGGTGAACAGAATGACCGCCGCCGATCGACGCGCCGTCCTGCAGCAAAGAGATCCGTCGCTTCCCAAGACTCGGGACGACCTGCTTCGAAGCTACTGGTTGGATGACGGTACTGCGGTGGTCTATGTCGGCTCCTTTGCCACGTTCAACATGAGCATCGACTTCAACGGCTGGGTGTCGAACGCCTTTCGTGAGATCAACGCACGTGGAGCGGAACGTTTGATTCTGGATCTGCGCGATGTGGCAGGCGGCATGGACAATGCGGCCGCCTATCTCCTGCGCCACGTGCTGCAGTCTCCGGTAACTCTGGAGCGGTGGCAGGGCGTCACGGCCTACCAGGTGCTTCCGGCCGAGCTGCGGCCGTACGTCCGGTCGTGGAACAACGATTTTCATGACCTGACCGGCAGGGTGACACAGGACACGGACGGCACGTATCGCTTGCCTGCCAACCCGCCTGTGACGCTGCGTCCCGCGCCCGACGCGTTCGTGGGGGAGGTCGCCATCCTCGTGGACGCCACAGCCTCATCGGCCACCTTCTATCAGGCCAACTATATCAAGGAAAACCAGATCGCACCCCTGGTGGGGCAGACCACGGGAGGCAGTCTCAAGGGCCTCAACGGAGGCCAGATGGTCTTTCTGACGCTGCCAAACACCGGCATCGTCGTGGACGTGCCCCTCTATGGATCCAGGCCGGCGGTTTCCGGACCTGACCGCGGCGTTGAGCCCGACCTCCTGGTCCCTGAAGACGCCGAGACAGTGATTGCGGGCCGGGACCCGGAGCTGGAGGCGGCAATTCGACTGCTGAAGGAGCGCTCCGGGGCCAGAGGTGGCAACTAGGACTCCGAGCCGCAACGGTTCAGTCAAGAACGGCTCAATAGCGGTCCGGGCGATAGTCCCCGGGGAACCACCGCCGCGCCAGAGGGGTCGGGGGTGGACTCTGATCAGCCACCCGAGATTTCCATGTCGTCGTCGCTCGCCAATCCTGTTTCCGAAACCGAATCCAACGGCCGTCCGGTGGATACTGGCGTCACCGTAGCCGCCGGAGACGGCATCGGCCCGGAGATCATGGACGCCACGCTGCGTGTGCTGGACGCGGTCAGGGCACCCCTGCGTTACGAGACCATCGAGGTCGGCAAGAAGGTGTTTGAGGCCGGCCACACCAGCGGCATCAAGCCCGAGGCGTGGGATACCATCCGTCGCAACCCGGTCTTCCTCAAGGCGCCGATCACGACCCCGCTGGGCGGCGGTTACAAGAGCCTCAATGTCACCATCCGTAAGACGCTGAGTCTTTTCGCCAACGTGCGGCCGACCAAGTCCTATGCGCCCTATGTGGCGTCGCCGCATCCGGGCATGGACCTCGTCATCATCCGCGAGAACGAGGAAGATCTCTACGCGGGCATCGAGCATCAGCAGACGCCCGAGGTCACCCAAGTACTGAAGCTGATCACGCGGCCGGGCACGGAGCGCATCGTTCGTTATGCGTTCGAATACGCCCGCGCGTATGGGCGCGAGAAGGTCACTTGCATGACCAAGAACAACATCATGAAACACACCGATGGGCTCTTCCAGCGGGTGTTTGCGGAGATCGCTGAGGAGTATCCGGATATTGAGAGCGAGCACCAGATCATCGACATCGGGGCGGCGCGCGTGGCGGCCATGCCGGAGCAGTTTGATGTGATCGTGACGGCCAACCTGTACGGGGACATCCTGTCCGATATCGCCTCCCAGGTTGCCGGTTCAGTTGGCCTGGCGGGCTCTTCCAACGTGGGCGAGACCGTCGCCATGTTCGAGGCCGTGCACGGCTCGGCTCCAGACATCGCCGGAAAGGATGTGGCGAACCCGTCGGGCCTGCTGTTCGGCGCGGTGCAGATGCTGGTTCATCTCGGCCACTCGGACCTCGCCGAGGTCATCAACAACGCCTGGCTGACCACCATTGAGCAGGGCATCCACACGCCCGACATCTACCGCGAGGGTGTCAGCAAGCGCGACGTGGGCACGCAGTCTTTCACAGATGCCGTCATTGCAAATCTGGGCGAGAAGCCCAAAAAACTGCGTTCGGCGAGCTACAAGAAGGGTGGCATCAAGGTGCGTCTGTCGGAGACGCCGAAGCAGAACAAGGAGCTCAAGGGCATCGACGTTTTCCTGGATTGGGCAGACGCCGACCGCAATCCCGACGTGCTGGGCGAGGGCCTGGAAGCCGCGGTCAAGGACGCCGGCTGGAAGCTCAAGATGATCACCAACCGGGGCGTTAAGGTGTATCCGGATGGCATGCCGGAGACGTTCTGGACGGATCACTGGCGATGCCGTTTTCTGCCGACAACCGCCGACACAGTCACGTTTGACGAGGTGCTGACGCTGCTCAGCGCCGTGCACGCGGGAGGCTTCGACGTCATCAAGACGGAGCACCTCTACACGTTCGACGGCGAGCGCGCCTACTCGCTGGGACAGGGGGAATAACACCGGCCGATGTGAGCAACCCGCTCCAACCGTTTCTGGATGCCCAGGGCTTTGTCGTGCTCGACGGAGGCCTGGGCACGAGCCTGGAGGCGGAGGGCGTGGACATCAACGACCCGCTGTGGTCGGCGAAGGTGCTGCTGGGAGACATGGCGCCGCTGCGGCGGGTGCATGAGCAGTTCCTGGAGGCCGGCGCGGACGTCATCGGCACATGCACGTATCAGGCCACTGTGCCGGGGCTGGTTCGGGCCGGGCTTTCGGAGGCGGAGGCCCGCCGCGTCATGGGCGATGCGGTCTCGCTGGCCCTGGAGGTTCGGGATGGGTTCACGGCGCGCAGGGCGCTCGTAGCAGCCAGCATTGGGCCGTATGGTGCGTTTCTCTCGGATGGATCTGAGTACACCGGCGCGTACGGTCTGACCGCCGGCGAGCTCAAGTCATTCCACCAGGAGCGGGTTCAGATTCTGGCTGAGTCTGGAGCCGACCTGCTCGCGTTTGAGACCATTCCGTCTCTCGCGGAAACGCAGGCGTTGCTCGATCTTCTGGACGAGTCGCCGGGAGTCTGGGCGTGGATCAGCTTCAGCGTCAGGGACGCCGAGCACCTTGCGGACGGCACGCCGCTGGCAGAGGCCGTTGGCGCTGTGCACGAGCACCGGCGCATTGCCGCCATCGGGGCCAACTGCTTCGCGCCGTCCCTTGCGGTGCCTCTGGCCGAGCAGCTCGCTGGGTTAGTCGACCTGCCCATCGTCCTCTACCCGAACTCAGGAGAGCGCTATGATGCCCGGTCCAAGTCGTGGTCGGGTGCTGGAGCGGGCATCGGGCCCGCCATGCTGCGCCAGGCAGGAGCCAATTGTATCGGAGGCTGCTGCAGGACCACGTATGGCGATATCAGACGACTGCGAGAGTCGCTTTTGCCCTAGTGGGCGCCCGGACGGAAGCAGGGAGATTGCGAGCGGGGAGTGACACTCGACCTTGAGGGATAGATTTGAGCGCATGAAGGTCCGCCGATTGATACCTCGCCTGCTCGGGATAGCACTACTACTCTTTAGCGCGAGACTCTCGAGTGCGCAGTACACCGAGCGCATCGACGACTCCTACACGGACGGTGTGCTGTCCTCCAGGTCGCGCACCACCCTGCAAGGCGATGCGAGTAATGGCTCACGTGTCGCGACCTTCTACGATTGGGTGGACAACGACTGGTGGCCGGTGAATCGCAACCACTCCCACTTCGGCGATGACGGCCTGATCGCCGCGACGGTGCACACGTACTGGACGGGAAGCGAATGGAAGATCACGAGGCGGTATTCCTACGAGTATGATGCCGAGGGTCGCCGAGTCTCCCAAACCGCCGAATCCTGGAACGGCACCGCGTACGACAAGCTCTACCGGGAGCTGTCCGCTTACGACGCGGAGGGCCGTCCGATCGAGTACGCACGCGAGTACTGGATCGATGGCGGCTGGCAGTTTGGTGTATGCCCGTTTTGCCGGCACCACCTCCCCAGCTCACGCTCTACGGTGGCCTATGCCGCCAATACGCGGGAGTACCTCTGGTTGACCTGGAACGCCGGCTGGGACCCCGTTCGCAGGGAGGTCCGTGAGTACAACGACTCAGGACAACAGCTGACCTGGCTTCGCCAGGACTGGGCGGACGGAGCGTGGCAAAACCGGCGATGGGAAACCTTCAACGAAACGGGCACCGGGGTCACTGAGTCGGAACACATCTGGCACGACTGGACCGACGGAACGTGGGTGCCCACCCGGCGGCAGCTGACGACGCGCGACGCTGACGGGCAATGGCTGGGCTCCGTCACGCAGTCTCGTGTGGATTCGGATTGGTTGAACGTCAGTCGGATTGTCAACACATATGGCCTGTGGGGCCAGGATAGACAGGAAGTCCAGCGATGGCAGTCGGGCGGGTGGGGCACGACGTCACGCGTCAACTGGACCTACGATGGCGAGGGCTTGCTGATCGAACAAAAGTCGGGATCGTGGACGGGTTCGGTGTGGCAGCTGACCCGCGTGACCACCTACGGGTATGGCGCCGTGGTCTCGGTAGAGCCCTCTCCTGAGCATGCCCGCGGCCTCGAGCTCTTTCCCAACCCGGTCGCCGCTGGCGAGGCTCTTCACATCCAGTTGCCGGAATCGGCGGAGGTGCACCTTTTCGACGTCACCGGCCGGCTGGTTCGCACGGGCATCGGGGACACGCAAAGGCTATCAACCTCCGGCCTCACCCCGGGACTGTACTTTGTGCGGGTGCAACTGAACCACCGCGTCGAGACACGACCTGTGACGATTGTGCGATAGGCCCTCAGCCACGCCATGCGAATCTGCCTCCTTCTGGCCGCGCTCCTCGCGGCGGCTGCCCCCGCCATCTCCCAGCCCTGGCCGGCCGGCACGCCCGCTTCGGAAGGGCTGGACCCCATCGCCCTCGAAACCCTGGACCTCCGCATCAAAGCGGGAGACTTCGGCTTCGTCAACCGCGTGGTGGTAATGCGAAACGGCCTGTTGGTCTTCAATGCCACGTACCCGCAGGACTTCGAAGCGATCAGTGCGGGCCGCGAGAACGCCATCGGCTGTGGATATGGGTGCCAGGACCCGTCCTGGGACCACCAGTTCAACTACCTGCATCCGGACTGGCATCCGTTTCATCAGGGCACGGACGTGCACACGCTGCAGTCCGTGACCAAGTCCGTCGCGGCCACGGTGCTGGCCACGGCCATGCACAATGGTGCGATCGGCTCAGTGGATGAACCGCTGCTCGCCTACCTCACGGCGTACGACCTGACCGGCCTCGATCCCCGCCTGCAGGACGCCACGCTCGAGGACCTGCTCACCATGCGCACCGGTATCGAGTGGCACGAAACAGATCGCCCGATGGACATGACCAATACGACCATCGCTCTGGAGCGGGCGGATGACTGGGTGCGCTTCACGCTGGCGCAGCCGATGGACGCGGCTCCGGGGGAGAAGTGGGTTTACAATTCAGGCGGCAGTCACCTGATGGCGGCCATCGTGCAGCAGGCCACTGGCCAGCGCATGGACGCCTATGCGGAGGAGCACCTGTTCGGGCCGCTGGGCATTGAGGACTACCACTGGAAGATCACGCCGGCCGGGCTTCCGGACGCGCTCGGTGGGCTCTATTTGGAGGCCATCGACCTCGCGAAAATCGGCATGCTGTATCTGCGCGACGGGGTCTGGGAGGGGCAACGTTTGCTGCCGGAAGGCTGGGTCCAGGAGGCTACCTCAAAGCACGTCGAGAGTCCCGGGTACGGCTACCAGTGGTGGCGCCCCGATCCCGGCGGAGTTGAAGTCTGGGCGGGGCAGGGCTTTGGAGACCAGTACCTGCTGGTGCTGCCCGACTACGACACGGTCGCGGTGATCAACAGCTGGAATCTGCTGGCCGGACGGCGGGCGAATCTGCGGAATGCGCTGGTGGGGGTGCTGGCGAACTAGCCAGCGAAGAGGCCCCGACCTGTTGTCACCGCTCGCGAGCCGTGTGAGCCCGACGGAACCGGTCAACGGACCCGTTCGTTCGCATTGACGTTACAACGTTATGACGTCATGTCCAAAGACAAGAGAGTCACAGTCTATTTCGATCCGGAAGTACACCGTGTACTCCGACTGAAAGCCGTCGAAACTCAGCGCTCCGTTTCGGACCTCGTCGACGAAGCCCTGCGCGAGTACCTGCGCGAGGACGCCGAGGATCTGGCTGCGCTCCGGGATCGCGTCAGCGAGCCGACGATCCCATACGAAGCCCTGCTGGAGCAGATGAGGTCAGCCGGCGAGATCTAGTGGCCGAGCGTCGCGTCTACAGGATCGAGATCACGGCCAAGGCGGCCCGGGAGATTCGTGCCCTGCCAACCAAGCATGACCGGGCGCTCGTCATGCGACGCATACAGGCGCTGGCCCACGACCCGAGACCGCCCGGATGCAGGAAACTTGTCGGGCATCAGGCCTGGCGGGTTCGGCAGGGACGCTACCGAATCCTCTACACCGTAGATGACGACGTGGTGTCGATCGTCATCATCAGGGTCGGCCCCCGAAAATACGTGTACCGCTGACAGGCCGTCCCTAAGACCCAGACGTAGCAGGCTCCGGCTCCACCTCCTCTTCCGCGCCGGCCTCCTCCTCCAGCGTCTCCAGCACCATCTCCCACTCGAACTTCTCGCCGATCCCGCGCACGTAGTAGTCCATCCAGGCCATCTCGCTCACCGACTTCACCAGTCGATTACGTGCGTCCGGAATGCCGTGGCTGCGGCCGGGATACATGAAGAGCTCCGTCGGCACACCGAGCTTCTTCAGCGCCATGTGCAGCTCCACCGACTGTGGGCTCGGCACGCGCGGGTCACCCTCGACCACGTGTACCATGGTCGGCGTCTTCGCATTGGCGATGTACTTGAGCGGGCTCTGATCCCAGTACGGTTCAAAGTTCTCGTACAGGAAATCGTCCCCGATGTAGAACCGCCGGTTCCGCTGCACATCACTCTGGGCGTACATCGAAATCCAGTTCATGGTGCCGGCCCCCGATGAGATGGCCTTGAACCGGTCCGTCTGCGTTAGAATCCAGTTGGACCAGTGACCTCCAGCACTCCACCCGAACGCACCCATGCGGTCCCCATCGACAATCCCCTCATCGATCAGGTGGTCCACACCTGACATGATGTCCTCGTACCCCATCGTGAAGTAGTCCCCCACGATGTCCGTGCGATGGGCATTGCCGTAGTTCCGAGAACCGCGATAGTTCGGCTGGAAATGCACATATCCAGCACCGGCGTACACGTTGGCGTTGTTGTCGAACCGGAGCAGGTCCGCCGAGGCAGGGCCGCCATGAATGTCGACCACGAGCGGATACCGCGTGCCCTCCTGGTAGCCCACCGGATACGTGAGCACGCCGCCCACCGTCTTGCCGTCCGATGAGGTCCACTCCACTTCCACCATGTGTCCCCGGGCGATGTGGTCCAGCTGCGGGTTGGGTTCCACGAGCTGAATCCAGGTGTCCTGGTTCGTGATGTCGTCCAGGGACGCGACCGTGAACGGCCCCGAGGGAGTCTCCGGGTCGGCGTAGTTCAGCATCAGCCGCCCCGAGTCTTCATCCCGCGAGGTGAAGAGCGATCCCCGCACGTTGGTGACCTGCTGCACGCGGCCAGTCGCGATGTCGATGGCGTGCAGCTGGTTCGTCACCTTGACACCCGCCGTGAAGTACATTGTCGATCCGTCTTCTGACCAGAATCCGCCGCGCACGCTGTTGTCGAAGTCGCTTCCGAGCTTGCGGAACGCGCCTCCCGCATCGCCCACTTCACGCACGTACAGCCGGTTTTCGGTCATGGTGTAGCGCGTCAGGTCATCGGGTGCGCTGAAGGCCACCCAGCGGCCGTCCGGGGAGAACATCAGCCCGCTCTCGGACACCTCGAAGTTGTCGGTGAGGCGCTCCACGTTGCCCGTGGCAACCTCCATCAGCCACGCGTCGGCGTACAGAAACTGACCTGTGATATTGCGTTCGTAGCGCTCAAGCGAGCCGCCCCGAATGCCAATCCAGGCCCCGTCATCAGAGAGCGTGAAGCCTTCCACGCTATACTCGCCATTCCGGCCGGCCAGGTGGGTGGCACTGCCGGACAGATCCACGGACCACAGGCTGGATGCGGGTGTCACCTGATTCCGGACGTCGACCGTGAACCCCATTTTCCGGCGTTTGCGGTCAGCATCGTCGACCTCGTCATCCCGGATGAAATAGATGCGGTCAGACGAGGGGGCCCACTCCCAGCTGCCGGCGGGGGCCTCTCCGTCCGTAAGGGCGATGGGCTCTTCTGTGGTCAAGCCGGCCGTCGGCAGCACATGGATCTGCCGCGATTCGGCTTCCCCCGCGCGGAAGGCGAGCCACATACCGTCCGGGCTGAAGGCGTAGTCGGACACGCCGCCCTCGACCTCAGTGAATCGCTGTCCCTCACCACCCGCAAGGCGAAGCAGGAAGAGCTGTCGACCGGAGTCTTCGCGGTCGGACAGGAATAGCACGCCGGTGCCGTCTGGTGTCCAGCCGGGGGAGGTTTCGTCGTGCTCGGTCGTGAAGGTGAGCTGCCGATCCGACTGCACGCCCTCGGCCATCGAGACCAGGTGGACGTCAGTTTGTCGCTCGTCCTCCTTCCAGTTCGGGGTGGACAACGTGTACAACATCCAGGCGCCATCCGGTGACGGCGTGAACGAGCCAGCGCGCTTCAGCTCCTGCACGTCCATGAACGTCATGGCGCGCTGCTGCGCGGTCGCGGCGAAGGTTACCGAAGCGAGGAGGACGAGAGGGAGGAAGCGGCGCATGGCAGTCAGGGGTGTGGATCCCCACAATTACGTGGCGCGCGCGGGATGGGGCAAGGCTTGGGGGTACCTCCCTACCTTCCGTGTAAGCAAGTCGACCGGCCCCAACAATTCCGGCCGGCCAACGCCTCTCCCCTCGGGCGCTGAGAGTTCAACCTAATTCTACTATCAGCCATGCGCCTGTCTACCGTACTGAGCCTGCTGCTGGTCGCCCTGTTACTGGCGCCCGCGGAGGCCGTCGCACAACGCATCCACGCCGACCTGGAAACCTCCAGCGATCCGGCATTCACGGAGCTGACCCGCTCCTTCACGGCTGCCGACACCATATATATCCGCGTGATCACGCAGAACGCCGATGCGGTCGCGCTCGCCCTCGCCCCGCGTGGCGCCGGCGACGCCATTTCACTCACCCCGGAGGTGGCGGACGGTCGGTTCGCAGCCCGGATTCCTGCCTCCGAACTCACTCGATCATCGCATTGGCTGGTGATCGCTGAGGTTACGACCGGGGACCGTACACGCCGACTGACCCAGCCCATCCGCATCGGGGACCGCGGTGACGGAAATGATCGCCGTTTGGTCGAGATCACCGGTGCGATTGAGGCCGTTTCAGACTCCTCGATCACGGTAGACGGCACCGAGATCCTGGTGACCGATTCGACCCGCATTCATGCCAATCGGAATACGCCCGTGACCTTGGCAGACCTTGTACCGGGGCTGTTCGTGCAGGTCATTGCGACGCCCGGGCGGGACGATGTGCTCATCGCCCTCCGAATCCGGGTGCGCGAGTACGACCCGGATCACGTGACGGTCTCCGGTCGCATTGAGGCCCTCGGACCAGATGCCCGCACGCTTACGGTGGCATCGATGGTGTTTCAGGTCACAGACGACACGGAGATATTCACGCGCTCCGGCGAATCCATGACGTACGCAGATCTGCAGGTCGGCATGCCGGTGCGGGTCCATGGCGTCGTGCGTGACGATGCGCTCGTTGCGACTGAGATCCGGGTGCACGACTCCATATCGGTGCGAGGTCGCCTGATGGCTGGCGTCACGGAAGGGGACGGATTCAGCGTGGCCGGAGTCACCTTCATCATCGATGATCGCACCCGTGTCCAGAATCAGGATGCGCTTCCGGCGCCGGGCACCCGGGTTGTCGTGGGTTTCCGCTACAGTCCAGACGGCGGGCTACACGCGGAGCACATCCGCATCCTGGACCAGAATGATGCCCGCGATACCCTGATCGGCACTGTGCTCATCGACGGGGACGCGCTGTTCGTGTCTGGTATCCGCGTCGGACTGACCGATTCCACCCAGTTCCTGAATGGCGAAGGCCAGCCCATTACCATCGAGAGCCGCATGCGCGTGCGGGTGCTGGGCGACTTCAGTCAGGGCGTCGTGGCATCTGTGATCCAGGCGCGTGCCGAGAGTGACGTCACCGGCCGGGTTACCTCCCGTCTGGGCGATGCGCTCACAATAGCCGGCGCGGTCGTCACCCTGACGGAGACCACGTCGGTTCTCAACGCTGACGGGCGGCCAGTAGAGGCTTCGGAGGCGCAGCCAGGCCAGTTGCTCGAAATCGTGGCCTCAAGCGGAGACTCGGGTCTGGAGGCGGAGATCGTGACCATTCTGGAGTCTGCCGACTTCTCGACGTCGACCGAGCCCTCCGCGGAGTCACTGCCCGAGCGATTCACCTTGAAAGGCAACTATCCGAACCCGTTCAACCCGACCACGACCATTGCGTTTGAATTGGCGGAAACCACGGATGTCCGGCTGGAGATCTTCGATGTGATGGGTCGCCGTGTGGCCATGCTGGCATCCGGCGTGCTGCCGGCCGGCAGCCATCAGGCCTCGTGGAACGGACGGGCGATGTCCGGGGAGCCGGTCACGAGCGGCATGTATCTCTACCGCCTTTCGGTGGGCGATGTGGCCCAGACTCGATCCATGCTTCTGCTGAAGTAGGGCTCGCCGGCCGTCAAATGAGGGGGTCGCTCCGCGCCAAGGGCCGGGGCGGCCCCTTCTCATTGGTGTCGAGTGGAATTCAGCCGGCCGATTCCACACGGGGAATGTTTGCCGCGCGGGGGCGTGTCGAATCGGGGCCCGTATTCCACTCCGCAGCGGCAATTTTCGGGGGTTCTGTGGAAAACGGCCCTCGTATTCCGTTTCGGGCGGTGCCAGGGCGCGCTTGGCGGCGTTTTGGCCCGCCCGGCGCCGCGGCCGTCACCGCCACGCCCACGGCAGGCGCCGAGCCAGGCGCCGCGCCGCGGCCTTCACCGCCGCCGCGCCCCGGCCAACGCCGCGTCCCGGCCAGCGCCGCGCCAGGCCCCCGACGCCACGCCAGGCCCCCGACGCCGCGCCAGCCCCCAACGCCGCGCCAGCCCCCAGCGCCCCCCCACAAGCGCCGCCCCGCTCCGGGCCGTACCATTGCCCCGAAATCAAACCCCATCGTGATGCGCACGACCATTCTCTGCCTCGCCTTCCTCTTCGTGCTCACCCCCGCTCAGGCTCAGCAGACGGTGCTTGTTACCGGCGCCAGCTCCGGCATCGGCCTTCGCATGACGGAAGTGCTCTCCGAGAACGGCTTCCACGTCTACGCCGGCGCGCGCAAACAGGAGGACCTGGACCGTCTCGATGCGATGGAGAACGTCACGGCCATCCGATTGGACGTGACGATCCAGGAGGACATCGATGCTGCGGCTGATCGTGTGCGTGCGGAGGGGCGAGGCCTGTTCGGGTTGATCAACAATGCGGGGGTGGCCGTGGTCGGCCCACTTATCGAGATGCCCGAGGAAGACCTGGACTTCCAGCTGGACGTCAACGTCTTCGGGCCCTACCGCGTCACACAGGCCTTCGGTGACCTCATCATCGAAAGCGAGGGGCGCATCATGAACACGTCCTCCATTTCCGGCATTCTGTCGGGAGGTTTCCTGGGCGCGTACAGCATGAGCAAGCACGCGGTCGAGGCCTACACGGACGCCCTGGCCGCAGAGATGGGCGTGTTCGGCGTGTCCGTCGCTGCCGTGGAGCCGGGCAACTACAAGTCTCGCATCATCCAAACCATGGTTGAGCGCATGGAAGCCGCGGGCTACACAGCGGAGAACTCGCGCTACGACCGTTCGATGTACGAGGTCTTCGGCGGCCCCAGGGATCGCTCCAACTTTCAGGAGCCCGATGACGTGGCGCTCGCCGCGCTGGACTTCATGACGTCCGACACGCCCCAGAGACGGTATATGGTGGTGCCCAACCAGCGAGAGGCGCAGATCACCATCATGCAGATCATGCGGGAGATGGTTCAGCTGAACGAGAACCATCAGTTCTCCTATTCACGGGACGAACTGGTGGAAATGCTGGACGGGCTCCTCGGCAACTGACCTTCTTGAATCCGGGCTTCATAATGCAACCCCGGCGCCCGCCGTCGTAGGCAGAATTACCTCACCTGACTCGACTGCGATGGACGTCAAACTGCTGCTGGATCAATTCCTTGGAGAGGGGGCTTCGACCCCCGGAACGGACACCAACCGGGCCGCAAAACGCGGTGCAGCCGGCGGATTGGCCGTGGGCGGTATGCTGGGGTTGATGATGGGCAGCAAAAAAGTGCGCAAGAAGGCGCGCAAGGCCGCCAAGTATGGCGGAGCGGCGGCGTTGGGCGCATTGGCGTATCGTGCCTACCAGAATTACCAGACCGACCAGTCGGCGCCCCACATTCCGGAGGACCGGTTCCTGCCGTCAGCCGCTCCTTCTGCGGACGGGCAGCCCTTCGAACTCGCACTGGTTCTGGCGATGATCTCTGCGGCGAATGCGGACGGCCACATCGGGCCGGACGAGCAGCGCGTGATATTCGAGCGCGTCGGAGAGTCGGACCTGGAAGCTCTGGAAAAAGGCTTCGTGTTCGATGCGCTCTCAGACCCGCCGGGGCTGAACGATGTGGCCGCGCTGGCAACGGGTGTAGAGCAGGCCACCGAGCTCTACATGGTGTCTCGAATGGCCATAGACGTGGATCACCCGGCAGAGGTGGCTTATCTCGAGGCCCTTGCGGCCCGTCTGCAACTGCCTCGCGAGCTGGTCAACCAGATTGACCAGGAAGTCGGCTAATCAATAGCCGAGTCGCAGAGTCACGGCGTCGAGGCTTTCCCGACTGCCGAGCAGCGTGATTTCGTCCCGCAGCTTCAGCACGGTCGTGCCATGTGGTACGAGCGAAGCACGGTTGCGACGGATTCCCAGCAGAAGCACATCGCCCGGGAGACGCAGGTCGCGCACTTCAACCCCGCTCATTTCCTCGTGGCTGAGGGTGATCTGGATGACCTCCCGGTCGTCGCCCTGGTGGAGGAGCAGAGCGGCCGTCTGGGGCGCGCGCACGGCCTGATCAATAAGGCTGACCAGGGCAGAGGTCGCATCGACCACGAGCACGCCCATCTCCCGGAAGGGGCCCATGTTCTTCATGTCCTGCAGCCGAACGACCATGCGGTCGACGCCATACCGCTCAAACGCCTGGGTGCAGGCCTCCAGGTTGGCTTCGTCGCTGCGCAGCATGGCTACGAGCGAGTCGGTGTCGCCCGACAGCAGCTGACTCAGTGCATTCGGGTCGTCCTCGTCGAGCACATGGCCCGTGAGGCCGGAGCCCTCCAGGCGCTTGATCTGGGCCGGGTCGGGATCGGCCAGTGCCACCTGCCAGCCTTCCTCCTGGAGCTGTCGCGCGAGGGCGATGGACTGGCTTTCAATCCCGAGGATGAGCACATCCCGAACCTCATCTGGTGTGCCGTCCTCGGGCAGGTTGGTTTCCCCGACGCGCTTCAGCGCGGCTTTCAGGAAGAGCGGCCCGAAGATCTCGTTCAGGACCACAACCGAGATAATGAGGGTGGCGAACGCGTCTCCCAGCGCCGGGAACTGCACGGCCACCTCGCGGGCGAGGCCCAGCGCAATGCCGGCCTGCGTGATGAACGCCATCCACGAGATCCTGCGGTGCTGCGGCGAGACACCGGCCAGCGCGCCGCCTGCGAATGAGCCGATGAAGATGCCGAGCCCTCGCACAACAAACAGGGCACCTGCGACGGGCAGCACAGTGATCAGGATGTCCAGCTTCAGGGAGATCCCCGTGAGCGTAAAGAAGGCGACGTAGACGGCGGGGCCGATGGCATGCAACAGGTCGTCAAACTGCGCCCGGTGGGCCGTGTAGTTGGCGACCAGGAATCCCGCCACCAACGCAATCAGCAACGGCTCGATGTAGATCTCGAACGGCAGCTGGGCCGCGGAGAACTGCTTTACCTGACCGGCCAACAGAAAGATGCTCCAGCCGATCAGTACGACGAGGCCCTGTTTGAGCCAGATGTGCCACCTGGCGGCCAGTAGGGCCTGGAGAAGCTTGCCGACTATAAGCCCGATCCCGATAGCCAGCGTCAGGTCCAGCACGAGCACCCCGACGAAACCGATGCTGAAGGACACATCCAGGAGCAGTGCGCTTGCCACGGACGCGCTCACGGCAAACAGCACGATGATGGCGACGTCCATCAGCACCGTCACGCCCAACGTCGTGGAGGTGAAGGGTCCGCGGGCGCGCGCCTCCTTTATCACGGCGATCGTCGAGGGGGGGGAGAGGGCAAGCAGGACGGTGCTGCCCAACAGGGCGACGGCAAGACGGCTGGCCGGCTCCATTCCGCGGGTGAACGGAATGAACTCGGTGAGCACGTAAATGGCGACACCACCAAGCAGCAGCGCCACGACCAGGATGCCGCCGGTGGTCCAGAGAATGCTTCCGAGCCGGCTTCGGAGGTCTTTCAGGTAGAGCTCGCTGCCTGCAACGAACGCGATGACCGCCAGCGAAAGCTCGTCAATGAAGCGAAGGTCCTGAGCAGCGCCGGAAGGGATGAAATCCAGCCCGAATGACGCCACCAGCGCCCCGGCAAACAGGTATCCGGTGATGTACGGTAGGCGGATCCATGAGAAGAACTGCCCGATGCGGTGCGAAGCCAGGCAGATTACCACGAATCCGACCGTGTACAGAAGCGTCTGGACCATTCAGTGCCGGATGTGCAAGGGTGGGGGCGAGTCGGCAAAGATAGGATTCCCGCCTGTCTGCGCACGGCGTCTGCCCGCGCAGATAGGCCGAATACTTCCGTTGGGGGAACTCAGAGGGCGCGAGCGCGCTGGGAGGGGGCTGTCCATCGGGCCTCATGCCCGCCGACCACCCATCCCCACAACGCATGCGGCTCATTCTCGGAATAGTGCTCACTTTTGGCGTAGCGACCGCTTCGGCCCAAGACTTTCGGGCCCGGGTGACCGATGCCCACGACGGGTCGCCGCTGGCCGGCGTGAACGTGACGCTGGAGGGCACCACCACGGGAGCAGCCACGGATGTGGACGGCCTCGTGTCGATTGCCGGGATCCCGGCAGGCCCGGGCGTGCTCGTGTTCTCGTACGTCGGATTCGAAACCCTTCGCCTGCCGCTCACTTTTCCGTTGGCGGACCCCGCCAGGGTGTTTGAGGTCAGCCTCGAGGAGGACCATGAAGCGCTGGAGGCCATTTCGGTGAGCGCAACGCGAACGAGTCGCAGCATTGCCGACCAGGCCGTACGCGTGGAGACCATCGCAGGGGAGGAGATCGACGAGAAGATCTCCATGGAGCCCTCCAACATCTCCATGCTGCTCAACGAGTCGCCCGGCATCATGGTGCAGCAGACTTCTGCCGTGTCGGGGGGTGCCTCCATCCGGATTCAGGGTCTCGACGGACGCTACACGCAGATGCTGAAGGACGGATTTCCCGTCTATGGCGGGTTCTCCGGGGGGCTCTCGTTGCTGCAGGTCCCGCCCCTGGACCTCGCGCAGGTCGAGGTCATCAAAGGGCCATCATCGACACTTTATGGGGGCGATGCGATCGCAGGCCTCGTAAACCTGGTCTCGAAAGGTCCCGATGGAGAGCCTTCGCTGGATCTCCTCATCAATACAACCAGCGCCGGCGGTGTCGACGCGGGCGGCTTCTATCGGGCTCGCCGGAACCGCGCAGGTACGACCGTGCTGGTGTCGGCAAATCGGCAGCAGGCCTACGACCCAGACGACGACCAGTTTTCCAACCTGCCGGAGTCCCGGAGACTGACCATCAACCCCCGGCTGTTCTTCTATCCGTCTGAGCGCACGACGGCATCAGTCGGGCTTTCGGGCATCGTTGAGGAACGGAAAGGGGGCGACATGGCCTTGTTGACCGACGAACGATTCTCGGGCATCCCATTTCTCGAGCAAAACAACACGGCACGAATCACCAGCCAGTCAAGGATCGACCACCGCGCCGAGCGATACAGGCTGACCCTGAAGAACAGTGTGAGCCTGTTCGATCGGACTATCGAGGTGCCGGACTATCGATTCGAAGGACGCCAGATTGCTACTTACTCGGAGGCCTCCGTATTGGTGGACGGCACCCACCGAGATCTGGTGTTCGGCCTGGATCTTCGCACGGACTCGTTCCGAGAACGAGATGTGCCCATCGCTCGGAAACGGGACTACGCCCATGCGTCCCTGGGCGGCTTCGTGCAGGATACCTGGGATGTTTCGGGTCGGTTGGTCCTGGAGACAGGTCTCCGTGCCGATTGGCACGATGCCTTCGGCGCGTTCCTGCTGCCGAAGGTGTCGGCACTACTGCGCGCGACGCCGAACGTGAGCGCCCGCATCAGCGGTGGTCGCGGTTACAAGGCACCGACCATCTTCCTGAAGCCCTCTGAAGAGGTGGCGTTTCGGGACGTGGTCCCGCTGGACGATGAGGTGGTTGCCGAGCGTTCGAACGGCGGCAGTCTGGACGTCAATTACCGGGGCGTGGTCATGGAACGGCTGGCTGTGAGTCTGAACCAGGCTGTTCATTTCACGACGATCAATCACCCGCTGATTCCCCATCGCGACCAGGCCGGCTTGCGGTACACGAACGCCGAAGACCCGATCACGACCCGGGCATTCGAGACGAACATCAAGCTCTCCCTCGAACACCTGAAGCTCTTCCTCGGATACGTGCACCTGCGCGCCAGGGGACCGGATGCCGAGCGGCATCCGCTGACGCCCCGGCACAAGACGTACACCGTGCTCGTGTACGAAAAACACGGTCGGGGAAGAGTCGGATTGGAGGCGTACTACACCGGCCGCCAGCACCTCGCGGACGGAAGCTCGACGGACGGATTCCTGATCATGGGGCTGATGGGCGAGAGGCGGATAGGCCGCGCGCGGCTCTTTCTCAACCTCGAGAACTTCCTGGATACCAAGCAGAGCAACTACGCGCCGGTAGTTCGCGGCTCCAGAGAGAACCCGCTATTTGCGGAGATCTGGGCGCCGATGGACGGGTTCGTCATAAACGGCGGGGTCAAGCTGGCGGTCTTGGGGAGGTAGGAGCCGCCGGCGCAACCGCTACTTGGCTGTGTCGTAGTCCCCAAAGACACCATGAGGACGCTCCCATGCCATTTTGGCTCCAGATAATTGTAGTTGCATCCACCCTGGCCGGCCTTGGCATTGCCGGCCTTGCGGTGTGGGCCGGTCTGCGCGGATGGGCAGGGGCCCGCGACGCCGAGGTTGATGCGGTGACGGCCGAATTGAAGGAGGTCGTGCAGCACCAGGCGGTGGCACTAGCCGCAGCGGAACGACGCATTCAAAACCTGGAGGCGATCGTGACCAGCCAGGAGTGGGATTCTCTCCAGGAGGGCAAGCCCCTGATTGAACTTGAAGATGCCGAACCCGCGGACGCCGAACGTGCCGGGCAGATAGCGCGCGGCTTGAAGGTCTGACGTCCCCGGGTTCAGCCAACGGCTAGTTGATTCCCATGTCCCCCATGCCCTCGTCACCGCGCTGTGCGTTGCGACGCTGCTGCTTGGGCGCCTGACCAAAGTTGTACGTGAAGGTGAGGGTGGCACGGCGGGACTCCCAGTTGCGCTCGCCGAGTTGGTAGAAGGTCGGCGAGTCCAGCTCAAACGTGAAGCCCATCTGATTCAGCGGGTCGCTGACGCGCAGGCTCAGGGAAGCCTTGTCGTTCAGCAGCTTCTGCCGCAGTGACAGGTTGGCCACCTGGAAGGAAGCAATTCGACCCTGCGCCACCTCACGCGGTGCGCGATAGAACCAGAAGGCCTGCATGTCGAGTCCTTCCCGGACATTCCAGGAGAGATTGGCCCGAGTAGACCACGTCAGATCTGAAGAGGCAAGGTCATCTCCCAGGCTGGAGGCGTCGGTGACCACCCGGTAGGCATTGAACGACGCGAATCCGCTGAACTTGCGGCCGAACCGCAGACTGCCGACCAACTCGGCGCCGTAGGAGTCGCTCTGGTCAAAGTTGCGCCACGTCGTGGTGGACGTGCCGTCCTGGCTCACGGTCTTGAAGCGCTCCATTTCATCAACCGTGCGACGGAAGTAGGGCGAAAGGCTGAGAGAGCCTTTGCGCGAGAACTGCTGCAGGCTGAGTTCGAAGGCGTGCGTGTATTGCGGCTTCAGAAAGGGGTTGCCCACGAAAAGGTTCTGAGGATCGGAGAACGTGGTGAACGGGTTCAGCATGCTGGTGCGTGGCCGGTTCACACGCTTGCTGTAGCTCAGTTTGACCTGTCGGGTGAACGAAGGCTTCCAGGAGACAATGCCGCTGGGGAAGACCGAGCGGTAGTTGTTGTTGAACGTCTCCCCCGTGGTGGCCAGGTCAAAGTCGGTCAGCACCTGCTCCACACGAACGCCCCCCTGCACATCGAAAATGCCGATCGATCCACTCAGCAGTCCGTACGCAGCATGGACCTGCTCCTGGTAGTCAAAGGTGTTGTTGCGGGTGACGTCTGCTGCGAAAGCTCCTGAAGCGTTCAGAAACTCCGAGAACAGCGTGTTGTCCATCGCAGACAACGTGCCGCGATAGCCCGTTTCCAGCTTCAGGCCACCCACCGGCTTGATCACATCGAGCTGGCCGGTCCACTCGTTCTCCGCAATGTCCAGGGACTCGCGGCTGCGATCCCGGATGCCCAGCATGGATCCGTCATTGATCCCCAGGCTCTGCTCCTCAAACGCGTCCAGGTTGGTATTGGTGGAACGATTGAAACGCAGCTCTGCCGTGACCTCATTCTGATTGGCCTCGAGAACGCGTCGGAAGGCGCTCGAGAAATCCATGTTGGAGCCGTCCCCGTTGCCGAACGTCAGGCGGTCATATCGTCCGGTGGGACTCGCGGTCTGTGCGAGTTCCAGGTACTGGTTGGCGTTGTTGCTGGAGCCGGAGCGCGTGCTCAAGAGCGCTGAACCGGATAGCGTGGTTTGCCCGTCGATGGCGTAGTCCGCATTAACATTGCCGACGTGGCTGCGCGACTCGCGACCTCCGAACGAGTTCTGCTCGAGGAACGTGAGCGGATCCAGGAACCGGTTCTCCCGGAACGTGAACCCACTGGAATTGCGCTCGGAGGAGCGGAATCCGTAGTTCGAGAATACGGTCAGCTTACCCTTCTGAAGGTTCAGGTTTCCGGAGGCATTGTACTCTCCCGTCGACCCGGCGCCGAGGGTCACACCGCCGGATGTGCCGAGCTTCGAGCCTTCCTTCAGCACGATATTGAGCATGCCCGCCATGCCCTCGGGATCAAATTTGGCGGAGGGGTTCGGAATCACCTCGATGCGGTCAATCATCTCCGCCGACAATTGCTGGAGGAAAGCAGTGAGCGCATCGCCCCTTGCCGGAGCCGGCCGGCCGTTGATCAGGATACCCACGTTCTGATTGCCCCGAAGCGAAATGTTGCCATCGATATCAACCTCAACAGACGGGATGTTTTGTAGGAGGTCCGTCGCATTTCCGCCGGCCGCCGATATCTGATCCTTGGTGTTGTAGACGGTGCGGTCAATCTCGAAGGCTACCTCGGCGCGCTCGGCTGTCACTTCCACGCCTTCCAGCTCGGCCGAGTCAGGCTGCAATCGAATCTGGTTAAGGGAAATCTTGCGTGAGGTCGTCGAAATCTCGAACGCCTCGGACCGGAACGGCGCATAGCCGACAAACGAGGCCTCCAAATAGTAGGACCCGGGGTCGAGCGGAGAGACCTCGAAGGCGCCGCTTTCGTCAGCAATGGCACCGGTCACAAGTGTCGAATCTGGAAGCGCCCAGATGGCGACGGTGGCGGTGGCGAGTGGCGTGCCGGTGTCTGCGCCAACGACCCGGCCCTCGATGGTACCAATGTTTGAGAGCGGATCTGCGGACGATGAGATGGCTGCCAGCAGGCCGACAAGGAGTGTGAAAGACTTCATGGGGACGATGCAACTAGTTGTCACAACAAGTATCGTGACTGTCGCGACGTGCTCGAAGCCGGTTGTCTTTGGCAGTAGCCGCTTGTCGAGCGGATCGCCGGTTTGCCTTCGAAGGGCATCGGAGCCTACCCTGGACCTTCGCCCTTGAGGAGTCCATGCGCACTACTCTGATCCTGCTTCTCTCCCTGACGGCCGCGCAGGTCCATGCCCAGCACGCTGCCATCGACTCGGTCATGGCCCGGTTCAATCGCACCGATGCGCCGGGCGGCGCGGTGACCGTGGTCGAGCGAGGCGAAGTGACCTACCAGAAGGGACATGGCATGGCGAGCCTGGAGCAGGGCATCGCCATTCGCCCGGAAACCATCTTCGACATTGGCTCGGTCTCAAAGCAGTTCACCGGCTTCGCCCTGGCCATGCTCGACGCGCAGGGCGCGCTGAGTCTGGACGACGACATTCGTCTTCACCTGCCAGAGGTCCCGGACTTTGGGCACACGATCACCATCCGACACCTTCTGAACCATACGTCGGGTCTCCGTGAGATCTACGACTCGAAAGGTTTGGCCGGATGGAAGGGCGGCGACGGCATCGAACAGTTCGAGGCCCTGCGGATGACGCGGCACATGACGGAGCTCAACTTTGTGCCCGGCACGGAATACCTGTACTGCAACACCGGCTACATGCTGGCGGCCGACATCGTGACCCGAGTTACGGGTCAAGCGTTCCCGGAATGGCTGCAGCGCCACGTCCTTGAACCGCTGGGTATGGACAGTGCCGAAGTCATGGACCACGTCGGCGAGGTCATCGTCGGGGCGGCAGACTCGTATTCGCCGCAAGACGGGATGGCCTTCGTGCGTCGCTTCGACAATTCGAGCGCGTTCGGCCAGGGCGGGATCTACGCGAGCGGATCGGACATGGCGAAGTGGATGGCCAACATGGGCAGCATGCGGGTGGGCGGGCAGGCCGTCTTCGATCGGCTGACTACCCGCGGCGTGCTAGCCTCGGGCGATACACTGAGCTATGCGCTGGGCATCTCCGTGCGCGAGCATCGCGGGGCGACCGTCTGGATGCACACCGGTGCCAGCGCAGGATTCCGTTCGGTGTTGGCCTGGTTTCCAGACCACGAGACGGGCGTTTTTGTGCAGGGAAACCGCTCCGACTTCGGCTCGGTGGCGCGCCTTTGGGCTGTGGTGGACGCTGTGCTGGGAGATCGACTCGACGCCGCGGAAACGGCACGGACGCCATCGCCCGAAGCAGGGCCCGAACCGGCGACAGGTTCCCCGAATCCGGATGCGTTCGTGGGTCGATTCCTCTCTGACGAATTGCAGGCCGTGTACGAGGTGGCTCTGGACGATGGGCAGCTCATTCTGAGTCACCGGCGGCACGGAGACCTGACGATGGAGCCGCGCGGAGGCGATGCGTTCAATGTCCCCGGTTTTGCCTATGTGGTGTTTGAGCGCAGTCCGGCGGGGGGTATTACTGGCTTCAGGGCGAGCACAAGCCGGGCGCGGAACGTGCTGTTCAGGCGGATTCGCTAGCGACCGGCTATCATGCGCGCCCGCCGCTCGGAGGCGGGGCGGGGACACCCTGTCAGGCGGATCACGTCTGGGCAGGCATCGTTGATCTGGTCGTGCTGGTCATCTTCAACGATAGCTGCTCCAAGTGCGCCTACTTCGCGGAGGCGGCAGGAAACCGAAACTGGACCGCCGTGCGTTACCTGCACGGCGAACTGACCCGGGAGATGCTGGACGCCATCTTCGAACGGTACGACGGGCCCGTTTCCGACCTCGTTCGCACCAGGGAGCCCACCTGGAAGGCGCTCGATGTCGGGCTCGACGAGTTGGGACCTGAGGCGCTGAAAGATCTCATCCTTGAGTACCCCATCATCCTTCAGCGGCCGATCGTGCTGAAGAAGGACCGGGCCATCCTCGCCCGCGTGCCGGAGCGCGTGTGGGATACGTTCGCTGACGATTAGGGATCGGCTGGGCTCGGCGCTGCTCCCAGCGCGGTGCGTTTCCCGCGCGGCGCTGGATCCTCCCTGGCCCCGGCCCCGCCCCCCGCCCTCCGCCCCGCCGAGCGCCTGACATGGGATTCGGGGGCGATATTCCACTCCGCGCCTGCGCTCGCGGCCTCCGGAGTCGAATGCGGCCGCCTATTCCACATCGCCTCCCGGCCGGAGCGCGCCAACATGGAATAGCCCCGCCGTTTTCCACTCGGGGGGCGGTGGGCGAGCGCCACCCCCGGCCCCGGCGCCACCCCCGGCCCCGGCGCCACCCCCGGCCCCGGCGCCACCCCCGGCCCCCGGCGCCACCCCCGGCCTCGGCGCATCCCCCGGCCCTCGGCGCCGCCCCGGCGCCGGTGCCTCCGCCGCGCCCGAGCGCCTGACATGGGATTCGGGCGCGATATTCCACTTCGCGCCTGCGCTCGCGGCCTCCGGAGTCGAATTTGGCCTCCTATTCCACATCGCCCCCGGGCCGGAGGGCGCCAACATGGAATAGCCCCGGCGTTTTCCACTGGGGGGCGAGGCGCCCGCCCGGGCCCGGCCCCGGGGTCCCGCCGAGCGCCCGACATGGGATTGGGGGGCGATTTTCCACTCCGCGCTTGCGCTCGCGGCCCCCGGAGTCGAACTAGGCCGCCTATTCCACATCGCCCCCCTGGCCGGAGGGCGCCGACATGGAATAGCCCCGCCGTTTTCCACTCGGGGGTGGCGGGGAGCGCCCCCCCGGCCCCGGCGCAGGCCCCCCGGCCCCGGCGCCACCCCCGGCCTCGGCGCCTTCCCCCCACCCCCCGCCCCCGCCCAGAAACACCCGCACCGCACCCCCCCAATTGCCCCGCAACCCTTCGCGCATCCATATTGGGGCACCTTGCGCCAGGACCGCCTATATCGAGCCTGCCGCACCGCTGTCCGGCGGATGCTGCGCCTCTTTTTCCGGGAAGTGGTCATTGAGGGCGCCGAAAACATCCCGGCGGATCGAGGCGGGCTGTTCGTGGCGGCGCACCCGAACGGCCTGATCGACCCGGCGCTCATCCTGGTGGGATGCCCCCGCCACGTAGTGTTCGGCGCGCGTCACGGCCTGTTTGACTGGCCTGTGCTCGGTCCCCTCATGCGTCGCATGGGTGCCGTGCCCATCTATCGGGCGATGGACGAGTCGACACTCACAAAGGCCGAGAAACTGGAGTTGAACCGGAAGAGCCTGGAGGGATTGGCCGGCGCTCTTGTCAACGGGTCGTTCTCCGCTCTCTTTCCTGAAGGCAACAGCCACGACCTGCCTCACCTGATCCCGGTAAAGACTGGGGCAGCCCGGCTCTACTACCAGGCCCGCGCGCAGGTAGCCGTGGGGCAGCCGGCGCCAGCCATTATTCCGGTCGGCCTGCACTACGACCGGAAGAACATATTCCGGTCACGCGTGCTGGTGGTCTTTCACCCGCCGCTTGACCTCCCCGCGGACCTGGACTGCGTGCCTGATCCGGCGCGACTTCGCTCCGCAGTGAAGAACCTCACGGAGCGCATCGCCGAGAAACTCACGGAAGTCGTGGGCTCGACGGACGATTGGCGGCTGCACCACCTCATGCACCGCGCCGGCAAACTGGTGCGGGCGGAGATGGGCTGGCGTCGCGGCAAGCGGCACGAAAAACCCGATCTGACCGAAAAGCAGCTGGCCTACCAGCGGATTTGGGCGGGGTACCAGGCCCGAGCCGAAACACACGCCGAAGAACTGGCCGGCTTCCGCTCCCGGCTGAGTGCATACGACCGGTACCTGGGCCTGCTGGGACTGCGCGACCACGAGCTGACCGACCTCCCGAAACTGGCCTCGCCCTGGCTTCTGACACTGTTTGTCGGCCAGGTGGTACTGGTCTATTTCCTCTTCCCGCCGCTCCTGGTGCTGGGATTCCTGATCAACATCGGTCCCTACTACCTCCTCCGGCGCGTCTCAAGACGCTTCTCCGCCAAGCGAAAGGACGAGGCCACCGTGAAAATTCTCGGCGGAGCGGTGCTCTTTCCCCTGGCGTGGATCGTTGTCGCGCTGGGCGCCTGGTTCGCCCATGAGGAATTGCGATCCCTCTTTCCCGGCATGCCGGATGTCTGGGCTGCCGTCGTTCTTGTGACACTCTTTGTAAGCGTGTTTGGCGGCTATCTGGCCTTGATCTACGCGGAGTTGTCCCGCCAGACGTTTCGTGCGATGCGGGTTCGGGCGACCCGCAGGCGACGGCAGGCACTTCTGGACAAACTGATCTCCGAGCGCTCCTTCCTGTGCAACGAACTCCTGCAGCTGGGAGAGGGCCTCGAATTGCCGGGCGAACGGCTTCCGGACGGACGGCTGCAGCCGGCTTCGTGAACCCGGGGCACCATGCGGCCGTAAGTGGGCGATGTTCCGAAAGCTCCTCCTTGCCCTGATGCTGGCAGCGCTTGCCGTGCCCGAAGCCCGCGCCCAGCCGCAGGAGGAGACGGTGGTGCTCCTCCACGGACTGATCCGTTCGCACCGCTCGATGGCCAAGATGGAACGGGCGCTCCAGCAGGCGGGCTACAGAACCTGCAACATCGGCTACCCGTCCCGTCGCCACACGGTGGGAGTGCTGGCCCGCGAGCACATCTTGCCGGAGATCGAGTCCTGCGCGCCGGAAGGACCGGTGCATTTCGTCACGCACAGTCTTGGCGGCATCCTGGTTCGGGTGCTTGCAGAGGAAGGGCAGCTCCCGCGCATGGGTCGGGTGGTGATGCTGGGCCCGCCCAACCAGGGCAGCGAAGTGGTGGATGCCGTCGGCAGCTGGTGGCTGTTCGGAAAACTCAATGGTCCCGCTGGAGGGGAACTGGGTACGGGTCCCGACAGCGTGCCGAACACGCTCGGACCGGCGACCTTCGAGGTCGGTGTTATCGCGGGCACGCGGTCCATCAACTGGATTAATTCCTCGCTCATTGACGGTCGCGACGATGGCAAGGTCTCCGTCGAGCGCGCGAGGCTGGAGGGCATGCAGGACTTCATCGAAGTGCCTTCCACCCACACCTTCATGATGCGCTCCGGTCGGGTGATCCGCCAGGCGCTGCATTTCCTGGAGGCCGGACAGTTCGATCGGGGCGAGTCCTAGCGGGCGACAGGATCACGCCGCCTATCTTCCCGCATGCACCCGCATCGATTTCCCTTCCCGTCCGGCGGCTTTCTGACGCGCGACATGCAGGAAGCCTTCGCAGCCAATGGATTCCTGATCCTGGAAGGGTACACCACGCGCGGCGACTGTGAGGCCCTGCGCGCGCGTGCCGGGAAGCTCATGGAGGAGGCCGCCAAAGATTCGAAAACGGTCTTCTCGACGACAACCCGGGAGCACGCTGCGGACCGCTACTTCATGGAATCCGGCGACAAGATCCGGTTCTTCTGGGAGAAGGATGCCTTTGACAGCGTCGGAAACCTCACCCTCGAACCAGAGCGCTGCCTGAACAAGATCGGACATGCGATGCATGACCTGGACCCGGTGTTCGAGGCCTTCTCGTACCGGCAGCCCATCGCCCGAATGGCCCGTGCCCTCGGCCTCAGGGTCCCGGCCATCATCCAGTCCATGTACATCCTCAAACCGCCGCACATAGGTGGCGAGGTCTCGCTCCACCAGGACTCCACGTACATCTACACGGAGCCGGACAGCTGCCTGGGCTTGTGGTTTGCCCTGGAGGACGCCACCGAGGAGAACGGCTGCATGTATTTCCTGCCCGGGGACTATCCGCTCGCGGAACGGAACGTGCGCACGGGTCCCTACGCCACCAGGAACGTCTCGCTGGCCGAGCCGGCCTGGGATTCGGGCGATGCGGTCGCTGCTCCGGTTCAGGTTGGCAGCGTGGTACTCTTTCATGGCCGCGCGCCGCACTTCAGTGGCCCCAATCGGTCTGACCGGTCCCGCCACGCCTACACGCTGCACCTGATAGACCGGACAGCCCGGTACCCGGAGGACAACTGGCTGCAACGCGAACTCCCCCTGCGCTCGCTATCTTGAGTTGAGCCCCCAATCTCCCGCATGGAACGCTATTTCGACGTCAACTGGACGGGTCCGGCCTTTGACCTGTTCGGCCCGGCCCACCTCACCATAGTCGGTCTGTTTGCCCTCCTGGCCACGGCGATGATTGTCGCCGGGCGGCGAGGTCCGGCCGAACGAAAGGATCTGATCCGGCGGACGTTTGGTGCGCTGATGCTTCTCAATGAAGCCGGCACACACGTCTGGAAGGTCAGCTACGGCACGTGGGCCGTCGAAGAGTCGCTGCCCCTGCAGCTTTGCGGCGCCATGGCGTGGATTTCCGGGTCCACCCTGCTGTTCGGCTGGAAGAAGCTCTGGCCCATGCTGTATTTCTTCGGTGTGGGAGGGGCCGTGCAGGGCGTTATCACGCCCAACGCCACGCAGTATGGGTTCCCGCACTATCAGATGATCGAGACCATCTTTGCCCACTCGGCCCTGGTGGTCGCAGGCCTCTGGGTGGTGCTGGTTGAGGGCTACCGTCCCACGCTGAGGCAGTTCTTTACCATCTTCCTCGGCCTGAATGTCGCGGCGCTGGTGATGTATTTCGTGAACCTCGGGCTGGGCTCGAACTATCTGTTTGTCAACGCCAAGCCTCCCGATGCGTCCATCATTGATGCGATGCCGGAGTGGCCGTACTACATCCCGATCCTGGAAGTAATCGCATTCGTGCAGTTCGGGGTGCTGTACCTGCCATTTGCGCGCCGAGGAACGGGTGAGGTGCCCGCACCAGCGAGATCCGGCGTACGCTCCTAGGGCCGGGCCGATTGGGCAGTTCGCCTGGCTGCCGCCACCCCTGACCACAGTCGCATGGACTTCGACCTTCTCGGCACGCTGCAATACCTGGTCCGCTGGACGCACGTGTTCGCAGCCATCCTCTGGATCGGACAGACCTATCTGTTCAATTTCATGGAGGATCGCCTGGAAAGCGCGGACGGAGATGACGTCATCATCGGAAAGCTCTGGATGGTGCACGGAGGCGGGCTCTTCCGGGTGGAGAAGCAGCGATACGCGTCCTACCTGCCACCGGTGCTTCACTGGTTCAAATACGAGGCCGCGGCGACCTGGCTGAGCGGCATCGTGCTCATCACACTCGTCTACTACGTCGATGGGCTGCTGATCACGCCTGATCAGGACTTCCTCACGGCAGCACTCGTAGGCGGGTTCTCGCTACCGGTCGGCTGGTTGCTGTACGATGGGCTGGTTCGCTCGCCCCTGGGGCGTCGCCCGGTTCTGTTTGCGGCGATCGGCCTCGTTCTGATCATGGCCCTGCACTACGGCTACCTCCAGGTGATGAGTCCGCGATCGGCGTTCATCCATGTGGGTGCGGTCCTGGGGTCAATCATGACTGCCAACGTCTGGGAGCGCATCCTTCCATCGACCGAAAAGCAGCTGGCCGCCATCCGCTCGGGCACGCCGGTTTCTGTCGATGTGGCTTCCACCGGACCGCTGCGGTCCCGGCAGAATTCGTACGTGGTCATGCCGGTGGTGGCCATCATGATCTCCAACCACTACCCCTCGGTCTCGTACGGCAACGAGCACAGCACCCTGGTGCTCGGTGTGCTCGTAGTCCTCGGATGGGGTATTGCGCGTCTGTTCCGAAAACCGCTTTTTGGACGGGGCGCCGCGCATGAATGAGCCCCTGCAATTCATACTGAATGACCGGCAGCTCTCCGTCGAAGTCCCGCCGGGCCTGCTGGTCCTGGACCTTCTTCGAGAGCACCTGCGACAGGTCGGCACCAAAGAAGGGTGCCGGGAGGGTGACTGCGGCGCCTGTGTTGTTCTGGTTGGAGAGCTCTCGGGCGATGGCGTGCGGTATCGCGCGGTCACGTCCTGCCTGATGCCGGCCGGCGAGCTGGCCGGCAAGCACCTGATCACCATCGAAGGCTTACGCGCTCCGGTACTTTCCAGCCTGCAGGAGGCCATCGTAGAGGAAGGTGCCTCCCAATGTGGATTTTGCACACCGGGCATAGTGTTGTCGCTGACCGGAGCCCTTTTGGAGCGCAGCGAGCCCATGGATGCGGCCGCGGTCAAGACTGCGCTGGGAGGCCATCTGTGTCGGTGCACGGGATATCGCTCGCTGAAGGCCGTGCGGCATGCGCTTGAGGATTCTCCCGTCGGTGTCCCGGCCCTGGTTGGCAGTGGTGAACTGCCGGGCTGGATGCTCACCATCCCTCAGCGGCTGCGAGCGCTTGGTCCGGACACCACAACGAACGGTGCAGCCTCCCCCGGGCGCGCGATTGCGGGCGGGACCGATCTCTACGTCCAGCAGGGGGATGCGCTTGCAGAGGATGCATCGGTACAGGTGCTCGGCAACCGCGCGGATCTGCGCGGCATTGTGGACAAGGAAGATTCCCTCTGGATAGGCCCGTCGACCACGTTTGAGCAGCTGGCCGAAAGCGACGCGATACGCAGGCTGGTTCCGGAGATTCGCGCGTACATGGATGACATCGCCTCGGTGCAAATCCGCAATCGGGCCACGGTTGGCGGCAACCTGGTCAATGCGTCGCCCATCGGTGACGTGACCATTCTGCTGCTGGCCTTCGACACCCATCTCGCGCTGACGGCGCCCGACGGTGCCGAGCGCACCGTACCGCTTCGCCGGTTCTATCGCGGGTACAAAGACATCGACCTCGGGCCGGGCGAGCTCGTCACGGGCATCACCGTGCGAAAGCCGCCGTCGGGTGCCGTAGTCAGTTGGGAAAAAGTCAGCAAGCGGCGCAGCCTGGACATCGCAAGCGTCAACAGCGCGCTCTTAATCCATTCCTCCGGGGATACGATTGAATCCGCCACGCTGACCTTCGGCGGAGTCGCGCCCGTTCCTTTTCTGGCGGCGCAGACCTCGTCGTGGATGGCGGGCAAGCCGCTGAATGCAGAGACGGTGCGCGAGGCCGGGGAGTACGTGCAGCGGGAGATCGCTCCCATTTCTGACATTCGAGGCTCGGCCTCTTACAAACGGCTGTTGGCCCGCCAGTTGCTCTGGGCGCACATCACTACCCTTTTCCCCGATCAGGTTCAGCTGGAGGCCCTGTATGAAGAACATTGACGGGGCACTCCATGTGCGTGGTGAGGCCGAGTTCGTCGATGACGAACGGCGTCCGGTGGACCTCGCCTTTGCGGCGGTATGCGGTTCGCCGGTGGCCCATGGCCGGCTGAAACAGATCGATGTGGCTGAGGCGGAGGACATGGAGGGGGTCCTTGCCGTGGTGCTCGCCGCCGACCTCCCCGGAGACAATGAGGTGGGTCCCATCATCCAGGACGAGCCGCTGCTGGCTTCGACCCTGGTGCGGTACATCGGTCACCCCGTAGCGCTTGTCGTGGCGGACACCGCAACCCGAGCGCGCGAGGCGGCTGCGGCCATCGACCTTTCCATTGAAGAACTGCCGCCTGTTGTGGACCCGCGGCGCGCCTTCGAAGCAGGCGAGATCATCGGCTCAACGCGCACGTTCGAATGTGGCGAGCCGGACGGCGCCTGGCAGTCCTGTGCATTCGTAGCGGAAGGACGCTGCGACCTCGGGGGCCAGGAGCATGTGTACCTGGAGACGCAGCGGGCCCGAGCCACACCGCTAGAGCATGGTCGGCTGCACGTATCGACCTCAACGCAGAGCCCTTACGCCGCGCAGAAGCACATCGCCAAGGTGCTGGGGGTGCCCAACAACCACATTGAGGTGGACGTGCGGCGCCTGGGCGGAGGATTCGGCGGGAAAGAGGATCAGGCCACGCATTGGGCATGCTTTGCAGCAGTCGGCGCGTGGGCGAGCGGGCGTCCGGTTGAAATCGTGCTGCGGCGGGACGAGGATTTTCGCCACACCGGCAAGCGACACCCCTACTCGGCCGACTTCAAACTCGGCGCTGATGAGGAGGGGCGCATCGTGGTCTTTGAGGCGCTGCACTACCAGAACGCAGGTGCTACCGCGGATCTGTCGCCGGGCGTGCTCGAACGCACCCTGTACCATGCCACCGGGTCCTATCGCGTGCCGAATGCGCGCCTCTTCGCCGCGTCCTGCCGAACGAACATCCCGCCCAATACGGCTTTTCGGGGATTCGGTGGCCCACAGGGCATGTTCGTAATCGAGGCCGCGCTGGCCCGTCTGTCAGAAGTGTCGGGCATCCCGCGTGCCACGCTCCAGGAACGCAATCTCCTGCGACCGGGCGACGTCTTCCCCTACGGCCAGCCCGTCGAGGACAATCGCACCCGACGCGCATGGCATCGTGCCGTGCAGCGTTTTCGGCTGGAGGAGCGGCTGGCCGCAGCAGAGACGTTCAACGCCCAACATTTTGCTGTAAAGAAGGGCGTTGCGGTTATGCCGGTCACCTTCGGCATCTCCTTCACAACCACGTTCCTGAACCAGGCCGGGGCTCTGGTTCACGTCTATACGGACGGGTCCGTTTCGGTGACGACCGGTGGGGTTGAGATGGGGCAGGGTCTGACCACGAACATCGCGCTCACGGTGGCCAAGGCGTTCGGAATCGACCCCTCGCGCGTGCGCGTCGAGACCACAAACACCACCCGCGTGGCGAACATGTCGCCGTCTGCGGCAAGCTCCACGACGTTGCTGAACGGCAACGCGGCCCTGGAGGCGTGCCGTCAAATCCGGGAGCGTCTGCTACGCGTTGGCGCCGGGCTGGTGGAGACCGACCTCTCGACCCTGGATATCAAAGCGGATCGCTTGCTCAAGGATGGTCTGCCGACGGACATCGCGTGGGAGGACCTGGTGGCGGCGGCCTATCTGAAGCGCATCGACCTCTCCGCCCACGGCTTTTTTGCCACACCGGGCATTCATTTCGACAAGGTCCAGGAAACCGGTCATCCGTTTGCCTATCACGCCGGAGGAACGGCGATCGTCGAGGTGACCCTGGACTGCCTGCGTGGACGCTATGCGATCGACGCGGTCCGCATTGTACATGACGTGGGTCGCCCGCTCAGTCGCACTGTTGATCTGGGACAGGTAGAAGGAGGGCTGGCTCAGGGTCTGGGCTGGATGACGGTCGAGGATCTGCAGTACGACGACAGAGGACGACTCATGTCCAAGAATCTTGCGTCCTACAAGGTGCCGGACGCCTTTTTCATGTCGGACACCCTTGAGGTGGAGTTCCTGGACGATGCCGACGAGGTACTGGGCCCGTTCGGCAGCAAAGCGGTCGGCGAGCCGCCGCTGATGTACGGCATTGGGGTGTTCTTCGCCCTGCGCGAGGCCATGCGAGCGTTTGCTCCGGAAGCTCGCCTACCCTTTCACGCGCCGCTCACTCCGGAGCGGGTCCTCATGGGCATTCACGCCCGCGTGGCGGCCGAGCTCTCGGCGTGACACCGGCATTCTGGAGCGATGTGGCCGCCCGGTTGGAAACCGGCGACCGGGTATTTCTGGCCCTGGTAGTGGCCCACTCCAGGCATTCCCCAGGCACGCGCGGAGCAGCCATGGCGGTGACGGCCGATGGGCACTTCACCGGCACGATAGGCGGCGGCGTCATGGAGGCCGATGTGCAGGCTCTCGCAGCGCGGGCCCTCCGGGACGAGCACTTCAAACCGCAGCGTCGACACCTCGTGCATCGCGCCGGCCACGCGCTGGCCTCCGGGCTGATCTGTGCGGGAGAGCAGAGCAACGTGTACCTCATGCTGAACACACGGGACGTGGTGTTGGCCCGCACGTGCGCCCGAGGTGAAGGCACCCTCGTAATTGACGACTCTGGTGCCAGACACGAGGAGGAGCCAGGGAAGTCCGGGGATCCCTGGCCGGTCTGCATACCGCTCTTCAACTCTCGCCGAGTAGCCATTCTCGGTGGTGGGCACTGCGCCGCGGCGCTGAGTCGCACCATGAGCAATCTCGGCTACCACGTCACGGTCGTCGAGGAGCGGGCCGACGTTCCAGCCCTGGAGCGGGCCGGTGAACTGATGCAGACAGAGACGCTCAGGGACGCCGCAGGGCGCGTCGCCCATCCCGAAAACACGTCCGTCATCTGCATGGGTCCGGACCTGCACGCGGACGTCCGGGCTTTGGTTGGAGCGCTGGAGGGACCATTTCCCTTCATCGGTGTCATGGGCGCACCGGCCAAACTGGCCCGCATCCGGACCGAATTGCGGGCTCTGGGGGTCTCCGAGGAGGGGTGGCAACGCATCACAGCTCCGGTCGGGCTGTCTATTGGAAGCCGCACGCCCGAGGAAATCGCCGTGAGCGTAGCCGGCCAGTTGATCCAGCGGGACAGAACGGAGCCATGAATCGGCCGGGTCCTGCCATAACCGCCATTCGAAGCACGCAGATCGTCACGCCGGAAGGCCTGCTGGACGGCTATGTGCGCATGGCCGATGGGCGTATTGCCGACCTCGGGCGGGGTTCGGTGCCAGGCGCGCTGGATGTGGGAGACCGCCTGGTTCTGCCGGGTTTTGTAGACCCCCATGTGCACATCAACGAGCCTGGACGGACCGAGTGGGAGGGGTTTTCGACAGCCACCAGGGCGGCGGCGTCGGCGGGGATCACGACGCTTGTAGACATGCCCCTGAATTCCACGCCCGTCACCACCACCGTCCGGGCCCTGGAGGAAAAACGGCACGCAGCCCAGGGAAAGCTGTGGGTGGACGTCGGCCTGCATGCTGGCGTGGTGCCAGGCAATCTGGCCGACCTGCAGCAGCTGGCGACGTCAGGCATTGTGGGTGCGAAGGCGTTCATGGTGGATTCGGGAATTCCGGAGTTTCCGCCGGCGGGAGCACGCGACCTGGAAGCCGCGATGCGCGTGCTGGCCAAGGCTGGCCTTCCCTTGCTGGTGCACGCGGAGTTGCCGCAGCCCGCACCCGTCGAGCCTGGACCGGACCGTCGCGCACTCTCGGGTGCCGCGCGCTGGGCAGCCTCCAGACCACCGTCGTGGGAGGTGGAGGCCCTGCGCCTGCTCATCGACCTTTGCCGCAGGACCGGGTGCCACACGCATGTGGTGCATGTGGCGAGTTCGCACTGTCTTCCCCACCTTGCCAAGGCGCGGGCTGAGGGGCTTCCGCTCACGGCGGAGACCTGTCCACATTATCTGTTCTTCGCGTTGGGCGAGTTTGGCGACGAGGACGTGCGATTCAAATGTGCACCCCCCATTCGGAGCCGCGAGAATGCGTCGCAGCTTCTGGATGGCTTGCGGGCCGGCCTGCTCGACTACGTTGCGAGCGATCATTCGCCCGCGCCGCCGGCAATGAAGTCGGGTGGATTTGAGCGGGCCTGGGGCGGGATCTCCAGCCTCGCGCTTGGGCCCAGCGTCCTTTTCACCATGCACCCCGAACCCCGGGATCTGGCCGATTGGTTCGCTACAGCGCCGGCACGCATCATGGGCCTCCGGGACCGCGGTGCCATCGTACAAGGGTTGCGAGCGGATCTGGTGGTGTTTGATCCGGGCAAGGAGGGCGTAATAAGGGAGTCGCATCTGCACACCAGGCACACGGTCAGCCCATATCTGGGAAAACGTCTTCGAGGAGTCGCCGAGATGACGTTTCTTGCGGGACGTTGTGTGTTCGACAACGGTGCATTCATCGGAGCCCCCCAGGGCGCCATTGTGTATGGATAGACCTGCATTTACCGGACTGGTTGACCTTGCTTCTGCGCGGCTCGGCGGCCGCGTGCTTGAGGCGACAGACGACTTCTTTGCCGAGAAGGAGAATCTGATCAAGCAGGAGGAGGCGGTGTTCAAGACGGGCCTGTATACCGACCGCGGAAAGTGGATGGACGGGTGGGAGTCGCGTCGGAAGCGTACACCTGGACACGACTGGGCGGTCGTTGCGCTGGGAATGCGAGGCCGTATTCGCGGCCTGGATGTCGACACCTCTCACTTCCGCGGCAATCACCCGCCGCACGTCTCCCTGGAGGGCCGGGACGGAGAGGGGCCGTGGACCGAACTGGTGCCGCGCACCGCCATTGACGAGGACACCCACAATTTCATCCCGGTGCAGGCCGCCCAGGTGTGTACCCATGTGCGCCTGCATATCTACCCCGACGGGGGCGTTGCCCGGTTGCGCGTCTTTGGGGACGTCGTGCCGGTGCTTCCGGCCGATGGTCGCGAGATCGAACTGAGCGCCATCGCCCACGGGGGGCTGGCGATCGCCTGCTCCGACGAACATTTCTGCCGGATGGCGAACCTGTTACTGCCGGACTCGCCCCGCAACATGGGAGACGGCTGGGAAACACGTCGACGGCGTGGGCCGGGCCACGACTGGGTCACCATTCGACTCGCTGGGCCGAGTGTGCTGTCCCGCGTCGATCTGGATACCGCCTTCTACAAGGGGAACTACCCCGATCGGTGCCGGCTCGAGGGCTGTCTTGGGGATCCGCAGACGGCTCCATGGCAGGAGGCTCTGCCGGAAACGCCCATGAAAGCAGACCACCTCCACCGGTTTGAGGCGTTTCGCGCAGCGGGTCCGTTCGATCATCTGCGCCTGTGCATCTATCCGGACGGCGGCGTGGCTCGTTTGCGCGCATTCGGCAGGTTGGTATGACCGTCGCCGAACTCGACGGCTTGCCGGCGGAGCAGGCTTCGGCAGCCCTGCGAGGCTGCTGTGGAGCAAGCGCGTGGGTGGCGGGCATGGTGGCTCGCAGACCTTTCGACACCCGCGAGGCGTTGCATGCGTCAAGCCGAGCGGTCTGCGCCGGACTGGAGCGGGCGGATTGGCTGGAGGCGTTCGCGGCCCATCCCAGGATCGGAGACCTGGAATCCCTCCGGAGTAGATTCGCGCATGACCGGTGGGCTGGTGGAGAGCAGGCGGGTGCCGCGGGGGCCTCGGACGCCGTGCTTCGCGCCCTCGCTCGGCGCAATGACGACTACGAGCTGCGGTTCGGCTACATTTTCATTGTGTGTGCCACCGGGAAGTCAGCCGAAGAGATGCTGCGCATTCTGGAGTCGCGATTGCCAAATGACCCGGAGGTTGAACTGCGGGTGGCCGCAGAGGAACAACGGAAGATCACCGAGCTGCGACTCGACAAACTGCTGGACCCGGCATGAAACTGCTCTCCGAGAGCGCACTACAGAGCTACCTGGATTCCCTGTCGGAAGCCAACCAGGCGTTCACAGCCGTCAGGCCCGGCCCCGGACCGCATCGCCAGCCGGTGCACACCGTATATGGCGGCGCCCAGCTGTTCAAGTCGGATCTGGCCGGAAAAATGGGCAGCGTGGCCCTACGTGTGCTTGATGCCTATGCGCCAGATGACGCGGCCTTTGGCGACGCGTTCGGTATTCCACCGGATCTGGCCGCGACCGTTCATGCACGGGTGCGCGAAAAACTCGCTCGCGAGCCGGTGGAAGACTTCCGCATCGACTACGAGGATGGCTTTGGCGTGAGGCCCGTACAAGAGGAGCGCGCAGAAGCCGCGCGAGCGGCAGGCGAGGTGGCGCTCGGCCTGAGGGATGGCACACTGCCCCCCTTCATCGGCATCCGGATCAAGCCCCTGAACGAGGAATACGGGCGACGATCGCTCGATACCCTGAACCGGTTTTTTGCGGCCCTTATGGAGGCCTCGGGTGGAAAGGTCCCGGAAAACATCGTTGTCACCCTGCCGAAAATCACCCACGTCGAGCAGGTACGTGTGTGCTCCGATGCGCTGGGTCGTATCGAAGAGATGGCGGGACTGGCGGAGAACGCCATCGGGCTGGAGTTCATGGTGGAGACGCCGACATCCATTCTGGGGACTCGTGGAGAGGCCACGCTTGCGGCCTGGGTGCGCGCGGCCGGCGCTCGCTGCACCGCGGCCCACTTCGGCGTGTACGACTACACAGCCAACCTGGACATCACCGCGTCGGAACAGCGCATGGGGCATCCCGCCTGCGATTTTGCGCGGCATGTCATGCAGGTATCCCTGGCCGGCACGGGGGTGTGGCTCTCCGACGGTGCCACCAACGTCATGCCGGTGCCGATCCATCGCGGAGACCAGCTCACACAGGCTGAGAAGGAAGAGAACCGGCGCTCGGTGCACGGAGCGTGGCGCCTGGCATTTGACGACAACATGCACTCGCTGCGGCACGCGTATTACCAGGGCTGGGACCTGCACCCGGCCCAGCTGCCGGCGCGATACGCGGCGGTGTACGCGTTCTTCCTGGACGGCTACCAGGCGGCTGCTCGCAGATTGCGTGCCTTTGTGGACAAGGCGGCCCAGGCATCTCTCGTGGGCGATGTGTTTGACGATGCGGCCACGGGGCAAGGGCTCCTGAACTACTTCCTCCGGGCATTGAACTGCGGGGCAATTACTGAGGAGGAAGCCGCCGAGACCGGCCTCACGCTGGACGAGATCCGCATGCGCTCCTTCAACAAGATTCTGGCACAACGGGCATGAAAGCACCCATCACCACCCACGTGCTGGACCTGGCTTCCGGCGATCCGGCGGCTGGGGTCGCCGTGGTGCTCGAGATGGCCGACGGTCCATCCTGGCAGGAGCTTGGGCGGGGAAAAACCGACGCGGACGGGCGCATCCAGTCACTGCTGGAGGCCTCACATCGGCTGCGCGGCGGTACCTACAGGCTCACGTTCGCCAGTGGCGACTATCACCGTGCCCAGGGGAGGGAGGCCTTCCATCCACGCATCGTGGTGGAATTCGAGATCGAGGACACACAACGGCACTACCACGTGCCTGTGCTGCTCAGCCCGTTTGGCTATTCGACCTACCGGGGCAGCTGAGGTCACTGCGGGGCAGAGGCAGCGCAGGGGTCGCGGCCTGTGTGCCGGCTTCGGGCCCTGAGGGCCGCAGCTAGTACGGTCTGCGATCCTGCTTTCGGTGCCAGGCCGCAAACACTTCCATGGACTCTCGCGGCATCACCTGCATCATCGGTATGCTGCGCGCCTCCGGTTCGACGGGAATCTGCTCGTAGATGAAGGCGTCGTCGAAGCCGGCGCCCGCGGCGTCGAGCTGCCCGGCCGCAAAGTAGACGCGTTCGAGTCGGGCCCAGTAGATGGCCCCGAGGCACATGGGGCAGGGTTCGCAGGTCGTGTAGAGTTCGCAGCCCTCCAGGTGAAACGTGTCCAGCGCCTCACAGGCGGCCCGGATGGCCATCACCTCACCGTGTGCGGTCGGGTCGTTGTTGGCCGTAACCCTGTTGGCGCCCTCGGCCACGATCTCACCGTCGCGAACCACAAGTGCCGCAAATGGCCCTCCTCCGGACGCCACGTTCTCCACCCCCAGGTCGATCGCGCGGCGCATCAGCTGCTCTGGTGTCATCAGCTGCTTTCGGGGTATTTGCTGCGCAGCTCCGAGAGAGCGATGGGCTCGCCAATAATGGTCACCCGGTCACCCTCCTCGAGTTTGGTGCCGCCTCGGGGCACCAGCGTGCGACCGCCGCGGCGCACCACGGCCACGAGGCATTCCTCAGGCCACTGCACCTCTCGAACTTCTCGGCCGACCATCTCTGCGGTGGCATCCATCGAGCGAAGCAGAATGGTCATGAATCGGGCATCCCGCATCAGGAGCTCCTTGGCATGCGCGCCATTGGGTGCATCGATCCAGTGACCGATAAACTCCTCCTCGTCTATGCGATTGGCGAGTTCTGCGAGCATGCGAAGGTGCTGCGCGTGGTTTTCTTCGGGACTTACAAGGATGAACACCGCATGCACGCGGTCGGCACCGTGGGCTTCGCCGAACGCATCCACGACGCCGATCTCGAGTCCCTCCCGGCTTCGACCCAGCACCATGACGGGTGAGTCGATGCCCTTCAGGTGCAGATGGGGCAGGGCCGCGCCCTGAGCCACGGGCGTGGCTCCCGTGCGGGTTCCGTCCAGGAATTTTCCTTCCAGTTCCTCGGCAGGCAAACCGAGTCGCGGCGAGAGCAATCGACTGGCTTCGCGCATGACGTCCTCGAACGACATGTCGGCCTCGATATCGAGGAACTCGGACTGCGCGATTACCTCATCGAAGGGATCCTTCGCGCGCAGGCCTTTTTCCTTCATGATGGCCCGGAATTCCCGATCGAGACCCTCGTACGGGGACGCGCCCAGTCTGCGGAACCAGTGGTAGATCGCTCCGTCGCGCTCCACCCGGTTACGCGCGTAGCGGTAGTACCAGGCCAGGCAAATCACGATGACGCCCATCGTAAACAGGATCGCCAGCCAGCCCATGTACAGGATCAGCAGAAAGCTGAACAGGATTCCTGCAAGCTGCATCCAGGGATAGAGCGGTGAGCGGTAGCCGGGGTCGTAGCTCGGGATGCGGCTTTCGCGCATTACAATGACGGCGAGACACAGCAGCGCGAAGATGAACAGCTGAAACGCGCTGGCCAGCTTGGCAATGCCCTCCTCATCCAGAACCAGAATGAAGAAGACCATGAGACCGCCGGTCGCGAGAATGGCCGGCGTCGGAGTCTGAAATCTACCCAGCTTTCCGAAGACGGCCGGCATGAGTCTGTCACGGGCCATCGCCAAGGGATACCTGCTGGCGGAGAGCACACCCGCGTTTCCGGTCGACGCGAATGCGGCCAGCGCCGCAATCACGACCAAACCGACGCCGACCTGTCCAGGCAGCCAGTAGAAGAAGCTCTGAGCGGCCGTGGCCACTGGCGTCAGATCGCCCCGAAACGCGTTGGGCTCAAGCACAGCGACCATCACGAACACGCCTGCCACATAGACGAACGTGGTCGACGCGAGGGAGAGGATCATGCCGAGCGGGATGTTGCGCTCCGGGTCTTTGATCTCTTCGGCTACGCTGGCCACCTTGGTAAGCCCCGCATACGACACGAACACGAACCCGATCGTAGAGAGCAGCCCCTCGTAGCCAAAGGGGAGAAAAGGTTCGAACTGCATGCGTGTAGCACTCGCAGGCTGCACGGCAAGCAGGTAGTAGGCGCCCTGCACCAGGAAGAAGGCGAGCACCGTCATCAGGATGACGACAAGAACGCGCTGCAGTCCGCTCGACTCTTTGGCGCCGACGATGTTGATCACCACGAAGGCCACCGTCAGCGCGATCGCCACCGGCTTGATGGGCAGCTCGACGAAAATCGCGGCGTACGCCCCGATGCCAATCAGAGCGAACGCGGTCTTCAGGGTCAGGGCCAGGTGCGTTCCCAGGCCCCCAATCGTACCAAAAAGGGGTCCAAGCGATCGGTCCAGGAAGTAGTAGGCACCGCCTGCGCGTGGCAACGCGGTGGCCAATTCAGCCTGGCTGAACATGGCGGGGAGGATCAGCGCCCCCGCGAACAAATAGGCAAGCGCCACCGACGGACCTGACTGGGCCGCGGCCAATCCCGGAAGCAGGAAGAATCCCGAGCTGAACATGGCACCGGTCGAAATCGCGTAGACGTCGAACAGCCCCAGGCTCTTCTTCAGTTTCGTGGTGGGGTCGGGCATGCGGGAATGATACGGTGGTCCGGCGTGGATGCCGCGCGTCTAAACCGGAGATCCATCCGCCGATCTCAGCGTGGCTGCGTCTCGTGCCGAAGCACCCTGCCCGGCCTGCTGTCCTGATAGGCTCCTGAGAGGACCTGCGGCACGCCGTTGACGAACACGTGCGGGATCCCGTGCGGATATTGGTGGGGCTCCTGGAAGGTCGCCCTGTCCAGCACGGAGTCGGGGTCGAAGACAACCACGTCCGCGAACCACCCCTCCCGGAGAGTGCCCCGCTGCTCGAGCCCGAGCACGGACGCAGGCAGCGCCGTCATCTTGCGCACCGCCTCTGGAAGCGTGAGCACGCCCTCCTCCCGCACGTAGTGACCCAGGACCCGGGGAAAGGTGCCGTACCAACGCGGGTGCGGGTGCCCTTCTCCCGGCTGGACCAGGCGACCGTCCGACGCGATCATGGTCATGGGATGCTGCATGATGGCCCTTACATCGGATTCATCCATGGCATGAAAGACGCAGCTCGCGCCACCACGCCGGAGCGCCTCGATCACCAGTTCGGCCCCGGTCTCGGGCGTTGTGGCCCGGCCCAGCTCACGAGCCCAGTCGCCCAGCGTGCGTCCCTCCAGGGAGCGGTCCCATTCCACAAGGGCAAACTGCACCCTGTCCAGGTCATTGCCGCCGCGGTCGTTCACAAGGTTGAACTCGATACCCGCGAGGATGGAATCGCGCAACGCCGGGTCGTCGAGTCGGGCGAACAGCGAGTCACCGGCCATCGCCCAGCCAGGCACCAGAATGCCGATGCCCGTGTAGCTGGCGGTGTACGGGTACTGATCCACAAACACCGCTGTGCCGGAAGCGCGCGCCGAATCCACCATGGCCAGGGTGCGGGATGATGAGCCCCACATGGGCTGACCCACCACCTTGTGATGGGTGAGCACGATCGGAATCTTGGCGCGGGCACCTATTTCCATGGCCTCCTCGACTGCATCGATCAACCCGAGCCCCTCTTCGCGCAGATGCGAGGTGTAGATCCCGCCGCGTGATCCGGCTACCAGGGAGAGGGCGATGACCTCATCAATGTCCGAGAAGGTGCCGGGCAGATATTTCAGGCCGGTGCTGATGCCGAACGCGCCGTCGTCCATCGCCTCGGCGACCATGCCTTGCATGCGCTCCAACTCCTGCGGAGTGGGCTGCCGGTTCTCCAGCCCCATGACCTCGCGCCGAATACTGTTGTGTCCGGTAAGGAACGCAACGTTGATGCCGACCCCCATGGCTTCCGTCTCGTCGAGGTAGCTGCCGAGCGGCCAGGGCCCGCCGCCGTCTGGACCGCCGAGGGCCGTGGTAACGCCCTGGCGCACGTGGCTCTCCGCGCCGGGAAGCCGATGCAGAGGATCCAGGTGGGTGTGAACGTCCACGAAACCGGGCGCGACTACCATTCCGCTCGCATCGACCACGATGGCACCGGTGGTGTCCAGGCCAACACCGATCGCCACAATGCGATCGCCGGAGATGCCCAGGTCGGCCAACCGCGCGGGTGCGCCCGTGCCGTCGAGTAGCTGACCCCCACGAATAACGGTATCAAACTGCGGAGAGCCGGTGCACCCGGCCAGGCTGATCGCCAGAAGAAGCAGTATGCGCATGCCTGCCACAACGCGCAGATGCCGATGCGGCTCCGAACCGGGACACGCAAGAGGGCAGGCTGGCGCGGTTATTGGGTCACGCTCAAGGCTACCTGACCGTACCCGAATCGATATGAGCGCTCCGAGTCGGAGTCCATCCGGATTTCTCCCCATTCTGGTCCTTTTGGGCCTGTTTATGTCCACATCGCCCGATGCGCGGGCCCAGGATGCCGACCACGTCATCGTTGTTTCGGTCGATGGGCTGAGTCCCGCCATGATACAGGCGGCGGGTCCCGACCTGCTCCCGGGATTCTGGCGCATGCGGACCGAAGGTGCCTACACCTTCAACGCGCGCACGGACCCGGACTACACCATCACGCTCCCGAATCACACCGGCATGCTGACCGGACGATTCACGGCGGACGTTGACGGGCACGGCTACACGGACAACGTCGACCCTCAGCCGGGTGAGACCCTGCATTCGAATCACGGGTCGTATGTGACTTCCGTATTCGACGTGGTGCACGACGCGGGCGGGAGAACCGGGCTGTTTGCCACCAAGACCAAATTCTCCCTGTTCGACACCTCCTACGACGCAGCCAACGGTGCGCCGGCGGCAAACGGCGCCGACAAGCTCGACGTCTACGCGTTCCGTCGCTCGTCGTCGTCGCTGCTTGAGGCCTTCCTGGATGCGGGTGAGACGCAGCCGTTTACGTTCGCGATGCTTCATCTGGCGGAGCCGGACATTGTTGGTCACATCCGGACCTGGGAGATCGACAACACGTCCTCCTACTCCATGGCGGTCCGCCTGGCAGACCATCTCGTCTCGGACCTGCTCGACCTGGCCGAGTCGCATCCGGTGTATGGAGGCCGCACGACAGTCATTGTCACCTCGGACCACGGTGGCAGCGACATCGGGCACTTTGAGATCCTGAATCCGGACCACTTTACCGTGCCGTTCCTCGCGTGGGGCGCCGGTGTTGATTCTGGCGTTGATCTGTACACCATCAACTCCACACGTACCGACCCCGGCTCGTCCCACGTCACCAGGCAGGCCAGCGCGGCAACGCCCCCGGTGTTCAATCTGGACGCCGCGAACCTTTCGCTTGCCCTTCTTGGACTGCCCGCTGTGCCCGGGTCACTGGTCAACGCGAATCAGGACCTGCTCCTGTCCTCGTCGGGCGCCCCTCCGCCACCGCCGCCCCCACCACCGCCTCCTCCGCCAACGGGCACGGTAACGGTGGTCCTGCAGGACTCCGGTACATACAATGGGGCCCGGGACACAAAATTGCGCTCCACCGATCCGACGACGAACTACGGAGCGTCCGTGCAGCTGGAGGCGGACGGGTCGCCACTCTTCCGGACTCTGTTTGGCTGGGATTTGGGTCCTGTTCCCCCTGAGGCGACGATCGTATCGGCCTCGGTGATCTTCGACATCACCAACCTGTCGGGCTCGCTGTACGGCCTGTACCCGCTAACGACCGGTTGGAATGAAGCACAGGCAACCTGGCTGCAGGCTACAGACACGCAGCCCTGGGCAACCCCGGGGGCCGGCGGCGGTGACCGATTGCCGACTGCGGTGGCCGAGTTTGTGCCCAATGGGCTGGGTTCACGAACCGTGGATCTCAATGCAAGTGGGATCGCAACCCTGCAGGCGTGGAACGCCAATCCTGCGCTGAATCACGGCTTTGTACTTGATGTGGCCGCCTCCGGGACAGATGGGGTGGACATCAATTCACGGGAGGTCGGTTCAGTCGCGTCCAGACCAGCGCTGAGTATCACATATACGCTGGACGGAACGGATCCGGTGAACCTGCCCCCGCAGGCGCTGATGGACGTGATTACTCAATCGCCGGCGGTCGACGTTGCGACGGAGTTCTCGGCCACGCGCTCCTTTGACCCCGACGGGACTATCGTCAGCTATGAGTGGGACTTCGGCGACGGTACGACGGGGACTGGCGAGACTACATCGCACGTCTATTCTGCCATCGGTCAGTTCCCGGTGACGCTCACCGTGACCGATGACGGAGGCCGGAGCTCGACGGCAAGCCGACTGGTGTCTGTGCTCGGCGCAGTGGTCGAGCGCGCCAGCTTCCAGCGGGGAGTCGACGGCTACGCTGGAGTCGCCGACACGAAGATCAAGTCTGACGCGGCGACCACCGCGTTCGGCAGTGCGGTCGACATGGAAATGGACGGGGAGCCCGACTACGGCGTGCTCATGCGATGGGACCTTTCTTCGGTACCCTCCGGGGTGACGGTGCTCGGCGCATCGTTGGAGATGGAAGTCTTCAATACGTCGCAGGCGACGTACGAACTGTACGCCGTGAGCACGCCCTGGGCCGAAGCGGACGCCACCTGGCTGCAGGCAACGGCCGGCCAGGCGTGGCCGGCGCCCGGAGCGGCGACGGAGGGCAGCGAGGTTATTGGTCGGCTTTCAGCGCGGACCACAGGTCGTATGACCGTGTCGCTCAATGCGGCGGGCACGGCCCTCGTGCAGTCCTGGATCGACAATCCCGCGGCCAATCAGGGCTTCATGATCCGGGATTACGACGGCGCCACGGACGGGGTGGACTTCTTCTCCTCCGAGGCCCCGACGATCGGCGACCGGCCCACATTCCACGTAGACTACACCAGCAACGCCGCCTCAACGGGGCGGATACAGATCTCGTCAGATGACGGATCTCCGGTCAGTCTGCTACCGGCAACGCCATCCATGGCGCAATTGGTGGGCGAGCTGGTTTCAGCGCCGGCTGCCCTCGACCCCGGCCGGACCGGCGCAGAGCGCGAGTACCGCGTGGTCGTCGGTTCCAGTCAGACCGCGGCCCTGGTGGTCCCTGTGGCCGATTCGGTGCAGGTCGATCGCAGTCGCATGGCCCTGGATCGTGTGGCACTGGAGTCGGGCGAAGCCTGGGCGGTCTACGCGCAAACACTCGGCGTCGGAACGGCGAGCCTGGACGTTCCGGCCTCCGGGCGGTTGTTTGTGACCGATGTATCCGCGACTGCCTCCACCTCGATCGACGTCGTGGCTCAGGCGGAGAATACCAGACTCAGGGCATTCCCGAATCCGTTCGGCGCGCAGTTGATGGTGCAGTATCCGCAGGACGCCGCCCTGGAACTGGTGGACATGCTTGGCCGCACCGTGGCTCGTGCGGAGCTCAAGGGTGGCACCGCAGACCTGTCGACGCAGCACCTTCCGGCGGGCACCTACGTACTGCGAGTCAACGGAACGCGAGACGCTCTGGTGGTGACCAAAGGCCGCTAGCGGCGTGCGGGCCGGCTATCGGATGAGCAGGATGCGCTGGCTGGCGGGGTAGAGCCACTCCACGCCCCGTTCGGTTATGACCGCATCGTCCTCCAGCGCCACGCGCACCTTGGCGCCACCCCATTCGGGCGCGCTGGTGTACGCGAATAACTCGATTGACAGCATATTGCTTGGCCTGAGTTCATAGGTGATCCGCAGCGGATTGAAGAAGGCGATGGACGGACCGATGCCGTGTCCGAGGTTGCCCACGGAATGGCTGCCGATGATCACGTCCGTCACCTCCGGGTCATCGGAGGGCTGATTGAACGCGGTCATGCGGCGGAAGCCGGCCTCCTCCAGCGCCGCGTAGATCTGCTCCTGGGCTTCCAGGGCCGTAACGCCCGGCTTGATGGTGCGTTTGAGCACGTCGCGCGCCCGAAGGCCTTGATCAAAGGCATGCTGAATGCCGGGGGGCGCTTCGGTTTCTCCTTCGCGCAACACGTACGCGATGCGCTTCATGTCCGTATGGAAGTTCATCAGACCCACGCCCCAGTCGATGGTCAGGTAGTCGCCTCGCTGGATGATGCGACGGTCTGAAAGGGCCTCGATGCCATCCGGACCCGTTATGTACACGCTGGGCATGCCGAAGCTCGTGCCCAGGCCGCGGCGGAATTGTTCTTCAGCCATCCACCACGCCACGTCCTCGAGCATGGTGACTCCCGGCGTTATCACCTCATTGGAGAGCGCACGCTCGGCGATTTCCTTCGAGATCTGCCCGGCCTCCGAGAACGCCGCGATTTCGGTGGCCACCCTGCGGGAGCGGAAGTCGGAGGTGAGCTTCTCGGCAGACACGAAGCGCTCGGCATAGATCGGCCCCAGCACCTCGGTGAGTTCCAGAAAGCCGCTGTGCGTCAGGCCGTCCGCCGCGCCGATTCTACGGGACATGTTCAGTGCGATGGACTGCGGATCCCGTTCCGACACGAAGTCGGCCAGTTCCGACGCGGAGCCGAAGTAGTCATAGGCGTGACTCTGTTCCAGGAAGTAGCCGTCCACGCCCAGCGCTGCCCGCTCGATACGATCGCCGCCCCGATCCGTAAACACGTAGTAGGAGGTCGATCCCGTGTAGCCCTGGCCAAAGTCCATCCAAAGCGGGTCATCGTTGCCCTCGCGGTTCATGGTGATCCACATGTCCACGTTGTTCTCCCGCATGACTTCCGGCAGCACGAGGTCAAACTTGTCGCGGCGGATCTCGGCCATCATCTCCCATCTTCGGCGTGCCTCCTGGGCGATGGCGTCGTTAACGGTCAGAAAGGCCAGAAGCAGGAGAGTCAGTCGCATCGTGCATCGAGTCGGGATGGACTGTACGTTACCGCTTCCCGCCACAAGAACTCCAGCGAGATGATCTCAGGCGCACATTCCGTCATCTTCAGCCAGGATCCGGAAGCGGACCGGGCCTTTCTTCGGGACGTCATCGGCCTCCCCCATGTGGATGTTGGGCATGGCTGGCTCATTTTCGGGCTGCCACCGGCGGAAGTGGCCGTGCATCCCGGCGAGAACCACAGGCAAGAGTTTTACCTCATGACGGACGACGTGGATTCCTTTGTGGCAGCCGTTCGGGGGGCCGGCGCCTCGTGCGCCGAGATAAAGGACGAAGGTTGGGGGCGACTGACGGTCGTCACCCTGCCCGGCGGCGGAGACCTCGGCGTCTACGAGCCCCGCCACGAGCGACCGGAGGCTATGTCATGAAGCCATTGAGTGGAAAAACGTGGATGCTGCTTGCGGTCGTGATCGCGCTTGTGGCGACGGCCCTGCCGTATGTGCTGCCGGGAGATCTTGGGCTGACCGAGCTCCTTTTTGCGTTCTTTGGGGTCGGGACGATCGCGTACCTGCGTCCGGAAGGTGAGCGCGCCCTCTTCGGGGTGATCATCTTTTGTGTGGTGGTGTTCGCTACCACTTTGCCCATCGGAAACACCCTGGCGGAAAGCGCCGGAAATCTCTGGCCGTTCCAGTCGGCCTCCCTGTGCGTAGCCGGAAGTGTGGGATGGGCCCTGGTGGAGGGCGTTCAGGCGGCTCGCAGATCTGCCGCGCGCGAATGAGAACGCTCGGTTTGGCCCTCTTGCTGGCCTGGTCGGCCCCGGTCGACGCCAGGCAATTCGCTCTGGAAACGGGCAACCGGTGGGAGTATGTCACCATCCTGGATCCCCCGAATGCCCCACCGGATACCGTGGGCGCCGGCTCGTTGGAGGTGCTGCGACGGGCCGAGGGGTATCTGATTCTGAGCTCCCCGATCGCGGGGTCCGACTCGGTGCGCTGGGCAGATCGAAGTCTGTACGGACTGCTTGGCGGACAGGAGTATCTCCTGCTCGATTTCCGGGCCGACTCCGGTAGCAGTTGGAGTATCCCAATGGTGTTGGATGGTGTGGCCCATGACACGATGGACGTTTTCGTGGAGCGGGGGCTGGATCGCTGGTTCGAGGGAGGGAGCCGGGACGTGATTGAGACTCCGGCTGGCTACTTCAACGCCGACTATACCTTCACGGCGAGCGCGCGACGCACGCTCGATGCGGGTTGGACGATCGTGTTCGACCATACGTATGGCCCGGTCTCCCGCATCGACGGCCATGGCACGCTTGGCATTGTCTCCGTGGCTCGGCTCGAGGGAGTGGAACTACCCCGCTTCCACGTCGAGTTGACGACAGACAAGCCGCAGTACGCCTACGGAGAACCGATCGAACTCACGCTCTTCGTGCGCAACGATACCGATCAAACCGTGCGGCTGGGCACGTTCTGCAATGCGCCTTCCTACGTACTCGGTCCGCTGGCGCCTCGGTTCGAGGCCTGCATCCTGTGGGTCGACTACCACGAGTTCCGGCCCGGTTCCAACCGAACGTGGACGTGGCGACACGATCCACGAGTCATGGGCATGCCGGCGGGCGGGACCCATCGTCTGACGGCCTTCTATGCCCACGCAGGCGGGTCGGTTGAGTTTGAGGCGCCTGAGTTTCAGGGAGGCTGGTTGAGCGCAGAAATCGCCCACTTTCTGCCTGCAGCCACCGAGGAGGCCATTCGCACGGACTTGCGGGCCGAGGTGGTGCGCAGCATCCCCCGCAACGACGGCAGCCGCTCGGAGGTCTGGGCCCTCACGGAAATCAGCCCGGAGGAAGCACTCCGACGACATGGTGCGCAAACGGGCCTCAGGCTCAGTGATATGCGACTGATGTATCTGACGGATATCAGATCGACGGAGGTCTCCCGTGCTGAGGTACCGGAGAAGACCGGCCTCCAGGCGTACCCGAATCCAGTAACTGCCGACGTAGTGCACTTCGACGGCCTACTTCCCGGACAGGAGGTCCAGGTATTTGACCTCCTGGGGCGACGCGTCGCGACCGCCGGCCGCGAGCTGGACACGAGCCAGCTCGGCCCGGGACTCTATGTGTTTCGCGTCGGGCCTCGAGCCGGCACGTTCGTCGTGGCGCGCTAGCTTACTCCATCCTGCGGAACCAGACGTCCCGGGTGCGGCCGCTGCCCGCCAGGAATCCGATCACCTTTCCGGTGGGGTCCCGCTGGAATTTGAGGCCACCGAGAAACCAGGCGCCGGCAGTGAACTCATCGTCCACGAGATGGGTGACGGTAAAGGAGTCCAGTCTGCGGTGATGACCCTTCAGTTCGCCCTCTTCAATTGTGAGGGTATAGATCGTCTCCAGCTCATCGTTGATGAACCTGCCGGTGAACGCGGCGAGCTCCTCTTCGGTCATATCAGGGGCCACCACCTTTTCCATCGGAGAATCGGGACCCTGATGGTGTGTGGCCCGGGTCGTGGTGCCGTCTTCCTCAAAGTGGAACGTGACCGAAGCCGGCACCCCCACAAACGTGAAGGTGGAGTCCGAAGTGGGCTCGACCTTGAACTTCGGCTGGTTCGTCGCCTGGGCAAAGAGCTCCCCGTCCTCGACGGTGTACTCGATCATGAGCGGGGCCCCGATAAACCGCCACATCCCGGAGATCGCCTCGAGTTGTTCAGCCGTTGGCACCGAGCCGGCTTCCACCGTGGTTTCTTCTTCCTCTTCTTCCTCGGCCTCCAGGTACTCTCCGAAAAACGCCTCGGCCAGATCCGTCCACATGCCGAGGCTGAATGACGGGTGGTTGCTGGAGAAGAACAGGCCCGAGTCAATATCCGGGAAGTAGCCGAACCACGTACGGAAGGAGGTTTCCCCGCCCGTGTGTGTGTACAGCATCTGGCCGCGCCACTCCCGCACACCCAGGCCCAAGGCGTAGTTCGTGGTATCGCCGGACGTCAGGATGCCGCGTTCCGTGAGCGAGTCGATGGCCTCCGGTCCGCCGACCGTATGGTCGCGAAAGTTGCCCATCCACTTCACGATGTCGTGGGCGGTCGTATTCACCCCACTGGCACCGTAGGCGCCGGCGAAATCGGTGACGTAACGATATCCGCCGCCGGACGCCGCCACGTAGCCCTGCCCTGATCCCGGTATCACCTGGCCCTGATGGGTCTTGATGGTGGAGTTGGTCATGCCGAGCGGCTTGAAGATGCGCTCCTGCATGAACTCACCGAACTCCATCTCGGAAGCCTTCTCCACCACATCGGCCAACAGCATGAACGTGGTATTGTTGTAGTTGTATTCGGAGCCGGGGTCGTTCTGGAGCTGTGGCTGGTTCTGCACGATGCGCGTCAGGAGGTCGCGGTCCATGGCATCTGTGAATTGCCAGCCTGCCATGGGCAGGAAGTTGAGCACCTCGCGGTAGCCGGTGGTGTGGTTCAGCATCATGCGCAGTGTGATCGGCGTGCCGAAGTCCTTCAGGTCCGGGAGGTGGTCCCGCACGTCGTCATCCAGCGAGAGTGCACCGTCCTGCTCCAGCAGCACCAACGCCATGCCGGTAAAGTGCTTCGACACGGACGCAATGCTCACTCCCGTTTCCGCCGTCATCGGGATGCCGTACGTCAGGTTCGCCATGCCGAACCCCTTGGCAAGCACCACGTCGCCGTTCCGCACCACCGAGATGACCGCACCCGGGGCGTCATTACTTGAGAACGGCTGCATCAGTTGATCCACCAACGCTGTCGGCTCGGTGGCCTTCGGTTCATTGGCCACCAGCAGAACCGAGTAGTCTCCCTCCTCGCCTTCGAAGGGGGTTACCTCAATCGTAAAGGTGCCGCTCGTCTCCGGCGAGAACTGGAACGGCTCCGGCCCGCGTGCCGGTGAGTCGTATTCGCCGACTTCTTCGCCTTCCGGGTCGAGAATGCGCACGACCACATCGACCGAGATCTGATCCACGTACCCGTATACGTAGTAGTCCTCACTGGTCTCGAACGTGTAGGTGTCTTTGGACTCGGCCGTCAGGCTGCCCGGCACGGCCTCGCCAAGGGTCAGGGTCTGTGCAGAGACGGGCGCGGCGACCAGGAGAAGGAGCAGCAGGAGATAGCGCATTTCTGGGGGGCGGCTTGATTCTCCGAAGAACTTAGGGGACTCGCGATGCTGTTTTTAGCCGCAGGAGGCAGATATCCCGACTTTTTTCGCCCCGGGCTTAAATCGCAGGGCCCGCTGCCGATACATCCCTTGCCAGCTGTGGTCAGGCGCCAAAACCGGACCGCAGAACCCTCAAGACCGCCGCCTCCAAGTTCAATAAAAACAAGTGAGGAGAGCCATGGCTTTCGGCGATCTCACCCGCATCAACACCAACATCGGGGTCCTCAACGCCTACAACAAGTTGCAGGCAACCAACTCCGAGATGGGTATGCGCCAGATGCGTCTGGCGACCGGCAAGCGGATCAACTCCGCGGAAGACGACTCGGCCGGATATTCGATTGCGAAGAGTCTCGAGTCCAAGACCCGTGGTCAGGCCCAGGCGGCACAGAACATCGGCGATGCCAAGAGCATGCTGACTGTCGCAGAAGGGACCATGGATACGGTCATGGAGATCCTCCAGACCATGAAAGAGAAGACCGTTCAGGCGGCGAGCGACACGCTCAGTTCGACCGAACGCTCTGCCATCGATACGCAGCTGACGGCGCTCTCCGCCGAGATCACGGATCTGCTGGGAGACAGCAAATACAACAACACCTCGTTGTTCACGTCGAGCTCGTTCAGTTTTCAGGTGGGCGCCGAAGCCGGCGACACCTTCTCCGTTAGCGTCGGCACGATGTCCGTCACGCAGCTCGGCGTGAACTCCGGCGCGATCGACGTTTCGACGGCATCCGCGGCGACCAGCTTTCTCTCCACCGTCGACGCTGCAATCACGACCATCTCAACGAAGGTGAGCGGCATCGGGGACAACCAGAAACGCCTGACCTTCAAGCAGGACGCCATCAACATCGCGATGACCAACAACGAGGCCGCGCGCTCCCGCATCGAAGACGCGGACTTCGCCAAGGAGCAGATGGAGATAGCCAAACTGCAGATCCTGCAACAGACCGGCGTAGCGGCCATGGCCCAGGCCAACTCAAGCGCCGGTGCCGTGCTCGGACTGCTCTAGAATCTCTCCCTCGGACATTTCGTCTCCGAGAGCCAGCCCCGGCGGGACCGTAACCCGCCGGGGTTTTTTTGTGCTGGAGCGGTGGAGCGCGCCTGGCGCCCTGTCCCGATGTTGAGGGCGAGTGGAAACCCGGGGGTAGATTCCACAATGGGGAGCTCGGCCGCGCGGGGGATGTGGAATAGAGGCCCGTATTACACCCCGAAGGGACCATGAGCAGGGACTATCTGGAAAACGGCCCCCGTATTCCGCATGCGCGGCGGCGGGGGGCGGCGGGCACGACGCGACGTTGAGCCGTTCCCGGCGGTACCTAGCACGATTTCCCACGGCTCGGCCGCCCGGCACCCCGGCACAACCCCGAACCGTTTCCCGCCGGCCGGCGTTGCGGGCGCCGCATGCCTCCCTACCAGATAGCATCACCCGGCTTCGACGACGATGCGTTCAGCGCCCTGTCCGACTTGCAGGAGCGCCCCGTCATCGAGCAGTACCAGGAGGACAGAGAGCGCATTCAGCGCGCGGTCGTGGCCCCGTTCAAGCTGTATCGCGACGACCTGGTGCTGAACTGGGTGCTCCCGGCACAATGGCCTCTGGAAACGGAGCGCAATGTGTTCAGCCGCATACCAAAAAACGACTTCGGCAAAGGCGGCGCCAACCATCACTACTGGCTGAGTTTCTATCGCCCGTCCCGCTCCCGCCTGAAGGACATCCAGCTGGCCCACAGCCTGTTTCCGGACCGCTTTGTGCTCGGCCTGTATGCGTTCAAGGGCATGGGCGCCGCCTGGACGGAGGCCCGCCCGGCCATCGAAAACGGGCTCAACATTCCGGCAGGCTTTTCAGTGCAACAGGACCGGAACAGCATCTGGATTCGGCGAAGCATCCCCCGGGAAGAAGTACGGACGATGGGCTCTCAGCTGGTCGCGTGGGCACTGGAAGGCATTGAACGGTTGGAGCCTATCTACGGTGCGTTGACCGGGCTGAGGCCGGCCGTCTCCCGGCCGTAGAAGAATCTCAGAAGCGGGGATCACCCGGGCGGGGTCGCGTAGAGGGTGACAACCCCCCGCTGATATGGCAACACTCAGGAAGCTCTTCCACGAAGTTGACCCGGTCATTGTGCGCTGGATGGCCAAAAACGGCGTTCCGATTCTGCGTATCGGCCTCGGCGTCGTGTTCTTCTGGTTCGGCATGCTCAAGTTCTTCCCCGGCATGAGCCCGGCCGAGCAACTGGTCCGAAACACCGTCTATTTTGTGGATCCGGATCTGTTTTTACCGGTGTTGGCCTTCTGGGAGACGCTCATCGGACTTGGCCTGATCACCGGGAAGCTGTTGCGCACTACCCTGTTCCTGCTGTTCCTGCAGATGCCGGGCACCGCTCTGCCCATTGTCGTGCTGCCCGAAGTGGTTTGGAACGACTTCCCGTTTGTATTGACGATGGAAGGGCAGTACATCGTCAAGAATCTCGTCCTCATCGGAGCCGGCATTGTGCTGGGTGGCACCGTGCGGGGCGGGTCCGTGAATCCCGATCCGTATGCGTAGAGCCGTAGTCCTTCTGATCGTATTGACCGCGTGTACCCCAGCGGAGCAGCCCGAGGGACCCATGCCGGTAGAAGCCACGGTCACTCGGGTCGTCGGAACCGACTCACTGAACACCGATCTGGTTCAGGGTGTGGCTACCGTAGACGTGGGCATGTACCTGCTCGACACCGATTCGGAGCGCTACAACGAGCGCATGCCGCTTGATGAGGTGGTCCGCCGCTACCGCATCGCAAAGGACGTGTTCACGACGGCCGGCGTGCAGCTCAACTTGCTCTGGATAAAGTTCGTGCGGCTCGAACCGGAAGTGCTGCGCATTGACGCGAACGTGATGATCGGAACGCCGGCCGGCGACATTGACAACCTCTACGAGAAGAGCCGGCAGCAGCGTTCCGCCCTGGCGCCTCAAGCCGAGGCCGTGTTTGAGGCGATCATAGAGCCCGATCCCGCCAACGCGCGCACGGTCTATCTCGTGGGCATGGAGGATGTGATCATGAACTGGTTCGAGCAGCAGGAAGACGGGTCCTGGAAACTGCAGAGCGACCCCACCAACGCGCTCTCATTTCCCAGCTACACGCTGGAAGAACGCATTCCAAGGCGCCTGCGCGGGGTGATAACGCTGCAGAACATCTTCAAGTCGCAGAAGATTGTCGCGCATGAACTCGGCCACAAGCTGATCAACGTGAGTCACGAGCACCGCGAGATCAGCCCGGCCCATGAAGTGGACGCCGAAGGCGGCCTGATGGTGTACGGCGAGGGCACCGAGATCGCGTCCGGCGAGGAGGGACGATGGCACCTGGAGCGGCTGATGCGGTCGCCCTATCTGTACGTGGTCAACCCCGAGGGACAGCGCATCTACAACCCCGATTACGAGGAGTCCGGCCACTACGCCGATCCGATCTACGGCGAGCTGGTCGTTCGGTAGGCGTTACAGGTCCGGGCACCGGTGCCTCTATGTCCTGGAAACCGGTGGACTGCTATGATGTCTCAGGTATACATCATCGAGCGATGTCGCCATGGCCCGGGACAAGATGATCCGAAAACAGATCTACGTGACGAAGGAGCAGGATCAGCTCCTCTCACGGCGAGCAGCGCAACTCGGCGTGACGCAGTCCGAGGTCATTCGCCTTGCACTTGAAGGGGCGCTGGGACCGAAAGGGTACGAGGCTCGGGCGCACGTTCTGAATGAGGTCGCCGGGGTCTGGAAGAACCGCAAGGACCTCCCGGACTGGGACAGCCTGCGCGCGGAGGGCGATGAGCGCATCTGAACCCTTGCTCCTCTGCGACACGACCATCCTGGTCGACGTGCTTCGCGGACACACGCCCGCGGTGTCGTTCCTGAATGGATACAATGGCCCACTGGCGATTTCGACCTTGTCCGCGGCCGAGCTGGCAGCGGGCACGAGGGCGGGGGAGTCTGTGTCGGTAGGTCGACTGCTATCCCTCTTTGGCCCCATTCCCGTCTCTATGCCCATTGCACAGCTTGGCGGCGCCTACCGGGGTTTCTACGGGCAAAGTCACGGGACCGGACTGGTAGACGCTCTTATAGCGGCGACGGCAGAAATCCACGACTGCGTGCTGGCCACCCACAACAGGCGGCACTTCCCCATGGTGCAGCGGCTGCTCCAGCCCTACTGATCCAGCACGGAGAACAGCCGGGACACACTGCCATCGGCTGTCTGAACACGCACCAGGTAGGTGCCGCCGGGCCATCCCGCCGTCCCGATCGCGAAAGAGTTTGGGCCGCTCGCAAGCGAGGACTCAAACGCGTGCACGCGGCGGCCGAGAAGGTCGAACACGGCTACCCGGGCCGTCGAAGGCTGTCGGGCGCTCACCGTCAACTCATAGCGTCCGGCCGCAGGATTCGGGAATCCCGCGTCCAGGGAGAGCTGCTGCGGGAGATCGTGGGTCCGATCTGTCGTTGTCGCACCCGCCGGCGGATCCAGCGGCTTCGTTGGGTCGATGAGGTGGTACCACATCGTATCCGTCAGGGCATGCTCGTCCGTAGCGACAACCTGGAAGAAGCGCGACCGGAATTCCTGGTCCGACGTCCCGCCAATCGTCACCGTGGAGCCGTCGAGCATGACGTTCGAAGGTGCATTCACCAGGTGGTAGCTCGCGCTACGATTGAAGGGCACGGCCGCGAGCGTTTCACTGAAGGTGCCCTGATCCAGCCTTACAGACCGGCCGGCTACCGGCTTGAACCGTGGGGCGTACCTGGTCTCGGCACCCAGCTCAAACGAGGACTCCATCAGTACACGGCCATCCTCCCGGGTTCGCATGGTCCACGTTCCTGTGTCACGCTCTCCGGGCAGTGGCAACTCAAAGGCGAACCAGCCATAGCGGGTCTTTCGACTCACGCCCTGCACGTCGCTCACTGCGACTGTGCCGTCAGGACGCACCAGCTCGACGACGAACTGATCTCCGACATTGCCCTGGGCCTGAACCCAGGCGTACAACACGGCCTCTGAGTCCCCGACCAGAGCCGGCTCCGAAATCCGCTCCTTAACCGCTTTGTCGGTAATCCCGTTTGTTGATCCGCCGACGGCCGCCAGGGTGAAGACTCCCTGGTCCATGACCCATAGCGGCGCGTCTCCCACATAGTCCGGTTGATCGCGCCACAGGCTGGGAGCGGGGTTATACGAACCCTGCCAGGGATCCCGCGCCGATGAAAGCTCAAAATGCAGATGCGGAATGGGCGTCCACCCGGACGAGCCGACGAAAGCCAGAGGCTGTCCCGCCTCAAACCGCTCGCCGGGTTCGACCATCGCCGAGTTGGTGCGGATGTGCCAGTAGTACGACTCGCTGCCGTCGTCATGCCGCACGGCGATCCCGTTTCCACCGTCCGGATAGGGCGTAGTGGTGTTGCGGTCACCGAACCCGATGGTCGTCCTGAGCACCGTCCCGGCTGCGGGCGCGACGATGTACATGCCGCGATCCATCAACCTGAAGTTGTAGATGGCGATGTCGGTGCCCCGGTGATCGTCGTAGAGGTGGTCATGGCCGCCCATGTAGTCGGTCACCGACGTTGTGCCCTGATCGTCATCGACATAGTTGGAGAGAAACGTGCCGTCTCCAAGCTGCCGCGCCAACGGCCACTCCATGGCAGATGGGAATGCCGACGGGAATCCGGCGGAATCATGCACCAGCATCCCGCCGTGGGCCTGGGCAGGAAAGAACCAGCGTTGCTGGGCCTGGGCGGGCAGGACCAGCAGGGTCAACAGGAGCGAAAGACCTTTCATGGAACCGGACTGAGGATCCCCACCATACAGAATCTGCCTGATGCGTGCGGCCCAATCACAGGCTCGGCAAGGCAGTTCGGCCGAATTGCACTGCCTATACTCAGGTCCCACTCTCCCTCTCTGATCGATGCGAAGCCTCCTTCTCCTGGTGGCGGCCGGCCTTCTCGCGCCCGCCGTCCAGGCCCAGTCCCCGCCCGTGCCCAGCCCCGAGCAGTTCTTTGGCCACGAAATGGGCGCCGACCGCAAACTGGCCCGCTGGGACCGACTGGTCGAGTACTACGAATTGCTGGATGCATCCAGCGATCGCCTGACGGCCGTCAATGTCGGTCCGTCCACAATGGGCAATCCGTTCCTGGTGCTGTTCATCACATCGCCCGAAAACATGGCCCGGCTGGACGAGCTGAAGGCCATCAATGCCCTGCTCAGCGATCCGAGGGGAGCCACACAGGAGGAGCTCGAAATCGCCGTCGACAACGGAAAGGCGGTCATCGTGCAGTCCTATGGGTTGCACTCCAGCGAAGTCGCAGGTGCGCAGACGCCCGCCGAGCTGACGTGGGAGATGGTGACCCGCCAGGATGAGGACATGCTGCGCATCCTGGACAACACCATCGCCATCATGATTCCGTGTTTCAATCCGGACGGCGAGATCATGGTCACCGACTGGTACAATGAGACGGTAGGCACGCCCTACGAGGGCTCGGGGCTGCCCTACCTGTACCACAAGTACATCGGTCACGACAACAACCGCGATGCGTTCATGCAGAACACCATCGAGTCGGTTTACGGGGCCGAGCTGATGTTCCGTGAGTGGATTCCCCAGGCGTATGTGGACCACCATCAGATGGGGGCCTACGGTCCCCGGCTTTCACTGCCGCCCTACGCAGAGCCGACCCGACCGGGTGCAGATCCGCTGGTCTGGCGCGAGATGAGCTGGTACGGCGCCCACATGGCGTATCGAGAGGAGGAGGCCGGTATGGCGGGTGTGATTGGCGCCGCCATCTACTCTGGATGGGGGCACTTCGGCTTCCACTGGATTACGCCGTTCCACAACATCGCCGGCATGCTCACGGAGTCGGCAAGTGCCCGGATGGCCACCCCGCTGTACGTGCATCCGGACCAGTTGCGCGGGTCTCGAGGGTTTCCGGAGTACGAGGAGCAGACCACCTTCCCCAACCCCTGGGAGGGTGGATGGTGGCGCATTCGGGACATTGTGGTGCAGCAGAAGATCGCGTCCATTGCGACGCTGGACATCGCGGCCCGGAACCGCGAAACCGTGCTGCGGAACGCCTATCGCAAGGCCCTCAACCAGACAGCACGAGGTGCGGCGCGTGAGGAGGCCGCTTATCTGATCCCGGCTGATCAGCATGACCCGCTGACCATGCGCAAGATGATCGACAAACTGCTTGGGCAGGGGATTGAGGTGCATCACGCCTCCCAACCCTTCACGCACGAGTCGCGGGTGTACGGCGCCGGATCGTATGCGGTCTCCATGGCCCAGCCCAAGATGGGGGTCATTCGATGGCTGCTGGGGCGCACCTACTACCCCGACAATACCTTCACCCGGCAGCGCGATGGCAGCCCGCTCAGGCCCTACGACATGACCACGGACAACATCTCCGAGTTCATGGGCGTCACCGTGCACGCGGCCGGCTCCATGCCCGAGGGGCTGAACGTTGTCGCGTCACTGGAGGAGCCCCGCGGTCGCATTGCCGTCGGGAGCCAATGGCTGCTGGATGCGCGGCTCAATGACTCGTTCCGTGCGCTGAACATGGTCTGGGACGCGGGCGGATCGGCCGCCCGCACGGTGGATACGGGGGACTTTGTCGTCTCCCTGGACGCGGGTGAAGCGGGCAACATCGCCCTGGAAACGGGTGTGGATTTCAGGCCCGTGCCACCCGGGCTGGTCACCAACCCGGTCCGACGTCAGCAGGTGGGCATGTACCAGCCCTACTACGGCGGAAACATGGACGAGGGCTGGTCGCGCCTTGTGTTTGAGACGTTCGGTTTCCCTTACGAGACGATTCGGGACGCGGACGTCACCGGCGGCAGGCTCGATCGGTTTGACGTGATTGTCCTTCCGACGACATCCCTCAGTCGCATGATGGGTGACGAGACCCCGGAAGACGAATATGGCCGTGGTGCAGCAGCGTATCCGCCCGAGTACCGAAGCGGATTTGGCCGGGCCGGCGCGGATTCCCTCGAATCCTGGGTGCTGCGAGGCGGTCGCCTGGTGACCTTTGCCGACGCGGGTGACCTGCCGCTGACGCATTTCGACCTGCCGATCACGAACGTCATCGACGGGGTGCCATCGACGGAATTCTATGCGCCCGGCGCCACACTGCGCGTGCGGGTGGAACCGGGGCACGCGCTCACTTACGGCATGCCGAAGGACGCGCTGGCCATCCTCTTCCGCGGTGGTCAGGTGTACCGTGTGGACCCCACAGGCCGGAACGACCACATCGAACGGCTGGTCACGTTCCGCGACCGCGACATACTGCACAGCGGCTGGTTGATCGGCGAAGACCACATCGCAGAGAAAGCCGCGCTGGTCCGCGCGCGTTACGGTTTGGGCGATGTGGTTCTGATCGGTTTCCGGGCCCAGCATCGCATGCAGACCCACGGCACGTTCAAGTTTGTATTTAACGCGTTGGTAGGTGACTGATCAGTCGACGGGATCGTGCGCCAGCACCGCGTCCAGGTCCGGGGGCAGATCGGGGTCCCCGGACAGGTTCGATTCATAGCGGTCCAGTCGATCCCCGAATTCCTTGAGGTTGTCGACGAGCGCAATGTTGAATAGCGCCTCGCCCTCGTATACGAGGGGCAGCAGCGCCTTGCCGACTACCACGCCCGAGGCGGTGGCACGGACCTCGATGTTTTCGCCCCCAAGCGGGTCTGTGATGTAGCCCATTACCTGATCGTCCTGCACCACGTCACCCACCTCGATCGAAGAAAGCAGGGTGCCCGAATCCGGGGCGCGCACCCACCGAGACCCGGTCGATAGCACGGGTTTCACCCGCCGTTTCGGTGCCTTCGTCGCCGGCAGCATGCCTATCGACCGCATGACTGTCAACACGCCGCGCAGGCCCACCCGTATGGCCTGACGATCAAACCTCAGGGCCTCTCCGGCCTCGTACAGGAGCATCGGAATGCCGAGGTCATGGCCAGCCTCACGCAGGGACCCGTCCCGGAGGGTCGAGTGCATGATGAGCGGGGCCCGAAAAGCGTGCGCCAGTTTCAGGGAGTCCTCGTTCTCGAAATTTACGCGCACGTGGGGGAGGTTGGTTCTGTGCACCGCACCAGTGTGCAGATCGATACCGTGCGTCGCCTTTTCGGCCACCTCTTCCATGAACGTGTGCGCCATGCGGGAGGCCATCGACCCCGAAGCCGATCCCGGGAAAGACCGGTTGAGGTCGCGCCGGTCCGGCAGATACCGGCTGCGAAAGGTGTAGCCGTAGACGTTGACCACGGGCACCGCGATCAACGTGCCTCGCAGTCTAGCCAGATCGGGGCGCCCGAGCAGCTGGCGGATAATCTCCACGCCGTTGATCTCGTCGCCATGAATCGCGGCCGAGACGAACAGCACCGGGCCGTCCTTTTTCCCCCGCACCACGTGCGTCGGCATCACCATGTCCATGGAGGTGTACATGGGCGCCAGCGGCACCAATACCGTCTGTCGACTGCCCGGCTCTACACGCGTGCCGGCGATTTCGAGCGCGTCGCTCATCCGCGTCCCCGGGTTTTCGTGCGATGGGGTCTCGCGTTCTTCTCGATGAACTCGATGATCATGCCGGCGATGTCCTTCCCGGTAGCTTTCTCGATGCCCTCCAGGCCCGGGGACGAGTTGACCTCCATGACGAGCGGGCCGTGATTCGAGCGGAGCAGGTCCACCCCGGCTACGTTCAGGCCCATCTTCTGGGCGCTGCGCACGGCCGTGGAGCGTTCCTCCGGAGTGATTTTGATGCGCCTGGCGGAGCCGCCGCGGTGCAGGTTGGAGCGGAATTCGCCCTCCTTGCCCTGCCTGAGCATGGAGGCGACCACTTTGTTGCCCACCACGAAACAGCGGATATCGGCGCCACCCGCTTCCTTGACGAACTCCTGCACCAGAAAGCGGGTCTTGAGGGATCGAAACGCCTCAATCGTCGCCTCGGCGGCCTTGTCTGTCTCCGCAAGAATGACGCCCTTGCCCTGGGTGCCTTCCAGCAGTTTGACGATGAGGGGGGCGCCGCCGACCATCTGGATCAAATCATCCGTGGCCTTGGTGCTGTGCGCAAAGCCGGTCACCGGGAGTCCGATTCCCGCGCGTGAAAGAATCTGCAGGCTGCGCAGCTTGTCCCGCGAGCGGGTGATGGCGACCGACTCGTTGACCGAATACACGCCCATCATTTCGAACTGGCGCACGACCGCCGTGCCGTAGAAGGTCACAGACGCTCCAATTCGTGGGATGATCGCATCATACCCCTCCAGCGCGTGCCCGGTGTAGTGCACCGATGGCCGGTGGGAGGTGATGTTCATGTAGCAAAGCAGGTGATTGATCACGTGCACGGAGTGGCCGCGCTGCTGGGCGGCCTCGACCAGGCGCCGGGTCGAATAGATTTCGGGCCCTCGTGACAGGATGCCGATTTTCATGACGGAGGGTTGAGCAGTTGCTTGCGGAAGGCCCGGCCTGCCTGGCGGCCCAGCACGAATGACCGCGCAGGATCAACGACGAGTCGTTCTTCCATGGCGGTCCGGCCGAGCAGCATCGGGAATAGCATGCGGTCCCGGCGTGTGAGGCTGACCTCGATCGGCCAGCGCTGTCCATTGATCAGGAGATCGGTGCGGATGAACGGTCGGGTGGTTCGATTTCCGCCTGAGTCGGAGACGACCCGCTCATCGACCAGAGGAGCCTCCGCTACCACATGCACCTTCCGGTGCTTGCGCAGCGGGTGTATCCAGAACCTGAGCCAGGGGGCGCCTTCCCGGGAGAACGGTTCCATGCGGTATGCGTGCAGCGCGGAGGTGCGGGCACCGGTGTCCACCTTGGCGCGAATGGCGGGCAGATTCAGCTGCGGCAGACCGACGTATTCACGCCACCCGACGGTAATCATGGACTCCATGACCCACAATACTGCCGACCACCACCGCGTGCTACTGTTCGATGGGTTCTGCGGCGAATTCAACCTCTGAGTCGACCCCGCTGAACGTAATCTGGATCGGATTGCAGCACACCTCACAGTCTTCGATGTAGGTCTGCGGATCCTCCGACGGTTCGATGACCATGGAGATCTCCTCCCAGCAATAGGGGCAGGTGAAGCTTTGTTCGACTACGTTCATCATGAGAACCGGCCGGCATAGCGGCGGTTGATGGTGCCATGCGATACGCACTGGTCCTCATACTCATGCTCACCGCCTGCGATTCCACGGAAGTGGATCCAGGGCCGGATCCTGTTCAGACTGGACCGGAAGGGACCTGGCAAATCGATCCGGTGTCGTTTCAGCTCAATCGGGTGACCGACGCGCAGAATGGGATCACCCAGGACATCCAGGCCACCATCAGTGGTACACTGAGTCTGGACGTGGCCGATGGACAGCTGAGCGGAAACGGACAATGCAGCTGGACGACTCGTCAGCACACCGCGCGTACCAACCAGACACTGGAACGCGACGGCACCGAATCGTTCACGGTCAGCGGCACCTTCAGCGATGAGAGCGTGCTCCTCATCCTTTCCGGCTGCGCCTGGAATCAGATCGGATATCGCGGCACGTTCACCGAAGGAGAGGGGTATGACCTGTCCATTCGCGCATCGGGCGAAGGTCCGCTGTTCGGCGCCGATGTGTGGAGCGATGCCCGTTTTGTGAGCGGCGACGACCCTGCGGAACTGCGGCTGCTGCGGCCCTGACGTGCGGGGGTGGCCGGGTTTGACGCTGCTCCGGCCCTGACGCGGAGGGGCGGCTGGGTTTGGCGTGACGGCTGTTAGCGTGGGGGCGCGGCCGGGATTTGCGTTGCTGCGGCCCGGGCGCGGAGGCGCGGCTGGCCTGGGCGCCTTCTCGAGCTCGGTGCCTGCTCGGCGCGGGCACGATGTGTAATCGCGACCCCTGATTCCACCTGACCGCCACATGCGGTGAGACCGAAGTCGAATACGGCCCTCGATTCCACTCGCGGCCTGGCCGCAGCCGGCGCGAGGTGGAAACCCGCCTCCGAATTCCATGTGCAGCGCGCGCTGAGGGCCCGCGAGGGCACGATTTGGCTGGCACCGCCCGCCGCCGGCCGCGCCAGCGCCACGCGCGGTCGGCCCCGCGCCCGCCACCCGCCAGCCGCCCCCGGCCGGCGCACCGTCACGACCGCACGCGCGCCAACACCTTTTCAGAAGTCAGCTCCCTTAGGGCATCGCGTGCAATCCAGCGCGCCGGCGGCGTGTCCAGGGCGAGGATCTCATCGCACAGATTCAGCGCCTCCGGGTGAAGGCCCGGTCGCCGCTTTCCGATCTCGCGAATGGCCCAGCTGACGGCCTTCTTGACGTAGTTGCGGGGGTCGGAAGCGCCACGAAGGAGCTCCGGAAAGAACTCAAGGAAGCGCTGGTCAGGCACCTTCTTGTTCTTGAATGACATGACCGCCGGCAGCACGAACCCGGCGCGCTTGACGAATTCGTGCTCCCGGCGGCACCAGTCCTGGGCGAGATCCCAGGCAAAGGGCACACGATGCAGCAGCCGCATGCAAAGCTGATCGCACACGTCCCAGGATTCCAGGTCGTGCGCCCAACGCTCGGCCTGGTCGCGGGTGACCTGAGCTGGATCCGCCACGAGCACCGCCAGGATGCGGGCCTCGTGTATGCCCGAGTCCCACAGTGCGAGCGCCAGGGTGTGTTGCTTGCGATGCTCCTTGGCAAGGGCGTGCAGCACCGGCATCGAGATGCCCAGCACACGGCCCCCCTGAATGCCGAAGCGCGCCATGCCGGCCACGTTCTTCTCGTCAGAAAGGGACTCGAGGTGGCTGATGATCTCCTGCGCACTCACAGGGCATCGACCTCGGATGGCGGCACGCCTCGCCAGGCGGCGATCTTCGCGACAATCATCTGCCGCACCTGTTCTCGGAGGTCGGCGGCGTCGGATGTCGAGAGCCCATCGACCGGGACAGGCTCGAAAACATGCAGTCGAATGTCACGTGCCGAGCCGAACCGCCAGTTGTCGCGGGGGAGGGCGTCGATCGTGCCGTCCATGGCAACCGGGAGCACAGGCACTCCGGACCGAATGGCGAGGGCAAAAGCGCCGTCATTGAACGTGCCCACACGTCCGTCCGGGGAGCGGGTCCCCTCTGGCATGATCATGATCGAAACGTTCTCCTTGAGTCGCTTCGAGGCCTGGATCATGACGGCGGCCCGACTCCGACGATTGTCACGTTCCACGGGTATGTCGAGCGAAAGCCGCATCATCCAGCCGATCACCGGCACGCGAAACACCTCCGCCTTGCCGACCCACTTCATGTCCCATGGCAGTCGGGAGAAGACGGGGATATCGGCCAACGACTGGTGGTTGCCAACCACCACAAACGGATGGCGGGGGTTCGGCGGCCGGTAGCCACTGACCTGCACGCTCCACATGGGATTGGCTCGAGTCATGGCTGCCCCCAGCCGACGGAACCAGCGACCGGTGCGATACCGCGCCGGATCGCGGTCCAGAAGGTGCACGACGAACATGATCGGCACCCAGATCACAATGAGTGCCGCAATGGAGAACCAGGCCCAAATGGAAACGAGGGTCTGCATGCTCAATGATACCCCGAGGGACCGTTACTTTGGGTGAGAATGCCGCGATGGTCGGCGCTATCGACCCGACCGAACCCGACAACAGATGATGCTTTCGCTACTGGCCCTGCTGGCCCTGCTGGCCCTGAGTCCGACCTCTGATCAGCCCGACCCCGTCCGGGTCGCCGTCGTGGGCCTTACACACACGCACGTGCACTGGATACTCGGCCGCGAGGACCGGGGCGACATCGAGATCGTCGGGATCTGGGAGCCGAATGAAGATCTGGCCGGCCGCTACATCGAGCAGCATGGCCTCTCACCCGATCTCTACTACGGGGACCTGGACACCATGCTCGACGAAACCGAGCCGGAAGCGGTCACGGTGTTCACCTCCATCTACGAACACCTGGAGGTGGTCGAGCAGGTGGCCCCGCGAGGCATTCACATCATGGTGGAGAAGCCTCTGGCCGTGTCGATGGACCACGCCCTGCGCATGGCCGAGCTTGCGAAGACCCACGGGGTGCACCTACTCACCAACTATGAGACCACGTGGTACCCGAGCGTGCATCGTACCCGGGCGATGGTGGAAGCCGGCGAGCTGGGCCCGATGCGGAAGATGGTCATTCGCGATGGGCACCGCGGCCCAAAGGAGATCGGCGTCAACGAGGAATTTCTGGAATGGCTCACGGATCCGGTACTCAACGGCGGCGGTGCGATCACCGATTTCGGGTGCTATGGAGCGAACATCGCGACCTGGTTGATGGAAGGACAGCGTCCCCAGACGGTATTCGCGGTGACCCAGACCCACAAACCGGACATCTACCCGCATGTGGATGATGAGGCGACCATCGTACTGACCTATCCGGGAGCCCAGGCCATTATTCAGGCGTCCTGGAACTGGCCGGTTTCCCGCAAGGACATGGCCGTCTACGGTCGCGACGCCTACGTCTACGCGGATGACGGCAGTCGCATGCGAACCCGCGCCGGAGACGACGAGCCCGAGCACACCTTCAGCGCGGATCCGGCCGACGCCCCGGTCGACGATCCGTTCGCTTACCTCGCTCTGGTCGTGCGCGGTGAGCTGGACCCCGCGCAGGACCTCAACTCCCTGCCGATCAATCTCATCGTCATGGAGATTCTGGACGCGGCCAGGGAGTCCGCGCGGACTGGATCCGCCATTCGCCTGGCCGACTGATCCCTGGCCGGCCCCGCTTGCGTGTCTGAAGTCAGGTACCACTTCTTGAGACACGAATGGCAGGACGTCCCGCGCTCGAACGCCGGCCCCATCGCACGCACGATGGGTGCCACCTGGAGACCGCACACTTTCACGCCCGCGGCGACGAGCGCGGCATCATCCTCGTGCCGCCCCTGATAGGCGGCTCGTATGTCATGTTCGGTCGGCAGTTCGGGCTGTTGGTGCGATGCGGTTTTCGGGTGGTTTCCTTCAACTACCGCGGCCATCCACCCTCCCGCGGACTCTTCGATTTGAGGCGGGCCTACTCCGACACGCTGGACGTGCTGCGCACGCTGCGAAACGCCCACCCCGGCAAGCCCCTGCACGTCATTGGCATGTGCTCAGGGTCCCTGCCGCTGTTCCATGCGCTCGATCACGCACCGGAGCTGGTGGATCGGGTGGTGTTCGTCAACGCCATCCATCACATCCAGCAAACAGCCACACCCCTCGAGGCAGCCCGCCTCTATGTGCGTGCGCGAGGTGTTCGGCCTCCGGCCGGTATGGGCGATGCGGTCTCGGCTGTCCTGGACGCCATCTTCCCTGAGATCGAGAAGGATGCCACGCGATTCGGGCTACTGCCGTATGAGAACGTGCGCACCTGGAGTGTGGCGCGGGACTATCTCGGCGTGCTGGCTCCCCGAGTCCGGGACATGCACAAGCCGGCCCTGTGTTGCTACGGCCGAGGGGACGCGATGCTGGGGCTGGCTGAAGAGCCCACGCTGAGCTCCTATAAGGCCGCCTTCAGGGCATCCTTTCCCGGCATCGTGTTCGCCGGGTTTGACGCAGACCACTTCATGGATGGACACAGAGAGGCGGTGTCCGAACAGATCCTGGCATTCCTGGATCAATGAAAAAGCCCCCACCCGCCGAGACGGGTGGGGGCTTCTCAAACGGTCGATGCCGGATGACCTAGAAGGTCACACGCGTGCCGATGTTGAAGGAACGCGGCAGTCCGAGGAAGACCTCGGCATCGTCGGCGTCGTGATCGCCATCCCAGGAGTTGAAGCGCGAGTTGTCCAGCGCGTCCTGGATGTAGATCTCGTCCAGCAGGTTGAAGACGTGGGCGAACAGCTGAATGTCAACCGGCAGGTTGGTCTTCGGCAGGTCGTAGTTCACGTGCAGGTCTACCAGCTGGTAGTTTGGAGCCTCCCAGCTCTGGCGGCGATCGGTCGCGCTGGTCCGGGAGAAGGGATCGAAGTCGGAGAAGTGGTTGGCGTAGTGCTTGACCGTGGCCTGCACATCCAGACCGTTGGTCGGGAAGAGGGTTACACCAAACGCCATCTGCGTCTGCGGGGCATCTCCTACACGGAGATCATCGATGAAGAAGTTGAACACCTGTACCGCGTCCACGCGGGCATCCGGACGGTAGGAGCCGGACACATCGTTGGTGTAGCGCCAGTCGCCGAACGAGGCACCGACGTCAAGACGGGCTTTGGTAAACGGCTGGTAGGCGGCTTCTACCTCGATACCCTGGTGCAAGGCGTCCAGGCCGCGCAGGTTGATGAGTCCTTCCGAACCGTCGCTCAGCTGCACGCCGCGGGTGAACGTGCGGTCTTCCCAGCGGGTGCTGTAGATGTTCAGCTTGGCGCTCAGGATCGGGTCAGGATTCCAGTATGCACCGACCTCAATCGAGTAGAACTTCTCGTTCTCCGGGTCCTGGTTGGTGATACCGGCGCGGTCGTCGATCACGCCGTCGAAGATCGGCACCTTGGAGACGTAGCCGAGGTTGGCGTAGAGATCGACCTCGTCGGAGATCGCTGCAAGGCCGCCACCCTTGAGCTGCACGCCCATGATGTTGTCGCTCTCGGAAGTTAGCGGGGAGCCGTCGCCGCCATCCACGAAGAAGTTCGTGTAGCCATACTTGATGGTGGAGAGACCGGCCATGCCGTAGGCGGAGACGCCGTCGGCCTTGTACTCGCCCTGGGCGAAGGCACCGAACCAGTCCACCGTGTTGGTGAAGTCGTAGTCGATCTTGTCACCGGCTGCACGAACCTCGTCGTCACCGTTCCAGAAGTCGGAAGAGCCGCATCGGTTGGATCCGTTGCAGCGGAAGTAGTCGCCGCCCAGCAGGTCGCGCACTTCGCGGTAGTGCTCGATCTCAGCCGTGCGCCAGTCCAGGCCGAACTCCACCGAAAGAGGTTCGCTGACTTCGTACTTGAACTTGGAGATCGCGCCGACCGTCCACTGGTTGTTGCGGCTGTTACGCAGGATGGTGCGAGAACCGTCGGCGTTGCCCTGGTTGCGGGCAATCACGGCATCCCAGTCGATGGTGTACGGAGCGTTGTTGAACCAGGGGGACTGGCCGCCAAAACCTTCACGCACCACGCTGGAGCCAAGCGTTCCCGTTCCGCCGCCGTAGCCGCCGGAGTAGTAGGCCACCGTGGACAGCAGGGAGCGGTCGCTCAGCTGGTAGTACCAGTTGAGGTTGACCTGCGGCTTGTGGTAGAAGTTCTCGCGCTCCCACAGGATGCCGTTGTCGTACCGGGAGACCATGTTGTCCCCGACTGCGGCTTCGGCATCGTAGTTGGAAACCGGTGCCCAGTTCTGGTTGAAGAACCGACCGGCCTCATTGTACTTGCTGAAGGCGGCCGGGTCGTAGGTGTCCAGGCTTTCTGCGAACTCACGGTCGTAGGATCCGATGTTCTGACGGTACAGGTTCTGACCGTGGCGCTGCGGGGCACCGAAGGCGAACAGGTCCAGACGGTTGCGCGAGTTGATGTTGTAGGTGGCAGCGCCGTAGTAGGCCCACGAGTCGGTGAACGTACCGTCGATGAAGCCGTCCCCGAACTTGCGCACACCGGCCACGGTGACACCGTACTTGCCGTTGACCAGGCCGGATGAGGCCATCGCGGTGGTCTTGAAGAAACCGCCGCGGCCGACTTCCTGCTTGATCATGCCACCCTGCCGGTTCAGGGCGGGGTCGGTGACGATGTTCAGGGTGCCGCCGATGGACGGAGTCGCCAGGTTTACGGCGCTCAGGCCGCGCTGCAGCTGGATGGACGAGGCGGCATCGCCGACGCCGTCCCAGTTGGACCAGTAGACCCAACCGTTCTCCATGTCGTTGACCGGCACCCCGTTGATCATCACGGCCACGTTGCGCTGGTTGAATCCACGCACGTTGATGCGGGCATCTCCGGCGCCGCCGCCCTGGGCAGTAGCGTACACGGACGGGGCAGTGTCGAGCACCAGCGGAATGTCACGGGATCCGAGTTCCTGCTGGATCTGGACCTTGTCCACTGTGGTGGCAGCGACCGGGGTTTCGCGGTCGATGGCGCGGGAGGCAAACACCTCGAGCGCTTCGAGAGCGGCGCTCTCGAAGACCAGCTGGAAGTTGACGGTGGTATTGCCGCCGCGGATCACGATCACACGTGTTTCCGACTCGTAGCCCACGAAGGACGCGACGAGATTGTAGGAGCCGTTGGCCACGCCATCGATGGCGTAGGTGCCGTCCGCATTGGTTGCGGCACCGAGCGTGGTGCCCTGGATGAGGACGTTGGCGCCCGGCAGCGGATCGCCGGTTTCAAAGTCGGTCACCACACCGGTGACGCGTGACTGACCGAGCACGATGCCGGTCGTAAATAGGGCGAGCATGCTGAATGCCGCGATCGCCCGGGAGTACCTCTTCATCATCAGGAGATTGGAGGGTTAATGTTGTGGGGATAGGGTATTCCTACCGAAGCCGAGAGTCTACTCCTGTGGATAACTCGGGTGGTGAAGGTGGGCCAAAGATTCGTTTACGAATCGGTTATCAGCGACGGGCGGCTCGGGGGCCTGCTCAGCCGATGGGCTCCGTTCTCGGGCCAGCACCTAGCTTCCTGGACGGTATTCCTTCGGTACCACATCGGCCAGGCGCTCGAACGCCATGTAGCCGTAGTAAACCACCCCGTACGGATTGATCACGCTGCCGTCCATGTCTACAAGTACGGAATCCCTGGAGAGCGTCAGCCACGAGCGCTGGTGCTCGTCCAGAGTCGGCTCGGGCAGCCCCTGCCAGGCGCGATAGGCCCGCGTTTCCGTGTCGCGGGTGTAGACCACTTCTACGTAGTCGTCGAAGGCCAGGTAGCGCTCACGAGCCGAGGGCCCGGATCTGGTCAGGCCGGCGGGCTCGAGGGCGAATTGTGGCGTCCTGAAGGGTGCAGCCCGGTTCACCTCATACGGGGTAGACTGCCCGGGCGGCCTGGGGGTCTCGGAGGTGTACATGAAAAAGCCGGCCTCACGGGTTGTGCCAGCGAACAATGCTCTCAGGAAGTGCCGTGATGATCCCAGGTACGCCGCCTTGCGCGCCTCCACCCATCGCACGGCCTCACCGTCATCATCCGTCTCCAGGGGTGAGAAGAGCGCTTCCCCCTCCTGCCGGGTCTGTCTGCCTTTGTGGTCAAACACGCGCAGGAAATAGAGAATGTGGTAGCCCAGCGCCCGGTTCTCAATCTGCAGCGGCGCGGACGCGGTGGCCTGCAGGCGACCGTCCCGGTCCCGGAACGTGAGCACTTCCGGGTTCAGGATGCGAATGTGCTCGGCCTGCTCTTCGTGGCCAAGAAATGCGCGCTCGAACCGCCGGAGCTGCGCATCCCAGGCTGGGTCGCGCTCCCCGGTCACCACGATCTCCTGCAACGGGACGACGCGCGCCTCGAGAACAAAATCGAGCTCGAACCGGATGGGGCGTCGGACCACGACATCGTGCGCCTGGGAGAGATAGCCTACCGATGAGACCACGATGCGGTTGGCCCCCAACGGCACGCCCTGCAGGAGGAATCTGCCTTCGGGGCCGGTGACTGCCCCGGCCTGAGATCCGGACACAAACACGTGCACATCCGCTACGCCTTCGCCGGAGGCCATATCGGTGACCCTGCCCTCTATGCGTGCCTGACCCACCACCGGCCCGGCAAGAAGTAGCATGAGTATGGGAATCAAACCCCGCACGCTGGTACGACGAGGTCGCGAGACGCGCGTTCCGAAGGCGGCCTAGCGCATCGCTGCCCCGAACCGCCGCCGGATGACTGCCGAACGGTAGCCGAACACGCGTCGCAGTTCATCTGCCACGTAGACATGATTGGCGATGCGCCCGAGAGGTCCCAGGGGAGGCGCGTACAACACCCGGTCCGTCATGACGGTCTCGTTTCCGTCCGCCTCGAATCGGTGTTCGTGCCACCAGCACGCGTACGGACCTTGCTCCTGGGAGTCGACGAACACAGCGTTCTCTTCCCACTGATCGATGCGCGTGGTCCAGGAAATGGGTACGGGTCCAACCTTTAGACGATATTTGATCTCAGCACCGGCCTCCATGCGCTCCGGTGGCTGCGTAATGCGGAACTGCATCTGGGGCGGAGTGAGGAGCCCCAGGTTTTCGGCCCGCGAGAAGAACGAGAAGACCTCGGAGAGTGGTTTGGCAATGCGCACCCTGGTGCCGAGTTCGAAGGCCGGCTTGTTGGCGTCCAGGTAGCTGGACTCGGGAAGCTCCGCGCCGCTGCGCACCCCATTAACCTCGACAAAGTCGTTGTTGAGAATGTCGGCCAGCGCCTCGCGCAGGGTGGGATACCGGAACTCGAATCCAAGGGCCGCCGCCCGTTGCGGGATGGCTCGCTGGCTATCGACGAGGACCGATGCCGCCTGGCCGAAAATCACTTTCAGGGCCACGGTCGGCACCGGAAGGAAAGCCGGCCGGTTGAGCACCCTGCCCAACTCGGACGCGAGTTCGCGGAAGGTGACCGGTGTCGGGCCGGAGCCATTGATGGGGCCGCTCCAAGATTCGACCTGAAGTGCGCTGACGATCATCTCCAGCAAATCGTCCAGGTGGATCCACGGCACATACTGCGTGCCCGGACCCACCGGCCCCCCAACCCCGAACTGAAACGGAGGCAGCATGGGCTCGAGCGCCCCGCCCGCTCGGCCGAGCACGACGCCGGTCCTCAGCACCACCACCCGGGCGCCGTGATCCTCCGCCTTGAGGGCTTCCGCTTCCCATGCCTTGCAGAGTTCGGCAAGAAAACCGTCTCCGGGATCGGCCGATTCGCTGAGCTCGACGTCGCCACGGTTTCCATAGAAACCCACCGCGCTTCCGGAGACAAGCGTGCGCGGGGGGGTAGCACAGCGGCCCATGGCCTCGACCAGGCTGCGGGTGAGGTCTACCCGGCTGGACCACAGGCGCTTCTTCTTGTCCTCATCCCACCGGCTTCCAAGAATCGGTTCGCCGGCCAGGTTGACAACCGCGTCGGCTCTCTCGAGGGCGGCGTGGAGAGCCTCGGCGCTGGCATCTGCATCGACATAGACGGCCTCCTGGCCCAGCAGAGACCGCGCGCGCTCCGGATTTCGGGTCATGGCTGTGACATCATGTCCATCGCGACGCAGTCGGAGGACCAGAGCTCGGCCTATAAACCCGGTGGCGCCGGTAACAAAAATATTCATCGTGGTCGCTTTGGTCGATTTGAAAACGTATAATCGTCCTAAACGTTCAAATCGTCAAGCCCGTGGAAGAGTATATCACCACAACCGAGGCCGCATTGCTGGCGGGCGTCGGCGTGAGCAGCATCAAGCGCTGGTCAGATCAGGACCTGATTCAGGTTGTGCGCACGCCTGGTGGGCACCGCCGCGTGAACAGAGCTGATCTGTTGCGCTTTCTGGACGAGTCCTCTTCGTCGCCCGTTTCGACCGCTTTGGCGCGGGAATCGAGCCTTCCGTCGAAGCCGCGGGACCTGCGCTCGGCACTCTCCATATCCCGAATAGGCCTCATAAAGAAGTTGGCGGGGCCGGAAATTCACCTAGCCCCCGAGAACCCGGACGACCCTAAGAGTGCAGGAGTCTTCTGGGCCAACGCCATGAGAGATTCGGATGTTTTTGAGCTGCAGGCCCTTCTGCTGCATGCCAGAAGCAGGCGCGGCTCGTGGCACGCGACGGCGGACGAAGCTGCTCACGGGCTCAGTGAGGTGGGAGAGCGATGGATGCGCGGCGAGATGAGCGTGATGGATGAGCACATTGCCTCCGAGCGCCTGGCTCGTGCGCTCTCCGCCATAATGGAGACGATGCCGGGTGCGGAAGAGGAGCCGGTCTGCATGTTGGCCTGCGTCACCGGCGACATGCATACCCTGGGGCTATCCTTCCTGCAACTGTGCGTGCGCGAGCGGGGATGGAGACCGTTATGGGTCGGTGCATCGACGCCGCTTGAGGAGCTTTATGCCGTTGCCGCCGCCGGTGAGGTGGCCATGATCGCAATCAGCGCCTCCGAAGCGTCCAGCGACACGGTCGAACTGGCCGAATTTGCCCAGATGCTGGGTGCCGCGTGTGCTGCCTCCGGTACATCCCTCGCGTTTGGTGGAAGCGGCGCCTGGCCTGACCCACCGCTATTCGGCATGCGCTTCTACGCGTTCGGCCCGTTTTCGGCATACCTACAAAGCCAGTCATGAGAGAGCGACACGAGGTCATTGTCATAGGCGCGGGTTTCGCGGGGCTGGCCGCGGCCACGCGGCTGGCGACACTTGGTCGCTCCGTGCTGGTGGTCGAGCAGCTCGATTCCGCTGGAGGACGGGCCCGCAAGTTCGAGGATGGAGGATTTACCTTCGACATGGGTCCGAGCTGGTACTGGATGCCGGATGTGTTCGAGGAGTATTTCCGCATGGCCGCTTCGGACGTCAACCAGCACCTGGACCTGGTCCGGCTCGACCCGTCCTACCGAACCTGGTTTGCAGATGCACCCGTAGATATTCCTGCTGGTGCGGACGCGGTGGCTGAACTGTTTGATGAACTTGAGCCGGGGGCGGGACCCCGATTCCAGGAGTTCCTGGCAGAGGCGGAGCACAAGTATCGTATCGGAATGGACCGCTTCGTGCGCCAGCCGGGCACCAGCCCGCTGGAACTCATGGATCCCACAGTGCTGCCGGACGTGCTCAAACTGACCATGTTCTCCTCACTGGCCAAGCATGTGCGCGGGTACTTCCAAGACCCCCGCATCCGGCAGATTCTCGAGTTCCCCGTGCTCTTTCTCGGTGCCCGCGCAGAGAACACGCCCGCGTTGTACAGCATGATGAACTATGCCGACACCGCGTTGGGAACATGGTATCCCATGGGCGGCATGCATCGAATCGCGGAATCCATGGTAAGCGTCGCTTCCAATCTCGGGGTGGAGTTCCGGTTTGGGTCTGCCGTGGACTCGGTGATTTCCGAAGACGGTGTGGCCTCGGGAGTGCGTGTCGACGGCGACGTTTACAGCGCGGCGGCCGTGATCGCTGCTGCCGACTATCATCATGTGGAGCAGCATCTGCTGGAGGAGAAGTACCGGCGCTACGACGAGGACTACTGGGACAAGCGCACCATGTCGCCCGGGTCCATGATTTACTACCTGGGCATCAATCGCAGACTTCCCGGACTGCGCCATCACAATCTGTTCTTCGACGCGCCGTTTGACCCTCACGCCCACACCATCTACGACGAGCCGGGGTGGCCCGAAGACCCTCTCTTTTATGTCTGCGCGCCGTCTGTCACCGATGATTCCGTAGCGCCGGACGGTTGTGAGAATCTGTTTATCCTGGTGCCGCTTGCGGCCGGCCTCGACCATGACGAGCAGGCGAGAGAGCGGCTCTTCGGCCAGGTAATGGATCGACTGGAGAACCACCTGGGGCTCCCGGTGCGAGAGCACATGGTCGTACGACACGACTATGCCCATCGCGAATTTGAGCGAGACTACAACGCCTACAAGGGGAATGCGTATGGACTGGCGAACACCCTGTGGCAGACCGCATTCCTTAAGCCGAAAATGAAAAGCAAGCTGCCGGGCCTGTTCTTCGCGGGCCAGCTGACTACTCCTGGTCCCGGCATGCCGCCCACCCTCATAAGTGGCCAGATGGCGGCGGAATTGACCGACGCCTGGCTGATCAAGCATGTCCCCGTCACCGCCTGACATAGCAAGACCAGAGCGCCTGGCCCTGTTCGGGGAAGTGTCGGTGGCGTGCAGTCGTCTGACGACGCGCTCCTACTCGACCTCGTTTTCACTGAGTATCCGGGCGCTGGGCGCCGATATTCGGGACGGCATCTACTCCATCTATGGATTCGTGCGCCTGGCCGATGAGGTCGTCGACTCATTTCATGGCTACGACCAGCGTACGCTGTTTGCGCGACTGAAAGAGGAGACCTTTCTGGCTCTCGACCAGCGCATCAGCACCAATCCCATTCTCCAGGCATTCCAGCAGGCGTATCACCAGTACGGAATCGACCGCTCGCATGTAGAGCAGTTTCTCAGGAGCATGGAATGGGACCTGGACCGGAACGCGTACGACCGCGATGGCTACGACGAGTACATCGTGGGCTCGGCGGAGGTGGTCGGTCTCATGTGCCTGAAGGTGTTTCTGCGAGGGGATCAGGCCGAATATGACCGCCTGGAGCCCTCGGCGGTGCGCCTGGGCGCGGCCTTCCAGAAGGTCAACTTCCTGCGAGACCTCAAGGAGGACTACGAAAACCTCGGGCGCACCTACTTTCCGAATGTCGACCTGGACCGGTTTGACGATGCCGTCAAGGCAGAGATCGAGCAGGAGATCGCCGAGGATCTCGATGCCGCCCTGGAAGGCATCGTGCAGCTGCCCCGAGACGCCCGGTTCGGCGTCTACCTCGCCTACACCTACTACCGTCAGCTATTGCGACGAATCAGCCGGGTGCCATCCGGAAAGGTGATGCAGACCCGGGTGCGCGTGCCTGACCTGCAGAAGATGATGCTCCTCGCGTCAGCCTACACGCGCAACCGGTTGAACCTGGTGTGACCTTGCGCAGGCTATGCTGGAAAATGGCACTCATTGGTGCGCTGCTCATGCCCGGTGAAGCGGGCGCACAGGCACCCGACTCAGCCGAGGTCAGCGTCTGGAGGGAGGCTCTCCGGAATGCCGACACCGAGCAAGGCAGTGAGGCATATCTGGACGTGGTGGATCGAGACTCCGATCACCCGCTGGCGGTGGCCTTCCGAGCCTCCGCAGAGCTGATCTCGGTCGGCTACAAGGGCAACCCGTTCAGCAAACTCAGGCGATTCCGGGCCTGGAGCAAGGAGCTGGACCGGCAGGTGGAGGCCGATTCGCTGAATCCGGAAATCCGATTTCTCCGCATGACGGTCAAGGACCAGGCGCCCCGAATACTTGCCTACCGCTCCGGCGTTGTGTCGGACTGTGTGGCCGTTCGTCGCGGCCTGGAGCAGGGATACTGGCGTTCCGATCCCGTACACCGCAGATTTGTGCAGTCCGTACTGGAAGCCACCCAATCGTGTCCCTGATGCAGGAGAATGTTGTACTCGTCGATCCGGAAGACCGGCCGCTCGGCGAAATGGAAAAGATGGAAGCCCATCGCCGAGGTGTGCTGCACAGGGCGTTTTCGGTGTTCGTTTTCAACCGAAATGGCGAGTTGCTGCTGCAGCGCCGCGCTCTGGACAAATATCACAGCAGGGGGTTGTGGTCAAACACCTGCTGTTCCCACCCGCGCCCCGGGGAGACGGTTGAGGAAGCGGCCGTGCGGCGTCTGCGGGAAGAAATGGGCATGCGCTGCGAGCTCGAAAAGAGCTTCACGTTCGTTTACCGAAGCACGCTCGACCGGGGGTTGATTGAGCACGAGTATGACCACGTGCTCGTCGGATGGTGCGACACGCAGCCGAAAATCAACCCGCATGAGGTGGCCGAATGGCGGTATGCGTCACCGGCCGTGATTCGTCAGGAGTTGATCGAAAACGCGGGAGACTACACGTCCTGGTTTCGTATCTGCTTCGAACGCGCGGCGCATTCCGCGCACAACTGGCCCACTTCCTGACCCCTGCATGGAATTCCTGCTGAATGCCGGCATCGTGCTGCTGACTTTCGTCCTGATGGAAGGGGTAGCCTGGAGTGCACACAAGTACGTGATGCACGGCTTCATGTGGTGGTTTCATCATGATCACCACAACCACCAGCCCGGGTTTTTTGAGAAGAACGATGCGTTCTTCCTGATTTTCGCCGTTCCGAGTGCGTGGTTCTTCGCAACAGGCACGCTCAACAGCGACTTCCGATTCTTTATCGGACTGGGCATACTGCTTTACGGTATTTGCTACGTCCTGGTGCACGACATCTTTATCCACCAGCGCGTGAAGTGGTTCAGGCGTACGGACAACGCCTATTTCACGGCCATCCGCAAGGCGCACCTGGTCCACCACAAACATCTGGGTCCGGAGGACGGCGAGTGCTTCGGTATGCTGCTGGCTCCACCCAAGTACTACCGGGAAGCGAAGGCTGTTGTCGACGCACGCAAGCGCGCCCGGATTCAGGCGAACGCCTGACCTCATGTCCTGGCTGTACCTCGCGCTGAACGCGGCGGTTATCTCCATCCCGCTGGCTTTCTCCTGGCACGGAGAACTGCGCTTTGTGGACCGCTGGAGAGCGTTCTTCCCGGCCTGTCTCCTGGTGCTGCTCTTCTTCATTGCCTGGGACATTCCGTTCGCAGCGTGGGGCGTGTGGGGGTTCGATGACCGTTACCTGCTCGGCCCGCGCATCGCCGGCCTGCCTCTGGAGGAGTGGCTGTTCTTCCTCTGCATTCCGTACGCCTGCGTCTTCACCTATCACTGCCTGGCACGCCTGTCCGTGCAGTGGGTGGGCGATGGGCTCGCGCGAGGCCTGACGGCTGGCGTCGGATTCCTGGCCCTGGTTCTGGCGATTATCTACTGGGGCCGCCTGTACACCACGACAACCTGCGTCCTGGTCGCCCTCTTTGCAGGCTGGATGGTGTGGAAGCGTCCACCCTGGATTCCGGGTTTCTGGACCGCCTACCTCGTGTTGCTCGTGCCCTTCGTAGGAACCAACGGGGTGCTGACCGGGGTGCGTTTCTGGCAGTATCCCCTGATCAATACACAGCCACAGGCGGTGGTGGATCATGTGGTCTGGTACGACAACGCGCAGAACCTGGCTGTTCGGTTCCTGAGCATACCATTGGACGACTTCCTGTATGCCTTCCTGCTGATTGGGCTGAACGTCGCCCTTCTGGAATACTTCTCCAGTCGGGACCGCAGGGAATCAGTCGGGCGGGCGGAGCCGACCGCATAAGCGAAATCCCGCGGTGCAGGGACCCGGGTGTTCGTTTGTTCGCGACGTCCAACTCGCTTCCTGAATGCGCACCCTCCCCCTGATCCTGTTGTTGCTGGTCGCGACCGCGACGGTGCATGCCCAGAGCACGGGCACCTGTCAGAGGAGTATCGGCGAGGCCTATCTGGACGTCGGCAACGTGCGGGCGCGCATTCTCAACAACGGCGGCCTGTTCTGGCGGGGCTCACCCCACGTCTACAACGTGCCGAAGGGTGGTCCTGCCAACGCGATCTTTGCGAGTGGCATCTGGATCGGAGGTCAGGTGGGCAGGCAACTCCGCATGGCAGGTTCGACCTACGGCCCGCACGAATTCTGGGCCGGCCCATTGGACGATGCGGGCAAACCCCCGGCGGACTGCAGCTTCTATGACCGGGTGTACGAAGTAGCGCGGGAGGATGTAGCGACTTACGAGAACAGCGGGATCGCATCGCCGGACCTGGCGGACTGGCCGACCGGACTCGGAGCGCCGACCGTAGACAGGTGGGGCGAACCGGTCGACCTGTTGCATCTACCCCTCGCCGAGCGGGTGGAGCGCAGGATCGACCTCCGCGCCGGCGAGCGTCCGGACATTTCCGGCGATCAGATGGCCTGGTGGATCATGAATGACCGGGGCAATGTGCACACCCGCACGAATGCACTCCCGCTGGGGGTGGAGATCCATGCATCCGCGTTTGTGTTCTCCAGCGGCGATGTGCTCGGAAACACCACGTTCCACACGTACCGCGTGTTCATGAAAGGGGATGCTCTCCTCGAGGACGCCTACATCTCCGTCTTCACGGACCCCGATCTGGGTAACTTCGATGACGACTATGTGGGCTCTGATTCCGTGCTTGGCCTCATGTACGTGTACAACTCGGACAACCACGACGAAGGGTCGGCAGGCTACGGCGACGCGCCGCCGGCGACCGGCTACCAGTTTCTGGAGGTCCCCAATCCGCAAACCCAGGTAGTACGCTCCGGGGAGGAGAGCCCGGAAGAGCAACGGCCGCGCCTCATGAGCTCCATGATGTACTACAGCGGTGGCGGCGGCGTCATGGGAGACCCCGGAGACGCCCGGGACATGTACAACTTCATGCAGGCCCGGTGGAAGGACGGCCAGCGCCTCACCGTAGGGGGGAATGGGCGTGACTTTTCAAACGAGCCCACCAACTTCTTCTTCCCGGCCATGCCTCCGGAGTACTGGTCCGAGTTCGATTCGGACAACAAGGGCACGGCCAGGGCCCCGGCCGATCGCCGCATGCTGGCCACGACGACGGTCTTCGACCTCGCGCCGGGAGAGGAAGTGCGGTTCGCCTTTGCGATCATCACCTCCTTTGGTGCCGACAACATCGACTCGGTGCGCAAGCTCAAGGAAGACGCGCGAATCATCCAGCACTTCTACGATGTCGGCTTTGAAACCGCCGAACCTCCCGATGCGCCGCGCCTGACTGTGACCGAGCGCAACGGCGAAGCACTGCTGCAGTGGAACTACAGGCAGCAGGACAACAACTATCTGGACTCCTATCAGATGCCGAATGAGGCCCTGTCCCCCCGGGCGCCCGACCGCCACTATCGGTTGGAAGGCTATCGGGTACTGCGCTTCGACGGGCCGGCCGATGTGAGGGGACAGGAGGTCGCCACCTTCGATGTCAAGAATGGCGTGACCAGGGTAGTCGAGGGTGAGGAGTTGACCTACCTCGCTGCAAACGGCTCCGACTCGGGACTCCGCCACCACTATCTGCTGCAGGGGCTGACGAACTACCGAAGCTACTGGTATGGGGTGCAGGCATACGCCTACAACCCGTACTCAAGTCCGCGCGTGCTGAACGGGCCAATCACGCGCGTCGAAATCGTACCCAGCCGCAGCGTTTCCGCGATCACTCCCCTTGGCGAGCAGTATCTCCAGGAGTCGGGCAGCAACATGGCCCGTGGCATTGGATCGCTGCTCGCCATCGAGTCCAACGAGAACGTGGGCTCCAGCGTGGTCAGCGCGAACGTGGTGAACGACGTGCAACTCACCGGCGACATCTACGATATCTCGTTCGTGCAAATCCCCGGACTGGATTCGACCGATGCGGACCGGCTTTCCCTGACGGTGACACGACAGGACGGAACTCTGGCATTCGACGGCTCAACATCTCCACTTCCCGGGCCGCCCAGAGGGGTCGATGTGCTCCGGTTTGACGGGCTGTCCCTGAACGTGACCAGTACCGTCGCGCCCGCGGCGGTGAGCCACATTGAGGTCGTTTCCAACAACGCCGGGCGGCTGGCGGAGCCTGTTACTGCGGCGCCGGCCTGGCTCGGCTACCCGACTCCGGCTGCGCAGGCGGGACGACAGCAGTCGACGACCGATGCCACCTGGATGGTCGTCACCGGCCAGTCGCGGCTCTGCCCTGATCTGGATTGCTCACCGTGGGAGGTCTTCCTGGATCGCACCGTTCGCGAGCAGGGAGGCTGGGACCGGATTGCCCCGTGGGAATGGGAGATTCGTTTCACGGAGCGCGACGCATATGCGTGGGACCCCTGGACCACAGGCGGTCTGATCAGAGTGCCGTTTGAACTGTGGCGCACCGGAATTCGCAGCACGGGTGATCCCAGCGACGACGTCCGTATGATCCCCGTGGTCAACGATATCGACGGCAACGGCGTTTTCAACATCCTGCTGTCTGATCATCCGGCCTCCCCGGATCCGGATGATCCGTTTACGGACTGGTTCTACTGGCACCTGCCTTTGGACGAGAGCCCGGGAGAATCCGGGTATGCAACCTGGCTGCAAACTGCCAGACAGGATGGATCCGCCGCGTTTGGACCCGTCACGTGGGGACGGATGTCGCTGATGAACTGGAACGGAGCCATGGGAAGACCCGCCGCGGACGGCGTGCTGAATGCATGGATGCCGGAGCCCGGAACCACCATTCGGTTGTCCACCACCGCCAGCGTGCAGCCCGGCGACAGATTCGTACTCAATACGTCTGCGCTCGTCAGGCCGGAGGGTGTACAGGAGGAGGACTACCTCATCGGGGTGACGCCCAACCCCTACAAGGGTGCCTCCGCCTACGAGACGAGCCAGCTGACGGACGAGGTGCGCTTTACCAACATGCCCATCTGGGCCAAGATTCGCATCTACACGCTTTCCGGCACCCTGGTACGCACGCTGCAGAAGAACTCTCCGGACCGGCACCTGCCCTGGGATCTGCGCACATCGGAGAACCTTCCCATCGCCTCCGGCATGTACCTTGTTCACATCGACACCGAGCGGGGAGAGCAGGTCCTGAAGCTGGGCGTGGTGAAGAAACAGCCCACGCTCAACGTATTCTGAGACCGGACCCTGCTCGGCATCACCCATCCCGAGCATCGCATGTCCGTCTTTCCAGAGGTTTCCGCCCATCCGGCCGCTGCCTTTCTTCAGCAGAGTCGTGCGCAACTGCGGGACGAGTACGTGCCGAAGATCCTTGCCTGCCTTGATCGCCTGCAGGACAAGGATGTCTGGTGGCGACCCAACCCGGCCTCGAACAGCATCGGCAACCTGGTGCTGCACCTCTGCGGAAATGCTCGCCAGTGGATCATCGCCTCCATCGCGGGCGAGCATGACATCCGGGTACGCAGCGCAGAATTCTCCGCTGATGGAGAGTTCGATGCGGCAACGCTGGCAAGACTTCTGGAGACCACCATGAAGGACATCGACGCTGCGCTCGCCAACCTGGAGGAATCGCGGCTCTCCGAAACGCGCACGGTGCAGGGGTTCTCCATGACCGTGCTGCAGGCGGTGTACCACGTGGTCGAGCACTTCTCCGGCCACACGGGGCAGATCACCTACATCACCAAGCTCCGAATCGAAGAAGACCTCGGTTTCTACGAGGCTGCCGCCGACGGCTCGGTGACCACGCGCTGGTAGTGCAGGTAGTCAAGTACTTCCATGAGGAGCCGGCGTCCCTCGAGATTCTGGCCACGGACCTGTCTGCCGAGGCCCGACAGCCCGACATGCGGCAGTCTCTCGAGCAGTTTCTGCGAGGTCCACGCTATTATCGAGGCTACCTGGCGGGCACAGACCTCGAAGCCGACCGAACGGGAGCCACGACGGTGGCGTCCGCCTGGATACCCAGTCTGGTCACGCTTCTGGCCTCGGATCATGTCTACCGGGAGCGGGCAGGGTCCCTGGACCAGGTTGATACGGGCCATGCGCTCGCGGCAGGTCTCCAGGGCGATGTGCTGACTGCCGGCCTCCGACCTCATGAGCCACTGTCCCCCGGTCCGGTCCGTGAACGCCTGCCGTCGCTCCGCCCGCGGCTGGACGGGGGCGGCATCGTGCTCATCGCCGAACCAGCCCATGATGGCGTAGACTGGGCGCTGTTCTCGCCTGCCCCGCAGGCAGACCGGCTGCGCACTCTGTTTTCAACCGCAGCCTCCGGCCCCGCGCGATTCGTGATTCCCCACGTTGAAGCCCGTGGCGAGCACAAGTTCTACTTCGAGCGGTACGACCTGGAGCTGTACGCCCACTACCGCACCTAGCGCATGGTGAGGCGTGCCAGGCCACGCAGGGTCTGGTGGGCCATGTCGCCGTCGCGACGGAATGAGTTGGTGCTGGCGATGACCACATCCTGCGGCGTGAACGATACCACGGTGAGGAAGCCGCGGTCCGAATCGCCCATGAAAACGCCTTGTTGCGGAAGCATGTCTCGAGACCGGGCGGTCAGGAGCGCGTCTGACCGCACAAAACGGTGCCACCGGTACAGGTCGCCCGGGGTAGACACCATGCCACCTCCGCCCATGACGAGCCACGAGGCCCTGCCCCATTCAAGGGGGATGTTCGGGTCAGACGCAGGCTGACCATAGCCCACCGCCTGGTCGGACACCGAGAATCTGCTGTCCGGGCCATACCACGTGGTCCGCGTCATCCCGGCGGGCCCGAAGAAGTGTGCCATCAGAAACTCCTCGAAGGACTCGCCGGAGGCGACTTCAACGATCGCTGCCAGCAGGGTCCAGGCGGAATGGCTATGAGCCTCACCTGCACCCGGCGCAAAGAGCAGCGGGCGAGCCAGAATGCGCCGTACGGCCTCCTCCCTGTCGATATAGGTCAGGTCGGCGTCGTCGTCCTCCGGGAGATGATGATAATTCGGCAGACCTGACGCGCCGGTCATGAGATGTCGCAGGGTCATGCTCTCCTTGTCCTGGGGCACGTCATCCAGATACTCGGTGATCGCATGATCCGGATCGATGCGATTCTGCTGGGCCAGGAGCAGCAGCGCGCCACGTGTGAAGTCGATGGGCATCGACCCGATATCAAACTGGTGCTCCGGCGTCAGGCTGCTCGGCGGGTCACTGCTGGCGCGGCCAAAGCCTCGCTGCAATACGACCTCGCCGTCCCTTGCGATCAGGACGGAACCGTTGAAACCTTCGCGAGCCCGCTCTTCCAGCGCCTGCTCCACCGTCTCCCAGTCGAAGGACGGAGCCGCGGGCTCCTCGCCTTCGGTCTCACTGACCGCGTCGAATTCCAGTCGTGTCACCTTGTACGGCGCACCTTCCTGGACCCAGAGCCGGAAATCGCCGCCTACTCCTGGCCCGCGCAGTTTCAGAAGGCCCACGCCCCCTTCCTGTCCTACCATGATGCCGCCGGCGCGTGAGCCGATGATGCGAGCATGCTCGAGCGCCTCCAGCATGTCCGCGTCCACCGCATTCGGGTCAACGTGCTCGCTGATGAAACCGTCGGCGCTTCCAGTCTCCCACACCCCTTCCAGGCCACGCAGACGGACACCGATGGCCTCTGAGGCTGATGTGGGCTCCTGCGCCACATCCGCGCGTCCTCCCCCCGAGACGTCGAGCCCGAGACCGGTAATCAGATTCGGGCTCTCAAACGGGATGGCCACCATGACCCGGGCCGTACGCCCGGCCCCCCGAAACATCAGTCGCAGGCCGCTCTCGGTGCGGTCCACGCCCAGGTCGTTGGCACCGGAAACAGCACTGCGCATCTCTCGCAACTCGGCCTCGATGCCCTCATTGCCGCGTTCGGCCACGTAGTCGGGGTGCACATGCTGGACGACGAAGAGGGGGATGGCCTCATCGTGCGAGCTGTTGAGGGTCTCTACCAGCGCGTCGATCAGAGCGCGGATCTCGGGTGAGGGGCCTTGCTGGGCGGTGCTCGGCGCGGCCAGCATCGTGGCTGCCAGTAGCGGCAGACAGTAACGCAATCGCATGTGGGGAGTGGGGTCTTGAGACTCCCCCTTAACGTACGCCTGTCGGAATTAGTGCACGGCGCCGTGCGGTAGCAGGACCGAGACCTATCGCGTTGGCGGCGCGGCCTGTACCCGCAGCGTACCGTCGGGCAGTGTGGTGACGATCGCATCATCGGACGTCTGCACCAGGCCCTGCTTTGAGCCACCGCCCAGCACGAGTTCAAGCCGACCGTTCCGGCCGGACACACGGACCGTCACCGCTTCAACCACAGGAGTAGGCGGATTCTGGGCATTGGGGTCGACGTTTTCGACCGCGCGGAATACGAATTCGGTGATACCCGGGCCGCGAGCCACGTCGGCGTAGGTCATGCCCCCGATGAACTGTGTGTCGGGCAGCTGGATGCTCGTACTTCCCACGGCCTTGACGGCCGTGCCTTCCACCGAATTGTTGATGCTGGTACCCTGGACAAGGGGGTTGCCGTTCTGGTCCGTGACAGTGACACGATAGGTGGTGCCCAACGCCACCGTGGTCGGGGAGATGGTCACCACAGGGATACCCGAGAAGACCACTGGGGTCTGGCCTATGACCGCGACGTTGTTGACATCGGCAGTCGTGGCGGTAATCACGGCCACTCCGTCCTGGGGGAGCGGATTTGCGGCCTGCAGCTCGACGCTTCCTCGGCCCTGATCGTCCGTCGTCACAGATCCGCTGATGACACCATGCGTGCTTGTGAAGTAGACCGAGGTTCCGGCGCGCACTGGGTTGGCATACTGGTCGCCCACGATGATGGAGATGCTGTTGGAGATGCCGAAGATGTTCAGGCCCTCAAAATTGAATTCCTTTGGCCCCACACTGAAGTGGGCCTGGTCGGGCAGGCCCCCGTGGATACTTACGGCAACCGGCTGTGAGCGCACCACCTTGCCCGCCACGTTGGTTTCCGCGATGACCTGGGCGACGCCGGCCCGCGTGCCAGAAGACAAGGTCACGGTAGCTACGCCGTTGTTGTCCGTTTCTGCGGAAGCCGGGGCGATGGACTCGCCGCCGCCGGGCCGCACGCCGAAGCTGAAATCGACCAACGTTGACTTGTCGAGTACCACCGGCCGGCCGATCGAGTCGACCACCTGGAACGTGAGCGAAGCCACTTCCTCCGAACCGCCCTCGCGCACACCGATAACGTTTGCAGACTGCCGCAGCAGCAGCAGGCTGTGGGCGCGTCCCGACTCGGGCTCCTTGGCCACCACCTGGTTCAACCGGAGCGTGGGGACTTCGATCACGCGGCCGGCCAATGCCAGCACGGTCACCTTCGCGGTATCGAAGCCGTCCGAGCCTGCGACCACCTGAAGGTCCATGGTGCTGTCGACGTCTACGGTCAGCTCGTACGAACCGTCCAGGCCGACCTCAAACAGCAGGTCGAAGGGCAGGACGCGGACAAATGCTCCGTCGATGGGATTATTTGTCTCCAGATTCAGGACCGAACCGGCGAGAGTGACGGTACCGCCGGTATCCTCATCGGGCGCGAAAGCGTCACATCCGGCGTAAAAAAGGGCGATTGCCGACAAGGCAACCACAGAAAGCGTGCGAGTCATGGCAGTGACAGCAGGGTGGTATGCCCTGCAGATGTCCAAGACCGTGCCAGCCGTCGGACTCAGGCCAGCTGTCCCCAGACCCACATCAGTGTGCGCACACCGAGCCCGGCACAGACCAGCACAATCACCCCGCCCAGGCCGAGGTACCAGCCCGGAAGCCTGGTGGCCCGCTGACGCACCGCAACAAACACCACCAGGCCCGCGATCAGGGGTAGCAGCACCCCATTGGCCGCCTGTGCCGCGATGATCAGCTGCAACGGGCTCACGCCCGTCAGAGCGAAGAACACGCCCGTGGCAAGAACGGACGCCCAGATGATTCGGAACCGCGGGCCGTCCGCGTCCCAGGCGAACAACTCGGAGATGCCAGCTGCGGCCGCAAGGGGAGCGGTAACCGCGGAGGTGAGTCCGGCGGCCAGCAGACCCGCCGCAAACAGGTAGCGCGAGGCCGCGCCGGCGGCAGGCTCAAGCAGCACGGCAAACTCACCGATGCTGGCCGGCATCCCGCCTTCGGAGACCGCAGCGCCCGTGGCCAGAATGCACAGCGATACGAGTCCCCCCAGCGGAATGAACAGCGCCATGCCGCGCAGTTCGCCCCTCCACGCCCGCTCTGTTTCGTCGGCTGCCCAGTAGCGTCGCGACGCCGATGCGTGGAGAAACAGGTTGTAGGTGACCACGGTGGTGCCCATGAGCGCGATCACCGTCACAATGGAGCCGTCAGGCACGGTGGGCACCGCCAGCCCTCGCACAAAGGCACCCCAGTCTATGTCCGCCAGCATAGCAGACGTCAGAAAGACAACGCTCATCACGGCAACCAGACCCGCAAGTATGGTCGTTACGGCCTTGAGGTTGAAGAGCAGCAACACCAGCGCTGCGACCGCGCAGAGCACGACCGCTACGGACGACGGCAGTCCGAGCGCCGCTTCGAATCCGGCGGCCGCACCCAGCAGATTTCCGGTTTCGAATGCAGCGCAGCCCACCCAGAGTCCCAGAACCACCAGCACATTGACGGCGCCCCGGGCGATCGGTCGGGTGGCCAGGTCGCGTAGCGCATCGCCCAGGCCCTTGCCGGCCAGAATGCCGGAAGCGGCTGTAAAGGACTGCAGCACAAACACAGCCAGCGAAGCAAACACGAGTACCCAGCCGAGCGCATAGTCAAAGCGCACCCCGGCCGAGGCGCAGGTGAGCACGGTGCCGGGGCCTACAAATGCGGCTACGACGAGCGAGGAGGTGCCAAGACGGGTCTTCATGGATCGAAAATCGTGAAGTTTCCTTGATGAAAGAAACAGCCCGGCCTGTAAAGGCATGAAAGGACGCTGCCCCAATTCTCAGGGCGCCAAATCAAGACGAACCATGTCGATCAAGACCGTAGATATTGACCAGCTTGCCGCGACCACCGGCAACATGTACGAGACCGTGGCCATCCTGGCCAAGCGTGCACGTCAGGTGGCCATGCACACCAAGGCCGAGCTGGATGAGAAACTGGCCTACTTCGAAGGCTTCGACCAGGAGCTTGAAGACCCGCGCTTCCAGGAAGAGCAGGCCCGCATTTCTCTGGAGTACGAGGTTCGCACCGAGCCCACCAACCAGGCCATCGACCAGTTCCTGAACAACGAGCTGTACTATCGCGAGGCCACCTCGATCGAAGACGAGTTTTAGGGTTCGCAGACTCTGATTTTAGAGGGCGGCCGCGCTGAGTGGCCGCCCTTTTCTTTTGCTCCCGTTCCGGCACTGCCATGGGCAAGAACAAGAAGATCATTCTCGGCGGCAGCCTGCTGGCCGCAGTACTGGCGATACTCATCCCCATGGAAGACGGGTCGCTGAATACGGAGCTATCCGGGATGCTGCTCGGAGGGGTGGCGTTTTTGGCCATTGCGCTCTTCCTGTTCATTCCGGACGAGGGCTGATTCGCCACGCGCCACGCGGCGGCGGCCGGGGCGACCTGCGGGGTGCGGCGCGGTCGGAGCGGTGCGCGGTCGGAGCGGTCGCTGCGCGGTCGGGGCGAAGTGCGGCGCGGTCCCGTCGAGTGCCCCCACGCGCCGGCTCAAGCCACAGCGCTCAGGAGCGATTTGCCTGATACGTGGAATCAAGCCCCCCTTTTCCACCTGGGCCGGCCAAAAACCGCCCAGACATGGAATCAGGGCCGATTCTCCACCTTGGCTCCCCAAAAAAACGCCAGAACGTGGAATCAGGACCGGCCATTCCACGTGGCCCCGGAAGACCGGCCCGGACATGACCGGCCTGACCCACATATGTGACAGCATTTTTTGACGGCAACCGGCGAAACGATTGCCTATACGCCCGGTAACAGAAGTTCTTTGCCGCCGCCAATTCGGGCCGTGGGCCCGGCCATGGAAGATCGCATCGTCATACAGGGAGCCCGGGAGCACAACCTCCAGAACATCAGTCTGGAGATCCCGCGCAACGAACTGGTGGTGATCACGGGATTGTCCGGCTCTGGCAAGTCCTCGCTGGCGTTCGACACCATCTATGCCGAAGGCCAGCGGCGCTACATGGAGAGCCTGTCGGCCTATGCCCGGCAGTTCCTGGGTATGATGGAGCGACCGGACGTGGACCACATCGACGGTCTGAGTCCGGTGATCGCCATCGAGCAGAAGACCGTCAGCCGAAACCCCCGGTCCACAGTCGGCACAGTCACCGAGATCTACGACTTCCTGCGGCTGCTCTTTGCGCGCGCTTCGGACGCGTACTCCTGGAAGTCCGGCGCGGCCATGCGTAAGCAGTCGGACGATGAGATCGTCGACGGCGTGATGGGCCTGCCCGAGGGCACGAAGGTTATCCTGCTGGCACCGGTGGTGAAGGGCCGCAAGGGCCACTACCGCGAGCTCTTCCAGCAGGTCGGCCGCCAGGGGTTCGAGCGTGTGCGCATTGACGGCGAGCTGACGGAGATCACCGCGGGCATGAAGGTGGACCGGTACAAGACGCACGACATCGAAGTCGTTGTCGACCGTCTCGTGGTCAAGGAAGGTATCCGCTCCCGCGTGTCGGCATCCGTGGACACCGCACTGGGAATGGGAGGCGGCACGCTGATCGCCTCCATTGTATCGGCCGATGGGCATGAAGACCGGCTCTTCAGTCGCCACCTCTTCAGCCCGGATGACGGACTGTCCTACGATGATCCAAGTCCCAACACGTTCAGCTTCAACTCACCGTACGGCGCCTGCCCCGACTGCAACGGTCTCGGCATGCGCCGCGAGCTGGACCCGGACCTCATCGTTCCCAACCCGGACAAGACCATTGCCGAGGGCGGTATCGCGCCACTGGGAAAGCCGAGGGACGTCTGGATTTTCAGCCAGCTGCGAGCGGTAGCGGAGGCCTACGACTTCGATTTCGACACCCCCTTCGAGAAGCTCAGCGAGGAGCAGCAGCGGGTAATCCTGGAAGGTGCCGGAGAGGAGCAGTTCGACATCGTCTACAAGTACAAGGACCGGGAAGTGCGGTACAAGCACCGCTTCACGGGGGTGCACGGCCATATCTGGCACACGTACGAGCAGACTTCGTCCAACACCTCGCGCAAATGGGCGGAGGGCTTCATGCGTCGGCAGGACTGTTCGTCCTGCGGCGGCGGCCGACTGAAGCCGGAGAGTCTCTCTTTCCGCATCGGCGACAAAAACATCGCGCAGTTGGCTCGCATGGACCTGGCGTCACTGCGGGCCTGGTTTGACGACGTCGAATGGAGGGAGCGGCAGTGGGCCATCGCCCGCCAGATCGTCAAGGAGATCTGTGAGCGCCTGGACTTCCTGTTGGACGTGGGTGTCGGTTACCTGAGCCTGGACCGCACCGCGCGCACGCTGTCCGGCGGGGAAAGTCAGCGCATCCGGCTCGCCACCCAGATCGGCACGCAGCTGACGGGCGTGCTCTACGTGCTGGATGAGCCCTCCATCGGCCTGCATGCGCGAGACAACGCCCGGCTGATAGCATCCCTGAAACGACTTCGGGACCTCGAGAACTCGGTGCTCGTGGTGGAGCACGACCGGGAAATGATCGAAGAGGCCGACTTTGTCGTGGATCTGGGGCCGGGCGCCGGAGAGCACGGGGGCCGCGTGCTGGGCGCCGCGCCTCCAGCCAAATTGCCTTCGGGACAGAATGGCGAGTCCAGTCTGACGACGGCCTATCTGCGCGGCGAGAAGCGCATCGCCCTTCCGGCCGCACGCAGAACCGGCAATGGCGCCTGGCTGGAGCTCGAGGGCGCACGTGGGCACAACCTGCAGGAGGATCTGCTCCGCCTGCCGCTGGGCACGCTGACCTGTGTGACCGGCGTGTCGGGATCGGGCAAATCCAGCCTGATCAACCAGACGCTCTACCCCATTCTGGCCAATCACTTCTTCCAGGCGAAGCGGGTCCCGCTGCCGTACCGGGAGATTCGGGGGCTCGAGCACATCGACAAGGTCATCGACATCGACCAGAGTCCGATCGGGCGCACGCCGCGCTCGAACCCAGCCACCTACAGCGGGCTCTTCTCGCACATTCGGGACCTGTTCGCGCAACTGCCGGAGGCCCAGATTCGCGGGTACAAGCCGGGCAGGTTCTCATTCAACGTGAAGGGCGGCCGCTGCGAGACCTGCAAGGGCGCAGGCATCGTGAAGCTGGAGATGAACTTCCTGCCGGATGTCTATGTGGAGTGCGAGACCTGCAAGGGACGTCGCTACAACCTGGACACGCTGGACGTGCGCTTCAAAGGCAAGTCCATCGCGGACGTGCTGGAAATGACGGTTTCGGAGGCGCTGGTCTTCTTCGAGAACGTGCCCCGTATCGAGCGCAAACTGCGCACCCTGCATTCGGTCGGGCTGGGGTACATCCGACTCGGTCAGCAGGCCACCACCCTCTCCGGCGGAGAGGCGCAGCGCGTCAAGCTGGCCAAGGAACTGTCGCGGCCGGGGACCGGACAGACGCTGTACATCCTGGACGAGCCGACGACCGGCCTGCACTTCGAAGACATTCGTCACCTGCTGACTGTGCTGCAGGCGCTGGTGCGCAAAGGCAATACGGTGCTCGTGATCGAACACAACATGGATGTCGTCAAGGTCGCGGACTACGTCATTGACCTGGGCCCGGACGGCGGAAGCGGTGGCGGTCGCATTCAGGCTGCCGGCACGCCTGAGGAACTCGCCGGCACCGACACTCACACGGGCCGGTACCTGAAGGTGGAGCTCGATCGGGAACTGTCCGCAGGCCTCTCGGGCGATGGGGCCGACGCGGATCTGGACCTCGACGCACTTGCGAGCGACGACGAGGACGAGCCGGAGGCCTTCGACGACGAGGACGAGGCACCCGAACTGGAAGACGCAGAAGCGAGCTGATCCATGGCATTCGTACCGGCCTACAACAAGCCCGATGCCCCCGGCATCGCCATGAACTTCGACAACTCGGTATCGCTGTTGGCGGTGATCGGACCGGAGGACGATTTTCCCGCTGCCGCCAACCAGGTGTTCGGGCTGCTCAAGGAGGCGCAAGAGCGCTATCCCGACTGGCCTCGCACGTTCTATGTGGACATAAACGGACACCCCGGTGAGCGGTCGGGCTTCGACGAGGACTTCTTTGAGTTCCAGCAGGAATTCTGGTTCTCGACGATTGCCCATTTTGTCACTGCCTTCGAATTGCCCCTCACCGGCGCGCTGGTGAACCCGAATCCGCAGCGCAACGACGTTCCGGACGTTCTCAACATCGCAGCCCCTCCCGACTCGCCATGAAACTGCTGAGACTGCTACCCCTGCTCCTGTTCATTTCCATGCCGGCGCGGGGCCAGTCTCCGGACGTGCAGGCGCAGCCCGGGATGCTTTCGGACGATGGCGGGCTCACGATGCCGGCCATTCTCTCCATGCGGGAGCGCGCTGCCGTGATTGACCGCATGCTGGAGGACCGCCTGAGAACCGTGGTTCCGGCGCTCATGGACCGGGAGCAGGTCGACCTCTGGATCATTGCCGCCCGCGAGTACAACGAGGACCCGGTTGTCCGCACCATGCTGCCCGCCACGTGGCTGGCTGCCCGTAGGCGCACGGTGCTGGTGCTGCATCGCACGGACAGCGGCGTGGAGGGTCTGGCCGTTGCGCGCTACGCGGTCGGTCCCCTGTTCGAGGCGGCCTGGGATCCGGAGGAGCAGCCCGATCAGTGGCAACGCCTCGCAGACCTCGTGGCCGACAGAGATCCCGAGCGCATCGCCATCAACGTGTCCGAGACGTTTGCCCTGGGCGATGGGCTCACGCATTCTGAGTATCAGGGTCTGACTGCGGCCCTTGCGCCACGATTCCGCGACCGGCTGGTCTCCGGGGATCGTCTCTCGGTCGGCTGGCTCGAAACGCGCACCGCCCTGGAGATGGAGATGTACCCGCATATCGTGCGCATTGCCCGCACCATCATCCGCGAGGGCTTCTCAGACCAGGCTATATCCCCGGGAGTCACGACCACGGACGATGTGGTCTGGTGGTATCGGGACCGCATCCGTGATCTTGGCCTGATTACCTGGTTCCACCCCAGCGTTTCGGTGCAGCGAGCAGAAACCGGTGGTAGGGACGATGACTTCTCCAGCCGACCCGACGCGGCCGTCATCCGTCGGGGAGATCTGCTGCACGTGGACTTCGGCATCACGTATCTGCGCCTGAATACGGACACCCAGCAACACGCGTATGTGCTCCGCCACGGGGAGACAGACGCGCCACAGGGCCTCAGGCATGCGCTGGCTGTCGGGAATCGCCTTCAGGATGTGCTCACGGACGAGTTCGAGGAGGGGCGCTCAGGCAATCAAATCCTCGCGGCCGCGCTGGCGCAGGCCGCCGCAGAGGGCATTCGAGCCACCATCTACACGCACCCCATCGGCTTCCACGGCCACGGCGCAGGGCCGACAATCGGACTCTGGGATCAGCAGGGCGGCGTGCCCGGTCGAGGCGACTATCCGCTGTTCGCCAACACGGCGCACTCGATTGAGCTGAACGCAGTGGTTGCCGTGCCCGAGTGGGGCAAGGACGTGCGCATCATGCTCGAGGAGGACGCCATTTTCGACGGCCGCACGACCACCTACATCGATCCCCGACAGGAACGCATGTACCTGATCCGCTAGGAGCTCAGGATCGCGACCCGAGCCCGCGTGCAGCTCTGGGGCGTCCGCGTCAGGCCGCCGGAGTCACGGTCAGCTCCGAGACGTGTACGTCGATGGCGTGGTTGAACCGCAGGCCGACCAGCCCGTCCGTGGGGAGTTCGGCTTTCGGCAGCGTAGCGACCTCAACGTCGTTCACGTGAAAGCGCAGCGTTTCGCCGTCTACCTGCACCGCCATCACGTTGGTGGCGGTTCCCTCGGTATCCTCCGTGTAGGCAACGATGGATTCGTGGGCCGTCCACGGAATGAGCGTCTCCGTCTCGGCGCCCTTCCGGAGCTTGACCAGGTACTCACCACTGCGACGAAGCAGGAAGTACAGGTATTCCTGCGCTTCTCCAGAGAGGTCTGAGCCGCCCACGAGAATGCCGTACCCTTCATTGCGATTCCCGGGCGGGAAGAGGTGGATCTGGGTCGATGCCGTGTAGGAGCCGTCCGCCGTGCTTGCCGGATGGAAGAATATGCCCGCCGGTGCGGTGGTGATGTGCCACCCGGGCGTCATGGTCACGAAGAACGTGTCCACGGAGTCCGCCTCAGAGCCCACTGAGTAGTTGGGGCCACGGTCAAACCGCCATTCCCAGCCCGGGGGTACTTCGCCCTCGGGATTGCCGGCAGGGTTCTCATGGTTTGGGCGATCCGACACTACGGTTTCAACCGGCGTCTCGGCCTCGGCCACTTCGCCCTCGCCGGAGGCACATGCCCCCAGAACGAGTGAGGCGACAAGAACTAGATAGAGGGTGCGCATGGCTCAGTCTCCTTCGGTCAGTTCCTGGTGCGCGGCCCGGATGGCGTTCGGTATCGCCGTGGCCCACGAGTCCAGGTAGTATTCCGGAAAGTCCGGCAGGCGGTCGACTGCCAGTTCGTCCAGGGGGGTCTCGTTGCGGATGCCGGCTTGTACGTAGTCCAGCAGCCCTGAGAGGAAGTCGCGCATGACCAGCAGGTCTTCACGCGTTCCTGTGACGGTGTAGTTCGGGCCCGCATGCCCGTGAATGAAGATGGTGTCGTCCGAGAATCGGGCGTAGGTGGCCTCCAGCAGGTCCATCCACCCGGCGATGGATGCGCCACCCGGTTTGTCGATGAAGGGCGGCATGCGGTTGAACACCAGGTCCCCCATATGCACGACGTCGGCCTTCTCGAGATGGATCACCGAGTCACCGCCGGTATGTGCGGCGCCGTGGTGTGTGAGGGTGATGACCTCATCGCCCACATCCATGGTCAGGGATTCCTGATAGGTTTCCCCCGCTACGCGTTGTTGATCCACGTTACCCCGTGCCTCGGCCGAGGCCTGATGCAGCCTGGCCGCCTCGGCGTGCGCGATGTGGCGATCCGCATGCTGTGACAGCACGATGTTGCCGGCAGTGTGATCGCCGTGGTGGTGCGTATTGGCAAGCACGTCGATCCGCCGGTCCCCGGCACGCTCCTGAAGGCCCTGCCAGCACTCCTCCGCAGTCTCAGGGTATTGGGAATCAATCACCACGAGAGCATCCGGGGAAATCAGGTAACCCGTTGTGCCACCTCGCGCTTCAAACGTTCCGACTCCTCTTCGGATGGGCGTGAATTTGCCCCGCTGCGGGACGGCAAACAGCGAAGTGGGACGGAGGGCGGCCCCCACGGAAAGGGCCGAGAATCCGCCCAGAAAGGCGCGGCGGGAAAGCATGGGTCGATGGGCTTGGGACAAAAGAATACGGGCGATGGGCTCCGCACGAAACCAAAATGCGGAGGTAACCGTGAGAAAACGCTGTCCCCAAAGCAACTGATCCATATGCGCGTCGCCTTCCTGTTTGCTGTGATTGTGTGCGTTTCTGCCGTCCAAGCGCAGGACCGGTCCGAGGCCGTGCGGGAAGTGCTCGAGGAGGCGGAGATCACAGGCCTGGGCGCGGCCATAGTCGAAGACGGCCGCATTTCCTGGGCCGGAGCGTTTGGGGTTCGCTCGGCGGCCACGAACCCTGCGGTGGACACCTCCACCGTGTTTGAGGCGGCTTCCCTGACCAAACCGGTAGTGGCCCTGGTGGCGCTTCAGCTGGTCGAGGAGGGGCTCCTGGACCTGGACAGGCCGCTTGCAGAGTATGTCGAGTACCCCGACCTGGCGCATACCGGTCGTGGCGGCGAGATCACGGCGCGCATGGTGCTGTCCCATACCTCGGGGCTGCCGAACTGGCGCCCGCAGGGTGGGCAACTGGACTTGAGGAATGCGCCGGGCTCCACGTTCGGGTATTCGGGCGAGGGCTTCGTGTACCTCCAGCGCGCCATGGAAGCGGTGGCCCGCAGGCCGCTCCACACGATGGTGGAAGATCGGGTGTTTGTACCGCTGGGCATGCCTTCCTCCTCGCTGGTCTGGCGGGAGGCATTCGGCCCGTTCGTTGCCGTCGGACACGCCGACGACGGCACGCCCCTGGACAAGTTCACTCCCGGCGAGGCCAATGCCGCGTACTCACTACATACCACCGCGGCCGACTATGCCCGCTTCCTGGCGGCATTTCTGCGTGGCTGGAGCCTTTCGGACGCAATCTGGCAGGACGCGGTATCCCGACAGGCGGATGCGGGCGATGGCCTCGCGTGGGGACTTGGCTGGGGATTGCAGCGGACCGCGCAGGGCGAGTCTGTCTGGCATTGGGGCGACAACCGCGGCTACAAAGCCTTTGTAGCCGGCTACCCGGGTCAGGGAAGGGGGTTTGTCTTCTTCAGCAACTCGGACAACGGCATGCTCGCTCTGCACAGACTGGTGGAGGTGCTGGATGGCACGACGCATCCTTCGGTGCCGTGGCTGAACTACGAGCGGTTTGACAATCCTTCGTTCCAGGTTGGTCGCACGCTGCGGGCGGCGATGGCAGACTCCACCGGACCTTCCCTGCGGGAAGCCTACCGGGGTGCTCAGGATCGCTTCCCCCGGTCCGCCTTCACCGAAGACACCCTTAATGACCTGGGCTACCGTTTGCTGCGCGCCGGGCGCTACGAGGATGCGATAGAGGTATTCGAGCTGAACGTGCAGGAATACCCAGATGCCAGCAATCCGTACGACAGCTTGGGGGAGGCGTTCATGGTCTCCGGCCAGCTGGAGAAGGCCCTGCTCAACTATCGGGTATCCGTGGATCTGGATCCCGGCAATACCAACGGCCGCGCCATGATTGCGCGCCTGGAAGCGGAACTCGCACGCCAGCGGTAGAGACCTGCCCGCCTGACTGGGGCGTCTCCCGCAGGGATGGCCTCAATGGATCCGAATTAGCGCTTTGAGGGATGGTACGGTGTAGTCATCCCATGCGCTGTGCCAAGGGAGGCGAAGCAGCGCCGCTTCCGGCACACGCACACCGTGAACCGGACCGGCGTGGGGCGTCCCGACCATGACCGGGAGGGACGTCCCCGCTTCGTTCAAAAAAAATCCGAGCTACCGTGGCCCCTCTTGCGGCCCGATGTCGCCTATACCAACAAGGGTCTGATCTGCTCGACCTGAAATACTTAGTGTTAGAGGTTAAGCGTCGAGCCAGGGGGCGCCCCGGACACAGCCCTGCCGGGGCGCCCCCGTTTTGATTTTGCACAGGGGCCGTCGCGTCACCAATCCTCCTCAGCCGGACGTATAATGGAAGCACCCACCATCTCCATGACGCGATCCGACATCACACAGCTACTCGTCGCTGCCAGCGACGGGAATGAAGGGGCCATGGAGGCGCTGCTTCCCGCTGTGTATGAACGGCTTCGCACGGAGGCACGCCGCCAATTGCGCCGCGAGCGCTCCGATCACACCCTCAATACCACGGCCCTGGTACATGAGGCGTACCTGAAACTGGTGGACCAGAAGCGCATCCAGTGGAAGAACCGAAACCAGTTCTTCTGGGTCGCGGCCCAGGCCATGCGCCGCATTCTGGTGGACTACGCCCGCGGGCGCGCGCGCCAGAAGCGAGGCGCCGGCTTCACGCTGGTGCCCATCCAGGAGGCCGCTGTCGCCAGCTCGGAGCAACCGGAAATGCTCGTCGCGCTGGACGAGGCGTTGAAGCTGCTGGAGCAGCAAAGTGAGCGGCAGGCACGGGTCGTGGAATGCCGCTTCTTCGCAGGATACTCCGTATCGGAGACGGCCGACATCCTCGAGATCTCCGAGCGCACGGTCAAGCGCGAATGGGCGGTTGCCAGGACTCGCCTCTTCCAAACGCTGCAGACCATGGCGGAGGCCTAGGTGGCTCTCTCTCCGGAAGCTCGGGAGCGGGCCGAGGAGATCTTCTTCGACCTGATGGACGGGGAGACCGCACCCCGGGACGCAGAGCTGCTGGCACTCTGTGACGGGGAGGAGGACATTGCCTCGGAAGTCCGTGCGCTGTTGAAGGCGAATCAGGCGGCCAGCACCATCATCCCCGCTCCGGCTGCCTCCGAGGTGCCGTCCATGGGCGATATCGGCCCCTACCGCATCGTAGGGGAGCTCGGCCGAGGCGGCATGGGAACGGTGCACCTGGCGGAGCGCGTCGGCGACTACGAAATGGAGGTGGCCATCAAGGTGCTGCCTCCTGCCCTGGCCGGGACGAAGGCTCGCGAGCGGTTCGTCGCGGAGCGCCGCATCCTCGCGCGGCTCCAGCATCCCGGCATCGCCCGTCTGCTGGACGGCGGATGGACGGAGGACGGTCGCCCCTACATCGTCATGGAGCGCGTGGACGGCATGTCCATCCGTGACTATGTCGGGGACCGGTCCGTCAACGAACGACTTGAGCTCTTTCTGCAGGTGGCGGATGCCGTGCAGTATGCCCATCGGCATCTGGTCGTGCACCGGGACCTAAAACCGACCAATATTCTGGTCTCCAGGGAGGGGCGCGTCAAGCTGCTCGACTTTGGCATTGCAAAGCTCCTGGACGACGATGATTCCACCGAGTCGCTGACGCGCACGGGGGAACGACTGCTGACACCGGACTATGCATCGCCCGAGCAGATCCGGGGCGAGGCGGTAACCACAGCCAGTGATGTGTACCAGCTGGGCGTGGTGCTCTACGAGATGCTCAGCGGCACACTGCCGTTTCACCTCAAGGGACGCTCGCTGGTGGAGGTGGAGCGCACGGTTTCGGATACGATCCCGAAGCCGCCCTCCATTCGGGTGACCGAGTCGGTCAACGAAGAAGATCGGCGTCGAACTGCCCGTGCGCTGAAAGGTGACCTGGACAACATCATCATGAAGGCGCTCCGCAAGGAGCCCGAGCAGCGCTACGCCTCTCCCGAGGCCATGGCGAATGACGTGCGCAGGCACCTGGCCGGCTTGCCCGTCGAAGCGCGTGGTACCACGGCCTGGTATGTGTTGCGCAAGTTTGTGCGTCGGCACAAGGCCGCAGTCACCGCCGCATCGCTGCTCCTGGTCAGTCTGCTGGCGTTTGCCCTGATTTCCGTCCGACAGGCACAACAGATTGCCCAGGAACGGGACCGCGTCACCCAGGAGCGCGACATCGCCCGCCAGGTGCAATCGTTCATGGAGGAACTGTTCGAGCAGGCGGCACCGGAGAATGCGGACTCCCAGGACGTCACCGTGCGGGACGTGCTCAATGTGGGTGCCTTGCGAATCCAGACTGATCTGGAACAGACCCCGGTCGCCCGGGCGGCATTCATGAACGTGATCGGCAGTGCCTACGGCGTGGTGGGAGACCGCGAGTCCGGGCGCGCCCTCCTGGAGCAGGCGCTGGAGATTCGAATCGACATCGATCCGGACGGTCTCGACGCGGCCGAGTCCATGAATGACCTGGGTGTTGTCGAGCTGCGCGCGCGGAATCACGTCAAAGCAGACTCCCTGCTGTCACGAGCCCTGCAACTGCGCATCGCAAACAATGCGCTTTCGACCGAAGTGGCCACCACCCGGATGAATCTCGCCTCTGTGCGCACTTTCCAGCGCCGATTTGACGAGGCGGAGGCCTTGTACGAAGAGGCGTTGCCGGTCTTCGAACGACGATTTGGCCCCGGGCATCGCCACTGGGCCGTGGCCATGAACAACTATGCGTTGCTCAAGCGAAGCATGGATCGCAGGACCGAGGCCGAATCGCTTCTGGTGGACCTGATTCCCGCCGTGCGCAGCATTGCCCGCACCACGCCGGTACCGCTGGCCACCACGCTGGCCAATCTGGGTACGGTGTACCACGAGCAGGGCAAGTATGCGGAGGCCGTGCTCGCGTTCGCCGAGTCCGTCGAGATCCTCTCCCGACTCGAGAACACCCGCCCGACCGAGTCGATCGTACGGCAGAATCTGGCGGCTTCGCTGGGTTTCCTCGACCGGCCCACAGAGGCCGAGCAGGAGTTTCAAAAAGCGCTCGATATCCGGCTCGCCATGTACGGGCGGGACGACTTCCGACTGGCCGGCCTGCTCAACAACTGGGGCGCGATGAGCCAGCGGCTCGAACGATTGGAGGATGCGGAAGCCCAGTTCCGGGAGGCCGTGCGGCTGGTTCGACAGACAGATCGCATGGCCTGGCGCGACCGGGCCCAGATGGAACTGAACTGGGCGTGGACGCTCATGCTCATGGAGAGGCATCAGGAGGCCACCACCATCTACCAGGGCATCCTCTCTGCGGCCAGAGAGGGGCTGGACGTACCGGACAAGATTCGATTTGACACCCGGTGGGGGCTTGCCCGCTCCCTGGCCGCACTGCAGGAGTGGACCGCGGCCGAGCAGGAGTTTCAGCTCGCCATTCAGATGGCGGACTCCCTGTTCGGCTCCGCAGATCGAAGGCCATGGCGCGTTCGCGTCGGCATGGGCGAGCTACTGGCTGAAACGGGTCGCGAGCAGGAGGCAGCCGGGCTGCTGCGGGTTGCCGCCGATTCCCTGACGGCCCTCGAAGAACTGGACGATCCCTTCCTGACGACTGCGCGGAGCCGATTGGCTCGACTGAGCGGGTCCACCGCCCCCTGAGTCCCTCGGAAACGGCACCGTCCTTGCTGCATTGACGGGTAACATCCCCACACCCCCGAATGCTGCTCCGAATGCCCCATTTCGAGCGCCTCCGCCGCATGCTGACGGTCGCTATGCTGGTCATGGTGACCAGCGCAGTAGACGTCTGGGCCCAGTCTGCCGGAACCGTATCGCGCACTCATTGGCCCGACGTACTGTATGAGACGCAGGCCGGCGCCATGGACCGGCCGGGATCGGCAGCCATGGAGGACTTTGCGGATGTGGCCTTCGTGCCCTTTCTCGACTCCCTGGTGCTTGAGTACGCTGCCCCTGCAGACACGCCCGAAATCAATCTGATCCTGCGCTGGGTGCCAGGCGAGGGCGGCGTAATCGACGGCGAGCTTGTCGACGAGATGCCGGAAGACCTGGAGCTGAACCTGATCGACCTTCAGGCGACCCTGAGGTCGCAGGGACAGGACGTGGGTGTTCTGCTCATCGCCCTGGACAGCCTGCGCCTGCCGGCCAGGGATTTCGAGCACGCCATTACCCTGGAGGATTCCTGGGCGGCGCTGCTTGAAAATGCATCGTCCGAGACGACGCGCGCTGCCTTCGCCGCAGGCTTCACGCTGGAGGATCTGACAATTCTGCGGGTGGAGTTCATCGCTCCGCCGGAGGCACTGACGGAGGTCCCCGTCACACGCAGGCAGCCCAGAGGGCGGACCATCTTTGTGCCCGAGCGCGGCATCTGGATTGGTTGGGATCTGGGTCCGGATCCGTATCGCCGCGGGGGCAGGGCACGGTATCCGAATCGCAGGCCGCGTGGGGAAACAGGCCGCGTATCGTCTCCGCCGAATGACCGCACGGTCCGCGGAGGACGCACGAGCCCCGGCGAGACCCGCGACACCGATCGTGCCGGCGCGGGCGTTTCCGATCAGGGAGATACCGGCCGCAGTGGCACCGGGGTTTCCGGTCAGGGGGACACCGGCCGCAGTGGCACCGGGGTCTCTGATCAGGGAAGTTCCGGGGTCACCGACTCCGGCAACGGCGAGCGCAAGCGCGGTCGCTCACGCGGTCTGCCTGCTCCAAAGCGCGGCGACAACGACGATGACGACGACCGGGACCTGCTGGGCCCGGCCCTCGGAGCCGCAGCGGCTGTCGGTGCCCTGGCCTATTTCGGTGGCACGATCGGCTACTTCGGCTATCCGTCAGACGCTCCGGTCGGCATCGAGGCCGGCCGCATCACGGAGTCCGGAGGCGCGCTGATCCATGCGGCCATCTCAACCGATGTGGCGACCGGAGGGGGCGATGAACGCCTGGTAGTGGGCATTTCCGGTGTCTTCCGCCGCATGGCCGGTGGTCTTCAGCCCATGGCCGGGGTCGACGTCTGGCTCTCGGAGGACGGAGATGCGGTCGATGCGGTCCCGGTGGTCACCGCCGGTGTGCTTCTGAACATAAGCAAGCCGGTTTCCGTGCATCTGGGAACAGATCTGTCGGACTTCCGCCCGCGCTTCGGACTCGCATTTTCATTTCGCTAGTCCGGTCGGCCGGCTGAGGGCTGCACCCGGCAGCGCGATCAGTAACGCAGGGGCCGGCTCAGTCGGGATCCACGAGCAGGTATTCCCGGGCAAGCTGGGTGAACTCCTTCTCCTGTCCGGATGCCCAGGCCGCATCACGGCCCAGCTCCTCGGCCATGATCGCGGCCACCCGGGGCGCGGCGGCGATCGCCCCACGCGCGTCCAGCAGAAGCGCCCGAGTCCGCCTGGAAAGCGCGTCTTCCACGGTGCGCGCCATCTCGTGACGGGTCGCCCATCGAATCTCGGCCTCCATGTAGGGAAGCCGGTCATCCAGCAGCGCGGCAGTCGCCGGGTCCTCCTGGATCATACGCTCGATGGCGGGGGCATCTGACCCGTACTCCGCCAACTCGCCGGACCGCTCTTCGGAGTTCTTGATCCACCCGTGCAGGCGCAGCTTCTCAGTCACGCTGGAGCGTTCATCCAGCCCGGCCACCACCGCGGCCTGATCCACCACGTCCTGCCCCATCTTCCGGTAGGTGGTCCACTTGCCGCCCGTGAGCGTGACAAGCCCTGAGGGTGAGACAAGCACTGTATGGTCGCGCGATATGGCCGCGGTATTCTCGTCGCCTCCCGCACTGACCAATGGCCGCAGTCCCGCAAAAACGCTGAGTACGTCATCCGGGGTCGGGTCCTTGGTCAGGTACCGTGAGGCGTGGGTCAACAGAAACTCTATCTCGTCCGGCAGCGCCCGTGGCTCCAGCGATGGCGCCTCCAGCGGTGTGTCGGTGGTGCCTACGATCACCCGGTCATACCACGGGACGGCAAATAGCACACGCCCATCGTCCGTTTTCGGCACCATGATGGCGCTGTCCCCGGGCTGAAATTCCTTGCCCAGAACAATGTGAACACCCTGGCTGGGTTGAACGATGGGGCGCGCATCGGGTGTGTCCATCTGCAGCACCGAGTCCGTGAAAACGCCCGTGGCGTTTATCACCACGCGTGCGTTGATCTCGTACTCGCGGTCGGCCTCGCGGTCGTGGGCACGCACACCCTGCACCAGTCCCGAACGCTTCAGCAGCCCGGTGACTCGTATGCCGTTCAGTACAACGCCGCCAAGGTCCACAGCCGTTTGCGCCAGGTTAACCGCCAGGCGGGCATCGTCAAACTGGCCGTCGTAATAAACCACTCCCCCGCGCAGGCCCTCCGGCTCCAGCGTTGGAATCCGCTCCAGGGTCTCCTCCAGGTCGAGCGTGCGGGAAGGCCCCAGGCCGAGGTTGCCGGCCAGCATGTCGTAGACCTTCAGGCCTACCCCATAGAACGGGCCCTCCCACCAGTCGTAGTTGGGCACGATGAAGGGCAGGTTGCGCACCAGGTGCGGGGCGTTCCGGATTAGCAGGCCCCGCTCACGAAGCGCCTCGAGCACCAGTGACACGTTCCCCTGCTTCAGATAGCGAACACCTCCATGGACCAGCTTGGTGCTGCGGCTGCTGGTGCCCTTGGAGAAATCGTCCTGCTCGAGCAACAGCGTGCGATACCCCCGCGAGGATGCCTCGACGGCGGCGCCCAGGCCGCTGGCCCCGCCTCCGATGATCACGATGTCCCAGACATCCGGGGCATCCAGCTGCTGTATCAGTTCCTCGCGTTTCATGCGTCACCCTCGGTGGTAGCCCATCGTCCTGACCGCTCCACGGCGCGGCGCCACTGACGAGTCAACTGCTGGGCCTTTTCCCGGTCCATGTCTGGTTCAAAAGTCTTGTCACGGTCCCAAAGTCGCGAAATTTGCTCCAGGGACTCCCAAAAGCCGGTGGCCAGGCCGGCCAGGTAGGCGGCGCCGAGCGCGGTGGTTTCCTGAACAGTCGGCCGCACGACCGCAGTGCCCAGCAGATCGGCCTGAATTTGCATGAGCAGGCCGTTCGCCGTAGCGCCTCCGTCCACGCGCAGTTCAGAGAGTTCGATGCCGGACTCGGAGGCCATCGCCCGAATCACGTCCTGGGATTGAAAGGCGATGGACTCCAGCGCGGCCCGGGCCACGTGCGCGCGTGTCGTTCCGCGTGTCATTCCGATCATGGTGCCTCTGGCGTAAGGATCCCAGTACGGCGTACCAAGACCCACAAAAGCCGGCACGAAGTAGACACCACCGTTGTCGTCGGCCGCAAGCTGTTCGATCTCAGGGGCGGAGTCAATGATCTGCAGGCCGTCGCGCAGCCACTGCACTACGGCTCCCGCAATGAAGACACTGCCCTCCAGAGCATAGATGGTCTCACCGCCCAGATCCCAGGCAATCGTGGTCAGCAGCCCCTTCTGCGATCTAATGGGCTCGGTCCCTGTGTTCATGAGCATGAAGCAGCCGGTCCCGTAGGTATTCTTGGCCATGCCGGATTCGTGGCAGGCCTGCCCGAACAGTGCGGCCTGCTGGTCACCCGCCATGCCGGCGATCGGGATGTCCGCGCCGAGCAGACTGGTGTGGCCGTAGATCTCACTGGATGAGCGCACCCTCGGCAGCACCTTCTCGGGGATGTCCAGAATGTCCAGCAGGTCGGGGTCCCACTTGCCCTCATGAATGTTGAGCAGCAGCGTGCGGGATGCATTGGAGGCGTCCGTGACGTGCACGTCGCCGCCGGTCAGACAGTACACGAGCCACGCGTCGATGGTGCCGAAGCAAAGCTCACCGCGGGCGGCCCGGTCGCGGGCACCGGGTACATTGTCCAGCAGCCAACGCAGCTTGGTCCCGGAGAAATATGGATCGATCACCAGCCCCGTCTTGGCCTGAATGGTCTCCGCATGGCCGGCCGCTTTGAGTGCGTCGCAAAAATCCGCGGTTCGTCGATCCTGCCACACGAGCGCGTTATGCACCGGTTCGCCCGTGGCCCGATCCCACAGCACCACCGTTTCACGCTGGTTGGTGATGCCGATCGCATCGATCTGCGAGGCATCGACTGATTGCTCTTCAAGCACCTGGCGCGCGACTGCCAGCTGGGTCTGCCAGATCTCGGTGGCATCGTGTTCTACCCAGCCCGGTTGGGGAAAATGCTGGGTGAACTCTTGCTGGGCCACCCCGGCGGGAGACCCCTTTTTGTCAAAAAGAATCGCGCGTGAGGAAGTTGTACCCTGGTCCAGGGCAAGGATGTATCGCATGGGGCGAGGGGTTGCTGCGGAAAAGATAATCGCCCCGCCGGGCAGCACGTCGCGGCCCAGCGTTTTCCATTGCGCTTTACGCTGTTATCTTTGACCAACCCCTCCCCCCACTGAATCCTCGTGTCGCGAGCCGACGAGCTGATTGACTCGTTGCCGTCCATTGCGCTTGCCATGACTGCGCGTGGGCGTCAGCGTCAGATCATCGACATTACGGTCGATGGTCTCGTGGAAGGCCTCCACGCCGCCATGGCTCGCATCTGGATTGCCGGACCACCGGGGCGCTCACGGTTCCGCACCCTGACGGTGGATCGCTCCACCTGCCTGCGGCTGCGTGCTGATCGTTCAGTCAACGTGGATCTCAGCGAAGAGTCGGGCCGGGAAGTGATGGCCGCGACCTGGGTGATGCGCATCGCGGACACCCAGAAGGCGATCGCGACCAGCCGCCTGTACCACGGGGGCCAGACTCCGGACGTGTCCTGGATGCGATCCAACCGCTTTCGCGCGTTCGCGGGCTATCCGCTGCTGGACGGCGACAAACTGCTTGGCGTGCTGGCGCTCTTTCTTCGGTATCCCCTCAACGAGCGGACCGAAGGGCTGCTCTCGGTGTTCGCCGGCCAGGTAAGTGCCGCGCTGCGCAACGGCAACGGAGACGGAAAAACGCGCAGCGACGTCTGTATTCCGGGAGGCAGTTCGCTGGATGAAGCCATGCGCGCCTACATCGAGCACATCCTGAAGGAGACCGGGGGCCGGATCGAGGGGACCGACGGTGCGGCCGAGGCGCTGAGCATCCACCCCAATACGTTGCGCTCGCGCATGAACAAACTTGGCGTCCGTCGTCCGTAGGGAACTGACGGCGTACCAGGCGCCGTGGTGGGCACGGAACGGGCATGTAAACACCGTATACGCCTCGTTGCTTCGGTTTGTGACCCAGCCTCTGTGGCATCGTGAGCGGCTGGAACTGGACGATGGGGATTTTCTGGACCTGGATTGGTTGGTGTCGGGCCGTGACCGGTGCGTGATTCTCAGCCACGGCCTGGAGGGCAACTCCCGGCGGGTTTACATGAACGGCATGGCGCACGCGGCAAACCGTGCCGGCTGGGATGTGCTGTCCTGGAATTACCGGGGGTGCTCGGGAGAGCCCAACAGGCTGCTGCGCAGCTACCACAGCGGGGCGACGGATGACCTGGACCGCATCGTACAGCGTGCTCGCGCGGACTTTGGGATTGTTGCACTGGTCGGCTTCAGTCTTGGCGGCAATCTGACCCTCAAATACCTCGGAGAGCAGGGGGAGGACGCGCCCGTCGTGGGTGCCGCGACATTCTCCGTGCCGTGTGATCTGGCCGGGTCTTCCCGAGCACTCGCAGAACCGGCCGCGCTTCCCTACATGATTCGGTTCATGCGATCGCTCCGGGAAAAGGTCCGCACGAAACACGCCATGTTTCCGGAGGAGATCGATGTGGACGGGCTTGACCGCATGCGGACCTTCCAGGAGTTCGATGACAGGTACACGGCACCCATACATGGATTCAGGGATGCCGAGGACTATTGGGCACAATGCAGCTCCAGATCCTTCATCTCGTCGATCCGCCGGCCTGCACTGCTCGCCAGCGCGCTGGACGATCCGTTTCTCTCAGCGTCCTGCATACCCCGCGAGCTGGCAAGGGAGAGTGAGTGGGTACGGCTGGAGACTCCTCGACACGGCGGCCATGTAGGCTTTGTCACGGATCACGCCGAGAGCTGGTCAGAGCAGGTGGCGATGGAGTTCCTGGGTGGACTTTTGTGAAGTCCGGCTTAAGGCGATTGGGGCACGGGCCGATAACCCGATCACGACCAGCTTATATCTCCCTCCCCATGACCAAATTCATAGCAGAAAACCCGTTCCTGCCGCTCACGGCAGTCGCCGGCCTGATCATTCTGATCGGCGCCTTTATCTAGGAGTCGCCGGCTGACCGGCCGCGCACTCTCACCGCGGCGCGGAGCGCGGCGCCGGGCCTACTGGCTGCGGTCTCCTTCGACCACCCGGAAGCCAAGCATCATGCCGGCGTGCAGGTGCTCCGCAATATGGCAGTGCGCCATCCAGTCCCCGGGATTCGACATGTCCACCAACAGGTCCATGGTCGATCCGACCGGGACGATGGCGGTGTCCTTCCAGACCAGGTTCGGATTCCGTACGCCATCCATGTCCAGCACCAGAAAGCGCTGACCGTGCACATGGAAGGGGTGATTCATCGGGTGGAATGACTTCGGGTTGTTGAACACCCGAATCTTGACGACGTCTCCGACGCCGAAGTCCCAGTTGATGTCCATGTTTTCGCGACCGGTATCCAGATCGCGAATGACCCACTCCACCTGCTCAGCGCTGGAGAGCCAGTTCATCATGGGCATCGCATCGTTCCACTCGATGGGCGGCACGTAGAGTGTGTCGATCTCCATGGATCGAACGATGGGCAAGGGAAGGCCGTCCACGCGCACGGTGAGTTCCAGCGTATGGTCGGGCTGGCGGTCAAACTGGTCCCGATAGGCGTCGATGTCGCCGGTGACGTCATCGTTTGTCCGCAACTCCGCAAAGGCCGCGGCAGCACCCGGGTCCGCCGCAGCGTCACCCACCTGGACCGTCGCCAAGTGATGCTCTTCCGGGTAAAACACGCCCCGGAAGTGGTTGATGGCCTGCACCGAATTGCGGATGGCGAACTCGCCGCTCTCGGGGTAATGGACTTCGACGACGTACCGCTCGGCAGGCGCAATCACGACGCTGGGCACAAACTCCTCGTGCTCGAATTTGGAGACGTCTGAAGCGACAATCTTGGCGCGGGCCCCATCGAACACCACATTGAAAGTGCGGGAGTTCGCGACGTTCGTGATGTAGTACCGCACGACGCCGCCACGTGGTACATCCAGGCTGTAGTCGGTGCGGCCGTTGGTTAACATGACGTTGCCGAAACGGCCCATCAAGGCGTGTGTCGGGGACTCGTCGCCATAGGGCAGGATACCCGCATCGTCCATCAACAGGTCATCCAGGATCAGCACTTCCTCCCGGGTTACGGGGTTGTAGTACGCCTCCACGTCGGGGTCGACGAGCATGTTGCCGTACAACCCGAGGTCCTGCTGGATGTCTTCCCGCATGTGTGGGTGGTACCAGTAGATGCCCGTGTCGGGAAACTTGAGCTGGTACGTGAAGGACTCGCCCCGCATGACCGGCGGCTGGGTCATGCCGGGAATGCCGTCGAACGCGTTATCCAGTCGCAACCCGTGCCAGTGCACGGTGGTCGGCATTTCGATGTTGTTGGTGAAGTGCACCGTCACTTCGGAGCCCCGCTCAGCCCGAATAAGCGGACCCGGATACTGTCCGTTGTATCCGTACATCACCACCGTCTGACCACCGATCTCCCTGCGGATCAGCGAAGCCTCGAGGTGGAGCGTATCCCCATCGTTCATCTCCACGACTTCCCTGGGACGTCCTTCCGGAATCGTCATGAGGTCCATGCCGGTGCCCGCCAGCCACGGACCGACCACAGGAACGGCGGTCTCGAGTCCCGGCAACATGGGCATCGACATGTCCATGGGTACCATGCGCCAGACAAGGCTGTCGCCCTGCATGGCCCCCAAATCGTGACCATGGTGCATGTGGTGGTCCTGCCCCGTTGCGGGCAGCACGAGCAGGGCCGCCAGCAGGCAGCCGATCAGTCGAGGCATGCTAGTATCCGTAAACCGCGCAGGGTTCGGTCTCGAAGGGTCCATGGCCGGCCTGCGTATGCATGAACCCGGACCGGGACATGCCGCGCACCACCACAGGGCCCTCCCACGTGGCGGCGCCTTCGGCTTCGTCCTCCTCCAGCGTCACTACCACGAGAAACTTGTTCCAGTCCACGCGTCCGGTCACCTGATGGTTCTCATCCAGTGCGCCGAGTCGCCGCCGCTCGTCGAGTGACGGGGTCGTGACCCACGCCACATACTTCCCCGACCGAGCCGGACGCAGCTTGTCCACCTTGATGCGCAGCTCGTAGATGTACTCTCCTTCCGGTGTCAGGGCAATGCCGAACGGGGAGCGGGCGAAGACCACATCGGCCGTGCCTGTAGCCAAACGCGCGCCTGGCACCTTCTTGGTGGTGACCAGGTCGATGGCGTAGTACGGCGGCGGGTCGTCGCCGATGTGGCATTCAGCAGGAGGAGCCGCAGCAGCGGAGCCGATCAGAAGTGCGGCAAGCAGCGAGAGCAGCATGCGTAGAGGTCAGTTTGTGCCTGGCGGTGGGTCATCCCACTTCTGGGCGCTGGAAATGTCGGGCACGCCCCAATCGGTGCCTTTCCAGCCCTTGAATCCGTCCATGCGGAAGGTCCAGAAGCCTGTGGACATGTCACTGACGACAATCAGGCCATCCTCGTTCCGCACGTCGACACCGAACGCCCCGTTGAATTCGCCCGTTCGGCCCTCTACGCGACCGCCGAGATAGGTGTCGTAGTAGGCCACCGTGACCGGGTTCTCCGGATCCATCATGGAAAAGACCTGCAGTCCGTCCAGGTAGCCCGACACGAACACATAGGGCCAGCGCACCTCGTGGTTGTGCACCAGGTTCTGCCAGTCGGCCGTCCAGGCGCCGATGGGCTGGTTGATGTTCGGTACATCGGAGCCCTCCGACTCAAGCGCCGGCTGGAGGTCGAAGATGCGTAGCGGCGCATAGCGGTACTCCGTTTCGGCGATCACGTACCGGCCGTTCGGGCCGGGCGTAAACGTGTGTCCGCCACGCACGCCCGAGATGCCGGTCAGGGTGACGAGCAGTTGCGGGTTTTCGATGTCGGTGAAATTGTACACGTAGTAGCCACCCGTGCCGCCTCCGTAGAAGCGGTCCTGGCCAGTGTCAACGTGGAAGCCCGCGTAGAAGTCGTGGTAGCCGCGCCGGCCCTCCTGTGGGTTCGGGATTCGGCCGACAAGCGCCTGGTCCAGATTGCCCTCGACCACGTGGCCGAGGTCATAGACGTGCGCAAACGGTCCCGACACGGTCGAAAGGAGCAGGACGCGCCCCGTGGAGTGCTTGTACACAAAGATGTTGTGGAAGCCGCCCGGCAGTTCCGGCTCGCGGATGCGGGCAACCTCACGCACCGTGGATGCGTCCGGCAGGCCGGTTACATCCAGCACCACCGCGCCCAGGTCATTGTTGGGCCCGCCGGAGCCGAATTGCAGGGACTGGACTACGTAATAGCGGCCGTTCCACTTGAAGTGCTTCACGTCCATGCCGCCCGTGCGCTGGTGCAGGTCCTGGTCCTCAATGCGCCACCGGTAGATCACCTCAGGGCTCGCCGGGTCGGCCACGCTGATGATGTCAGTGCCCTTCGGGCCATCCCAGCCGTACACCATGCGGGAGACGTAGACATACGGACGATGGACTTCTTGCTCCATGTCGATGTCGGCTACGCTCAGGATCGGGCCGAGCGGAATGTGCCCCAGCACTTCGATGTTGTCGCTGCCCGGTTTCTCAGGCGTCCATTGTGCGGTGGCGGGCAGGGTCAGGGCCGTGGTCAGCACGGCCAGCGTCAGAATGCGTTTCATGGCAATGTCCTCGTTGCTGGTGGCTGATCAGTTGGTGCCCGGAGGCGGCTCGTCCCACTTCTGGGCGCTCGATATGTCGGGTTGCCCCCAATCCTCGCCGTTCCAGCCCTGGAAACCCTCCATCCGGAACGTCCAGAAACCGGTTGACATGTCACTGATGACGATGAGCCCATCGGCATTGCGCACGTCCACGCCAAAGGCGCCGTTGCCTACGGCACCACCCATCACGCCCACATCACGGGGACCGGTGTACGTGTCGTAGTAGGCCACCGTCTTGGGGTTGTGCGGGTCCATCAGGGTGAAGACCTGCAGGCCGTCGTGGTAGCCGGAGACGAACACGTAGGGCCAGCGCACCTCGTGGTTGTGTGCCAGGTTTTTCCAGTGGGGGGTCCAGGCGGAGATCGATCGGTTGATGTTCGTGACCTCGCCGTCGAGCGCCGGTTTGAGGTCGAAAATGCGCAGGGGAGCGTATTGGTATTCCGTCTCGCCGACCGCCCAGCGACCATCCGGGCTCGGCGTGAATGTGTGGCCCCACGGCACGCCGCGCACGCCGGTCACCGTGATGACGAGCTCCGGATTCTCGATGTCCGAGATGTCGAAGATGTAGTAGCCTCCGGCACCACCGCCGTAGAAGCGGTCCTGACCGGTGTCCGGGTGGAAGGCCGCGTAGAGGTCGTGGTAGAAGAGGAAGCCCGCCGACACCGAGTTACCGGTGGTCCGGGAGTTCGGGCCAGGCACGGGAATCGTGCCGATCAGAGCGTCATCCACATCGCCCGAAACGGCCAGACCCATGTCGTAAACGTTGGCCTGCCCGCCGTTGACCGTCGTGATCAGCAGCACCCGGCCATTGGAGTGCTTGTAGATAAAGATGTTATGGAAGCCGCCCGGCATGTCGGGGGCGCGTATGCGGGCCACCTCGCGTACCGAGTCACCGTCCGGCAGGTCGGTCACGTCGAGAATGACCGCGCCGAGGTCGACGTTCGGTCCCGGAGCAAACTGCAGCGACTGCACCACATAGTAGCGGCCGTCCCACTTGAAATGTTTGACGTCCATGCCCCCGAGCCCCGCATGGAGCTCCTGGTCTTCGATGCGCCAGCGATGCACGACGCGCGGGTTCGACGGGTCGGAAATATCGATGATGTCCGTGCCGCGCTCGATGGACTCGCCGAGCGTGCCGCGGGACACGTAGGCGTAGGGACGGCTCATTTCCTGCTCGAGGTCGATGTCCATCACGCTGAACAGCGGTCCGAGCGGCACATGAGCCTCGACCGTGATGTTGTCGGTGCCGGGCTTGAGCGGAGTCCACGGCGTATCGTTTTGCGCGAGCGCAGGCAGGGCCGCCACGAAAAGGGCGGCCACCAGAAGAAGGTGCTTCATCGGTGGGTGCGGTTTGCTCTGTCAGGGGTGCGTCTTCCGGACGGAGCGGTCAGGGTATGCCTGTCGGGCAGCCATGAATGTACGATGAGGCACGGGTCGCGGCGAAAGTTCCAAAAAAAGAGGGTCGAGGACGCCGGCGACCCCGACTCCAACCAGGAGGAAGCCGTGGCTATTCCGACTTTGCAGTCGTGGACAGTCCCAGCGGCATATAGAGCGGGCACGTCCCGACGAGGCTGGTCAGGACGAAGACCGTCGCCAAGGCTCCAAGGATGAGTGCGGCCGTGCCGGTGATTTGGTCGGTCAGGTAGAGGACGACGACGAGCACGGCCACCAGGACGCGAGCGATGCGATCAATGGTGCCCATATTCTTCTTCATGACGGGGGTGTTGGGTTTGGTGTCCCCAAGCCTACTTGTCATGACGTGTCGCTACAGTCGGGGTCGTCCCGCGTGTGCGTGTGGTGGAATCCCGTACGTCGTGCCCCCAAGCCGGGCCAGCGACGGCTTTGGGATCCCCGTCGCGGCTACGCAGACCATGCAAAGGCGTTGTCGGTGTCTCCCTCAAAGGCCACCCCGCCCCGGACGATTCGCCGCTTACATGGAATCCAGGGCCGTTTGAGAACCTAATCCCCCGAAACGGCCGCAATAGGTTGAATCCGGGCCGTTTGTGAACCTAATCCCCCCGAAACGGCCGCAATAGGTTGAAACCGGGCCCGTTTGTGAACCTAATCCCCCCGAAACGGCCGCAACAGGTTGAATCCGGGCATGCTTTTGAACCTTCGCCCCCCAAAGGCCGCGCCGCGCCCGCCGACCGCCACGCCGCCGCGCCCGCCGACCGCCGCGCCAGGGACCACCCCGGCCGCCGCGCCTCTCAGTTGGTGCCCGGCGGCGGATCGTCCCACTTCTGCACGCTGGAGATGTCGGGCTGCCCCCAGTCCTCGCCGTTCCAGCCGTTGAAGCCGTCCATGCGGAACGTCCATAGGCCGGTAGTCATGTCGCTCACTACGATCAGCCCGTCCGCGTTGCGCACGTCCACGCCGAACGCGCCGTTGATGTACGGGATGAAGTCGTGGCTCTCGGGGCCGGTGTAGGTGTCGTAGTAGCCGAGCGTGCGCGGATTCTCCGGATCCATGAGGCTGAAGACGGCGAAACCGTCCAGATACCCTGCCGTGAAGACAAAGGGCCAGCGCACTTCATGGTTGTGCACCAGGTTCTCCCAGTTGTGGGTCCAGGCCGAAATCGGCGTATTGATGTTCTGAACCTCCCCATCAAGCGCCGGCTGCAAATCAAAAATGCGCAGCGGTGCGTACCGGTACTCGACCTCGGCCACCACGTAGCGGCCGTCCGCGCTCGGTGTGAATGTGTGTCCCCAATCGACACCGCGCACGCCCATCAGCGATACAAGCAAGGTCGGATTCTCGATGTCGGTGATGTTGTAGACGTAGTACCCGCCGGTACCGCCGCCGTAAAACCGGTCCTGCCCGCTGTCAGGGTGATAGCCGGCATACAGGTCGTGGTAGGAGGTGCGCCGATCACCCTCGGCCGCACTGGAAGGAATCGGCACGGTGCCGACAAGGGCACCATCTACATCGCCCGTCACAGCCCGGCCGAGGTCATACACATGCGCCGGGCCGCCGCGCGTGGTCGTGAGCAGGAGGGCCCGCCCGGACGAATGCTTGTAGATAAAGATGTTGTGGAAGCCGCCGGGTGCGTCAGGGTGACGCAGACGCGCAACCTCCCGCACACCCGATGCATCCGGCAAGGAAGTCACATCAAAGATGACGGCGCCCAGGTCCGCGTTGGGCCCACCCTGACTGAATTCGAAGCTCTGTACGATGTAGTAGCGGCCTTCCCATTTGAAGTACTTCACGTCCATGCCACCCCGGTTGAGGTGCAGGTCGTTGTCCTCGATGCGCCAGCGCTTCAGCACACGCGGATTGCCGGGGTCGGAGATGTCGATCATGTCGACGCCCTTCGGTCCACCATCCACCAGGGAGGCCCGGCTGACATACACAAACGGTCGCTCGAGCTCCTGCTCCATTTCGATGTCGGTGACGGTGAGGCGCTTGCCGAGCGGGATGTGACCGATGACTTCGATGTTGTCGGTGCCACGCTCGGTCTCATGCACCTGCCCGGACGCGGGCAGCGCAACGGCCAGGGCCAGTACCAGGATCAGAGCTCTCATTGGTTTCCTCCGGAGGGACCGCGGTCCCAGTCTTGTGCGCTCGACACGTCCGGCTGCCCCCAATCAGGGCCATACCAGCCGTCGAACCCGTCCATTTTCAGGGCCCAGAAGCCCGTGGTCATGTCGCTCACGACGATGAGCCCATCGGCGTTGCGAACGTCGACGCCCCAGGCCCCATCGTACACATTCCAGGTGTAGGGGCTGCCGAGGCGCTCCATGGCGGCGATGCGGTCATTATGCACGCCGTCGAACGTGTCGTAGTAGCCCACCGTGTAGGGATTGGTGGGGTCCATCATGTTGAAGACGCTCAGGCCGCTTTCGTAGCCGGAGACGAAGACAAAGGGCCAGCGCACCTCATGGTTGTGCGCCAGGCTTTTCCAGTCTGCATGCCACACCCCGACGGCCTCATCGATGTTCTTGTCCTCCCCTTCGAGAGCCGGCCGCAGGTCAAAAATGCGCAACGGCTGATACTGGAACTCCGTCTCTCCGACCGCAAAATTGCCGTCGGGCGTGGGAGTAAACGTGTGTCCCCAGGACACGCCGGGCACGCCGACAATCGACACCAGCAGTTCGGGGCTACCCAGGTCGGTGATGTCATAGACATAAAAGCCCGAGCCGCCCCCGCCGTAGAACCGGTCGGTACCGGTTTCGGCGTGATACCCGACGTAGAAGTCATGGTAGCCCCGCGACCACAGGTTCTCGGTTTGCGGTACCGGGATACGGCCGACCAGCGCGCGGTTGGCATCGCGCAGAATCGGGTCCATCTCCGTCTGATCGCCATCCAGGAAGGTGTCCATGTCGAACACCTTCGCATACTGCCCGGAGGTGGCCACGTACAGTGGCTTGCCGCTGGAGTGCTTGTACAGGAAGGTGTTGTGGAATCCACCGGGGTTATCCGGCTGGCGGATTCGACCGACCTCGACCATGCGTTCCGGCAGGTCAGTCACATCGAACACCACGGCTCCGACGTCGGAGTTCGGCCCACTCTGTCTCAGCTGCATGGACTGCACGTAGTAGGTGCGGCCCTCGTGCTTGAAATACCGGCCGTCCATGGCACCGCCCGAGTGCAGATCCTCGTCTTCGATCCGCCACCGATGGATCACCCTCGCGTTGAACGGATCCGACAGGTCGATGACGTCAAAGCCGATTTCGTCCACGCGCCGGGCCACATAGGCGTAGGGTCGGTCCAGATCCTGTTCGATCTCGACATCGGAGATCGAACCCGCTGCGCCAAGCGGGACGTGCGCCACCACATGCATGTTGGCACTGCCGCGCTCACCTGGCGGAGGGGGGTGGGACGGCTGGTCCACGGCCACCTGTGCAACCACAGGCCCGGGCATGATCAGAAGTGCCGCAAGAAGTCGTTTCATGGTTGCCACCGGTCTGCGCCCACAGGGCCATTTATCCAGTCCTGCACGGAGCTGATGTTGCCCACACCCCAGCCGCGGCCATCCCAGCCGCGGAAGTCTTCGACCCGCACGAGCCAGAGTCCGGTCTCGGCATCGACCACTGCGACAAGTCCGTCCGAGTTTCGCACGGCCACGTCCACGGCAGCCGGGGTCCTGAACCACGCGGTGGTGTAGGGCTCAAATGCGTTTCGCATGTTGAACACCGCCATGCCCTGGTCCTGAGCTGCTACAAAAACGTACGGCCACCGCACCTCGAACTGTTCGGCGTGGCTGCGCCAGTCTGCCGTCCAGGCTCCTGCCGCGGTGCGCACCTGGGAAATGGTCCCGTCGAGTGCCGGGCGGATGTCGAAAATGCGGATGGGTGCGGAACGATATCCGGTGGAGGTGACCAGATGGCTCGCGTCCGGCGTGGCCTGGATTCCGACCCCTACCTGCACCGCGGCGGAGTTCACCCAGGTGAGCAGGGCGGGCTCCATCGGATTCGTGACATCGAAGACGAAATAGCCGCCGCCCCCCGCCGCGTACAGCCTGTCAGACTCCGTGCCGAGGTCGTAGGCCGCATACACTCCGTGGAATCCGTTGTCCCGATTGGGCACGTCTGTCGGAACGGCCACACGTCCCACTTCTTTCTCCGGGCCTGCCAGCATCACAATGTGCGATGCCGTCGCTGCCAGGAAGTACACCGACCCGTTTGAATGACGGTAGGCAGCGACATCCCGGACTTCACCGAGGGCCGCGGTGTCCATCGCCGCCCCGGAGTTGTCAAAAAAATGCAGTCCAGCATCGGTTGCCACGGCCACGAGCGATGGGCTCGCTGCCAGGCCGCTGACCTGTGCCGGGACCGACCAGTGCAGCACCGATTGTCGGGACTCGATGTCGATCAGGCTGACAGCCCGCTCGTGGGCCACATACAGCAGCCGGTCGGGGGCGCCGAAGGTTGCGGCAACGGCTGCGCCCTGCGCACGGAGCGGCAGGTGGCTGTCCAGGGTCACGTTTCGCGAGCCCTGGGTCTGGGCAAGGGCGGGGCCGGCCAGCACCGCGGCGACGAGCAGGCAGGGGATGGATCGATGCATGCCGTTCGGTGGGATTTCTGTAGGCGGGCGTCGTGCCGCTGACAAGTCTGGTCACGATACACCGGGTGCCGACGAATCGCAAAGAAGCACCGTTGGCCGGCGCGCCGGGGTGAGCGCCTGTCGGAGGACTAGATTGTGGTATGAAGACGTTGTACGCCCTCCTGCTATGCGGCTTGCTCGTGCCTGCTGCAGCGGCCCAGAAAGTCCGCATTTCTGAGCCCGAAGCCGCCGAACTCACGACGCTCCCGGCTCGATCTGCAGCCTTCCTGTCGCCACCCCGCAACTTCGACGTCAGGCTGCAGGGCTCGGCGGCGCTCTTGAGTTGGGAGCATCCCGAGAGCGTCAGTGCTCCCGAACTGGCCGAGATCGAGCCTAACAATCGGCTTGAAGAGGCTCAGCGCCTCTACGGTCCCGCTCCTGCTGTCGTGACGGGCGCGGCCCAGATCAGCGACACCGGTCAGCTCTCAGTGAGCTTCGAGGGTGGGGCACAGGACGACTTCGAGGATCTCTACGTGTTCGATCTGCTGGAGTCCGGCGGCACGGTGGTCCTCAGTGACCTCTCAGAAGACTGCGATGTGTACCTGCTGGGAGAATCCGGCACGGGGCTGCAGATCGTCGGTGAGTCGTTGAACATCGGGACCCTGGACGAGACCATCCGGATGGACACGCTTTCTGCCGGCACGTACCTCGTCGGCGTGTCCATCTTCGATCCGTCCCTCGGCGCGCAGGAATCGGACTACCGACTGACCGTGAGCGGGGCAGTGGCGGCCGAATCCGTCACGGGATTTCGGGTATATCGCTCCGACGTGGTCGGCGCGCGCGCGAACGGCGAAGCCGTCGTGGATGTTGGCGCGGAGGCGCTGAGCGCATCGCACGTACTTCCGGGGGCGGGCACCTGGCACTTTCAGGTCGTGGCAGTCGGTGCTTCCGGGGAGAGTGCTCCGTCCAATGAGGTGTCCGTCATCGCGACAGGCATCGAGCCCATCGCACCGAGGGCCTTCCGGCTGGAGCCCGTCGCCCCCAACCCGGTCCGGGGTCAGGCGCTGATTTCCTTCGAGCTTGGGCACGGATCCCCTGTGCGTGTGCAGGTAGTGGACATGCTGGGCCGCGTCGTCGCGAGGCCGCTGGCGGAATTCCGCGGTCCCGGGATTCACGAGGTTCCATGGGATGCTTCCGGGCACCCGACGGGGACTTATCTCGTGATGATTCAGACCGATACAGGAGGAACCAGCAAGCCCCTGATTCACGTTCGCTAGGAGACCCGACTATGTTAGCCGCCATGGCGAATCCCCCGGCCGCTACCGTTCAGAACGCCATCAACGAACTGGCCCGATGGCGAGGAGCCTTTGAGGCGCGGGCTGCCCGTCGTATCCGTCGAAGCCAGCTGATGGCCATCCAGCAGGACTGCCTGACGAACCTGGCGGCATACCGATTCCAGGCTCCCAACGGTTCTGATTTTCGGCAGCTCATGAGCAACATTGCTCTGATTGCGAGTCGGGAAGAGCGGGATCGCGTGCTGGAGGCGTGGCTCTACAACATCAGCCGCTTCCTTCAGAAGCAGCTCCGGGCGAGGGACCCCTTCAACTGGAAAGGCGAAAGCAAGTCGTTCCTCTACGGCCTGGAGATGGCGCTGCCGCGCAAGGAATGGCCCCAGGCGTTTTCGGACAAGTAGGCCCCTGCTAATCGTCGGCCCCGCGCGCTGCGCGCCGACCCCCGACGCCGCCCTCCCCGCGCCCCCGCGCCGACCCCGCGCCCGCGGACAGGCACTCACCTTGCAATTCATGGGACCCAAGCGGCGCAACCGCCTGGTTCCGGCCTTTTTGGGCTGATTTCTGGGACACACGCCGTGACCCCCGTCCTAAAACACAGACACGGCGACTCCCATGAAGGACATTCGTTACAACCTCCTGATCGCAGGCCTCGCCATCGCCCTGATGGCACCCATCTCCGCTTCCGCGCAATCCGGTACCGAGTTCGGCGTGGACCTGGCCCTCGCGGTTCCGCAGGGCGCGTTCCAGCAGAACGTGGATCAAACCGGCTTCGGCATCAACCTGCACGGCGGAACGCACCTGTTCCGCAGCCCGCTCTTTGTCGGAATTGATGCCGGGATCCACGTCTACGGCAGCGAAAACCGGTACGTACCGCTGTCGATGACCATCCCGGATATCGAAGCGCGCGTACACACCACGAACAACCTGGCCCAGGTACACGGCATGCTGCGCCTGCAGCCCATCACCGGCAAGGTGCGCCCATACGTGGACGGCCTGTACGGTGTCAAATATCTCTACACCCGGACATCGCTCACGAACGAGTTCGATGAGGAGGTGGTCGGCTCGACCAACTTTGACGACTACACGGTGAGCTACGGCGTCGGCGCCGGCCTGGACGTGCAGGTCTGGCAGGGGGCGATGGGCGACGACGATCGCCCGGGACGTGTATACCTGACCTTCGGAGCGCGCTACCTGCTCGGTGGCGAGGCAGAATACCTGCGCGAAGGCGATATCGAGCGTGAGCTTGGCAGCTACTCGTTCAATACCACCCGATCCACCGTAGACATTGTTCAGCCCCGCTTTGGCGTGACCATCGCGTTCTGACGCCCGCCGACGGCGGGTCAGGAAAGCACGAGGGCGGTCTGCCTCAGCACTCGGGAATACGCACCGAGATGTTGACGGCCAGGCCGCCCTCGGACGTTTCCTTGTACTTGTGCGACATGTCGCGGGCGGTCTCGTCCATGGTTCGGATCACGTCATCCAGCGAGACCTTCGCCTTTTCCGGATCTCCGTTCAGGGCCAGCTCGGCCGCATTGATGGCCTTGATGGCGCCCATGGAGTTGCGCTCGATACAGGGAATCTGGACCAGCCCTCCCACGGGATCACAGGTTAGACCCAGGTGGTGTTCCATGGCGATCTCAGCCGCCATGAGGGCCTGGGGCACTGTGCCACCCAGACTCTCCGTAAGCGCCGCGGCGGCCATCGCCGAGGACACACCGATCTCCGCCTGGCACCCGCCCATCGCGGCGCTGATGGTCGCCCGCTTCTTGAAATAGGTTCCGATCTCGCCGGCGACCATGAGGAAGTCACCGATATCACGGTCCGACATCTCCCGCTCGTTGAAGCACACCAGATACATGAGCACGGCCGGAATGACGCCGGCTGCTCCGTTGGTCGGGGCGGTCACTACCCGTCCCAGATTGGCGTTCTCTTCGTTGACTGCCAGCGCGAAGCAGGATACCCACTTCAGGACCTGACTGAACTTGGGCGAAAGGCCCTTCAGGACCCTGATCCATTCATGAGAGTCGCCGTAGGTGGCGTCCGGCAGCAGCTTGCCGTGCAGGGCTGCCGCGCGCCGAGTCACGTCCAGGCCCCCCGGCAAGGTGCCTTCTGTATGGCAGCCCCGATAGATGCACTCGCGCATCACGTCCCAGATGGTCGCGATGTCGCGGTCAATGGCATCGTCCATACGCCAGACCCGCTCGTTGGCACGCACCAGTTGGGCGATGGACATGCCGGTGCGCCGGGCGTGCTTCTCGAAATCGCCGGCTGAGGAGGCCGGGTAGGGCAGGACCACATCGCCCGAATCCTCGTCCTCCTCCCCAGCCTTGACCACAAAGCCTCCGCCTACGGAGTAGTAGGTCGACTCCCGGATCTCGCCGTCCACCAAGGCCTGACAGACCATGCCGTTGGCGTGAAAGGGCAGCCGCTCAGACATGCGGAAGACGATGTCGCGGGAGGGATCGAACGGAATCGTCGCGTCGCCCAGTTGCACGGTTCGTCGTTCCTGCAGCGCCTCCACCAAACCGGCAATGCCGGCGACCTCCACCGTCTCCGGCTCTTCTCCCAGCAGCGCAAGGCAGACGGCCGTGTCCGTGCAGTGTCCCCGGCCGGTCAGTGCCAGCGATCCGTACAAAAGGACGCGGATGCCCTCGATGCGCTGGGGGTCTGTCTCGGCGGTGAGCTCGCGCATCCATCGCTGCACCGCACGCCACGGTCCAAGGGTGTGGGAGCTGGAAGGCCCCACCCCAATCTTGAGCATTTCGAAGATGCTGATAGCCGACATGCGTTACAGAATCGCGCCGAGCCGCTTCTATGGATCTGAGCGGGCGCGAGTCTCGGCTGGCGCTCCACGCAAATCAAGTTCAACGCACAAATCTCACAGATCCATGAAACGACACCAAATCCCCCTCGGTGCCGCAGTGGTGATTCTCTCTTTGCTCATGACGGGCTGTGCGGGAGATCTGCTGCTGCCGGACGAAACCGACACCAATCCCTATCTGGACGATGCGCGCATTCTCGTGGACGAACTGGTCGACCACACCATAGAGTACGCCAACGCCTACAACGGGACGCACGGAGACCCCGGGCTCATACTGCTGGAGGCCATGAATGCCTATGCCCCCGACGTGATTGACCTGGACGTGGAGGACACGGGCCGGCGGCTTGCTCAAGCCTGGTCGAACCCCGCGCGAAAGGGTCCCATCCAGGTGCCAGGTCTCACCGACACACACAACGCCCATCTGACGCGGGTCTTCGAGGCCGCCCGGGTTGAAACTCCGCAGGCCATGCGGGCGGCCTTTGCTCCCCTCCTCAGGGATGCCCGGCGTGCACTGGGCGAAGAAGGAGCCCGGCCAGTTCTGGAAGCAGCAGCCATGTTGCAGGCTCAGTTCGAGTTCTTTACCGACAAAAAGAACGAGTACGCGCTGAAGCAGCTGGCGACGTCTCTCCGGTTTGCGGCCGGGCCCCAGGCCTCGGCGAGCCCCCGATTCCTGCGTATCCAGGACTCGACAGGCACTGATCCCCAACCGGAGGCCCCGCCCGAGTTCACCGAGCATTTCGACCCCGGAGACTGGTGGAGCAACACGATCAATGACGGTGTGACTGCCGGTCAGGGCGGCGTACTTGTCGGCGCGAGTGTTGGATGCGGGATCGGCTTGTTGATTGGCGGTCCGCCCGCGTGTGCTGGAGGCGCAGCCATCGGCGGCACGCTTGGTGGTGGAATCGGGGTAGGAGTCGGCACGTTTGTGTCCGGTGTTGCGCACTTCATGCAGGACGTGTTCGATCATGCCCAGGACATGGACGACTGGTGCAAGAGGCAGAAGGATCTGCCCTTTGCGCAGCGCCACGACCAGTACGAACTCCGTTGCTCGGACTGACGCCATGAGATCGACCCAAAGAACCCGATTCGTGGTAGCCGTGGTCCTCTTGAGCACGATTGCCGGGGCCGTAGCCATGGTCTATCGGCACCCGGATCTACCGGTCCTCTGGCCCGCGGGACTTGGCGCGGCCGGGGGGGCAATATGGAGCATGGTCCTTTTGCGGGTCACGTTCTGGGCCCTGGAGCGAAGGGCCCCCAAGAACGGCCAGGCCTGACGGCCCATGGGGTGGGTCAGCGGCGGCCTCGGTTTCCCGTGAGGGGAATCGGGGTTTCCGTGTAGGTGCCTGCGCCGCTTGAAGCAGAACCCCGGCCGTGGCAGAAGCAATCGGTATACTGGCACGCCAAATCTGCTTCCGTCCATGTCCTCGCGTTTTCAGGATCGACTCAACCGTGCAGCCGGCCGCGACTTCGTCGGCCGCGGGGAGGAAATGGCGGCCTTCAGACGCATGTTGGTCGAGCCCGAGCCGGAGCACCTGGTACTCATGGTGCACGGTCCGGGGGGCATAGGCAAGAGTACGCTCCTCAAGGCATTCGCACGATTGTGCGGCGAGACAGGCGGTCGGGCGCTTCTTCTTGACGCCCGGGATTTCGGAGATTCGGCGCCCGCCTTTCTGAAGTCCGTGTGCCAGCGGCTGGAGGCTACGAATGATTGCGATGTGTGGGCCGCGCTTGGCGCCGTTGAGGAACGTGTGGCGCTCCTGATTGACACGTTCGAGCTGGCCGCCGACATGGAGCCATGGCTGGTGCGAGAGTTTCTGCCACGCCTGCCGGACAACGTGGTGGTGGCGCTGGCCGGGCGACACGGTCCGTCAGACGCGTGGCGCCGCGAGCCCGGATGGAACAGCCTCATGCGTGCCCTCCCCCTTCGAAATCTGAAGCTGGTCGAGGCGGCGGAAATGCTGCATCGGGCCGGCGTGCCGGAGGACCGCGTGCACGCATTGCTTGCGCCGACACACGGACATCCGCTTGCGGTAGCCCTGGTACTGGAATTGTACCAGCTGAAGGGTGGCGTGGATGTCGATCCCACAGACGCCCCCGACATCGTGCGCGCGCTGGTCGAGAGACTGGTGATGAAGGTGCCGAGTCCTGCTCATCGACTGGCGCTGGAGGCATGCGCCATCACGCACGCGATGACGGAGGACCTGCTGGCCGCCATGCTGGACGCCCCGGAGGCGGGCGAGACCTTCCTGTGGTTGCGTGGACTGGCCTTTATTGAGGCCTCCGAGTCCGGCCTCACCATGCACGACGTAGCGCGCGAGGCCCTCGCGGCAGACTTGCGTTGGCGTAATCCTGGGCAGTACCGGGAGCTGCATCGACGAGCCCGGCGCTACTATGTCGCAGCCATGCACGGCACGTCGGACAAGGGACTGCAGCGTCGACACCTGCGGGACCTGGTCTACCTGCACCGGGACAATCCACTGGTGCAGCCTCTGTACCAGCAGCTCCGGGCCGGGCACGGTCGGGCCGAGGCACACTCTGACACGCGCATTGCCGACGCGGACGCTCAGGCGGTTCGGGAGATGGTAACGCGCCACGAGGGCCCGGAGGCGGGCACGTTCGCTGCGTCCTGGATTCAGGAAGCTTCGTCCGAGGAGCTCGTGATTTTCAGAGACGGTGCCGGCGTGCCGAACGGCCTTCTGTTTCTGCTGGATCTCGAGACTCACCCGGATGCGCTGCGGGCGGAAGATCCGTGCATGAGCGCCGCCTCGGAGTATCTGAAGCGCACCGCGCCGCTGCGACCGGGCGAGCGCGCCACCGTGTTCCGTTTCTGGATGGCGGCTGACGAGTACCAGGGTCTTTCGTACGTGCAGATGGCCATCTTTGTGCACATGGTTCAGCACTATCTCACAACACCATCGCTCGCGTTCTCCTTTCTGCCGTCGGGCATCGCGGATGACCTGGAGCCAATCATGGCGTACGGAGACATTCATCGGCTCCCGGTGACCTACAGGCAGGGCGGCCGGGACTTCGGCATGTTCGGGCATGACTGGCGGGTAGTCCCGCCAGACGCGTGGCTGGAGTTGATGGGGCAGCGACAGGAGGGGGCGAGTGTGGCGGAGTCCCGTCCGCCCGTGCGCGAGACCCTGCATATCCTGGATCGCAGCGATTTTGCGGAAGCATTGAAGCAGGCCCTTCAGCACTATGCGCGCCCCGAGCGCATGCCCGGAAATCCGCTGCTCCGCTCGTCGCTGGTAGCCACCCGCGCTCCCGGCCCGGATGAAGCGGACCGCATTGAAACGTTGCGGCAGCTGATTGCCGATGCGGCCGGTGGGCTTTCCGGATTGCCGAAGCTGGAGCGCGCCTATCAGGCGCTCGATCGCACGTATCTCAGACCCGCGGGGAGTCAGGAAGCCGCGGCCGAGATGACGGGCATGGCCTACTCCACATTCCGTCGTCAGCTGGCGCGTGCTGTGGACGAGGTGGGAGAGACGCTCTGGCGCATGGAGATCGGAGACTAGGCTCGCGGGCCAAGGGTGCTTTGCTCACAAATCCCTGAAAAAAAGCTCACATGAGCAGAAAGTGAGCAGAAGATGAGCAGGTTTTGATCTGGTGGGCGGGCAGAATCTCCCGGTACGATGGGGTCAACCCAATGACTCCACGCCCAATTGGAATCTCCCACCACACTTGCAGACCGGCTCTTCCGCGCAATCAACGGCGGAGATGAGTCGCTCATTCGTTCGCTGTGTGCACCCACGTATCGTGGGTTCGACGCAAGTCGTGAGGCTACTCAGCATGGTCGCATTGCCCTGTTGGGTGATCTGCGCCGACTGACAACCGCCTTTCCGGACGGCCGCATCACTCCGATGCATGCCATGACCGAGGGCTCCTCCGCACAGGTGGTATGGGTGCTTTCCGGCACCCACAAGGGCACGTTCCTGGGCATTCCCGCAACCCAGCGGGAAGTCGAGGTCTGCGGGTTTTCCCATCTCGAATTCGCGGGTGGCACGCTGCACCGAGCCATGCACCTCTGGGACATGGCCGGCCTGCTGCGCCGCCTGCGACTGTTGCCCGACCTGCCCAACCGGCGCAGTGCTACCGGGCTGCGACACGGGATGAACAATGCATTCCGCACCATCAACCACGGGACCATCCCGCAACCCACAACATGAAAACTTCCATCAAGCGAGGACTGCTACTGATTCCGGTCCTTCTGGCAGGCTGGCTCCTAATGGAGACCCCGGAGCTGGGCGATGCGTCCAGTCACCGGGAGGCGCCGCTGATCGCGAATGATCCGCTGGCCGACAACACGGATCTCTACGCCTTCGTCTCGCCGGACAATCCGGAGACCGTCACGATCATCGCCAACTATATCCCGCTCGAGCTGCCGGAAGGCGGCCCGAACTACAACACGTTCTCGGAGAACGTGCGCTACGAGATCCACGTCAAGAACGACGCCTCGACCACCGGCGACGACATCACGTATCGATTCACCTTTGCCCGCGAAAACGAAGACCCGACCACGTTCTTCAACATTCGCCTGGGCAAGGAAAACCTGAAAACCACCTACACGCTGGAGCGCAGCATGGCGGGTGGCTCGTTTGAGACCATCGTCACAGGCGGCATCGTGCCTCCGAACAACATCGGCCCACGCTCCATCGAAGGCGGTGCCGGTCTCGGCACCACCTACCAGGCCCTGGTAGATGCAGCCATAACGACCGCAAGTACGGGCGAGGTGGTCTTCGCCGGACCGCGCGATGACGCCTTCTTCGTCGACCTCGGCGGCATCTTTGATCTCGGCGAGACGCGCTCCTCCTATGGAATGGACGCGAGCAACCCGGACAACGCACGAGACGCCGTCGCCGGCTTCAATACCCACACGATCGCGCTCCAGGTGCCGATTTCCACACTGCAGAAGGATGGAAAAATGGCCTCCGAGGCCGCCAACATTCTGGACGGCGACTTTGTGATCGGCGTCTGGGCATCCGCCAGCCGGCCCCAGATGAAGACGCTCTCAGCAGAAGGCGAAGCGCCGACGTACAGCGGCCCCTGGGTGCAGGTATCCCGCCTTGGCATGCCGCTGACCAATGAAGCCGTCATTCCCCTCGGCGAGAAGGACCGCTGGAATGCGCGCACCCCGTACAACGAGGACCCCGCGCACAACGCCTACTTCTACAATCCCGAGCTGGCGCTCTACATGGATGACGATCAGTTCGGTGGCGCCGTGCCGGCCATGTCCGCTCTGCGTGTTCAGCGCAATTCACTCGGCGCATTTGACTTCGGCAACGGCCAGGACGGTCTCTACGGCCTGAAAGGCTCCGCCGCCGTGGAAGGCACCGCTCTGGACGATGCGGTCTTCGGCACCCTGTTGCTTCCTGGTCCGGGCCAGCCGCGCTCGGTCGATCTCTGGCCTGCTTTCTACGTGGGCGTGCCCAACGTGCGTCCCTACCAGCTGGCCACCGGCAAGGGCGGAGACCCGCTGGCTGCAGGCAAGCCGTTCGTGAACAACTTCATGCCCACTGGCGGCGACATGCTGCGTCTGAACATGGCCGTGCCGCCGACGCCGCGCAACGACGCAGACTTCAGCACGCTCGGGCTGGTGCAGGCGGCCGTGCTCGGACTGACCGATGCCCGCTTCAATGCGACGACGGACATCCAGTTCATCCCGAACATGGACGGTTTCCCCAACGGGCGCCGGCTCGAGGATGACGTCACCACCATCGAGCTGCAGGCGGTGTCCGGCGTCGTGCTGGCTGCCATTGGCCTCTGGTACGACGACTACGATCCCAACAGCTCGGCCAGCCCGGTTACCCAGGATCTCCTGGACGTGCTGACCTACAACGCCGGTCCGACCGCGAACGACGTCGCCCTGCTGGACGAATTCCCGTACCAGGCCAACCCGCACCGCGGCTACGACTACGTCAAGCAGCTGACGGCGGCTTCTCCGGGCACGAGCACCAACACCAGCCGCATCGACCCGGGCGTTCTGGGAATCGGCGTGCCGGACCAGTACCAGCTCGCGCAGAACTACCCGAATCCGTTCAATCCCAGCACGCGGATTGAATACAAGGCCTCCACCTCCGGCCCGTTGGCCGTGCGCATCTACGATGTGCAGGGACGCCTTGTCCAGACGCTGGTGGATCGGAATCACTCTGCAGGCACCCACGCCATTGAGTGGAATGCCGAGGGTCTGCCCTCGGGGGCCTATTTCTACCGCATCGAAGCGGGCGGAAAGACGGCGGCAGTCCGCCAGGCACTTCTGGTCAAATAAGCAGAGGGGAGCGTGTCGCCAACGGGGCGCCCGACGGGGCGCCCCGGCGACACGTGAATCCCATCGAAACGCGCCGGATCGGCGCTCTCATCACCCACCTTGAACCTCCTCTCTGTCATGAAACGATTCATCTTTGCCGCGCTGCTCTTTGCAGGTGCCGCAGCATTCCTGCTGACAGCCGACACCCAGTCGTTGCCCGACCGCGGCACCATCGTCACTGCCTCCGCTTCATCCGCCGGCGCGGAAGCTTCCCTGATCGAGCGCGTCATGCGCGAGCCCAACCGCGCGGACGGCTATGTGGACCTTGCGCAATACTACCTGGGCCAGGCCCGTGCCACTGCGGACGAGACCTTTTTCGTACCACGTGTAGAGGCGCAGCTAAAAAAAGCGCTCGACCTGGACCCAAACCACTACCGCGCACGCGTTCTGCGGGGCACGCTGCTCAACAAGCTGCATCAGTTCGAGCAGTCTGAAGCGCAGGCTCGCGAGCTGATCGCCGAGTCGCCGGGTCACGCCTACAACTACGGCACCCTGGTCGACGCGCTTGTCGAGCTGGGTCGCTACGACGAGGCCGTCACCGCCATGGATCAGATGCTGGAGCGCCGCCCCGACCTCTCCTCCTACTCCCGCGCCTCCTATATCCGTGAGCTGCTCGGCGACGAAGAAGGTGCCATTCGGGCGATGGAGTTTGCGGCAGGCGCAGGCACCATCGGCAGCGAAGGCCGCTCCTGGGCACTCTACCAACTGTCTCAACTGGCCCTCGGCAGCGGAGACCATGCTGCGGCGCGTCGCATCCTGACCGGAATTCTCGAGGAGCATCCCGGGTATGCGCATGCGGTCGCCGGTTTGGCCCACCTTGCTCTGCTGGAGGGCCGGGTGCAGCACGCGGACTACCTGATCGAGCAGGCCATGGCGCTGGCCCCCGGAGCAGGCTTCGAAGAGCTGGCTCTGGAGGTGTACCTCGCCATGGGCGACGAGCAGCGGGCAGCGGAAGCCACGATCGCCATTGAGCGCGGCCTAGAAGACGCGCAGGCCATGGGAGAGAACGTCAACATGGAGCTGGCCGACTTCTACGCCGACGAGGAGACCCGACTGGACGGCGCGCTCTGGCTGGCCAGCATCGAAATCGCGCGCCGCCCGGACCACCTGCATGCCAACGAGACCTACGCCTGGGTGCTTCACAAGCTGGGTCGCTCGGAACAGGCCATCGAGTTCATCGACCATGCGATGCGTTTCGACAACGGGGACGCCAAACTGAGCTTCCGCGCCGGTCAGATCTATGTCGGAGCGGGGCTGGTGGCCCAGGGGCGCACGCTTCTTGAGCGCGCCCTGGAGGAAGGTCTTCACATCGAGTCGCCTTCGGCCGCTGCCGAGGCCACCGACATCCTGGCGGGCTGATGCGAGCACTCTTGATTCTACTGGCCCTCGTTTTGGCCACCGCCGACCAGGCCTTCAGCCAGCAGCGTATTTCAGGGCGAGTGGTCGCCGCCGACACCGGCAAACCGCTGCCGGGCGCCCAGGTGTTTGTGGTGGGGACTTCCCAGGGCACCGTGACCGACTTCGATGGTCGCTTTGAACTGACGGCCGCCGATGACGCAGGGGTCCGGATCCGTGTGCACTATGTCGGTTTTGTCGCCGCCGAATCGGCTTTGCCCGCTGAGGAAATCCGCCTGGAAGAGCGCACCGTTGATCTCTCGGAGATCGTGGCGGAAGCGTTGGCCCCGGCGACCTCCGCATCGTCCATCACACTACGCACGGCCGACCGCAGCGGAAGGCCCCGCAAGACCACGCCGGACCTCCTTGAGCTGGTACCTGGCCTGGTGGCCTCCCAGCACGCGGGCGGCGGCAAGGCTGAGCAGCTGTTCCTGCGCGGATTCGACGCCGACCACGGCACCGACGTGGCCCTCGAGATCGACGGCATGCCCATCAACCTGGTGTCCCACGGGCACGGGCAGGGCTATGCGGACCTGCACTTCTTCATCCCCGAGACGGTTGAGAGCGTGCGCGTGGAGAAGGGACCCGTATCCGCAGAGTTCGGTGACCTGGCCACCGCCGGGGGCGTCGCCTTCTCGACACGACGGACCATTCCGCAGAACATGATTACCGTCGAGGGCGGGTCTTTCGGAGGCCGTCGGGCGATGGGACTGCTGCAGCTCGGAAACGGCTACGCCGCCGTCAGTCACGACCGCGCCGATGGTCCGTTTGCGAACCCGCAGGGCGTGCGGCGCACCAATCTGTTTGCCTCACAGACCTTTGGCAACCTGCATGTCTCGGCGGGCGCGTACGACGCCGACTGGACCGCATCGGGCCAAATCCCGGATCGCGCTGTGGCCAGCGGTCAGATCGGTCGCTTTGGTTCACTGGATCCGCTGGAGGGCGGGCACACCGAACGGCAGTGGGCCACTGCTGCGTGGGAGCGCCAGGAGGGCTCGCGCACTGTGCAGGCCAACGCGTGGGTGTCGCGGTACCGCCTGAACCTGTACTCCAACTTCACCTTCTTCCTGGAGAACCAGGAGCAGGGCGACATGATCGAGCAGCAGGATCGCCGGACCCTCGGCGGCGGCCGGGTGATGCTTACCGACCGCTTCGAGTTCGGTCCTGCGCTTGTGACGAGAACCTTCGCCGCTTCGGTTCGCGCGGACGACATTTCTGTCGGGCTGTGGCAGAGTCCCTCAAGGGAGCGCGGCTCGGTTATCGACCGCGGCGAGATCGCCCAGTTGCATACCGGTGGCTGGACCAGCTGGACGGCCGTCATAGGTCCGAGATTCAGAACCACCGCTGCCCTGCGGGCCGATGCGTTTCGCTTTGAGCTCGACGGCACCAGTCGCAGCGCCGCCCTGCTTAGCCCACGGGTTTCCGCGGCGTACGCGATCAGTCCGGGCACCGAGCTGTTCGGCGGCATCGGCCGGGCATTTCATTCGAACGATGCGCGCAGCGTCGTTCGTGGCGGCCCGGACTCCACGCCCGTGGCGCCGGCTCTGGCTTCCGAGGTGGGCGTGCGTGCACGCCCGGGCAACCGCACCACGCTGTCCGTGGCGTTGTGGCGGATTGCACTGGATCGGGAGTTCGTCTTTGTGGGCGATGCCGGTACCACCGAGTTGAGTGGTGCGACCCGTCGCCTGGGCGTGGAGGCCTCCGCACGCTTCGCGCTTGCTCAGAGCCTGTTCCTGGAGGGATCGGCGACGGCCTCCCGCGCACGCATGGTGGAAGGCGGCCGTGTGCCGCTGGCACCGCGCATGGTTGGGTCAGCCGAGATCGCCTGGACTCCGGGCGCGTCGCATGCGTCTCTGTCGATGACGGGGCTTGGGGAGCGACCGCTCAACGAAGACGGTTCGTTGACCGCCCCGTCCCAGTTCCGGGTCGATGCTGAGATCGGTCGCACGTTCGGTTCGCTGGACGTCACCGCTGCCATCCAGAACGTGACGGATTCCGATTGGGATGAAGCCCAGTTCGCCACCCTCTCGCGCCTGTCCAACGAGCCGGCAGGCATCGAAGAACGCCACTTCACACCGGGATGGCCGCGCGCTCTGCGCCTTGGCCTGGCCTGGAAATTTTAGAACTAGCGCTTGCGGGGCTTGGCCCTGCGGGTAGGCTCCGCCTCGAGCGGGTTCTCGGGCCAGTAGTGCTTGGGATACCGCCCGCGCATGTCCTTGCGAACATCGAAATAGCTCGATTCCCAGAACCCCTTCAGATTCGTGGTGATCTGGAGGGGTCTCTGCGCGGGTGAGAGCAGGTGCATCGTTACCGGCACGCCTTCAATGCGTGGCGTATCGGTCATGCCGAAGACCTCCTGGATGCGCACGGCCAATACCGGACTCTGCGGGTCGGAGTAGTCGATGCGAATCCGGGAGCCGGTCGGCACCTGCAGGTGAGTCGGCACTCGGCCGTCCAGGGCCTGACGCATGGACCAGTCCATGCCGGTCAGTAACGCCTCCGCCAAATCCAGCTTTCTGAGATCCGAGAGTCGCGCCATGCCGGTGAGGTGCTGCAGCAGCCATTCTTCGGCGTGTTCGGTCAACCAGGCCTCGCTTCGAGACGGCCAGTCCGGGTCGCGCGCGTGCAGGAAGTTCAATCGGTCCTGCAGTTGCCGGCTGGCTTTGTCCCATGGCAGGAGGTGCAGGCCTCGTTCCCGGACCTGCTCCATGAGGGCTCGGGCGATTTCGTCTGAGCCGACGTCGGACGCCGAGGCCTCCGAGAGCACGACCGCGCCGAGTGCCCTCCGCCGCACGGCCGCGGCCCGATCGGACGAGGCATCCCAGGAGACCAGCGTCTCCTCCGTGATCTGATCCTCGAACACCGCCTCGACTTCGGAGGCCTCCAGAGGGGCCGCCAGAAACACCTGATGGTTGCGACCACCGGTGTGCGCTACGGCGAGGAAGTCCGCATCGCACAGGGGATCTCCCTTGTGAAGATGCACCTGCCGACCGTTGCGCAGTCTGAACCGACCCTCCGCCGTTCGCTGGGCGATGCGGTCCGGGTAGGCCCTGGCCAATAGCATTCCTGCCACGGCCGGATCGACGTCTGCCTTCGGCGCCTTCAGCCTTCGGGCGAATTCTGCCGCCGTACGCTGGAGGCGCTTGTCGCGGAGCGGGAGTCGAAGAGCAACGTCTGCCGAGGACGCGTTGCGCAGCGGGTCTCCTTCCTCGATCAGTGCGGCCAACTGGGTCGCCGTGACCTGCGCCGAGGGCGAAGTGGCTGCCAGCAGCATGTGCGCCAGACGCGGGTGGGCACCGAATCGCACCATGCGCCGGCCCTGTGCGGAGATGCGGTCCCCATCGAGCGCGCCGAGCTGATTCAGCAGCTCCGACGCGCCGGCGAGCGCCCTTTCTTCGGGAGGATCCATCCATCTCAGCGCGTCGGCGGTGGTACCCCAGACGGCGAGCTCGAGCAATAGTTGGGCGAGGTCCGCGCCCAGTATTTCGGGGGGCTCGAAATCGCGCCGAGCCGCGTGCTCCGCGCGCGTCCAGAGGCGCAGGCAGGTGCCCGGAGCCAGTCGGCCGGCGCGGCCCGCTCGTTGTTCGGCAGAGGCGCGCGACGTCGGCATGGTCACCAGCCGGGTCATGCCGCTGTTTGGCTCGAACAGGGGCCGGCGGGCGAGGCCGCAGTCGATGACTACACGCACGCCTTCGATGGTGAGACTGGTCTCGGCGATGTCGGTCGAGAGCACCACCTTGCGCCGGCCCGCGGGACTGGGTTTGATGGCGGCGTCCTGCTGGTTGAAGGGCAATGCACCGTAGAGGGGGCGGATGTCGGCGGCCAGACCTTCGAGTCGCTCGGCGGTGCGGCGGATCTCTCCGGCTCCGGGAAGAAAGACAAGCACATCGCCCTCCGTTTCAGGGAGCGTGTTTCGAACCGCGGAGGCCACGGTGTCCTCCACGCGTCCCTGCGGCACCCGGTCGAGCCATTTGACGTCTACCGGAAACATGCGGCCCTCGGAGCTGATGACGGGCGCATCATTCAGCATGCGCGAAACGCGGGCGCCGTCCAGCGTTGCCGACATCACGAGCACCCGCAGCTCGGGCCGGAAGGCGGAGCGTGCATCCAGGGTGAGTGCAAGTCCGAGGTCCGCCTGCAGGCTGCGTTCGTGGAACTCGTCGAACACTACGGCCGCGACGCCCTCGAGGGAGGGATCGTCCTGCAGCAGTCGGATCAGGATGCCTTCCGTGATGACCTCGATCCGGGTATTCGGGCCGATGCGTGATTCCTGCCGGACCCGGTAGCCCACCGTCTCGCCGACCTGTTCCCTGCGGAGTTGCGCCATCCGCCGTGCCGCAGCGCGTGCGGCCAGCCGGCGAGGTTCGAGCACGAGAATGCGCCCACCGCCCGTGAATGGGGCGTCCAGGAGCGCTAGGGGGACCAGGGTTGTTTTTCCGGCGCCGGGAGGGGCCTGAAGCACCGCTTCCGTGCGTTCGGTCAGCTCGCGCAGGAGGTCCGGCAGCGCCGCGCGCACGGGGAGATCGGGGGCAGAAATGCTCACCTACGAAAGATACCGGAGTCGAATGTCGCTGGAACGTCGTATGATAGGAGAGGATGAAGACGAAGCAGACCCATCGCATCCTCTCGCACCCCATCGCCCGGGAAGCCCTCCTGGACGTGGTGGATGAGGTCGGGCGATACGCCTGGCGGTTTGCGAATACGCCCGTCGATACCTGGCTGGCGGAGCAGGATCACGTGGAGATGGAGGACGAGTGGTTCTACCCCGGCGTGGATGAGGAGGTGCTGATCCGGCTCCGGAATTAGGTGGAGCGGCGCTGCCCTCCGGAAGAGCGCATCGCGGCACTGCGCGACCGATAGAATTGACGGTTCAGCGTGCGCACGGCCGTGGAGGGGCCGCCCGCCACTATGTTGCTACTCCCCATGCGCCTGCTCCCCATGATTCTGCTGATCGCCGCGTGCGGCGAATCGGCCATCACATCGCCCGATCCGGATCCCGAGCCGGAAGTGCGCACGGTGCAGCTGAGCCTGGAGTCCGGAGGTGGTCAAAAGGCGCCGCAGGGATTGCGCGTCGACGCGCCGGTTGTCATCCAGGCGCGCTTTGAGACGGGAGAGCTCGCTCCAGGCGTTTCCGTTTCAGCGAACGTTACCGGAGGTGGAGGCCGGGTTGAGCAGGCCACGGCGCAGACCGACGCCGAAGGACGGGCTTCGTTTGAGTGGACCCTCGGCACTGGTTACTCGCAGTCCTTGCGCGTCCAAGCCGAAGGCTCGAATGCGGTCCTGGTTTCTGCGGTGGCGACCTACCGGTATTTCCAGCCGCCGGATGACCAGGACGGTTGGGAGGTCGCGGCGATGGACGCTCCCAGGCCGGAATTGCTCTTCGCGGAAGTGGACGGGATCCGAAGTGGCAGATGGAGCGGGATCCACTCGCTGCTCATCGCCCACCAAGGGAAGCTGGTATTCGAGGAGTACTGGCCCGGAGGCAATTCAAGCGGTCAGCAGATCAACTGGGACCGTTTTACGGCGCACGAGGTGCAGTCAGCCAGCAAGTCCTATCGATCCGCATTGATCGGGATGGCCATTGACCGAGGTCTGATCGGCGGGGTTGATGAGCCGCTGTCGGGGTTCTTTCCCGACTATCAGTTCAATGCGGGCAAGGAGGCCATCACCCTGGAGCACGTGCTGACCATGTCCACGGGGCTGGAGTGGAATGAGTCCGGCGCTGCGGCGGGCAATACGAGCAATCACCTGTCGCAGATGTACCGTACTCCGCCGTCGAACTGGACGGGCTTTGTGCTCAATCAGCCGCTCCAGTTTACGCCGGGCGGCACGTGGGTCTACAACACCGGTGCGAGCATCATGCTCAACGACATTCTGGCCCGGGGCACCGGCATGCAGGTGGCCAACTTCGTACGGGAATTCATGGCAGACCCAACCGAGAGTGACGTGCTGCCCGGTGTCGGCAATCCGCTCGGTGCGGTAACGCGTCCGCGGGACATGCTGCGGCTGGGGCAGGTCTTTCTGTCGGACGGGATGTGGAAGGAGACGCGCGTGCTGTCGGAGGACTGGGTCGAGGAGAGCTTGACCGAGCGCTTCCAGTTCTCGGGCGATGTGTCCTATGGCTACCAGTGGTGGATGCGCACGCTTCGCACCCGGACGCCGCGCACGTATCGCGTGCAGTACGCGTCCGGGAACGGCGGGCAGTACATCATTCTGGTGGATGATCTGGACCTTGTGATCGTGTCGACCGGCGGGAATTTCGGGTCGAGTCTCATGAACCAGATCTGGCCGATTCTGGAGCAGGGGGTGCTGGCGGCGTTTGAGCGGTAGCGGGGCCCGACCCTGTGTTAGTCAACATTCCGCGGGGAACACGTTCCTTTGTCGGCGCAGGCGCGAAGCTCTTTCAGCGTCTGGTCGAATGCCGCCAGGTAGTACTTGGCGTCCACCGAGCCGCCACGCCCTCCACTCAGAATACCCTCACCCCGAGGCCCGGAGAACTCGTGGGCATAGAGGGCGGCCGTGACGAGAGATATCTCGGTGTGGCCCTTGTCGAACGAGGCCACCACATCCTCCCGACTCGTGACCTTGTAACCGAGAAGCCGTGAGAGATCCGAATAACTCCGTCCAGACTGGTCAACCGCCAGGGCGAGCATCTCCTGATCATTCTCGTCCAGGGCCATGTAGAACGCGTTGACGGCGACCTCTGCGCGGCGGATGGCGCTTCCGACCGTGGCCGACGTGATCGGTGGCGGCAGACGGCTGTCCCTGGCCGTCAACACCACAAAGTTGCCGAACTCGTCGGGATGTACGGTCATCGTGAGTCCACCCGGGTGGGGGACACCACGCTCCGGCTCGGCCTGCGGCCAGACAAGAATGACGGCGGCGCAGAGGGCTGCCCCGAAGAGCGCTGAAAGGACGTGGCTGGAGTTCATCGATTCCATCAGATGTGTCAGGGGGGAGCGAGCCTGGCGCAATTCCAGGGCCAGTGAGGCCGGGTGACCAAACTCCCTGTTCACCAGCGCCAGGATGTGCGAGGGTGGCGTATCTCGGTCGAGGTGTTGCTGAATGAGGGCCATCACATGGGGAAGAGCTTCCTCGATGGCATCCTCTGTCCAGCCGTCACGCCTGGCGGCGTGTTGCCAGTTGGAGAGTATGTGGCTGACTGTGTTCACCGCAGACCCAGGCTCGGTTTCGGACTCCAGAGTTCGGTCAGGATCGCGTCTGCCAACCGCCAACTGTGCTCTTCCCGGGCACTCTCGCGGCGGCCCTTCGGCAAGAGACGGTAGTACTTCCTCCGGTGACCGGACTCACCTTTCTCCCAGTAGGACTCGATGAAGCCCTGCCTCTCCAGTCGATGCAGTACCGGGTAGATGGCGCCTTCGGCCCATTCCACCCGCCCGCCTGAGAGATCCTTGACGCGCAAGATGATTTCGTAACCGTAGCTGTCGCGATCAGCCAGAATAGCCAGGATCGCCGGTTTGGCGGCTGCAGCCGAAAGTTCTCTGGAAAACACGGTATACCCTAAATGATCTAGGCAATAATACCTCGATGATCTTGGGTATGCAAGTGGCGGCTGGTGGTCGGGGGCCTGACAGACCGCCGATTGAACGATCGTCACCCGATCAACGGCGCGTGCCCGGTTGAAATCGCAAGAGGTTCCACTCTTGCTGCATGGTCTTGGACCAAGGTCCACCCGCCTCGCTGGAGAACACGAAATCGCTCAGATGGACAAATCCTTCGGTTTCCGATATCCGGATGAGGTCAACCTGCGGTACCGGCAGTTCCACGTCTACGCCCGGCAGCCATGTCGTTGTCCTGCGGAAAGTTCGTGAGCGTCCGTCATCAGAGACGCCGACCAGTCTGTATTCCGTGCCCGGGATGGTAGTGACCGCGTCTCCCTCCGCGTTCAGGAGCGGAATCCATAGCTCTGCTTCCTGGCTGCTGCCGCCATTGTCGAACCGCCAGATGCCGTCAGTGCGATTTGTGTGCCACCCGCTTCGCCAGGAGAATGCTGGAGTGCTCTCTGTGGATGTCTGCAGCACACTGTACCACGTTTCGCCCTCGATAAGTGTATCCCTGTCTACGACCCAGGACTCCACCCAGGAGAAGGACTCGTTCTGGTGATCGGTTCGGATCCAACCGGTACGCTGCAGGATCCATGAATGACCGAGGCCCAGGGGAACCAGCTCGGTCACCTGACCGGAATCTCCGTCCAGGGTTGCACCGGTGTCGCATCCGACCAACACTAGAAGTGGAAGCAGGACCGGAAGTATTGGCAGACGCTTGAGCATGGGAATTGTCATAGTCGGCCCGGTAGGGTTTACTGCGCTCGCTGAGGCTCGCTCCGTCAGTCGCTTCGCTCGTGTGAACCTGATACGGTTCGAACCCGACCGGCATGATATGGCACAGCCCTGCCGGCCTTCGGCAAACAGGGCTGCCCCATAGTGGGCCCGGTAGGACAACAACATCTTGTTCCGAAAAGCAGCATCCCTGTGCAATACCGCTTCAAAATACCTAAAATACGTGTGTTGAGTCACGAGTTGCACAGTCTCGTTGCACTCGGCCTCGATACTTGTTGCCCCACTGTTGTCCCCGAATGCCCGCCTCCATCAAGGCCATTATCAGAAAAGATCGGCTGCGGGCAGACGGTACCTGCCCGATCTACATCCGGGTCACGGTAAACAGGAAGACCAGCAAGTACGCCGTTGGCATAGCCGTAAGGACTACAGAGTGGAATGAGCGGCGGGCGCGAGTTCGCAGCAGCCACGATCTCGCGGATGCCTACAACCGCAAGATTGAGCAAATGCTCAACGAGGCCCGAGAGAGGGGCCTGGACGCCCCCACAGCACGCGCAGTGGTGAGGGCTGCCAAGATTGGGTCTGGATTGCTACTCGACGATCTGGACGCGTTCCGCGACGTCCTGGGGGGGCAGGGCAAGGTCTGGGAGCTCAAGCACTTCGGAGTCCTCAGAAATAAGGTCGAGCGATGCTTCGGCAAGCTCGTCGCCTGGAGGGATCTAGATGCAGCCTCTCTCGTGCGATTCGAGTCTTTCCTGCGGGAGATCGATGGTAATAGCAACAACACCGTCCGCAATCACCTGAAGCGACTCCGCCGCCTTCATAGGCGACAGGTGGCTCGTGGTCTCCTAAGCTCGGACACCGATCCGTTTCGAGGGTATCAACGGCCCAGCGCCGAGCCAGTACAGAAGCGACGACTGAAGCGGGAGGAGATCGCCGCGATAGAATCTCTGTCGCTGGGCGAGGGCGGTGCGCTGGCCATTTCTCGGGATGCCTTCCTGTTTTCCTTCTATGCGAGCGGGGTTCGCTTCGGCGACCTCTGCATGCTCAAGCCCGAGAATATGGTAGACGGCAGGCTTCACTATCGCATGATGAAGACCGGCCAACCCGTCAGCGTAAAGCTACCTGAACAGGCACTCGTTATCTCAACTAGATATCCCTTGGCAGGCTTTCCTTGCCTATTTCCGTACCTGCGCTCTGGGGACCTACGAGACTTGCCAACCGCCAAGAGGCGGATCTCCTCCCGCAACGTCATTGCAAACCGAAACATCAAGAAGGTGGCGGAAGCGGCGGGCGTGCAATCTGGCGGTCTTACAATGCACGTCGCTCGACACTCCTTCGCAGACCACGCGAGAGTGTCAGGAGGGGACTTGTACGCGATTAGCAAGGCTTTAGGACACTCAAATATCCAGATTACCCAGAGCTACTTGAGCAGCTTTGACCAAGATGCTGTGGACGCGCTTGTCGAGTCGATCTTCTAGCGTTCTGAGCGAGCGCCAAGCACACCAAGGGTCGCTGCCTGGGCATGGAGTGGGGCTGTGAGCTTGTTGGACCGATGCTGCCCGTGGAACGCTCAGGTACTCTGCCCCCACCACCTTAGGCCTATGGCGAATTCCATGACCCGCTTTCTCTCGTGGTAGTACTCTAGCTGGTCCAGTAGGCGGGCGCTTGGCGAATGGAGTCGTACAACAAGCGGCAGGGCTGCTTCCGCATTGACGGCGAAATCTGGGTCGTCGCGGAGAGACTCGACGTAGGGAAGGATCTTCTCCTCAAAGGTTGGGCGATTTGTGTGATCGAGGACTCGACAAAGCATGCTTAGAAAGCTTGCGTAACCACATCCCCTGCAACTCCAGCCGCTAAGGTCGATTCCTATTCTGGCTTTCGGCAACCATTTGGAGGCCGCCCAAAGCACGCCCTTGATTGAACCCGCAGGACCAGCATTCCAGCTGGAATCGTATCCAGACATGCTTCCTGGGAAGAGTTCAAGCCAGCCCTCCTGAACCTGCGGAAGCAGTTCGGGGTCAACGAAAAGGTCTCGGAAGAGGTCGGGTGGCACTGGTTGGTTCTGGTGGTTACGCAATCCGTAGCAACTGCAAGGATAATCGTAGCAGACGAGGAACTCACAAGACGCCGAGGACCCATGGACATCCAACTACTCCAGAATCTGATCTGCCAACTTGTTCAGGTAGATGACCTTAGGTCGGAAGGTCCAGAGTACACCCGCGCGGTCGACGTCGGCGAACTCCGCTTGGTGTGGGGCGAAGTAGATCTGACAACCGGTGAATACGGCCATCCAGGTAACTCAAATCGATTCTACTGGGTGACCAAGGACATAGCCGGTCTTGGGTTCGCCGACGAGAAGTACTCGGTGGTGGCCACGAATTCGCACTTTGCGATGCCGCATGAACTCGAAGACCCTAGGCAGGCGGGGTTCGGCGGGGCGTCCGTGGAATACAAGACTGCAGACGGCTTCCGCTTACAGTTTTGGTCGGTCTGGAGCAGGAAGCAATACCGAGTCAATTGGCTTGCCGTCGGCAAGCGTGCTTGCTAAGATGGCCAGGGAGACGAAACGCAGGCGGCCGAAATGCGAGACACCCTACGTTTGGAAACCGTTACCACAAGTGACTACCGCGCAATTGAGCAACTTCGATTGCGAGCCTACTCCCAAGGCGCAAACGTCCGGAACGCATCAGCGGCTGCATGGGACTCTATCGACGAGAAAGCGGTGGTTGCGGCGATCTGGGATGGAGATCAACCAGTGTCCACGATGCGCCTGACTTTCCACGAGACTCGGTCAGGGGTCGACGACGAACTACACGTTCTCACCACTGGACTTGATCTCAGATTTCCCGCTGGGTGCCTGGGTAGAGCGGCAACTAGTCCCACTCACGGGGGGGGGGCTCTCCATGAATCTCCGGGTGTGGCTTATGGTGGAGGCATGTCAGCGTGGGTTTAAGTGTTTGTGCGGGGTCGTCGCAGGAAATGCGCGTCGGCTCGCCTACCTCCGGGGCCTTGGGTATCAGGCGTTTAGCATGCCTGGCGAGCATCCCATTGGCTTCACCAGCGACAAGACCTTCGTAGTCCTTGATCTTGAACGCCAAGGACAATCCGCTATTCACCGAATCGTGCGCGACCTTGGTGGGCAATCCCTTCCCGCTGTCGAAGCCGCTATCAGGGGCCTGACATAGAGATGGAGATAATCCGCGTCGACGCATCACACAAAGACGAAATCTCTCGCCTTCGGATCTCAGCCTACTCCAAGGGTGCGCATACGAAGGCGAGTGACTACAGGTGGGCGGAGTGGGACACAACAGATGACACTTCGACGGTGTTGGCAGTTGAGAATACCGGGGCGCTCGTTTCGACTATGCGCTTGAGTACAGTCTCGGACGAAGCGTCCCTAGCTAAGATCTTGGGCCCAGCCTGTCGGCCTAGTGGTGAGCCGCCTTTCGGGCTACTGGGGCGTGGGGCGACCAAGCGGGGATTCGGGGGATTGGGGCTCTCGATGAACCTGAGGCTCCACCTGATGCGGATTGCCGCTAGCCAAAACGTGCACACACTGGTCGGACTCGTGGCTGCCCAGTCCCGCAGACTATCGTATCTCGGCGAACTTGGATATCGAGCAATGCCCCTGCAGTCGCGAGACACCCCAAGCATTGAAAAGGTCCTGGTCGAACTGGATCTGCGCGTCTACGGCGACTCGGCAATTAGGCGACTTGAGGCTGACCTCCAATCGTACGCCAACCTCCTGCCCCCCCCCCGGCAACTAGCGTCCCAAAGGGGACGTCGGCCACGTAGGCAGAGCCGACCGGCGGCGGTTTATCGTCATCGACTTGGAACGGGATTCGTCCCGGCCCAGTCATGAAGATTCTTACGGTTGGGCGGGAGCGGGCGTCGGAGGTATCAGACCTGAGAGTTCGAGCCTATTCGCGTGGGACGAATCTGCGGCAGCCTGACTACAGCTGGGCCTTGTGGAACGATTCGGACGATGCAGCTCTCGTGATGGTATGCGAAATCAATGGGTCGATTGTCTCCACTATGCGACTGCAGGTCTTGGCGGACCACGCGCAGTTGGCGGACTCGCTGAGTATCCCCAAATATCGCTCGCTCCATCCAGCTCCGTTCGGAGTGCTTGGTCGTGGAGCCACACACCAGGACTACGGCGGTCAAGGCCTTTCTATGCGATTGCGACTGGCCTTGATGAAGCGCGCTACCGGCGCGGGAGTGCGTACGCTGGTGGGACGCCTAGCCGCAACGTCGCGACGACTTCGTTTCCTTGAGGATATCGGCTACGAGGTAAGCCCGCTGCCGTCGCCTAAGGTTCCAGGAATCCCTTTCGTCATTGCCCAGCTGGATCTGGACAAGTACGGAGATTCCGCAGCGGCCCGCATCGCGGAGGCCATCCTCCGGGCACCTAGCCAAAAATGACGTCATTCGGTAGATCCTCCACACTCGCGTCTGGGGGATACTCTGGCGAAAGTGCGACCACGAGTTGCGTCATCGCCGCCACGACAGCCACAGGAGCCTGATGGGCATTCGAAGCTCGGTTCAGCGCGTGCCGAAAGTCGCGCTCGAATCTGAACCTGGGTATTCCGGTGCCACCGACTGCAGCAAGCGACCGGGCCTCTGGGTTGAACGCAATCAGGACGCCGTGAGCGTGCGATCCCAGACTACTCTCATCGTAGGCTCTCCGGAGCCAGGCATCGGTGATCACCGCGTCAGTGACTCGGATCCCCATCTGGATACTGGTCGATTCCTCAGCCGTGGCAATCGCCTCCCCCAAAGCCCCAGAAAAGCTCCGCAGCTCTTGGAGTGATCCACCAGCCTTCACCTTGGCCAGGACCATGATCTGCCTAGGGTTTAGGGCTAGAAGACCAAGCGTGCCGGATAGCAGAAGAGCTGCCCCGACAACTTGACCCGTGCCTGGGATCACATCCGCGACGAAAATATCCAGGGCAGCCGCGAACAGGACCCCGAAGTAGCCAACAAACGAGATGATCTCCCCCCGTCCATGTCGGAAAGCAAATGCCACGAGCCACTGCATAGCATAGGCCAGAGCCCCAATGGCGAATAGTGTCGGCCAAGAACCCGAGGGGATAGCCTTACCAGTTAGCAGGATGCTAACGGCTCCAACGACAGTCAGGCCAATGGAAAAATGTGCGACGACCTCGGTCGCGATTGCCCGGCGAACCTGAGCGAGCATTGAGTAGGAGACCCCTGCCACGAGCCCCGCAAGGAGTGCGGCAGCCATCGGTATGCCTGCATGCTGCTCGTTCGGCCATCCTAGTACCACGATTCCCAGGACAACCGGAATCAGGAAAAGGCTGCTTCGGCCAAGTCGAATCCTGCCAGACACCACGGCCAGGACAAATAGCCAAACTGGTGCTGCCTTTAGCGATGCCGCCACCAGCGAAGTGGGCAAGCGCTCCAGGGCGTAGAACGCGAGCAAAATGGTGATGGCTGCGAGTGTGGTGCGCAGAACAAGCGGCCTTTCCCTCGACCGCGCGGCACGAAGGATCGCTCTAGGACTGAGGACCAGAAGCAGAAGGAGCGGGACCGTGCCACGAGCCAGAACTGACCAGGCCCCAGCGCCAACTCCCTGAACCAACTGGGCCATGATCGCGAAAAGCGCGGAGGCGGCGATCATGGCCGCAACAGCGGGGCTATCGGGGGGTCTGTAACTCATCGGCCTGGATCGGCGGCGCTGCGTCAGATGCTCGACCTACGTGTCCCGGTTATTGTGTCGCCGTGCGAGCCTCCGGTGCGCAGAGCTGTTTGAACGCGGATTCATTTGGGCGTAAGGAGGTACGGCTCAGGGTACAACAGATGGCACGCAAAAAAGGCCGAGTCTTGAACAGCGTCGTTGGCGAATAGCTGGGGTGGGGGGCGAGCTTTTCCTCCGCAACCCAGACCGGCTACCATGAGCTGACCATACGGGAGCGATGTGCAATTCATCTTGCCGAACCAAGCAACTTCATCCGCATCTCAACCAGGAGCGCACGATGGGTTCGATTTCCAACGGCTGTGCGGTTGAGCGTCTCCCGGCGTTTCCTGGCATGAGATACCGCTTGCTGGAGGGCCCTTCTAGCAGAACTACCGCCGACCTGGCTCGCCGTCGCGAGGAGTTTTTTCCGACCGACCAAGCTTTCCAAGGCTGATGCGCCCATATCCTTCGTGTAGGCCGAAACCCATCGGGCCCCGTGTTCTCGGCGATATTCCTCCATTTCTGCCCTGAGTCCATCGACGATTCTCATTTGAGTAACCTCCCCACCAGTCGGAGGTGGTGATCGCGCGCCTCGGAAATTCCCTTTTGGCGGAGTTCCGATACGGTCTTCAATCCAGCTCGGATGTGAACCGACCGTGGGGTTTTCAATCGAGTCTCGAACCGGAGAATCGACTGCCCCGGATCCCGCCCCCTCCGACGCATCTCCTGCGACTTGTCATACACGGCTAGCGAACGTTCTCGATTCGACCAGCATCTCCAGTTTCCCTGGGAATAGCGGCGGGCCCGGAATGGTGCACGTCGGTCGGCGATCACTTCGAGGTAGGCCTCAGGCGGTCCGGATATCTCCATGTCCTGACCGACTTCCAGCTGGCTCATCTTCGCGCGGCCCAGGTCCGTGTAAATCCCTAGATCAGCTAAGTCTCCCTCCAAGTTGGCGAGTGCGCGCAGGAGTTCCGACTCATCAGCGAGGGGGAAGTTTATGCCGTCGAGTTGACACGCGGCCTCTATTCGAATCTGAAAAAGGGAAGCTGGGGCCCCGGCGGGCCGGAAAATCCTCGCGGAGAACCCCGGCTGCCGAAGTGCGGCACAAACGCCCCAATAGACGGTGTCCCCCGATTGGAACAGGGCGGCCGGGGTGGTGTGTTCGGCCGGGATAATCCGGAAGGGGTGGTCTGCGTCGATCTCGTATTGACAGAGCGATATGCGCAGCCAGTCCGTCCCGACTTTGCACCGTCGTGGGCTGAGCGACAGATTATCTGCACGACGGGGGCTTGTTATTAGAGGATGGGAACCGCTCATGACAGCGACCTCCCGGCAGGTACGTAACCCTCCTCGATCCAAGCGTACACCTGCTCGGCTCTAAAGAGCACAGTGCGTCCGCGTTTGCAGTAGGGGATGAATCCCTTCTTCCGGCGGTAGTGTAGTTGGCGACGTGACCACCCCGTCAGTGCGCATACTGCCTCCTGGGTGAAGTATTCCGGCGAGTTGATGCGCTCGGCCAGTCGGGGCATCTGGGACTTGAGGACTGCCTCAACCGCCTTGGAAACGAGGAGAGAGAGATCCTCAGTCGAAAGGATCGCAAACTGGTTTTGCATGACAGCAACCATGTTTGAGTTAGACATGGCCGCCGCCTGTGGCACACCGGTGCCATTCCGGATTCCGGGATATCCCGGACTATGTCGAACTAATGATTCGTCAGCAGCACTCGCAAATTGAGTTAGGGGTTGACGTTTAGGCTTGCGTTTGCCTTCATTCGACCGCCAATCCCGCAACACAATGGGCTGCATTTACAAGATTTCCCACCCCATGATCAACGGGGTCTACATCGGCCAGACTGTAAAGAGAGCGCAGGATCGTTGGAAGGAGCACGTGAGGGCAGCGGGCGATTTCTCGCGGCGCAGCAAGGGCAATGGGGCGCTGTACGAAGTAATCCGGGCCTTCGGGCCCGATGGGTTCGTAGTAGAGGAGGTCGCGGAAGCCGACACGCAGGCGGAGCTGAATGCTTTGGAGACCCGCTTCATAAAGGAGTACGACTCAGTAGAGAACGGCCTTAACAGGGTCGCTGCACCTAGCACTCGCCGGGATCTGGCAGAAGCTGGTACGATTACCATTCGAGATGAGGCGTTCTCGTATTCCTCTAAGGCCGACCTCTGTCGTCAGCTTGAGGTTTCCTACTCCACTCTACAACACTGGCTGGGCAAGGGTCTGAGCCTGGAGAAAGCCAGCGAGCAAGCCCTTCGAGCAAGGGAGGACACCGAGGGAGAGTTCGAGGTCTTTAGAAAGCGTTACCGGTCTTATACCGAGTTGGCCGCCGACAAGAAGCTGAATCGCCACGGGCTTTCCGGTCGCCAGATCGCAGCGAGGGTTAGAAGCGGGATGACAATCCGGGAGGCCGTAAGCACACCTAAGAGGCCGAAAGGAATCAGCGTCGAAGTCGAGGTCGGCGGAGAGCAGAGAACCTTCGACAACGCTGCCGAGGCCTATCGAAAGCTTTCAGCGGATCGAACACTTCCTGCGTACTCGGCGGTAATCCAACGTCTTGAAGCGGGCGAGACCGCTGAAGAAGCGTTCGGGCTTGCTCCTCGACCTTGGATGGCTAAGCACGGAGACGTGTTAGCGCTAGTTGAGGAGGAGGGCTACCAGCTGCTCGGTGAACTCAAGCCTTGGTCGCAGCCCGTCGTAGTGGAACACACCAAGGAGGTGTTTGCCAGCAAGAAGGCTTTCGCCCGTGAGTTCGGGCTTGAATACACCGAGGTTGCCAGAAAGCTGAAAGCAGGGGCATCGGTCTTCGACCTACTTCGAGAAAGCGGGCACATCGACTAAGGCAGCGCCATCAGTCTGGATTCGCGTACCTCTCCAGCCCGGCCTCTCTGACCCAGCGGCGGGCGGTCTTGTCTGATCGCCCTAGTCTTCGAGCCAATTCGGTGTAGTTCACCTTCTCCGTGCCTCTGAATCTGCACTGATCCATCAGGTTACGGAGGGCTTCTGGCCCTGGTCTCTCGGCTTGCGCTACCAGGGTCTTCTTGTCTTCTCGGAGCTTTTTAATTTTCTCTTGAGCGATGGCGTGAAGGCGTAGTATCTGCGCCTTCTCGGCGCGATGCTCCTCAAGTTCTGATTTGAGGCGTTGGACAAATGGGTCTGCCTCGACGGAGCGTACTGAACCGTCCCGACGGTATTGGCGGATGACTTCAGCCAACACCGAATGGCGCAGCTCAACAAGCTCGGCGACTTCGTCAAGCTCGAACATCGCCTCTTCCTCGGCGAAAGATTTTTCATAAAGGAGATCTACAAGGCTTGACCAGCTCGAACCGATCTTCACATCGAAGGTCAGCTTCATCTGGCGTTCCTCCTCTGACAGAAGCTCTCCGTCTCGGTCGTTCGTGCGCAGCGATGAGATCATCGATGAGCCGATCCGGAGAAAAGAGCCTCGTGTCTCGAATGACAGGCTTTCATGGGTGGCTCCCGACTCAACCAGGTCACCCTGCTGGGTGGCGACCCCTTCGATGTTCTCCGCTAATAGCTGAAGCGCAGCTGTCCGCATCTCCAGTCTTCGGCTGCTCTTGCGGATCGTTGCCAGCTCCTGCTTCACGTCGGACTCAAGATGAGCCAACAGGACGTAGCGTCCCTCAGAAAGCATGGTAGACGCTTCCTCCAACCAGGCTTCGACCAGGTCTCTTCCCGCCTCGCCGAAGTCCTCAAGCGCCTGCGTGTAAAGGGTGTCCTCGCCCATCCTCTCTATGAATTGGTCATTCCGATGTGGTGTAAGGTATACAGCTGGGCAGGCCGGTGGTCTCGCAGGGGGTTGTTAATGCGACCGCTGACGTCTTCGCGGGTGCCGTCTTAATCTGTCCTCCTGTGAAGGGGGCCAGCGTAGCCGCAACCGGAGCCTCGCCGGGCATGAGGGATCCCACGCCCATCAAAGAGTTTATCGCCCTAGCGACGCACGCCACCAGAGCATCGAGACCGCTGGGAGCATCGGTTATTCCTCCACCCGCCGATCCCTTTCTCACTCTCTGGAGATTCAGCCACAACAAAGAAGCTGCCCGACCGCCGGATCCGGCCCCGAGTGGGGTCGGCTTTTGCTATCCTGTACCACCGTGATTGACCTACCAGTCGTTCTGGTCGACTTCGGGACAATCCATCACAGGGCAGGTTGTGCCTCGCTCTCGTTCCCGCAGGTGGAGGAGATCGGGCTACCCAGTCTGTTTGAATAAGTCGCCCGCCTGATATGCAAGAAGTCGTAGACCTCTACAAACGGCTCGCCGTTGTCGCCCGCGACGAGGGAGATAGACTCGCCAGCAAGCACGGCTTGCCAGCCAGCGAGCAACCGATTGGAGTGTTGGGCCAAACCTTCAACACCGCTGTAATGGGTCTGGAGGTTCTTGACCACTACACAACGATGTGGAATCGCAGCGCCGGTGGGCTCACAGCGAACCAAGTAGCGGCTCTGAAGGCCCAGAATGGCGAACGGATCATGAAGCTGAACAACAGCACCTTTGTGTCGGTGATGTCGGCTTGCGAGTTCGGGGCAAAGCAGGCCCTGAGGGCCGGGCTAAAGCCCAACATGAAGGTTCGCAAGCGTGTCTATTTGGCCGAGATCATGGAGGCATCCCAAGTCGCCGGACAGATCACTCAGGCGGATCTTTATGGGTGGGATGATGCCCGAGAACTTCGCAACGTTATCATCCACAACAACGCGATTCCCGACGTTACGACCACGCTTCGGGTGGGTCCAAATAGTCTGACCATGGTCGAGGATCAAATGATGCAAGGCAATCTCAAGTTAATTGTCGAGGCCACTATCTGGGTTGCTCAAGCGTTCGGACGTTGGGTCGATTCCAGCCTCTCTTGATCCCGCTGTCAACCTGGTTCGCACCTTGCTTTTCCTTGTGCCCCTTCGGGAGGTCGACATGGGACCCGCTCGTTTCTAGCCCACCTCCTGGGGAGGTGTCCATGGGACCCGCTTGTTTTCGGCGTGGGGGCGGGTGCCTTTGTTCACATTTCGGTTTTTGCCAAAGCCGGTCGGGCCATGTGGTTTCATGCGTGGAAGCCCCGAAAGCGTGGTTCCGACGACTAGCTTTTCGGCTCTAATTGGCCTACCCCACAGCCTTAATCTGCATGTGCGAGGGAATCGCGACCTGTCTGCATATCGGGAGGGGACGACAAACCGTGGTGTAGGGGAGGGGTTTGTTGTCCCGTGAAAACGTAAGTCCCTGCCGCTTATTTGCTTACATGGTATTGATGTGGGCCCGGTAGGGTTCGAACCTACGACCAATCGATTATGAGTCGACTGCTCTAACCGCTGAGCTACGGGCCCTCGCGCCGAAAACAACGGCGCGGGCCGGGATGATCCAAGCGAAGCATCGGCGGATGTCGGCTCGCAGGACAAGAACGCGCGAACAACTGCGGTGCACTGACTTGTCACTGGTCCGGTTCGCCTGTGTCCGTTACTATCCGGCCCTTCGAAGCGGCCCTCTGGATAGCGAGGTCCACTCCGAATTATTGCTCTGGGCCCCGACTGAATCGTTGCTTCCCCTGCCTCCGGCGGGTCCTTTTCTTAACAGTTTTGAGTTTTTCGATCCGACTTCCCAGGCCGGGGAGCGCTCGGGCAATATTCCTGCTCGTGGGCATGCTGGTGCTGGGCACGGCTTCCGGGCAAAACACGGACATTCTGCCTCCGGTCCTGACCTCCTATTCGGTCGATCCGTCGACGGCCGATGTGCTGGCCGGTCCTGTCGAGGTTACGATCACCGCGGGCGTGTCGGACTCGGGCACCGGCGTGAAGTTGGTCACGGGCCTGGCAGTGAATCCGGTATTCGCCACACAGGAAACGTGCGTCGGTGAACTGACGGATGGAGACGAGTTCGATGGGACCTATGAGTGCGTGCTCGTCCTTCCAGAGGAATCCGCTCTCGGCGTCTGGGTACTCACGATTCTCCTGACCGACGAGGCAGACAATTTTTCTCTGGCCACGGGCAACGTGCTCACGGCGTTCGGGGCGCCTTCCTCCATTACGGTGATAGCGCTGATTCCGGCGCCCACCGCGACTCCCGACTCCTACTCCACGCCCGAGGATGTGCAGCTGGTGGGCAGCTCGGTCCTTGCCAACGACCAGGACGCGACCGAAGCCATTCTGGCATCGCCTCCGGAGCACGGCACACTCGCATTGTCGGCGGACGGCACCTTCACCTACGATCCGGACCCGGAATTTTCCGGGAGCGACCTCTTTCGCTACGTAGGCAAAGATGATACCCGCACTACCGACACCACCGACGTCTCGATCGATGTGGTTGCGGTAAATGACCTGCCCCTCGCCCCCGACACCTCCCTGGCCGTGCAGGAGGACCAGACGGCGACCCTGACCTTCCCCTCCCAGGATGTCGAGGGGGAGTCCGTTTCCTACCGGGTGACGGGACAGCCCTCCTCCGGGCAAGCCTCATTCGCCGGGGCGGTCTTTTCGTACACGCCGAACGCGGACTTCGAGGGCCAGGATGAAGTCCGCTACGTAGCGAGTGACGGAGTCGAAGACGCCCCCGAAGCCCGCATCGCAATCACAGTCGGTGGCTTGAACGATGGGCCCGCTGCCTCTGTCGACGCCTACACGCTGGATGAAGACACCGCTCTCCTCGTAAGCGCCGGCGAGGGTGTCCTGGCCAACGACACCGACGTGGATGGGGACGCCCTGACGGCCCAGCTGCTGGACAGACCACTATTCGGCGCCCTCGTTCTGAATCCGGATGGTTCGTTCGAGTACCAGCCCCAGCCCGACTTTCACGGCGAGGACGGGTTCACATATAGGGCCACTGACGCAAATACGGAGTCCCCGGCCGTCTCGGTGAGACTAATCATTGCCCCGGTCAATGATGCGCCTGTGGCCAGCGCTGCTCAGGCCTCGGTCGCCGCAGGAGAGTCTGTCACGCTTACACTGACGGCCTCGGACGTAGATGGAGACGCCCTGAGCTACTTCGTTCAGGCCCCCGGACCACAGAAGGGCTCACTTCAGTTGGCCGGAAACCTGGCTACCTACACGGCAACCGCGGGTAGCTCGGGCGAGGATGTTGTCGCCTACCGCGTGTTCGACGGTCAACTGTACAGCACTCCGGCCGAGATTCTCATAACCATCGGCGGCGTCAACCAGGCCCCGGTAACGCAGGCCGACTCGTACGCAACGCGCGAAGATCAGGTGCTGGAGGTCTCCGCAGCATCGGGGGTGCTGGCCAACGACACAGACCCTGACGGACAACCGCTATCAACGTCGCTGGAATCGCGTCCGTCACATGGCTCGCTGATTATCGATGCGGACGGCGGATTTCAGTACACGCCGGCAAAGGACTTCCATGGGCAGGACTCCTTCACCTACGTGGCCACGGATGGCAATGCGAGCGTTGTTGGAACCGTCTCGGTCCAGGTCTTGCCGGTGAACGACCCCCCGCATCCCGGACAGGTGGTGGCCCCAGGCCCGGGCGCGACGCTGATCCTGAGTGGAGATCCGAGCGGAGCAATCGAAATTCGCTGGGCCCGGGCTTTGGATCCGGAAGGCGACCCGGTCGAGTACCGCTGGGTGGTGGCTGACGACGTGCTTAAGGTGCTGTTCGCGTCCCCCTGGCTCACCAGCACATCGTTCGAAACCACGGTGGGAGAACTGGGCGCCGCGCTTACTGCCGGCGGAATCGACCGGGGAAGCGTAGTCCAGGGCTTCCAGTGGCTCGAAGTGTCGGACGGCGAGGCCGAGACGACATCCTCGCCGATTGAAATCACCCTGTTTCGCGGAGCAATCACGGGCGCCGAGTCCGACTCAGAGCTTCCTGCTGACCTGGGAGTGAGCGTCGCGCCGCAGCCGGTCTCGGGGATCGGCAGGGTGGCGCTGGAACTGCCGACCGCCGGCGCGGCGTCGGTGCGTGTTCTGGATCTCCTCGGGCGGTCGGTAGCCCGGATCCATGACGGCTATCTGGCGGCCGGTACCCACTACCTCAACCTGGATCTCTCCTCGCTCGGCGCGGGGGCTTACCTGCTGGTCTTCGACGCCGCCGAGCGCCGTCTGACCAAACCAATTCTGTTGATCAAGTAGCGTCTCCTTCTGGAGCTGGACAATGCATTCTTGTTTCCGATTCCTGGTACTGAGTATCTCCTTCGCCATTGCCGTCGTGCTGCCGGCGGCGGCTGCGGACATTTACGTTTCCTCCACCAATGGAGACGACGCGTTTGACGGGAGCCGCTTCGAGGTGCTCGGCGGAGGTGTCGGCCCCAAGCAGACACTTGAAGGAGCCTTGGACGCCGCGACGACCGGGGATGTGATCTTTGTGGAAGCGGGCACCTACGGCCCCTCTGGAGGGCTGCTGACGGTGGACAAGGCGGTCACGTTTCGTATCGAGGCGCTTGGCTCCGAGGTGATCGCGACCATCTCCGGAGACCTGGTCGTGATGCAGGACATCACGGTTTCCGGCGGAGCGAACGCCCTTGCCGTGGGTGCCGGAGGCAATCTCATTCTCCGGGGCGGCGATCTGACAGTGATTTCGCCAGGCGATCTCGTGCTGCCGGACGGGGTCACGATTACCAGGGAGCACGGGGCGATCCGCGGCAATGCACCATCATTCGGTGCCAATACTTTCGTCGTCTACAACGACGACGATCCGGGCCAGTCGACTACCGCGGGCCTGGAGTTGCCGGCCGACCTGGGCTCCGGAACGATAACCATCGACCAGGCCTCCGGGTCTCTCGACTTCCCGAATCCCATCTCGTTGAGCGGATTGACGGTCGCCCCCGGCACTTCCGTGGACGTCACCCTCTTCTCCACCGTCTCCAGCCGGGGGGACGCCCGCCGGTCCGATGGCGCCACCGGAGACCTGACGTTTACGGATCTCGAGCTCTTCGACAACCACCTGGTCAACGCCGAATCGGGAGGCACTCTTTCGGTGCTCGGCACGCTGTCGTTCACGGCCAATACCAACGATGAGGTCGCAAAGCCGGCCATTGATAACGCCGCGGGCGGCACCATGGCGTTGGGCAACGTGGTCTTCAGCGGCGTCGCGGGACCCAACCCCGGACTGGACCAGATGCGACTTCTCGTGAACGGAGTCGGCGGCTCGGTCACGGTCCGTGAGGAGATCCGCTCGGTGGCCGTGCCGACCACCAACGAGGCCACGACACAGGTCAATGACGTCGATGTGGCCATTTTCCAGAACCGCGGCGAAGTCATTGTGCGCGGCTCGGCTCAGGTGGAGCATGTCTACAACACACACGCGGACGCGCGAGTGGAATTCCATGCGGCCGCCGTCATCCACGCGGCGGTGGCACCAGGACTTTCGCCGAACTCGATCAACAATGTGCTCGGCCGGGTGGAGTTCTATGACGATGCAACCATCGAAGGTGCCCTGATCAACGCGTCCGGGCAACGCATCGTGTTTAACGGCAACGCTGGCATCGATGGGGACGTCAACAATGCCGGGACCATCGAGGTAGGCCCCAGCCTCACCGTTGAGTTGACCTCCAACGGCGACTTTACGGAGATCGGCCTGGTTTCGGGCGCAGATGGATCGGTGGTTGTTTCGGGCGATGGGGCCGTCGGCATGGCGAATGTTGAAGGCAACCTCACCATCTCCGGAAACGGCAACCTGGCCGCCAGCCTGACTGTGGGCGGGAATCTGGTTGTGTCGGGGTCAGGCGCCATCACCTCCGCGCTCGCCGTGGCTGGCAACCTCGAGCTGACAGGAAGCAATTCCTTCGGACCAGGGGCCGCCGGCACCGACGTCGGCGGGAATCTCGTGGTCGATGGGCTGACCGAGATCAGCCTGGGCGCGTCCCCTGACCCGGGCGTCGCGGCGGGCGGCGTGCAGATCCGCTCAGGAGGAGATCTCAGGGTTGCCGAATCCAACACCCTGGTGGTGCGAGGCTCATTCGACGACAGCCAGGGAGGTGCGTTTTCGGCCGCTGGTCCGGGGGCGACCCTTTCTTTTGAGCTGACCGACGACGCGACCTGGACACCGGGCACCAATCGTCAGGTAGATCGCCTAATGGTGGCTGGCCCAACCCACACGCTCACCATGCTGCAGAGCGTGGACGTGCTGTCGGTGTTGATGGTCTCGGCCGACGCAACCGTGGACGTGACCGACAAGCTGATCCGCCTGTCCAGCGTGGATGGTCGGGCCCAGGTGGACGGCACCGTGCTAGCCAGCCGGGTAACGGGTGCCCTGACCTTCAAGGCCAACGACCAGGAGCTCTCTGGCATGGGCCAGGTCACCAACCTGACCGTCAACAACGGAGACGACACTCCGTCGCCGCTTGCGCTGGCCAGCGACATGACCGTGACGAACAAGCTGCAGTTGTTCGACGGCGGACTCGATCTCGCTGGCAACGTGCTCACCCTGGGCGCGCCTCCTGCGCGCATCGAACGAAACATGGCGGGCACCGCCACGGAAATCGTCGATTCCGTAGGCGGAGGCTCGCTGGCAGGCACCTACGACCTCCTCTATTCGGGCGACATCTCCGGGCCGGTTGATGTGGCACGGGAATTCTCGGCTTCCGGCATAAATAGCCTCACGGTCGCCACCTCGGGCGGCGTGGTCCGCGTGGTAGACCCCGGCTCCTGGGGAGCGGCCACCCTCATATCTATCGCGGAGAACATCGAGGTGCTACCGGATGCAACGCTGGATCTGTCGGCCGGTCTGGGGTTCCTGATTGGGGGCGCCGTCGCGATTTCAGACGGGGGAACGCTCACGGGCTCGGACGTCCTCAATCTCGCCGGAAGCGACTCGGTGCACCTGCTGCACGGCGCGGTGCAGTTGACTTCTCCTGTGATTGTCTCCGGTACCAACGCCCGCATCGAAGGACCGGCGAGTGACGGCACGGTTGCGGGGCTGGGCGTCGGCGAATTGCCCGGATTGACGGTCCGGGCCACCGGTGTCAACCTGGTTCAGGTGCATGCCATTCGGGGCGACTTGACCCTGGATGCCGGTTCCGAGCTTGCCCTCGGCCTCGCCGCGGTTGAGGGGAGCGACACGAACAACGGGGTGGTCACGGGCAATCTGGTGATGGGGGGACAGACGCTCACCCTCACCACGGATCTAACCGTCCAGGGATCGGTGCTCCACACTGCGGGGCTGGTCAACATGGCCGACTCCAGGCTTGTCATGGAGACCGACGGCTCTTCCTTCACCGCGGTGCCGGGAGTGACCGGCATTGCCTACCAGGCGGCCGGAGGGCATCTGGATCTGTCGGGTGCCGTCCTGCTGGATGTGTCCGGACGCTCGATTCCCAGGGTTCGCGTCCGAGCTCCCATAACGCTTGCTTCGGATTGGCGGATTGAGCGTTGGCTGGACGCCGACGCCAATATTGCCGGGCCGTTCAGGACCGTGATCGCCGGAGACGCCTGGTTCGCGAGCAGCCTGACCATGGCGGGCATCCTCGAGACCGTTGGAACGACACTGACGCTCGAAGGAGACATGCAGGTGACAAGCCTTGAGATCAACTCGGCGACCACCACGCTCCTGGCTTCTGACAACGGCGACCGGCGCACGCTGTTTGTGGCGCGAGACTTCGTCCTGCGCCGCGGAACGCTGAATCTGGGCGTGCATGACCTCAATCTGAACGCCAATCTGCCCGGTGCCGCTCCGGCGTTAACCTACCATGACGGCGCTGTGACCGGGTCCGGCCGCGTGATCTTTGACGACAATACAGACGGGTCGTTCATTCCGGTGGCCACAGGCGGCGGTGACCTGACCATACCGAACGTGACGTTGCGCGTGGCAGGCGGCGAGGCCGCTGACCTGAACGACGGCATCTCCATCGCTGCAGGAGACGGCATTACCGTCACAGGCACGCTGACCCTGCAGGGTGGTGCGATTGAATTTGACGACACGCTGTCTCCCGCCCTGACGCTTGGGGATGGTGCCACGATTCATCGCATCCTCGGCGCCCTTCTCGACACGCCGACTTTCGGTGCGCTCGTCAACAACGTGTATGACCGCGCCGTCCTTACCGGGACGGAGTTGGCGCTGAGTGGCGGCTTGCTGGACGTAAACGCAAATCTGGTGCTGGCAGCCGGCGCGCGCCCGACGTTTCAAACCGTAGACCTGAATGCACGCCTCGATGCCAGCGTGCAGGATGCCACGTCTGTGGCTTCCTTGAACGTAGCGTCGGGCGGCTCCGTGCTCGTCGGTATCCAGGATCCGCTGACCGAGGCCTACTCGTCCGACGGTCCGATTACCCTCGTGTACGATGGACCCGTCGCCAGTCCGGGCACCACGCTTCGCGAGTGGCCGGCTTCCGTAGAGGTGGCGCGCCTGATTCTGAGGAGCTCCGTCGACCTGGGCGGCGACCACACCGCGCAGCACGTCACCGTGGAAGGGGTGGACCTGGACCTGGCTGGCGATCACGCCCTCAGGGTGACCGGTGATCTCACGCTCTCGGGTGCGGCGAGTCTCTCCAACACCCAGGGTGCGCCCGGATCAACCGGCGTGCTGGAATTTGCGGGCGACAAGCCGCAGCTGGTCACGCTTGCCGGAGCGTTTTCACCGGGCACGACGGCATCGCCCACCGGCTTCCTGCTGTCCGTTGACAACACGGCGGGTGTAACGGTGACTGGCGGTCACCTGGAAATGGATGCCCCCACTGAGCGCGTACGCTTTGTGCAGGGTGCCCTCGACGTCACCGATGCCGGACTGACCCTCTTTCATACCGACTCCGACAATCAGGGCTTTGTCATGGTCCGGGGCGGAGCGATCGGTCCGATTTCGAAGGAGGTGGTCAATGCCAACATTCCGGGATTCCCGCCGGTAAGCAGCCGGATGGAGTACCCCTTCTGCGGTCTCGGGTGCGATGCGCCCCGGTCTCTGGCGCTCACCCTGAATGATCCTTCCCAGGTTGGTGGTACGGGACGCACGGGTATTCTGCTGACAGCGACGCACGTAGAGTCCAGCCCGGGTGGAGAGTCCGGGCTGCCGATCGCGACGACGGATCCGGCCGGCAATGCGCTGACGGTGACCCGGTACCCCGACTTCCACTGGACGGTGGCCGCCAACGTGCTGCTTCCGTTGATCGACTACGATGTGGAGATGCGGGCCGGGGGATACGCCGACTTCGCGGCCGAACAGATTGATCGTGTGGTCGGGATCCGACGCGAGGCGCCCGCGACCTCTGCGTGGGAATTGCTGGGCGCACCGGATACCTACGGGAATTATCAGCTTTCGCCGACCGACCCTGTCGTCGTCGCCCGTTCCAGTATCGGCGACTTCGACATGAGTCCCGGCGCGCTGTTCACGCTCGGATTGGAGTCCACCATTACCGTGACGCATCCGGGCGCCGTCAACATGCAGGTTGGGGAATCGGCCCGGTTCACGCTGGACGGTGGCGTATTCAGTGGCGGCAACCCCGGTGATGTGTTCACCTATACCGTCGGCGTTTCCAATGCCGCGATCGCAACCGCGAGTGAGTCGGGCGGTGAGCTTACGATTTCAGGGGTTTCGAAGGGATTTGCGGACGTCAACGTCACCGCAACCGACGCCCTGGGGAATACGCGCACCATCGTGGTTCGAGTCAATGTGGGCTTTGTGGTCTCTGCCGTGCAGCCCGTCGTACAGCATATCGGTGGCTCCGCGCAGCTTGATCTCTCGACCGTCGTGCAGGGCGGAGCAACGCCGTACACCTACGTGGTTACCGTGGGCAACGTGGCCGTGGCTACTGCGGAGATGAACGGTGACGTGCTGACCGTGACGGCAGTCGGCGAGGGAACGACAACAGTCACCGTGGATGTCACGGACGCAGACGGTGCGGTGGCACGGGTAGAGATTCCCGTCATCGTGACAGCCGCGGTGTTTGTCTCGGATGCGCTTGCCGATGTCAACCTGAGGGTCGGCCAGCCCGCCATCACGACAGACCTGACCTCGGTGTTTTCGGGTTCCACATCCGCTCTCACATTCTCGGTTTCGTCCTCGGATGACGCCATGGTGCTCGCAGCTGTGGACCAGCAGGAGCTCTCGATTCTGACCCTTCAGGGAAGCCGGGAAGGCGTTCCGGTCCTGGTGCGGGTCACGGCAAGAGACGGTCTTGGCAATGAGGCTATCGACGAATTCGAGGTCGTGCCGCTTCCGCGCTGGGGTGACGGCAACGTGGACGATGCGGTCTCCGCGCTCGACGCGCGGTTGGCACTGCAGCACAACGTCGGGCAGATCCGGCAGCAGCCCGATCCGTTGACCTCGGTGCAGCTCGAGACGCTCAACGTCACGGGCGCGTCGCTCACGGCATTCGATGCTGCTCGCATCCTTCAGCATCACACGGGCTTTATCAGCTGCTTCAACGTGGAGCCGGGCTGCACGGCGGAGCTCGAAGCGACCGGGAGCGGTGTGCTCAGCTTCGCGGAGGCCGTGGCTGAGGGTGGTGATCAGATCTCTGTCCCCGTCACGCTGAGCGGTGATGTCCGGGATGTCTTTGCATTCCAGTTCGTGGCAGAGCTGGACCCTGCCCAGGTGACCTTTCTGTCGGCCAATACGGACTTGCCGTTTGGATGGGTCTCCGAACAGAGCCTTACTCCCTCGGGCGTGTTTTCGATGGCCATCGCCGGTCCCACAGCGATCTCGGATCCGGGTGCCTACGTGACGCTGAAATTCCAGTTGACCGGCACCTCGGGCACCGCCGTGTTCCGCGGGGAAGGGTTTATCAACGAGCAGATTGCCACCGAGCTCGGATCGGTGAGTACCTCGGCCGAGGCGACGGACTTGCCCGCGGCCTTTGCGCTGCACGGCAACTACCCGAACCCCTTCAATCCAGCGACCCGGATCAGCGTCGACATGCCGGAGGCCGGCTCCGTGGTGGTGACTGTCGTTGATGTTCTGGGCAGGGTGGTCCTGACCCATCGCGAAGCCATGGTCGAGGCCGGTTACGCCCGTGCAATTGGCCTGGACGGTTCAGCTTTGGCATCGGGGACCTACATGTACCGCGTGCAGGTCCAGCGGGGAAGCACGCTTCAGGCTGCCTCCGGCACGATGACGATTGTGAGATAAGATGGCTCGACTCGGTCTTTTCCTCGCCGCGGGGCTGATTGCCTCAAGCGCGCTTGCGCAGGTGCCCCGCACCGTCGGATACCAGGGCTACCTGACCGATCAACTCGGGCAGCCCGTGCCGGACGGCCGCTACGACGTCACATTCCGGCTGTATGACCACCCCAGCGAGGGCGAGTCCAGGTGGACGGAGACCCAGACAGTCGTCGTGTCGACCGGTTTGTTTTCTGCGCTGCTTGGAACGGTCGAGGAGCTCGATCTGCTTTTCGACCGGCAGTACTATCTGACCATCGAGCCCGGTGAGGAACCGGAATCCGAACGCCTGCCGCTCGCTGCAACGCCGTACAGCTTGACGGCCGGCGCAATCACACAGGGCGTCGCGGTTACCACACTGAATGGTCTGCAGGATGAGGTCGAACTCGTAGGTGCCGAGGGCATCCGCGTTACCACCGACCAGAATCAGATCGTTATTTCAGGGGCAGGCCTGACTCAGGACCCCGGCTGCTCTGGCGACGATTGCGGCGGTGTTTCTTCCGAGGTGGGTGTGCTGGGACAGGCCTCCGCGCAGGACGGGCGAGGTGTGTACGGCCTTGCTGAGGCAGCCGCCGGCCCGGCCGTGGGGGTGTATGGTCTCTCACGCAGTACCGAGGGTCGTGGTCTGCAGGCATACGCAAACGCGAAGACCGGGCTTACCTATGGCCTGCTTGCCGAGGCGGCGTCTCTGGAGGGCATTGGTGCCTATGGGCAGTCGCCCTCGCTCGGATTGCTGGGACTCTCCACCCTGCGCGCCGGCTTCGGAGTGGGCGTGCGCGGGAGATCGATGTCGGAGGATGGTGCCGGCGTGGAAGGCCTTGGCCCACGACTCGGTCTGCTGGGAATCGCGTCTTCCACCACCGATGTCAGCAAGGGTGTCGAGGGCCGCACGCCTTCCGTGGACGGCGCCGGTGTTCACGGGACGGCACTGTCATCCGCAGGGCAAGCGAGTGGTGTATTCGGTGAGGCCGCGTCATACGCCGGGTTCGGTGTGCAGGGACGGGCACCGACTTTCGGGGTTCGGGGCATCGCTCTGGCGCCTTCCGGTCGGAGTCACGGCGTTTACGGATCCGCCATTTCCCTGGACGGTCGAGGCGTGCACGGCCTCGCCCCGACCTATGGGGTCTATGGGCAGGCGGACGTGTACGGGGTATACGGGTCCAGCCGCGACCTGGAGCGGCCGGACGTTGCCGGAGTCTATGGAAAAGCGCTGTCGCCAGATGGCTTCGGTGTGCATGGCGTAGCGCCGAGAATTGGGGTGTTTGGCGTGGCCGACACCACCGACGGTGATGCGTACGGAGTCTGGGGACGCGCCTCGACACCGATCGGGATCGGCGTCTATGGAGAAGCCGACACCACCGAAGGCGCAAACTTCGGTGTCTATGGGAGTTCGAAATCTCCCGAGGGAACGGGTGTGTATGGCGTTGCCGACACGACCAGTGGCCGGAATTTCGGCGTGTTCGGCGAGACCAAATCCGACGCGGGGATCGGCGTGTATGGAAAGGCCAGCGGACAGGGATTCGCAGGCTGGTTTGAGGGCAAGACGTACTCGGACAGCGACCTGATCGTGAGTGGCTCGGGTGTTTTCGACAGCCTGATCAAGGCCGGAGGCATCTTTCTCATCGACCATCCGCTGGACCCGGAAAACAAGCTGCTGGCGCACAGCTTCGTGGAGAGCCCGGACATGATGAATATCTACACCGGAACGGTCGAGACGGACGCGGATGGCTTCGCCACGGTCACCATGCCTGACTGGTTCGAAGCGCTCAACAAGGACATCCGCTACCAGCTGACGGTCATCGGTCAGTTTGCCCAGGCCATCGTTGCGGAGGAGATGCAGGATCTCCAGTTCGTCATTCAGACCGACAAGCCGTCGGTCAAGGTGTCGTGGCAGGTCACCGGCGTTCGGCAGGACCGGTGGGCGCAGGAGAACCGGTTCATCGTTGAGCGGGACAAGGCGCCGGAATCACGCGGTCTATTCCTTCACCCGAGTGCCTACGGACTTCCCTCCCAGAGGGGAATGCGCCCCCGCCGTGCAGTTCCAATCGACCTCCTGGGGCGCCCCGGCCTTGAATTTCGCCGCTGATGCGGCTGGTCGCCGCGCTGATAGTGTCCACCTGTGTGGTGGGAGCCGCTGCGGCCCAGTGGAGCCCGGTTGCGCATTCCAGCCAGACGACGGTGGGAAGTTGGCGATTGCGCTCCGTGGTAGGCGCACCGGTCGCCTCGTTCGGGATGGCCGCGCTTCGCCGGCAGGACCTGCTGCTGGCAACCGATGAGCCGCCCGAACTGCCACTCGCAGTGACCGTGTCGACCGCCTGGCCAAACCCGAGCCACGACCGGGTCAGGCTGGAGTTGGCGCTGCCTTCCGACCTGTTTGTTACCGTCACGGTGTTCGACGTGCTGGGTCGTCGAGTCGCCACTCCGCTTTCCGAATCGCTTCCGGCCGGACGACACGTGGCCACCTGGCGCCCGAATGGAACTCCTGCCGGTGCCTACTTCGTGAGGATCAGTGCCGGGCAGGTGGTCGAAACCCGCCCCGTGGTGCTCGTACGCTAGCCGCGCGGCTGGCGCTTGCGAGGCGGGATATCAGCGAGCCACGACGACGGATCCGGTCGTGGTCTGATCACCGACCTGGAGCCGGTACAGGTATACCCCGGAGCGCCGCCCGGCGCCGAACTCGACTTCCCGGACGCCTGCAGAAAGGATTAGGTTCATCCGGTCCACCCGTCTACCCAGGAGATCGAACAACTCAAGCGTCACGGGGCGGCTGGCGGGCAGCCTGAGGTCGATCGTGAACGTGCCGGACGAGGGATTCGGGTACGGCAAGGAGGCCTCGAAGGCATCCGGCACGGAAGTGAGCCCCGTAGAACTCGTCGGGCTCAGCTCGGCCGTTGCAGTTCCACTCACGGTGACGGTTTGACCCGGCATCAGGGACTGTACATCCAGGGCAGAGGTCCAGCTGAGTGGCTCGCTCCCGTGCCAGAGCAGCCGCACCTCGTGCCCGATTCCTTGAAGCTGAACGGTTGCGCGGCCGTCGGCCCATCGGTGGACGAGGCCGCCGGAGCTGAGCCGAACATCGAACATATCCGAGGCCGGCAGCGGGGGCTGCATCCAGCCGGCCGGGCTTTCCGCCGCATGACCCAGGTAGATCCGGGTCGTAATGCCGGCCGAGGTCACCTCCAGGGTGGAATAACCCTCCGGAGGGTTCGGAGTTGGCGCCGGATCGGTGCTCTCGCATTGAATGGCCACGCTTCCCGGCGCGGTTGCCTGCAACCAGTATCCTCTGCCGGGACGCAGCATGGATGCCGGACGCAGATGTCCGTCAAAGTCGCGAAGTGAACCGGGCACCAGAACGCCCAGGTCATCCACCACGGCGGCCTGCTCACACGACGGTCCCGAGAACAGATTCCATCCACGGCGGACCGGGAGCCGGAACGGTGGCAAAGACGGGCCTTCCATGGTCACGGAAAGCGTAGAGTCTGCGTGCAACCAATAGCCCGCGCCCGGCTCGAGGGCACCCACCTCCGAGAATACCGAGGAATAGCCCATCGCCCGAATCCCGGGCCCGAACATAGATGCCTGTCGAGGGCCGGCGTGCGGAACGCCAACCAGATTCCATCCGGATTGCAGGGCGACGGTCCTGGAGGACGTCGCCGGAAGAATGCCGAAGAGAGGGCTTCTGTGGAGCTCCCGGGTTGTCGATGCCGCCCGGAGAATCAGTTCGTACGTGAACCCTCCCGGGGTGGCGGGGTCGATTTGCCACTGATACGATCCCGCCTGCGCTTGCACATCGCTCGCAATAATCTCCTCCTCACCGTTGGGCAGAAGGAGCACGATGTCCATCAGGAGGGAGTCGTCGGCGGGCCGGTTCCAGACGATGAGCTCCGAGGTGCCGGCGCGCCAGACGTCGGTCGCGCCCGGTCTGACTACCCGTACACTGTCCTCGTGCAGGTAATTCTCCAGCAGCCAGCCGGAGTAGTTTAGCAGGCCACTCTCCTGGTTGTCAAACACGTCAAAGACGCGCAGGAGATTCTTCGGATTGAAGCCCAGCTCGGAGATCTCCAGCGTGGTCTCCCGGCCCCACCAGTTGAAGCGGGCGTCGATTTCGTCCCAGGCCGATGCGTCGTTCCGAAAGTCGAATTCCGTGTTGGAGTGCACGTTGTTGAAGTGTGCCACAGTCTGGCCGCGGCCGTCATTGTGGATTCCTTCGCCCCCGTTGCCGGTGACCTCATTGTAGAGCAACGAGTCCACGGCAGGATGCTGCAGATCGGTGTAGACGTAGATGCCGCCTGCCCAGCCTTCGGTGGCATTGTTGAGAACCAGATTGCTGTCCACCATGGCCTGGCTCCGCACCAGTCTGAGTCCCCAGCCGCGATTTGCTTCGATGCGGTTGGCCCGCACAGTGCCAACCGAGACGCGGTCCAGATAGATGCCCCCGGCGTTGTCCGATAGCCTCGTGCCGTGAACCAGCAACGTGTCCACTTGCGACGTATGGATGCCCGTGCCACCGGAGCCCGATATCACGTTTCCTTCGATGCGATACCGTGCGGCCCGGTCGATGCTGATTGCAGGCCCGCCCAACCGGTGGAATTCGTTTTCGGTGAGAGTGCCGGTTGCCTCGGAATATCCGATTTCAACGCGCACACCGGAGCCTCCGAGATCCTGGAATCGGTTGCCGCTGACTTCCAGATGCCTTCTGCTGTAGCGGCTGTGCAGTCCCGTCTCTTCCAGCAGGCGGAACGTGGAGTTGGATACCCGGACCGTATCGCTCGGGGTGTCGAAGAAGCTCTGCAGGAACAGACCGTACCGTGCATGCTCGAAGATCACATGGTCGACTTCGACGGTGGCCAGCGAGTCTGCGAGCAGAATGCCGTACCAGTCGCCCGGCTCGGGCAGTTCGCTGTCGGAGGCGAATCGGATGGGCTCGGACTCGGTGCCTCTCAGTACGAGGCCCCCATGGACCGATACGTCCAGGCGCAGACTGTCCTGGCCTGCAGACATCGAGTCAGTCAGCGGGAGAAAAAGCACCTCGACACCCGGGTCAACGGTCAGGGTGAAGTCGGCCGGTACCAGAATGTCTCCCGTTACTACGATGGGCAGGGCATCGGTCGTCCAGGTGGTGTCCTGTCCGATCGCTCCCGAGATCAGGGTCGCTCCATAGTGCGCGGAGTCCCGAATTGTCCGGGCGTTGCCAAAACTGTCGGCGGGGTCGTCATATCGGACCCGGACCCGTTCGCCGAGCATGAAATCCGTGAGTTCGGCCTCACCCTCGAAGGTACCCGAATCCGGTTCGGTTTCCATGAGCGTGGCCTGCCGGGGCGACACCGAGGAGCTGTACAACTCCACCACGATGGAGTCCGTCTCCGCATCGTCAAGATTGCGGTCCGCATCAATGACCCGTACGTGTGCTTGGTCTCCATCCTCGTAGGTGATGACCTCGAGGCCGGAAGCGTCCACAAGCGCAACACGTCCCGTGGTGAACTGGCCGAAGGTGGGGATGGCGGAAAACAGCGCCAAAACCCCGGCGACTAACAAACGCAATGCAACTTTCAAACGACTACTACGCCAGCCGCAACATAGGCCCGGAAAGTATCGGGTTGAGGGTAATCTTCCGCTAATTGCGGGTGAGGGGATACGGTCCGTGCACGCAGCGCCGGGACCGCCCGATGGGACGCCAGTCGGCGTGCCGGGAGGAGCCGGACGTGGAATCCGGCCCCGGTGCGCAAGTCGGAGTCGGACGTGGAATGCGGGGGGCCGGCGTGCGGGGCGGCGCCGAACATGGAATCCGACCCCGGTGCGCAAGTCGGAGTCGGACGTGGAATGCGGCCCGGGTGCGCAAGTCGGAGTCGGACGTGGAATGCGGCCACCGGCGTGCCCGTGGGAGCCGAACATGGAATCCGGGGCCGATTCTCCATATGGCAGTCCCGCTGAATCGGCCGGGAGTGGAATCCGGCCCCCGATTACACCTCCGGGTCCCGCCGGCGGGGTCGAACGTGGAACCGGATGCCGCTTTTCCACCTTGCCGGCCTGGCGGACGTCCAGCCAGGCCGCCGGGGAGCGCCGGGGAGCGCATCGCGACCACGCCAGGCGCGCGCGGTCGCTGGCAACGCCGACCACGCCACGCCAGACGCCCCCGGCCCCTTGCACCACCACACCCGCCCCGCCTATCGTTAGCCACTCCCACCACTTCCTCCCGCCATGAAGCGCGTTACCCTCGCGATGGGGTTCACAGCGGAACTCCCGTGGCGGCACGGATTGGAGAATCGGCAAAGTCTACGGTCCGACTCAGGCAAGCCCCCGGGAGGTCCAGGCTGAAGAAGAACACGAGCATCCAACCAGCCCTGCTTCAAAAGGCTGACACGACAGGGGTCGACTTAGCCACCAGCTCCGCCCCAGCGGGGTGCCTGCTGATCATTCTGGCTTCACTGATCCCGAATCTTGCCCTTGGGCAGGGCGTGGTCTACGTGGACCGCGACGCCACAGGAGCCAGCGATGGTAGCTCATGGAGGGACGCATTCGTCTCGCTTCAGGACGCGCTGGCCATCGCGGAACCCGGGGGGCAGGTTTGGATCGCCGAGGGCGAGTACCGGGTCGACCAAGGGTTTGGAATAGCTGAAGGCGACCGGACTGCGCTGTTCGAGCCAACCGCGGGCGTGTCCCTGTTGGGCGGCTTCAGCGGTACGGAAGCGGATTCTTCAGACCGAGTACTGGGGCCAGAGGCAACCGTGTTAACTGGTGACCTCGGTGAGAACGATCCCAATGGCGTCGTCCCTGACCCTGCGGAAGCCGCATTTACGGACAACGCACCACGCGTGCTGCGACTCATCGGAGCGGAGGGCTTTCCGTCGCTGTTGGATCGTTTGACGATTACCGGAGGCGTTGGGACCAGTCAAAATGATACAGCGGTGCTGGTGCAAGCCCCTTGCATCCTGCGAAACGTCTCCATCGTCGCCAACGCGGGCTTTCGGGCCGCCTTTCTTTCGGAGTGTGACGTGGATGGGCTGACCGCCATCCGGAATCGATCTGCCCAGAGAGGCTCCATCGGGGTATCCGGTCCCATCACCATCTCAGATGCTGAGTTCATCGGAAACGTTGCCGAGGAGGGGGGAGGAGGGTTGTATATCGCCGCCGGGCCGGCAACTGTTTCACGGTCAGCCTTCGTCGGAAACCAGGCCTTCAACGGTGGCGCCATACTGGTCAATGGCTCGGTTACCCTGATTTCCGTTCGATTCATCTCGAACCAGGCAACCTGCAACGGGGGTGCAGTTGCGATCGGGGAGTTCTCCGCGGTGTCCGCTCACAACTCGCTGTTCGCTTCCAACACTGCTTGGGCTGATTGCTCTTTCAGTCATGGTGCTGGCGCCATCTCCGTGGCGTACGCCTCGTTGGATGTCGCAAACACAACATTTGTTGGCAACTCGGCCCGGTATCCCGGCGATGTGATCTCGTCCACAGGCGGGAAGGTCACGTTGCACAATTCGATACTTCAGGGGAACGGTTCAATCACTCAGCACGACCTGACATTCGAGATGGATACCGTCCTCAGTGATTCGACCGAGTTGGCCTACGTGGTCCACGATGAGCCCAATCTTGGGCAGGTTCGACCTATCGGGCCCGTCAGATTTGCCCGCGTTGGTTTTCCGGCCGCGATAGGCAGGGACGGTCTGCCTGGGACCCTGGACGATGACTACACGCCAAACAGCCATTCAGCAGGCCTCGACTGGGGGAGTAATGGCCTTATTCCTTCTGATGTCGCCGATCTAGACTCGGACGGCGACATCGACGAGGCCATCCCACTTGACCTGAATGGCAATCCCAGAATTCTGGGCGCGCAAGTGGATGTCGGCGCTTTCGAGACACCGGCAGCGACTGGAACGGACGTTCATCCGCAACCGGCCTCCACGTGTCAATTCGAGCTATATCCGAATCCTACGAGCGACTCGGTGTGGCTCTCGGGTACGGCTGGCCGGATAGGCCGAATCAGTCTCTACGACTCCACGGGTCGCCGCTACGGAACCTGGAACGGTCCCTCAATCGACCTCTCCGAAAGTCCACCAGGCTTGTACCTCATCCGGATCGAGACCATAAGCGCCCAAACCGTCTGTACCAAGACCGTCCTGAAGCAATGAGTCCTGTGGCGATCATGCGATACTCCTAACTGTCGTACTCACACCCCACTGGTCAGCCAATTCGCGACCTCCACAGAGAGGCCCGCCGCTCCCCTTCGCCGACGCTTGCACCACCACACCCGCCCCGCCTATCGTTAGGCACTCCCACCACTTCCTCCCGCCATGAAGCGCGTTACCCTCGCGATGGCCGCGTTTGCCATCGCCCTTCCCCTGTCCGCTCAGGACCAGGTGTGGACCCCCGAATTCGGGATGCAATTCCACAACGTCGGCAGCCCGGAAATCAGTCCTGACGGCTCCCTGGTGGCCTACACCATTTCCGAGGCCCTCATGGAGGGCGAGAAGTCCGAGTACCTCACCCATATCTGGGTGGCGGCGTCTGACGGGTCGTGGAACCGGCAGTTCACGTTCGGCGACAAGTCCACCGGCAATCCGACCTTCACTCCGGACGGAGGCGCCATCGCCTTCTCGACTTCCCGCAGCGGAAAAAACCAGGTCTGGCTGCTGCCGATCATGGGCGGAGAGGCCCAGCAGCTCACCGACATCGAACAGGGCGTCGGCTCATGGGCATTCTCCCCGGACGGCGCCCGTCTGGCCTTCACGGCCCGCGACCCGGACACCGAAGAAGACAAGGCGCGCAAGAAGGAAAAGCGCGATGTCATTCTGGTGGATCAGGACTTCAAGTACAGCCACCTCTACACGGTGGATGCCGACCCGGCAACCGACGACGACGCGCAACGCATCACCGAGGGCGATTTCCACGTCACGGAATTCGACTGGTCCCCGGACGGCAGCACGATCGCGTTTTCGCATGCCTCCGACCCGCGCATCAACAGCTCGATCACACGAGACATATCCACGGTGCCTTCTGACTCCGGCGCTGTGACGCTGGTCGTGGACTGGGAGGGTGCCGATCGCTCGCCGAGGTTCTCGCCGGACGGGCGGACCATCGCATTCGTCAGCGACGGCGGACAGGTGGAGCGCGTGGGACTCGGGGACGTCTACACGGTCCCGGCCACCGGCGGCGAGGTCACCGCGCTCGCCCACACGTACAACCGCAGCGCCGGTTTGCTGGACTGGATGGTCGATGGCACGGCCGTCATCGTATCGGAGTCCAGGCGCACGTATCGCACGCTGTACCGCCTGCCGGTGGACGGCAGCGAGCCCAGCCTGCTGCTCCCCGAGGACGTGGTGGCCGGCGGGTTCTCGTTCACGCCGAATCAGACCGCCATGGCCATGGTCATGCAGGACCCGGACACGCCGGCGGATGTGTACTTCGTGGACACGACCACCGACTACGAAGCCCGCAGGCTGTCCGATGCCAACGGCCACCTGGAGATTCCCCCGATCGGCCGCACCGAACTCCTGAGCTGGACCAGCCCGGACGGACTCGAGATTGAAGGACTGCTGACGTATCCCATCGGATATACGGCGGGCGATGAGGTCCCGCTGGTCCTGCAGGTACATGGCGGCCCGGCGGGCGTCTTTTCCCAGACCTACACGGGAGGTCGCCAGCTGTACATGACGCAGGTGTTTGCGCAGCGCGGGTACGCCGTTCTTCGCCCGAATCCGCGTGGTTCCACCGGCTACGGCAAGGAGTTTCGCTACGCCAACATCATGGATTGGGGCTACGGGGACTTCGAGGACCTGATGTCGGGCGTGGACCATGTACTCGACATGGGTGTGGCCCACCCGGACAGCCTGCTCCTCATGGGCTGGAGCTACGGCGGCTACATGACGTCGTTTGCCGTTACCAAGACCGATCGCTTCCAGGCCGCTTCGATGGGGGCAGGGCTGCCGAACCTGATTTCCATGGTCACGACGACGGACATCCCGGACTACCTGGCCGCCCACATGGGGGGCGAGTTCTGGGATGACTACGAGACGTACGAAAAGCACTCGGCCATGTACCGCATCAAGAACGTGGTGACGCCGACACAGGTCATCCACGGGGCCAATGACCTGAGGGTGCCATTCACACAGGGCCAGGAGTTCTACGTGGCGCTCAAGCGCCTCGGCGTGGACACGGAGTTTGTCGTGTATCCGCGCACGCCTCACGGGCCGCGCGAACCCAAGCTGCTCATGGACGTGACGCCGCGCATTCTTACGTGGTTCGAGAAGCACATGGAACGGGAGGGGTCCCGACCGCCTGCCGACACCGACTAAGCGGGCTCAAGCCCTGCCTCTGCGCGTAGCGCCACTCCGCGTTGGCTGATTCAGATGAAGGCCAAGGCCCGGAAAGACCTAATTCTTTTCAGGGCCTTGGCCTGAATTGTGAAAAAAGTATGCCGATGAACGGACAAAGCGGCCCAAACCGGCGGAATCACACGTATTCGGTTTCGTTGACTTAGGTGTTGACAACTGAAGGACTCGAAAGTCAGTTCTGGTTTTTACCTTCAGCCTAAATTTGTAAGGCAACGCCCGCATACGTGGAACGAATCGACGAAATAGACGCACGCATCCTGGAGCTGCTTCAGGAGCACGGAAGGATGAAGCGCAACCGCATTGCCGAGGATGTCGGCATGTCCCTGCCCTCGGTTTCGGACCGCATGCGCAAGCTGGAAGAGCGCGGTGTCATAAAGGGCTATCACGCCGTTCTTGATGCCAAGCGCCTGCAGGTAGATATCACGGCGTTCATCCGCGTCAACGTCGACGGCTCGTCCAACTATCGGGGATTCGTGGAGCGGGCCACCTCCATGCCGGAGGTCCAGGAGCTGCACTCGATTACCGGTGAAGGATCCCACATCCTGAAAGTCCGGACCCGCAACACCACCAGCCTGGAGCTCCTGTTGTCCGCCATTCAGGGCATGCCGGGAGTGCACGGCACCTCCTCAAGCATTGTGCTCTCCACCTACAAGGAGACGCGCGCCCTCAAAGCAACTCCGATGGTTCTCGTCTCCCACGAGGAGGCCGAGGCCGTCTGACCCATTCCCACTGCAAGCCAGAACCACGCACTGATCTCATGAGTCGCACACTCGCCGACTACAACGTCCTTGCTGCCACGAAACACGTGAACGGCAACGGCAAGTCCTCCAAATCCGCCATGGACATCGAACGCATCTTTGGCGAGAACACGTTCGGACTGACCGAAATGCAGGCGCGTCTTCCAAAGGCCGTCTACAAGTCCATCCTGGCCACCATCGAGAAAGGGGCCATCCTGGACGCGACCATTGCCGACACGGTAGCTCTCGCGATGAAGGAATGGGCCGTCGAACGCGGTGCCACACACTTCACGCACTGGTTCCAGCCGCTGACCGGGTTCACGGCCGAGAAGCACGACAGCTTTATCACGCCCAACGAGGGCGGAGGGGCCATCGCCCAATTCTCCGGCAAGGATCTGATCCAGGGCGAGCCGGATGCTTCCAGCTTCCCTTCCGGCGGCGTGCGCGCCACGTTTGAGGCCCGCGGTTACACCGCCTGGGACCCGACGTCGCCGGCCTTCATCATCGAGAACAAGAACGGCTCCTACCTTGCCATTCCGACGGCGTTTGCGTCCTGGACGGGCGAGGCTCTGGACCACAAGACGCCGCTCTTGCGCTCCATGCACACGCTGGACGATGCGGCCTCGCGCGTGCTGAAGCTCTTCGGAGTCCGGGACTTTCACAAGGTCTACTCCACGGTCGGTGCCGAGCAGGAGTACTTCCTGATCGATGAGGAATTCTACTATCGTCGTCCCGACATCGTGACCACCGGCCGCACGCTGTTCGGCGCCAAGCCGCCGCGTGGCCAGGAGCTGGACGACCACTACTTCGGCTCGATTCCCGACCGTGTGCTGGCTTGCATGCTGGAGACGGAAAAGGAACTCTACCGCCTGGGAGTGCCGGTAAAGACCCGCCACAATGAAGTGGCTCCCGGCCAGTACGAGATCGCACCGATCTTCGAGAATACCAACGTGGCCGCGGACCACCAGCAGCTGATCATGCTGACCCTGGAGCGCGTGGCTCGTCATCACGGCCTGGTTTGCCTGCTGCACGAGAAGCCGTTCGCAGGAGTGAACGGCTCCGGCAAGCACAACAACTGGTCGATGGCCACCGACACGGGCATGAACCTGCTCGAGCCGGGCGACAATCCGCATGACAACATGCAGTTCCTGTTCTTCTGCTCGGCGGTTATCCGCGCCGTGTACAGGCATCAGGATCTTCTGCGCATTTCGGTGGCTTCCTCCGGGAATGACCACCGACTGGGGGCCAATGAGGCGCCGCCGGCCATCATCTCGATCTTCCTCGGCGAGCAGCTCGAGGACGTCTTCAAGCAGCTCGAGAAGGGCGCTGCCAAGAGCTCCAAGCAGGGTGGCCTGATGGGCCTGGGCGTTCCCGTGCTGCCGAATCTGCCTCGTCACGCCGGTGACCGCAACCGCACCAGCCCGTTTGCTTTCACGGGCAACAAGTTCGAATTCCGCGCCGTCGGTTCGACGCAGACGATCTCCTGGTGCAACCAGGTACTGAACGTCATCGTGGCCGAATCGCTTGTCGAGATGGGCGATATGCTGGAGGCAGAGCTGGCCGGCAAGAAGAAGAACAAGGCCGTCTTCGAGGAGGCTGTCGCCACCGTCATCAAGAAGGTGATCAAGGGTGCCAAGCCCATCATCTTCGGCGGCGACAACTACTCGGACGAGTGGCACGCCGAAGCCGAAGAGCGTGGTCTGCTCAACCTGCGCACGACGATGGACGCGCTCCATCACCTGCTGGATGAGAAGAACATCAAGCTCTTCGAGCGCGCCAACGTGCTGAGCGAGGTGGAGCTGCGGGCCCGTGAGGAGATCCTGGTCGAGCAATACTTCATCAAGATCAACATCGAAGCCGAGACGACCGAGTACCTGGCAAAGACCTACATCCTGCCCGCTTGCGTGCGCTATCTCAACGAGCTGAGCGCCGGTTCGGCGAGCAAGGGCATCAAGGCTGTGGCGGGTGATGTGGCCGGCAAGGTCGATGCGCTTTGCGACGCCGTGGACGCGCTGCACACGCAGAACGTCGAGCTTGGCGGAGACTCCGTGCACGACAAGGCCTGGCACATGAAGGACAACGTCATCCCGGCGATGAACGAAGTCCGGGCCGCGGCAGACGCGCTCGAGGCCGTCGTGGCCCACGACCTGTGGCCGCTGCCGACCTACCGGGAGATTCTCTGGGTTAAGTAGGCCCACCCGAAGCGGGGCCGCTCAGCCTGAACAACCGAAAACGCCCGTCCCCACTCCGGGGGCGGGCGTTTTTCGTCGCTCGCTGCGGCAAACGCCTTAAGTCCAGTCCCAAGCTGCCGATACCCTCATTGGAATCCCTATTCCAGGATTCCGGGACGTACCCACTTGGTAGGTCCAACCCAGATCAACGCCCCCCCGAAGAACAGCTACCAATCATGCTGGGTGCCGCGTCGCGGCGCCGTCAAAGGAGGAGTAATGGGACCGAATTCGGTGGTGGGGAGCGCCTTTTCCCGGGAGCGGGAAGGCGAGGTGGTCGAATACACATTCACCTTTGACCGCTGGTATTGCGGCTGGGACGCGCTGCGTCTGGATGTTTATGAGGGGCTGCGATTTACCCAGAACACCCACTTCGCATGGTGCGGTCCCCTGCTGGGCCTGACTCCCTCCAATCACGGAGAGGCCACCGACACCATCATTCATCTGCCTCGACGGGCAGAGCGTGTGGTGATTCACGGTCACCGTGCCAACGAGCACTACAGTTTCCCGGGTGGAGATGAGCCGATTGAGGCGCTGGATGCGGCGGGCAGTGTGATTGCCAGCGGTCACCTGGAGCCCTGGTTCAAGCGCTTGCGGCGTGGGTTGGTACTTCATGGCCGGGACATCAGCCGGATCCGCATGCCGTCCTCGAAGCCGGTGTTTTTCCTGCGCAGGATCAAGGTGTACTTCCAGGCTGAGTAGCCGACACGGCACCGACTGCGGAATCGCAAAGAACTGCGGCGGCAGGGGTTCGTTGGACCGCCCGCGTTCCTGTATCTTCCGCGCTCGTTCCGCACCCACCCCTGAATGGCCAGAAAGAACCCCCAGACCACGCCCTCGCAGTCCAGCGAGCAGGATCGTGAGTTGGTGGCTGCCGCGCTCTCGGGGCGCCAGAGTGCCTACCAGGAGCTCATGGAGAAGTACAAGGGTGCGTTGACGCGCCATGTACAGCGCATGGTGCGGAGCTCCACAGAGATCGACGACCTGGTCCAGGAGTGCTTCATCAAGGCGTTTTCCGCGCTGAAGTCCTACTCCTCGGACTATGCGTTTTCGACGTGGCTCTACAAGATTGCCACTAACCACACGATCGACTACCTGCGAAAGAAACGTCTGCAGACGTTCTCGATCGATCGCCCCATTCAGACCAAGGATGGGGAAGTGGAGTACGAAATCCCGGATACGGACTATCGGCCCGACCGGCATATTGTCCAGGATCAGCGTCGCGAACTCATCCAGGAGGCCATCGACGCTCTGCCGCCGAAGTATCACACCGTGATCGTGATGCGGCATCAGCAGGAGAAGTCCTACGAGGAAATCGCCCGAGAACTGGACCTGCCCCTGGGCACGGTAAAGGCGCACATATTCAGGGCGCGCGCGCTGCTCTACAAACACCTGAGGGACCAGCGCGACACCATCTGATCGCGCGGCCCGGACTGACATGATCGAGCGATACTCGCGGCCGGAGATGGCTGCGCTATGGACCGAAGAGGCCCAATTCGACGCCTGGCTGGAGGTAGAACTCGCTGCCTGCTGGGCATGGAGCCAATTGGGCGTGATTCCGGCAGAAGACGTGGAGAAGCTCTACGCGAAGGCCTCCTTCAACGTGGAACGCATCCACGAGATCGAAGAGACCACGCGGCACGACGTGGTTGCCTTCACGCGCTCGGTGAGCGAATCCCTGGGTCCGGAGCGGAAATGGGTGCACTACGGACTCACGTCTTCCGATGTGGTGGATACGGCCTGGTCCGTGCGGCTCAAGAAAGCCAATGCGCTTCTGCTGGACCGCATCGACCATATGATCGATGTGCTGGCCAGACGCGCCCGCGAACACAAGTACACCCTGATGATGGGGCGCACGCACGGCGTGCATGCGGAGCCTACCACGTTCGGGCTGAAGATGGCACTCTATTACGCGGAAATGCGGCGCAATCGCGCGAGGTTCACGGCAGCGGCCGAGGACTTGCGCGTGGGCAAGATCTCGGGATCGGTGGGCACGTTTGCCCACCTGCCGACCGACGTGGAGCGCCTCACGTGTGAGCGGCTGGGCCTGGAGGCCGCGCCCATCTCCACGCAAGTGTTGCAGCGGGACCGACATGCCCACTACCTGTCCGTGCTGGCCCTGATTGGTGCCACCATGGAGAAGATGGCGGTGGAGGTGCGCGGCCTCCAGAAATCCGAGGTTCGCGAGGTCGAAGAGGCATTCCGCAAAGGCCAGAAGGGCTCCAGTTCCATGCCGCACAAGCGGAATCCGGTGGGCTCGGAGAACATCACCGGTTGTGCCCGCCTGTTACGCGGCTACATGATCCCCGCGTTCGAAAACGTGGCGCTCTGGCACGAGCGGGATATCAGCCACTCCAGCGCCGAGCGAGTCATACTGCCGGACGCGACCACCGTGCTGCACTACGCGCTCGACCGCCAGGGTCGACTCATGGACAACCTGGTCGTTTTTCCGGAGAACATGCGCGAGAACATGGAGCGCACGTTCGGCCTCTACAACAGCCAGCGTGTGCTCAACGCCCTGATCAACAAGGGGCTGGTCCGGGAAAAAGCCTACGACGCCGTGCAGCCGCTGGCCATGAAAGCATGGACCGAAAAGCGGTCATTCCGGGATCTCGTGGACGCATCGCCGGAGATTGCAGAGTACCTCTCGGGCGATGAGATCGCTGCCGAGTTCGACGTGGAGTATCACCTGCAGCGGGTGGACGAGATCTTCGAACGAGTAGGACTGGGGTAGGGGCAGCCGCGCGGCCCGACTGTAACATATCTAGAAGTTCAAGGTATAGCAGGCATACCTAGAACTTCTAGATAAGCCATGTCCCCGATTTCGAAGGAGCTGGTGGGTGCCTCTGCCAGGCCCATCCTGCTCTCGATTCTTTCTCGCGGCGAGTCCTACGGGTACGCCATTCTGCAGCGCGTGCACGACCTGTCGGACGGGCAGCTGGCATGGAAGGACGGCACGCTCTATCCGGTGTTGCACCGGCTTTGCGACGAGCGACTCATCACGTACGAATGGCGCAAGGCCGAGACGGGGCGCCGCCGCAAGTACTACGCGATCACGCCGCGCGGCGAGGCCGCGCTGGCTGTCGAAAAGCGGCAGTGGCTGTCCGTGGACGCCATTCTGGCTCGCTTGTGGGGACTCGAACACCGCCTGGCGGCACTTCCGGGATAGGCCATGTACACCTTTGATCTGGACAAGGCCATCCGGGTCTGGCGCGACGGCCTGAAGGCCAATCGGTCTATCTCTCGCGATGATCTTGACGAGCTTGCCGAGCATCTCCGGGACCACGTGCAGGCACTCATGCAGGAGGGGGTCGAGCCGCGAGAGGCCTTCAGGCAGGCGGCGGCTCGCCTCGGCACGTCTACCGAGTTCGAATCGGAGTTTCGCAAGGTCCGATACGGTGCCCACAAGCGGCGCACAAGTCTGCGCAGGGAAGCAGCCTGGAAGGCCGTGATGATCCGCAATTACCTCACGATCGGGGTACGCAATCTCAGCCGGCAGAAATTCTTTTCGGCCCTGAATGTGGGCGGCTTGTCCATCGCGCTCGCGAGCTGCCTGCTGATCATGCTCTACGTGGTGGATCAGCGCAGCTATGACCGATTCCACGACCACGCCGAGCAGATCTATCGGCTGAACTGGGACTTTAGCTGGAACGGAAGGCAGGGAATCGGCTCCGGAACGCCGCCTCCACTGGCCGCCGCCATGGTAAGTCAAGTCCCCGGCGTCACCGGCGCGGTGCGCGTCTACCCGGTCTCAGACATGATTGTGCGTCGGGGGGACGCCTTCTTCACGGAATCCCGGATCCTGGCCGTCGACACGACCTTTTTTGAGGTGTTCTCCTTCCCGGTTGTTGAAGGTGACCCCGCAACCGCGCTGCAGGCTCCGCAGAGTGTGGTGCTGACAGAGACGGCGGCGCGCAAGTATTTCGGGGGCAGCTCGCCCGTAGGTCAGATGCTGACGCTTGGTGAGGACCGCACCAGCTTTGCCGGCTCCTACGCCAGCGACTTCCAGGTGACTGGCGTCGTGGCCGATCCGCCCGAGAAGTCCCACATCCAGTTCGACATGGTGACGTCGATGGCGTCGCATCCGCACGTGGCCTATTTCGACTGGAGCTGGATCTGGATGCAGGTGGTCACCTACGTCACCATCGAAGAGACCGCATCGCTCGACGTCATGAGCGCTCGGCTGGCCGAACTGGTAGCGGAACGCGCGCCGGCTGCGTTCGCCCGGGTCGGCTTCTCGTACGATGAGCTGGTGGACTCCGGCGGATACTGGGACTTTGTTTTTCAGCCCCTCTCTGACATTTACCTGGGCTCGGCGGCGATCGGCAATCGGATCGGGCCGTCCGGTAGCCGCAGCACGTTGAACATACTTACGGTGGTGGCCCTGTTCATCCTGCTCATCGCCTGTGTGAATGCCACCAACCTCTCCACCGCGAGAGCGGCGAGCCGTGCTGGCGAAGTGGGCGTGAGAAAAGCCCTGGGCTCACGACGGGGTGAGCTGGTGACGCAATTTCTGGTCGAGTCGGCGGCGCTGAGCGCTCTCGCGGTGCTGACGGCTCTTGGACTGGCGGCGGTCCTCTATGGCCCTTTTGCTTCGATCGCCGGTCGGGCACCCGATTTGGGCGTGCTCGCAGGCTGGCAGCTGCTTCTGGTCATGCTAGGGATGACTGCACTTGTCACGTTGCTGACAGGTGCCTACCCGGCGCTCTATCTGTCCGGGTTTCGACCGATTGCGGTCCTGAAAGGGCGCTTGAACACGGGGCGTTCAGGGCAGCGGCTGCGCAATGGGCTGGTGGTGCTCCAGTTTGCCCTTTCCATAACCCTGATCGTCTGCACGCTGCTGGTTCAGCAGCAGATGCACCTGTTCCAGACGGCTGACATGGGGTTTGACCGCGATCACCTGCTTGTAGTATCCAACGAGAACGACAGGCTGGGCGGACGGGCTGAGTCCTTCCGGCAGGCGGCGCTGCAGCAGGCATCGGTGACGCATGCTTCGCTGACTACCAGCGTGCCCACGTATTTCGCATTTCAGGACTACTACAAGGCGGAAGGTCACGGCGAGGAGCAGTTCGAACTCTCCTCCTACATGGTCGACGAGGCGTACCTGGAAACGCTGGGACTTGAACTGGTCGCCGGCCGGGGGTTCGAAGAAGGGCGACCTGCCGACTCGGCTGCGGTCATCCTGAATGAGGCCGCCGTTGCCCTGTTCGGGTGGGATATGCCGCTCGGGAGGTCGGTGCACTATCCCGGCGTTGGCGACTTCGATGTGATCGGGGTGGTGCGGGACTTCAACTTTCGCACGCTGCAGCAGCCCATCCGCCCCTTCGCGTTCTTCCACCATCGGTCCGCGTCATACAGCATCCCCAACTCGAGCGTGGTGGTGCGTCTGGAGGCCGGCAATCCCGCACCCGCCCTGGCGACCCTGGAGGAACTCTGGGCCACCTTTGCTCCGGCGACGCCCTTTGAATACACATTCCTGGATGAGGCGATCGCCTCCCGGTATCGCAGCGAAGCGCGACTCGCGGTGTTGTTCAGGCTCTTCGCAGGCCTGGCCATCTTGATCGCATGCCTGGGGCTGCTCGGCCTGGCCGCCTACGCGGCGCAGCGACGCACCAAGGAGATCGGGATCCGAAAAACGCTGGGCGCCTCGGAGCAGAGTGTACTGATCCTGCTTGTCCGGGACTTTACCCGTTGGGTCCTGGTGGCCAATGTCATTGCCTGGCCGCTCGCGTGGTACTGGGCAGACCGCTGGCTGGAGGAGTTCGCGTTCCGCATAGAGATCGGACTGGTGCCGTTTCTGATCTCCGGGGCGCTTGCCTTTGCTATCGCAGTGCTGACCGTGGCCTGGCAGGCCTCTCGGGCCGCCCGCGCGAATCCGGTGACCGCACTGAGGTACGAGTAAGCCTACCTGCGCACGAACGTAATGAAGCGAAATCCGTCTCGGCGGTCCGTATTGGCGATGCGGTAGCGTGTCCCTATGAAGTGGTTGTACTTCGGGAAGTACGTGTCTCCATCATGGTCGCCCTCGACCAGGGTCAATTCCATGCGGTCCGCCTTGTCCAGGAAGTGCGCATAGATGGACGCACCTCCGGCGATGATCAGCTCCGGCGCACCCCCCGCGGCAGCGACCGCATCGTCAATTGAGTGGAAGACGTCAGCCTGGTCTGTTGTGTAGTCGGAATTTCGGGTTACGACAAGATGCCGCCGACCCGGTAGCGGCCCCCCGAATTGCTCCACCAGACTCTGAAACGTCTTGCGACCCATGACCATCGGCTTGCCCATCGTCAGTCTCTTGAAGTGCTTCAGGTCTTCCGGAATGTGCCAGGGCAATTGCATTCCGTTGCCGATGAGACGGTCTTTTTCCGCCACCGCCGCAACGATGACGATCTCAGGTCGGTTCATCACACTGCCACCGGGGCCTTGATGGCAGGGTGGTACTGGTAGTCCACCAGCTCGAAGTCCTCAAATGCGTAGTCGAAGATGCTCGCGGGACGGCAATTGATCTTCAGTTGCGGCAGGGGATATGGCGTGCGGGCCAACTGCTCCTCAATCTGGTCGAGATGGTTGAGGTAAATGTGAGCGTCGCCGATGGTGTAGACGAGCTCACCGACATCGAGATCGCACTGCTGGGCGACCATGTGGGTGAGCAGCGCATACTCAGCGATGTTGAACGGGGCGCCAAGGAAGAGGTCATTGGAGCGCACGTATAGCTGGCAGCTGAGCCGTCCATCGCCCACCCAGAACTGGTAGAACATGTGGCACGGCGGGAGCGCCATCTGCTCTACCTCCCCGGCATTCCAGGCGTTGACGATGTGGCGCCGCGAATCCGGGTTGTTGCGAATGGAATCGATCACCCGCTCGATCTGGTTCACACTTGAGCCGTCGGGCCGCGTCCAGTTGACCCACTGCTTGCCGTACACAGGCCCCAGGTTGCCGTCTTCATCCGCCCAAGGGTCCCAGATGTGTACCCGGTGTTCATTGAGGTAGTCGATGTTGGTGCCGCCTCGCAGGAACCACAACATCTCCACGGCCAGGCCGCGAAAGTAGACCTTCTTGGTGGTCACCAGCGGGAATGCCTCGGACAGGTCGAAGCGCATCTGATGGCCAAACACGCTCAGAGTGCCGGTGCCCGTGCGATCAGTTTTCCGAAGGCCGTGGTCACGCACATGGCGCAGAAGGTCGAGGTATTGCCGCATTTGGGATCTTTTGGCGTTCGCGGGGCGTGAGGGCTCTTCACACCTGAATGCACAAAATGGATCCCAACCTCCACCAGAAACAAGGCATCAATCACCTGAACAAGGTGCTGAATTATGCACAATTCGTGCGGGAGGGAGATCGTGCGCAGGTCCATTTGACTACCGAGGATTGGCACGTGGTAGCTGATACCCTCTTCCAGATGGAGACCCCTCGAGAGATGCTGCCGGAGGCGATTACGGAATTTCGCCTCACCTCGGAGAACCAGATCATCGAGTTGGAGACGGAAGGGCTCACGATCGATCTGGAAAAGATCTAGGCGATGACCCTTCTGATTTTCTATGTCGCCCTGGCGCTGGGCGTATCGTTCATGTGCAGCATCATGGAGGCGGTGCTGCTCTCGGTGTCTCCGGCATATGTGGCGGCCGCCAAAGAGGAGGGAAGCCGAGTCGGCCACAAACTGGCCGAATTCAAGCAGGATGTGGACCGGCCTCTCGCCGCGATCCTCAGTCTGAACACCATCGCCCATACCGTGGGAGCGGCCGGTGCCGGCGCTCAGGCCGCGAACGTGTTCGGCAGTGCGTATCTGGGCATTGCTTCGGCGATCCTGACGATGTTGATTCTGGTCGTCTCCGAGATCATTCCGAAGACGCTGGGCGCGATATACTGGCGGGGGCTTGCCCCGAGTGTCGCGCGGCTGCTGACCCCCACGATGTGGTCCATGTGGCCTCTGGTTAAACTCGCGCAGGGTCTAACCCTGTTGATCGCCCGCGGAAAGGTGCACGGCACGCTGAGGCGAGACGAGTTTCCAGCGCTTGCGGACGTTGGTGTGGCTGAAGGCGTATTGCACGAGGAGGAATCCCGCATCATGCGCTCCCTGCTCAAGTTCGGCGAGCTGACGGTGGCCGATGTGATGACGCCGCGCACGGTGGTGTTCGCCGTCGAGGCCGGCAAGTCCGCCTCCGAAATCGTGGACGAGCACCCGAATCTGATCTTTTCCCGCATCCCGGTCTACGAGGGCGAGGTGGATCAAGTCACCGGAATCGCGCTGCGCAAGGATATCCTGCAGTCGGTCGCGCAGGGCCAGGGAGAGGCGACCATGGGAGAGTTGCGGCGTCCGGTGATGTCCGTGCCCGCAGGCATGGGGCTGCGCCCGCTCATGACCCGCCTCACAGAGGGTCGCTCTCACATGGCCATTGTCGTCGGGGAATACGGAGACTTGCTGGGCGTGGTCACGCTGGAAGACGCCATCGAAACCCTGATCGGCCTGGAGATCATGGACGAGGTCGACACCGTGCAGGACATGCAGCTTTTTGCCCGTGAGCGCTGGGAGAAGCGTCGCGCCCGCCTTGAGGAGATGACGTGATTCGTGCCCTGCATGAGGACGACGCGTCCGCCTGCATTCGGCTGCTTGCCGATACGGGCCAGGACGTCGCGCCTCATGGATTGCGCAGGTTTCTGGCCCAGCGCCCTCGCCTCTCATTTGTCGCAGAGTCCTCAGGCGATGTGGTTGGCTGCGTGTTGGCGTCCTTCAATGGACTGACGGCATTTCTTCAGCATCTGGCTGTTTCCCAGCCAGGGGAGGGCCTTGGTCGCTCGCTGATTGCTGCGGTGGAGGAAGCAGCGCACGCGGCCGGAGCCTCCGAGATCATGCTGCTGAGCACCGAATCGGCATCGGTGTTCTACACCACGCTCGGCTACGAACTGAGCCCCGCACATGTAGCGAGGAAACGCTTGCCCCCCGTCGCGGACCTCCCGGCGGAGTCGTTCAGTCACGCCGACGTGGTAGCGGTGCTCAGTGCCACACCCGGAACCCTGCGTTCCATGCTGGCGGGGCTTCCGGACGATTGGCTCCATGCCGTGCCGGCGGGCGAGTCGTGGTCGCCCTATGAAACCGTTGGGCACCTGGCGCATGGCGAAGTCACCGATTGGATGACACGCGTGCGGCACATCCTCGAGCATGGCGATTCCAGGCCCTTCGTTCCGTTTGATCGGGCGGGTCGTGGCTCCGAGGGCAGTTCACTGGAGGACCTGCTGCAGGAGTTCGAGCAGCTGCGCCGGAGCAATCTGCGTGACCTGGAGCGCCTTGCACTCGGCGATTCGGACATGCAGCGGCCGGGGCTTCATCCAGCCTTGGGGTCCGTGACGATGGGCCAGTTGCTGTCGACCTGGGCGGTGCATGACCTCAGCCACATCGCGCAAATATCGAGGGTGTTGGCCGCCCGCTATCGGGTGGCGGTTGGGCCCTGGCGCAGCTATTTGGCGATTCTGGATCGGTAGATCCGGTCGAGGTAGGGGAATTCCCCTCAAGCTTCTGCGGGGTGACCCGTCAGCATTTCCGCGCCGTGAGAGGCACGCTGTTGCGGACCTAACCGAACAGTCCCTATGACCCTCCGCATGCTGCTCCCGATCGCCCTCCTCGTGGCCGCCTGTGCTCCGGAAGACCCACACCTGGCGCCCGTGGAACCCGTTTTGTCCCCGCTCGAACAGGGCGAGGCACTGTATCTCCAGTACTGCCAGAACTGCCACGGCACCGACGCACGCGGGACCGGCCCGGTGGCCGACATGCTGCGTATCCCGCCGACTGACCTTACGCTGATCGCGGAACGCAACATGGGCCCGTATCCGGCGGATGAGGTAGCGTCTTATATCGATGGTCGGCGCGACACCGACGCCCACGGACCTCGCAGCATGCCCGTCTGGGGCAACATCTGGACAGACACCGACGGCAGTCCCGAGGCCGAAGCGGAGGTGCAGCGGCAGATTAACCTGATTGTTGAGTACCTGCGCACTCTGCAGGAAGACATTCCGGACCTGTAGGGGAGCCGGGGCGCGCGAGTGCCTGCCTGGTGGGGCCGGGGGGCGCCAAGCCCGCGGAGCCGGGGGTGCCAACCTTGCTGCACCGCACCCGCTACATGGAACGGGGGGGTCACTTTCCACTTCTGCGGACTCCGGGATTTCGCCCACGTGTAATTACCCCGCCGGATTCCACGTAAGGGCGCTGCGCCGGAGGCCCGGGGTCGAATCAGGGGGCGATTTTCCACATCAGGGGCCTGCCCGCGCCAGGCCGCGCGGCGGCAGGCTTGCCGTTCACGAGAGCGGGCCGCTAGACCCGCGCCAGGCCCCCTCGGCGGCAGACTTGCCGTCCGCGTGAGCGGGCCGCCAACCGCCGGGCCCGGCGCCCCGTCGCGCCGACAGACTTGCCGTTCCCCTGAATGGGGCGTTAACTCGGGGCAGCCCCGCATCGCCCATGAGAAACATCAGCCTGCTCTTCCTGGCCCTGGCCTTGGCGGCCTGTGCCACGAGCGAGCCGGAGCAAGAGCCGGCACGCATGACTGCACAGCATCCGTCGCCCATGACGGAGCATGTGCGGGCGCACGACCGCATTGTGGAGCAGGCTCGGACAGGCGAGCGCCGCGTCCTGGGTAGGCTGCTGCCAAGGCCGGTGGAAGTGCTGCTGCCCGCGCAGGCGCCACAGGCGCAACCAGGTGGCATCCTCATCCATTTCCACGGCTCGGCCCATGTGCCTTTCGCAGCCGAAGGGCCTGCGGCCATCGCGAGCGTGAACCTGGGCGCCGGCTCCAGTGCCTACGAACGACCGTTTGAGGATCCAGAGGTGCTGCCCGCCCTGCTGGACTCGCTGCAGGTGTGGACGGGGTCGCAGAATCGTCCGGTCACCATTTCCAGCTGGAGCGCGGGCTATGGCGCGGTGCGGGCCATCCTGCGGCAGCATGCAGCGCTCATCGACCATCTCATCCTGCTGGACGGGCTGCACACCGACTACCTGCCGGCTGGTGTCACGCTGCACGAAGGCGGTCGACTCAACACGGAAAAACTGGAGCCTTTCGCGGACTTTGCCCGGGCCGCAGCGCGCGACGAGAAGGCCTTGCTCATCACGCATTCCGCGGTCTTTCCGGGCACCTACGCGTCCACGACGGAAACCGCCCGATACCTGACGGAGGTCACCGGCGCCGAGACCAGCGCGGTGCTGGCCTGGGGCCCTGTCGGCATGCAGCTACTCGGTCGGGCTGAAAGAGGCGGGTTTACCGTGCTCACGTTCGCGGGAAATACCGCTCCCGATCACGTGGATCACCTGCACGCCCTGCCCGCCTTGATCAATAGCGCGCCGGAGTACTCGCCGTTTCCAGCGCCTCGGCAATGAACTCGCGGATGTGCTCGTTGGAGGTCACCAGGTCCTCGGCGCGCAGGTACATCATGTGGCCACTGCGGTAGCCCTCGAAGCGCATGCGGTCCTGCAACCGGCCTGACGGGTCCATCTGCCACATGTTGTACTTGGCATCAAAATATTGCGTGGCGCCGTCGTAGTAGCCCGACTGCACGAGCACGTGCAGGTTCGGGTTTCTGGCCATGGCGCTGCGCAGGCGCTCCCCTGTATTGTCGCCTGAGCGATTCCAGGGGCTCACAGGGCCGAAAACGAAGTACCGCAGATCGGTCTTGAAGCCGAGCTCTTCCCGCAGGTAGTAGTTGGCCGCCGGGGCAAACGCGTGGTTCCAGGAGATCAGCTCCTGATTGTGGTCGGAACGGTCTCCCGCCGCCTCCCGGTCGATGCCCCGATACCGGGAGTCGAGCCGGCCGACGGTATACCCCTCGTCGCGAAGCAGCTCTTTCCAGAACTCGCCGGCGGAGACCTCGAGGTTGCGGTCCATCCACCAATCCACCGAAACACCCGAGTAGCGGGCCGCCTGCGTCGCGACCTCCATGCGGTCCCCCATCGGTGCGGAGCCGCCGCGTGTCAGCATCGGAATGAGTACCTCGATGGTCCACTCTTCCACCTCCGGCAGCAGCTCGTCCAGGTCCATGGACTGCAGGTCATCCGGCAGCTGTTCGTGGTACCACGCCGTAGCCGCCATGTACGGCAGGTTCAGCGCCGTCCCGACGGGCCCGTCCCGATCAATGCCGAGGCCAGTCGGGGACACCAGGATCACACCGTTCAGAAATACCCAGTGACGGTCCTGCAGCTGGCCCGCCAGGCCAGACACACGCGTGGTCCCGTACGACTCGCCGATCAGAAACTTCGGGCTGCGCCAGCGATCCTGCCGCGTGATGAAGTTCTCGATCCAGGCCGCCAGGTACGTAATGTCCTCATTGACTCCGAAGAACTGCTCGCGGTCCGCATCGCCCACAATGCGGGAGAAGCCCACGTTGACGGGGTTGACGAACACGATGTCCGCCACATCCAGGATCGAACTCGGGTTGTCGCGCACGCCATACGGCTGCACCGGGTAGCCTTCGTCATCGATCAGCAACTGCTTGGGTCCCGTGTATCCCAGGTGCATCCACAGGCTTGCCGAACCCGGCCCACCGTTGAAACTGAAGACGAGCGGCCGGTTGACCTTGTCCTGCACATCGGTGCGTTCGTAGTACGTGTAATGCAGACTGGCGATGGCCTCTCCGGTGTCCCCCCAAACCGGTTGTGTCCCCGTGGTCGCGCTGTAGGGCACGCGCTCACCTTTGATGGTCACCGAGTTGGTGCTGGTAATGGTGGTGTCGACAGGAAGTCGAGCGTCCTGAGCGGCGGCGGGCAGCACGACGAGTGCGGCCAGGAGGCAGAGGGAGAGGCGCATGGCAGGTGGGTAGTGAGAGAGGCGTATGTTACCGAAGCACCACGCATCCGCGCAGCTTATGCCCCATCGTCTGCTCCTTCTTTCCGTTCTGCTAACCGGAGCCGGATGTTCGGCACCCCAATCGCCGGATTCTGCTGAAGCCCAGACGGTCCGCGCGTTTACGCAGGCCTTCAACGAGCACGACGTGGCGGCCATGGCGCTGTTTCTCCATGAGGATGCCCACTGGATCTATCTCATGGACGATTCGCTCTACACCGAAGCCGAAAGCCGAGAGGCGATCACAACCTCCATGGCCGGCTACTTCGAAGCCTATTCCGACGTGAACTCAAGCCTGGAGTCGGTGCATTCGTTGGGTCCGTTCGTGACTGCCGTCGAGCGGGTAAGCTGGAACGGAGGACAGAATGCACAGAGCGCAACGGTGGTCTACGAGCTCGAAAACGACCTCATCCGCCGGGTCTGGTACCACGACGCGGTGCGCTGACTAATTGGCCGCTGCCCGCAGGTCAAATCGGGGGATGCTGACCTTGAATCGGCTGCCCCCCTCGCGCTGCATGAGATAGGTGCCTTCCATCGACCCCTCAAAGGTTTCGATGATGCAGAAGGAGTTGTATTCGTGGCTGTCGCCCGGTGCAATCACAGGGGTCTGGCCGACGACCCCTTCGCCCTCGACCTCCTGCACCCGGCCTCGTGAGTCCTGGATGTGCCAGTGGCGGCGAAGCAACTGCACTTCCGCGCGGCCTTCGTTTTCGATGCGCACGAAGTAGCCGAACACAAAGCGCTTGTTCAGTACGTCGGACTGCCCGTCGAGATAGACGGGGCGCACCGTGACCGTGATGTCTTCCGTTGTGGCTACGTAAGGGACCATGCGGCGATCAACCCTCGGCCCGGGAGAGGGATCCGGGGATCACATTCGATTCATGCGACCGGCGTCATGCAGGGGGCCGTGCGATGCGAAGGCCGTCCAGCCTGATCAGGCGGTGGGTGCCTCCGCGCGGACCCGGCGTGCGGCTTCCATGATCTCCGCCACGGCCGTGTCGCAAACAGGCGCGTCCCAGTGACCGTTTTCCTTCATGGCGGAGCCGATAATGAATCCGTCCGCAAAGGGGGCATACTCGGCAAGATTCTCCGTGGAGAGGCCGCTTCCAATCAGGATGGGCAGTTCGGTGGCGTGCCGCACGGCGACCAGGTCCTCGGGGTCCGGGGCCGAACCCGTGTGGCTGCCGGTCACGATTACAGCATCCGATCGGTGCAGCGTCATACCGTAGGCCACGTCGCCGATGTCGAGATCGCCGGTGATGGCGTGGGACGCGTGCTTCTTCTGCACGTCGGTAAATATGGGAATGTGGTCGGCGCCGATCATGTGGCGATAGCGGATGCTCTCGCCGGCGCACGCCTCGGCCATGCCCTTGTCTGAGATGTGGGCATAGGTCCATCCCTCGGCGCGCACAAAGTCGCATCCGGCGCCCAGCGCCACGGCCAACGCGGTGCGATTGCCCTGGAACAGTACCTGGATTCCGACCGGCAGCCGGCTCGCACGCCGCTTGACCGCGCGGGCCACGCGCGTCATAAACGCGGCGATCTCCGGCCCCATCTCCCGCTCATGCACACACGGGAAGTCGTGCATGTTTTCGATGATGATGCCGTCGACCCCACCTTCGACATAGGCCTCGGCTTCAGCAAAAGCGCGGTCCACACAACTGTCGACGCAGATGAATCCGGGCACGCCGGGAGACGGGCCCGTGTGGATTACCCCGATGACAGGCCGCTCGTTGGGAAAGAGATCGTAGAAGTCCTTCTGCATGCGCGTCGCTCGGGTGGGTGGGTGAGCGTCCTAAAGCTCAACGGGGCACCGCAGTTCCACGCAGAGCGCCCCAGAACGCGGTTCAGACGGCCCCGGAGAGCGCAGGGAGCATCAGCAGACCACCCAACATGGTCAGCTTGGCGAGCAGGCTGACCCGCGCATACTCCGCCGGCATCCTGGCCGCGCGCACCCGGACGAGCGCCACCCCGGTTGGCATGCCCACGCCGACCACACCAATGAGCCACGCCAGCCAGCCGCCGAGCGGCCACATCACCAAAAACGCCAGCACGGCGACCAACAACATGACCGCGGCCCCCTGCGCCACAAGGTTGGCGCGATCCCGAGCAATCACGGCGAGCGTGCGGCAGCCGAAGACCTCATCGCCCGAGACGTCCTCCAGGTCTTTCACAACCTCCCTGAAAAGCGAGGCCAGGAACGCGAACAGCGCGAACCCGGAGATCAGAGCCGTGCCGGGCGCCAGGTTGCTCGCGGCCAGGGCCGGCCGGTCGGCAGACAGCACGAGCAGCGGAACGAACGCCGAGAGCAGCGACACCACCACGTTTCCGGCCACCGGCACGCACTTGAGTCTGAACGCATACGCGATCAGCAGCACGGCGGACACCGGATAGAGCGTCATCCACCAGTAGAAGCCGACCTGCCGGACCAGCGGCAGGAGGCAGACAGCTGCAGCCACGATCAGGCCGGCCGTCAGGCTCCATGCCTGCTCAATGCGCATCGCTCGCCCGATGAAGACGCGGCCGGGTTTGTTGATTTCGTCGATGCCGCGGTCGACGATGTCGTTGGCCACGTAGCCGGCCGCCGCAATCAGCAGCGTGGCCAGCACCATGCCCGCGAAAGCGAGGTGGGAGACCCCCCACACGCCCGGATTGCCAAGGAGCGGCCCCATGCCCGTCCACCGCACCAACACCATGGTCAGCGCGATGATCGCGAGGTTCGGCCAGCGCAGGAATCGCAGCCATTGAAGCACGGTTGGCGTGTTTTCGGGCACCAGTGCGGATCGGGGGCGGGAATGCGTCGTTTACGTTTTGTAACCGGAGAACCGCTATCATCAGCGGCAATCCCGACGATCTCCAAACCAATCCGGGGCGGCACAGGCAGCTCCGGCCGCGTTCATGGCTCAGAAAACCGTCGAGTCCATCCCCGAAGCCACGATTCTGTTCGCAGGCGATTCGGGAGACGGCATGCAGTTGACGGGATCGCAGTTCACGCTGGCAACGGCGTATGCGATGAACGACCTCGCGACCCTGCCAGACTTCCCTGCGGAGATCCGCGCTCCCGCCGGCACCACCTACGGAGTCAGTGGATTCCAGCTGCACTTCGGGTCTGTCAATATCCGCACACCGGGAGACGAAGTCGATCTTCTGGTGGCCATGAATCCGGCCGCCCTGAAGGTCAATCTGGACCGGGTGCGCAAGGGCGGCTCGGTGCTGGTCAATACCAGCGCGTTCGACAAACGCTCGCTGGACCTGGCCGGGTACGACGCGAATCCGCTGGAGGACGACTCGCTGGACGGATACCAGCTCATCCGGGTGGAGCTGACCAAGCTCACTCGCGAGGCGCTCAAGGACAGTCCGCTGAACCAGAAGGAGATCGACCGCTCCAAGAACATGTTCGCGCTGGGCCTGGCGCTGTGGCTGTACTCGCGGCCCACGGAGCCGGCGGAGCGCTGGATCAGCCAGAAGTTTGCCAAGAAGCCGGACATCCTGGCGGCGAACCTGCACCTGCTCAAGAAGGGTTACCACTACGGAGAGACCACCGAGCAGTTTGTGGTTCGGTTCGAAGTGGATCCGGCATCGCTGGCACCCGGGCGGTATCGCGCCATCCAGGGCGTGCATGCACTGGCGATGGGGTTGGTGGCGGCCTCCGTGGAATCCGGGCTTCCCCTGTTCTACGGATCGTACCCGATTACGCCGGCTTCGGACCTGCTGCACACGCTCAGTCGGTACAAGCATTTCGGGGTGATGACCTTCCAGGCCGAGGATGAGATTGCGGCTGTCGGCGCGACGATCGGTGCGGCGTTTGGCGGTTCGCTCGCTGTAACCGGAACGTCCGGGCCTGGCGTGGCCCTGAAGGCGGAGGCGATCGGACTCGCGCAGATCACCGAGTTGCCGATGGTGATCGTCAACATGCAGCGGGGCGGACCGTCCACCGGCTTGCCGACCAAGACCGAGCAGAGTGATCTGCTCCAGGCCATGTTCGGCCGCAATGGGGATTCGGCGATGCCGATTGTGGCGCCGTCCACGCCCGGCGACTGTTTTGAGGCGGCGTACGAGGCGGCGCGCATCGCGGTCACCTACATGACGCCGGTCATGCTGCTGTCGGACGGGTATCTCGCCAACGGCTCTGCTCCGTGGCTCATCCCGGACCCGGACAAACTGCCGTCCTTCAAGCCGGGCTTTGCCAAAGAGACCAACGCCGAGGTGAACGGCGAGCAGGTTTTCCTGCCCTATGTGCGCGACAAGGAGACGCTCTCCCGTCCGTGGGCCAAGCCCGGCACCAAGGGGCTCGAGCATCGCATCGGCGGTCTGGAGAAAGAGGACGAGACCGGCAACGTCTCCTACGACCCCGCCAATCACGAGTTGATGACCAAGATCCGGGCGGAGAAGGTGGAGCGCGTGGCGCGCGATCTGCCCCCGCTGGACGTATACGGGGAAGTGGAGGGCGATGTGCTCCTGCTCGGCTGGGGCTCCACGCGGGGCTCGATCGAGGCGGCGGTAGATCGCTTGCGATCGGCGGGTCACTTCGTCGGCTCTGTGCATCTGCGCCACGTCTGTCCCTTCCCGCTGGACCTGGAGTCCGTGGTGAAGCGCTACAGGCACGTCATCGTGCCCGAGCTCAACAACGGACAGCTGGTGCGCGTGCTGCGTGACCGGTATCTGCTGCCGTTCCGCTCCTTCACCAAAATCCAGGGTCGCCCCTTCCAGGCGGGCGAGCTCGTGTCGTTTGTCGAATCGGTGCTCGCCGGAAACTGAATCAAGCATGGCTGACGAGAACAAGAAGCCCCGCAAGCCGACGCTGCCTCCGGGCATGGAGAAGCGCAAACCGACGCTTCCTCCCGGATCCGAGAAGCGGCAACCGACCATGCCGCCCGGTGCCCCGGCAGGGCGCAAGGCCACGCTGCCTCCGGGAATGAAACCGGGTGGCCAGCCCGCGGGCAAGCGCACCCCCAATCGTCCGCCAGGTGGCAACCTCCCGCCCGGCAAGAAGGCCAAGTTGCCGCCCGGAATGGGTGGAGACGGCGCTTCCGTTCTGACGCGCGCGGACTTCACCAGCGACCAGGACGTGCGCTGGTGCCCGGGGTGCGGGGACTACGCCATCCTGGCCACCGTGCAGCGGCTCATGCCGGAGATCGACACGCCGAAGGAGAACGTGGTGTTCATCAGCGGCATCGGCTGCTCGAGCCGCTTTCCGTACTACATGAAGACGTACGGCATGCACTCCATCCACGGACGCGCGCCGACGATTGCCACGGGCCTGAAGGCCTCACGGCCGGAGCTGGATGTGTGGATTGTCACGGGCGATGGGGATGGTCTGTCCATCGGCGGCAACCACCTGATTCACCTGATGCGGCGCAACGTCAACGTGCAGCTGTTGCTGTTCAACAACCAGATCTACGGGTTGACCAAGGGGCAGTACAGCCCGACGTCGGAGACCGGCAAGGTGACCAAATCCACGCCGTTCGGTTCGATTGACCACCCGTTCAATCCGACGGCGCTGGTGCTGGGTGCGGATGCCACGTTCGTGGCGCGCACCATGGACAGGGATCCCAAGCACATGAAGAAGCACCTCAAGGCGGCACACGCCCACCGGGGTACCTCTTTCCTGGAGATCTACCAGAACTGCAACATCTTCAATGACGGCGCCTTCTTCGAGTACACCGAGAAGGCCACCAAGTCAGACCGGGCGATCTTCATTGAGCACGGCAAACCGCTGACCTACGCCGGCGGCACCAAGGGACTTAGGCTGGAAGGCTTCCACCTCGAGGCCGTGGACCTGGGCGACAAATGGTCGGCCTCGGACTGCGTGGTCTATGACGAGACCAGCGTGGAGCTGGCCGGAATCGTGGGACGCATGTTCCGCGATGCGGTCCTGCCGCAGCCGTTCGGCGTGTTCTATCGCGTGGAGCGGCCCACCTATGAGGACCAGTTGCACGCGCAGATCAAAGATGTGACCGGTCGTCGCGGAAAGGGAGAACTGAAGGCGCTCCTGAACGCGGGGGATACCTGGGAGGTGGCGTAGGGAGGCCGCGAGTGCGCCGCGGCCGTGCGATGAGACCTCGGCCGTGCACGCGAACTTCCCGCGTAGACGCGAACCCGCCTTGCAGAAGCCGGTTGGCCGCGATACATTTTGAAGCTCTGCAAAAACCAAAGACGTGTACGCCAAACCACGTGCACGCACTGAGATCATGAAGAAGGACACGCACCCGGATTACAAGTTCATTACGGTGCAGCTGGCCGACGGAACCAGCTTCAAGACCCGCTCCACCATGGGCGGCGACGAGTACAAGTCGGAGGTCGACTCCACGAACCACCCGTTCTACACGGGTAAGCGTCAGTACGTGGACACCGCTGGCCGCGTCGAGAAGTTCAGACGGCGCTACGGCAAGAAGTAAGCTGCCGCCGATTCAGGCTTTGGAGGGGCGATTCGCTTGGGCGGGTCGCCCCTTTCTGCTTCCATTACCCCGGCCTCGCCGAGCCCATTTCGTAATCTACGTTTCGTAAAGTGTGAAACAGGTTTTACGAAACCCACCTGCATGACCCCACTCGAAATCATTCGCCTGAAGCGTGAGGGCGGCTCCATCCCGGCGCCGGCCCTGCGCGAACTGGTCCTGGCCTACACGCGGGACGAGGTGCCGGACTATCAGATGAGCGCGTTCCTGATGGCCGCGTTTCTGAAAGGCATGACGGGCGATGAGACCGAGACCCTGGTGGAGGCCATGCTGCGTTCGGGGGAGGTACTGGACCTGTCTGCCATCCCTGGCGCGAAGGTGGACAAGCACTCGACGGGCGGCGTTGGTGACAAAATTTCCCTGATCCTTGCGCCGCTGGTGGCTTGCCTGGGCGTGAACGTGCCCATGATTTCCGGGCGCGGCCTGGGGCACTCCGGCGGCACGCTGGACAAGCTGGAGTCCATACCGGGATTCCGTACGGACTTGTCCATCGCCAGGATGAAAGAGCAGTTGGCGGACCTGAACGTGGCCATGATCGGCCAGACGGCCGAGATCGCACCAGCCGACAAGCGCCTCTACGCCTTGCGCGATGTCACGGCCACCGTCGAGTTCATCCCGTTCATCGCCGCGTCGATCATGAGCAAGAAGCTTGCAGAGGGGCTGGACGGACTCGTGCTCGACGTCAAAGTCGGCAACGGCGCTTTCATGAAGACTGAGGAGCAGGCGCAGGAGTTGGCAGAAGCACTGGCCAATGTAGGCAACAGCCGTGGCTGCCAGACCGTGGCCCTGATGACGTCGATGGAAGAGCCGCTCGGACATGCCATCGGCAACTGGCTGGAAGTCGCCGAGTCCGTGGATGTGCTGCGAGGGGCCGGCCCGGCCGACGTAGCCGAGCTGAGCTGCGTGCTGGCCGGAGAGATGCTGGCTATCGGCGGCAAGAGCCCATCGCCCGAAGAAGGAGCCGAGGAAGCGCGCGAGGCGTTGAGAGATGGCAGGGCGTTCTCCAGGTTCGCGGCCCTGGTGACCGCGCAGGGTGGCGATGCGGCCTCGCTGGAAGCGTGCTGGGAGCGCGAGGGCATTGCTCCCGTTGGAGATGTGACGGCGCCGGAGGATGGCTACGTAACCGCCATCGACGCATTCCAGTTGGGCATGGCCGGCGTACGCATGGGAGCCGGAAGAATGCGGAAAGAGGACGCTGTAGACCCGTTTGCGGGCATCACCCTCAACAAAAAGGTGGGAGACCCCGTAAGAGCCGGGGAGACGCTCGCCCGACTGCATGGATCGGACCCCTCACGCGTGACGGATCAGGCCCGTGAAGTGGGGCAAGCGTTCACCCTCGGGCAAGAGCGCCCGACTCCCCAGGCCCTGGTTCGTGGGAGGTATTCCGACGGAGGGTGGAGCTATGTGTGAGCTCACCCTCCTTCGGAACCCCATCCGCCGATTCCGGGCCGTATATTGAATTTTGCGGTCCCCCGCACGTAAAAACCCACGTTGAGCACATGTCCATCTGGTCACGATTCAAGCGCCTGATGAAGTCCATCTTCGGCGGTGCGATTTCATCGCTTGAAGACCCCAAACTCATCCTCGAGCAGAACATCCGGGAACTGAATGATCAGGTCCCGAAGATGAACGAGAACATCGCGACGGTGAAGGCCAACGTGATGCTGCTCCAGAAGGAACACAAGAAGTACCAGTCGGAAGTCGCCGACCTGACGGCCAAGATCAAGGCAGGCATCCAGGCCGGCCGCGACGACATCGCCGAGAAGTACGCCCTGCGTCTGCAGAACACGCAGGAAAGCATGCAGCGCACGCAGGAGCAGCTGACCTACGCGTCGGCGGCCTACGACAAGGCGCTGCAGGTCAAGAAGGCGTTCATGCGCGAGAAGGAGCGCAAGATTGCCGAGGCCAAGGAGGCCCTGCGCGCCCACGAGCGGGCCAAGTGGCAGGCCAAGGTCGCCGATACGCTCGAGAGCTTCGAAGTGACCGGTGTCGATCAGACGCACGACGAGATGATCAACCGGATCCAGGAGCAGACGGCCAAGAACGAGGCGCGCATGGAAATGGCCCTGGACTCCATCGATACGCAGGCCATGCAGATCGAGGAGGACGCCCAAGCTATCCGCGCGGCCGAGCTGGTCAAACAGTTCAAGCTGGAAATGGGCGTGGGCGATACGAGCAATGCCCAGGGCGAACCGCAGCTGGAAGTCCCCGAGGCCGAAGCCGAGGCGGGCGCCAAGACCATCGGCAAGCAGCGGTCCAAGACTGACTGACGCCGGTGACGCCAGAAGAATATCAGCGACTGAAGGAGGCTGAGAAGGAACACCTGCGTTCGCTTCGCAAGCTGAAGCAGGCCGTTCGCAGTCTGGAGTCGCAGAAGAAGCTGACGGATGCGGTCACCCGGGTGACCGAGCCGCTGGACGCGCTGGACAAGCACGATGCGCTTGTGCGGGATCTGGCCATGGAAACCGCGCGCAACGAGGCCAAGCTCGACGTGGCGCTGGAATCCGTGGCGCAGGACCGTGCGGCTGAAGTGGCCCGCGACATGGCGGATGAGGAGGCCCTGCGCAAGGCACGCGCGGCCGACCTGGTGCGCCAGTTGCGTGAGCAGGCCGCGAGCCCATCGCCCGAAAAGACAGCCGCGGCCACACCCGCGCAGTCCACCGAGAAGAAGCCCCCGAGCCCACTCCCGGAAAAGACCATCGGCCGGATGAAACCCTGAAGCCCGCGCGCCCTCCCCAACGGCGCGGACTGTTTATGACGGATGTTCAGTTGAACTATAGCAAGGAAGCATTCCTTCACCCCTGGAACCTGACGTTCCTGATCGTGGGCATGTTGTCGGCATTTGCGGTGAGCTCGTTTGCACCGGGGAGTCCGCTTTTTGAGACGATTCTCCTGTTTGCGGCGGCCATCGAGCTCATGTACCTGGGGTGGATGCCCCGGCAGGAGCGGTTCCGGCGGGCGGTGAAGTCGCGGCGCGCGGCTGAGCACGCCAAGCCGCCGAGCCAGAAGGAAATCTTCCAGCATCTGACCAAGCACAGCCAGCGGCGCTACGCGCGGCTGCGCAAGCTGGAGAAGGAGATCCGCTCCAACTATCGCAAGCTCAGCTACGCGTCGCAGGGCATGCTGGACAGTCACCTCAAGAAGGTGAACTCGCTGCTGGATTCGTACCTCAATCTGCTCTACCAGAAAGAGCGCTACGAACTCACCGCGCACTCCACAACAGAAACGGAGGTGGTGCGCGCCATCGAGACGCTGCGCGAGGACATGGAGGATGACTCGGACCGGGTCCGGGCGATCAAAATGCGTCGCATGCGCATCCTTGAGCAGCGTCTGGAGCGGTCCAAGAAGGGACAGGAGAACCTCGAAATCATCGAGGCGCAGATGGAGACCATCGAGGATGTGGTGCTCTACATCCACGAGCAGTCGCTGACGCTGCGCAATCCCGAGGAGATCTCCTTCCAGCTGGATACACTGCTCAGCGAGGTCGAGGAGACCCAGGCGTCCGTTGAAGAACTTGAGGCGGTATTCGCCTCGCCGACCGATCTTCTTTCGGATCTTGATACGTTTGAGGCGCCCACGTCCTCTACCAGTAGCGCGGATCGCACCCGCGAGGGCGCCTGACCTCTTCCTCCCCCGACTGAATGGATTTCGAGACGCTCCTCCTGGAGATCGAAGACGGCATTGCCGTCGTCACCATCAATCGTCCGGACAAGCTGAATGCGCTGAATGCGCAGGTTCTGGATGACCTCGATGCCTGTTTCACTGCCCTGGCCACAAACGATGCGGTGCGCGCAGTCGTGCTGACCGGCGCCGGCGAGAAGGCCTTCGTGGCAGGCGCCGACATCACGCAGTTCACGCGGCTGGACGCACAGACCGCTACGGGCTTTGCACTTCGCGGCCAGGAGGTGTTTGGCAAGATCGAGAACCTCGGCAAGCCGGTCATTGCGGCCATCAACGGCTTTGCGCTAGGTGGTGGGTGTGAAATCGCGATTGCGTGTCACATGCGTGTGGCCTCTTCGAATGCGCGTTTGGGGCAGCCTGAAGTCGGACTGGGGCTCATGTGCGGCTATGGCGGCACACAGCGCCTGCCACGTATTGTCGGACTCGGACATGCCATGGAGCTTCTGACGACCGGAGCGCACATCACGGCAGAGCGTGCGCATGAGATCGGCCTGGTGAACAAGCTGGTTGAGCCGGGTCAGGCGTTGGCTGCGGCGCGGGAGATGGCTGCAGTGATCGCGCGGCAGGCGCCCATCGGCGTGAAGCTCTCCCTGGAAGCTGCGCTCGCTGCGGATCAGCGGTTGTCGGACGGCCTTCAGATGGAGGCCGAGCTGTTTGGCCGCACGTTCGACACCGAAGACCTCACCGAAGGGGTGTCGGCGTTTCTTGAACGCAGAAAACCCACGTTCCAGGGCCGTTAGTGCTGTATGTGATCCTGATCGTGGTGACGCTGGCGCTGAGCGCCTTCTTCTCGGGATCCGAGATCGCATTCGTTACGGCCAACCGGCTGCGCGTGGAAGTGGTGGCCCGGCGTTCCGGTTTCTCAGGCCCGCTGGTCCAGCGCTTCCTCAAGGATCCATCGACGTTGCTCACCACCACCCTTGTGGGCAACAACCTGGCGCTGGTCACCTACTCCACGCTGTTGGCGCTCTTTCTGGAGCCGCCGCTCTCGGAGCTGTTCACGCAGACCATGGGCGTCTCCGAGCAGGCCTCCGACGTGCTCGTGCTCATGGTTCAGACGCTGATCGGCTCGGCCGTGGTGCTGGTCGTCGGCGAGATCATTCCGAAGAGTCTGATGCGGGAGGTAGCCAGCCAGGCCGTCTTTGCCCTGGCACTGCCACTGCGCATCACCTACATCGTGCTTCTGCCGTTCATCAAAGTCGCGGGCCTCGCGGCCGGCATGATCATCCGGTTCGCGAAAGGGGACGGAGACACGCTGTCCCGATTCATCCGGCGGGACTTCGAGTTGATGATTGAAGAGAGCAAGCTGTCCGGCGAGCTGGATCTGGACGAGGAGGAGACGGCGCTGTTGTCCAACGTGTTTGCGATGGGCTCAATCCGGGTAAAGGAGTCCATGGTGCCCCGTACGGAAATTGCAGCCGTGGAGGAGAACACGCCGATCGAGGAGCTGATGGGCGAGTTCGTGCGCACCGGACATTCGAAGCTGCCCGTCTATCGCGAGAACATCGACAACGTGGTCGGGGTGGTCTTTGCCTACGATCTCTTCAGCGATCCTGCTTCGTTGCAGGAGATGCTGCGGGAGCCGACCTTCATCCCGGAAACGAAACTCTCGAAGGACCAGCTGCGGGATTTCCTCGAGGCGAAAACGTCCATTGCGATTGTGATCGACGAGTACGGCGGAACGGCCGGACTGGTCACTGCCGAAGATCTGCTGGAAGAGTTGTTCGGCGATATCCAGGACGAATTCGACACCGAGACGGAGATCATCCGGCAGTTGGACGAACGCACCATCGTCGCCTCGGCCAGGCTGGAGCTCGACGAGTTGGAAGCAAAAATGGGCTGGAAGCTGCCGCCGGGCGACTACGAAACCGTGTCCGGATACCTGCTATCCAGACTGGGCACGATTCCGGCGATGCGGGAGGAGTTCGACGAAGATGGTTTCCGCTTCACGGTGCTGGAGGCGACGGCCAACCGCCTTGAGCTGCTGCGCATCCGGCATTTGGAGGGCGAGTAGGCGGGGGCGCGGCCCGCAGGTCCTTGATGGTCCCTATGCCCGGTCCTGCTCGGCGAAGGCGCGCACCAGCTTGAGGTGGGTTTCGACCACGCTTACCAGCTGCAGCTTTTCCATGCGCTTCCTGGGAGACTCCGGCAGCCCCGGGGGCGATATGCGCCCCATCCACAGTTCCATCTTGTCTTTGAGCGCGCGCGGGCCGGGCAGTTTTCCCGGAGGGAAGTGTGCTTCATAGAACGAGAGCTTGCGACCCAATCGTTCGTAGGAGGCGGTCTCGGCGCTCAGAATCGCCTCCGATTGATCTTCAGCCGACAGCACGGCACCTCCCACCACGTAGTCGCGGTAGGTGAGTGGTAGTTGAGCCAGAGTCTCGGCAACCAGAGCATGTTCGCGCAGCGTCCTGGCCGTGGTGACAGACAGGAGCGCCAGCGTCTCTTCCGCCACCAGTTCGGGGTCTGCCCCCTCCATGGATTCCAGGCACCGGCCGGCGATCTGCTGCGCTGTGGTGACCGCTCCCAGGACGGCGAACGATGTGAGGGTTGCCGTCATAGGGCTAGTCTCGGACTTCTGGACAGACGTCCAGACGGTCTAGTCGACGACGAACGTGACCTTTGCGTTGACGCGATACTCGACAATCTTGCCGTCGCGTACCCGGCCCTGAATGTTCTTGGCGTACACGCTTCGGATTCCGCGAACGGACTTCCCCGCTTCAGCGACAGCAGCCTCCAGGGCCTGCTCGATGGTGGAGCCTTCTGCGATCACTTCGATGACTTTGGCGATCGACATGCTATTCCTCTGACTGGTCTTCTTCCGTGCGGCCGATGGACGTACGCATGTTCGTATCGGCCTGGATGTTCTTGAGATTGTAGTAGTCCATTACACCCAGATTGCCGTCGAGAAACGCCTGGGAGATGGCCTTCGGGATCTCGGCCTCGGCCAAGACCACTTTGGCGCGGGCTTCCTGGACGGAGGCACGCATCTCCTGCTCGGCGGCCACGGCGGCGGCGCGACGCTCTTCCGCTTTGGCGCGTGCGATCTTCAGGTCGGCGTCGGCCTGATCGGTCTGCAGCTTGGCTCCGATGTTCTCGCCGACATCCACGTCTGCGATGTCGATGGACAGAATCTCGAATGCCGTGCCGGAGTCGAGCCCCTTGGCCAGTACCACCTTCGAGATGGAGTCCGGATTCTCGAGCACCACGGCATGGGTCGCAGACGAGCCAATCGTCGATACGATACCCTCGCCGACACGGGCGATGATGGTTTCTTCCCCGGCTCCACCGACGAGTCGCTCGATGTTGGCTCGCACCGTCACGCGGGCAATGGCGCGCACCTGAATGCCGTCCTTGGCCACTGCGGACACGGCCGGGGTCTCAATCACCTTCGGGTTCACAGACACCTGAACGGCCTCGAACACGTCGCGACCAGCCAGATCAATGGCGGTGGCCCGCTCAAACGACAGGTCGATGTTCGCCTTGTCGGCCGAGATGAGCGCGTTCACGACCGATTGCACGTGCCCCCCGGCCAGGTAATGCGCCTCCAGCTGCGGGGTGTCCAGGTAAATCCCCGCCTTGTACGCCGTGATGAGAGGGCGCACGATCTGGGTCGGCGGCACCTTGCGAAGGCGCATGCCCACAAGATCTCTGAAGAGCTTGAGCCGCACTCCGGAGAAGTAGGCGGTCACAAAGAGCCCGACCGGGATGAAGTACAGGAAAATCATCACGCCGATCAGGATCAGCGCGATCAAGAGCAGGCCGCCGGCCGAAAACACTACGTCCATGGTCAGGGGGTGTCCTTGCGGTAATTGCCGCTCTGGCCGCCGGTCTTGGCCACCAGATGAATGTCATGAATGCGGATGCCCTTGCTCACCGACTTGCACATGTCGTACAGGGTGAGCGCGGCCACGGAGACGGCCGTCAGGGCTTCCATCTCGACGCCGGTTGCGCCGACAGTCTTGGCGAACGCACGAATCGTGACCGAGTCTGTGTCCTCGTCCAGGCTCAGGTCCACATCGATGCCCCGCAGGTTTACCGCGTGGCAGAGCGGAATGAGCCGACTGGTCTCCTTGGCCCCCATGATCCCGGCGAGCTGGGCCGTTGAAATCACGTCGCCCTTCCGGATGCGCTGCTCCTTGACTGCCTCAAATGCATCGGCACCCAGCAGCACCTTGCCCTCAGCCACCGCCGTGCGCACGGTATCGGATTTGGAGGAAGTGTCGACCATGTGAACCCCACCCTCGGGGTCCAGGTGAGTCAGAATCGGGGCGTCCGGGGTGTCCATGAATCAGGCGGAAAGGAAGGCGTTCAAGATAGCGGGACGGGTCGGGAGCGGCAACGTGATTCGGCGCACCACAAGAGGTCAGCCTCCGATCAGAATCATGGGGCGATCTGGGCGGTCGGCCAGCGCAAACATGCCCGCGTGTGCGGCCTTCTTGGCACGCACCGTGCTCGCGACGAGCTGCTCCAGTTCCGCGTCCGTCGCACCGGCTCGCAGCGCATCGCGCAAGCTGACTCCATCCTGGCCAAACAGGCAGTTGCGTAACCGTCCATCGGCCGTGAGACGAATTCGATTGCACGAGCCGCAGAACTTGTCCGTCATCGAACTGATGAAGCCCACGGTGCCACGCGCCCCGGGAATGCGCCAATCTGTGCTGACTGCGTTGGCCCCACGGGCGATGGGCTCCAGCCGAGGCCACCGGTCTCGCACCCGCTCCAGCATCTCCGCATACGGAACCAGCTCGCCGGAATCCCACCCGTTGCCGGAGAAAGGCATGTACTCGATGAAGCGCATACCGAGTGGCCGGTCGATGGACATGGCAGCGAAGTCGAGCAGCTCGTCCTCATTGCTGCCGCGTAGCACCACGCAATTCACCTTGGTGCCGGAATAGCCGTGGGCCAGCGCCGCGTCGATGGCACCCAATACGCGGTCCAGGCCTGGTCGCCGGGTCATCTCACGGAATCGATCCTCGCGCAGCGTGTCCAGAGAGATGTTGAGGTGGGTCAGGCCCGCGTCCTTGAGGTCAGGGAGTTTCTGTTCGAGCAGCAGGCCGTTTGTGGTCATGGCTAGCGTCTCGATGCCTGGCAGCGCAGCCAGCATGCGGACCAGCTCCACCGCGTCCTTGCGCACCAGCGGCTCGCCGCCGGTCAGCCGGATCTTGCGAACGCCGCGCTCGGCGAAGAACCGGGCCAGGCGTTCGATCTCCTCAAACGTGAGCATGTCGGCTCGAGGCTTGAGTGGCACGCCGGCGGCCGGCATGCAATAGACGCAGCGCAGGTTGCACCGCTCCGTGAGGGCGATGCGCAGGTAGTCGTGGAAGCGCGCAAACGTGTCCGTCAGAAGCGGCGCCGGGCTATGTTCAGAAGGGGCCGTCAACGCTGATAGACTGCCTCTCCACCGACGTAGGTAGCCTGGACCTCTGCGTCCAGAATGTCAGGGCCCGGCAGGCGCATGATGTCGGCGCTCAGGACGACGAAGTCGGCCCACTTGCCGGGAGACAGCGAACCAAGTTTGTCCTCCTGGAAGGCGGCATAGGCCCCATCGATCGTGAATCCGCGAAGGGCCTCCTCACGGCTCAGGGCCTCGCCCGGATACCATCCGCCTTCCGGCCAGCTTGCCGCGTCCTGGCGGGTTACGGCTGCGTAGTAACCCAGCAGCGGGTCGACTTGCTCCACCGGGAAATCGGAGCCGAGGGCGAGACGAACGCCGGAATCCAGCATGGTGCGCCATGCATAGGCTCCCCGGATGCGGCCGGGCCCGACGCGATCCTCCGCCCAGTACATATCGCTGGTGGCGTGGGTGGGCTGCATGGAAGCGATGACGCCGAGCTGGGCGTGACGCTCGATGTCACCGGGGGCTACGACCTGCGCGTGTTCGTTGCGGTGGCGCTGGTCCGGACTGATGCCGGCCTGCTCGTAGGTGTCGAGCAGCAGGCGGTTGCCCGCATCGCCAATGGCGTGGCTGTTTATCTGGTATCCACAGTCGAGAGCCTGCTGGACAAGGACGGCGTAGTCCGCAGGCGTCGTTCGGAGCAGGCCGCGGTTGCCCGGATCGTCGGCGTAGTCCTCCAGCAGGGCGGCCCCGCGACTGCCCAGGGCACCGTCCAGGTACATTTTGACCGAACGGACCGTGAGACGGTCACCGTAGTCGATCAGGTGGTTGTTGCAGTAGTGCTCAAAACTCGGCCCCGGCTCCGTCATCGCATACAGGCGAGCGGTGAATCGGTCCTCATCAATGAATCGCTTGACGCGCTCCAGGAACGCCATGTCCGCGCCGGCCTCGTGAACCGAGGTGATCCCGAACCGAGCCATTTCGGATAACGCGGCCTCCAGTCCACGCTCCAAATCCTCCTCGGAAAACGAGGGCTGGTACTCGCCGACGAGGTGTTCAGCATTGTCGATAAAGACGCCGGTCGGCGCCCCGGACGCGTCGCGCAGAATCACTCCCCCGGGCGGGTCCTCGGATTCGGCGATGGTTTCAAATCCTGCTGCCCGCATGGCTGCGGTGTTGGCCCACATCGCGTGACCATCGATGCGCTCCAGCCACACCGGCCGGTCGGGAAACGCGTCATCCAGATCGAGACGGGTCGGAAAATCGGTTACGGCCCAATCATTCTGATCCCAGCCTCGGCCCAGCAGCCACGCATCGTCTGGAACGCGCTCGGAATGCGCCTGGAGGCGAGCAATGATCTCCTGCACACTCTGAGTGCCCACCAGGTCTGCCGAAAGGCGCATGGTCGAGAGATTGCGAACGTGCGCATGGGAATCGACCAGGCCGGGGATGACCACCGCACCGCCGAGATCTACCTCGTCGGCGTCATCGACCTGGGCGCGCAGCTCCTCGGTCTCGCCGACGGCCGTGATCACGCCGTCCTGGACGAGCATGGCGCTGACCTGCGGCTGGTCCTCGTCAACGGTGTAGATCACACCGGAGTGGAAGAGCGTGGGAGTGGGCTCCGGGGCCTGTTGGGCACACGCGGCAAGCCCCAGGAGGAGGAGGGGGATCAGTCGACGCATCATCACAAGGTGGGTGGGACATCCCTGAACGCGTCGGGGCGAAAGGGTTTCAGTCGGGCTGGTGAGCATGCCCGAGACAATCACTGCCTAACGGGGGCTCGGTGGCCGTCCGGTCACCCCTGCTCGGCGCGCCGTTCTACCCAGAGCGTCACCGGGCCGTCGTTGACAAGTCGAACATCCATCATTGCACCGAAGCGGCCTGTGGGCACGGACTTTCCGATGTGTTCCGCCATGCGCTGCGCGAAGGCCAGGTAGAGCGGTTCGGCCGTTTCAGGTGGCGCGGATTCGACGAACGATGGGCGATTGCCCTTTCGCGTATTGCCGTACAGCGTGAACTGAGACACCACCAGGACTTCGCCTCCGACATCGGCCACACTCCGGTTCATCAAGCCGTTCTCATCCGGAAAGATGCGCAGGTTCGCGCACTTGCGGCTCAGCCACTCGACTTCGGCAGCCGTGTCGGTGCGATGCACACCCAGCAGGATGAGAAGGCCCTTCCCGATCTCTCCGACCACGTCTCCCGAGACGGCGACCGAGGCCTGAGAGACGCGCTGCAGCAGGGCTACCATGGAATGGCCTCCAGGAGCGCCTGCAGGGCGCGTCCCCTGTGGGAGATGACATTCTTGCGCTCAGCCGGCAATTGGGCAAAGGTGAGCGTCTCTCCGTCAGGTTGAAAGATCGGGTCGTAGCCGAAGCCGCCCTCTCCAAGGGGAGACCTGAGAATGGTGCCGGCGCAGATTCCTTCGACGACTGTTTCGCCCTGGTCCGAAACAAGTGCGATGGCGGTGCGGAAGCGGGCGCTCCGGTCGGAGGCATGCTCCAACTCGCCAAGCAGTTTGCGGATGTTGTCCTGAGGCGAGCAGTCCGGGCCGGCGTAGCGGGCCGAGTACACTCCGGGCCGCCCATCAAGAGAGGTGACCTCGAGGCCCGTATCGTCTGCCAGAGCGGGGAGGCCCGTGAAGCGGTGCAGCGTTCGAGCCTTCTTCAGCGCATTGCCTTCGAGCGTTGGTTGGTCTTCCACGACCTCAGGGGCCGCAACATCTGCTGAGGACAGGATGTGCTCCACCCTCCCCAAGAGCAGTTGCCTGAACTCGGCGAGTTTGCCCGGATTGCCTGTGGCCACGACCAATTGGTTCATGGCGCCAAAGCTAGCTACCGGCAGGCCCCCTGGGCCACCGCCTGTCCCAACCGGGTGGCCGTTCGCCGTGCGTTACCGACCGTTCGTCCCGTTGCAGTAACCGGTGGCCGGTCGCCCCGTAGCTGGGTCTGTTACCAATTGCCAAATCATCTGCTAACTCTGGGGAGGGTCATAATGCAGATTCTTAACACCGTTCGCCGGGGCGCCTGCCTCGCTCTTCTAGTTGCCCTCGTCGGCTCATCAACTGCATTCGCACAGGCCTACGCCGAAAAGGATCAGCAGTGGTGGAATATGCTCGAGGCCCAGCTCGTCGAGTCAGCCCAGTCCGACATTGATCAGGTGCGCCATGAGGCCTTCCAGCACATCATCTTCTTCGCGGAGAACTATGATCAATTCGTCAACTTTGACGACGCAGCGTTTGAGATCATGGGCCGCTTCGAAGCTTCGGATTCCGTTGAGGAGCGTCTGCTCGCACTGGCCGCATTGAACGCAATCGGCGAAGAGGCCACGATTTCCCGTCTTATGGAAGTCGCTGACGCCGAATCTTCTGAGCGCGTGAGAGCCGTTGCTGCCAAGGTGCTGCTCAATCACGCCGCAGGCTGAGTTCCGCGGGCCAGGCTTTCGAGTTGACAAAGCGGGTCGATACGCCTACATTGAAAGGCTCCACCAACCCTTTTGCTGATTCAGAACCTGTGGCCGTAGGAATAAAAGTCCGCGACAACGAGTCGATTGATCGCGCCCTCCGTCGTTTCAAGCGCGCTGTGAACCGCAGCCGAGTGCTTCGCATCTACCGTTCCAACATGGCATATACCAAGCCATCCGAGGAGCGTCGCCTCGCACGCCAGAAGGCGCTTCGGAACGCACGCAAGCGGAATCGCTACTACTAGGCGCATCGGCAGGAGCTACGGCTCCGCATAGATTGAAAAAGGGGTGTCACCTTGGGTGGCACCCCTTTTCTTATGGCGGCAGATTCCGCGCGGTGGCAGTTCAAACCTCGGCCCGTGTCGTAGGTCGCCGCGATTCTACGTGTTCCATGGTGAAGTCCTGGATCACAAGTACCGACGATGCGCCTGCCCCTCAGCGTATTGGTGGCGGACGACCATCCGGCCGTCCACGAAACCCTGTCGCTGCTGGCAGCAAAGTCAGGCAAAATTGTTCTCCTGGACCCTGCCTTTACGCGGAACGGAATATCCGCAGACCAGGAGCCGGACATAGTCGTCCTGGACGTTCGACTTCCCAATCTACCCGGCGGTCGAATCACAAGCATGGCGACGGAGGAGCTGGAGGAAATAGCCGGGCGCTTCCGGCCCGATACACGCATTCTCCTGTACACGGCACAGCTGTCTCTCCCCACGTTGTCGCTTTGGCAGGCAGGAATAGTCTCCGGCCTGGCGTATAAGGGTGATAGCCTGAATACGCTGCTCTCCAGCATCGAGGATCTGGGTTTACGGAGAGTCGAGCGGGCTGTGACTCCTGCGGTCCGAGCATGGTTGGAGCGAATCAACGATCCCCGCGCAGTCTTGCGGGATATTGAGGACGACCTGATCCACTTGCCGGAGGTTTCATGGCCGGCGGATGTGCAGGAGCTTCTGATCTACCTGAATGCCCATGTCTGGAGTGAACACTGCACGATCAGCAGTGCAATTCGCAGCACTCGTTCAGGTCGCGGAGTACCCGGAAGATTCAGGCGGTATGTGGGCAAGTACCCCAAGGAGTACTTGCAGATGATCCGGGTGCGAGCCTTGGTGGATCTGCGAAACCAGTGTGGGCTCAGTATATCCGAAGCCGCAGCCTGGGCCGGATATGCCAGCGAATCTGCTGGACGGAAGGCGCTATCCCGCTCACTGGATCAGAATTCCTGACAAAAGTGCGGACTCAATTCCCACCGAAAGTGCCATCCACCGGAACATGATAGCGCTAATCTCCGGGACACTATCACCAACCCTGAGGTTACCCATGCGAGTCGTTCTACTGCTTCTTTCTGCTTTGGCCCTCGTTCTTGTGCTGGACATTTCTTCAGACGCAACAGCGCGCGTACCCGCGGGTGACTGTGGCGGGCTGCAAGACGGCCTCTATCTGTATGCATGCTCCGGGGGAGATCTGGGCATCTACAACATTCTGGGTCAGCAGGAGGTATCCTACTGCAGCGATTGCTGCGCGGGAGACGAGTTTGCCTACGCGTTCGTGGTCATCGATGAAACCTGTCACGGAGGCGTGATCTAGTGCCTCGCCGCCTGACCACCTGGATCCTGGCTTGCGGGCTGTTGCTCTTCGGGGCAACAGCCTGCTCGTCGGGCGACTCCGGTGCTGACGAGGATGGCCAGCCGACGGTTCAGGTCGAGCGCGTTTGGGCGCTTGGTTCCGCCGAATCAGCCGACTTTGGGGTGATTGAGGCGATTGAGGTGGACGAAGACGGCACCGTCTATATCGCCGACCGCGGCTTTCATCAGGTGATCAAGGTGTCGCCGGATGGCCAGATCCTGAAGAGAGTTGGGCAGCGTGGTGCTGGTCCGGGCGAGTTCGCGGTGGGGCCACGGTTTCTTCGCGTTAGCAATGCCTCCGTCTTCGTTCTGGAAGGCGAGGTTGGCTCCGACCGGATGCACGAGTTCGACAAGGACCTCAACTGGATTGCCACACATTCGCTGAACCCGGAGGTTCGGCCTACGAATGGTTTGGCGATCTCCGGGGGAGGTCATCCTGTGGTAGTGCGATCGGGACTCCTCGGGGCGCATTTTGTCGAACTCCGGGACGGCCAGGAGGTCGAGCTCCAACCCATACACCCCCCGCGAAAGGGACCCTGGAGCAGCATCTTTTTCGACGTCGCGCCCTCAGGTGCTCTGGTCGTTCAGTACCGGTTTCTGAATCGCACGGAAGTGCACGCGGGAAGTGCCTCGAGCGTGCACCGGCTGGCCGGACTGCCGGCGCAGGCCGATTCCGCAGAAGTCGGTGCAGGTATGAGGCAATCGCCCGTCACGGCAGGGTTGAGTGCGTACCCGACCAATCTTCTGGTCTCTCACATGAGCAGCGGGGGCGAGCAGGTCTGGATGCTGGGTGCTCACAAGGCGCGCATGCCCCATCGCACGGCCTTTCGTTTCGACCTGGCTACAGGCGACACCCAGGAGCTGGTTCTTCCCGTGGAGCGGGCAAACGCACTGGGGGCAAACAGCAGGCGACTGTGTGCGGACGATCGTCAGACACGCCTCGTCTGTTTCGCCTTGTAGAGGCTGGCTCGGCCGTTCCCGAAAGACGGCTACTCCGACTCAAGTCCAAGTGCCCGCGCGACAATCCCGTCCTGCTCCACCGCGTGCACGTGATGCGACCCGGTAGCGGGCGATGCGGACATCGGCCGACCGGCGTAGCCGATTCGCTCGCAGTCGTCTCCGCGCACCTCGGCAAGCAGCTCCTCCAGCGGGTACCGGATGAACTGCCAGGCGCCCATGTTGGCGGGTTCCTCCTGGAGCCAGATCACCTTGGCTGAAGGGAACCGCGACAGTTCCTCCCTGATCGCGGCGCGATCGAGCGGATACAACTCCTCGACCCGGGCCAGCGCCACGGGGGCTCCGGTCTCTTTCAGCTTCTGAAGGGCGTCGTAGTACACTTTCCCGCTGCAGAAGACCAGGCGCTCCACGGAGGATGGATCGTCGACATCAGCCGGAATCACCGGCCGGAATGCGCTCTCCGTAAAGTCGGCCGGGTCGGAGACCGCCAGCGGGTGGCGCAGCAGACTCTTGGGCGACATTACTACCAGAGGCAGCTTCTTCTCTGAATGCACCTGCCGACGCAGCGCGTGGAAGATGTTTGCAGGCGTGGTGATGTTGCAGACCTGCATGTTGCCCTCGGCACACAGCTGCAGGAAGCGCTCCAGGCGCGCGGAAGAGTGCTCGGGTCCCTGTCCCTCGTACCCATGCGGCAGCAGTAGGACGAGCGAGCTTTCCTGCCCCCATTTCTCGCCGGCTGCCGACAGGAACTGGTCAAAGATGATCTGGGCACCGTTGGCGAAGTCGCCGAACTGGGCCTCCCAGATTACCAGTGAATCGGGCGAGGCCACGGAATAGCCATACTCGAAACCGGTGACGGCGTACTCCGACAGCAGGCTGTCGTAGATGTACAGCCGGCCCTGTTTCTCCGCCACGTGGTTGAGCGGGATGTACTCGTCGGCGTTCTCCTGGTCGTAGACCACGCCGTGACGGTGCGAAAACGTGCCTCGCCGGGAATCCTGCCCGCTGAGACGCACGTGGCGACCCTCGGCGAGGATGGTGCCGAAGGCCAGTGCCTCCGCAAAACCCCAATCGACCTTGCGCTCGTCGTGGTACAGCTTCTCGCGCCGCTGAAACTGGCGAAGCAGCTTCTTGTGCACGTTGAAGCCCTCCGGAAATGTCATCAGGGACTTGATGACCGCATCGATCAAATCCTGGGAGGCAGCGGTCTCAATCTTGACCGGACCCTCGGGCTCGTTGGACCTTAGCGGTGCTCGCGGCGGCGGTGCAGGCTCTTCTGCCGTGACCTCTTTGGTCCGCGTAAACGCATCGTTCAGGCGATTGCGGTAATCCTCCAGGACCTGCTCTGCCTCTTCGGGGCTCATGTCGCCGCGGCGGAGCAGCAGCTCCGTGTACAGCTTGCGCACCGAGCGCTTGGCCTCAATCTTCTTGTAGAGAAGCGGCTGGGTATAGGTCGGCTCGTCACCCTCGTTGTGCCCGCGCACGCGGTAGCACAGGAGGTCGATGACCACGTCCTTGTTGAACACCTGCCGGAAGTCCAGGGCCAGGCGGGCCACCCGCACGCACGCTTCCGGATCGTCGCCATTGACGTGGAAGATGGGCGCCTGGATCATGCGGGCGATGTCGCTCGCGTATGTGGAAGACCGCGCGGACTCGGGCCCTGTGGTAAATCCGATCTGGTTGTTGATGACGATGTGCACCGTTCCGCCGGTCTCGTAACCGGGGAGCTGCGACAGGTGCAGGGTCTCTCCGACCACGCCCTGGCCGGCGAAGGCCGCATCGCCGTGAATCAGAATCGGCAGCACGGCATCGTGATAGTCGCGGCGCTCGGAGTCACCACGTTCGTCCCGAATGGCCTCCTGCTTGGCGCGCGCCATGCCCTCAACGACAGGATTGACGGCCTCCAGGTGGCTGGGGTTGGAGGCCAGCGTCACCTTCACTTTCGACCCGGAGGGCGACTCGTGCTCGTCCCGCGCGCCGAGGTGGTATTTCACATCGCCCGAGCCCTGCGTCGTATTCGGATCGATGTTGCCCTCGAACTCCGAGAAAATGACCTCGTAGGGCTTGTTCAGGATGTTCGCGAGCACATTCAGGCGCCCGCGGTGGGCCATGCCGATCACCACTTCGGCCGTCTCCTGGTTGGCCGCATCCGACAGGATCATGTCCAGCATGGGAATGACCGTCTCGGAGCCCTCCAGGCTGAATCGTTTGTGACCGATATACTTGGTGTGCAGGAAGTTCTCAAACGCCTCCGCTCCGTTGAGCTTCTCCAGCATGCGCTTCTTCGCCGTCTCCGAGATCGGCTCGACACCACGCACGGGCTCGATGCGTTCAACCAGCCAGCGCTTCTCCTGTGGATCCGAGATGTGCATGAACTCGACACCCACCTTGCGGGTGTAGGTCTGCCGCAGGATTTCCAGGATGTCCCGGAGCGGCAGCATGTCGTGCCCCGCGAGGCCGCCTGTGACGAACTCGCGGTCCAGATCCCAGATGGTCAGTCCGTACTCCTTGGGATCCAGTTCCGGATGGTAGCGCCAGTTGTAGCCCAGCGGATTCACATCCGCCTGCAGGTGCCCCCGTACCCGATAGGCGCGGATCAGCTGCAGCACCTTGGCCTGCTTGCGCACCATGTCCAGCTCGTCGGCGCGTTGTCCACCCACCATGGGAGTGGAGTCCACGGCACCGACATACGGCTGGTACGGGATCCCCAGGCTCTGGAAAATCTCCTCGTAGTAGCTGTGGTGCCCGGTCAGGAGCTCTTCCACGTGCTTCAGGAACGCCCCGCTCTCGGCGCCCTGGATGACGCGGTGGTCGTAGGTCGAGGTGATGCTCATCACCTGGGAGATGCCGGTCCGCGCGATGACCTCTGGCGGGAAGGCGTGGTACTCCGTGGGGTAACCGATTGAGCCGACACCGACAATCAGGCCCTGGCCCTGCATGAGGCGGGGCACCGAGAGCGCCGTACCGATCATGCCCGGGTTCGTGATCGATGCGGTCGTGCCCATGAAATCCGCGATCTCGAGCTTGTTGTCGCGGGCACGGCGCACGAGGTCATTGTAGTGACCCAAAAACTCGCGGAAGCTGAGGCCGTCAGCACCCTTGATGTTGGGCACCAGGAGACTGCGTCGGCCTCGGCGCTCGACATCGATGGCCAGTCCCAGGTTGACCGATCCGGGGATGACATGTTCGGGCGTTCCGTTCTGCTGACGGAACGTGGTATTCATGTTCGGGAAGGCGGCAATGCCCTTGACGATCGCGTACGCGATCAGGTGCGTATAGGACACCTTGTTGCCGCCCACATCGCGCTGGTGGGCATTTATCAGCTGGCGGTTCTCGGCCAGCAGTTTGACCGGAACCGAGCGTACCGAGGTGGCCGTCGGGACCTGGAGGCTGGCCTCCATGTTCTCGACGATTTTGGCGGCCGGGCCACGGATGGCCTTGGCCTCTGCACCTTCCTGCAGGTCGGCTGCCGCCGTGGCACCGTCCCCCCGGCCGGTCGGGGCCTGCGTGGCCGTCGCAGTCGGCGTCTGAGCCGGGGCGGTCGCGGGCTGGGCGGGCGTTGCCGCTACAAACTCTTCTCCTGGGTTGTAGTCCTGGAAGAAGTCTCGCCAGCTTTCGCTGACGCTGTTCGGGTCTTCCAGGTACTGCCGGTACAGGTCTTCAATGTAGCCGGTGTTGAATCCGAGGTTGCTCACTAGTGGCGGAAGTCTGAGCGGGTGAGGTGCAGGAAGGCGCGAGGGTGTGCACGCCTGGGAGTTGGTCAATTCCAGCGTGAACGATGCGGTTTGGGCTTTGATTCCCCCCTTTGGTCGGGCGTCACAGCCAGCCGTGTGCCCGATACCAAGTAACAGTTTCGTCGAAGCCTTCCTGAAGCGGCACCGACGCCTGGTAGGCAAAATCACGGTGTGCCGCCCCGGAGGTGCACATGATGCAGGCGTCCCGTATTTCGAGCGCCTTCTCCCGATTCAGCGGAGGGTATGCGCCGAAGAGGCCCCCGACTTTCTCCACCATCGTGCCGACTGGAACGATGAGCGGGCGAGGAATGCGGAGCGTCGCGACGCGGCGCCCCAGGGCCTGTGCTGCGGCATCCCGGACCTGATCCCAACTGTACGGCGGGTCCGCTCCGAGGAAGTAGGTCTGATTCCGCGTTTCGGCAGTCTCTGCGGCATCGATCATGCCCCGAACCAGATCCCGTACGTGGACCAGGGTCATGGCGGGCCCCTTGGCGCCGCCTACCACGGCGAACAGCCGGCGGGAAGCAGCCTGGAAAACGGTAAAGATGTCGGAGTCGCGTGGCCCGTAGACGGCCGGCGGCCGAACCACGCTGAGGTCCAGTTGCTGCCGCCAGGGCTCGATGGCGACCTCCATCAGGGCCTTGCTGCGCCCGTATTGCGACACGGGATTGAGCGGAGTGGACTCGTCCGCGATGTCCGCCGCCACGTCGCCGACGGCGGCCAGGCTGCTGACGATCTGGATGCGGGGCGGCTGGTCCAGTGTGGCGGCTGCCTCCAACAGATTGGTCGTGCCCGTTATGTTGGCCGCCTCGAATTCCTCCCAGGTTCGCGCCCGCGTGCGGCCGGCCACGTGGAAGACCACGCTGCAACCTTGCATGGCCTGCGCCAGGGTCGGACCGTGCGTCAGGTCTCCGCGCACCGGCGTGTGGGCGATGTGCTCCAGCCAGCCCGGTTTGTTGCGCACCAGGCAACGGATCTCCTCATACCCGCGGGCTCGCAGGGCCTCCACGAGATGGCTTCCGACGAACCCCGTGCCGCCGGTGACGAAAACGGGGCGTCGATCAGCCATTGGCAGTCAGCCGGACCACATTCTCTATGTGGTGGGTGTGGGGGAAGAGATCGACGGGTTGGGACCACTCGGCGCGGTAGGCATCTCCGAGCAGGGCGATGTCCCGGGCCTGCGTGCGGGGGTTGCAACTCACGTACACCAGGCGCTCCGGACGGACCTGAGCAATCTGCTTGACCACCTTGGGGTGGATGCCGGCGCGTGGTGGATCGACAATCATCACATCCGGCTTTCCGTGCTTGCGCACAAACTCGGGCGTGAGCAGCTTGAGCATGTCGCCCGATTCGAACGTGACGTTCTCGATCCCGTTGGCCTTCGCGTTGGCGCGGGCATTCACGACGGCATCCTCGACCAGTTCAACGCCGATCACGTGCTTGACGTGAGGGGCTACAAAGAGGCTGATGGAGCCTGCACCGCAGTACAGGTCATACAGGTGATCCTCCGGCGTCAGGTCGCCGGCCTCCAGGGCCACCTTGTACAGGGTTTCTGCCTGCTTTGTGTTGGTCTGGAAGAAGGCGTTCGGTGCGATCTCGAATGTGAGACCCCCGATCATGTCATGATAGACCCCGGGGCCAAACACGGCGTGGATCTCCTCCCCGAACGCCGTTTGGGCCACGCCAGAATTGACGGCGTTGACGAACGTGGTCACCTGTGGAAACTCCTCCTGCAGCCACGCCCCGAATTCGACCATGCGCTCGGCGTCGTACCGGTTCGTTACGAGGTTGACGAGTAGCTCATCCGTGTTGCCCGCCTGCCGGATGACCAGGTGTCGCAGATAGCCGGTATGCTTTCGAATATGCCAGGGCTTCCAGCCGCGCTCCTGTGCGAAGCCGCGAACTGCATTTACCAGCCGGGCGCTCAGGCCCGACTGCAGGTGGCACTCCTCCAGGTCGATCACCTTGTTGAAATAGCCCGGGGCGTGCAGGCCAAGGGCAAACTGCAGATTGAACGGTTCGCCACTGGCGATCTCCTCCTTGGTCAGCCACCGTTCGGCGCTGAAGGAGAACTCCATCTTGTTGCGGTACTCGTAGATCTGCTCGGAGCCGAGCGTCGGCCGCATGGTGATGCCGGTCAGTCCGCCCTCGTGCTCAAGCGCCTCCCGTACACTCTGGGTCTTGGCCTCGAGCTGCGCCTCGTACTGCACGTGCTGCCATTTGCATCCGCCGCATGTGCCAAAGTATCGGCAGCGTGGATCGGTTCGCAGCGGGCTCGGCGTCAGCACCTCATCGATACGGGCCTCCCCGAAGGATTTGCGCTTTCGGATCAGGGTGCCGCGCACCACATCGCCCGGGACACCCCCTGGGACAAACACCACGTATCCATCCACGCGGGACAGGGATTTACCGCGGTCGGCGAATTTCTCGATGGAGAGCTCCAGTTGGGCTCCTTTCTTCATGCGCGATAGGGGTCGCAACGGACCCGTTGGAAAGAGTGGCTACCAGCCTGGTGGCGGATCGGCGTGTTCGGCCGCGCTGCGTGCAGCCTGTGCCAGCCAGGTGGCCGTCTCGATGGAGCCGCTCTCTTCGATGAGCAGTTTTCGCGTCTCGGTGAGACGCTGGGCAAAGTGCCGGGCCAGCAAGGTGGCGACCGCGGCTCCGGTCTTGGGATGACGGCGCTGCAAGGTGCGGAATTCGGGGCTGAACAGGCCGAGCACCTGGGTGGGCACGGTGGCCTGCGCGCTTTCCGTGCGCTTGATCACGCCGCCTCCCAGCAGACAGGTCGCGCCTAGAATCTCATTCGGCCCCACCTCGCAGATCTCGTGGGTGGTGCCTTCGGGGTCCTCCACAAGCAACCGTACGTTACCGGACTGTACCACATACAGGCCGATGCCGGGGTCGCCCTCGTAGTAGAGAAACTCGTCCTTTCGATACGACCGCTCGTGAAACGCGGCTGCCAGATCCAGCAGCATGCCGCGAGGCAGCGGCCGAAAGAGCGGGATCTCGTCCAGCAGTTCGGCCATCGCGCGTACACGGGCATCCTCCTCGCGCCGAAAGACACGATTTGCAAGGCGCCGGAGCGCATCCAGTATGGTGGAGCCGATGGCCATGCTCAGAAGGTATGGCCGATGCCGAACTGGGGCACAAAATTGGACAGCCCATCGGGCAGGAATTCGCCACTTCTCAAGGGATCGTGCACCTTGAACGCCAGGTCGAGCCGCACGATGAGATAGTCCCAGCCCAGCCGAAGTCCGACGCCGGACCCCACACCGATCTCTTTGTAGAAGCGGTCCAGACGGAAGCGGCCGGCGTCTGGGCCCGGGTTTCGGGGGCCGGACCAGACGTTACCCGCATCCACAAACAGGGCCAGGCTCCAGGCGGCTTCGAAAAGGCTGCGGATGACGACAAGTCTGTGCTCTACGGATGCCTCCAGTTTCACCTCGCCGCCCAGAATGTTCGTGCCACCCACACCGACCGAGTCCGAAAACGAGGCAGAGCCAGGTCCGAGCTCGCGGAGACGCCATGCCCTGACACTCGAGGCACCACCCGAATAGAACCGCCGGTCGAAGGGGACCACGTCCGCCTGTCCGATGGGCCGGGCAACGCCCACAACGGTTTTCCAGGCCAGTACGCGTCCGGGAGCGATCGTGTGATAACGTCTCAGGTCCACAGCGCCCCGCAGGTACTGGCGGTAGATGAGGCGGTCGTCGCTGCTGGACCCTCCGAAGAATGGCAATCCAGGCAGGGTGCCCTGGGCAGGACCGGGATCAAATACAAAGCGGTCCAGGAGGTACGGCAGGTTGCCCCCGATCTCGACCGAACCCTCGTAGGCATGCCCGTCGTCGCGCCGGAAGGGGTCCACACGACCGGACCGCAGGGTGTATCGGAGCGCGTTGTTGATCTGTGGCTGGGTATAGTCCTCCACGATCTGGCCCTGCTGCACCGGGTCGTCAATGCTGGCCAGCACATCGTCCAGAAATATGTCTCCAAAGCCCGCCAGGGTGTCCGGGTTGGATACGCTGACGTCCAGTACATCCACGAAACTGGTCAGCGTTGGCGTGTGGCGCAGTTCGTAGCGATAGCTCAGGTTGCCCCGCCCCCTGAGCACCAGGCGGAGGGCGTCGCGCCGGGCCGCGAGGAAGCTGACCGAGACCCGCGTGCGCGCATCGAACAGTCCCAGCCGACGGTCAAGTCCGCCGACCGGCCACGTCAGATAGGGGAAGGAGAATGTGCCTGAAATGTCCCACTGCGTGCTGGTGAAGCCTTTCTGGAGTCCGAGGTCTGCCGCTATGGTGCCGGTAGAGCGCAACTGGAAGGCCTCTCCCTCGCCGAAGATGTTCAGGTTGGAGTAGCTGACACCAATACCCGTCCCGATCTCGTTGTCACTGTCGGCGAACCCTCCGCTGCGCTGGAGCATGAAGGTCTCAAGCTGAATGCGGTGGCGGTCCCTGGTCTGCAGGTCAAACAGGTGGGGAATGGCGATGGAACCGGAGTCCGGCGGCAGCGGCCGGACATCCGTGAAGGCGAACACGCCGACGGCGTCCAGGCGCCGTTTGGTCGCGTCCACCAGGCTCTGGTCGAACCACTGACCGGGGCGAAACCGCAACGTGCGACGCAGCAGGTCGGGGTCCACCTGGGTGTCGCCCTCGACTGAACCGGGCATTTCGAACGATGTACCGGCCCTGCGCAGAACGAGGGTATCCTGGCGCGTCGCGACTCCGGTCTCCGGACCCGTAACGCGGTAGGCCAGGTCACCGAACCGATAGCGCTGACCCAGGCGAATGTCCATCACCACGTCAAACGAGTCCGGCATTACCGGAATCACGACCGCGTGGATCGAGTCCCGGTTGATGAACGCGTAGCCGGTGTTTCGCAGAAACGTCAGGATACGCCGGCCTTCTTCCAGCAAGAGCGGTTCCGAGTAGCGCTCGTCACCATCCACCTCCGGCCCCGCGGCCCGCGCATCGCCCAGCAGGCTGCCTTCTACCAGCGCCCGACGACGTGCGGTGTCCAGCGGATCCAGCCCTTCGTAGCGGACTTCTCGGATGAACGTCGGCGGACCCGGGTCGATCTGGAACCGGACGTGCACCTTCTCGGCCCCGCGAGTCGAGTCGATGACGGCATCGATGGCAGCGCGGCGAAACCCCTCCTGGTTGTAGAAGAGCTCCAGGCGCTGCACGTCTGCTTCGACGACGTCCAGGTCCAGCTCGCGCGGTGGCTGACCGGTGCTCTGCAGGCCGCGACCGAAGCTGCCTCCAATCCATCCGCCGAACTGGTGCAGCCACAGCCACCAGGTGGCTCCAGGGATGTTCAGAAGTCGACGGTTGCCGCGCGTACGTGTGCGCAGCTCCAACTGCTCGCGCGAAAAGATGAGGTCGCCCTCATAGCGCACATGGGCCACACGGTATTCGGGCGATGCCGTTTGCGCCTGGGAGGCAGAGTGCGGCAGCGCGGCGACCAGAAAGAAGAACCAGGCAGCCCGCCTGAGTAGTCCGCGCGTCCGGTCGGGGGCGGTGTGCCGGCGCCTAGTCTTCCTCGTAGTAGAAGTCGTCATCGCCCGTCGGGTAATCGGGCCAGACTTCCTCAATACTTTCGTACGGCTCTCCGTCATCTTCCATGGCGCGAAGATTGTCCACGACTTCCTGCGGCGCGCCGGTGCGCTCCGCATAGTCCATGAGCTCCACGCGCGAGGCGGGCCAAGGGGCATCCTCCAGGTAGGAGGCCAAGTCAAGAGTCCAGTACATGCTCTATCCGGCAGGAGCAACGTGCTCGCCGGTCACTATAGGATGCTGATTCTTCAAATGCAACGGTCTTCGGGCTCCCGAAAACCGAGGGTTAGAGCCGGAACTACGCGTTCCGTTCCTGCAGATTCTGCGAAGGATGAGGGGCTGTGCGGCCGCCGTCAGTCGAATATGACGGTGGTGTTTTCCGCTTCCTCGAGAATCTTTTTGTAGGCCGCCGGGGTGAGGCTCGGGGCCAGGAAGTAGATCGGATTCAGGGCTCGGCCGTCCAGATCCCGGACCTCATAGTGCAGGTGCGGTGACTTGGAGAGTCCGGTGTTGCCGCTGTAGGCAATCAGGTCTCCACGCTCCACCTTCTGGCCTTTGCGCAGACCGGGCGCGAAGCTGCGCAGGTGCGCGTAGACGGTCACGTACCCTGCCGTCTCATGTCGAATCTTGATGTAGTTGCCGAACCCGTTACCGCGGGTGGCCTCCATGATGACGCCATCGCCAGCGGCGACCACCGGCGTGCCGGTGTTGACGTTGATGTCCACGCCATAATGCATGCGACGCACCTTCAGGATCGGATGGTAGCGCATGCCGAAGCCGGAGATGACCCGGCCTTCCGAGGGGATGATGACCGGCATTTCGTCCAGTTGGCGATCATACTCGCCTGCGAACCGGGTGAGCTCGCGGTAGCTGTCCGTCTGCAGTCCGATCTGGAGTTCCAACCGATCCAGTCCCTGAGCGGTATTGCGCAGAAGCGAAGCCGCATTCGGGCTGAACCGTCCGAACGCTGCGTAGGCGTCGGTACCACCGACACCCACCTGGCGCACGTCGTCAGAGATGGGATCTGCCTGGAAGATGGAGCGATACAGCTCCTGGTCTTTCTCACTCAGCTCCGCCAACTGACCGGTCACGGCGGAGATGCGCGCATCGAAGTCGGCCAACTGCTGCTGCAGCGCTTCATTTTCTGCGCGAAGCGCGAGTTCCTGTGGCGTTTCTACCACATGATCCATACCCCAGGTGAGTCCGAGGGCAAGAAGGAGCGCAACCGACACGACTCCAGCCACCTGCATTTGCAGGCGCTTCCTCCGGCTCTTCAGCTCAACAAAGGAGCAGGACTCGGAGTCGTAATAGTAGTAGCGGTGTTTAGCCATGCGTCGACGGGGAGCGACCTTCGACCGGGTACTTTGGTGGGGAGTATCGGCCGAGAAGAATGTTTCGGAAGCAACCGATCGAATTTGCGACGCATTAACCCGCCCCGCATTTCGTCCTCCCGCGGTGTGGGTGCCGCTGGTACCAGAAGAGGTATGACGAAGATTGTGGGGCAAATCCGGGGGTTGGAGACCTGACTCAGCAGCGTCAGGCGTTCCTGTCAGTCTGCCGGGGGTATGGGGGGTGGAAGCGGGTCGGAGGCGTGCGTTTCGGTTGAGGGGTTAGTCCCGGGGGATAAGGCCCGCGGAACCGGGTGAGTATACCAAGACCGATCGGGGGGGGTCAAGGTGCTCATCACGCCCCAACGCCATCGCAGGTGGTCAGGTTCGCTTGCGCTGCTAAACCCGGGACTTCCCGGGGGGAGGGCCGGACCCCAGCACGCGCGCCGGACGTCTGGCAATCACCGCCACAGAAAGGTCGTCACTTGGTCTGGCGGCTCCTACAAAGGCCTCGACGGCGTCTACGATCTGCTCGCCAACTTCTGCTGCGGAATGGCCATAGGCATACTCCAGCAGTCGATGAAAGCGGTCATCGCCAAAGAACGACCCATACTGGTCGCGGGCTTCGGTGACCCCATCGCTGACCAGCACCAGAACCTCGCCCGGCTCCATGTGGAGGTCCGATTCGGTGTAGCGCGCATTGACCGACAGGCCGATCGCCGGGCCTCCCTTGTCGGTCTCCACCACGCCTTCCCGCTTCACCAGATGCGGTGGCAAATGGCCGGCGTTTACAAAACGAACCTCACCGGCATCCCGGGTCAACTCCGCATAGACAAGACTTGCAAAGCGCCCCGGCAGGCCGTCTCGGCAGAAGATTTCATTCACGCGGGCGCCGAGCTCGGCAAGGGAACGGATGGACGGCGAGATCGCCCGAACGGTCGCCTGCAGCTTGGCCATGAACAGGGCCGCTCCGAGTCCTTTGCCAGAAACGTCTCCGAGGGACACCGCGAACCGCTGTTTGTCCACCTTCTGGCAGTCCACGAGGTCACCGCCGACGTCGTTGGCCGGTGCCGTGTACAGCCATATATCCCAACCCGAAAACTTGGGTCTGCGCTCCGGCATGAGAGCTGACTGGACGACTCGGCCGGCCTCGAGTTCATCGTGCGCCAGGAGCTTGTCTTTCAGTTCCAGCCCGAGGATGAACAGGAGAGCCAAAAAGCCCAGAAGCAGATTGGTGGTGTCACCGCCGGCGCCATCGATGGCCAGCACGACACCCACGAGCAGAATGATGCGGCGGGTCGGGGTGAGCTTCAGGACAAGATTCTTGCACAGATACCAGGTGGAGAAGGCCCAGCGCTTGATGGGGTGCATCTCTGAGAGGCGCTCCCGGGTCTCGCCGTCCAGATAGAAATCGTACGTCTCCTGGAGGTCCTGTCGCAGGGTCTGCGGGATCTCGCCCGAGCTGAAATCGCGGAACACCGACTCCGCGAAGCGGGCCGATTTCTCGTAAACGGTCTCTGTTTCTGGTGCCTGCGACATGGAGGGATGGGCCTTCTACGAACCGGGCATCGATTGGGTGCAGTGCCGGGCCACGAACTGTGCGTAGTTTCCTGATCCCCAACCGGAGCGCCCATGGACTGGATTGTACTGCTTCCCCCAATTGCCGCAATTGTGCTGGCACTCTGGACCAAGGAGGTCTATCTGTCGCTGTTTGCCGGCCTCTGGATCGGCACGACGATTCTCGTCGGTGGCAATCCCATTCACGGAATGCGGGAATTGGTGGAACAGCTGGTTCTGGTTTTTCAGGATGCCGGCAATACCCGCATCGTCTTCTTCTGCCTGCTCGTTGGTGGTTTGATGGCCCTTGTTCAGGCTTCCGGCGGTGTGACGGGCTTTGTGGAGTGGGCTCAACGCAGGGGCTGGGGGCAGACACGTCGTGGCGCCGAACTGCTCGCGTGGGTCGTGGGCCTCATTGTGTTTGTGGAGTCATCCATCACGTGTCTGGTGGTGGGTGCCGTGAGCCGGCCGTTCTTCGACAAGCTCAAGATTCCTCGGGAGAAGCTGGCCTTTTACTGTGACTCGACCAGCGCCCCCGTCTGCATGACGCTTCCGCTCAACGGCTGGGGAGCCTACATCCTGGGACTTCTCGCGGCTCAGGGCATTACGGCCGGCGCGGTAGGCCTGTTGGTCTCCGGCCTGCTGTTCAACTTCTATAGCTGGTTTGCCATTCTCTTCGCACTCGGCGTTGCGCTGTTCGGATGGCGGTTCGGCTCCATGAAAGCAGCAGAGACGCGCGCGCTGGAAACCGGCCAGTTGACCCGGCCCGGCTCAACCCCGCTGGTCGCGGAGGAGATCGCCGAGCTGGAGCCGGTGGAAGGGTCGCCTCGGCAGGCACGGGATCTCCTGATTCCGCTGGGTGCCATGGTCCTGATGATCTTTGTCGGGCTCTACATCACGGGCGATGGTGACATGATGGCGGGGTCCGGCTCAACATCCGTGCTCTGGGCAGTCGGCACGGCCATTTTTGTGGCCTCGATTCTGTACCTGATCCCCCGCAACGGGCGCAGGGTGATGACCCCGATGGAAGCCAGCGCGCTTGTGCTGAAGGGTTCGGCCGGGCTCGTGGGCGTAACGGTTCTGATTGTCTTTGCGTTTGCCCTCGGGCAGGTGTCCCGTGCCCTCGAGATGGGTCCCTACGTGGTGAGTCTCGTGGGCGATGGGGTCCCGACCTGGTGGATCCCGGCGCTGGTGTTTGTGGTCACCTCCTTCATCTCATTCACGCTCGGGTCCTCCTGGACGGCTTTTGCCATCCTGCTGCCCATCGCCCTTCCGCTCGCTACCGGCCTCAATCTGCCGGAGGCGTTGATGCTCGGCGCCGTGCTGTCGGGGGGTGTCTGGGGCGATCACGCTTCGCCGCTGTCCGACACGTCCATCATATCATCCATGTCCGCGGCCTGCGACCACGTGGACCACGTGCGCACCCAAATGCCTTACGCCTTTGCGATTGGCGGGGTAGCATTTGCAGCCTATCTGGTGGCGGGACTGGTGGTGTGACGAACTGGGCGTTTGAGAACTGGGGGCGCATTGTGGCGGGGGCGACGCTTTTGGCCGGGTTGTTCGGCCTCATGCATATGATGGGGCGACTGGTCATCGGCATGCCGACCCTGGCCGACGGTTCGACGCTGGCGCTGTCCGGCCTGGTTTTGGGCGGATATCTGATCATCGGCGGGTGGCTGAACAGGAACCCGCTCCCGGCAGATGAGTAGCGAATAGCGAAATTTCGCTAGGCTGCATTATCCCCTGCTGATGGACGCCGTCCTGAACCTGGAAGACACACGATCCGCGTACGAAAAGGCCGCTGACGAGGGCATTGATCCGCGTTGCGTGCCACAGAACCTGGAGGACAATCCTCCCATCGGTCCGGACATCGTGGCTCCGGAATACTCGGCTCTGGAGCACGACAACTGGCGCTTCCTGTTTGACCGGCAGATGAAGCTTCTGCCCGGCAGGGCCGGTCAGGCCTTCCTTGAAGGCGTCGAGGTGTTGCACATGACGCCGGACCGTATCCCGCGTCTGGCAGACCTGAGCGCCCGCATGGAGGAGGCTACGGGCTGGCGCATCGCCCGCATCCCGGGGCTGTTGCACGAGCGCGACTTCTTCAGACTTCTGTCGGAGCGCACGTTTCCGTCAACGGACTATATCCGCGGTGTCGAAGAACTGGACTACACGCCGGCCCCGGACTGCTTCCACGACATCTTCGGCCACATGCCCATGCTGACCGAGCCGGCCTTTGCCGACTTCTATCAGCTCTTCGGCCAGGCAGCCCTGCACGCGGAGGGTGCCGATCGACCTCGGCTGGAGCGCCTCCACTGGTTCACGGTGGAGTTCGGGCTCATCAAGCAGGAAGAGGGCACTCGTATCTTCGGCGCGGGCGTGATGTCCTCGAAGAACGAGGTCCTGAACGCGCTCTCAGACAAGGTGGAGCGCCTGTCGTTCGATGTCGAGCGCATCGTCGAGCAGGACTACGACGTCTGGCACCTGCAGCCCATTCTGTTCGAGCTCGAAAGCTTCGAACAGCTCGTGGAGAGCTTCCGAGACTGGACGCACGCGAAAGGGCTGCTGTAGGGCAGCTTCCTCTCGCGGCTCACGTCTTTCGGCCTAGGCCTCTACGCCGTCGGCGTAAATGGTGTCGATGTAGTCGCAGATCATGCGATGGGCCGAGAACTCATAGCTGAGTTTGCTCATCGCGCTGCGCATGCGGGCTACCCAGGCTTCTGGCACGCCGCTCTTCCGATCATAGAACTCCGGCACTACGGACTCGGCGAGGGTCTGATACAGGAAGTTGGCGTCTTCCGGGTCCTGAACCGCAGGATCCTTGTATTCGTGCCCCGCATCACTGCCGATGGCCCAGCCGTTGGTCCCGTCATAGCCTTCCGGCCACCAGCCATCCAGAATGGACAGGTTGAGGCCGCCATGGATGGCCACCTTCTGGCCGCTCGTACCGCTGGCCTCGTAGGGGCGCCGCGGGTTGTTGAGCCAGACGTCGGATCCGGAAACCAGCATGCGGCCGACCTCCATGTTGTAGTTCTCCAGAAAGACCAGGCGACCGTTGAAGCGCGGGTCCTGCGTCAGCTCAAAGATCTGGTGGATGAACCGCTGGCCCTCCTTGTCGGCGGGATGGGCCTTGCCGGCGTAGATGACCTGGATCGGACGTTTGGGGTCATTGAACAGCGCGGCCGCACGATCGAGGTCCGAGAAGAGGAGCGGCGCACGCTTGTAGGTCGCGAACCGGCGCGCGAAGCCGATGGTCAATACGTCCGGATCCAGATTGGCCGTCTGCGGCATGGTCTGGTACCGGATGTGGTGCTTCACGTAGTCGATCAGCGCTGTACGCAGTCCCGAGCGGTACGCCCAGAGTTCCCTGTCGGAGGCGCCGCTCAGACGATCCCAAACGGCGGATTCTTCGCGGTTGTCCATCCAGTCCTCGCCCAGCTTGTCGGCCAGGAAGCCTCGCGCTTTCGGCGAAGTCCAGGTGGGAAGGTGGATACCGTTCGTCACATGGCCGATGGGCACGTTCTCCACTGCGCGGTCGGCGTACAGGTGGTGCCACTGCCGGCGGGCGACCTCGCCGTTGAGCCGGGACACGCCGTTGGACGAGCGGGCCAGCTTGAGCCCGAGCACCGTCATCGTAAACTGCTCGGAGATGTCGTGCGGATTCACCCGACCCCAGCCGAGTAGTTCGTGCTCGGAGAAGCCGATCTGCTCGCGGAACTGCGCCATCTGCTCCAGGAAGAGCGCAGGGTCGAAACGGTCATGACCGGCCGCCACGGGCGTATGCGTGGTGAACACACAGTGCTGGCGCACCCAATCCTCGGCCTGGTGATCCCAGCCGCGACGCTCGCGCAGGAGCTCCAGCGCCATGAGGGCACAGTGCCCCTCGTTCATGTGGTACACGTCGGCTTGCTCGCCAAGCGCACGCAGCATGCGCAGACCACCGATACCCAGGATGATTTCCTGCTGCAGACGCGTGGTACGGTTGCCCTGATACAGGCGGCGCGTCAGGAAACGGAGTTCGTAGGGGTTCTCGTCAAAGTCGGTGTCCAGCAGGTACAGCGTAGAACGGCCGACCTTCAGACGCCATGCGCGAAGGTGTACCGTCTGCCATCCAGAATGCACGGTGACCACGACCTCGGAGCCGTCAGGACCACGCACCAGTTCGACCGGGTGGCGGGTGGCGTCTATTGACGGATACTCGTCCTGCTGCCAGCCCTTGGGGTCGAAATACTGCTTGAAATAGCCGTCACGCAGGAAAAGGCCGACCGCCACAAACGGAAGGCCGACATCAGACGCCGCCTTGACGTGATCGCCGGCCAGGATGCCCAAACCGCCGGAATAGAGGGGCAGGCTCTCATGAAGGCCGAACTCCATGCAGAAGTAGGCCGTGCGGGGCGCATCGGCGTGCTTTCCGCGCGAGGTCATGTAGCCGTCGAAGTCTGCAAAGACCTCATCGACCTCCGCCTGATACGACTTCTGCGCCAGAACGGCCGGGTCCGCCTGCCGCAGGGCGGCGACCGGGCTGTTGCCGGCGGCGCGGAACGCTCCGGGATTCAGCTGACGAAAGAGCTCTATAGCTTCCGGGTGCCAGCTCCACCACAGGTTGCGGGAGAGCGTTTCCAGTTTCTGCAGGGTGTCCATATCTCTGGGCCAGGTGGGTCGACGGGTCGCCGTATGCGCACGGCGGCCGGAAACGGCAGGCGCGCCATTTCGTGCAACGAACGCGGGAAATACGGGCGGTTCCGGTCCGGCCCGGATCGCAACAAAACATTCAAATCACGTCCTGTGGCCCCAAAATCGCTGGAAGCGCTGCCAACGACCGTAGAAGAGGCGAGAACCCGCATCCGGGCGTTGATCGAACCTGCAGCCCCGGAAACGGCTGCGAGAGAGACCGACTGGATCCTTGAATGGGTCACGGGCCTGGACCGGGCCCGACTGCTTGTTGCCGGGAATTCGCCGCTCGATTCCGATCAGGCGAATCGGGCGATGGGAGCTGCGATGCGCCGGGCGACTCGCGAGCCCCTGCAGTACATCCTTGGGCGGGCTGATTTCTTCGGTCGCACGTTCGAGGTCGGTCCCGGAGCGCTGATTCCCAGGCCGGAGACCGAGCACCTGGTGGAAGAGGCCCTGCAGGGGCTGCCCGGGAATGCGCGCGTACTTGACGCAGGCGCCGGCAGCGGCTGCATCGCCTGTACGATCTCGCTGGAACGGCCCGATGTCAGTGTCTTTGCCCTGGACATCAGTCCGGTGGCGCTGGACTGGTCGCGGCGAAATACGCAGAAGCTGGACGCGCGTGTGACCCACATCCAGGGAGACATGCTGAATCCGGAGCAGGTGCTCCCGCGGGGGCTGGACCTCATCGCCAGTAACCCCCCGTACGTACCGCGCGAGGACGCCCCGGATCTGCAACCCGAACTCGCACATGAGCCGGAGACGGCGCTCTTTGTGGACGGCGATCGTGAGGCGTATGTCCGTGCGCTTGTCCGGTGGGCCGGCCGTCTCCTGGTGCCCGGTGGCCGACTGCTTGTTGAGACCCATGCGCCGGATGCGGCGCGTCTTCTGGAGTTGCTTCGGAGTACTCACTTGGGTGCCCAGCGCATCGTCAGGGACCTCTCCGGCAGGCCGCGCGTCTTGTGCGCCACCCGACAACCGTTCTGACCGCCATGACCACCCGCCGCCAGTTCCTGCAATCAGCCGCGCTTGTCGGCGCGGGCCTCTCCGCGTTTCCGTCTCGTGCGATGGGCTCATTCACAAAGCCGCGGAGACTGCTGATTCTGGGCGGCACAGGTTTCATCGGCCCCCACATGGTGCGATACGCGCTTGAGCGCGGACATGACGTGACCATTTTCAATCGTGGTCGCACGAACACCCACCTGTTTCCTGACGTGGAGAAGCTGGTCGGAGACCGTGCCGGAGACCTTTCGGCGTTGGAAGGCAGGCGTTGGGATGTGGTCATCGACAACCATGCGACCTTGCCCGGTTGGGTGCGTCGGTCTGCAGGGATGCTCAAAGACGCGGCGGATCAGTACGTGCATGTGTCCACGATCTCGGTCTACGCGCCGGCCTCGTTCGACGGGGCAGAGCCCGGCTCCGACGCGGAGCAGGCTGCGCGCATCCATGAGGACTCGCCGCTTTCGCAGCTTCCGGCCGATCACGATGGCGGGGAGGAGGTTACGGGCGCCACATATGGGCCGTTCAAGTGGATGGCCGAGGGTGAGGCTCGCCAGGCCTTCGGTGACGAGCGTACAACCATTGTGCGGCCGGGACTGATTGTGGGCCCGGGAGACCCGACAGATCGCTTCACCTACTGGCCTGCCCGTCTGGATCGCGGCGGTCGAGTGCTGGCTCCCGGAGATGGTCGGGACCCGGTTCAGTTCATCGATGCTCGAGACCTCACCGCCTGGATTGTGAGGCTGGCCGAGGGAGGAACCGCGGGTGTATTCAACGGCACCGGCCCGGCGGGTCGACTGAGCATGCGCGGGATGCTGGAGGCCGGGCAGGAGGCCGTCGGCAAGGATGCCACTCTTGAGTGGGTGCCCGCGGATTTCCTGTCCGAACATGGTGTGCGTCCATGGGGAGACATGCCGGTCTGGATTCCGTCCAATCCGCTGACCTTTGTGCAGGTGGAGCGCGCCGTGCAGGCAGGACTCACTTTCCGGCCGATTGGAGAGACGTTTCGAGACACCCTGGCGTGGCACAAGGCCCGCCCGGAGGCGGAGCGTGCCGAACCGCGCGCCGGACTCCCCGCCGATCGGGAGGCGGAGGTGCTGACCGCCTGGGACGACGCTTAAGCCACGCTCCGTAGGGACGATCCCTCACGTGTTAACCAGCCGTAGTCCCGTGAAAGCAGCCCTTACCGCACTGACAGTTCTCTCGGTCTTCGTGGCCGGATGCTCGTCGGCCGCGCGCGTTGCCGTACCACGAGATGCCGGAGTGGAGACGGTAGCCTTCACCACAGACGCCGAGCAGATCGATGTCGTCGATGTGGCGACCGCCGTGCTGGTGGCCCATGACTTCACCATCACGCTCGCCAACGAGCGCCTGGGGCTGCTGCAGACCGACTATACGTCCGTGGCGGGAATTGAGGCCATGCGGGCCGATTCAGGACTCGCCCATCCGGCGCTGAATGAGCTGTACATGCGCCTCACCGTCAACGCGGACGATCGGGGCGATGTGCGCTTTGTGCAGATCAAGGGCAACTTCCAGCGCATGCAGGACGGACAGGCCCCGGATGGGCTCATGGGCCTGTACTGGATGGAGCGCCTCGCGGACGACATGGCTCGCGAACTGGGCTCCGACTATCTGCAGCGCGTTTCGGCGGAGACCTACAATCAGGCGCTGGCGAACGCAGACCTGCCCGGGCAGTCCGCCGGCCGCCAGGATCAACTGGGCAGCGGGCTCCGCGCCGTCGGCATTGTCGGCGCCATTCTCTTCGCCGCGACGCTCGCCGCGGGAGTGCTCAGCCCGTCCAGTAGCCGCTAGCGGGGATCGCCCGGCCGACTGAGGAGTTTTTCGGGGGCCACAAACGCCTCAGTCCATGCGTATTGCCCTGGTTCAGTATGCGGTGAGTGACCGCATCGACGAGAATGTTGCCCGCGGTGTTGAAGCCGTCCGGGAGGCGGCCCGCGGTGGAGCAGACCTGGTGGTATTCCCAGAGCTGGCCTTCACGCCGTTTTTTCCGCAGCACAGGCGGACCGGGGATCGCCTGGAGCACGCGGAGAGCCTGCGCGGCGACACCGTGCGTCAATTTCAGGACGTAGCACGGGAATGCGCCGTTGTCGTGGTGCTGAACCTGTTTGAGCAGGACGGCGACCAGGCCTTCGACAGCAGCCCCGTCATCGATGCCGACGGCACGCTCCTCGGCACGACCCGCATGATGCACATCACGCAATACGACGGGTTCTGGGAGCAGGACTACTACGACCCGGGCGATACGGGGGCTCCCGTTTTCGAGACGGCAGCCGGGCGCATCGGCATAGCCATCTGTTACGACCGGCATTACCCGGAGTACATGCGTGCCATAGCGCTGGACGGGGCCGATCTGGTGCTCATCCCGCAGGCCGGGGCGTTGGGCGAGTGGCCGGAAGGGCTGTTTGAGGCCGAGGTGCGTGTGGCCTCATTTCACAACGGCTATTTCTGCGCGCTGGCCAACCGGGTGGGCAAAGAGGACGTGCTTACGTTTGGCGGTGGATCTTTCGTGACTGACCCGGACGGTCGTGTGGTCGCTCGGGCGCCGGAGATGGAGGAGCACATTCTGTACGCTGACCTTGACCTCAGCCGTTGCGACGCTTCTCACGCCCGACAGTTGTTCCTGCAACACCGCCGGGAGGACCAGTATGCCGGGGGCGCCGTGGCTCGGGGCGTGGTCTCCGAGGGCTGAGGCCCTGGGGCTGAACCTTGGTGCTGAGGCCCTGGTGCTGAGGCCCTGGCGCTGAGGCCCTGGCGCTGAAGCCGTGGGGTTGCGGCCCTGGCGCTGCGGCCCTAGCGCTGAGGCCCTGGCGCTGAAGCCCTAGCGCTGGCCCTCGGCCTGCTTCAGCGGCGTTCCGCGTTTCTCCATGAACTCCTGGAAGCTCATGTCCCGGAACGATTCGGACCCGATGAACTGCAGCACCGGCCAGTAGGAATCGTAGTCGTGATACCCGGGTAGGCGGGTGATGTAGCCTCCGTCAGGTGTCAGGAAAACGGTGGTCGGCGTTCCACGCGCCCCGAATCCGACCGACAAGTCCGCAGACGAAAGCTCGTAACCCAGGTACGACAGCGTGTCGTCACGCACGTCGATGTTGAGGCGGCCGGTGATGAAGTGCTCGTCCAGGTAGTCCAGTACGTCATCGCGCGTATAGACTTCTTCCTGCATCTTGCGGCACCAGCCACATCGCGGCGACCAGATGTCTACCAGGACCATCTTTTCCGCCTTCTTGCCCATCTCGAGGGCCTCCTCAAACGGAATCCACACCGCAGCACGCGGCGACTGCGCCAGGGCGGTGCCGGCCATGGCGAGCAGAAGTACTACGGTAGAGAAAAGTCGTGTCATGGGATGAGGCTGCGCATCTGCCGCGCGAATCGGTCTGAAACCGCGTTCCAGTCTAATGTTTCGCCAGCAACGCGCGCGTTACGCTTCCAACGAAGGGTATCGGCGCTTCGGGTGCATGCCTTGAGCAGGGCGTCGCGAACCGCGTCCGGGCGGTTCGGCTCCACCGTCAGGCCGCAATCGAATCGCCGCACCATCGCCCCCGTTTCCTCGAGATCCGAAGCAACCACCGGCAGGCCGGCCGCGAGATAGTCGAAGAGCTTGTTCGGCAGCGCATACCGGTGATTCAGGCAAGTCGGCTGCAGCAGCGTCACGCCCAGGTCTGCCCCTGCAGTAACCGGCAACACCCGATTCGGCGGCACCGGGTCCAGGAAGTGCACGCGTGCGAGCCCATTCGCCAAACGTTCCAGCGTCTTGCGATGGGGTCCGTAGCCGAGAAATACCAGCTGAGCATCCGGGGCGGTGGTCGGCCACTCTGCCATCGCTTGGATCAACACCTCCGCTCCACGATCCCTTCTCAACTGTCCCAGATGGAGCAGGATGGGCTGATCCGGCATCAGACCGAGCGTGTTTCTGAGGAACGGGTCCGGCGTTATTTCCCGGAATGCGGGCGCATTGAGCTGGACGTCCGGGCGAGTGATCCCGTACCGCTCGGCCAGGAAGTCTGCGATATGGTTGCTGACCGTCCACACGCGAGCGGCTTGACGGATGGCACCACGCTGGACCACATCCCAGAAAAATCGCACGTGGGGTCTCCCGGCCGTCGCCGCGACGTGCGTGTAGAGCTCGCGCGCGTCGAAGGTGTAGGGGACGCCGCGGGCTCTTGCGGTTTGGCGCGCGGCGCGAAGTACGTAAAGGTCGGAGGCGTGGACCAGCTTCGCGGCGTGCGCGGCTGCGGCCTCCGCAAACTGCCGATGCAGGCGCCGGAAGAAGCCCGGCCCGCCGCTGCCCTGCACGGCTATTGGCTCTACGGAGACGCCATCCGGGAGCGGAGAAGTGGCCTGCCCGGGTAGGCAGAGAACCCGCACCGACATGCCATCTGCAGCCAGTGCTCCCAACTGGCGAAGCGCACGTGCATTTCGGTGCACGTCGCCAGCCATCATGAAGAGGAGATCAGTCGGGGCGGAAGTGGTCATGCCGGGGCGAGAACCCCCGCGCGGCGCCCGGGGTCCGCGTGCGAATGCAGGGTCGGACCCCGCGTCGGCGGGCCCTGGCCCTCAGGTCACGGTTCCACGGCGCGCATTGAAATCGGCGCTGATTGAACCTCTTGGGCGCCTTTGGGGAGGCAAAGGTTCCATATCGGCCCCGATTGAACCTAATGGGCGTCTTTGGCCGGGCAAAGGTTCCATTATCGGCCGTGATTGAACCTAATGGGCGTCTTTGGGGAGGCGAAGGTTCCATATCGGCCGTGATTGAACCTAATGGGCGTCTTTGGGGAGGCAAAGGTTCCATATCGGCCGTGATTGAACCTAATGGGCGTCTTTGGGGAGGCAAAGGTTCCATATCGGCCGTGATTGAACCTAATGGGCGTCTTTGGCGGCGCCGAGGTCGAGAATTCGCCCCTTTCGAACGTTCGGGGGCGTCGCACGGTCGGCGGGCGATCGCCCCCGGCACCCCGACGACGCCCACAGCCCGGCGGGCGATCGCCCCCCGCGCCCCGCCGGAATCCCCCGGCCCGACCCCACGCGCAATTGCCCTTGCGCTTGCCGGTTATCGAAGAATCCCCGTGAAGATTATCGATTCTTTGTGATTGCCTTGCGAAACCGGCGTGTAAGCGCTTACACTCGGGACGCGCAGGATCACCCACCATCCATCTGCCGAACTCCCACTGTCGGCGGTTTCCTGTCCGTGCCCACCATCTACGACATCGCTAGCCGAGCGGGCGTGTCCATAGCCACGGTGTCTCGTGTATTCAACGGGTCGCCGCGGGTATCGGACCGCACCAAGCGCAATGTGCTTGCGGTGGCTGAGGACCTTGGGTACTCGCCGCACGCCACGGCCCGGTCGCTCGCCAGGCGCCGATCCAGCGTGGTGGCAGCGGTGATCCCGATGCTGACCAACTACTTCTTTGTCGAGATCCTGCGCGGCCTGCAGGATCGCATGGCCCAGAGCGAATACGATCTTCTGGTGTTCGCGGCTCGCACCCTCGACGAGGTGGACATGCAGATGGACCGGGCCCTGCAGCGCGGCCAATCCGCCGGCATCCTGGTGTTCTCGAGCCCGATGCCTGAGGCGCGCGTCAAGCGGCTGCAGCGAAGCGGACGAAGTATCGTGCTTGTCGACTGCTTCCACGCAGACATGGATGCGGTCAGTATCAACAACGAGCATGGAGGACGACTGGCCACGGAACACCTGATTACCTGCGGCTGCAAGCGCGTGGGCCTGATCATGGCCAATCCCGAGTCCGAGCCGGCCAGGGACCGGCACACGGGATACCTGCACGCACTGGCCGAGGCAGGCATCGATGTGGATCCTTCGCTGATCGAAACCAGCAACGAACCGGTACTCCACGGCTACTCGGAGCAGTCTGGCTATCAGGCCATGCGCTCACTGCTGAATCGCCCGCAGCCGCCCGACGGGGTATTCGCCACGTCCGACATTCAGGCGATCGGCGCTCTCCGTGCATTGCGGGAGGCCGGCCGGTCCGTGCCAAGCGACACGCGGCTGGTTGGATTTGACGACATCCTGATCTCACGCCACGTGGGGCTGACCACCGTGCGGCAACCGATGTATGAGATGGGTGTGATTGCAGCGGAGCGTCTGATTGCGAGAATCGAGAACCCGGACCAGGTTCAGGCGCAGACGGTGCTGTCTCCGCGCCTGGTTGTGCGACAGACCACGGAGGTGCCGGCATGAGATCGCTGCTCGTCCTCTTGCTCTGCGTGCTTGTCGGCTGCACGCCCGCTACGGACCGCCCGGAGCCTGTCGCAGTGGTGAACGGGCGCACCATCAGCGTCGATCAGTACCAGCGGAGCTACCGCGACTATCTGTTCTCAGGCGGCCTGGAGGACGAGCCGACGCGCCGTTCGGCATTCCTCAATCGCATGATCGCGGTCGAACTGATTTCGGCCGAGGCCCGCGACAACGGAATCGAAGAGACCGAAGCGTTCGGTGAGGCTCGCGAGCGCGCCCGGCAGAAGCTGCTGATCGAGGCCTGGCTGGCCGATGTGGTCTACGCTGACATTGAAGCCACGGAAGCCGATCTGGTGGATCAGTTCGTGCGTGTCAATACGCAGACCACCGCGCGACACCTGTTTGCTCCGACGCAGCAGGCAGCACAGGCCCTCAAGGCCCGGCTGGACGGCGGAGAGTCCTTCGAGTCCATCGCCCGGGAAACCTTCGCGGACCCGGTGCTGGCCGAGAACGGAGGATTGCTCGGCACCTTCGGGTTTGACGAGATGGACCCGGACTTTGAAAACGCCGCCTTCGAACAGCGTGTGGGGGAGGTGGGCGATCCCGTGCGCACGTCCCAGGGCTGGTCTGTCATCAAGGTGGAGGACCGGTTCACCAAGCCCATCATGACGGAGACCGAGTTCGCCGAGAAGCGGCCGCAACTCGAGGGCTATGTGCTCGAGCGCAAGCAGAATCTTGCCCGCCGCGCATATCTCGACGCCGTCGTTTCTGATGCCGATGTGGAGCTGAATGAAGAGGTCGCCGCGGGCATCCTCGGCGCGAGCCTGGAACAGACCGGTGACGGTGAAGGCCGTACGCTGGTCACGTTCCGAAACGGAGATTCCACGGTTGAGTGGACCCCGGATCAGCTGCGGGAAGCGGCGCGGTTCACATCAGAGCGCCAGCGCCGATCCGTGGACAACCTGCTTGACCTGCAGGCCTTTGTGGAAGGGCTGGTGACCCGGAGCATCATCCTCGAGCGCGCTGTAGACGCAGGACTCGGCCGCGACGACCGGGTCCGGCAGGGTCTGGACGCAGCCATGTCCGAATGGATCTACGAGCACGCGTTCGACGATCTGGTCAAGGGCATGGAACTCTCCGAAGCGGACCTGCGCACCTACTTCGAGACCTACCAGGATGAATTCCAGCAGCCCCGCCGAGCCCGAGTCAGCGAAATCGTAACGGCCTCCAGGGAGGAGGGCGATGCGCTCCGCGCCAGACTCAACGGGTCCAACTTCGCTGAGCTGGCCCGCGCGCATTCACTTCGCCCCGAGTCCGCCGCCGACGGTGGCAGACTTGGACTCTTCAGCGCCGACGAACTCGGTCCTTGGGCGGACGATGTGTTTGCTGCCCGGCCTGGAGCAATCCTCGGCCCACTTCCCGCGGCCGGCAAGTACATCACGCTTCAGGTCGAGGGCTTCGAAGCCCCTCGGCCGGCCACCTTTGAAGAGGCTCGGGACCAGGTGGAAGCCATGCTGCGCCGCGAGCGCCAGCAGGACTTCCTCCGGAGCCATGTACAGGAGCTGCGCGCCCGGTACCCGGTCCGCATTGTCATCGAATCACTGGACAGCCTCCCGCTAACTGGAAGCGCCCATGCCTGAGATCGTTACGAGATCCACATTCGCGATCCCCCTGGGGATCCTGTTGGTTCTGTTCCTTGCTGCACCGGCTTCGGCCCAGACGGGCAAGATTGCCGGAACGGTTGTGGACGACACCGGCCTGCCCTTGCCCGGTGTGAACGTGCTGATCGCCGGGACCCAGCAGGGCACGGTGACCGATCTGGACGGTGAGTATGTGATCATCGGGGTGCGTCCCGGGACATACTCAATCCAGGCCTCGTTCATCGGCTTCTCCACACAGGTGCGAGAGGGCGTGCGGGTGAACGTTGATCTGACCACCACGATCGACTTCACGATGGCCGAGGAGGTCTTCCAGGGCGAGGAAATCGTGGTGACCGCCACCCAGGACGCGGTGCGCAAGGACGTGACCAGCTCCGAGGCGCGGGTGACCTCCGAGACCCTCGACCGCCTGCCGGTCACAGAACTGGGCCAGGTGCTTGAGGTACAGGCCGGTATCACCAACCGGAACGGGCTGCACATTCGTGGTGGCCGTTCCAGTGAGGTGGTCTTCATGGTGGACGGCGTGCCCGTGACCGATTCCTATGACGGATCGAGCTCCGTGCAGCTGGAGAACGACGGGATCGAGGAGCTTCAGGTCATCTCCGGTACCTTCAACGCGGAGTACGGCAATGCCATGTCCGGCGTCATCAACGTGGTGACCAAGGAAGGGGGCAGCGAATACCGCGGCAGCTTCTCCAGTTACGTGGGCAGCTATGCGGTCGGCGGCGACGGCGGCGAAGACTTCCTGCGCGGCACCAACGTGGAAGAGTTCAGGCGCGCCGGCATCGAGTATCGCGACGTGGACCCCTACTCCTACCTGCCGTTCAGCCCGGGGCAGTTCTACAACGCCCAGCTGGCGGTCGAGGGCCCGGTGCTTGGCGACAAGCTGACCTTCTTCGCACTGGGGCGCTACTTCAACAACGACGGCTGGTTGTACGGCGCCAATATCTACGACCGAAATGGGCAGGCCGGTGATTCGTCGCTGGTCCCGATGAACAACTTCTCACGCCTCTCCTGGCAGGGCAACCTGCGCTACCGGGCGTCCGGCAAGATCATCTTCAACCTCATCGGTCAGGGACAGAATTCGGAGAGCCGCGGCTACAACCTGTTCCGTCGCTGGTCACCGGAGGGACGCTCGTTCGGGTTCAACAACGGGTACAACGTGATGCTGAAGATGACCCATCTGGTCAGCGCCACCACGTTCTACACGCTCAACGTCTCCACCTTCCGCGCCGACAACGAGTCCTACCTGTACGAAGACCCGTTTGACGAGCGCTACAACGGGTTCAACATCACGCCGCCGGATTCGGTTGAGTATTCCCCGGGCGTCTTCGTCCCGGTCGTCACTGGATTCGGGCGATATGGTCGCGGCGGAACGGACCTGGGTCGCTTCGAGCGTTCCACGGACACCATCCTGCTCAAGGGCGATATCTCCAGCCAGCTGGGTCGTGTGCACCTGACCAAAGCCGGCTTCCAGGTCAAGGTAGACAGGATGAACCTGGGCGGGTTCGGGCTGCAGCCTGCCGTGGACCAGAGCGGAGGGTTCGTCGAACCGTTCGCGCCGGCCATTCCGGACTCGGCTTCCTCTCGCTATACCTGGTTTGAGGATTTCAGCCCGATCTCGATCAGCGCCTATGCCCAGGACAAGATCGAGTTTGAGAACTTCATCGTGAACGCGGGCCTTCGATTCGACTACTTCGACGCCAGAGCCGAGGTACCGGTCGACCCCACCGATCCGAACATTTACAGCCCGCTGAAAAAGATCAACCGGTTCCGGGACACCAACGGGGACGGCGTGATCACCGTAGATGAGGAGCGCCTGGACAACCGCCTCACCGTCGCAGACAGGGAATCCTACTGGTGGGAGCCCTCGAAGAGCAACTGGCAGCTGTCGCCACGCCTCGGCGTTGCCTATCCGATCACCGAGCAGGGCGTCATCCACTTCTCCTATGGCATCTTCTTCCAGGTGCCGACCGTGGACCAGATGTCGGCCAACTTCGGATTCAAGATTCCGAACTCGTCCGGCAGCTACGGTCCGTTTGGCAACCCGAACCTGGATGCCCAGAAGACCACGATGTACGAGATCGGCTTCAAGCAGGGCTTTGGGGACTTCGTGCTCGACATCACCGGGTATTACCGCGACGTGCGCAGCTGGGTATCGACGTCACGCCCGATTCTGGCCGCGCTGCCGGGCATCAACTACGTGGTGTTCACCAACCGCGACTACGCCAACACACGCGGACTCACTGCAAGCCTCAAGAAGAACTTCAGTGGGGGGTACGGCTTCGACCTCAACTACACCTTCCAGGTTGCCGAGGGCTCCAATTCGAACCCGGCGGACGAATTCTTCAGTCTGCTGGGCAACAACCAGCCCACTCTGGCCCTGCTGCCGCTCGATTGGGACCAGCGACACAAGATCGCCGGTGCGGTCTACGGCGGCGGCTCTGACTGGGGCGGATCCATTCGCTTCCGCGCCGAGTCCGGCTTCCCGTACACGCCTTCGTTCGCGCAGGCCGCGCTTGTCGGAAATGACGTTCAGCCCGAGTTCCCCCGCAACTCCCGCAGGATCGCTCCGACCTTCGAGGCAGACATCAATCTCTACAAGCAGTTTGACCTGGGTCGCATCCAGCCCCGGGTCACCCTGGACGTCTTCAACGTGCTGGACACACGCAATGTCAACGGCGTGTTTGCAGACACCGGTGAGCCCGACGTCACCCTCGATCAGTTGCGCACAGGCCAGGTCGACCCCGGCTATTTCGTGCGACCCGAACACTTCCGAGAGCCGCGCCGCATCCAGCTCGGCATCGACTTTCGCTTCTAGCAGGACATGACAACCATGCATACCATGCGAGGACTTCTGGCTGCCGCCCTGCTGCTGATCTTCAGCGCCGACCTGGCGCTGGCTCAGGGGGTCATTGACCGGAATCACGTGCCTTCCGATGAGCGCGTGGATCCGTTCGAGCGCCGTCGGGACAACATCGACGGCAACAACATTCGTGCGTCGATCACCAACTATGCCCAGACGGCGCAGACCGGCGACCCGGGCGACTTCTGGTACGAGTGGCCCAAGAACACGGGGCGCCGCTACATCGCGCTGACCCAGCTGTTCGTAGGCGCGCGCGTCCAGGACTCCCAGGGCGATTCCCTGTTCATCGTGGACGTGCCCAACTTCCGCACGAACCCGGTCGATGAGAACATCTCCTGGACGTTCGAGCCCATCAAGGGATACGTTAACCCGGCGGGCGCCGAGCTGGGCATCGCCCAGTCTGACGAGTTCGAGTCGTGGCCTCCCTTCTGGCCCGACAAGCTCGGCGATGCCGGCGACCCCGGCTGGTCCGGATCCTGGAACGGCTTCTTCGGCAAGAACGTGTTCAACGCCGATCAGGAGTTCTTCTACAAGGTCGGCGACGACCAGTACAACCGGTACCCGAACTACTTCCCTGACGCTTCCGACCCGACCCGGAAGGGCATGGGCATCGTCGCGGAGGTGCGCACGATGGCCTGGAGCCAGATTCTGATCGACGATGTGGTCTTCCACATCCACGGCATCAAGAACGACGGCACCGAGGACCTGGGGCAGGTCGGCCTTTCGATGTGGCTGGCAGACCTGGTCGGCGGTGACAGCCAGGACGATATCCCGTTTTTTGACCTGCTCGAGGACGTCGCCTTCATGACGGACGCCGATGGGGTCGGGGATGAGTTCTTCGGTTCGGATCCTGTCGGGCAGGCCGTATTCGCCTTTCTGGAGACGCCGGGCAATGCCACGGACCGCATCGACAATGATGCCGACGGCTCCACCGAAGACGACTGTGATCCGGCTATCGGCGAGTGCAACAGCCCGGTGGTACCGGAGAGCTTCCTGGCCGGTGAGAATCCCATCAACGGCATCGACGACAACGGCAATGGTCTGGTCGACGAGAACCGCACGCACACGCCGTTCATCGGTGAGCAGGCCTCCAACGTTGGTGTGGGATACGCGGACCGCATCGACAATGACAGCGATGGAGAAAGCGACGGTCCGGTGGTGACCCAGGAAATGGTCTCGCAAGCCCTCTCCAATGCGTTCCTGCGCTGGCCGCCCAATCCCGGCATGGATGCGATCTCCACCGACTCCAACGGACGTCCGCTGGTTGGCCTGCTGGGCGTGGACGATGGGGATGTCGGACTCCCATTCGCCGACGGCATCGACAACGATCGCTCCAACGAGACGCCCACCGCCAACTACCCGCTGCTCTCCGAGCCTGGTTCACCCGTTGTGACGCAGGAGATGGTCAATCAGGCCGCGTCCGATCCATATGGCCGCTATCGCGTGCCCGGCACGGACATCATCCTGTACCAGGTGGGCGCCGAGGACCTCGGCAAGGCCTATGCCGACGGCGTGGACAACGATGAGGATGGCGCGGTTGATGAAGGCATCGACGAGGGCATCGACGAGATGATCGATGAGTCCCGCGCGGATGGCATCGACAATGATGGCGACTGGAATTTCCTTCAGGACGACGTGGGCCTGGACGGTGTCGGCTTCTCCGGAGACCCTGGTGACGGCGACGGCGTGCCGACCACCGGTGCCGGCACCAGCTTCCCGGGCGAGAAGAACATCGACATCACGGACATCTCCGAGTCCGACCAGATCGGTATTACCAACGTTCAGATCATTCCGGCTTTCTTCCTGAATCTGAACTCCCAGACCGACCGGTTCCTGTTCAACTCGTTCATGATTCCGGGTGAGTTCGACGAGAACATTCCGGAGCCGGGCGAGAACGACATCGTGGTCTCCAGTTCGCTCTTCCCGCTGAAGGCCGGCCAGACGGAGCGCATCTCCCTGGCCATCATCCTGGGAATCACCGATGACGAAGTGCTGGGCTCCCGCGACAAGGCGCTGCAGGCCTATCAGGAGGACTACCAGTTTGCCCAGGCACCGATCACGCCGGAACTGAGCGCGGTTCCGGGAGACGGCCGGGTGACGCTCTATTGGGATTCTGACGCGGAAGACTCCTTTGACAACTTCCTGGCTGGACTCGGGCGCAACCCGAACGACTTCGAGGGCTATCGCATCTACCGCTCCACCGACCCGGCTTTCCTGGATGCCCTGACCATTACGGACGGCTTCGGCAACGCGCTGCTTCGCAAACCGATTGCCCAGTTCGACAAGATCAACGGCTTCGCTGACTTCCACCCGGTGGATGTCAACGGCGTCAAGTTCTTCCTGGGCACCAACAGGCGGGACGAAGGCGAAGACGCGACAGGTCTGGCGCACTCGTATGTGGATACCGATGTCACCAACGGCATTCAGTATTTCTATGCCGTGACGGCCTACGACTTCGGCTCCACCATCGACAACATCCCGCCGACGGAAACGCCGATCCGCATCCAGAGGCTGGCCGACGGTACCATCCGCACCGGTCGCAACGTGGTCGCGATCACGCCAACGGCCCCGGTTTCCGGGTTCGTAGGAGCCGACATCGTGGATCTGGCGAGGGTGGAAGGCGCCACCTCCAGCCGCATCGGGTACAGCATCATTGACCCGACGGTGATTGACGACGGCGCGCGCTACCGAGTGACCTTCGAGGACACGCTGCGACTTGGCGGCCGCAACTTCCCGGATACGCTGACCACGCGCAGCTATTCGCTGACCAATGTCACGAGCGGCGAGGTGCTCATCGACCGTTCCAACTCGTTCCTGGGCGGCAAGGAGTTTCCGATCTTCGACCAGGAGGGGGATCCGATTGGCTTCAAGCTGGACTTCTTCCTGGAGCCCTTCATTGTGCTCAACAAGTCTGCTTCGGGATGGAACAGGGAGGGCATCTATCCTCCCACCCTCGAGCCGTACCTGTCTGCCGGCTTCCTGAAGGGCTTGCGCAACCCCGCGGACTACCGGGTGCGCATCATCGGTGATGGGCAGGGTCAGTCCATCGAGCTACAGGTAGCTCGCCGCCTGACCCTACCGGCACGGCCTACCAACGTCGAGGTGGTGCGGGTGAATCCGGACGGAACGGAGACCCCGGTGGACTATGCCTTCTGGGATCTCACGGGTCCGGACTTCGTGTCCTCCACGTCGACAGCGCCCGCCACGTTCTCCACCGATCCCTCGGTCGGCGAATCCGATCTGATCATTCTGTACGAGCGGCAGGTCGGCAAGGAGGATGCGGACAAGCTCGTCACGTGGCGCATCGGCATGAACTTCGTCTTCCAGGACAACGACAATCCCCAGCAGGGAGACGTCATGGAGGTCATCACCCGCAAGCCGTTCCTGGCGAGTGATGCGTTCGAATTCACCACGAAGGCACCCGGCGTCGACGCGGTGAATCCGGACTCGTTGCTGGAGCAGATCCGGGTCGTGCCCAACCCCTACGTGGTGACCAACTCGTTCGAGCCCCTCAACCCGTTTGCCACAGGACGTGGGCCGAGGGTCATCAAGTTCATCAATCTGCCCCCGGATGCCACGGTGCGCATCTTCACCCTCAGCGGGAAGCAAATCACTACGCTGCGCAGGGACGAAGGCACCAATGACGGCGTGATGGCGGACCCGATGTCCGCTGCGGCCCTGCTGGACGGCACGCTGGATTGGGATCTGGAATCGGACGATGGGCTGACGGTGGCCTATGGGGTGTACCTCTACCACGTGGAGGCGCCCGGAATTGGAGAACGCACCGGCACCTTTGCCATCATCAAGTAAGCGAAGCCATGTCAAAGACACACACGATCGCACGGGCGGGCCTGCTGACGCTGATGATGGGGCTGCTGGCCGTTGATGCCCAGGCACAGTTCGAAACCACTACCAGATCGGTAACCAAGCGCGGAACCACCGCGGCCGACTTCCTCAACATCCCGGTCGGCGCGCGGGCGACGGCTATGGGCAACGCGGTGACCGCGACGATAGACGACGCGACGTCCGTGTATTGGAACCCTGCCGGTCTGACAGGACTCACTGGCGGCGGCTTCGTGGGCGAGTACGCCCAGTGGCTGGCCGGCGTCGAGTTCAACTTTGTTTCGGTGGTTCTCCCCATGGCGGGCGGCAAGGTGGCGTTCGGCGTCACCAGCATGCGCACGCCGGAGATGGAGGTGACCACCGTGTCCAGTCCCAACGGGACGGGCGAGAAGTTCGACGCCGCTTCCTATGCCGTGGCGGTCTCCTATGCGCGGGCGCTGACGGATCGATTCTCGATCGGTGGCACGGTCAAGCGCATCAACGAGCGGATCTGGAATTCCGGGGCCTCCGGCACAGCCGTGGACATCGGGACCCAGTTCGTGACGCCGTTCCGCGGAATCCGCCTCGGGGCATCCATATCCAACTTCGGCTCCAAGCTGCAGCTGGACGGGGACGACCTGCTGGTTCGCGTGGACATCGATCCCGTCAACGCCGGCAACAACGAGTCCAACCGCGCCTTCCTGCGCACCGACACGTACGACCTGCCGCTGACCATGCGCATCGGGCTTGCGGGCGAAATCTATCAAGCGGGCAGCACTCGACTCACCATGGCCGTTGAGGCCCTCAACCCCAACAGCAGCGAGCAGTACGTCAACCTGGGGGCCGAACTCGGCCTGCTGAATGACCTGGTCATGCTGCGGGGTGGCTACTCCGAGCTCCTGCTGGACGATGCGGTGCGCGCGCTCACATTGGGTGCCGGCCTGCGGTACCGCTTTGCCCCCCTGAACTTCGCGTTCGACTATGCCTGGGAGCAGCAGGAATTCTTCCAGGACGTAAACAGGCTTACCCTCTCGATTCTATTTTGACACCCGTCAAAACCGTACTCCCCTGACGATCACACCTGATCATAGAAACGGTCTTTTCCCCCCGAACAGACCCGATATTCCCAATCACACAACCACCTGAGGAGCACCACATGCACACCTCTACAAAGCTGGCGCGAGGGCTGTTTGCCGCGTTCCTGATGCTGGCGTTCACAAGCGATGCCCTGGCGCAGCGCAATGTGACGCTGACGCTGAACACGGCGACCGCTGCGGACACCCTCAATGCGCTTGACGAGATCCAGATTCGCGGCCAGCTCGGCAGCGGTACCGCCCTCCCCGGCGGTGGCGTCATCGACTGGAACGACGCGACTACGCTGAAGCCGACCAACGTGGGCGGCGACTACTGGGAGATCAACTTCCAGATTCCGGAGAACGACGATCTCCAGTTCAAATTCTACTCCCAGTTGCTCGAGGACGATGGCCTCGGTGGATGGGAAGACGGTGACAACCACATGATTGCCGGCGGGACCGGTGACGTGGTGATGCCGCTTCACTACTTCCGCAAAGGGAGTGGCGCCGCCTATGACTGGCGTCCGTTCGAGGCCCCCGCCGGCCAGGTTGCGGTACACTACCGCGTTTTCGCCTGTACGGAAGACGGCTCCAATGACGGCTACGTGCCCAGCAACCCGAGCATGTTCGTCGGTGTGCGTGGTGCACCGGAGCCAGGCGTGCTGGACTGGGGTGCCACCAATGTGGTGCTTTCGCAGGAGAGCGATGTAGACGGCTCTCCGGGATGGGACATCTGGTCCGGTACGGCCTTCTACGATGAGGCTCAGGCGGGCAATGCCCAGGAGTACAAGTTCGTCGTGGAAACGGACGTGACCGGTTGGGAAGACTCCAACAACCGGACCTTCACCATTCCGTCCAGCGACACCACGCTCGCGTGGGTGTACTACGGCGACTCCAATCCGACTTCCTGTTCGGCGCAGCCGGAGACCTCAACGGTCATCTTCTCGGTAGACCTGACGCCGCTGCAGGACATCGGCCTGTTCGACAAGGCCCGTGGTGATACCCTGCAGGTTCGTGGTGGCTTCAACGGTTGGAGCGGCGACAACCCGGATCGCAGCCTGCTGCTGCCGTTCCCGGGCACGAACATCTTCGAGGCGGCCATTCCGCTGACGGCGCTTCCCGGCTCGGAGCAGTCGTACAAGTTCTTTATTGATTTCAACAATGAGAACTTCATAGCCGACTTCGGCGCCGACCCTCCGAGTGGATGGGAGGAGCCCCTGTCTACGACCGGTGCCAACCGTGTGCTGACGTTCGAGGGCGACCCGAATAACGAGCAGTTCCTCGGCGACGTGCGCTTCAACGACGTGCTTGAGGACAACGTGATTCCGGCCGGTACCAGCATCGACGTCACGTTCAACGTGGACATGAGCGGCGCGGCCTCCGCGGCAGATCCCTTCGATCCAGCCACGCACGTGCCGTTCCCGCTGTTCGGTGACCCGATCTTCAGCTTCACGCAGGGCTGGACCGGCGTGCCGACCGAGCACTTCATGAGTGATCCGGACGGAGACGGCGTCTACTCCGTGACGATCACCATCAACGGCCCGACCTACTCGGCCATCCAGTACACCTACGCCTACGGCGTCGACGGCGACACTCGCGCCGGTGAGGAAGCAGGTGGTGGTTTCGACGGCCTTGGTCGTCGTCGCTCGCGCTTCGTCGTGCCGAACTCCGACGGTTCCTGGCCCGCCGCCCAGCAGCTGGAAGTCGAGACCTACCAGCCCGACGGCGCCCTTCCGTTTGAGACCAATCCTGCCGTGGGTACGTCCATCGAGACCATCGGTGACGAGCTCCCGCAGCGGGTCGAGCTGAGCCAAAACTTCCCGAACCCGTTCAACCCGACCACTTCGTTCGAGTACTCCCTCACGAAGACGGCCGACGTGCAGGTTCAGGTGTTCGACGTGCTTGGTCGTGTAGTGGCCACGCTGGTGGACGGTGTCCAACAGCCGGCTACCTACCGGCTCTCGTTTGACGCGTCCAGCCTGGCAAGCGGTACCTACATCTACCGCCTGACCACACCGACGCAGACGCTTACCCGCACCATGGTGCTGCTCAAGTAAGCGAACCTGGCTCTGACCAGAGCGGAGGGGCCGGCCCGCGCATGTCGTGAGTCGGCCCCTCCGTGTCTGGGGCCATTTTAATCCCGCGGGCCGGCGGCTCCGGGCAGCAATTCCAGACTGAATGCGTGCACTCCTGATCGCACTCGCCCTGTTGGCCGCACCGGCGGCCGCCCAGCAAACCAATGTGACCTTCCGCTACGTCCCTTCGGGCGTCGTGGAGGCGGCATTTGTCCCGGGGAGCTTCAATTCCTGGGGGCAACCGTATGCCAGCGGCAACTGCATTGGCGACACGCACGAGTCGGCCATGGAATTCGTGCGCTTCCAGAACTACTGGCGCAAGACCATGACGCTCAATGTCGGCGAGCGTTATGAGTACAAGATTCAGGTGCATCGCAACATTGCCGGGACCAGTTGCGACTGGCTGACAGACCCCCTGAACCCGGAGGTCAATACCGGCGACAACAACAATTCCGTGCTGGTGGTCTCGGACCCCATGGTCTTCCAGACGGCTGAGGAGCTGTCGGCCGACGGCACGGTGCAATATTTCTCCGCGTCACTGGTGTCGACGGCCGCCATCACGGACATCTCCTTTGTGGTGAATGGCGTGACGCGCACCGACGGTCTGGATTTCTTCGATGCCGCAGCCGGCGTATTCCGGTTCCAGCTGGACCGCGAGGTGCGCAGCGGGGCGCAGTTTCGCATCGATGCCACCGATGGGCAGGGACGCCAGCTCTCGGCCGAGATTGGTGAACTTCAGCCGCCGGTGGAATGGACGGTTCCGGCCTTCCGAACGGTCACTGAGACCGCGCGCCTTACCGGCGTAATCACGCGCCTTGACGGATCCATCGACCCGGCAGTCACCGGAGCGACTGTTCTGCGGGAGGGAGGCGGAGAAGCATTTGCTCCGGTCACCAATGGCGATGTGGACGTCACGGCCACCCTCGAGTTGGGCGCGAACACGTTCCGCCTCGAAGCCGAGGTGGACGGCCAGACGTTTACATCCGACCCCATCACCATTACCCGCCGACTGCACCCCCAGGAAGCCTACGCAGTGACCGGCACGGTGCGTGGAAGCGCCTTCGGCATCATCTTCGATCTGCAGGGTACGGCGCTGCTCCCCGCTGATTATACCGTCAACTGGAGCCTGGACGAGACCTTGAGCACCACGGACGTCGCCGGGTTTTCGGGCTCCGGACTCTCTGCCACCGGCACGGCGACAGGACCCGGGGAGGTGTACGCAAACGTCGAGGTGGTCGCCGATGGCGATGTTATCGACCGCCTGCGACTTGCGGCCGTGGTCCAACTGGACGGTGGCGTGCGAGCGCTCGACTACGCCGAGACCGCGTCATGGATCGACGGAGCGGTTGTCTACGAAATCTTCCCGCTGCAATTCGGACCGACGGCCACTGGCAGCACGGCCAACCCCGGCAACCGGCTGAACGAGATCACCGCCGAGCTGGACTACATCGCCGAGATGGGCTTCAATACCATCTGGTTCATGCCCATCATGCGCAATCGCAACGGCATGACGCCCATCGGGGCCGGCTACAACATCATCGATTTCTATACGGTCGATGAGCGCCTTGGCACCAATGAAGATCTGCGTGCACTGGTGGACCGGGCCCACGAATTGGGCATTCGGGTGGTGCTGGACATCACCCAGAGCCACGTGTCTCCCGACCATCCGTGGGTGAATAGCCTGCGCAATGACGGGCCTTACTCCAGCTACATCCAGACCACCCCCAACTCCCACAACAGTGGCCAGGACGGACGTGGCGCCAATCTGGCGGAGATCTGGCAGGTCGAGAACGGCGAGAACCTGTATCGCAAGTATGATGGCTTCGGCGATCTGGCGAACCTGAACTGGGACGACGACGATCTGCAGGCAGAGATGCTGGACGTCTTCGCGTACTGGCTCGACGAGTACAACATAGACGGCTTCCGCATGGACGTCTGGTGGGGCCCGGTTCGCCGCTACGGTGCCGAGCGGTTTGCCCGGCCGACCCGCGACGTGATCAGGCGCCAGCGGCCGGACGCCTGGATCCTGGGCGAGATAGCCGGGACCGGCGGAGGCACGGAGGTCTACTATGCGGATGATGATCGCGGCACGGCCCTGGTCGGTGGACTTGACGCCGCGTACGACTGGAATTTCTACCACAACGCCATCCGAGGGGCCACCTTCGGCAATATCTCGGTCTACGACTCGGCCATCCGCAACGGCGGTTTCTGGCCAGGACCGAACGCCCGGTACTTCCGCTTCCTGGAGAACCATGATGAGGAACGTGTGGCCAAGCGCGTGACCACGGGCCAGCAGAAGGCGCTGGCGGGCATGTTGCTGACCACGACCGGTATTCCGATGGTATACGCAGGCGAAGAGGTCGGCTACGGAGGTGGAAGCGGGGACACCCGCCGCACGGTGGTCAACTGGAATACCACGGACAACGGAGACCTCGCGCGCCACTACCAGGAGCTGGCCCAGGCGCGCTCCCAGTTCGAGGCGTTCTGGTCGCAGCGTTACGATGTGATTTTCTCCGGCCGACGCCTTGCTGGCGAGCCCATCGTCTACAGCTACGTGCGCCCGCTGCAGGACGCCAACGCGGTTGTGGCGATCAACTTCGAGGACACCCCGTCAACGGTCACTCTGGATCCGTCCGCTGCCGTAGAAATGTCCACCGACGGCCCGTGGCCCTACTACGACATCTTCGCGGACACGTCGGCATCCTACCTGGGCGAGTTCACGGTGACTATTCCGCCGTATGAAACGGTGGTTTACATCACACAGGACAATCCGGGTTTTCAGATCTCGGCCCGGCCGCCGGACCTGCCGTTCGGTGCCATCTACACGAGCGCCGAGGCCGCTGAGGTGCCGAGCAGGCTGGAGGTCTCCCCACCCTGGCCCAACCCTGCCACACGCCAGGCCACGCTGGGCATTCAGTTGCCTGAGGCCGGTGAGGTTCGCGTGAGCCTGTTCGACGTGCTGGGGCGCCAGGTCGGCCAGGTGCCCGCCCGCACCCTGCAGGCCGGCAGTCATCACCTCCAGATCGACACCTCGGCCCTGCCGGCCGGCATGTACCTGTACCGACTGGAAGCACCGCGCGGCCAGAAAACCGGAACCCTGATCGTAGTCCGATGAAACGCATCGCCCTTGCTGCTCTGTTTGCCATCGGTTGTGCCGGGGCCGCCCAGCCGGGCGACCAGGCTCTGGGGCCGGCCGGCTCCTCCAACACGGTGCCCGCATGGGCGGCCGACGTGATCTGGTATCAGATCTTCCCGGAGCGTTTCCGCAACGGTGATCCCACGAACGATCCGCCGCGCACGTCCCTGCCGTCTCCCGAGCGCATCCCGGAATCCTGGGAGCTGAGTCGCTGGACCTCCGACTGGTATGAGCGCATGCCCTGGGAGGAGGAACGGCACCCCGACCATTTTCGCACCGTGCGGGACCGTCGCTACGGAGGGGACCTGCAGGGCGTGATCGACGGCCTGGATTATCTGCGGGATCTCGGTGTCACCGGCATCTACTTCAATCCCCTGTTTCAGGCTCGCTCCGAGCACAAGTACGACGGCAATACCTACCACCACATCGACCCGTACTTCGGTCCTGACCCTGAGGGCGACTTTGCCCTGATGGCCACCGAGACCTCGGACCCGGCCACCTGGCACATGACGGCCGCGGACTCGTTGTTCTTCGCCATGGTGGATGCCGCCCACCAGCGCGGCATGCGCGTCATCATCGACGGGGTATTCAACCACACCGGCCGCGACTTCTTTGCCTTCACGGATCTCCGGGAGAAGCAGCAGGAGTCGGCGTACGTGGATTGGTACAAGATCCTGGCGTGGGACGACCCGGCTTCCGAGGAAGAAGAATTCGACTGGGAAGGATGGTGGGGCGCCAAGTCCCTTCCGGAGTTTGCCGACAACGAGGCGGGTACCAACCTGCATCCCGGCCCCAAGGAATACGTCTTTGATGCCACCCGGCGGTGGATGGACCCCAACGGAGACGGGGATACGAGCGATGGGGTGGACGGCTGGCGCCTGGACGTTGTCGCAGACGTGCCGGTAGGCTTCTGGGCCGAATGGAACGCTTTTCTGCGCACGCTGAGGCCCGACGCGTACACCGTAGCGGAGCTCTGGGAGGATGCGAGCGAGACCATTGAGGCAGGCGGCTTCTCGGCCAGCATGAACTACTACGGCTTCGCGTTCCCGACCAAGGGGTACCTCATAGACGGGCGCATGGCGCCAAGTGATTTTGTCGCGGCGCTGACGGAGCGCCTGGGAGCCCATCGCCCGGAAGTGGCCCATGCCGTGCAGAATCTCATCGATTCGCATGACACCGACAGGGTGGCCTCCATGATTGTCAATGCCCGGCGGGACCTGCCGTACGCGCGGGAGGACTGGGATGTGTGGTTCGACTACGACTGGGGTGCGCGGAATTCGGCGTCCGACGAGGCGTATCCGGTGGAGGCGCCGTCCGCCGAGGATCGGGCGATCCAGCGCATGGTGGCCCTCTTCCAGATGACCTTTCCCGGGTCGCCCATGGTCTACTACGGCACGGAGGCGGGCATGTGGGGTGCGGACGATCCCGACGACAGACAGCCCATGTGGTGGCCGGAGATGGAGTTTGATCCGGTTTCGTTCCATCCCCGGCGGGGACCGATCGATCCGATTCCGGTGGGGTTCGATGGGGACGTGTTTGAGCACTACCAGCGAGCGATCGCGCTTCGGCGCTCGCATCCGTCGCTCCGCCGCGGGTCCTTCGAGATCGTGCACGCGGACGATGCGTCCGGCACGGCAGGCTTTGAGCGCGCACTGGACGATGAGCGTGTCATTGTGTTGTTGAACCGTTCGGACTCCCCGCAGACCATCGGCCTGGAGGCCCTGGCTGCCACCCTGGCCCCGAATGAGGGCCTGTATGTCGTGCACACCACTGGTACTGCGCCCACCGTGACCGAAGTCGGTGTGACCCTGGAGCCGCTCACCGGAGCGGCCTTCCTGGTCACCGGAACCGAATAACCCCCCTCCGATGCTTGATATCCAGAAGCGGCTCACCAACACGTTCTATGCGCTGCTGAGCCTTCCCGCAACGGCCATGGGCTTCGCCCTGTCCGTACAGATTTCCGCTCTCAGCTGGATTCTCAGCACCAAATATGGGCTGGCCATTGACGAGATCGGGCTGGTGTGGGCCGCAGGTCCCATCGCCGGTATCCTGGGTCAGGTGGTGGTCGGCATCATCAGCGACAATGTCTGGTTCTGGGGCGGTCGTCGGCGACCGTTCATGCTGATTGGCGGCGTGCTGGCCACGCTCATGCTGCTGGCCCTGCCCAGCATTGACGTGATATCGACCGCGATGGGCATCGAGGGTATTCTGGGTGTCGCGATCGCTGTGGCGCTCACGCTGGATCTGGCCATCAATGTGAGCTTCAATCCTACCCGCTCGGTCATCGCCGACGTCACTCCGGAGGGTGTGGCGCGTACCAAGGGGTATACCTGGATGCAGACGGTGTCAGGCACGTTCGGCGTGCTGGCCTATGCCATCGGTGCTGTCTGGGGCAACTACGTCCTGATCTACTTCGGCGCGGGGCTTGTGCTGGTGTTCTCCGTCATCCCGCCCTTTTTCATCGACGAGCCTCGTGAGCTGGGGGACATGGAGAGCGAGGACGACACGCCCGGATTCTCCGCCATGGAGACCCTGCAGGCCATCCGGCCGCTCTGGGGTTTCCTGATCTACGCCGTGTACGGCATGACGGCCCGTGTGCTGGAAGTCGAGAGCGAGGGCTACTGGGTGGAGCTGATCTGCCTCATCATTACGGTGGCCCTGATTCTGCAGGCCTTGCTGAAATCAGAGGACGGCAAGAGCGAGGACGAGGCTGGCATGATCGGATTCAAGAAAGTGCTCGCTGCCCACTCGTTTACGTGGATCGGGGTGCAGGCCATGTTCATCTACATGTTCGCCTTCATCCAGTACCGTATTCCGGGTCTGTCGGACGATGAGATGGGGCGTGTCGTATCGATCAGCTTCCTGATTCTGAACGCTGTCGGGGCGCTGGTGCCGGTGCTGCTGCTTGAGCCCATTACGGAGCGCATCGGCCGTGTGCGCACGCACCTGATTTCGATGTTCATCATGGCGGGGGCCTACGCGGGTATTGCGCTCTTCGGTAGTTCGGCGTTCACCATCTATCTCTTCATGGCGCTGGCCGGAATCGGCTGGGGAGCAACGGTCAGCCTGCCCTTCGCCATCATGTCGGTCAAGGTGAACCAGTCCCGCATGGGGCTATACATGGGCCTCTTCAATCTCTCGGTAGTGCTGCCACAGCTGGTGGCCAGCCTGGGGGTTGGCGCCGCCGTGGCCGCCGCCACCAACAAGAACCTGATCTTCTTCATCTGCGCGGGCACCCTGCTGTTCTCCGGTTTCGCCTGGCTGCTCGTCAAGGACGATGCGGACAGCGCCGCACCCGCCGCACCAGCCTCGAGTCACTGATGAAACGATTTCTGCCCCTACTGCTCCTGGTGGCTGCCTGTGCGCAGCCCGAATCTGTGCCGGACGCTTCCGAGCCGGTGGCCGTTTCCGACTGGTCTCAGGGAGAAGGTGTCGTCGTGCACCTGTTTGAATGGCGATGGGATGACATCGCGGACGAGTGCGAAGACGTTCTCGGGCCCGCCGGGTACAGCGCCGTGCAGGTGTCGCCTCCCAGCGAGAATCACGTGGTCGGCACGCGGCCCTGGTGGGAGCGATACCAGCCGGTGTCGTACCAGTTGGAGACCCGCAGCGGTAGCCGGGAGGACTTTGCGGACATGGTGCGCCGCTGTGACGATGCCGGGGTAGACATCATGGTCGATGCGGTCATCAATCACACGACCGATGGCGATCTGGAGCATCCCAGCATGGAATTCACTGCGCGCGGCACTGCGGGCACCGAGTTCAGCAGCTACAACTTCCCGGGTCTGTACACCCCGGAAGACTTCCACGACTGCGGACTCACCGATAACAACGACATCCACGATTTCAATGACCGGGAGCAGGTCGAGAATTGCGAACTCGTGGATCTCGCTGATCTGGATACGGCCAGTCCGAAGGTGCGCTCGACGCTGGCTGCTTACCTGGCCGACCTCCAGGCCCTTGGCGTGAAGGCGCTACGCGTTGACGCCGCACGACACATGGCGGCCGAGGACCTGCTGGCCATCATCGAGGAGGCGGAATGGGAGGGATACGTGGTGCAGGAAGTCACAGAGTCTGCCCACGCCCGACGCTATGTGCCCTCCGGTGCGGTGACGGACTTCGATTTTGGATTCGCCCTTTCGCGCGGTATTCGGGACCTGAGCCTCTCCGACATCGTGCGTGACCGTTTCTGGGAGACCGACAACATGGATTCGGAGTGGGCGCTCTCCTTTGTCGACAACCACGACACCCAACGCCACGGAGGGGTGCTGTCCTACAAGGACGACCGCTATCCGTTGGCCGTGGGTATGCTCCTGGCCGTGGGTTACGGGCGCCCGCGCGTGATGTCCAGCTACCGATTCGACTTTGGGGACCAGGGACCGCCTGCAGACGCTGATGAGAACATCCTGCGGGTCAATGGGGATGACGGTATCGGCTGTGGCGATGAGCGCGTGTGCGAGCACCGTTGGCCCATGGTGCTCGGCATGGTGGGCTTTGAAGCCGCCACTCGCGGTCAGGACGTGATGCGACTCCAGGAGGGTGGCGCCGACCGGGTTGCGTTCACGCGTGGCGATCGCGGCTGGGTGGCATTCAACCGAAGCGCCGAACCCTGGGAGGTGGTGCATCAGACCGGGCTGCCGGGCACCCGGTATTGTGATGTGGCCCAGGGGCCGCCCACGGACACAGATGGAGGATGTGCCGGTGGCTCGGTGCGGGTCGACGCGGGAATGGTATCGGCGACGGTGCCGCCCGGAGGTCTCGTGGCCATACACGTCAACGCCCAGGCGAACTAACAAAAAAAGGGGCGGCCCGTTTGGAGCCGCCCCTTTCCGTGTGTGTCGGTTCGGGACTAGCGCTTGTAGTAGTCCCTCAGCGCTGCGAGGGCCACGTGACGCACCTGAGGGGTACCCTCAGACCTGAAGCTCCGGAAGAGCGCGTTCATGGAGCGCTCATCTCCGATGGCGTGCAGGCCGGCAACAGCCAGAAGCCGGTAACGTGCGTCGTCATGGGTCCGGTAGACCTGAACCAGCGCGTCGGCTGCCGGGGTGAGGTTGATGCGGTCGCTGTGGTTGTTCGCGAAGTACACGATGTTCTGCAGCGTTGCTGCTGAGATGTTTTCTGCGCGAGACTGAGAGACCAGCTGGCTCTCAAGTGCACTCCAGAATTCCGAGGTGCGGCTGGCGTAGGACGCGGCGACAGCCGGGTCCTGCAGCACATCCTCGGCGGTCTGCGCCTTCATTTCGGGGACAGAAAGACCAATCAGGGCAACAATGATGAACAGTCGTTTCATAGGATTACCTCCTTCTATATAGCATGCCGCCAGGCGGTGCCGGCGGCGGTATTGTTACGCGGATTGCGCTTCCGGAAACTTACCGGTCGCGCTTAATCGCACATTTACTACGTTTCATTCGCGCCAAAGTGTTGCACATCGGAAGCGGTTCCTGCGACGAAAGCGCTGTCAGGAAGCGCTTTCTTCACGCTCGGTTCTTTCGGGGCGCCGCTGCCGGAGTGCGTGAGGCGGTACAGGAGGTCCGGCGTTAGGCGGCGCGCCGTATCTTCGCTGCCATGACGGATGCCCCTCCCCCCTCGGAAACTCCCTCAGGCTGGCCGGATCTGGGTGATTTATGGACCGTGCCGAACGTACTGTCCATGGTTCGGCTGGTGCTGGTGCTTCCGCTGGCGTACCTGATCATGGCAGACGGTCGGCTGCTATGGATCATGGTATTGACCCTGCTCATTGTGGCCACGGACTACTTCGACGGCCGCATCGCGCGCTGGTCCAAGACCGTTTCGGAGTGGGGCAAGGTGCTGGATCCGCTGGCCGACAAGTTGGCCGGAGGACTCGTTGTCATGGCCCTGGTGGTGCGCGGAGCGTTGCCGGCATGGCTTCTTGCGGTTGTCGCCGCGCGAGATCTGGCGATCCTGGCCGGGGGTGCCGTAATCACCAAGCGGGACGGAGTTGTGCTGTCCTCCATGTTCTCCGGCAAGATTGCTGTTACGGCGCTGGCGATCACCGTGCTCGCCGCGCTGTTGCGCGCCGACCCGGAAGTGATGCAAGTGTGTATCTGGGGCACGACCGCGCTTCTCGTCTGGTCCTTCATCCGCTACATGATCCGCTTCGTGAAAGTCTATAGACACGGCACCGAAGCCATCGCCGCCCGTTCATAGCGGCCACCAACCAGCCGCTGGCGCATGGCCCTGTTCGGATCGAAGACTGAGGACAAGACCCTGGAAGCGGGTCTCGAGAAGACAAAAAGCAGCCTGTTCGGAAAGATCAACAGGCTGGTCCGTGGCAAGGACACGGTGGACGAAACCGTGCTCGACGACCTGGAGGAGGCGCTGGTCACGAGTGATGTCGGTGTGCAGACGACCGTCGATATCATCGGAAAGGTGGAGGAGCGGGTGGCCAGGGACAAGTACGTCTCAACCAGGGAGCTGCAGCAGTTGATCCGCGACGAGATCTCCAGCCTGCTGCTGGACAACGCACCCGAGGCACCCGCCGACTTTGACGCGCCGTTGCCGAACAAGCCGCATGTGGTGATGGTCGTCGGCGTCAACGGGGTCGGTAAGACTACAAGCATTGGCAAGATCGCCCATCGCTACAAGCAGGCCGGCAAGTCGGTGCTTCTGGGGGCCGGAGACACCTTTCGCGCTGCGGCCACCGAGCAGCTGGACATCTGGGCCGAGCGCGTGGGGGTGCCGATCATCAAGCAGGGTCACGGCGCAGATCCCGCCGCAGTGGCCTTCGACACGATTGCGGCGGCCAAGAGCCGAATGGCAGACGTCGTCCTGCTGGACACCGCCGGTCGGCTGCACACCAAGGGTGGGCTGATGGACGAGCTGTCCAAGGTCAAGCGCGTGATGTCCCGGCAGATCGAGGATGCGCCGCACGAGGTGCTCCTGGTACTGGACGCATCGACAGGTCAGAACGCGATCCGGCAAGCGGAGGAGTTCACCAAGTCCGTTGATGTCACCGGCCTCATTCTTACCAAGCTCGACGGCACCGCAAAGGGAGGCATCGTGATTGGCATTTCCAACGAGTTCCGGATTCCGGTAAAGTATATCGGCGTCGGAGAGGGCATCGACGATCTCCAGGTCTTTGACCGCCGTCGGTTTGTCTCCGCGCTTTTCGCTTGATTCGGCGCTCAGACCCCGATTTTCCAGTAGTTCGCTTTTGAGCAGCAACCGTTCACGTTGGCAATCCGACCATCGGTCTGCCGGCGTGCTTGCCGCTCGCCTTTCATACCGATATTCGGATCAACGGCATCCCGTCCCACCACCAGCCGGGATTGCTTCTTCGTGACCCACTCCCTCGAGTCATCCACCATCGCCTGAGCGACAGCTACCACCCGTGAAAAGGCCTCATGGTTATAGCCAGCACCAGAGACGCTGTCTCGGCTGTCTAACCGTGCTGATACTGCTCCTGGTTGCGGCCCGCACGCCCGCTCACGCCCAGGAGGTCATTCCCGAATTCTATGTCGACGCCATGACCGTGTGGTCGGGCGACGACTCCGGGTACAACACCGTTGACCTGTACACTCGTATCCCGTTTCGCCGGCTTACGTTTGTGCGTTCGTCGAACGGGTTTCGAGCGGACTACGTGGTCACGGTCGATGCGCTGCTGCGCAATGGTGACGAACTGACCTCGACTCCGGTTCAGACCCGCATCTGGGAGGGTACCGCACGAGCCGATTTGTATCTGGCAACCGAATCTGAGGACCTGTCGGCCTATACCACGCAGTCGCTGCAGCTGCCCGCCGGCGTATACCAACTGGCCATGCAGGTGGAGGACCGCAACTCCAATCAGGTGTTCGTGCGGGAGATGGATGTGCAGGTGCGCGACTTCTCCGCCTCGCAGTCCCTCAGCGACATCGCGATCCTCGACAACTATGATCAGGCGACGCTGCAGTTCATTCCCCGCGTAACCGGCAACGTCGGGACGGACGAACTGGGCGTGCAGATCCTGTACGAGACCTACTCGGATCGCTCAGCAGCCATGCGCTTGCGCCACGAAGTCGTGCGTTTGGTGCGAGAAACGGATGGCAGTTTGCTGCCGGCTCCAGAGGGCTCCGAGCCGGATGTGGACCGCCACGTGGTGCACGAAGAGTCTCAGGAAGTCCGGCTGGAGTCAGGCCGCAATCAGCACGTCATCAACATCCCGCTTCGTGACATGGAGGCCGGGCCGCACATCATCCGCGTGATCCTCGAGGATCAGGACGGCGTGCCGGTGGACTTCGCTACCAAGGACTTCACCGCTCGGTGGATGGGTCTTCAGCAGCACATCTCCAATGTCGAAGAGGCCATCGAGCAGCTCGAGTACACCGCCAAGAAAAAGGACATCGCCTTCATTCGTGAGGGTGCCACCGAGGCCGACCGCTACCGCCGCTTTTTGGCGTTCTGGGACAAGCGTGATCCAACTCCCGGCACGGCCCGCAACGAGGTCATGGAGGAGTACTACTACCGGGTCTCCTTCGCAAATCGGCGCTACACCAGCCTGATCGAAGGCTGGAAGACCGACCGCGGCTTTGTGCTCGTGCGCTACGGCGAGCCCGACTTTGTACGCAAGAAGCCGCACACCTTCAACTACGAGCCCTACGAAGTGTGGATCTATGAGCGCATCGGGCGCCAGTTCATCTTCGTGGACAAGACCGGGTTCGGGGATTATGAGTTGTTGGTGCCGATATGGGATGAGCGCACCCGCCTGTACTAGTCGGCGGGCCTGATTCCCGCGACTCTGCGTTCCCCTTCGGACTCGGGTCACTGCGGCGTACCGGGGTACGCCTCATTCCCCTCGCCTCGGGCGCCTTGATTCGCGAAAATCATGCTCCGCCTTGGCGGGGCTCGCCCTTTGCGGCCAGCTCTGCGTTCCCCTTCGGACTCAGTCGGTGCGGCGTACTTGAGTACGCCTCCCTCCCTCGCCTCGGGCGCCTTGATTCGCGAAAATCATGCTCCGCCTTGGCGGGGCTCGCCCTTTGCGGCCGGTTCGGCGTTCCCCTTCGTCGGTGCGGGTAGCCTGGGTGATGGCAGCGTACCGGGGCGGTGAACGCGGGCTCGGCGAAGAGCGTGTCGCGGCCCAAGGTGGAATGCGACGCCCTTATTCCGCATCCGGGCCCAGCAAGGCCGGGGTCGGAGTGGAAAATGGCCCCTATTTCCCACTTCGGGAAGTTTGGCGGAGCGGCGACTTGTGGACTGGCCCCCGCGGATTCCACTTGCGGCGGTCGCCGGACCTTCCGCGCCCGCCGGCCAGCGCCACTTGCGGCGGTCGCCGGACCGCTCGCGCCTGCCGGCCAGCGCCATCGCCGGCACTCCCGAGCGGCCCGCCCGCGTTTGCCGGCCAGCGCCACTTGCGGCGACCGCGAGACCTTCCGCGCCCGCCGGCCAGCGCCACTTGCGGCGGTTGCCGGGCCTCCCGCGCCCGCCGGCCAGCGCCATCTGAGGCAGTCTCCCAGGCGGACCGCTCGCGCTTGCCGGCCAGCGCCATCGCCGGCACTCCCGAGCGGCCCGCCCGCGCCGCCTGCGGCGGTCTCTGAGCGGACCTGCCGGCCAGCGCCGTGCCGCCCCCCCCCCCGAGCGGGACCACACGCCCCGCGCCACCTACCGGCTCTCCGGCAGCACCTCCAGCAATTGCCGCGATAGCTCCGCGATGTTGGCAGAGATGGTACGTCTGCTTTCGAGCAGCCGGTAATAGCGCTGGGCAAGTTGCATCTGCCGGGCGTAATGAGGATCGCCCGCGCTCGCGGGCACATACTGTTCGGCAATCCGGGTCAGGGATTCCTCCACGTACATCACCTGCCGGAAGCGATTGGCATATTGCGAAAGCGGGACGTACACCTCGAGGTCCAGGACATCGAAGCTCTCGTCTGTAAGCACGTAGTCGATGGTCTCGATGGGGTACTGCGGTGCGACATACAGCTGGTCGCCGAAGTAGGGCACCTCACCCGACCGGAGTTGCGCCAGGACTTGTGGATTGGTGGTCCCGTGAAACTGGGCGTACCCTTCGAACGCGGATTCGAACCTGACAAGGCCCTCCCGGAGCAACTCCAGCACGACCTGTCGGCGCTCCTCCATGAGCCGATTCTCTCGGGCTTCTGTCAGCGCGAAGGCCAGATACACGCCGACAAAAACAATGAGCAGTTCGACCACGATCGCAACCGGATTGAGGGCCTTCAGGTGCTCTTTGATGCGAAGAAGTCTCGACATGGATGTGCGCTGGATGGATGCCAAATCTAGGAGGCGACCGTGCGCGCGGAAAGTCCAGGTGGAAGGTTCAGGAAGCCTCTGGCCGTTGCCCTGGGCTTTCATCATTCGGCTGCTCGATCCGGATTCGATCAATCACCGGGTCATTAACGTGCACCCGACACAGGCGACCGAGAATGGTCTCCGTCACCTGGGTACGGCCGCTGCAGAGCAAGCGTCCGGACACCGTGCGCACCGGCCCCGTCAGCGTCATTCCGACCTTCAGATCGCGCAGGCTTACCAGGAATCCCTCCTCGCTGAGTGCGTCCGTTTCTATCACCACGCGCAGGGCCTCGAAGGCCACCGGATCCAGCCGGATGCCGACGGTGCGACGCAGTGCTTCGAGAATCTGCTCGACCGGAGCGGGCCGTAGCGAATTCAGCCGGTCGTACGCGTTGGCAGCCGCGACCAGCCGGGCGCCAACCGGAATATGCCCTCCTGATAGGCGATCCGGAAAACCGCTTCCGTCAATGTGCTCATGGTGGTGGCGGACGATAGCCGCCACCGCATCGACACCGGGAATCGGCGAGAGCAACTGCGCGCCCAGGCTGGCGTGCAGGTATCGCTGCGGACCCTCCGGACATTGCTTCCCGTGGTAGTAGGCCTCGACGGTCTTCCCGATGTCGTGGAGCAACGCTCCGTCGCGCACGGTGCGGACATCCTCAGAACTCAGTTCCAGATGGCGGGCCATGCTGACGGCCAGGGATGCTACCCGATGGGCGTGCTTGCCGAAGGTGCTCGAGTGGTGGTCCGCAAGATTGGCCAGGACTTCGACGCCACCGCTGAGTGTATCCTGAACCCGGCCGATCGCCACCGTCAATTGCCGGCGCAGGCTTTCCTGCGTGCGCTTCTGCTTCAGTTCATCTCCGATGTCGCGTCTGACACTTACAAAATGGTTCGGACCACCGGGCTCGTCCTCCCCAACCGGAAAGGCCGTCAACTCCTCACAGCGCAGCGAGCCGTCAGCATGCCGATTGAGCAACTTGCCCCTCCAGGCGCGTCCGGCAAGTACGGTTTCCCAGATTTCCTGATACAGATGCGGCCGATGGGCTCCGGAGCGAAAGACGCTGAGATTCCGTCCGATGAGCTCCTCGCAGGGGTAGCCTGTCAATGCACCCGCGGCCTCGTTGCACCAGACCACAACCCCGGAGCGGTCGGAGATCAATAGGGCGTTGGGGGTGCCGGCGCAGGCCGCAGCCAGAAGCACGTGGAGATTCGCGGGAAGGGTACCGGGCATAGTCCGTCACTGCTTTTGTGAAGGATCGCCCGCTCCCGATCCGGCCTCCATAGGACGGTTTCCCGGTCAGGGGCGGGAATGCTTCCCAGGCTTACCGTCCCGGTGACCCCGCCCAGTCCCGGGCCATCTGATAGAAGGCCTGGCGATTGGGACTGCCCATTTTTTCCTGCGCCGATCGGATGTGGTTTTGCACGGTCTTGGGACTCAGGTTCAGCGTCCCGGCAATCTCATCCACCGAAAGGCCTTCCCCGATCAGGTGCAGCATTTCAAACTCCCGGTCCGACAACTGCTCAGGGCCCAGTCGAAGGCCGGGCGCATCGAGCGCCTGAAGCTTGACCCGGTCGCTGGCGTACTTGTCGCCGCGCAGCACCGTTCGAATCGCCGTCAGAAGGACCTCAGGCTCGGCGTCCTTCATCACGTATCCGGCGGCTCCCAGCTTGAATAGCCGCGTTGCGTACTGCAGTTCATCAAACATGCTGACTACCAGCACCCGCTGATGCGGCCATCGGTCGAGGATGCTCCGAAGCAGGGAAAGCCCGGAAGAGTCTCTGAGCTTCAGATCCAGCAGCACAAGGTGAGGGTGGCAGTCGGAGAGCAGCTCCATGGCTTTGGGAGCCGATTCGGCCATTCCGCACACGGTGAGGTCAGCGGTCTCAAGAATGAACTTCGCCAATCCCTCCCGGAAGATCGGGTGGTCGTCAACCAGAAAGAGTCTCTGCATCGTTCACCAGACGTCTTGACAGGGCAGCGACACAGAGTATGGCGCAATCCGCCATCGCTCCCCCGGCATTTATCCCAACTAAGGTCGGGAAAGATTCCCGGCCACCTCGACTGGGCTCAAGGCAGTACACAGGAGACGGTGACCCCACCCTGTTCGTTGCTGGTGACCGACAGGGTCCCCCCAAGCACGGCGGCTCTATGGCGCATCATGGCGATGCCAAGTCCGCTGGATGTGGTCTCCGGCATCCCTGATCCGTTGTCCGCAATGTCCAGGCAAACGCGACCACCGTCATTAAGGAGCCGAACCTCGATCTGCCCCGCCCTGCCATGGCGCACAGCATTGGTCATGGCCTCCTGTGCGATGCGCAGCAGCTGGCCCGGAATGGGGGGCTGCAGAGGAGGGAACTGGCCGATGCGTACCTCGACGGTCAGTCCGTCATCAGCATGGATCTTTTCGTAGTCCGCAGCCAGCTCCCGTAGTGCCTGGGGAAGAAGGTCGCTGCCCAGCTCTGAGGTCGCCTCGGAAATGCCTATGCGGCGGATTTCGGTTAGCACATGCCCGAACAGCCGCTCCACTTCACGCGCGTCGTCAGTCGTGCCTGACCCTTCCTTCTCCAAGGCCTTTATCAGGCCGGCCAGGCGGAATCGAATGCCGGACATCGTCGGTCCCAGCCCGTCGTGCAGGTCGCCAGCCACCAGCTTGCGTTCACGGTCCGCGGCATCAACCGCCATTCTGGCTGCAGCCACCTGGTCCGTGGTTGGCGAAAGGGTGAGCACCACATGCGGGTCTTCGTTTATTCCGAAGGGCTCCACCGACAGGCGTGTCCGGATGGTGCGACCGGGTGGCACCGTGATGTGGAAGGACTTCACTTCGCGCAGTGGGCTCCTCTGCGCGGACTCTACAGACAGGCCCAACGCGTCCCTGCTCCAAAGTCCGAGGCTCACCGCATCGTTTCCGAGCAGCTCCGTGCGGCCTAGCCCGGTCAGCCGCTCGAAGGCCTGGTTGCAGTCGATGATCTGGCCGTCTGAGAGACGAACGATGACCAGAGCAGAGGGCCCCACCTTGAGCACGGCAGACAACATGCTTTCGCATGCCTGAAGACGATGGCGATCCCGCAGGTGCTCTCCGATTTCGACAGACACGACCACTGACTGGCCAATCGACCCGTCGCTCTTTCGCCTGGATCGGGCCGAAAGCAACACATCCACTTCCATCCCATCGCGGGTCTGGAACTGCAGCGGCTCCGCATCGAGCCGGCCGTCCGAGAGGTATCGTGGCATGCAAACACGGTCCGCGAAGCGTCGAGAACTCTCCGTCAGAAAATCCGTCGCCAGGTGGCCCACGACCTCCGCGCGTGAATAGCCGAGGCGGGCCAGCCAATACGGTGAAACCTCGGCAATGCGGCCGTCGGAGTCCGTTGCATGAGCCATCACCGGCAGGCTGTCAAACAGGAAGCGATAGCGCTCCTGGCTCCTGACCAGACCCTCGAGCGTGCGCATTTGACGCAGCTCCGCGGCGCACCGGTCAGCAAGCAGGGAAAGGAGAGACAGGTGAGGAGGCAGGGCAGGTAGCGAGCGGCTGTCACCCACCACCAGATGCCCGATGACGCGATCATCATCGGACGTGATCGGCACGCCGAGATAGGATTCGCGCGGAAAGGCGTAGGAAAACAGCGTACGCAGACGACTGGGGTAGTAGCACGTGCCACCGGTCAGGACATGGCTGCACGGTCCGCCTTCCGTGTCGTAGGTCACCGGGGGCTGCCAATCGCCCTGATCCCAGAACGCCAGCATCTCAGCCTGCCTGCCCCGCCGGCAGCGAGCGACAAAGGCCGTCTCCATTCCGAGGCCCTCCGCCAGTGAGCGAACCAGCTGGCGAAAAAAATGGTCTCCGGAAGAGCGCGCCGTGGCCCTAACAACATGCTGGGCGACGTCGCTTTCTGTGGACTGTCCGCGTTGGTCCCGAATCTCGGAGAGCACACAGTCACGCTGCCCAACTCGCACCCGGTGCAGAGCGAGGACCACGGGGATGCGCTCGCCGTCCGCCGTCTGGCAGTGCAGTTGGTTGGAGAGTACGGAGGCTCCGACGTTCAGTTGGTCCCAGGTAGAGGCCAGCAGTTCGCCTTCGTCAGGGTGCATTTCATCAACCTGCCGCCCGACAAGGTCTTCTATGGAGTACCCGAGCAGGCGCGAAGCCTCAGGGTTCGCGTCCAGGACCTCTTTGGAGTCCGGGTCGAGCAGTAGGGCAGGGGTTCCGTCGGAGACAAATGGGGGCGCCTCCACGCGGTTGTCCGGGTCAGGGGTGGACATGGTGCGGTCGGATTGAACCCATATTCTTACCCACCAGGCCGATGGTGTGCAAATTGCAGGCGTTCCCGGCCGCTGGTCCAAACCCGGGAACCGGGGGGAGTACCAGTCCTTGATGCTACCCAGCACCTGATCTTGCCTGCATGCGCATCATCTTCATGGGCACCCCCGACTTTGCCGTCCCGAGTCTTCGGGCGCTGGCCCGGGCAGGCTACACGCCAATCGCGGTCGTAACGAGTCCCGACAAGGCCCGCGGTCGAGGCCGAAAGGTGAGTCCCACGCCGGTCAAGTTGGCCGCACAGGAGCTCGGAATTGAGACGATTCTGCAGCCCGAGTCGGTCAAGGCACTGTCCTTCGCGGAGCAGATCGAGGCCCTTGACGCGGACCTGCAGGTGGTCGTCGCCTTCCGCATCCTGCCCCCGGCGGTCTTTGAGGCTGCGCGCCTGGGAGCGTTCAACCTGCACGGCTCGCTCCTGCCCCGGTATCGCGGGGCGGCGCCGATCCATCGCGCGGTCATAGCGGGCGATACGGTCACCGGCGTGACGACCTTCTTCCTCAAGAAGAAGGTGGACACCGGCAACATGATTCTCCAGCGCGCCATGCCCATCGGCACCGATGACACGACTGGGGATGTGCATGACCGCATGATGCTGCTGGGGGCCTCGGCGGTGGTGGAGACGGTCCGGCTGATCGGCGCGGGCAAGGCGGAACCCCTTCCCCAGGATGATGCCCAGGCCACGCCGGCGCCCAAGGTGTTTCGCGATCAGGCTGAGATCGATTGGTCGCTCACCGACGCGGAGGTGCACAATCACATCCGAGGGCACTCGCCAGTACCGGGCGCGTGGACGGTGTTCGGTGGGAAGGCGTTCAAGGTGTACCGGTCGCGGATTGCGGAGGGCTCAGGACTCCCCGGTGAGATTCTTGAAGCAAGGGACAGACTGGTGGTGGCCTGTGGGACAAGTGCGGTGCAGTTGACGGAGGTTCAGCCGCAGGGCCGCCGACGCATGGGAGCCGAGGCATTCCTGAACGGCACGCAGGTTGACGTGGGCACGATTCTGCCGGCTTGAAGAATCCGAGAGGCGGCCCACACCGTTTGCAATGGACCCGTCGCTGAGGTAGCGTCCGAATCCCCTTTCTGCACCGTTCTGGCCGCCTTTTATGGACCCGCGTCGCATCAGGCCGGGCCGCGGGAACGCGTCCCAGTTTGTTCAGCCCCTGCTCAACACGCTCAATACGATGCGTGGTGCGGAGCGCCTGCGGCCGGACCAGTTGAACGCGCGTGCAGAGCAGTTGCTCTGGGACCAGCTGGGGACCGAAGGCGGTGCCGCAGAAACGGCCTATGCACACGGGGCCGTGGATCTGGTGGCGGAGCATACCCGCTATTTCGACGGGTTCGCCCTCCTCGTGCCGGTGCACGAGGGGTGCTCGGTAGCCGTTCGGGCCGGCACCCACGCATCACATCGCGTCGCTCTCGAAGTCACCGATCCAGCCCTTGAGGCTCTCCTGCTGGAGTTGATCGGCCTGGTTGCGGGAGAGTCGAGAGTAGACCTGGCGGTCTCATGCAATCTGCCTGGATTTCTGCCAGAGGCCCGGCGGGCACCCGCTTTGGTGGCGGCCGCGCGGGCGCTCTCGGCCTTGTTCTCCCGTGAAACAGACGGCATGGATTGGCTGGCGGACCTCAAGGGCCCGGACCGCTTCACGCGTTCGGCTCGCATCATGGCATGCAGCCGTACGGCCGTGTCGAGTTTCGTGCTGGCCGATACCAGGGAGAAAGAGTCCATCGCCCTGGAGGTGCCCCCCATGGAGCGACCGGCCCTGGCGCTGCTGGCACCGCCGGAAGCAGGGGCGATGGTCAGAGGAGACAACCGAAAGCTGACCCGGGAAGCTACGCGTGCGCTTCAGGAGGCGGCGATGCCAGGCATCCAGTCCATCCGCGATGTCGAGCATCGGGATCTCAGGCGGGCTCTGGAGTCCATCGACCGTAAGCTCAGGCCCCTGGTCACCTACCTCGTCACGGAGAACGGCAGGGTCCAGAGGCTTGTGGCAGCCATTCAGCGTCGGGACTGGCAGATGTTTGGAGCGCTTCTCCTGATGTCGCACAGTTCCAAGCGGCAGGACCTCGGCCTGGAAGATGCGGAGGTGGATGCGATCGTCGAGGATGTGGAGAACATGAGCCTCGACGGGATGTACGGGGCCACGCGACTCAACGCAGACAGCCGAGCAATATTGGTGGCCGGCCAGCAGTTCTCCGTTCCTCCTGCGCTGGAGAAACTCACGGCTTCGTTCGCCGAACGCACGGACTCGACTCTATCGACTATCTATCTCTGAGGCATGACCCAGTTTGATCTGGCGGCGGTCAACGACCGCATTTCCAGCGAAAGCTCTTTCGTAGACGACCTGCTCGGCGAAATCGGCCGCGTGGTCGTCGGCCAGCGCTACATGATCGAGCGGCTTCTGATCGGTCTCCTGGGCGATGGGCATGTGCTGCTCGAAGGCGTACCCGGGCTGGCCAAGACGCTGACCGTGAGTTCGCTCGCGGCCGCCATCGGCACGCGCTTCCAGCGCATCCAGTTCACGCCGGACCTGCTGCCCGCTGACCTGCTCGGCACGCTGGTGTACAACCAGAAGGAGGCCAACTTCTTCATCAAGAAGGGCCCCATCTTTGCCAACATCATCCTTGCCGACGAGATCAACCGAAGCCCCGCCAAGGTGCAGAGTGCGCTGCTGGAGGCCATGCAGGAGCGGCAGGTGACCATCGGTGAAAAGACCTTCCCGCTGGAGGCGCCGTTCCTGGTGCTGGCCACGCAGAACCCCATCGAACAGGAGGGCACATACCCGCTTCCGGAGGCGCAGGTTGATCGCTTCATGATGAAGATCAAGGTGGGCTATCCGACCCGCGAAGAGGAGCTGGAGATCATGCGGCGCATGGCCCGCACGGGCACGAAGGAAGAGGTGAAGCCCGTCGTGACGCCGGAGCAGATCTTGTCAGCGCGCAAGGTGCTGAACGAGTTGTACATCGACGAGCGCGTCGAGCAGTACATCGTGGATCTGGTAGTGGCTTCCCGCAACCCGGGCGAATATCGCATGCAGGACCTGAACAATCTCATCGAGTACGGAGCCTCACCGCGCGCTACAATCAACCTGAATCTTGCGGCGCGTGCGCACGCGTTTCTCAAGCATCGGGCCTACGTAACGCCCGAGGACGTGCGCTCCATTGCGATGGATGTGCTGCGACATCGAGTGGCCGTGACGTACGAGGCCGAGGCGGAGGAAATCACCCGCGAGGATCTGGTGCAGCGTATACTCGACCACGTCGAGGTGCCATAGGCCCGTCATGCCGCACAACAAGCCGTTCAAGAAGGACTCGATCACGGTTGCGTTCCTGATCGAGCAGCTCACGGGGACCGTGGGCATGGATGTGACTTCGGTCAACGGGCTTGATGGGAAGGGTCGGCTCATCACCGAGTCCAACCTGCACCGGCCGGGACTTGCCCTGGCTGGATACCTGGAGCTCTTCACGCACCAGCGCATCCAGATCCTGGGCAACACGGAAAACCGCTACCTGGCGCACTTGAAGCCAGCCGCGCGGAAGCAGGCTTTCGAGAACCTGCTGGGCTTCGACATCCCTTGCCTTTTCCTGACGGAAAGCAACCGGCTGGACGATGCGCTGGTGAAAATGGCCACCAAGGCGGGCGTGCCTGTCTACATGACGCCGCTGCCCAGCACGGACTTCATGGCGGTGCTGCGGGACTTTCTCAGCGACCAGTTTGCGCTGCAGCAGTCGATGCACGGCGCGCTGGTGGATGTCTACGGCATCGGTCTGCTCATCACGGGCGCAGCCGGCATCGGCAAGAGTGAAGTGGCCCTGGATCTTGTCGAGCGCGGCCACCGGCTGGTGGCGGACGATGTGGTCATGGTGACCCGCAAGGAGGAGCAGGTTCTGATCGGGGCCGGCACCGACCTGGTGCAGCACTTCATGGAGATCCGCGGCCTGGGCCTGATCGACGTGCGGGCCATGTTCGGCGTGCGCGCGATCCGCTTCCAGAAGCGCGTCGAGGTGGTCGTGAATCTGCATCCCTGGGACCCCGACACGGAATACACCCGGCTGGGCATGGTGGAGGAGACCTACAACCTCATGGGCGTGGAGCTGCCGCTGGTCAAACTGCCCATCACTCCGGGCAAGAACGTGACGGTTCTGTGCGAGGTGATCGCCATGAACCACCTGCTCCGGCACTACGGATACGATGCAGCCGAGGTGTTCGCCGCGCGGTTGGCGCAGCGCATAAAGGAAAAGTCAGCAGGGGCGGAGCCGAACCGCGGGATCGAGTACTTCGAGCACGACTACGAGTAGGGGGCGCTCACCCAGCAAGGCGACCAGCAGCCGCGACCCGCGCTACCCCAGCGAAACATCCAGCCGCAGCTTGCCAACCCGCAGCTCCCCACTCTTCTGCATGAGCTCGGACACCGCAGACGTATGAATTCCCACCAGCGTGCGGCGGTCCTCAATGGTGATCCGTCCGATGCGGTCTGGGGGCACCCCGCCGTGGCGGGCAAGCGTCGAAACGAGCTGATTCACGCGCACCTCGTCCTGCCGGCCGATGTTGAGCTCGATGGCCACCATCTCCTTCTCGGACGGGTGTTCGCGTCGCGGCCGATCGGGCCGGCGCTGACCATGGCCCTGACCTGAGCGCTCGCCGCGGCCCCCACGCTCTCCGCGCTTGAAACCGCCGCCGCGCGGCTCGCGCTTCGGGCGCCGATCCACGACCTCGCTGATCTTCTCAACGGGTCGGCTGAACTCCGCCTGGCGGGCAATGCGCAGGGCCGCCGCCGCTATCTCCACGGGGTCGCCGCCCTGCTCGATCATCTCTTCCACAGTCGCACGCTCGGCGTTGCATCGCCCGCGGGTGATCCAGACGTCCACCCGCTCCAGCAGCTTCTGGCTGCGGCGCTCCTCGATCTCCTGCGCACTCGGCAGCTCGCTCAGCTCAATGCGCTGCTTCAGAAAACGCTCGATCCGGCGCAGTTTGCCCGTTTCGTTCGGCGCGTAGAGCACGATGGCGTCTCCGCCACGTCCGGCGCGCGCGGTGCGTCCGATGCGGTGTACAAACACCTCCGGATTGGACGGCAGTTCGAAGTTGAACACATGCGTGATGCCTTCGATGTCCAGTCCGCGGGCAGCCACGTCCGTACCGACCAGCACACGGATGTCACCGTTGCGAAGGCGCCGGACCACGCGGGTGCGAGCGTCCTGGTTCATGTCGCCGTGAATGGACTCGGCCGGAATGCCTTTGCGGGAGATCGCCGCGGCCAGATCATCCGTGCCTGCTCGGGTCCGGGCAAAGATCAACGCGCAGGAGACATCCTCCGCTTCGAAGATGCGCGTGAATGCGGCCACCTTGTCCCGGTGGTTGACCAGGAAGGCGCGCTGCCGCAGTTCGCCGGTCTCGGCGTCGGCCTTGACCGCGCAGGAGACCGCATCGTTCAGGTACCGTCCGGCCAGCTTGCGGATTCCGGCAGGCATCGTCGCCGACATGAGCACGGTCTGCCGCTCAGACGGCATGTCTTCGAGCAGCGCCTCGATGTCGTCAATGAAGCCCATCGACAGCATCTCGTCGGCCTCGTCCAGCACGACGATGGAGATGTCCGTGAGGTCGAGATGTCCTTTGGCCACCAGATCGAGCAGGCGGCCAGGCGTACCGACCACCACATCGACCCCTCTCCGAAGGGCCTGTACCTGCGGTCCGTAGGAGGACCCACCATAGACAGCCAGCACGCGGGCGCCGAGGTCCCGTCCGTAGCCAAGCAAGGTGTCGCGCACCTGCTGGGCCAGTTCGCGCGTCGGCGCCAGCACAAGGGCCTGCGGCTGCTTCCCGCCCAGCGTAATGCGCTGAAGCACGGGCAATGAGAACGCGGCCGTCTTGCCGGTACCGGTCGGGGCCTTGCCGATGGCGTCGCGACCCCCCAGGAGTGTGGGAATCAGGGCTGCCTGAATCGGCGTGGGAGCGGTGTAACCGCGAGCTTCGAGCGTAGCGGTCAACTGGGACTCGAGACCGAGTCCCTCAAACGTAGTCGGGGTCAATAGACTGTCCTGTAAGAATGTGGGGCGGGCAGCTTCTCAGCCGAATCCGCAGGTCGCTGCCGGTAGCGTGACCCCACACAGACGCCCAGCGCGGGCGGAAGAAAGAGGACGAGCCATATCCGGTGTCTCTGGCGCAAAGGGCCGAGACGTACAGATCCCGACCAACCGGGACGGGAACCTCGGGATCCTCCGGTTCCGTGAGGGTTCCGGGTATTTGGGTGTGGCCGGGGGTTCGCTACTTTGGCCGGCCTCAACGCCGAATCCCGACAGCGACTACCCTGACTTCCAGCCGCATGCGTCGTCAAGCCCCCTACATCCTCGCACTGTTGCTACCCGTCGCCCTGGCCTGCCAGCCGGCGGGGAATGCACCTCTGGATCCCGCCACCGTCGAAGCAGATCTCCAGCGACTGCTGATCGAAGCCGAGCCCGGATCTGAAATCGTTCTGCCGGAGGGCACCTTCAATTTCACCCGCTCACTTTCCCTCAATGACACGCCGGGCGTCACCATCAGGGGAGCGGGCATGGGCAAGACGGTGCTGTCGTTCGCGGAGCAGATCGACGGTGCCGAAGGTCTGCTGATCAAGAATGTGAACGGCATCACGCTGGAGGGCTTCACGGTCGCCGACTCTCGCGGCGACGCGATCAAGGTGCAGGGCAGCGAGAATGTGATTCTTCGGGGCCTGGAAACCACATGGACCGGCGGGGCGCTATCCACCAACGGCGGCTACGGCCTCTACCCGGTCAGCTGCACGAACGTGCTTGTGGAGGACTCGGAGGCCTCCTACGCCTCGGATGCCGGCATCTATGTGGGCCAGTCCCGCAACGTGGTCGTGCGCAACAACTACGTGCACCACAACGTGGCCGGCCTTGAGATCGAGAACACCATAGAAGGAGAGGTCTATGGCAATACGGCCCGCTACAACACGGGCGGCATGCTCATCTTCGACATGCCGGACCTGCCCCAGGCCAACGGCGACCGGATCAAGTTCTACGACAACATCATGGAGGAGAACAACAGCGAGAATTTCGCGCCGAAGGGAAGCGTGGTCAGCACCATCCCGCCCGGCTCCGGCATGATCATCATGGCCCACTCCAACATTGAGGCCTATAACAATCAGATCCGTGGCCACAAGACACTCGGCATCGCCCTGAACAGTTGGCTGTTCACGGGGCTGCCGTTCCAGTCCGAGGATTTCGACCCCTTCAGCACCAACATTTACCTGCACAACAATGTCATCGAGGGCAACGAAGGCCCGACGGACATGAGTTCGGAGTATGGGCAGCTGATCACCGCGCTCGGCCAGGGACAGCCGGTGGACATCATCACCGACGGCATCTTCAGTCCCGCCTCGCTGGACGCGAGCGGCATTCCCCAGGGTTACTGCTTCCGCGAGAATGGCGACATCCGGTTCCTCAATCTGAACGCGCACCTGGGTACGGCCCCCGAGGATCTCATGCGCAACATGTCATCCGAACTCGGTCCGTTCGACTGCGAACTGCCAACGTTCGACACCAGCAATCACGACGCGTGGCTCGCCTCGGAGTAGTCTGCGCCAGCCTCCTCCTGCTGACGGGCTGCACCTCCGGCATATCGGTGCCCGAGCGGGCATTCGATCAATTGACGGAGTACGGCTTCTTTGAGGGCGACCTGGCGGCCCTGCAGCCGGCAGACGGGGTCCTGCCCTACGACCTCAACTCCCCGCTCTTTTCGGACTACGCCGAGAAGGCGCGCTTCGTCTGGATGCCGGAGGGCACATCGGCCACGTATTCGGACGATGGGGTCTTTGCCTTCCCCGAAGACGCAGTCCTGATCAAGAACTTCTATTACAACGCGGCGGCACCCGGATCGGAGCGCCGGATCCTGGAGACTCGCCTCCTGATCAACCGGGGAGACGACTGGGAGGCGGTTGGCTACATCTGGAACGACGAGCAGACAGAGGCCTTCCGCGATGTGGTGGGCGCCGTCAAGCCCGTGCAGTGGACGGATGCATCGGGCGCGGTTCAGTCCGTGGACTACATCATCCCGAACCGCAATCAGTGCAAGAGCTGCCACCTGGCCGGCAAGCAGCAGGTGCCCATCGGCCCGAGCGCGCGGAATCTGAACAAGACGTTCGTCTACAGGGACGGCGCCGAGAACCAGCTGGCCAAGTGGGCAGAAAAGGGCTATCTGTCCGGTTTCGACCCGGCGGCTGCCCATCCCCGCGTGGCCGACTGGAACGACCCGGCCGAGCCCCTGCACGACCGGGCGATGGCCTATCTCGACGTCAACTGCGGGCACTGCCACAATCCCGCGGGATCCGCCAACACGTCCGGCCTGCATCTGGTGGCAGACGCGCCCATGGACATCTCATTGGGTCTGTTCAAGGCCCCGGTTTCGGCCGGAAGCGGCACCGGCGGTCGGCCGTACTCGATCGTGCCGGGCGATCCGGATCAGTCCATTCTCCTGTATCGCATGCAGTCCACGGACCCTGCCGAGCGCATGCCGGAGCTGGGTCGCAGCCTGGTGCATCACGACGGCGTGGTGCTCATTCGCCAGTGGATCCAGTCCATGGAGGCCGCATCTCCCCTCACTCCCTAGACCCCTCCTGACATGAAACCCCTCTCACTGCTCCTGGGCCTGCTCTTGGCCATGCCCGTCTCGGCCCAGACCATCTCCGGAACGGTGACCGACGAGGACGGAGTCGCACTGATCGGTGCCAGCGTGCTCGTTCAGGGCACCACCATCGGCGCCGTGACCGACACCGACGGAGCTTTTCAGCTGGACTACATGGGCGCGTTCCCGGTGACGCTGGAGGTGTCGTACATCGGGTACAGAACGGCCGAGATCTCCATTGCCGCCGCCACCACCACGCTTCGGATCCAGCTGGCCGAGCAGATTTCATTCGGGCCGGAGGTGGTCGTGTCCGCATCGCGCAGGCCCGAGAAACTGCAGGAAGCTCCTGCCGCGGTGGCCGTACTCACGGACGATGAGCTCTCCGCTTCCGGCGGCACCATTACGCCGTTGCGAGCCCTGATCAACACGCCGGGTGTTGAACTGCAGCAGCAGACCGGGCAGCGCATCAACCTGGCCCTGCGTGGCAGCAGCGGCATCTTCTCGACCGATGTCTTTCCGATGCTGGACTACCGGTCCCTGATCTCTCCAGGCCTGGAGTTCTTCGACTCCCAGAACTCGCCCATCAACAACATCGATCTGGAGCGCATCGAGGTGGTGCTCGGACCTGGTTCGGCCCTGTACGGCCCGGACGTGACGACGGGGGTAGTGCATTTCATTTCCAAGGATCCCTTCCGACATCCCGGCACGACCGTCGAGGTTGTAGGCGGCGAAAAGAGTACGCTGAAGGGTGCGATTCGGCACGCCGGCGTGACGGGCGATGAGCGCATCGGCTACAAATTCAACGCCCGTTACAGCAGTGGACACGACTTCGTGCTGCAGCCGGACAACGAGGACGATGCCCGCGTTCTGTCCAATTTCAAGGAGGCGATCCGCCGCGGGTTCGTGACGCCGGAAGGCTTCGTGGATCCGCAGCAGGAGGGCCCGCTGCTGTTTACCACGACGAAGGAGCAGGAAGAGGACTATTGGGCTGCCATGGCGACAGGCACGGTGCATTTCCGGCCGAATCCCGACACGGAACTCGTTGGTGCCGGTGGATGGAATGCGGCCAGTTCGATCTTCTACAATGATCTCGGGGAGGGCTTCAATCACTCCAACGAGTACTGGGGACAGGCGAGGCTAACCCACAAGGGTCTGTTTGCCCAGACCTACTACGTGATCAACGACGGAGGGAGCGACGAGAACCCTGTCTACCTGAACCGCACAGGGCTGATTGTGCCTCTGGAGCGCACACACTTTGAAGCGCAGGCGCAGTACAGCTTTGAAACCCCATCGCTACTCAATGCGGAATGGTCAACCGGACTCGACTACCGTACGGCCGGAGCAAACACGGAAAACCACGTGTATGGTCGGAACGAGGATGACGACGACTACCGCATCTTCGGCGGATACGTGCAGAGCAAGCTGCGTTTCGGATCGAAGCTCGACGCGTTTCTGGCCGGGCGCGTGGACTCGTACAACTTCACGGACGAGAAGACCTTCTCTCCGCGCGCGGCGCTGGTCTTCAAGCCCAATGGATTGCATTCGGTGCGCCTGAGCTACAACCGGGCGGCAAATCCCATCCCCGCATCGGACATCTACTTTGATTTGCCGGTGCAGACCGAGTCCATCCTGAACGTCTGGAATATGGGCGGCATTCGGCCGCAGACGTTCACGGACCCCATGATTACGTGGCTGATCCCGGGGGTGGATGACACTCCGTTCGACCAGGGTTTTCCACTCGCAGCGGCCTATGCGGCCGTAAACGATGCGGTCATTCCCCAGCTGCAGGCTCAGGCCTCAGCCGATCCGTCGCTGGCGCCGTTTGTGCCTGCGCTGGTAAATCTGCTGCAGTCAGGTGCTCCTCAGGGCTTTTCCCGCAGCCTCATCAGCACCGACTTCAATGTCAGCGAGCTGCTTCCGGTCTCTGCCGAGACCAAACTCATCTCGCAGCTGACCGCCTACGAGTTCGGGTACAAGGGCCTCTTCTTTGATCGGTTCGCCGCAGGCTTCGACGTGTACTACTTCCGCAAGGATGCCGCCGGTGGGTTCTCCCAGGTGAGTCCGATTATCACCATGCTGGGCTTGCCGGCCGATCTTGGCAATGGCGTTCAGGAGACCTTCCAACCTCAAATTGAGGCGCTCCTGCTTGGTGCCGGCGTTCCGGCTGCCGATGCCGCCGCCCAGGCCGCGGCCGTGGGTGCCTTGCTCAACGGTGCGTACACGCAGGCCGGCGAGAGCTTCATGGCGACGCTGGACGCCATGGGCCTGCCGTTCCATGGGCTGGTCGAGTCGGATCAGGTGCCGGACACCGGCTTCCCCATGCTCGCGTTCGGCTATCCGACGCGGAATCCCGATGCGGTCAGCGACGACTGGGGCTTTGAGGTGCACACACGCTACTACTTCTCGGAGGCTCTGAGTGCCTTCGCCAACTACACGTGGTTCAATCGGCCGACGGGCATGGCGGGCGACCTCAATTTCCCCCAGAACAAGGTGCGGACCGGCGTCGGCTATGCGCCAGCTGAGGGACTACGGGCAAGTGCGTCATTTGCGTGGGACCAGGCCTATCGTTCCAACAACTCCACCTATCCCGGCCGCATAGAGGCTCGGTCACTGCTGGACGCGTCGGTGGGCTACGGCCTCGACAACGGCGTGACGGTGGAGCTGTCGGGCACGAACCTGCTGGACAACACGTTCCGCTCGCTTCCGGGCTTTCCGCAGATCGGGCGCCGGGTCGTGGCGCGTGTGGTCTACGACTTCTGAGAGCATCCTGGGTTAGGATTGCTGCCGCATGGGGTCATGGGGGAAACCGCACCGGCCATGCTTCTGTAATGACATGTACACAAACATGTTGCTACAATGTCCGGTGGAGAGACTTTCGGGATGAGGCTTGCCCCACACGAACGACAACAGATTGAGAGATTGGCCGCGGCGCTTGGGTCGAGTATGAAAGGCGCCATCATGGAAGCTGTAGCTCGCATGCTGGAGACGGAACGCCTGCCGGTGAAGCTGTCCGGCCGCCTGCAGGGCAGAGAGGACCTGGTCGGTAGCTTCGAGGGGCCGACCGACCTCTCCACGGATCCGCGCTATCTGGAGGGATACGGAAAGTGACTGGCCGCACCTATTTGATTGATGCGGGGCCGCTGGTTGCCGTCATGAACCGGCGCGACCGGCACCACCAATGGGCCACGGAGACCCTGGATCATCTGGACGGGGGCATCGCGACGTGCGAGTCCGTGCTCTCGGAAGCCTGTTTTCTTGCAAAGCGCGGCGGGGGTGCCGCGGAGAAACTGCTGGACCTCCTGGCCACACTGCAGGTGAGGCTTTTACCCATGCCGAATGCAGCGCGGGACTATCTACGGAAGTACCAGGACATCGCCAGTGTGGCTGATGCGACCCTGCTTGCGCTGGCAGACGAGGATGCAAACCGCATCGTATGTACAACCGACGTGAGGGACTTCGGCGTATACCGGCTGAGTCGACGAAGAAGGGTACCCGCGTTGATGCCGCCGAGCTAGCGTGACGGCTGCGGACCTCTGAGGCCTACGCCACCAACACCATTTCCGGGTCTTTGTCGAACTCGACACCCACGAGACGGCTGACTCCCTGCGTCTGCATGGTTATGCCGTACATGCGGTCAGCCGCTTCCATCGTGCGCTTGTTGTGCGTCACGAGAACGAACTGCGTGGAGTCTGCGAAGGACCGGATGAGGTCCATGAAACGGTCCACGTTGGCATCGTCGAGCGGCGCGTCCACCTCGTCCAGAATGCAGAAGGGGCTGGGTTTGACGAGGTAGATGGAGAAGAGTAGAGCAATGGCCGTGAGGGTTTTCTCGCCTCCGGACAGCTGCGCCAGCACCGAGGGCTTCTTGCCACGCGGCTTCGCGAAGATCTCGATGTCGGATTCCAGTGGGTCGTCCGGATTCTGCAGCACGACGCGGGCGCTGGCATTCTCGCCAAAAAGGTGCTCGAACAGCTGCGAGAAGTTGGCCTGGATCGCCGCGAAGGTCTTTTCGAAGCGCTCAGAAGCCGTTGTATTGATTTCGGAGATGGTCTCCATGAGCGTGCCTTCCGCCTTCTCCAGGTCGGCAAGCTGCGTCTCCATAAACGTGAGGCGCTCCTTCTCCTCTTCGAAGGTCTCCAGGGCGAGCTCGTTGACCGGTCCCAGGTTGCGGATTCGCTGTCGCAGCTCCCGCACCTCTTCTCTCGCTGCGGACGCTTCAAAGTCTTCGGGCGGCTCGATTCGCGTCTCGGTCAGATCGATCTCGAAGTCCTCTCGGGTGGCAGCCAGAAGGTTTTCAGTGCGAGCCTCCAGATCAGCGGCCTTCACGTTGAGCGCGTTCTGCTCTTGAATGTGCTGCTCGCGTGTTCGGCGGAGGTCCCGCAGGGCGACGTCCAGTTCGGAGATCGCCACCTTGATTTCGCTCAGAGCATCCTTGGCAGTCAGTACCTCCCGTTCAATCGAGACCTTGTCCTGCTCCAGCAGGTCGATCGCCTCCTCGAGGTATTCGATGCGGTCGACAGCTTCCGTCTTCTGCTGTTCGAGATTTGCAATCTGTGCCGTACGGTTTTCGCGGCCCTGCTCCAGGCGCACAATCTCCTCCTCGACGCGCGACAGGTCCCGGTCCAGGTTTTCCAGATGGTTGCGCGCCTGAACAGCCGTCACCTTGGCTTCGCTGTAGCTGCCGATAGCAGTCCGGCCAGCGGCCTCGAGCGACTGGAATGCCTCCTCTTCCCTGGTCCGAACGGTCTCGATGTGTCCAACCCGTTCGAGTGCACCGGAGACGGCCTCGGATCGGGATGCGATGTCCTGTCTGTAGGCGTCAACGGCTTCAGAGAGTTCATTTCGACGCCGCAGCAATTCATCGATTCGCCGCGTCACGTTGTCACGCTCCATGGCGGCCCGGTCACCGGCCGAGCGGGTCTGGGAAGCGCGACTCAGCGCGTCCCTCAAAGCGCGCTCCGCTGCCGGGAGGTCGACAGCCGCAAGGGCCTGCTGCGCGCTCGTCGCCTCTTGCTGCAGGCGTGCCACATCCTGCTCGGCCGCCGACAGGTCGGTCCGAGCACGCTCGAGTTGCTCGCGGCGACCAAAACGGGCGGAGCCGGTCTCGCCGCTGGTTGCGCTGCCGCCGCACACCACCCCACCGTCGCGCACCCATTCGCCGGACGGCGAGAAACAGCGCGCGCCGGGGCCGGACAGCCTCAGCGCGGCGTCCAGGTCCTCGACGAGGTAGCAGTCGCCCAGCAGCACCCGAGCGAGCCGGCCGTACGCCGATTCGACGCGCACCAGATCGGTAAGCGGTCGAGCCTCCGAGGAGGGCGGCGCCGAGACGGAAACCTCCGGAAGCCGGTCCAACACAATGAACGTGGCGCGCCCTTTTTCCGAGTCGCGCAGTTTGGCGATGGCCCTGTGGGCTTCTTCCTGCGTGTGCACCACCAGACAGGACGCAAAATCACCCAGGGCTGCCTCAACCGCCGGGCCGTGCGATGGGTCACACCCAATCAGGTCAGCCACGGTGGCCAGCGCATGCTCGGACCAATCATCGTTCCCGGCCAGAAACTGTACCGACTCGGAGAAGTCGTCAAAACTGGCCAGCAGGCTTTCGAGCAGCCCCGTCTCTGCGCGCGCTGCGTCCATGCGACGCTGGGCATCCGCCAGAGTCTGCCGTGCCTCGGACAGTTTCGCCTGGCGCAACTCCTTGGTAGCGACGGAATCGTCCACTGCGGCGCGGGCCGCCTCCACGGCAGCCTCTGCCTCAGCCTTCGCTGCTTCGGCTGCCTCTGCGTTTCGCGCGGCCGTGTCAACCTGATCCTTGAGGGCGGACTCCCGCTCATCCAGCCCGGCCAGTTCCTCCTGCATCATCTCTACGCGGGAGGAGGACCGGTCAAGGTTTCGGCGCAGATCGGACAAGGCATCTGAGGCCTGTCGTTCTTCCGTGCGGGCAGCCTGAACGCGCTTTCGTTGCGATTCGACTGCCGCGACCGCCTGGTCCCGTTCGGCACGTGCAACGTCCAGCGCCTTCTCCGCCTCCTCGGTGGCCGGCTGTGCGCCCGCGATCGTCACCTGCAGCACTTCCAGAGACTCCGTCAGGTGCGTTGCGCGATGCTCCGCGTTCTTCTGATCCTCCGTCAGGCGCTGTATGTCTCGTTCGATAACCGCGAGACGTTCCCGAATCAGCCGCTCGTCAGACTGGGCTGCCCGAAGCTTCTCGACGTGGGCGCTAAGACGGGTTTGCGTAGCAACAAGCGCCTGCTCACGCTCAATGTGCCGAGTGCGCAGGTTTTCGTGCTCGGCTTCCCGCTCGGCCAGGCGGGCACCGTCTGCCTCCAGCACGTCGCCCAGTCGCGCCGTAGAATCGCCAATTCGCGCAGTCTCTCCCGTGAGATGATCGTATTGGGTCTGTGCAAGTGCGAGTTCCAGGGCGGACAGGCGCTCCTTGTGCGTCTTGAACCTGGACGCCTTCTTGGCCTGGCGCTCCAGAGAGCGCACGCGCTTCTGAAGCTCCTCGGTCAGGTCGCGCACGCGCGTAAGGTCGACCTGAGTCGCGCCCAGCTTGCGCAGCGTCTGGGCTCTGCGAATCTTGTACTTGGTGATGCCGGCAGCTTCCTCGAACAGGCGCCGACGATCCACGGCGTTGTCCGAAAGAAGCTCTTCAATCATCTTGAGCTCAATCACGGAATAGGCCCCGGCACCCATGCCGGTATCCATAAACAGATCCGTGATGTCCTTCAGCCGGCACTGCGTTCCGTTCAGCAGGTACTCGGACTCCCCCGAGCGGTAGAGCCGGCGTCCAATCGTGACCTCGTTGTACTCCGTGGGCAGGACACCGCGGTTGTTCTCGATGGTCAGCATTACCTCGGCCACGCCGAGCGCCTTCCGATTCCCGGCCCCGTTGAAGATGACGTTCTCCATCTTCTCCGAGCGCAGAATCCGGGCCCGCTGTTCGCCGATTGCCCAGCGAACGGCATCAACCACATTGGACTTGCCGCATCCGTTCGGTCCAACCACCACCGTTATTCCGGGGGCAAAATTGACTACCGTGCGGTCTGCGAAGCTCTTGAAGCCGTGAAGCTCCAGCTTACTCAGATACATGGGGGGCGATGATGGTGAACAGGCCTAATCGACTAATGAAACGGTGCCTAAAGCCGTTTTGCAAGGTCGTCTTTTCCACACGACAGGTGGGTACTTCTGGTTCCCTAACCGGAACAAATGCAGGGGTTTACGATCCGTGTAGTTGTCCACCGCAATTGGTACTTCCGTTATTGCGTCCGAACCAGCGCCGGACCAGACCGGTTTCGGTGCTACCTTGGCCTCAACGGAAGCCGCCTGCAGAAAGGTGTCTAACTGCCATTGAAAGGAGGTCTTTCTCTACGTATACAATAACGAGACAAGTCCGTTTTTCTCCCCACCCCTTGTCTATCCAGCACGAAGTAACACAGCTGCTGGTGCAGCACCGCGACGGCGACGAAGGCGCCTCCGGACAGTTATTTGCACTCGTCTACGACGAGCTGCATGCCATGGCGCACAGACAGCTACGCTTCCGGAGCCCCGGCGAGACCATCAATACGACTGGTCTCGTGCATGAGGCTTATCTGAAGCTGTTCAATCACAACGAGGCTGATTGGAATGATCGCGTGCACTTCTTTGCGGTCACGGCCCGGGCAATGCGTCAGATTCTGGTGGATCACGCCCGGGCAAATCGGGCGCAGAAACGAGGTGGCGACGCCCATCGCACCGAATTGGTGAGTGGCGTGCTCTACGAGGACGCCAGGTCCCTGGACCTGCTGGACCTGGAGGACGCCCTGACCCGACTTTCGCAGTTGAACCCGAGAATGGCGCAGATCGTGGAAATGCGCTTCTATGGCGGGATGTCGGTAGAGGAAATTGCGGTCGCCCTGGACCTGTCTTCCCGCACGGTGGACCGGGACTGGTTCAAGGCAAAGAGCTTCTTGTATCTGGCGCTAAAAGGAGAGGAGGAAAGCTGACGTGAAGCGGGTGTCGACAGAGCAGTGGAAGCGCATCGATACGATTGTTGACGGCGCACTGGACCTTCCTGAAGCGGAGCGGGCCGATTTTGTGGCGCGTGCATGCGGGGCTGACGAGGCGCTGCGAAAGGAGGTCATGGCCATGCTTGGTGCGGGCGAGGTAGCTGGCACTTTCCTCGAGAACCAGCAGCCTGAACTGCTGGGTGACATGCGCTCTGCCGTGCGCAAGGCCGCCGAGCCCAAGGACAACCTGATCGGCACACATGTCGGGCCCTACAGGCTCAAACGACCGATCGGTCGGGGCGGCATGGGCCAGGTGTACCTCGCCGTGCGTGACGATGAGTCCTACACCCGGTACGTGGCTGTCAAGGTGATCCGTCGTGGCATGGACACGGACGAGATCCTCAACCGGTTTCGGCAGGAGCGTCGCATCCTTGCCAGTTTGGCGCATCCCAACATCGCCCGACTGCTGGATGGTGGTGCCACCGAAGACGGCCTCTCATACTTCGTCATGGAGTACATCGAGGGAGAGCCGATCATCGAGTACTGCGATGCGCGCAAGATGCCGGTGCGCGAGCGACTCAAGCTGTTCCGCAAGGTGTGCGCGGCGGTTCAGTTTGCGCATCAGAATCTGATCGTACACCGTGACCTCAAGCCCTCGAATATTCTGGTCACGCCGGACGGGCGGCCGAAGCTGCTCGACTTCGGCATCGCCAAGGTGCTGAATCCGAATCTGGCCGGGTACACGGTTCCGATGACCCAGGCCGACATGCGGGTGATGACGCCCGAATACGCTTCACCGGAGCAGATGCGGGGCGGTGCGGTCACGACGGCGAGTGACGTCTACCAACTCGGCATTCTGCTCTACGAGTTGCTTACCGGGTCGCGCCCGCACGATACGAGCGGTCGCACGCGGAAGGAGATCGAGGACATCATCCTGACCAAGGATCCGGAGCGCCCGAGTACTGCCATCAGTCAGGTGTCTCCGGAGACTGTCAAGAAGCGCACTCACCGGGACGACGTCAACGCGCTGCGGAAGACGCTGTCGGGAGACCTGGACCGCATCGTGCTCATGGCGCTGCGGAAGGAGCCGGACCGCCGCTACCCGTCGGTAGACCTGCTGCAGGAAGATGTGCGCCGCTTTCTGGAGGGTCTACCCGTGTCGGCACAGGCAGATACGCTCGGGTACCGGGCCTCCAAATTCGTCCAGCGCCACAAGGTCGGGGTCGCCGCCTCCGCGGCGCTGATCGCGCTCATGATTGCGGTGACCGTGCTGGCTGTGCGCTTTGCGCTCGTCACGGGAGAGCAGGCAGAGCGCATTGCGATGGCCGCAACAAAGACCGAGCAGGTCAGTCGATTCCTGGTCGGCACCTTCCAGTGGGCCGACCCCGACCTGTCCGGCGGCCGGGACGTCACGGTCAACGAACTCGTCGACCGGGCCGTGGCGCAGGTGGATCAGGAGCTTGCAGGACAGCCGGAGGTGCACTCCCATATGCTCATGGAATTGGGCATCGCCTATCGCGAAATGGGCAACCTGGAGGCCGCGGGCGGACTGCTCGAACGTTCACTGGCCATGCGTCGCGCGGACCCCGACACACCGCCCATGGACCTGGCCGCCAGTCTCTTTCACCTCGGCATTCAGCGCGATTGGCGGGGCGACTGGCAGGAAGCCAAGGATTTGCATGAGGAGGCGCTGGCCATTCGCCTTGAAGAGGAAGGTCCTGGCGGGGTGGAGGTGGCCCGCTCCTACAACGCCCTCACCGCTCCGTACACCCACGCGGGCCGCGCCGAAGAAATGGTCCCCCTGCTGGAGCAAGCCCTTGCGACGGTCCGGCAGACGGAGGGGGTGCGAAACTTTGAGTACGGAGAGTTCCTCAGCAGTCTGGCGTATATCAAACACGAGCTGGGTCTGATCCAGGACTCAAGCGATCTGCTGGCCGAAGCGGAGCAGGCCTATCGGGAGTCGCTGGACATCTTCCTGGATGTTCTGGGCCAGGAGCACCCGAACGTGGGTTCGATGTACACAAACATTGGCGCGTTCATGCAGGATACCGGCCAGTATGCCGAGGCCGAGCAGCTGCATCGCATGGGCTTCCAGGTGAAGCAGAAGGTGTATGGTGATCGGCACACCCTGGTCGGGAATTCCGTCAGCCACATCGCCCGTGCGCTCTACGCCCAGGGCCGAACCGAGGAAGCCGAAAGTCTCTTCCGCGAGGCGCTGGCGCGCCACCTGGACACGCTTGGGCCGGATCACCCCTATGTGGGACGTGACCGGGCCATCCTGGCAAACCTGCTGATCGACACGGGTGAGACCGTCGAAGCCGAGCGTCAGCTCATCCAGGCGATGGAGGTCTATCGCAAGGGTCTTCCTCCGACACACGGATGGATCACGCAGGCGCGCGAGGCACTGGAACGGTTGTACGCCGAGACCGGACAGGAAGCGCGGAGCGGCCTGTACTAGACCTCACCGGACAAGCCAACGCCGTCAGGCTTCTGCGGGCTCTTCGTGTGGCAGCGTCTCGAACGTGAGGCCGGACCCGTCGTCCGCCAGATCGATGCGGATAGTTTCTCCTGCCTGAATCCACCCCGACAGCAGTTCCTCGGCGAGCTTGTTGGTTACCTCCCGCTGAATGACACGCTTCAGCGGCCGCGCGCCAAATACCGGGTCGAAGCCCTTGTCTCCAAGCCAGTGGCGCGCACTGTCGGTGACCTCCAGCTCAACCTCGGCACTGCGCGCGGCCAGCCCGCGCACGTGCTCGACCTGCAGGTCCACGATGCGGCCGATGGCCTCCCGGTTCAGCGGGTGGAAAACCACGGTTTCGTCGATGCGGTTCAGGAATTCAGGCCGCAGCCGTGCCTTCAGCAGCGTCATCACCTCATCCTTCAGGCGTTCCTCGGCGGCATCAGACAGGTCTCCGTCGAGGGCGTCGATGCGCTCACGGATCACCTCTGAGCCGAGGTTCGACGTCATGATGATGATGCTGTTCTTGAAGTCCACCGTGCGACCCTGATTGTCGGTCAGGCGCCCATCGTCCAGGACCTGGAGCAGGATGTTGAAGACCTCGGGATGCGCCTTTTCGATTTCATCGAGCAGGACCACGGCGTAGGGACGGCGTCGGACCTGCTCGGTCAGCTGGCCGCCCTCTTCATAGCCCACGTATCCGGGAGGCGCTCCAACCAGGCGAGACACCGCGTGTCGCTCCTGATATTCGCTCATGTCGATGCGCACCAGGGCGTGCTCGTCGTTGAACAGGAATTCGGCGAGCGCCTTCGCCAGCTCGGTCTTGCCGACTCCGGTGGTGCCCAGGAAGATGAATGAGCCGATGGGGCGACTCTCTTCCTGCAGCCCCGCGCGGCCACGACGTACGGCATTGGAGACGGCTGAAATGGCTTCCGGCTGGCCGATCACGCGACCCTCCAGTTCCTCTTCCATGCGCAGCAGCTTGGCCCGCTCGCTCTCAAGCATGCGGGAGACCGGAATCCCGGTCCAGCGGGCAACAATCGAGGCTACGTCTTCGGCATCGATCTCTTCCTTGAGCAGCGCGCCGTTCGACTGGATAGAAAGCAGGCGCTCCTTGGTCTGTTCGACGGCCCGTTCCAGCTCGGGAATCCTGCCGTACCGGATTTCGGCGACTTCGCCGTACTCGCCCTTGCGCTCCAGCGTCTCCGCCTCCAGGCGCGCCTCTTCGATCTCCTCCTTGGCGGCGCGCAGCTCCTGAATGAGCTCCTTCTCCTGCTGCCAGCGGGCTCGCAGCGCCGTGCGTTTCTCTTCGAGGTTGGCCAGCTGCTCCCCGATCGAGGAGAGTTTGGCTTCATCTTTCTCGCGCTTGACGGCTTCCCGCTCGATTTCGAGCTGGCGAATCTGGCGTTCCAGCTGATCCAGTTCCTCCGGCATGGAGTCGATTTCGATGCGCAGCCGTGACGCGGCCTCATCGATCAGATCGATGGCCTTGTCCGGCAGAAACCGGTCGGTGATGTAGCGGCTGGACAGCTGGGCAGCTGCCACCAGCGCGCCGTCCGTAATGCGAACGCCATGGTGCACCTCGTAGCGCTCCTTGATGCCCCGAAGGATCGAAATGGTATCCTCCTGGCTGGGCTCGGCGACAAGCACCATCTGGAAGCGTCGCTCCAGCGCCTTGTCCTTCTCGAGGTACTTGCGGTACTCGTCGAGCGTCGTTGCGCCGATGGCCCGCAGTTCACCTCGAGCCAGGGCAGGCTTGAGAATGTTGGCGGCGTCCATCGCACCTTCGGAGGCTCCGGCACCCACGAGCGTGTGGATCTCGTCAATGAACAGCACAATCTGGCCGTCGGCCTCGGTGACCTCTTTGACCACGGCCTTGAGGCGGTCCTCGAATTCGCCGCGGTACTTTGCGCCGGCGATCAGCGCGCCCATGTCCAGCGCGAGGATGCGCCGGTCCTTGAGACCCTCGGGCACGTCTCCCTGCACGATGCGGATGGCGAGCCCTTCGGCGATGGCGGTTTTTCCAACCCCGGGCTCGCCGACCAGCACCGGGTTGTTCTTGGTGCGGCGTGCGAGAATCTGAAGCACACGACGAATCTCATCATCGCGGCCGATGACCGGATCGATCTTGCCTTTTCGGGCAAGCTCGTTGAGGTCCCTTGTGTATCGGTCGAGGGCCTGGTACCGGCTCTCTGCATGCTGATCGGTTACCCGCTGGGTGCCGCGCACGTCCTTGAGCACGCCGAGGATGCGCTCCTTGGAGACATTCTGGCTCTTCAGCGCCTCGCCGATTCCGTCAGCGGAAGCAGAAAGGGCGATGAGCACATGCTCGCTGGCGACAAAATCATCCTTGAGCAGCTCGGCCTCGGCCAGTGCGCGGTCGAACACCTTCTTGGCCTCCTTGCCCACGTACTGCCCCGAGACGCTCGACCCTGTCACGACGGGCAGTTTTTCCAGCTCCTGCTGGGTCCTGTTTAGCAGCAGGTCCCGGTTGGCCCCCAACTTTTCCAGGATGGAGGGCACCACGCCGCCCTCGTCGTGGAGAAAGGCGTGCAGCAGGTGCGCCGGCTCCAGGCCCTGGTGATTGCGGGACTGGGCAAGCTCGACAGCCTTCTGGATGACCTCCTGGGCCTTGGCCGTAAACTTCTGCAGATTCATAAAGCGGGTATTCCGGTCAAAATGTCAGTCAGATCCACGAATTGGGGATCTGCCCACTACCGGACCAACGCTGTGCCAATCCCGCGAATCTGCCGTCGTGTCAGTGCTGGTGCTCGTCTGCTGCTGTCTCCTCCGCCGGTTCTGCCGAGTCGGCAGCGGCTCCGCCGGATGTGGCAGCAGCGAGATCAACGGCCTGGAAGACGGCCACCCGCACCGGACCCGACCCGTTGATGCGCAGTCCGACTCGGCCTGGTTCAAAGGCGCCACCATGGCCGTGGATGCGCATCTCGGTGTCTACATAGCTCCGGAAGTGGGTGCCGTCCACCACCACGCGGATATCCTGCCAACCCGGCGTTTCCTGTGCTTCGGTAGCCTGAACCAGCAGGTCCGCGTTCTCCGTGCGGCCCAGACGCATCGTTCCGCCGCCAAGCGACGTGAACCCGTATGAGCCGTCTTCCTGCACGTGGTGGGACACGAGCAGGGACCCGTCGAACTCGGAAAGATCCACCTTCATGTCTACCTGCAGGCGGTCGATGGTCGGCTCAAACAGGAACAGGGTCGGCTCATCTGCAGACAACTCGAGCACATCGCCCAACTCACCGGCGTCGACCAGTGCGGACCGCAGGCCTTCCCGGCTCCCCTCGACAAACTCAACGTCATCCAACCAGCCGCCCGCGGTGGCGGGCAGCCAGAGCACGCCCGTATCCGTGAGCTCGACGCCGGAGGAGCCTTCCGTTTGCTGGATCACCGGCGTTGCGGGTCGATTCTCCACGGCCTCCACGCCTACACCATACCGGAAGACCAGCTCGGCCCCGTGGGTGGCCGTGTGGGTCAGGAGCAAAAGCCCGGCAACGCCGACTACAAAAAAGCCGATTCGGAACACGGCCTTTGCTGACGCTGCGCTGAAGGCCGTAGCTCCCCGAAGCAATGCGTAGCCGCCGAAAAACCACATGGTGTACTTGCCCAGGTCGGCATGTTCGGTAAGGACTGCGTTGGCCTCGGTGGGCAAAAACACGGAGTCCGCAGCCAGCGTACCGGTATACCAGGTGGCTACTGCGGCGACGGCTCCGATTCCGTACATCCAATCCGCGATGCGGCGGAACGAGCCCCGGTCCCGGGTCACGAGACCAATGAGGTCCATGCTGGCCGCTCCAAACAGCAGTGCGATCGGAAAGTGGAGCACCAACGGATGGAAATTGGGTGCCCAGTCAGGAAGCAGATCCATGGCGTTGCCTAAAGTGAGTCCGGGTATACCTCAGCCGGTCTCGGAAGTTACTCCCGGGTGAGGGCAATGCGGGCAGGGAATTTGGATCGCATCGGCGGGATTCGCGTTGACCGCGCCATGGCAGAAGAGGAGGACAGCGGCAATTCGTCCGACCAGGACTGGTGGGACCGATTCCAGAAACTGCTGGATGACCAGAACGACTGGCCGTCGGCGTACACGTTCAAATTTATCGTGCCGTCCGGCAGTCTGGACGCACTGAAGCAGGTATTCGGTCAGGTCGACCTGGCGGTGCGTGAGTCACGGAAAGGCAACTTCCTGTCGGTGACCGCCGTGATGACCATGCACTCGAGCGATGAGGTGGTTGCCATGTACCACGCCGCGGGAAGAGTGGAGGGCGTGATCTCGCTGTGAGGCGTCGCGCTGTGGCGTCAGGTCTTCAGGCCGAGGTATCGAACCGGCTTCCGGCCTGCCGGGGACCGGGCTCGTAGGTCGTGCGCTCGCCGGGCTGAGGCTCCGGCATCGTCTTGACCTCGCTCTGCTTGATGGCCCCCATGCGGGTGTACGCGCCTGAGATAAACGGCGACTTCTTGCCGACTTCGCCACGCGTCAGGTTCAGAATGTAGGCCTCTTCCTGCTGCTCACGTTCAGAGCGCTCCTCGTCCTTCCGGCGCTGATCGCGGCGGTTCTGACGGTCGACGGGTTCGACGCGGCGTTCGTGATGTAGTGATTCGATTCGCATGGGACTCCGGGCCTCCCCAGTTGTATCGGCCACTATAGCAGCACGCTTAAATCATGCCAGAACCCGATCTCGCACCAGATTCCGCAGAGTCTCGAGCACCAGATCCACCTCATCGCTGGTGTTGTAATGGGCCAGGCCGATGCGCAGGAGACCGCCCCTGTCGTGGTAGCCCAACTCGCGAATGACCTCCATCGCGTAATAGTCCCCGTCCCACACAAAAATGCCCTGCGCCGCGAGGTGCTCGGCAGCCTTGCGGGCATGCATGCCCGGATCCAGTATGACGGTCGGCACGCGGTCTGCCGGAGCGTCGGTGATCCCGAACACCCGGATTCCATCCATGGCCAGAAGCCCATCGATCAGTCGCGTGCAGAGGGCGTGCTCATGGGTCGCGATGTCCTGCATTGCCGAGACCAGGCGTTCCCGTCTCGTGGAGCCTGACCCGAGCGTCTCGAGGTATTCGACCGTACCGAGGGTGCCGGCGATGCCTTCATGCGATAGCGTGCCGGTCTCGTGGCGGATCGGCAGTGTGTCCTCCGCAGGGCGCACCTTGTAGGCAGGCAGTGACTCCAGATGCTTCTGCCGGCCCCAAAGCATGCCCTGATGGGGTCCAAAAAACTTGTAGGCCGAGCACACAAGGAAGTCGCATCCCAGGTGCTGAACGTCCGTAACGCCATGTGGCACATACTGAACGGCGTCCACATAGGACAGCGCCCCCACCTCGGCCGCCATAGCGCACATCTGCCTGACGGGATTGATGGTACCGAGAGCGTTCGAGGCATAGTTGATGGCCACTAGCGCCGTGCGCGCCGACAGGAGCCCCGCGTACGTGTCCATGTCGTAGCGAAACGTGCCGGTGTCGAACGGTAGCCATCGCACCGTCAGCCCGAGGTCCCTTGCGAGCAGGAGCCACGGCGAGATGTTCGCGTCGTGATCCATTCGGGTGACGATGATCTCATCGCCCGGCCTGAACCGCTGACCGAGCGTGCGGGACATCGCAAACGTCAGCGTCGTCATGTTTTGCCCGAACACGATCTCTCGCCAGGAGGAGGCTCCGAGCAGGTCTGCCACCGCAGCGTGCGCCTCATCCAGCATGCGGTCGCTCTCGACGCTGGTGACGAAGGCACCCCCGCCGTTCGCATTCATGCGGATGAGATAGTCCGTGGTTCGGTCGATCACGGGCTGCGCGACCTGGGTGCCGCCCGGGTTGTCCAGGTACACCCGAGGTCGTCCTGCGTCGGTGATGGAGAGGGCCGGAAACGCAGCGCGAACGGCCGCAGGGTCTAGAGGCATGGCAGCGGAAGAGGTTGCCGCCAATCTACGCGAGGGCGCTCGAAACGGGTCAGGTAAACTGTTGTTAGCCGCGGGCAGGCCCGCTATTCTGCCGGCCCACCACCGCTCCCGGCCATGCGCATTCGCTCCCTTCTGCTTCTGCTCCTGATTCTGGCGCTCCCGGGCCCTGTTCAGGCCCAGGTCGTGATCGATGCGGCCCGTGCTTTTGACGGTGAGGCCATGCGACACGACGTGCGACTCGTGATCCGGGATGGACGCATCGCGGAGATCGGGCCACGCAGCGAGATCGCCGTTCCCCGAGAGGCGGAGCGCATCACGTTGGACGACCGTCATACGCTGCTGCCCGGGCTCATCGAAGGACACTCCCACATCCTCCTGCACCCGTACAGCGAGACGTCCTGGAATGACCAGGTTCTCGTGGAGAGCCGGGCCGAGCGAGTCGCTCGCGCCGTCGTGCACGTGGATCGCTCCCTGCAGGCCGGGTTCACAACCATGCGCGACCTCGGCTCCGAGGGCGCTGACTACGCGGACGTCGGTGTACGCACGGCGATCAACAAAGGCATCATTCCTGGCCCGGATCTGCTGGTGGCCGGGCGCGCCATTGTAGCTACCGGCAGCTACGGCCCCAGAGGGTTCCACCCGGAGGTGAGCGTGCCGCTGGGTGCGGAGCCTGCGGACGCGGGCGATCTGGTGCGCGTGACCCGCGACCAGATTGGCAAGGGCGCCGACTTCATCAAGGTATACGCCGACTACCGGTGGGGCCCCGACGGGGAAGCGCGGCCGACGTTCAGCGTTGATGAGCTGCGAACGATCGTGGAAACGGCCGCCAGCAGCGGCAGGCAAACCGTAGCCCACGCGGCGACGACCGAGGGCATGCGCCGGGCCATCGAAGCGGGTGTTACCACCATCGAGCATGGGGACGGCGGCACGCCGGAGGTGTTTGCACTCATGGCGCGAGAGGGCGTGGTCTGGTATCCGACCCTGGCTGCCGTCGAATCCATTCTCTCCTACAGGGGCTGGCGCAAGGGCATGGACCCGGTGCCGGAGCGCATCGCCCGGAAGAAGGTCGCATTTGCCTCCGCCCTGGAGGCGGGCACAGCGATAGGCATGGGGGGCGATGTGGGGGTGTACCACCACGGCGAGAACGCGCTCGAAATGGAGCTGATGGTGGAGTACGGCATGCAACCTCTGGCGGTACTGCACGCCGCGACGGCGCTGAATGCAGACCGCTTTGACCTGTCGGATCGGGGGCGGCTGAACCGCGGGCTTCGCGCAGATCTGGTAGCTGTGCGGGGAGATCCATCGCAGGACATCTCCGCAGTGCGCGATGTGGCTCTGGTGATCCAGCGGGGGATGATGGTGCGCAACGAACTGGGGGACGGCGAATGAGACGGGTTCTGGTCCTGGTCGGGCTTCTTGCGGTAGCCCTGCCGGTTGCGGCGCAGGTGGACGGCGTCCTGCAGGTGGACGATGGGCTCTACCGGTTTTTGTTCAGGCAGCAGCTTCAGGGACGTCTTCCGGGCGCGCATCTGACGCATCAGCCCCTGTCGGCGGGCGATGCGCAGGGCTACCTGGACTCGCTGCTGGTGCACCGCGCGCGCCTGTCCCGGGTGGATCAGCAGCTGCTGGATCGGTACCGGCGAACAGAAACGGGCCCCGGTGCCGACTGGGTTAACCGGCGTTTTGCAAGACTCTACAGCAACGGACACGATCTGATCGGGGCGTCCGATGACGACTGGTCGGTATCCGTCAACCCCATATTTGTCGGGTCCTGGGGCTTGGGCCGGCGCACCGCCGGAAAGGGAGCGGACGATGCTCCGGCCGTATGGCAGAACACGCGTGGAACGCACATCGCGGGAAGTATCGGTCCCTGGTTCTTCTTTGAGGGGCGGTTCACCGAGAACTCCCAGCGTGTGGTCGAGGGAATCTCACAAGACGGATCGGTACCGCGAAGGGGCTTTGCGAAGCTGGAGGATGGAGTCTACAACTGGATGGACGCGGTGGGCGTCGTCGGTGCGAGAGGCAAGTACCTGGAAGCCCGATTCGGGCGGGACAGGTTGCGGTGGGGGCACGCGCTGGCCAGTCCCTACCTGTCCAACTACGCGCCGGCGTTCGACCATGTGCTGCTGAAGGCCCGGTTCTGGCGCCTGGAATATGTCAGCCTGTTCAGCGGGTACAGCTCGTCTCGCGCACCCGGGTTTGTGCGCGGTGATCAGGTGCGGCGCCGCAAGTACGGCTCCACCCACCGACTGGCCGTGCACCTGCCCGGGCGCCTTGAGGTCAGCATCTTCGAGACGGTGGTGTTCGCCACGGACTCTCTGGAAGTGCGGGAGCGGTTTGACCTGTCGTATGCCAACCCGGTCATCTTTCTTCGAGCGGTCGAGCGCGACCGGGGCAGCCCGGACAACGTGCTCCTCGGTGCCAGCGCCGCCTGGACACCGGTGCGCGGAGCCCGCGTATTTGTAGAGCTGCTTCTGGACGAGTTCAAGGCCGATGCGGTCGGCAAGGAGTGGTGGGCCAACAAATGGGTCTGGAACTGGGGACTGCATGCTGCGCCGGTCGATGGGCTGACCGCTCGCATGGAGGTGGCGCGCCTGCGCCCGTTCATGTACAGTCACGACGACGAGATTGACGCGTTCGTGCATTTTGGCGACCTGCTTGGTCATCCGGCCGGTCCCAACGCCTGGGACTATACGCTTGCGTTGGACTGGCAGGTCTCACCGCGGTTGCGGCTGGCCTCCACGACGGCGGTGACCCGCCGGGGGCGGAACGACGGCGCCATCAACTACGGAAGCGATCCCCTGATCGACTACGAGGCAGGGCGCGACGATGACTTTGGACATGCCATCCTCCAGGGTATCCGCCAGCGGCAGATCCTGTCGGAGTCCCTGGTAAGCTTTGAGTTGTTGCCGACTCTGTTCGCAGAGGCAGCGCTCCGGTACCAGTCTCTGGACGATGCGGAGACGGGCCTGGATCGCTGGGTGACGCCATTCCTGCAGCTGCAGTGGGGGATGCCGTTCCCGTCCGAGCGCTGGTAGCGCCGGAATTCGGGCCAGGCACGCGGGCGGCGGGAAAGCCTAGTCTGCCCGAAGCTCGGGCTTCAGCAGCCGACCCCAGGTGCGATCATACGTATGCACCTTGCCGCCGGACCCCTCGACGGGTCGCCCCTCATTGGCCCAGCGAAAGATGGAGCCTTCCAGATTGACGATGCGGGCTTCAGTCTCCAGGCGCTCGGCGAGTTGCGAGGACCGATACCCTACCGAGCAATAGGCAACCAGCAGGCCGGTGGCCTCCGCAGGCAGCTCCACGGCGTCGGGGTCGACATGAATTGCCCCGGGGATGCGGCTCACCGCGTATTCCTCGGCTGTGCGCACATCCAGCAGCGTAACCGCGCGAGTCGAGTCGGCGAGCAGTGCGGCCAACGAATCCGTGGAGATCTGCTCGACCTCGGGGAAGGAGGTGCGCACCATGGTCTCGACAGCGGACCACTCCAGGTTCGGTCCGCAACCGGGCGTGAAGCCGGCCATCACGCCGGCCAGTACCCCATAAACGGCGACGGGCCCCGACGCCAAGCGCCGGAGCCCGTCCCAAAGGCGGGTTCGCCTGCTCGAGATCACTTCAGCTTGAAGGTGATCGGGAGGGACATTTTCACCTTGACCGGCTTGCCGCGCTGCTTGCCGGGCGTGAACCGGGCCTGCTGAACGGCGCGGATGGCCTCTTCGTCACAGCCGGCACCGATGCCGCGAACCACAACCGGGTTCTCGACCATGCCCTGCTCATTGACGACGAACTGCACAATCACACGGCCTTCGACACCTGCTTTCTTGGCAATCTCGGGGTAGCGGATCTTGCTCTGCAGCTCACCCAGTCCACCGATTAGGTCCGGCATCTGCTCCACGATCACAAAGATCTCGGGCTCGGGCTCGGGCTCGTCTGCCGGAGGCGGCGGCGGAGGCGGAAGGTCTACTGCGGCGTCGAGGTCCAGGGAAACGTCAAGCTCAAGCTCGTCGTCGTCAAGAATCTCATCGTTCGGGACCTCAACCGGCACGGGCGGGCGCGGCGGCGGAGGTGGTCTTTCGATCTGCTGGGTCTGCTGGATTTCCTCCATCTGGACCACTTCCTGCTCGGCGAGGTTGACGTTGAAGTCGCTGTCAGCGCGCAGATCGAGGCGGAACGCCACGATGAGCAGGGCCAGGGTGAGGATCATTCCAACCTCAATGAAAAGCGGATACCGCGTTTTCAGATCAGCCTTTTCGGTCTTGCGAAGGGCCATCGGTAATGGTTGGGTTTTAGTGGAAGCGCGGGATTGCCCGCTTCAATCGGGGCATCCAATATATCCGCCTGCAGGAGCAAACGGAAGAGCGCCAAGGAACTGATAACAAGAGATTTCGGCGGGGCTGCATGCCGCCCGCGGCGGTCGAAACTGGAGATCGCCCTGCCGAATTCACTGTTTAGACACGGCTAGGAGTCGAAAGTTGCTCCGTCCGACGGCGGATTGAAGCGCCTCCAGAGCACAAAAGCGCCCGTTCCGGCCAAAATGCCCAGGGCGTCGGCCAGGGCATCCAGGGGGTCTCCGGTGCGGCCACCGGGCACGAATTCCTGCGCCAGTTCCGTCAGCACCCCGTAGGTGACCCCGAGAACAATCACGTACAGCCACGCTTTGGGCAGCGTGTCTCCGAGAGCGACCATCCAGAGCCCGGCGAAGCCCGCGAACAATACGAAATGGGCCAGCTTGTCGAACTCGAGCAGGCCCGTCGACGGCAACTGGTCGCCCGGTACGAACAGGGCTGCCAGCGTGGCCAGCGTCCATACGACGGCGAAGGGTACCGCCCACTGTTTGATAAACGCCCGGATCCGGGCTGCGCGCGAGGTCAAATTCTCTGAGTTCAGTGTGCCAAGCGCTCGGAGAGCACCAGCGGAAGATGTCGAATCAGGTCGGCCGCCATCATGGTCGACGGTGCCCGGAGTCTGCCGTAACGCTCGGCGCAGGCGCCTCCCACATGGGTGGCACAGACGGCGGCCTCAAACGGCTGAAGGCCCATCGCCAACAGGCCCGCACACAATCCGGCGAGTACGTCTCCGGTTCCGGCCGTGGCCAGAGCGGGTGTGCCGGCGGTACAGATGACGGCCTGGCCGGTCGCGTCGGCGATTACGGTCGGGGCGCCCTTCAGCACAAGCACGGCATTCCAGCGCTCCGCCCAGGTTCTGGCTGCGGTGACGGGGTTTTCCGGCATTGCGTCGAGACCGGTCATGTGCAAAAATTCGCCGGCATGCGGCGTCAGAATGCGATTCGCCTCACCCTGCAAACGCCCGAGTTCAGAGGCCGCCCTCAATCCGTCCGCGTCGATGACCACGGGAGCCTGCGACCGCCGCAGCACCTGTTCGACCACGTCGCGTGCCTGTTCGCCGCGTCCAAGGCCGGGCCCGACCAGCACGGCTCTGGCCCGCTCCAGCCACTCGCCGGGAGCAGCCTGCGAGACTGTCGGAATCTCTGCAGGACCGGTCCACGTGGCATCCTCGGGAAACGCGCAGACCACGTATCCGGAGCCGATTCGGGCCGCGGCGGAGGCGGCCAGTACAGGGGCGCCTGGATACTTGATCGATCCGCCGACTACGAGGGTGGGCCCGGTGGAATATTTGTAGGCCTGCCGGGGTCGCACCGGGAGGCGTTCAATGACCCACGCATCGTCCGACAAATGCCCGGAACCGGCTTCGCCACTCAGAGCGGCCAGCACTCCGGGCGGAATTCCGATCTCTGCCGTCACTACCCGACCAGCCACATCGGGACCCCGTCCGAGCAGCAAGCCTGCCTTGGCAGCACCCATGGTTACCGTGAGGTCGGCGCGAACCACGTCACCGGCTGCCTCACCGGTGTCTGCGTTCAGTCCCGTGGGCACATCGATGGCCACCACAAACCCGTTCGCCTGATTGATGGCGCGTACAGCCGTATCGAGTGGAGCCCGAGGGGCTGCAGCCTGGCCTGTTCCGAGCAGCGCATCGACAAGCACCGTGCACCCGGACATGCGGTCAGCGGTGTGCACAAATGAAGCGCCCCCGTGTCGCTTCAGGATTTCCAGCTGGGCCTCCGCGTCCAGCGAGAGTCCATCGTCCGAAACCAGCCACACACGCGCCTGGACGCCGAGGTCCGCAAGGACACGGGCCATGACCAGGCCGTCCCCGCCATTGTTGCCCTTGCCGCACAGGATGCCCACGGCGCCGGGGCGGGGCCGGGCCTCGAGCAAAGCGCGCACCGCCTCACGACCGGCCGTTTCCATGAGCGTGGCTCCCGCGATGCCGATCTCTTCGATGGTCTGCCGGTCGGCCTCCCGCATGGCGCTGCTGGAGAGGAACGGTCTCATTGATCGATGCGCAGCGTGTCGGGAATAACAGTCTCCCAGCGGGCTCGCACGGGCGGGCTTTCGTCCAGCCAGCCGATGGGCTCCGGCGCGCGGAACGGTGCCAGGCTGCCGAACGACCAGCGTCCGTTGCCGTCGAGGTCCAGAAAAAGGTCCAGGCGCAACACGCTGCCACCCGGCAGCCGATCCAGCACGAATGCGCCGGAGGAGTCGGGCCTCACAATGTGCGGCGGCCGTGTATCCAGCCAGCCACGCACCACGGCGGAGTCCAGCGACGGATCGACGGTTCCGGCGAGTTCGCCAAGCAGTCGCGAGGGGGACGGCTGCACGGTCACTGAGGCCAGCGAGTCGGGGCCTGCAAACGCGGCCAGGTCCACTTCAATGCGATGGGGAGCGCCGGGTGGCAACCCGAGTGCGACGGCCGTGCCTGTTTCGGTACTCCAGGTCCAGTCGATGCCTTGCCCGCTGGTGTCAAGTACGGCCACACCCCGGCGCAAGGCCGCATCGTCCGGCGGGAAGGAAAACAGCAGTTCGGCCTGGGTCTCCGGGTAGAGGAACTGAACTCCTGATTCGACGGCGAGGGTGTCTACCCGGAACCCTTCGAAGCGCAGCTGGGCCGTGTCGGCACGAGCGCTGGAAGGGAAGGTGAGGGGTCCGATCACTCCGGTGTTGCCGGCAGAGTCGGCCACCGCGCCGTCTGCCCAGATTTCCCAGGCGTTGCCTACAAAGGGGTTGGTTCGCAGGACCACCCGACGGGGTTCGTCATGCGGCTGATAGGCGTCCAGGACCGGCATGGTGCGGGCGGTCAGCGTATCCAGGAGTTCCCAGCGCGATCCGTCCCGATCCACGAGGCGCACATCGGAATCGAACGTCAACTCGATGCGGGCTGTCGTTAAGGCGGCGGCGCGGCGTAGCACCGGAGCGGTGGTGTCGATGCGCGCGGAGTACCAGGTGCCTGCCGTGACGGATGAGTCGGGGGCGGCTGCGACGACCGGGACAGGGGGCCAGGCCAGCGTCTCTCCCGCCTCCGCAAATCGATTCCGGTTTGCATCCCGAACGCCCAGCACAAAGTACGGGGCCTCCTGCAGGTAGGAGAAGGAGAAGCGTCCCGCATCGTCGGTCTGGGTTCGGTAGTCGGGCGGGCGGTCCGGACCCGGCAGGGTGGCTGGCGCCGTGCTGTCGGGCATCAAATAGGCGTAGATGTCCAGCCCCGCGTCCGGCGATCCGTCGAGGGCCTTGACCACCGTACCGGCAAGCCGCCCCTGGTTGATGCGATCTCCGGTGGCGAATGCCACGCGCACGGGTGCGCTCAGTGCGACGCCGTGCGCATCGCGCAGCCCCGTGTCGACGGTCACGATGTAAGTGGTGTTGTCGCGCAGAGGCTCGCGAAAGATCACATCCAGGGAACGCCCCCCCGGCCTGATCTCAGGTGGGCGATCCGGCTCCGGCGTCACGGTGACGGCCGTGGCGGCTGAGCGACCGTCAATGAATTCGTCGAACCGGATGCGCACACGCTCCGGTCGAACGCTGGTCGTGCCGTCTTCAGGCGTCGTATCAACGATTTCCGGAGGTCGATCATCCGGCGGCCCCCCCGTGGGCGGCACCGGCACCGCGCAGGCAGCCATCATGCCGGCCAGCAGGGCAACGAGGTGCAGCCTACCCGCCATCGGCCCGTCGGCTTCTCAGGGAGAAGAAGAGCACGGTACCGGCGGCGGTAGCGAGCGTAATCACCGCAGGCTGAACGGCCCGTTGCCAGAGCGACTGCGGCACGTCGGCTCGCGTCTCCGGGTAGGCGGGTTCATTTACCTGCTCGGCTGCGGCGCGCGAGATCACATCGCTTCGCGACGGTTCGCACAGCCTGTCCACGACGACGACTTCATCCACAACAAGTCGCACGGCCATAGCCATCGACACCGTGCGGGCAATGCGGCCGCCGGGAGCCCGGCCGTAGGCCACTGCGGCTCGGCTGAGATCCATGGACAGGTTGCTTGCGGCCGCACCCTCCGGGGCAAGCACGGTTACGTCTCGTGCCTGCAGGGCGCTCACCAGGGCACCACTCAGGAATGGCGGGCGCGACGGCGGGTCGAGCACGAGCCCATCGCCCGTGATCTGATCCGGAATGCAGCCCACGGCCATTTCCGACAGCACCTCCACGTTGGAGGGCTGGGCGGCAGCCGGCAGGGCCAGCAGCAGGCAGGTCAGGAGCGGCAGGAGGCGCATGGCGCCAAGATCCGACCCCCGACCTGCGGATGAAAGCCGTTCAGGCGTAGATACCGCGCAGTTTGAGCGCGTCGGCCACCTTCTTGATGGCGTCCACGTACGCGCCGATGCGCAGCGTCACGTCATGCTTCTGGCTGACGTCGTAGACCTGATCAAAGGCCACGCGCATCATGCGGTCCAGGCGGCGATTTACCCGGTCCAGGCTCCAGAAGTAGCCCTGGCGGTCCTGGACCCACTCGAAGTACGAGACGGTCACGCCACCAGCGTTGGCGAGAATGTCGGGCACCACGAGCACTCCTCGATCCTTGAGGATGGCGTCTGCCTTGGGCGTGGTCGGACCGTTGGCGCCCTCGGCGATCACCTTGGCCTGCACCTTGTCCGCGTTGCGACTGGTGATCTGGTCTTCCTTGGCGCACGGGGCAAGCACGTCGACATCCAGGGCCAGGAGTTCGTCATTCGAGATGGTCTCCGCGCCATCGAACCCTTCCAGTGACCACCCGTGCGACTCCGAGTACGCCAGTGCCTTGCTGATGTCGATGCCGTCCGCGTTGTAGTAGCCGCCGGAAACATCGGAAATGGCCACGACGCGGCAGCCCTGCTCCGCCATCAATTGCGCGGCGACAGAACCCACGTTGCCGAAGCCCTGCACGGCCACAGTCGATTCGGAGGGCCGCAGACCAAGCTTGTTCATCGCCGCCAGCGCGGTCGTCATCACGCCGCGGCCGGTCGCCTCCTTGCGGCCAAGCGATCCACCAAGCTGGATGGGCTTGCCGGTAACGACCGCGTTCTCGGTGCGTTTGGCGTGCATGGAATACGTGTCGAGTATCCACGCCATGACCTGCGCGTTGGTGTTCATGTCCGGAGCAGGGATGTCCTTGTCCGGGCCGAACACGTCAATCAGGTTCGAGGTGTATCGACGCGTCAGACGTTCCAGTTCGCCGACGCTCATTTCCCGCGGGTCGCAGACTACGCCGCCCTTGCCGCCACCGAACGGAACGTTGACGACCGCACATTTCCAGGTCATCCACGCGGCGAGCGCCTTGACCTCATCCATGGTGACGTCAGGGGCGTAGCGAATGCCGCCTTTGGACGGCCCCAGGATGTCGTTGTGGATCACGCGATAACCCGTGAACACCTTGATGCGTCCCGAGTCCATCACCACGGGAATGGCCGTGATGTGCACTCGGGTCGGGGTGATCAGGTACTCATAGAAGCCAGGATCCAGTTCGAGGATCTGGGCGGCCACATCGAACCGCTCCACCATGGCCTCGAAGGGATTCTCATGGTCGCGGATGGGTGCCGGCTCCTTGTACACGGACCGGGAATGAACGTCGCGCTTGAAAGGCATTTTTGGTGCGGTGCGCCGCGGCTTCCACAGACGGTTCGGAAGCGCTTACAGAGGGAAACGTGCAGGCGGCGCGGTAGATTGAACAGATCTGCAAAGCTACCGCCCCCCGGCGAGACCGAAATACCAAGACACCTTGAAGTTTGATGCCAGTTCGGGTGAACGGCCGCTGACCAGCAGGCGACGCTCCGAGTATCGGAGTCTGGTGCGGGCCAAGGGGCGTCGCGAGTTGGGTCAGTACCTGATAGAAGGCGTGCGTGCGGTGGAGGCGGCTGTGCTTGGCGGTGCGGAACTGGTGGACGTGGTGGTGTCTGCGTCCGGAGATCGCGTGGACCGGATTCGGGCGATGGCGTCCTGCCCGGTCCTGAGCGCATCGACCCGGGATGTGGAGGCCATCGGCGATGCAAAGACGTCTCAGGGCATTGTGGCTGCGGCGCGCATTCCCGCCCCCGCCACCGTGCCGGCCGGGCCAGTACTGGTGCTGGACGGGGTACAGGACCCGGGCAACGTGGGTACCTTGATTCGCACCGCGGCATGGTTTGGCGTACAGGCCGTGATTTGTGCCGACGGCACGGCCGATCCGTGGCAGCCGAAAGTGGTGCGTTCCAGTCAGGGCGGTCTTTGGGACCTGGCCGTGGTTCGGTCCCCGGATCCGGTTGGGCTCCTGGCAGGCCGGAGCATGTTTATTGCGGATATGCGGGGCGTCCCGCTGTCGGAATGGCGCCCGGAACCCGATGCCGTGCTGGTGCTGGGTTCGGAGGCACACGGCGTGTCGCAGGCCTTCCGTGAGGCGAGTGCCGGGAGCGTGCACATCGCCGGTCGCGGCACCGCCACGGAGAGTCTGAACGTGTCGGTGGCGGGCGGCATCCTGATGGCCGCCTGGCTGGGCTGAACTCTTGGTCCGGATTTGTGGCAGAACCGCCGGTTTCAGCTATGCCTGACCCCGCGACGACGCACGTTGGGGTGTATATTTCCGGACTCGGCTAACTCGGAGGACGGCGGATGGAAGTGCCTGCATTGCAGGGCCTGGGTGTGGAGCACGGCCTCCAGACCCTGGAGCAGCGCGCCAAGGTGGGCGAACGGCATAAGAGCCTGCGCATCGGCGTACCGCTGGAGGTTTCCAATGAAGAGCGTCGTGTGGCTCTGGCCCCGTCCGGAGTCAGTTCGCTGGTGTCCAACGGCCACCAGGTCTACGTGCAGGAGGCCGCCGGCAAACAGGCCAACTTCTCAGACCAGGAATACGCGGAGGCCGGGGGCGAAATTGTGCGGGAAGCCGGTGAGCTGTACTCCAACTGCGGGCTCATCGTGAAGGTCGGCCCACCATCGGACGACGAATGTGCGCACCTGCAGGAGAAGCAGATTCTCATTTCTGCGCTGCACCTGGGAGGCACGTCTCCTGAATTCCTGCGATGCCTGATGGATCTCGGCATCACCGGGATCGGGTTCGAGTTCATCCGGGACCAGGACGGCACGCTGCCCATCGTTCGCATGATGCACGAAATCATGGGCTCCATGGCCGTGCAGATCTCGGCCCGCTATCTGGAGTCCGGCGAAGGCGGCAAGGGGGTCATGCTGGGCGGCATCTCCGGAGTGCCGCCGTCGACCGTGGTGATCCTGGGCGCCGGAGTGGTCGGTGAATGGGCCGCGCGCACGGCGCTGGGCTTCGGTGCGCACGTCATCGTGCTGGACAACGACCTGTCGGCACTACGGGTCATGGAGCACTATCTCGATCGGCGCATCACCACTGCCATGGCCACCGAGGGGTACATCCGCCACGCGCTGGAACGCGCCGATGTGGTGATCGGGGCCATGATGAAGGCCGGGCAGCGCTCGCCGGTCATGATCACCGAGGAGATGGTCATGCGCATGCCCAAGGGCGCGGTGATTGTTGATGCCATGATGGACCAGGGGGGCTGCTGCGAGACCAGCGCGCCCACGACCCACTCGCAGCCGAGCTTTGTGAAGCACGGTGTGATCCACTATTGCATCCCGAACATGCCGTCCAACGCAGCCCGCACGGCCACGTATGCGCTTACCAACGTGCTGGTGCCGTACCTGCTCAAGATCGGTGAGGCCGGCACGGTGCATGAGGCGCTCTGGCGGGATGTGGGTCTGCGCAACGGGACCTATGTCTATCGGCGTCACCTGACCAAGAAGAGTCTTGCCACGATGTTCGGCATGCCGCATCGCGACATCGAGCTCCTGATTGCATCGGGGATCTGAGCAGGGATAGCGTGAGTCGTGGACTGATTCTCGTCACGGGAGCTACCGGATACATCGGAGGACGGCTTGTGCCCTGTCTTCTGGAGGACGGCTGGTCGGTGCGCTGTTTCGTGCGCGACGCGGCGCGATTGGAAAACCGGCCCTGGTCGGACGACGTAGCCGTGGCGGTAGGAGATGTGCTGCAGCCGGAAACGTTGCCGGAGGCGCTGAGCGGCGTGAAGGTGGCCTACTACCTCATCCATTCGCTTGGTTCGGAGGGCGACTTTGAGGAGCGTGACCGACAGGCCGCGGAGAACTTTGCGCGCGCGGCCGAGGAAGCGGGCGTGGAGCGCATCATTTATCTGGGCGGCATCAATCCCAAATCCGACAAGCGTTCAAAGCATCTGGAAAGCAGGCTTGAGACGGGTGAATACCTGCGCAAGGGGTCTGTGCCGGTCACGGAATTTCGGGCGGCGGTGATCGTCGGGAGCGGCTCGCTGAGTTTTGAGCTGATCCGCTATCTCACGGAGAGGGTGCCGCTGTTGATCACCCCCAAGTGGGTCCGCACGCGCACTCAGCCCATCGCCGTGCGCAACGTGCTGCAATACCTGACGAGCGCGCTGGATGAGCCCGAGAGCACGGGCCGCATTCTCGAGATCGGCGGCTCGGAGGTGCTCAGTTATCAGGACATGTTCCGGGGCTACGCTCGGGCTCGTGGGCTCCGACGGGCCATCCTGGAGGTGCCGGTGCTGACGCCGTGGCTGTCTTCGCTCTGGGTTGGGTTGGTTACCCCGCTCAATGCGCGGATCGCCCGGCCCCTGATCGAAGGCCTGGACAACGAGGTCGTAGTGCAGGACGACACAGCGGCACGCATGTTCGACATCGAACTGCTGGACTACGAGACCGCCGTGCGCCTGGCACTGCAGCGCTTTGCCCGTGACAAGGTGGAGACGACCTGGAGTGACGCATTCTCCAGCAGTGCCGACAGACGGTTGGTCACGCGCCTGGAGGAAGACAAGGGCATGATCCAGGAGCGGTTGCAGGTCAACGTAAAGGCGCCGCCGTCCGCCGTCTGGGCCGAACTGAACCGTCTTGGGGGAGACAACGGCTGGTTGTACGCCAACTTCCTCTGGCGCATCCGGGGGCTCATGGACCTGGCTGTCGGCGGCATCGGCCTTCGCTCCACGCGCCGAACGTACAGCCACCTGCGTGAGGGTGACGCGGTGGATTTCTGGCGTGTGGAGGAGGCTCGCGAAAACGAGGTCCTGCGGCTGCGTGCGGAAATGAAAGTGCCCGGCAAGGCGTGGCTGCAATACGAGATCAACCCGGTGGACGAATCCACGACTGCCGTTACACAGACGGCGTTCTTCGAGCCGAAGGGCCTGTTCGGCTTCCTGTACTGGTGGATGTTCTACGTGCCGCACACGTTCATCTTCCCCGGTATGCTGAAGGAGTTGAGACGGCGGGCCGAGGCGGCCTAACCGCCTCTCGCTACGACCATCATCCAGCCAAAAATGGCGGCGCCGAGCACGGTCAGGTAGATCAGGAAGAACGTCAGTGTTTCCAGGAAGGCCCGCAGCCGGCCGCGGCCCCCGACCCGTTTGAACGACAGATAGGTGTGCACCAGAGTTGCGACGCGAGTGCCCACACCCACCGCCGCGAGCGGCCACTGCCACCAAAGCAGCGCGGCAAGGTCAGAAGGGTCTTCGATGGGTGCGGCCGCAAGCGCGGAGACTGCGAAGTACACATACCAGGCCGCATGAAGGTGCAGGGCGTGCACCAGATGCTCCACGTAATGCGGGCGCTCTTTGCGCTGGAGCAGAAACATGATCAGGCCGGAAATCGGCACGATCACGAACATGAATCGCGGTAGCAGCCTGGCCAGGTCGGTCCCGCTGGTGGAAGTCACGAACATCAGATCCGTCACTCCGAGCAACTCGGCGATCACGAAGTAGGCGACACTCAGCCACAGGTACAATCGGATCGCCGACAGATACGGCTGCCGCCGGCCCTCGAGGTATTCGACAGTGAGCAACCCCGGCCTTGCCAGCAGCGCACCCAGTGAGCGCAGCAGCCGGTTGTCCAGGCTGAAGAGCGCATCGACCGCATCCTCAAACATGTCCCGCAGCGGCTCCACGCGCGGTTTTGCGGCCTGCCCGCACCTGTGGCAGTGGGAGCCCAGCAGCTCGGCGCCACAGTTCAGGCAGCGAGCGCCATCGGGGATCTGCGTATCATGCCCGGCCATCCCGAGAAGCTATGAACCTGCTACTGCTATCCAACTCCCGCAACCCGGATTCCGGCTATCTGGAGCATGCACGTCCGTGGCTGCAGGAGGCGCTGGGCGGGTGTCGCACGATAGCTTTTGTGCCCTTTGCAGCCGTTCGACTGAGTTTCGACGACTACGCGGATCTGGTACAGCAGGGCATGGGCGATGGGGTTGAGGTGCGCTCCGTGCACCGCGGCAATCCGGCCGACGTTGTGGCGACCTGTGACGCGGTGGCGGTAGGCGGAGGCAACACCTTTCACCTGCTCGATCACCTCTACCGGCACGGCCTGCTTGAGGCCATCCGGAGTGCCGTAGCCGCCGGAAAGCCCTATGTGGGCTGGAGTGCAGGATCAAACGTGGCTTGCCCGACCATGCGAACCACCAACGACATGCCGATTGTGCAGCCTCCAAGTCTGGACGCCCTCGATCTGGTGCCCTACCAGATCAACCCGCACTATCTGGATGCGCATCCCGATCATCACATGGGAGAGACCCGGGAGGAGCGCCTGCTGGAGTTCGAGCAGGCGAATCCGGGGCGCATGGTGATTGGACTCAGGGAGGGCTCCGCCGTGCGGGTTAGCGGCGATCATGTCCTGCTGGGGTCGAGGACGGCCCGTATCTTTGGCGTTGCGGCCGAGCCGTTCGAGATGGATCCCGGACCTATCGCTGTCCCCGCCTGATGGATTTCACCCCCGAAGAAGTACGTGTGCTGGGTGTGCTCATTGAAAAAGAGCTCACGACACCCGATTACTATCCGCTCACCCTCAACTCGCTGACTACCGCGTGCAACCAGAAGTCCAACCGGGATCCGGTCGTGGACTTTTCCGAGTCCACAGTGATGCGGGCGCTGGATTCGTTGATGAGGCGCAAGGTGGTCGGTCACGCCGCCGGAGGCGGCAGCCGGGCGGAGAAATTCCGTCATGCGCTGGCCGAGGCCTGGGGGTTGTCGGAAGCGGAAAGGGCGGTGCTCAGCATTATGCTGCTTCGTGGACCGCAGACTGTGGGTGAGCTTCGGGCCCGAACGGGCCGCAGCCACCCATTCGAGTCGCTCGAGGAGGTAGAGGCGGTGCTTGCCGAACTGGCTGCCCGGGAGCAGCCCCTGGTCACCGAACTTCCGGTGCTGCCCGGCAAGAAGGAGGCCCGGCACACACACCTGCTGGAGGGTGAGCCGGACCTGGAGGCCATCGCGGCGACAGAGCCAGCACCTGCACGTTCAGGCTCTGCAGGGCTCAGCGAGGAGGTCGCCGAACTCAGGGAACGGCTCGAGGCGCTGGAGGCCGCCTTCGAGGCCTTTAAGACACAATTCGAATAGGCATTCTCGCCCCCGGCCGGCGTGTTCGGCGGGAGCGTTTCTGGTAGCGCTTCCAGCGTGCCACCAGCGGACTACGGAACCGATGGAAACAGACGTGATCAAGGCCCCCACCGGCACGACGCTCAGCTGCAAGGGCTGGCATCAGGAAGCCGCGCTACGCATGCTGATGAACAATCTGGACCCCGCTGTGGCGGAGCGCCCCGAGGATCTGATTGTCTACGGGGGTGGCGGCAAGGCGGCGCGCGACTGGGACTCGTTCCACCGCATTGTGAGTACCCTGCGGCGGCTGGAAAACGACGAGACGCTGCTGGTGCAAAGCGGCCGCCCTGCGGGGGTTTTTCGCACGCATGAGGAGGCCCCCCGTGCGCTGATCGCCAACGCGCATCTGGTGCCGCGCTGGGCCACCTGGGACGAATTCCGTCGGCTCGATGCGCTGGGGCTCACCATGTACGGACAGATGACGGCCGGCTCATGGATCTACATCGGCACCCAGGGCATCCTGCAGGGCACCTACGAGACCTTTGCCGAGTGCGCCCGCAAGTACTTCGAGGGCACGCTGGAAGGCCGCCTGGTGCTGACCGCGGGTCTCGGTGGCATGGGTGGCGCGCAGCCGCTGGCGGCGACGATGAACGGTGCCGCCTTCCTCGGCATGGACGTGGATGCGGAGCGCATTCGCCGGCGTGTCGAGACGGGCTACTGTGACGAGATGACCGACGATCTGGATACCGCGCTCGAGCGGGTGATGAACGCCCGCACGGCGCGGGAGGCCCTTTCGGTGGGCCTGGTCGGAAACGTGGCCGACGTGCTGCCCGAACTCGTGCGTCGCGGGATCACGCCCGACGTGCTGACCGACCAGACGAGCGCTCACGACCCGGATGTGGGATACATCCCGGCGGGACATACCACCGAGTCGGCGGATGCCTTCCGAAAGCGTGACCCGAGGGGGTACGAGGATGCGGTACTGGACTCGATGGTGGTGCACATCGACGCCATGCTGGCCATGCAGCGGGCGGGTGCAGTGACCTTCGACTACGGCAACAACCTGCGGGGACAGGTAGCCGATCGGCGAGGCCGTCCGGATGCGTTCGACATTCCGGGCTTTGTGCCGGAGTTCATCCGGCCGCTTTTCTGTCGCGGATCAGGGCCGTTCCGCTGGGCCGCGCTGTCCGGCGACCCTCGGGACATCGCCGTCACCGACGACGCCGTGCTGGAGACCTTCCCGGAGAAGGAGGCCCTCGCCCGGTGGATCCACAAGGCCCGCGAAAAAGTGCATTTCCAGGGATTGCCGGCCCGCATCTGCTGGCTGGAGTACGGTGAGCGTGCCGAGATGGGCCTGAAGTTCAATTGGCTGGTCAAGACCGGACGGGTTCAGGCACCGATTGTCATCGGGCGCGACCACCTGGACTCGGGCTCCGTGGCGAGTCCGAACCGGGAGACGGAGGGCATGAAGGACGGCTCCGACGCCATCGCAGACTGGCCGCTGCTGAACGCCCTTCTGAACACCGCCTGCGGCGCCAGCTGGATCTCGCTGCACCACGGTGGTGGCGTCGGCATCGGATACTCCATCCATTCCGGCATGGTCAGCGTGGCGGACGGGACCGAAATGGGAGATCGGCGCCTGGAACGCGTGCTCACTGCAGATCCCGGTACGGGGGTCATGCGACACGCAGACGCCGGCTACACGGAGGCAATCGATACCGCCGACGAGCGGGGCGTTGATCTGCCCATGATCAACGGGGCATGATCCGTATACGCACTTTGGCCGACAATCTCGCGGCGAGCATGGCCGCGCTGCGAAAGGACCCGGCGGCCGTGCTGGAATCACGCGCCCGCCTGGAGGCTGCCATGGCAACCGGCGGCGTCTATTACGGGGTCAACACGGGCTTCGGCAAGCTCGCCTCCAAGCGCATCGACAACGACAAACTCCGGGATCTGCAGCGCAACATCCTCCTGAGTCACGCGGTCGGCGTCGGCGATCCGGTGCCGCGTGAGATAGCCCGCATCATGCTGCAGCTGAAGATCCATGCGCTGGGTCTAGGCTATTCCGGGGTTTCGGAAACCACGTTCCGGCGGCTGCTGGACTTCGAGCGGCTGGACCTCATCCCGTACATCCCGAGTCGGGGCAGCGTGGGTGCCTCCGGGGACCTGGCGCCACTCGCCCATCTGGCCCTTCCGCTCCTGGGTGAGGGCGCTTTTCTGCGCGATGGGCTCCGAGCCGAGCCTGCGGCCGGTGTATTGGCGGCGCACGGCCTTGCGCCCATCGACCTGCAGGCCAAAGACGGCATCGCGCTGCTCAACGGCACGCAGTTGATGGCAGCCTACGGCGCCTTTGTGCTGCAGCGTGCGCACGAGTTGCTGCGTCTGGCGGACCTAATCGGCACCATGAGCCTCGAGGCCCTGCAGGGCTCGGCCACGCCATTCGATGCACGCATCCATGAAGTACGACCTCATCCGGGGCAGCAGCAGGTAGCCCGAAATGTGCGCCTCCTGCTGGAGAACTCGGAGATCCTGGAGTCCCATCGGGAGTGCGGCAAGGTTCAGGACCCGTACTGCCTGCGCTGCATGCCGCAGGTGCACGGGGCCAGCCGGGACGCCATCGAGCACGCGACGCGGGTGGTGGAGACCGAGATGAACTCGGTGACGGACAACCCGCTCGTGTTTGAGCAGCACGACATCATTTCCGGCGGCAACTTTCACGGGCAGCCGCTGGCCCTGGTCCTGGACTATTCAGCCATCGCGCTGGCGGAGCTGGCCAGCATCTCGGAGCGGCGCACGTATCTGCTGCTCGAAGGGCACGACGGCCTGCCGACGCTGCTCATGAAAGAGACCGGGCTGAACTCTGGATTCATGATCCCGCAGTACACCGCCGCCGCGCTGGTTTCCGAGAACAAGGTGCTCTGCCACCCGGCCTCGGTGGATTCCATCCCCACCAGTCTGGGCCAGGAGGACCACGTCTCCATGGGCGCGACCAGTGCACTCAAGTTGCTGCAGGTGCTGCACAACGTGGAGCACGTGATGGCCATTGAGTTGATCGCGGCCGCGCAGGCGCTGGACTACCGGCGGCCGCTACGGCCAGGGAGAGGCATCGAGTTCGCTCACACGGAGATCCGCAAGCGTATTCCGCATCGCGAGGCGGACTACTATTTCCAGGAGGACCTCGAGCCGGCCATTGAACTGGTGCGCAGCCATGAACTGGCCGATGCGGTTTCCGCGATGCTGGGAGACTGATGCCGGTTCTGACGAACATTGGGGTATTGGCCCGCTGCTCCCCGGCCGGAGGCCAACACGAGCTGCACCTCGTGCGCGACGCAGCGCTGGCCTGGAAGGATGGCGAGATCACCTGGGTGGGCTCGGCAGCGCATGCACCGGGAGACGAAGAGGTGCACGATGCGGGAGGCAGACTGGTCGTGCCCGGACTCGTGGACTGCCACACACACCTGGCATTCGGGGGGTGGCGCGCAGACGAGTTTGCACAGAAATGCCGGGGAGCCAGCTACCTGGAGATCCTGGAGTCCGGGGGCGGCATTCGCAATACCATGCGGCAGACACGTGCGGCTTCGGAGGAGGCACTACGGGGTCGCGCCGCAGGCTTCCTGAAAGAGATGGCGCGACTCGGCGTCACGACCGTCGAGGCGAAGAGCGGGTACGGTCTGTCCCTGGAGCATGAGTTGAAGCAACTGCGCGTCTACAGGGAGTTGGGCGTCGAGCCGACCTTTCTCGGAGCGCACGTGGTTCCGCCCGAGTTCGCCGATGCTGATGCGTACATCGACCATCTCATCGTTGCCCTGCCGCAGGTCGCGCCGCTGGCCCGCTTCTGTGACGTCTTTGTCGAGGAGGGCGCGTTCAGCGTCGAGCAGGCGCGCCGGCTGCTCACTGCGGCGTCCGCGTACGGCATGCGCGCCAAACTGCACGTGGACCAGCTGGGGGACGGCGGCGGGGCAGTGCTGGCCGCCGAGGTGGGCGCGATCAGCGCGGACCATCTGGAGTACACGTCCGAGCAAGGCATGCGGGCCATGGCAGCCGCAGGGGTGGTAGCTGTCACCCTGCCCATCGCCAGTCTGTATCTGCGTCAGAAGCCCATGGACGGCCGGGCGTTCCTGGATGCCGGGTGCTCCGTGGCGGTGGCCACCGACTTCAACCCGGGTTCGGCGCCGAGCTACCACCTGCCGTTCGCCATGACCCTGGCCTGCACCATGAATCGGCTCACGCCGGCCGAAGCTCTGAAGGGCGCAACACTGATTGCGGCCCGCGCGCTGGATCTTGAGACCAGCCGGGGATCCCTTGACCCCGGTAAGCGTGCGGATTTTGTTCTCATCAACGCGGAGTCCGTGGAGCAGTGGCTCTACCACTTCGTGCCCAATGCGGCCCACCAGACTTTCGTGGCGGGCGAACCTGTGTTTGATGCCTGAAGCGATCGCCATTCTTTCCACCGGAGGGACCATAGACAAGGTCTACTTCGATGCCCAGAGCGACTATGAGGTTGGGGAGCCGCAGATAGCGGAGATCCTGCGCATGGTCGGTGCTCAGGTGCCGTATACCGTGCACACCCTCTTCCGGAAGGACAGCCTGGACCTGACGGATGCCGACAGGCAGGTGATCCGTCAGATGGTCCTGGCCACCGATGCAGACCGCATTCTGATCACGCACGGCACGGATACCATGGTGGAGACGGCTGAGGTGCTGTCGGATGTGGCCGGCAAGACGATCGTACTGGTGGGGTCACTCACTCCGGCACGGTTCAAGAACTCGGATGCCGAGTTTAACATCGGTTTTGCCATCGCAGCCGTGCAGACGCTCCCGTCCGGCGTGTTTATCGCCATGAACGGATGCGTTTTTCCCTATGATAAAGTCCGCAAAAACCGCAAGATGAATCGGTTTGAAGAGGTGGTGTGAGGGTATAGCGTGTGTGTTTGTGTTGGCCCTGGCCACGCCGGCGGCGGGTCAGGTTATCGACACCCCGGAAGCGATTTGTCCGGCCGAGACCGGATTCGTGGCCGGCGCCCGACCCTTCCTGCCCTTCGGTCCTGTGCGCATGGAGCCGGCGATGCCGGCCGTTGCCAGCGCGCCGGCTCTGGTCTACCTGAGTGATCCGTTCGGGGGCGATGCCGTGGAGGTGACGCTTGAGCGTCTGCACGGAGACGGCACGTCGCTGGACGGGCAGTATGTGCGCGTGGCCAGCGACAAGGTTGATGCGCCGGGTACCGCCACGCCGGGCATTGGAGGGGCTGCCGACTTCCGGTACCAGCCCAACGACTACGTCACCGAGAGCTGCTTCGACCGCGTGGAGGACTGCGCGCTGTTTGACCCGGTCAATGTGTACTACCACGTGGACCGCATGGCCAGCGAGTTCTGGCGCGACCGCATGGGGGTGGATCCGGACTTTCAGGCCGACGTGCGCACCCACATAGCGGGCGATGGGGGCTTCGCCGATCCGCCGCGCTCCCTGATCATGCTGTCGGTGGGCTGGATCTTCATGCACAACGCGGCCAAGGAAGACGAAATCATTTACCATGAGTACACGCACCTGATTGCGGCGCGCCTGGGCTTCGAGCTGGATATCAATTCCCCCGTGGAAGCCCAGGCCATCTCCGAGGGGTATGCGGACTATTTCGCGGCCTCCTTTACCGATGATCCGCGCATCGGCGAGTTCGTGGTGACCTGTCCCCCTCGGCAGGGGTGCCTTGGGCCGCCGAACGACAAGGAGATCCGCACCCTGGCGACCGACCCGGCCGTCTGGAACTGGCAGGGAGGAAATCCGGACTCCGGTCTGAAGTACGGGATCTGCACACGCTTCCACGATCAGGATCTGAAGTGCAAGACCTCCTGGAACAACTACGTGCCGAGGTACACCTGGGCCATCATCTGGGGCAGCTTGCTCTGGGATCTGCGGGCCGAGTTGGGTGCAGACGTGACGGATCGTCTCGCGCTGGAAGCCATGCGCAACACGGACGGGCAGGCCGCCACCCTGGAGCGGGCTGCAGGCCGTCTGATCGATGCTGACCGGTTATTGTTCGCCGGTGTGCATTCCGCTGCCATCGAGGCAACGGCGAGCGACCGCGGAATTGCGGCGCTGACCACGGTGGCGGAGTTGCCTGATGCGGCCAACCTGTCCGTGTTTCCGCGGCCGGCGGGTGTGGAGCTGACCCTCGAGGCCGAGCCGGGCGCGATGCTGACCCTGTTCGACCTGATGGGACGGGTGGTGCGCCGAGAACGGTCGACCGGTCCGGCCCGGTGGGACATCAGCGGATTGGCACCCGGCATGTACTTCCTGCGATCCGAGGGCGCGCGCAGCGAGACGGTGCCCGTCATGATCGCGCGCTGACGCGCTATATTCCGCGCGCTCATGGCGCTACCCTACGCATTCAAGGAAGGACTGGCCGGTTTTCGGCGTGCGGCCTTTGCCTCGGCCGCTTCAACCGGCGCCATGGCCGTGGCGCTGATTCTGGTGAGCGTATTCTTCGCGCTGGGTTTTGAAGCGCAGGAGGTGGCCTCCTGGCTTCGGCAGCGCGTCGGAGAAATCGAGGTCTTTCTGGATGACGTCGACGATCGCGCGGGGCAAACCGTGCATGACCGCATCGCCGTCTTGCCCGGCGTCGAGGGTACCGAATACATCAGCCGGGCACAGGCCGCCGAAATCTTCCGGCAGGAGTTCGGTGAGGGTGCCGAGACGTTCTTCGATGCACCATTCCTGCCCGCCTCCGTACGATTTACGGTCTCGCAGGAGTATGCGAATGCGGACAGCCTGGGTGTCATGGCCGCCGAAATCAGCACCTGGACCTACGTGGACGATGTGCTCTTCAACCAGCCGTTGCTGGTGAAGGTGCAGAAGAACCTTAGACTGCTGACGCTGGGGGGCGGGGCGCTGGCGCTGTTGGTGCTCCTTGCTTCGGTATTCCTGGTGGCCAATACAATTCGCCTGACCATCTATGCGCGAAGGCTGCTCATCAGGACGATGAAGCTGGTCGGCGGGACGGATCGCTTCATTCGCCGGCCGTTTGTGATCGAAGGCATGTTGCAGGGCTTCCTTGCATCGCTCATTGCGCTGGGCGCGCTGGCCGGCTTCTACTCCCTGGCACTGCGCACCCTTCCGCAATGGCCACCACCGGGAGTGGACGAACTCGTCATCTTCGGAATGGCCGTGCTGCTTGGCGGCGTGCTCCTGGGCTGGGCGGGATCTGCGCTGTCCGTCAGGCGATTCGTCCGCAAGGTGGCGCTGCACTAGTCGAGCCTGCCCCGGTTGTCGCGGGCCGTCAGGGCACGACGGCCACGATGCGAAGCGGCCCGCCGGATCCTGCCTCGATGTGCATCGGAAGGGCGATGATGGAAAACCCGGTTGCCGGCAGCGCTGCCATTTCCGCCACGTTTTCAAACGCCGGGATATTGGCCTCGAACAGAATCCGGTGGCTCAGAAAGTCTGAGGACTGGCCAAAGTCGATGGACGGCGTGTCCAGGCCGACGGCAGCCACCGAACGATTGTCGACGAGCCACTGCGCCGCGTCCGGGTGAATGCCGGGGAAATGCAGTTTGGCGACGGCGTCGGGGCCTCGTTCATCCGTGCCCATGTAGGACACGCGGTCCGGCCAGAACTGTGCGTATCCGGTTCGGAAGAGCAGAATGTGGCCGTCGGGGATCTCTCCGTGCTCGGCCTCCCAGGCCTGCAGATCAGAGGGGGCTATCTGATAGTCCGCATCGGCCAGCGCCGCTTCGCTGACATCAATCATCACCGCCGGCGCCACCAGTCGCTCGAGGGGGATCTGGTCTGTCGAGTGCTTGCCCTCGGCAAAGTGCACCGGGGCGTCCAGGTGGGTCCCCCCGTGTTCGGCCGTGCGGAAAGTATTGGCTTCGTACCAGTACCCTCCGTCCGTCATCCCGGCGAAGTCCACGTCGAGCTCGAACCCGTCCGCGGTTGGCCAGAAAGGCGTTTCGGCGTTGTAGACGTGGGTCAGGTCGATGAGCTGACCGGCCGGGAATGCAGCCTGCGGAGCGTTGTCCGGGGTGGTGCAGGCGGTCAGGAGGATGGCCAGGCCGATGACGCTACGCATGTGCAATCAGGTTAGTGGGTTCGTTCCAGTCCAGAACAAGGCGGACCAGCCCTCTGCCGGGGCTGACCCGAGACGAATAGTACAGAATCAGCCACCAACACTGAACGTGGATTGTGTGACGCCGGGCACCGCACCCAAGCCGCGCCGTTACAGGCCCCATGACCGTCGGCATCGTCTTCGACCTGCACAGCGCCTGGCCGTGGCGTCCGGGGGACCCCCCGGATGCGGATGCCGAGTACGAGCCCGAGGAGACGGTAGAAGCCATCGAAGAGGCCCTGCGCGCGCTGGGCCATCAGCCGCTGCGGCTCGGCACACCGCGCGATTTGCTGCGGGACGGACCTCGCGACGTGGACGCTGCGGTCAACATTGCCGAGGGTGCCTGGAGCCGAAATCGGGAGGGCTGGGCGCCCACCTTGCTTGAGATGTGGGGAGTACCATTTACGGGCTCGGACGCGCTCGCCTTGTCCATCAGCCTCGACAAGGTCTACACCAAGCAGATTGCCGGTGTGCGCACTCCCGCCTGGACCACGGTCGCACCGGGCGAAGAGCCTCGGACTCCAGGTCCGTATCCGCTCTTTGTCAAGCCGCGCTTTGAGGGCACCGCCAAGGGTATTCGTCCGTCAAGCGTGGTCTCTGACGCAGGGTCCCTCGCCCGGGAGGTGGCCCACATTCACGCCACCTACGATCAGGACGCACTGGTGGAGACATTCGTGCAGGGCGGGGGCGAGTATACCGTGGCCGTCGTCGGCTGTCCGCCGCAGGCCCTGCCAAAACTGCAACGGGCCGTCGACCCCGACACGGGAATCGGCAGTCATGCCCTGGAGCGCCACGGCGTGGAGGGGTGGACCCTCGAAGGCAGCATTGACCCGGACCTGGAGGAAGAGATGCAGGTCATGTCGCTGCAGGTGTTTCGCGCTCTGGGATGCCGGGACTTTGCGCGCGTTGATTTCCGGGTGGACGCGAACGGCACACCGTGGTTTTTGGAGATCAATCCTCTGCCCACCTTCGCACCGGACGGCACGTTCGCCGTGCTGGCCGAGCTCATGGGCCAGTCCTATCCCGTCTGGCTGGCGGGCGTGCTCGAACAGGCCCTGGACCGCGCGATGCGTGAGGCCGGTCCGAACTACGTGCAGCATGCCACGACCTGATCACGTCTCCCAAACCGACTGGGACGACTGGCGATGGCACATGCGGCATCGTGTCTCCAGTGCGGACGCCCTGTCGCAGTGGATTGAGCCGACTTCTCAGGAGCTGCACGGAATCCGGGAGACGGACGGGATCTTCCGATGGAATATCACGCCGCACTACGCGTCCCTGATGGACCCTCAGGACGCGGCGTGTCCGGTTCGCCGCCAGGTCGTACCCCTGGCCGAGGAATGTGAACCGGACCTGGTGGGGGTCGTCGATCCGCTTGAGGAGGTGGCCCACAGCCCGGTCAAGAACCTGATCCACAACTACCCGGATCGTGTGGCATTCTGCGTCACGTCCGAGTGCGCGATCTACTGCCGGTACTGCCTGCGCAAGCGCATGGTGGGTGACGCGGACGCCATGATGCGCCGCTCAGAGCTGGACGATGCGGTTTCCTATATCCGCGCCCACCCGGAAATCCGGGACGTGCTGCTGACCGGTGGCGATCCCCTCACGTTCAGCGATGGTCGCGTGCGACAACTCCTGGAAGCTGTGCGCTCCGTCCCGCACGTGCACGTGATTCGCGTGGGCAGCCGCATGCCCGTCAAGCTGCCTCAGCGCATCACCGCGGATCTGGCCGGGATCCTGGGAGAGCACCGCATCTGGCTGAACACTCATTTCAACCACGCGCGCGAGTTGTCCTCAGAGGCGGACATCGCACTTGACCGCCTTCTGCGAGCCGGAGTGCCCATCGGCAATCAAACCGTGCTGCTGCGTGGCATCAATGATTCGGGCGATGCGCTCCGTGCCCTCCTGACCGGTCTGGTGGCGAGGCGGGTGAGGCCGTACTACCTCTATCAGGCGCAGCTGATCGGCGGCACACGTCACCTGCGCACGTCCATCGAGCACGGGATGGAGCTCATGGAGTCGCTGCAGGGCACGCTGACCGGATTTGCGATCCCGGTGTACGTGCTGGACACGCCCTACGGCAAGGTGCCGCTGAATCGCTCCTGGGTACTGGGCCGATCAGGCGATCACGTGGTGATGCGCACGACGCGCGGTACGATCTGGGCCGAGCCCAATCCGCGTCCCAAGGATGACCCGTCCAGGCCGTTGCCGGAGATTGCCATGCCCGATGGGGCCGAGACGATCCCGACGGGGGCGGCGAAGTTCGGTGAGGAGCGCTGGGTGGTGCCGGCGTGAAGCGGCCCGGCTAGCGCAGCAGCGTAACCGACCGTGTGAGCACAAAGCCGGGACCCGTGATGCGGTACATGTACAGGCCGCTCGGTAGCCCGGAGGCGTCGAATCGTGCTTCATGTGCGCCCGCTGCACGGAAACCGCTCTCGAGCACTTCAACCTCACGCCCAAGCATGTCGAACACGCTCAGCCGCACGTCACTGCCCACAGGCAGGGTATAGCCGAAGGTCGTTGTAGGATTGAAGGGGTTCGGATAGGCCGGCAGCAGGGCAACTTCACCCGGGAGCTCGGACGACTCCGAAGAAGAACTCATGGCACCGTGCGCCATGCACGTAACGGCCTCGTAGTCGCGGTTGGAGTTGACGCCGATCGCTGCCCACGGGGTGGCGTTACCGGTCGCCAGGTCGATTTCGACCATGTTCGGACCGTCGCCGCCGGGTGTGGCAAACAGGCGGCCGGCGGGGTCAAACGTGAGTCCTTCCAGGTCCTGGGTGGCCAGCGGGGCGATGGTGGTGGCCACGCCGGTTTGCCGATCAATCGAGACCAGAGTCGAATTCTCGGCAGCATCAGTCACCACGGCAACGAAGTCGCCGGTGGTCGGGCTGATGGCGATGTCGTCCACGTGCACGTCTGTGGAGCCAAAGCTGACGCGCACGTAGTCCTTGCCGCTTCCGAAGGCGTCTTCGACAACCCGCCCGCTCGCGGGGTCGATCTGCACCAGGAAGTCGAATGCAGACTTGCGCACCGCGCCGAACAGCTCTCCGGTCGTCGGATCGAACGTCATGCCGTCCACGTCACCGGCAGAAAGCGGGCCTTCGTCGCCGTAGGCGGTACCCAGCCAGCCGACGGGCGCGAAGCGGCCGGTCTCGACATTGATGGTGCCCAGCAGGCCGCCGTCGGCCGCGAAAATGCCGGGTTCGAACGGGTGGAACGCGACGGCCTCGATGTTCAGCGTGCCGGTCATCCCGATCTCGGTTTCCAGGCCTGTGGCCTTTTCCACCTGGGTGACCACGTCAGCGTCAAAGCGCACGCCGTTGTTGTCGGCCACAAGGAAACAGTAGTCCTCCGCACCGCCGGTCTGCGCCGAGGCAGCAAACGCAGGCGCAAAAACAATCAACAAGGCCAGGAATCGACGAGACATGACGTGCTCCGATAGAGATCAATCTCATCGGGTATCGGCCGGTATTGGGGCGACTAAACCGCCAGGGGCCGCTGGAGGGGGCAAACACGCAACGGGGCCGACTCCCCTGTTGGAGAGCCGGCCCCGTTGTGGGAACGCCTTCTGTCGTCCCCGAGTCGCCGTCGGGGAGAGGCGTCTACTTGATCAGGATCATGGAGCGGGTGAATACACCGGCCTTGGTGACCATGCGGGCGAAGTACGTGCCGCTCGGCATGGCATCGGCGCGGAAGGTCACTTCGTGCGTTCCTGCGGACAGGCTGCCCTGGTGCAACAGCGCCACTTCCCGGCCGAGGATGTCGTACACGGCCAGGCGTACGTCACCGGACTCGGGCAGCTTGAAGCTGACGGTGGTCTGGGGATTGAACGGGTTCGGATAGTTGCCGTCCAATGCGTACTCGCCGGGCAGCTCACTCACGGGCTCGTCCTCGGATGAGGTGGACAGGGCCCCGGTTACCGGCACGCCGGTATCGGTGGCCGAGAGGCCGAAGCCTCCGACGGTGCCTGCCACAGGGCCCGCGGCCGAGGTGTGCGCGCCGAAGGGCAGCGTGGAGGAGACGACCTGCATGAGGAAGTCGCCGTTCGCTGCGGTCTCAAAGACCACCTGGCCGTCGTCGCCCGTCTGGGACTGGGCAACCAGCACATCGCCCTGATCGAGGGTACCGTTGGCATTGATGTCGCGGAACAGGTCCACGCCCACGCCTGCGAAGCCGCTCTCGCCGGTCTGGTACTGGCCGTCACCGTTGTCGTCGGCAAAGAGCATCGTGCCCAATGCGTTGACCCGGCCGGTCAGGCAGTCGAGGCCGGATCCGTAGCCGGAGCCGCCGTTCGAACCGCCGGAGCCGCTACCCGGGTCGTACCCGGAGTTGTGGCCCGGTGCCTGCGGTGCGCCCGGATCCGTGTATCCAACGCCGTTGCCGGCTGAGCCATACGCGCCCTGGCCGAGCGTAGCCTCGATGGTGATCGAGATGTCCACGCCGATGTCCAGGTTGATCAGGAGCGGCACGTCGGTAGCGGTCGATGCAAAGAGTTCACCGTTGTTGAAGAACGAGAGGCCGTTCAGGCGTGCGGTGCCCAGGTCGCGGACCTCGTTTACCGTGCCGAATGTGCGGTCGATGCGCGCCATGCGGGCACTCATGCCGTCGGCCGTACCTACGGCGTAGAGACCGCCGTCGACCGGGTTGATCGCGATATCGTCCACCTGCGGAAGGTCACCACCGACCAGGAGGTAGTCGTTGCGAGGCCCAAAAGCGCCGCGCACTGCCGTACCCGTTTCGGGATCGATTTCGATGACCAGATCCGCCGCGTCCTCCCGGGCCACAATGCCGAACAGGCGTCCCTGGAAGGGATCGAACGTCAATCCGGTGACGCTTTCGAAGCGCTGGGGGCCGACCTCGCCTTCGCCTGACCCGATGTAACCCAGGCGCTGGAAGGCACCGGTGAGGGCATCCACAGTGCCGAGGGCCTCGCCGTCCGTGGCAAACAGCGTCTCGGACCACGGGCTGTACGCCACGGCTGCCACATCATCGGAAAGGCCGGCAAGCCGCACATCGGACAGCGCACCGGGCGCGAAGGTCGACACCTCACGATTTCCGGTCAGGTAGCAGAGCGGATCGTCCGAGGGGGCCTGGGGATAGGAGGGATAGGACTCCCGGAAGCCGAACTCAATGCCGGTGACATGGGCGCCACGGGACACCCAGACGGGCACGCGGGCAGCCGTCGTGCGGAAGTAGCCGGCCGGGACGGTGATGTCGAGAATGCGCAGGCAGTACTCGCCGGTCTCCACATCCCAGAACGTCACGTTGCCGCTCTTGTCGGAGTCGAGTGAAGCAACCTCCACGTCATCGAAGGTGCCGCAGGTGCGGTCTTCACCAATCGTGGTGAGATCCACCTCGAAGCCGCCCAGGCCGGTATCGTAGTGGTTGAAGACGCCGTCCACATCCGCATCGAGGAAGACGAAGGCTGAAACGGAGCCCTTGGGCTCGGGCAGCTGGTCTACGAAGATGGAAACGCAGTCCTGATCGTCCTCGGCGTCGGGGCCGCCCACGAGTTTGCCGTAGGCTTCGGCACCGGAGCGCGAGTCGCGATCGCCCTGATCGGCATCCCAAACCTCGGCGCAATTGCGGATCTCGCCGTCGTCATCCACACGGGCGCGGAACGAAACTGTCACCGACTTGCCGGGACGAATCTCGTCGATGGTCCAGGTGAATGCACTCTGGTCGAACGTGATGCCACCGGGCTGCCCGGGCACGGAAGAATCCGTGGCGGAGCCGTCCTCAAACCAGAGTCGGTTCGAGAAGTAGTCCTTGATGACGACGTTGGTCGCGCTGGCAGTCGGAATCTCGACACCCTGCTCGAACATGCGGTTCGTGACCGTGATCGAGTACGTCACATAGTCGCCCACGCGAGGGTTCTCGTTCGAGACATGCTTCACCAGCTCCAGGTCCGGACGGCGGGGCGTTACCCAGACGGTGACGCAGTCCTGATCATCTTCCGACTCGTGGCCGTAAGCCAACGGACCGCCGGCCTCCACTGCTGTTCGGGAGTCGCGGTCGCGCGGATCCGCTGCGTGGACCTCGGCGCAGTTGGAGTACTCTCCGGCATTGACCATCTCGGCCTGGAAGACCAGGGTAAGTGCCTTGCCTGCGCGCAGGCTCTCGATGTGCCAGGAGGTGTTGTGGGGGTTGAAGGTGATGCCGTTGGGGCCTCCCACCGTAGCCGACCCGTCGACATAGTGCTGACCGGGCTGCAGGTAGTCGGCGATGGTGATGTTGGTTGCGTCGGCCGTCGGGATGTCGCGTCCCTGCTCCACCGCGCGGTTGCGCACCGTCACCGAGTAGGTGATGATGTCACCCTGGATCGGGCGGTCGTTGTCGACCACCTTCTGGACTTCGAGATCAACCAGGAGGGGGCCGGCCCAGAGGGAGACACAGTCCTCATCATCCTGCCGCTTCGCTCCCGCAAGAGGTCCACCGGCTTCCTCACCGGTGGTGGAATCGCGGTCCTTCATGTCCGCGTCCCAGACTTCCGCGCAGTTGGTGTATTCACCCTCGGCCTCCACCCGAGCCCGGATGGAGAGACTGGTTGCCTTGCCCGGGTTGAGTTCTTCGAGATGCCAGGTGGTCGTGGACTCGTCAAACGTACCGAGCTGCACCGAGTGGTCGACCAGGGTCAGCCCATGAGGCAGGTAGTCCTTGACCTGGATGTCGCGGGCGACGTTGGTCGGGAACGTGCGACCGTCCTCGGACTCGGTATTGTTCGAGAGCGTGATCGTGAACGTAACGATGTCTCCTTCCAGCGGGTAGGAGTTGTCGACGACCTTGATCACTTCCAGGTCGATGGTCTTGCCCTGGGAGGGGCGCACGATGACCATGCTGCGATTGTTGGCCGGTGTCAGATCCGGGAGCGAGCCGCCGCTTTCCACGGTGGCTTCGTTCGTGAACGTGGTGGCACACGCCACCCAGCCGAACTGCCGGAAGGTTGCCGACTCCCCGGCACCGAGATCCAACACCCAGGTGGTCGTCTTGAAGTCACCCACCTGTGCGTACCCGCGTGAGACTTCCGGCTGGTTGATGCGCTGGAAACAGCCGCTGGGGTCAGCCAGCACGTCACGAATCACGATGCCCTGGACGGCGGGCCCGTGGTTGGTCACCGTAAGGTGGAAAGACATGCGTTGTCCGACGACCGGGTCCGTGTGAGAGACGGTCTTCACGACCTCCACGTCCGTGGAAGGGACCGGCCAGACCCAGACTTCTGCCTCGTGACCCACCGTGTCGGAGTCCGGATTGCTTCCGGAGCTGATGACCGATGCCTTGTTGGAGAACTGCGTGACGCAGGTGACCCTGGCAGCCTGGGTGGCCGTCATGGTCTGGCCCGCCGCCATGGTGCCCGTCCAGCGGAAGCCTTCGTCGGGCGTACCGATCCAGTTGCCGTGCGAAAACTGCGGCTGGCCGATCGTCTCCACGCAACCGGCGCCGTCATTGAACTGGTCCAGCACCTTCACCAGGTTGCTGGCTTCGCCGGAGTTCGTGAGCGTGACCGTAAACTCAATGCGCTCGCCGATGGCCGGCGACGCATTGGACACGGTCTTGGTAATGCTCAGGTCGGCACCGGCGTTGTCGGCGCCAGCCGTCGCTGCCGTCGCCGGGGCCGCCAGCAGCGCGGCAGCCGCCAGGGAGGCAAGGCCTGATCGAAGCGTCTTGAGGAAGGGGGTACGCATACGTGTGTCTGTTGTAAGCGGGAGGTGAGTGGCCGCCGGGTTGGGTGCAGAACCCGTTTCCGGACGGCGGCCGCGAACGCGCGGCGGCCGGGCCTGTGTGTCGCCCGGCTTGCCGCGCTGTGGCGTTGCGGCGGACCCGAGGGGTCCGGCGCGTGGACGCGGGTTCCGGGCCGCCGACCCGGAACCCGCCTGTCCCGCTACTTGAGGAGGACCATGGTTTTCGTCTGCACGCCGAGGGCTCCGGCCAGGCGGGCCATATAGGTGCCGCTCGGCAGATCGCCGGCCTCGAAGGTGACTTCGTGCGAACCGGCACCCACTACACCGTCGACCAGGACGGCCATCTCGCGTCCGAGCACGTCGTGCACCGAGAGGCGAACCTGACCGGACTCCGGCATCCGGAAGGACACCGTGGTCTGCGGGTTGAAGGGGTTCGGGTAGTTGCCGGCGAGACCGAAGCCGCTCGGCAGCTCCGAAGAGGCCTCGGTAGAGGTACCGAAGGCGCCATCTGCGGTGATACTCAGCCCGTAGCCGTCAACCGAAGCGGCGGCGATCATGGCCGAGCCCGCGTCGGTGGCCTGCATCACAAACGCTCCTGTTGCCGCCACGGCGAAGGTGGCCTGACCGTTCTCCGCGGTGGTGGTAGCTACAAGGAGGTCGTTCGCAGATACCGTACCGTCGATATCCATGTCGCGGTAGAGCTCCACCTCGGTGCCGCTCGTTACGGCAACGGAGAGGTAGGACGGCTCTGCCGTGAGGCAGTCGATGGACTCGTAGTCGCGGTTGCCGTTTACGCCGATCGAAGCGTGCACCTTGACCTGCAGGCTGTGCTTGTCGATCTCCACGATCGCCTCGGTGCCTTCACCGGCCGTGCCGTAGAGCGTGCCGTTGTTGAAGAAAGCCAGACCTTCCACGTTCTCGATCGGCAGATCAAGCACCTTCTGGATCCAGCCCGTGTGCGGGTCGATCACTACGAGGCGGCTGTGCATGCCGTCGTGGTTGTTGATCGCAAAGAGCTTCTTGGTCTCCGGGTCCACGGCGAGGTCGTCGATGTCGTCGAGCTCGGGACCGTAGTAGTGGCCGCTCTCCGGCTTGATCACCAGGTAGTCGATGCCGTGACCGAACGCGTTCGTGATTGCTTTGCCGGTCTTCGGATCGATCTGGATCAGCAGATCGCGCAGACCGGTGCGGCGAACCGAACCGAACATCACTCCGGAGTAGGGATCGAAGGTGAGGCCATCGACGTCCAGGAACGCCAGCCATCCGTCTTCGCCTTCGCCGCCTCCGAACTCACCGATCTCGGTGAACTTGCCGGTGTACCGGTCAAGCGTGCCGAGGGAGCGCGCGTTGGATGCGTAGAGCTGCTTGTTCCATGGGTTGTAGGCGACGGCCTCGATGAGCTCCGTATGCGTGCCACCGATCACCTCGTCCTGATACGCACCTTGCGTAAGGCGGGTGAGCACATCCGCGCTGCCATGGCCCTTTCCGTCATTGTCGGCCACGAGGTAGCACAACGTGTCGCCGCTCGGCGGCGGAGGCGGAGGCGTCACGTGACCCGACTTGAAGCCGAAGTTGACGACGGCGTTGCCGCCTTTGGTCACAACCACCTTCACCGGATCGGGCGAGGTACGGGTGAATCCGTGCGGGATCGCGATGTCCAGGATGCGCACGCAGTAGGTACCGGCGTCGACGTCCCAGAAGGCGTACTTGCCCTGGTGGTCGGTGTCGTCAGTGGCCAGCTCCTTGTCGTCGCCGCCTCCGCAGACGTAGTCCTTGCCGAGGTCGGTGAGGTCTACCTCGAATCCGCTCAGACCCGGCTCGCCGTGATCCAGCACGCCGTTGTAGTTCAGGTCGTTGAAGACAACACCGGTGACGGAGCCCTTGCCGACCGGGGGAGTGGTCTGACCCACCCAGTAGTCGACGCAGTCGTCGTCGTCCTCATTGCCCACGAGCTGGCCGCCGGCCTCATCGCCCGTCTTCGAGTCGCGGTCCTTCTGATCCGCATCCCAGACCTCGGCGCAGTTCTTGAACTCGCCTTTCTGGTCTACGCGGGCCTTGAGCGTCAGTGTCACCGTCTGGCCGGGAGCAATCCACTCGATGTACCACGTAGCGGCATGCTTGTCAAAAGTGATGCCGTTCGAGGCGTGGGCGCTTCCGCCGTCAATCACCCACAGGCCGGCCGGGAGGTAGTCCTTGACGATGACGTTGGTCGCCTTCGCTGTCGGCACGGTCTGGTGGTGCTCCTTGTCGTTGTTGGTGACGTTGAGGGTGAAGGTGACGATGTCGCCCACTTTGGGATTGGCATTGTCGATGGACTTGTCCAGCTCCAGGTCGATGAGCGGCCTGTCGGCCACCCAGAACTCGACGCAGTCCTGGTCATCTTCGTCACCGATCAGGACACCACCGGCGACATCGCCCGTCTGGGAGTCGCGATCCTTCTGGTCTGCGTCCCAGACTTCGGCGCAGTTCGTGAACTCGCCAGCCTTCTCGGCGCGCGCCTTCAGTTTGAGCACAACGCTCTGACCCGGCGCGATCCATTCAATGGTCCATTTGACGTTGGTGTCGTCAAAGGTGATGCCGTTGGCTTGCGCGTGGTCGCTCGAACCTTCCACCAGCCAGAAGCCGTGCGGTAGGTAATCAGCTACCATGACATTGGTCGCCTTGGCGGTCGATCCGTCGTGGTCGTTGTTCTTGACCGTGATGGTAAACTCGGCCGTGTCGCCCACGGTCAGGTTCGTTTTGTCCATCGTCTTGGTCAGCTCGAGGTCGATGAGCGCAGGGCTCGCCCAGAGGGCGGCGCAGTCCTGGTCGTCTTCCTTGCCGATGAGCTGGCCGCCGGCCTCGGCGCCGGTCTTGGAGTCACGGTCGAACTCGTTGTCGTCCCAGACTTCGGCGCAGTTCTCGAACTCGCCTTCCTTGTCCACGGTCACAACCAGCGTCGCGGCGAGGCTCTTGCCCGCAGCCAACTGGTCGACGTGCCACGTGAGCGAGCTGTTGTCGAACGTCGTGCCGGCCGGCACATTTGCCGTGTGGAGCGAGAGGCCGTGGGGCAGATAGTCTGCCACCTGGATGCCCGTAGCCGTGGCGGTCTCCACCGTGCCGTGCTGGTCGTTGTTCTTCAGCGTCAGCGTGAAGGTGACCTTGTCACCGACAGTCGGATAGGGGTTGTCGACCACCTTGGTCAGTTCGAGGTCGATCGTGCGCGGCTGCGCCCAGAGGCTGGCACAGTCCTGGTCGTCCTCGGCATGCGGGCCGCCCACGAGCTCGCCGTGCGCTTCGGCGCCCGTCTGCGAGTCGCGATCGATTTCGTTATCGTCCCAGACTTCGGCGCAGTTCGTGAACTCGCCGTCCTTGTCGACGGTCGCGATCAGCGAAAGCGAGATGCTCTTGCCGGCCTCGAGCTGGTCAATGGTCCAGGTAAGTTTGTGGGAGTCAAACGTCACACCGTGGCCGTTGGGGGAGGCACTGTGGAAGGACAGGCCGTGCGGGAGGTAGTCCACCACCTGAATGCCCGTGGCCGTGGCCGTGCGCACGGTGCCCCACTCGTCGTTGTTCTTCAGGGTGAGGGTAAACTCCACCTTGTCGCCGACGGTCGGGTACGGGTTGTCGACCACTTTCTCGAGCTCGAGGTCGATAGTGCGCGGCTGCGCCCAGATGCTTGCGCAATCCTGGTCGTCCTCGGCATCGGGACCGCCGACGAGTTCGCCGTGGGCCTCGTCGCCCGTCTTGGAATCGCGGTCCTTCTGGTGCGCGTCCCAGACCTCGGTGCAGTTCGTGAGCTCGCCGTCCTTGACCACAAGTGCGGTCAGTACGAGCGATACGCTCTTGCCGGGCTCCATGCGGTCGATGGTCCACTTGGTCTTGGACTCATCGAAGGTGATGCCAAAGCCGCTTGAGGCGGAGTGGAAGGTGAGACCGTGGGGGAGGTAGTCTGCAACCTGGATTCCCGTGGCAGTGGCCGTTGCCACCTTCTTGCCGTGGGCATCCACGTCGTTGTTCTTAAGCGTCAGCGTGAACGTGACCTTGTCACCAACCGTCGGACGCTCGTTGTCGACGACCTTCTCGAGTTCGAGATCGATGCGCGGCTTCTGGAAGCCAAACTTGATCCCGGTTACGTCTTCGCCTGCACCTACTTTGACCTTAACAGGATTCTCCGTCGTCCGCTGAAAGCCGTGGGGAATCGTGATGTCGTCGATTTCAACGCAGTACGTGCCGGGAATGACATCCCAGAACGCGTAGTTGCCTGCTGCGTCGGAGTCTACCGAGGCGACCTCCTTGTCGTCGTGCGTGCCGCAGGTGTGGTCGTTGCCGATTTCGTTCAGATCGATTTCGAATCCAAGCAGACCGGACTCGTGCGCGTTGAAGACACCGTCTCCGTTAACGTCGTCGAACACCATGCCCGAGATCGAGCCGGTGTTGACCGCCCAGAATTCGGCGCAGTCCTCATCGTCTTCTCCCAAATGCAAACCGGCGAGGGCCGCATAGGCCTCCGCCCCCGTCTTGGAGTCGATGTCCTTTTGGTCGGCGTCCCAGATCTCGGCGCAGTTCTTGAACTCGCCGACCTGGTTGACGCGGGCCTTGAACTGCAGATCTACCGACTGCCCTGCGTTCAACCACTCAATCGTCCACGTCAGCGTGCTGTGATTGAAGGTGATCCCGTGCTCGCCGCCCGTCGTGGCCGAGTGCTGCAGCGCGGTAAGGCCGTGTGGCAGGTAGTCCTTTACAATGATGTTCGTGGCCTTGTTGGCCTGGCCGTGCGCGGGCTTGTTGCTCACCGTGATGGTGTACACAACGTCCTCACCGACGGCGGCGAACTGTTTGTCGACGACCTTGCTCAGCTCCAGGTCCACCTTTCCGGAGGTCTGGGCCGCGGCCGGAAGGGCGACGGCAAGGAGCAGCAGGGCGAAGAGCGCCCAGGCCGTGAAATCGGCGATCGATGCGCGCGAACGCGTCTTGATCGGGTTAGAGGTATACATGGCGTAGCTGTCCTCCAACATGCTGTGATGCGGATTCGGGCCGCGCTCATCCGGAGGGGAGCACAGCCGGTTATGTGTTCAGCGGACGCCGGGGTGTGTGATGTGCGGGTCGGCGGAGCGCAACCTCCGTGGATCCGGCCCGGGCAGCGATTTCTCGCAACCAGATGTGGATTACGGGGCCGTCGTGAGGATTTGCGGACTCCTAATAGGGGGGCGGGCGTCCGAAATGTGTCAAGGCCGGAGATGCGACAAACCGGTCACACAGGCCGGTCGCGGGCCGTCGGAATCACGCCGCGGAGTTGCTCCAGATCGGACACAACCCGCGTTTTTAGGCCAGAATCGAGTCCGTTACCCGCCTTTCAGACAAATCGCAACACAATCCCGCAAACCGGGATTTTTTTGGGTCCCTCGGGCTCCTATCGCACGTCGAGTACACCGCGGAAGCCCTGGCTCTGATTGCCGTACGAGGCTTCGTAGGCCCCGTAGGTCCGGTCGGCGGTCGCCGAGAGACCGAGAACGCCCTCGGTGCCGCCTCGAAAGCCGCTTCCGATGGCCTGCGGCCCCGGCCAATCGGGATTCATGAATCCATAGGGCTGGCCCAGCTCATCCAGAAAGCCTCGACCCGGTGATCCAGCAAAGGCGCGCCCTTGCGGATTGCCCAAAGTGACCACCCGTTCCCACAGACCTCCGCGCATATCGACCACGCCCCAGTCCGAGGTGCGCCTGGAGGTGTATACGCTTACCGGGGGGTTGCCGTCGTCGTACCGCTTTTCGCCGTCTGGCGTGCCTGAGGCGGCCTTCTCGTACTCGAACTCCGTCATCGGCCGGAGGCCGGCCCAGGAGGCGAACGCAATGCCGTCGGCCCATGTCAGAAACGCCGCATGCTTGTCCTGCATCGCGGACACACAGTCGGACTCATAGCAGGTGATCGTGCCCCCGTTTTCGCGGTACTGCGGGTAGGCCGACACGTCCCGGGCCATGCGAGCGCGAGTCGGCAGTGTGGACAGCATGGCCGCATACTGTCCTTCCGTTGCGGCAAACTTCATGATGTAGAAGCCCGCGGTGCCCTTGGGCCAGGCGGCAGGCACGGGACCCATCCCGTCACCACCGGTCCATTCTTCGCCCTCGGGCACGTCGTAGTGCAGGTCGCCCGTGCCGACCGCCAGCTCGTCCTCCGACGTGACCCAGAACCCGTCCTCCGATCCGGCTGCGTAGAAACCGTTGGTAGCCGCTGGACTGCCTACCAGATGCGGCCCCGGCGGAACGAATACCATCTCGATGCCCGTGAGGCGCACGTTGGCGGGTGCGGGCAGGGCCTCCAGACCGCTCGCGCCGTAATGCCACACAGCGCTCACGGAGGCCTGCGTGGTCTCCTGACCGGACGCCAGCACCAGAAGGCCCACCGAGGTACCTGAAGACAGCGGACTCGTCTTCAGTTTCACGCCCTGCGCCGAGTGCCCGTCCACGGCAAACCGGAGGTCACTCCAGACTCCGGGCTCCCTCTCAAAGCGCGCGATGATCCAGGCGGCGTCGTGGTTGGTGTTCGTGCGCCAGCTGCCTGTCCACGAGACGTCGAAGGTCAGGCTCACCGTGTTCGTGGAGGTGTCGGCATTGGTCGCATCGACCCTCACATTTTCAATGCGCAGGTCTGCTGCTCGCGCCGGCAGTACCAGCAGGAGGAGGAGCGCAGGGGTCAGTCTAGTCATCCAGTCCTTGAAGTCGATCCAGGGCGTCAGGATAGTCAGGATGGATGGCGATTGCCTGTTCGAGCGACGAGCGGGCCGCGGCGGTGTCCCCACGGGCAAGGTGGGTCAGGCCCAGCTGGTAGTGCGCGCTGTGATAGTCGGGATAGGTCTCCGCATACATGCTGTACAGGTCGAGCGCCGCGTCAAGGCGTTCAGGGTCCGTGCTGAAGCCGTTCTCGCCGTACAGGTAGCCAAAACCAACGAAAAAGGGCGTGTACTGGCTGAAAAGGATCTCCCCGGGGTACACGGTGCGCAGTGAGTCGAACAGCACACGCGCACGATCGGTGCGGCCGCTGAACAACGCCTGTTCCAGATCAATGACGGCGGGGCGCAGGGGGTTGTAAGCCGCATTCAGCGAATCCAGGCGTGCCTGCAGCTGGCCACGGGTGTGCAGCTGTCCGTCCGTGAACACGGCCGCTATGGAGCGAGAGTGGGTGATCTCCTCAAGCGGATTGTCGTCCAGCAGCACGAGGTCGGCCACGTAGCCCTCGGCGATGCGGCCCATTCGGAGGTCATCATTCACACAGCGTCGCAGGAAGTCGCCGGCGTTGCTGGTGGCGGCCTGCAGCGCCTGCAGTGGGGTAAGCCCGGCATCTACCAGCATGCGCAGTTCCTCGTGGAGCGCATCGCCCGGAAAGACGCCTGCGGTCGACGCATCGGTTCCTGCGAGCAGGGGTACACCGGCTTCCTGCAGGGCCAGCGTTACAGCATTTTCAACCTCCAGGCGGGCGCGCACCTGCGGGACCCATTCCTCCGAGTTGCGGATGTACCGGTTATTGGCCGGTCGGAAGGGCTGCAAAATCGCGGGATGCAGGGCCCGGGCCACCGGCCGTGCCAGCAAACTGTCCAGACTCGTGCCCTGCGCCAGCAGTCCTCCGGTCCAGCTGAGGTTCGGGGTGACCGTAGTCCGACTGCCCGCGGCGATGGTCTGTGTAGTGCGCGCCACGTTCTCGTCAGTGTCCCCGTCATTGAAATACCAGCGATTGATGTCGTTGCCGTGTGCGATGTTGTCCTGGCCCATCGCAACAAGGGTGTCGAGCCCGGTGTCCGGCCCTGCGTGGCCGATCACACAGGAGCCGGCCGCATGTGTCTCCTGGACGATGGCCTCTCGCAGCTCGTTCGGCAGCCGGGTGTAGACCTTGATCATGTCGAAGCCCGCATCGAGCTGACGCCTCACGGCCGCCCGGGCGGATGCGCTGTCGCGCACGGACAACATGGGTTGCATCCAGGGTGGGTAGCCGTCCATGTAGTCGCCGGTCAAGAACATGCGCGGGCCGAACCGGGTGCCTTCTTCAATCTCGGAGCGCCACGTCAGGTGGTTCGGGAAGCCCCGAAGCACCATGACGCCTGTCACCCCGAACGCCGGATACAGGTTCAATTCGTCGGGGTGGTCCACATGGGTGTGTGCGTCGACGAGCCCGGGGATCAGCACGCGGCCTTCAGCATCCACCTCGGTATCAGCGATGCCGGACCACGAGGGACTCACCTCGCTGATAACACCGTCTCGAACGACCACCGAAGCACTGGTGAGTTCGCCCGTGTCCACATCGAGGACCTGGGCATTGCGGATGACGAGATCGGGTTGCGGCGCTGCGCACGCGGACAAAAGGAGCGCGGTGGCGACGAGGGAGCGCTTCATGCTAAAAAACCTTCAGGTGCGGGAGTTGGACTCGGCCCAACCTGCATGGTTTGCGCGGATTCCTCTTGCTGCGGTAAACGGCGACGCGAGCACGACTGCCGGGCGCGTGTGGCTGTCGGACAAAAAAAAGGGCCGGTCGGGAAGATCCCGACCGGCCCTGAGGCTCTCAAGACGGGCCGTTACACGGCCAAGAGACTATTTGATGAGTGTCATCGAGTGCGTCAGCGTGTGTTCTGCAGTCGACATGCGTACCAGGTAGACGCCGCTGGGCACGTTGCCGGCATCGAACACGGCGGTGTGCCGTCCTGCGGACACCTGGCCGTCGACCAGCACCGCCAGTTCGCGGCCGAGCATGTCGACGACCGCCAGTCTGACCCTTGCGGTCTCAGCGATGTCGAAGGCAATGGTCGTCTGCGGATTGAACGGGTTGGGATAGTTGCCCTCGATGCGGAAGCCACCCGGGACCTCGCTCAAGGACTCGCTTGAGGTCGAGGTGGCTGCAAGAGCCAGTTGCCCGACCTCCACCTGACCACCGAATCCGACGACCGATGCGGCGGACTCTCCGCCTTCCACGAGCTTCAGGACAAAATCGCCGGTGGCTGCCGGTTCGAAGACGGCATTTCCGGAGGCGTCTGTGTGTGTCTCGGCAACAACCACATCGCCCGTGCGGTCTCCGTCTACATCACGCATGAGTTGCACCACGCGCTGGGCGGCCGGGGTTTCTCCGACCTGGAAGATGCCGTCACCATTGAGATCCTGGTAGTACATGGCGGAGAGGCGGTTCGTGCCGTTGGTGAGGCAGTCGATGGACTCGTAGTCACGTCCGCCGGCTCCGAGGCCCGCCTGCACGGTGGCCTTACGCGTGTTGAGGTCGATGATCACGATCGACTCATGTCCTTCACCAGCCGTCCCGTAGAGGGTGCCGTCTCCGTAGAAGGCCAGTCCTTCGACGTTGCCCAGCGGTAGATCGAGCACCTTGAGTGCACGGCCCGTGTGCCGGTCGAGGGTCACGAGGCGGCTGTGCTGCCCGTCCCGGTTGTTGATTGCGTACAGCGTGCCGTCCCAGGGCGAGATGGCGATGTCGTCGATGTCGGTGAGCCCATGCACACCCTGAATGGTCACAAAGTCCTGGCCAGGCCCGAACGCGCCCTTGACGGCCTTGCCGGTTGCCGGGTCGATGCGAATCAGGAGGTCGGGTTCGCCGGTTTTCCGAACGGTGCCGAAAAGCTGATCCGAGCTGTAGGGATCGAACGCGAGCCCATCGACGTCCAGGAAGCCGCGCTCCACGCGCTGGCCGTGGTGGTTTACGCCCCAGCCACTTCCGAACTCGCCGATCTTCTGGTAGTGCCCGGTGTTCAGATCGACGATGCCCAGCGAACGCGCGTCGGCGGCGTAGAGCTTGCGGTTCCACGGGTTGAACGCAGCCGCTTCGATCATGGACGTGCCTGTGAACGCCACTTTGACGTCCTGCGTGGCGCCTGCGTAAAGCACCGTCAGCACGTCGTGCGAGGGCTGATGCTCGGCGTCATTGTCGGCGATCAGGTAGCACAGAGCGTCTGAAGGCGGAGGCAGCGTGCCTTTGGGGTCTACCGTTACGGAGGCCCAGTCATTGCCGGCGCTCTTGTCCTCTTTGGAGCCGCTGTCAGTGATCTCGGCGTTGTTGGTGAACGGGGTATCGCACCCCACCCAGCCCGTGATCGTCAGCGTCTCCTGGGCGTAGGCGGCAAGATCCAGGGTCCACTCGATGGTGGAGTTGCTGTGCGGCGTCACGGCGCCTTTGGAAATCCCGATCCCCGAGGTGGTATAGGAGAAGCATCCGTAGCTGTCGTCGAAGATGTCCTTCACGACCACGCCGGTGGTGGCTTCACCGTCGTTCTTGACGGTCACCGTGAAGGTGATCTCGTCTCCGACGTTCGGGTAGGCATTGGAGACGCTCTTGCTGAGGCTCAGGTCTGCCTTGCCTGCGGGCACATGAACCGGATCCACGGAAGCCGCTGCCCAGTCATTGCCCTGGCTGGCATCTTCCAGAGTGCCGGAGTCCACGATTTCTGCCTCGTTGCGGAATGCGTTCTTGCACGTCACCCAGCCGGTGATGCGGAACGTCTCGCTGGCTGCCGCTGCGACGTCCACGATCCAGCGATAGGCCCCGCCGGACTCGACGGCCAGCATGCCCTTCGAGAAGGCGAGCCCGGACGAGTTGTGGGAGAAGCAGGCCGAGCCGTCCACGAGCTCATCGCGAATGATGACGCCTTCAGTGGCCGCGCCGGTGTTGGTGACCGTCACGGTGAACGTGATTTCGTCGCCCACATTGGGTGTGGCGTGGCTCACAGTTTTGGTCAGACTGAGGTCGGCCTTCTTGGCGACAGGACGCACCTCAACGGAGGCTTCGGCCTCGTCGTCCTGGTTCTGCGCATTGGGATCGTAGGCGCCGCCCTCTTCGCCGGTCTGCGAATCATGGTCCAGGCCCACCTGGTCGACGTCCCAGACCTCGGCGGCATTGACATGCGTACCGGTCTGATTGACGACGGCCTGGAAGGAGAGGGTGATGGATTCATCCGACGCGAGGTCGGACACCACCCAGGTCAGGGAATTCTGATCCACGCTTACCACACGATTGTCGTCGGCGGGCGAGGTGGCGGTATCCCAGACGTAGGACATGGAGCCCGGCAGGTAGTCGCGAACGATGATGTTGGTCGCCGGAATGACCGGCCCATCGGCCGATGAGTTGGTCAGCGTCAGCGTGAACTCGACAACGTCGCCGACCACAGCTGAGGACGGGTCGGCCGCCTTGCTCAGCTCCAGATCAATCTTGTCCTGTCGGCCGCGGATGCGCACCGTGGTGCAGTCCTGGTCGCCTTCGGCGTCGGCCGGATTGGTGATCGGGTCCAGGGCACCGCCCGGCAGGGCGCCGGCCAGTCCGGACAGATTCTCGATGAGCTCGTGCTCGTCGTAGTCCCAGATCTCGGCGCAGTTTTCCAGGTCGCTGACCACCCACGCATCGACAACCGCGCGGATGCCCAACTCCACCGTCTCGCCCGGCTCGATCGCGTCGATGGTCCAGGTGTGCGTCACGGTGTTGAACGTGATGCCGGGCCCGGTTGTGGCCGAGAAGGGCACGTAGGTGAGACCGGCCGGCAGGATGTCGTCAACGATGACGGTCGTCACCGTCTCTGCGCCGGCCAGGTTGGCGCTGGATACGCGGATGTCGAACAGCACCTCTTCGCCCGGCACGAAGCCGTCCGGGTCATTCGGCACGTTGCGCACGGTCTTGTCTACGGTCAGATCGACGAAGCGGGCGACGGGTTCGACAATAAAGGCTCGCTCATTCGAGAAGCGGGACCCGGCGTAGGCCTGATCGATCGCCTGAACGGCCATGTAGTACGTGCCTGCCGGCAGATTCTCCAGGGTCCACTGCTGGTTCTGCTGGATGTTGCCCCACTCGGCGACCAGGCGCTGACCGTCGACCAAAGCCATGGGGGAGAGAACGTCCGTGCCGCCGGGGGTAGTGCCTACCCGCAGATTGTAGGAGAGGGCATCAGTCGGGGTCCAGTCATCTGGCGTGGGAGACAGGAAGGTCACGGTGGCCTCGTCCCCTATTACGGCTACCAGCGGCGCGAGCGGCGGATTCGGACGCACGTTCACAGCGGCAGCATGACCGTGGTAGATCTCCAGATGGCGCCCGTCGACCGCGTTGGGGTCTGAGGTCGTCCCTACAAGCGCGATATCCAGCTTGCCGTCGTTGTCATAGTCGCCGAATTGGGCATCGGAGATGCCAACCGGGGTCAGTACTTCTGTCGAGAGGGCAATCTCACCGGCGACGCCGGTATCACCGTCGTATAGCTTGGTGGCCGGGCCCCAGCAGTCGGATTTGGCAAGATCCAGCGTCATGCACCCCGTGATGAGGATGTCGATGGCGCCGTCGTTGTTGTAGTCACCCGTGTCTATGGAACCGCCCGCATTGGCAAACAGCTCGGCTTCTTCGGGGCTTGCGACGAAGGTGCCGTTGCCCTGATTGAGCAGCATGTTCACGCCCGGCGTGGAGCAGCTGGCATCGCGGCAGCCGCTGAGCAGCAGATCAAAGTCGCCGTCGTAGTCGAGATCGGCGACGGCCACGTCTCCGCCGGCGAAATCGGGCAGCACTTCTCCGGAATCGGTGAAGGTGCCGCCGACATTGTCATAAAGAATGGTGGTGGGCGTTCCTCCGGCATCAATGCCGGTCTGAAGCAGGTCCAGGTCACCGTCGTTTTCGCGATCCAGCAACGCCAGCGAGCCGATGGACAGTTGCGTCAGGCCCGCCGCGGCATCGGTGAAATTCGCGTCGCCATCGTTCTGGTAAATGCGGGACACGGCTGCGTTGCACACCATGTTCATGACGTCGATGTCCGTGCAGCCGGACACGGCCATGTCTATGGTGCCGTTGTTGTCGACATCGCCGAATGCCACGGCGGTACCAATGAAGGCGCCTAGCGACGACTGCGGCCAGAAGCCGCCGGCTTCGTTCTCGTAGACGGTGGCGTGCGCGCCCATGATGATGCCTTTGGAGCCGGACACAAACAGGTCCAGGTCGTTGTCACCGTCCAGGTCGGCGAACTTGACCACGCCGCCGCCGGCACCGTCCAGCGCGATACCGGAGTCGACAAAGCCGCTGCCGGTGTAGCGGTACAGCGTGGTTTCAGCCGTGTTGCACAGTGCGTCGACGCAGCCTGCGACAACAAGATCGAGGTCGCCGTCACCGTCGTAGTCGCCCCAATCGAGCGATGCGAGGTAGAGTCCGTCCAGAATCTGGGCGCTGGTGAATGCGCTTGGGTCCGGGCCCCCGATACCTGTGTAGACCAGTCCCTCGATGCCCCAGATCTCATCCGGGTCGGAGGTCGTGCCGCCGAGGGCCAGATCAAGTTTGCCGTCGTTGTTGAAGTCGGCCAATTCAGCGTCGGACAGGCCGAGGCCGACGAGGCTCTCCCCGGCATCCACAAACCCAAACGCGCCGTCTCCAAGGAGCAGGCTCGAAACCGGCGTGGAGCAGGTCATGGCATTGAGGTCCAGATCCGAGCATCCGGTGAGAATCAGATCGACCTCGCCATCCCGGTCGACATCGGCGGCATCCAGGCTGCCGGACGCCGTGCCGGGAATGTTGGTCTCCAGGGAGAAGGAGAAGGCGCCGACCGTGGAGGTGTTGCGGTAGACTGCACCGCCGACCGTACAGGAGGAGTCGGTGCATCCGTTCAGCGCGAGATCCGGCCTGGAATCACCGTCCACATCGGCCCAGGCCACTTGGCCCGCGGCGAAATCCGTCAGGCCGACCGGAATCTCGGTGAAGGTGCCCTGAGGGGCGTTGCGGTAGACCACCGTGTGCGGGTCGTTGGAGGAGTCGACGCCCGTGAGAAGCAGGTCCGGGAGGTTGTCTCCGTCGATATCCTGAAAGGAGACCGATCCGACGGCAAGCTGGGCCAGCCAAGGCGTAGCTGGTGCCCAGAAGGTGCCGTCACCTTCGTTTTCGTACAGAATGGTCTCCGGTGAGGTGCACGTCATCCCTGCCGTGCTCAGCATGGTGCACCCCGACAGCACGAGGTCCAGGTCGTCGTCGCCGTCGTAGTCGGCAAAGTCTGCGGCCGCGCCCAGCATGCCCTTCAGCGTGGTCAGCTGGGAGAAGCTCCCTCCGTCATTGCGATAAATCGTGGTGTGTGCGCCCCACAGTCCCGCGAACCCGGATACGAACACGTCGAGGTCATCGTCGCCGTCAAGGTCCACGAATCGCACGACGCCGGCTCCGGCCGCCTTGAAGGGGGCCGGCACCTCAACCAGGGTGCCGCCGTCGTTGCGGTACAGCTTGGTGAGGGGCGACATGCAGAAGTCGCCGGTGCAACCGGCAAGGAGAAGGTCCGGATCATTGTCACCGTCATAGTCCCCCCAGGCCAGGGAGGTCAGATAGGTGCCTGCGACGTCCACTGGGGGAGTGTCGAAGAACTGGGCCGTTGCGTTCGGAACCAGGATTGCGAGCAGCGTTGCCAGCAGTGCTGCGGCAAGACCGGGTCCGTCAAAGGGGAGTCGACCTGAAGAAAAGGTGTGCATCTCGGTAAGGGAGGATTGCGCTCAAAGGAGGCGGCTGGTCCTTTCCTTAACGGGGCGGGCAAAAGTATTCGAAGAGCCGAAAAAGACTGATTTCGGCAGATCCGGTAGCACAAATCGGACGCGGGCGACACGTCTGAATCAGAACCGACGGCGCCTGCAACCACTCCGACTCTGCAGGTCGGTGTGCGGGCACGCGTAGCGTCTGGCGGACGTGCAGATGCGCCCATCGGTCAACCCGCCCCGTCCGATTACGGCAACAGAATTCCGCCGGATTGAGACAAACAAAAAAGGCCGACCGGGGAATTCCCGGCCGGCCCTTTATGCCCCTGTGAGGGGTGGAGCAGCTTTTCTATTTCACGAGCACCATGGTGTGCGTGAAGGTCTTCGTAGCCGTCGACATGCGGTAGATGTAGGTACCGCTGGCGAAGCGTTTGCCGTTGAAGCGCACCTGATGCTGACCTGCCTGCGTGAGGCCGTCAACCAGGACCGCCACCTGGCGACCGAGGACATCGTACACCGCAAGGGTGACATGCTCGGTAGCCGGCAAGTCGAAGGTGATCGTGGTGACCGGGTTGAACGGGTTCGGGTAGTTGCTGTGCAGCGCGTACTCGACCGGAACCTCGGTATCTCCGTCTGTGGACGTGGCTGTCGATGCGCCGATGCCCATGTAGGCCCGTGCCGTCAGGCCGAAGCCTTCGAGGCCGGTCGCCGTCTGGAGACCCACGCCGCGGACGAACCCGCCTGCCATCCGGTACACGAAGTTGCCGGTAGCAGCCGTCTGGAATTCGACCTCGCCATTGCTGTCGGAGAGCCCCGTGCGGACCAGCGGGTCGTCACTGCCGATGAGCCCATCGCCATCCACATCCCTGAACAGCTCGATGTCAACGCCCGTGAGCGGGACTTCGATGCCGGTCTGCTGCCCGTCGTCGTCCAGGTCCTCAAACACCGTGATACGGAGTTTGTTGGTCGGAGTGGTCAGGCAGGCAATGGCCTCATAGTCGCGGTTGCGACCGTTGCCGATCGACGTCACGATCTGCGTGCTGAGCGTGGCCTTGTCGATGATGACGATGGCCTCGTCGCCCTCACCGGCGGTCGCGTAGAGCGTGCCGTCGCCGAAGAAGTCGAGTCCCTCGATGTTGCCGATAGGCAGCGTCTTGATCTCAGTGATCCAGCCGGTCTGCTTGTCGATCGTGACGAGTCGGCTGTTGGTGCCGCCTTCGTTGTTGATCGCGTAGAGCACACCGTTGGTCGGATCGATCGCGATGTCGTCGATGTCGTTCAGCCCGTTGTTCGTCAGGATGGAGATGAAGTCCTTCCCGGGACCAAAGGCTTCCGGCACATGGGCGCCCGTGGCTGGGTCGACCTTGAAGAGCAGATCCGGCTCGCCGGTCTTGCGGCTGCTGGCCCAGAGATCGCCGGTGAGCGCGTCGAAGGCCAGGCCGTCCGCGTCGAGCAGACCGCGGGTGCGGTACTCGCCGTTGGCCAACCAGCCTTCTCCGAAGCCGAACTCGCCGATGGTCGTGTACCGACCGGTATGCACGTTGATCACGCCCAGTTCGTTGGCGTCGGCCGCGTAGAGCTGGCCGGTCCATGGGTTGAACGCCATGGATTCGATCATCAGGGTACCGGTCCGACCGATGATGCTCTCCACTCTGCCCTGTGAGGTCAGTTTGGAGATCACGTCACGGTTGTCGAAGCCATGACCGTCGTTGTCCGCGATCACGTAGCAGAGCGCGTCCGTTGCAGGCGGCTGACCCACCCAGACGCTGGCCTCGGCCTCGTCATCCTCACGCGTGGCGTGCGGATTGAACGGTGTGCCGCGTTCGTCGCCGGTCTGCGAGTCCACATCTTTCTGGTCTGCGTCCCAGACCTCGGCGTAATTGGTCCACTCGCCGGACTGATTCACGCTCGCCTTCAGCGAGAGCTGGATGGTCTGCCCCGGCGAGACCGAAGCGATCGTCCATGTCAGTTTGCTGGGGTTGAACGTGATGCCCGGCCCCGTGGTCGCGGTGTCCCAGACGTAGCTGAGGCCCTGCGGCAGGTAGTCGGTCACCATCACACCCGTGGCGTCGGTGGTTCCCTTGTTGGTAAGGTCCAGCGTGAAGGTCACCGCGGAGCCAATGGACGGGTACGGCTTGTCGGCGCGCTTCTCGAGTTCGAGATCGATCTTCGCGCTGGTGCCGGTCCAGATCCGGTGGCAGTCCTCGTCGTCCTCGCGGGCGGCATGGGCGTCGAATCGCGTTCCACGCTCGGTGCCGGTGGTCGAGTCCTTGTCCTTCTGGCGGGCATCCCACACCTCGGCGCAGTTCTTGAACTCGCCAGGTTTGGTGACCAGTGCCTTCAGGGTCAGGTCGATCTCCTGCCCGACGCCGATCCACTCCACGGTCCAGCTGAGCTGGCTCGGGTTGAATACGATGCCCTGTGCAGTCGTCGCAGAATCCCAGACATACCGGAGACCGGTCGGAAGGTAATCCTTGACTACGACATCCGTCGCGGCCAGGTGCGCATCGTCCGAGTTGCGGAGCGTGATCGTGAAGGTGACTTCGCCACCTACCGCAACCGCATCCTTGTCGGCGGTCTTCTCGATCTCGAGGTCGACCTTGCTGCCCAGGGTAGCGTAGCCGAAGTTGGCCTCGACGGTAGCGCCATGGGGCACGGCGATCGTGGCCGGGTTGCCTCCGGTGGTGTTCGAAACGCCGCCCGGCAGCGTGTTTTCGTCCACAAGCACGCAGTACGTGTCAGGGTGCAGGCCGCCGAACGAATAGGCGCCCGAGGCATCCGTGGTGCGGGTGGCCCTGAACTGATCGTCCGCGGTGCCGCACTTGTAGTCGGCGCCCTGTGTGAACAGCTGCACCTTGACGTTCGGGAACCCGAAGTCGCCCGAATCAAGCGTGCCGTTCTTGTTCTTGTCCTCGAAGACCTTGCCCGCGATGGTTGCTTTGGGCTTGGCGATCTTCTTGAGTCCGAAGAGCACGGTTGTTACCTGATCCGCCTCCACCACGAGGTCCGACGGGTCGTTCATTGTGGTGACGTTGAAGCCAGCCGGCGCCGTGGTTTCGACGAGGTCCAGGCGGTAGGCCCCGATCGGAACATCGGTGAACCAGTAGCCGCCGTTGGATGCGGATACGGTGGTGCCCACGGGCACGTCATCCGGAGTGCCGAAGACACCATCAGTGCCAGGTCCGAAGAGGTTCAGCGTTACACCGCTGATACCTCCATCGCCAGAATCCTTGATGCCGTTTCCGTTCAGGTCGTTGAAGACGAAACCGTCGATCGAGCCCGTGACCGGCGCGAAACCTGTCAGCAAGCTCTCGGACTCGTTGGCGCCGAGTTCAACCTCCTCGGGGTTCTGCGTGGTTGCCTCAGTGCCTTCCGGCGTCTCAAACGAGGCCGTGTAGGTGCCCGGCGGCAGGAAGGTGAACGAATAGGTGCCGTTGAGGCCTGTCAACGTCTCCTTCTCGATCTCATCTCCGGTGCCCGGAATGCCGTCGGGTCCATCGCTCGTGAGTGTTACGAGCACACCCTGCAATCCTTCCTCGCCCGCGCCCTGCGTGCCGTCGCCGTCTGCATCGTCGAATACGATACCGGCAATCGATCCACCAACCGGGAGGAATCCGAAGTCGGCCGTTTCGACCACCTGGCCGTTGATGACCTCGAAGGCCAGCGGGTCCGTATCGCCGGTGGCGATGTGCTGAGCAGGCTCGGTGGCCTGAACCAGGTAGAAGCCCGGCATCAGACCAAGGAAGTTGTAGATCCCTGCGCCGGAAGTCACCTGGGTGATGCCCGAACCGACCTCGCTGGCATCCAGGAATCCGTCTTCGTCAGCGTCCACGTAGAGTGTCACGGTGACCCCGGAGATGCCCGGTTCGCCGTTGTCGTACACGCCGTTGCCATTCAGATCCTGGAAGACGTTGTCGCCGATCTGCGCCATTTTCTCGGTGGCGTAGCCGATGTCCTCGTTTTCCGTCGTTCCGCCTGAGATGGTTACCGGACGCGGTTCGGTGGAGGTTGCCACCAGACCGACCGGGTCGTCCACACTGATCAGGTAGTTGCTGTCCGGCAAACCTTCGATGATGTAGGTACCAGTGGCCGACGTATTGACGATGCGGCTCGGGCCGTCGTCCGCGGTGCCGGCCGTGCCGTCGGCTCCGAGGTCGAAGAGAGTGATCGTCACATCCGGCAGGCCGCTCTCGCCGCCGTCAAGGATGCCGTTCTGGTTGTCATCAGCGAAGATGGTGCCCTGAATGACCCCACCCGGCAGCATGATGCCGAAATTGGTCGTCACGGTGCCGCCGCCACCGACCCAAATGAACGCCGGATCGGGGGTGGTGCTGATTGAACCGAACGGTGCCGCAGATTCGTCCACGTTGACCACGTAGTCTCCCGGCGGCAGGCTGTCGAACCAGTACTCACCATTCTCGTCGGTGGTCGTGGACAGTTCGACGTTGTCGAGCGTCGTGTCGTAGTCGCCGTCCGGTCCCGGGCCATAGATGACCACCTGGAAGGACTGGAGTCCGGACTCCCCGTCTCCCTTGCGACCGTTCTTGTTGACGTCGTCGAATACCACACCGTGCACCGAAGCCGTGTTGGGCAGCAGCCCGTAATCGGCATCGTTGATATCGGTGTTGTCGACCAATTCGATGGGCTCTCCGGGATCGCCGTAGGCGGCGCTGCCGCTGCTGTTGAAGCCGCTCGGTACATCGATGGTCACGAAGTACGTGCCCGGGTTGAGGCCGGTGAAGTCGTAGATACCGGCGGAGTTGGTCACCGCCGTGCCGTCATCGGCCGTATTCGGGATTCCGTCCGGTCCCGGGGTACTGGCGATGGCGTCCTGCCCCGGTTCGAACAGGTCGTCTCCGTCATCCAGGTACAGCGTGAGCGTGATTCCGGGGATTCCGGTCTCACCCACATCCTGCACGCCGTCGCCGTTCAGGTCCTCAAAGACCGTGTCGCCGATCGAGGCCATCTTGTTCGTATTGAAGCCGAAGTCCACCGATTCGGTCTCCGCAGGCTGTACGCCCACGGTGACCTTGGGCGCGCTGGTCGAGACAAGCCCGCTCGGCGCGGTGGCCTCTACGTCATACGTACCCGGAGGCACATTGGTGAAGCTGTATTCACCGCTTCCGTCGGTATTCGCAGTGTCGAAGATGAAGTCGTCACCGCCCCCCGGAGTGTTGTCCAGCCCGAGGTTGATGAGTTTGACCGGTACGCCGGCAATCGTCGTCTCGCCGTTGTCAAACACGCCGTTGCCGTTGGCGTCGTTGTAGGCGACACCCTCAACCGTCGAGTTGCGCGTCTGGAACCCGATGTCTCCTTCGGACTCTTCGCCCGATTCCACGTCCACCGAGATCGGGTTGCCGGTTGTCGCCGTGGCCCCCTCAGGCACTTTCGGCGAGCCGGAATCAACCAGCACGTCGTAGGTGCCCGGAATGAGGCCCGTCACTTCATAGTCGCCTTGGGCGTTGGTCGTGGTTTCGCTGACGATGTCGTCTGCGGTGCCGTCGATACCATCCAGCCCGGGGCCGCTCACCGTTACCGGCACGTCGGGCAGACCGGGCTCACCCGGATCCTGTTCGCCGTTGCCGTTCAGGTCGTTGAAGACCGTGCCGGCAACCGTTCCGTTCATCGGCAGGAAGCCGTAGTCCGCATTGTTCACGTCGTCACCGGAGAGCACCTCGATGGGCTCACCTTCGGGACCGCGCGCTGCAGAGCCGGTTTCCATGAAGCCTGACTGTGGCTCGGCATCCACGAAGTAAATGCCAGGCGGCAAGGCCGTGAAGTCGTAGAACCCGGCGTTGTCGGTCGGATCCGATGTGCGGAACAGGGGATCGGACACCTCACGGGTTCCGTTGCCGTTTGCGTCCCGATAGAGTCTGACCACTACACCCGAGAGACCTGGTTCGCCCGGATCCTGAATGGAGTTGCCGTTGTCGTCGCGGAAGATGAGGTCACCAATGGACGCCATCTTGTTGTCGTTGAATCCAAAGTCCGCTTCGGCGTCGTCGTCGGCTCCCAGGACAACCGGCTTGGGATTGGCCGTAGTGACCACCTGTCCGCTGGGGGCGGACACCGAAACCTGGTAGTTGCCCGGAGGCAGCGTACCGAATGTGTAGGCGCCGTTCTCGTCGGTCATCGTGCTGCCGGCGAATGAATCGTCGCCGCCACCCAGCTGCCCGTCAGGTCCGACATTGATCAAGGTGACCACTACGTCCTCGATGCCCGGCTCGTCGTTGCCGTCATCCTGTCCGTTTCCGTTGGGGTCTTCGAAGACTACACCGGAGATGGAACTGTTGCGTGTCTGGAATCCGTGATCGACATCCTCGACTCTGGTATTGCTGCCGATGTCCACGATTGCAGGACGGTCCGTGGTAGGCGTGCTGCCGGTGGGGATGTCGGCGTTGACCGGGAAGACGCGATAGCGGCCGGGAGCCAGGTTCTCGAACCAGTACTCACCCTCGCTATTGGTTTCCACCGTGAGGTCGACGTTGTCGGCGGTAGTCGCTGCGTTGTTGTCCGGGCCGTTGCTTCGCAGGCGCACCGTGATCCAGGGCAAGGTCGGCTCGTTGTTGTCGAGCTCCCCGTCACCATCCAGATCGTTGAACACAACGCCGTGGATGGAACCGCGCTTCGGCATGATACCGTAGTCCGCGCCGTTGACGTCCTGGCCGTCGGCTACCGTGATGGGTGCCAACTCGTTGCCGGTGATGTTGTCAGGATCACTTGGTGAGCCTTCCTGGTCGCCGGTTTCGGAGTAGGCCGGGCCGGAAATGACGTCCACGAAATAGGTGCCTGGATCCAGCGCCGTGAAGTCGTAGATGCCTGCGGAATTGGTTACCTGCACCACTGGCGGACCGTCGTTGGCAGGTTCGAACGTGCCGTTGCCGTCGTCCTTGTAGAGTTTCACGGTGATGCCTGCCACGCCGAATTCGCCAGGGTCCTGGACGCCGTTGCCGTTCAGGTCCTCATAGACGGTGTCGCCGATGGAGGCCATCTTGTTGGAGTTGAAGCCGAAGTCTGCCGTTTCGGTCTCGTTCGGCATCAGCGTGATCGGCAGCGGGTTTGAGCCCGTGACGACCATCGTACCCGGCGGGGTCACTTCGACGCGATACTGGCCGGGGGCCAATCCGCCGAAGGTGTACGTTCCGTCGGTGACATGACTGGTTGCAGTCTGCAGAACCACATCGTCTCCGGTGTCGAAGTCGCCGTCTGGTCCCGGACCGATCAGCTTGACCGGAATCGATCCCACGGCGGGCTCGCCTCCATCGCGCTGGGCGTTGTTGTTGGGATCCGAGAACGTCACACCGGTAATGGCGGAGTTCTCGGAGCGGAATCCGAGTTCAGCCGTGGTGTCTTCATTGGCACCAAGCTCCACCGCGGGGTCCGGGCCAATCTGAATCGTGCCGGCAGGGCCGTCCGAGGAGACTGAATACGTTCCGGGCACAAGGTCGGTGAACCAGAACTGGCCATCCTGATCGGTGGTACCGTTCTGCGTGCCGTCGGGACCAACGAGGTCCACGTTGATGCCCTGCAAACCGCGCTCGCCAGGATCCTGCGTGCCGTTGCCGTTGGTGTCCTCGAAGATGGTGACCAGGATCGAGCCGTCCACCGGCTGATAGCCGTAGTCCGCATCGTCCACCGTGGTGCCGCTGACGACCACGATCGGGTCCCCTTCGTCACCGCGGTTTTCACTGCCGGTCTGCACGTAGCCGCCACCTGTCGGCGGGTGCACGTCCACGAAATAAGTACCCGGCATGAGCTGGCCGAAGGTGTAGAACCCGGCCTGGTTGGTGACCTGAGTATCAACCGGGTTCGGATCGTCTGCGCCATCCCGTACGCCGTTTCCGTTCGTATCACGGAACAGATCCACAGTCAGACCGGGCAGGCCGAATTCGCCGGCTTCCTGCTTGCCGTCGCCGTCCAGGTCTTCGAAGACCAGGTCGCCAATGGAGGCCATCTTGTTGTTGTTGAAGCCGAAATCGATATCACGGACATCGCCCGTATCGACCGCTTCGACAACCGGATTCGGCGTCGTATTGAGCAGACCGTCCGGGGACTCGGAGCGAATCTGATAGGTGCCCGCCGGCACGTTTTCGAAGGAGTAGTCTCCGTTTACGTCCGTGGTGTCAGAGGCCACAACCTGATCATCCGGCGTGCCGAACTCTCCGTCAGGACCGGCTTCCACCAGGGTAACCGTGATGTCCTCCAGGCCCGGCTCGCTTTCGTCGACGGCAGGAGTTGAGTTGTCGTCATCCGGGTCTTGATCACCGTCGCCGTTCTTGTCGTTGAATACCGTGCCTGCGATGGTGTTGTCTGCCGGCTTGAATCCCGCGTCAATGCCTGACACGTTCTGATTGGGTCCGACGTTGACCTTCTGCGGGTCTTCCGTGGTCGGCACAGTGTTGGCCGGGTCCACCACGTCCACGACGTACATGCCCGGCGCGAGGTCGGTGAACTCGTAGTTGCCGTCAGCGTCGGTCCAGATCTCGGGGAACGTGAGGTCGTCCTCGGTTCCAAAGAGACCATCGGGACCGGCACCGGTCAGGATGACACCCGCGTCGTTGAACCCGTCTTCGTCGTTGTCCTGCACACCGTCGCCGTCGTCGTCCATGAAGACGGTTCCGGCGATGCTGCCTGCTTTTGGCTGATAGCCGAAGTCGGCGTCAAGCTCGACATCTCCCATGGCGACGGTGACGGTGGTTTCACCGTCGAACGTGGCGCCGTCGGGATCGAACGTCTGCACATGTTCGGCCGGAGGCATGGTCACCCGGACCACATACGTGCCAGGCAGCAGGTTCGTGAAGAGGTAGCTACCGCTTGCGTCGGTCATCTGCGGGTCGACCGCCACGCCGTCCGCATCGTTGACGCTGGACGTGCCGTCCGAGGCAAAGAGCTCGACCTTGGCACCTTCGATGCCCGGCTCGCCCATTTCCTGACCGTTGATGCCGTTCGTGTCCTGGAAGATCGTATCGCCTATCGAGGCAACCTCGGCGTCCGGATTGACGAACCCGAAGTCCGCGTCCGTCACCGGGTTGGTGCCGTCGGTGGTTACTGCCAGCGGATCGTCCGTGGTGGGCGACATGCCGGGCACGTTGCCCACGTCCACGAGATAGTCTCCCTGCGGCAGGTCCTCGAAGAGGTAGTTGCCGTCATTATCGGTGACCGTATCGTCGATGAGCGGGTCGCCGGTGTTGATCGTGCCCGAGTCGTCGGCGTCCTCGTAGAGCGAGACCATGATGCCGGCTCCGAGATCGTCTTCGTCGGCCGGGTCAAAGGTCTGGTTTTCATTTTCGTCGCCGTAAACCGTGCCCGCGATGGAGCTTGTGGCTGGCTCGAAGCCGACGTCTGCTCCCGTGGTGGCCGTGTTCTCGGTGACTGAGGCGTCAATGGGGTTGCCCGTAGAGGAGACCGTATCGTCGGGCTCCGTGGGCACGGAGATCATGTAGTCCCCGGCCGGCAGGTTCTCAAAGATGAATGAGCCGTCTCCGCCCGTGGTGACCACGGAAGTGACAAAGTCTCCATTGGAGGCCAGCAGCTCGACCAGGGTGCCGTCCGGAAGCCCGGTGTCATCATCATTTGGCTCCCAGACACCGTCACCGTCTGCGTCATTGAAGATGTTTCCGGCTATCGAACCCGAGGGGCGGAACGGGAAGTCCGCCGTCAGGAAGTCCACGCCGGCGGCGATGGTGGGGCTGAAGGACGTAGTGACAGGTGGTGTGAAACCGCTCACGTCGGGATCACTGACATTCACTTCCACCGTGTAAGTCCCAGGCATCAGGCCTGCGAATTCATACTTCCCGAACGCATCGGTAGTCGTTGTGCCGCTTGCTGCGCCTGACAGCGTGACCTCCACGCCTGCGATGCCCGGCTCGCCGGCATCCTGTTCGCCGTCGCCGTCGTCGTCCCGGAACACAGTGTCGCCAATGCGCGCCATCTTGTTGGCGTTGGCGGAATAGCCGAAGTCTGCGGTGTCCGAGCCGTTGGGCTCAGAAATGGTCGCGCTCTTGGGCTCAGCGGTGGTGGCAATCAGACCGGAGGGAATCTCGCTGTCTTCGACATCCACGACATAGTCGCCCTGGATCAGATTTCCAAAGTCGTATGAACCGTCCATGCCGGTCTCTACAGACTCCACCGGCACCAACGTGCCGTCCTCATCGCGATACAGGGTAACCGTGACGCCCGGAAGGCCCGGCTCGTCGTTTTGTACGGTGTTGCCGTCCTCGTCTTCAAACACCACGCCCGAGATCGTGCCCTCGGCCGGTTCGTAGCCGATGTTGATTCCGGGGGTATTTGCGTTCAGTAGGATGGTAGCCGGGACCGGGTCTCCGGTTGAAGGCACCTTGCCGTCCGGCTCATCATTTTCGATGAGATTGACCAGGTAGTCACCCGGCGCCAGGTTGAACAACCAGTAGCCGCCCTCAGGCTGGTTGGTGACTGAACCGTCCGCTGTGACGGCGGTCACCGGCGAGCCTTGATGCTCGACCGGGTTTCCGTTCTGGTCCAGCAGTTCAACAGTAACGTTCGGAATAGGGGTATCCCCATCGGCGGTATTGAAGATGCCGTCTCCGTTCTGGTCCATGAAGACAAAGCCTTCCATGGTGCCCTTGGGACGGAACCCGAAGTCCGCATCCTCGAAGTCCTCGCCGGCAGCAAGGTCCTCCGTGTAGCCAGCGCTCCCCTGGGTTGGCGTAAACCCGCCCGCCCCTGCAGTAACCTCCACTGAGTGCTCGCCGGGCATGAGTCCGGTGAACTCGTAGAACCCACCATCCGCGGTGGTGGTGGTGGCGGTCGTGTTGTCGGGGAACGTGATGGTCACCTCGACGCCGTCGATTCCGGGCTCACCGGGATCGCGGTCGCCATCTCCGTTGTCGTCGCGATAGACCCGATCGCCGATGGAGGCCATTTTGTTGGCTACGCTGGAGAAGCCAAAGTCGGCCTCCTCCTCGTCTCCGGGGCCATCGAGCTCCACGGGCTTGGGCTCAGCAGAGGTGGGGAGCAGCGGATCCACGTTCGAGTCCAGCACATCCACGATATAGAAGCCTTCCGGAAGGCCTTCAAAACTGTAGTCGCCGTTTGGTCCCGTGTTTTCCACGGTGTCGACCACCATGTCGCCGACGCCGTCTGCGTCAAAGTCCTCGTAGAGGGTCACGGTGACATTCGGGATTCCGTCTTCAAGACCCGCGTCCTGGAAACCATCTCCGTCCGTGTCCTCGAAGACCACGCCAGAGATTTTGCCGGTGCTGTCTTCGAATCCGATGTCCACCCATTTCTGCTCGTGCAGACCGAGCGTGACATCGATCGGGTTTCCGGTCGATGTCGTCTTGTCCGGAATGACCGTATCGACTAATACCTCGTAGCTGCCCGGCGGCACGTTGGTGAACTGGTAGCTGCCGTCAGTGATGGTTTGGGAGGCATACTCATCACCCTCATCGTCCAGCAAGCGAACCGTCACCTCGTCGGTGATCAGCATGTCGAAGGAGGCGTTGTAGTCGCCGCTCGCGTCGCCGTCCATGAAGACCAGACCTTCGATCATACCGGTCGTCAAGAGGCCGAAGTCGGCTCCGTTGAAGACTTCGCCGGGGTCGAGTTCAATGGCGCCGGTCATCAGACCCGCGGTTCCGATGTAGCCGGTCGGCAGATTGGTTGCCTCTGCTACGTAGAATCCGGGAAGCAGACCGTCGAACTGATAGTTGCCCAGTGGGTCGGTGGTTTTTGGTGTACCAACCACGCTCAGCTTGTCACCCGCCGCATTGGAGTTGTAGAGCGTGATCTCCACGCCCGCAACGCCTACTTCACCCGGGTCCTGCGTATTGTTGTCGAGGTCGTCACGCCAGACGAAGTCGCCGATGGAGCCGCGATTCTTGTTGGCCGGATCGACAAATCCGAAATCCACGTTGACCGCGCTGTCCATGCCGTTCACTTCGCGTGACATCGGCTCCATGGTGGTCGGTATACGGCCTTCCAGCTGGGGGTCGTTGTTGTCGACGTCGATGACGTAAGTCCCGGCCGGCAAGTCGTTGAACTTGTAGAAGCCGTCCGTCGAACCTTCGGTGTAGGTCGTGACCTCGTCAACCACCACATCGCCCACGCCATCTTCGTCGGTGTCTGCATAGAGAGTAACCGTGACTCCGTTGAGTCCGGGCTCAGAGTCGTCCGACCCGTTGTCGTTGACGTCATCGAAAACCACACCGGAGATCATGGACTCGGCCTTCTGGTAGCCGAACTCCACTTCTTCGGTGGACGTGCCGTCTATGGTCAGGGTGACCGAGGTCGGTGTCGTCGGCAGGTCGGCCTCGGGCGGCAGGGTGGAGCTAACCACCTCCACGTCATAGCTGCCCGGAAGCAGATCCTGCCCCGTCATGGCCATGCCGCTGCCGTCGGTCTCGAGGGTGATCGCGTAATCGTCTCCCCCGCCGTTCTCGTCGATGCCGTTCGGGCCAAACGAGGTGATGCGCACGTCGACTCCCGGGAATCCATCTTCGCCGTTCTGGTCGCCGCTCGCGTCCGCGTCGTTGAACACAACAACCTTGATCTTGCCCTCTGCAGGGATGAGGCCGAAGTCCACGTCGTCCCGGTTGTCCCCCGAGGTCAGCTCGAAGGGGCCCATGGTGTCTGGAGGCGTGGTCAGGGCGAAGCCGGCCGGTGGCTCAATGCGCACCTGGTACATGCCGGGCATCAAGCCGACGAAGTCGTACAGGCCATCCGCCGTCGTTTCGATCATCGAGGTGTTCGTGCCGTCGGAAACGCTGTTTCCGGAGCCGTCCTCAAGGAAGACCTTGGCGCCGGCTACTCCCGGCTCTCCATTATCCTGATCGCCGTTTCCGTTGAGGTCGAGCCATACCCGATCGCCAAGCGTTGCCATCTTGACCGAACCGAAGAGGAAGTCAACGCCGGTTTCGTCATCTCCCACGCCGAGATCCACGTCCCGTGGCTCGGGGAAGTCCATCTCATCCACCGGGAAGTTGCCACCCAATTGGGCGTCCGAGTTGTCGACGTCAACCAGGTAGTTGCCTGCGGGCAGGTTGTCGAAGGTGTACTTGCCGTCACCATCGGTTTCGGTCGAGGCCGCGATGGTATCGCTGCCGTCGACCATGCCGTCATTGTTCTCGTCGTTGTAGAGGACCACGGTGACGTCCGCAATGCCTGGCTCGTTGCCATCCAGGTTGACGTCTCCCGCGGTGTCTTCACGCACCACGCCCATGATGGAGCCTGTTTGCGCGTAGCCGAAGTCAGCTTCCTCTGTTCCGTTGAGGGGCAGGATGACGGTGGCCGGCTCCGGAGTGGTCGGCGCGGTGCCTGCAGGCTCGCCCGCCGTCACGTCCACCATGTAGGTGCCGGGGGGCAGGTTGGAGAACATGTACATGCCGTTCTCATCCGTCGACGCCGTTACCGGCCCGTCACCAAAGTCGACGGCAACGCCGTTTTCGTCGAGGAGAGCGACGCTCACATTCTCGATGCCATTGCCGGCCTCGTCGAAGTCGCCTTCGCCATCCGTATCGCGCCAGGCAAACCCCTGGATCTTGCCTGTCGGCTTGAATCCGAAGTCGCCGTCGTTGTAGTCCTGGGAGGCTACAAGCGTCTCGGTATCGAAGAAGTCATCCGAGTCGGCCTCTCCGTCGTCGTTGTTGTCGGAGATCATGTAACCCGACGGGGCTACGACTTCGGCTACATAGGTCTTCGGGTCAAGCCCGGTAAATTCGTAGTGGCCGGCGCTGTTGGTGACCTGCGCAGGAGTGACCTCCATCCCGTTGATATCGTTCATGAACAACCGGACGGTTACGCCGGCAATTCCGGGCTCGCCTTCGTCCTGCATGCCGTTGCCGTTGTCGTCACGGTAGACGGTATCGCCGAAGCTGGCCAAGCGAACCTGACCAAACAGAAAGTCGACCATGACGGTCGGCAAGTCGTCGGTCAGCGCAACGTCGGCCGGGTTGGCGAGGATCGACTCAAGTGCCCCTGGAGGGTCCTCGTTTTCATCTACGAGTACCACGTAGTCGCCGAGCGGCAGGTCGGTAAACTCGTAGAACCCGTTGGCGTCCGTGCGGACCATGGCGATCTGCGTATCGCCGAAGCCGTCATTGTCCTCATCGGTGTACAGCAGCACCTTGACGTCCTCCAGCTCGCCGTCGCTTCCATCGTCAATGCCGTTGTTGCCGTTGGAGTCCTCGTACACCGTGCCGGCGATGCGACCCGGCGGGGGCACTGTCACGACGATTTCTGCGCAGGCGTTGTCGTCTTCGCCGGCCTTGAAGCCGTTGGACGGGGCGGAGTCGGGATCGTCCTGGTCTGCCGAGGCGATCTCCACACAGTTCACAAAGGTGTCCGGCTGAAAATCTCCGGTCGTAAACAGCCAGTCGCTGGCGCTATGATGCTGCAGTGAGCCGCGGCCGTCGTGTTTGAGCCAGCCCCAGCCACTGATTCCGGTGTGGGTGCGGTGGCCGGAGTCGTCATCCGTATTTCCAATGCGAAGGGCAAACGCACCTGACTTGTGAGCGGTCAGATTGAACACATGCCCGGCCCCGAAGTCGCTGGTTGAGAAGTGAGGCACGATGGTGCCTTCTCCCTGCTCGACCGTGGTATACAGATCATCGTCACCCGGCACCGGGGCGATGGTCATGTCGTAGCGGAAGTACAGGTCCCAAATGCCGGACTGGCCGACCACGTACTCGCTTCCGCCATCCTTGCCGCCAAACACCTGGCCGAAAATGATGATGGAGGATCCGTCTACCTGCATCCATACATCAGAGTCGTCGTGCTCGAAGTCGAACGTGATGGGCCGATGGTTGTGGAACAGTCGGTCCAGCCGCAGGCCGTACAGAGGATCCCGAGCATTTCCGTTGGGGTGGTTCTTCAGCTCGTACAGTCCGTTTGCCACGAGTTCAGAGCCTGACTCGACGACGTTCGCGGTAAAGGTGACATCGATGGTCGCCATGCTGTTGGCGCCAACAGTGCCCACGGTCCAGAGGCCGGAGGCATCGTTATAGCTGCCGTCACCCGAGGCGCTTACGAATTCAAAGCTTGCCGGGAAGCTGTCCTGAACGGTGACGCCCGTTGCAGGTGCACCGGAGTTGTTGGTCACCTTGAGCTGGTAGGTCACCTGTCCGCCGGTTGAGATCTCCGCGCCGGAAAGGACCGTCTTGCTGATTTCCAGATCTACTTCCGGCGTACAGTCGGTGTTGAGCTGCAGCCGATCCCGGTTGTTGCCGTACTTGACCTCGAGCATGAACGGCTCGTCCAGCACGTGCCCGTTGTCCAGCACGAAGTCGAACGTGGTCATTTCGCCGTCCTTGGCGCCCTCTCCGTCCGTCTCGTACTTCAGGCTGCGGGCGAACGGGTTGCTCGTCGGGAATTCGATGTCGTAGTCAAACGTGCCGTCCGAGTACTCGGACGTGTCGGACGAGAGGGTCGCACCGTCGGGCAACTCAAACGCCACGAAAGAGACGGCATTCCGGCAGTTATTGGTCACCTTGACCATATACCGGGTTTCTCCCGATCCCTCGTCCGTGACGGAGATGATCTCGGCCGTCGTGCACTGCGAAGAATCCGTCGTCATGCACATTGCGCCGGTCGGCCGGACAGACAGCGTAAAGCAGGACTCGTCATCCTCGGCAGGAGCCGAATCAAAATTGCCCGGGGTCGAGTCCTGGTCCGAACCCGCCATCGCAGTGATCTCGGCGCAGTTGCGGGCCTCGCCCTCTGCCGTCGTCATGCCGGTAAAGGTCAGGTCTATGCTTGCGCCTCCCGCCAATGAAGCAATGTCCCACGTAACCGTGCTGCCATTCAGCGTGCCGCCGGATACGTGCGACAGGTTGGTCGGCAGGTAATCGGACACCGTGATATCGGTAGCCGTGGTGGTGGACTCGTTGGTCACCGTAATGGTGAACTCAACGTTTTCGCCAACGGTCGCCAGGCCGGAGCCGGCGGTCTTTTCGATGGCCAGGTCGGCGAAACAGTCCGTCAGGAAGGTGACGTTGATGTCGCCGTGGCCTTCGTTCTTGAGGTCGGTGGTCGGTTCCTCGTCCACCCACCAGTCAAACCACGCCGAAGCGCCCAGCTTGAATTGGTCGAACAGGTTTGCGCCTGTGCCGAACTGGAAGGCCTCGCCTCGACGGGCAATGCGTACACGAGAGCCGTGGTAGTCGCCACCGTCGATTCCGTGCAGGAAGCCGGTGATGGTCTCATAGTAGACGAAGTCGGACGGGTCTACCGCATAGTTGTATCCGTTCTTCGGACTGCCTGCCGGCGGGGTGGTCGTTCTGTCTTCGAAGGTGAGTTCAAGAGTGAAGCCCTGCCCAATCTCGTTGATAATCGTGCCGGTCAGCGAAGCGGTGCCATCGTTCGCCTCATCGAATACGGCATTGGAAATGCTGTACAGCTTGGTATTGTTACGCTTGTCGAGACCGGGCAGCCAGAACCCGTATTCCCGCGTCATGCGATCCTCTACGCAGTACTTGGTTGGATCGGGTGCCGTGGACGGATCATCGTCCGCCGCGCACACCGGCTTGTCCTCGTCCCGGCTTTCGGCCTGTTCGATGAGGAACGATCCGTAGGTCGTGCCCGGACCGACCGGCTGCGCACAGGTCACATCGATCGTTGTATCCAGGTCCCAATCCCTGCCGTCCTGGATGTAGAATTTCAGCTCGTCGTCCCGGAACGTGCCGTCGCCGCTGCCTCCGTCGTCATCGTCATCGTCGCTGGTGCCCTGGCCTTGAACCATGAACGTATTGCCCGGCTTGACCACGGAGTCGAAGATCCGGTGTCCACCGTCGAGCACGACAATGCGAGCGGTCTGGTTACCCTGGTACCGCACGGTGAGCTTCGTGACGCCACCGCGACATTCAGCGCAGGAAGCGGATCCGAATCCTGTCACCAGCTCAAAAGCCGGCGCAAACGTGATCGGGTCATTCGAACTGGCGCCCGGCACTTCCGCAGACGGTGCTGCGGCTGCGTTCTGGGGGAGGGTCAGCAGCAGGCTGACCACCAGGCCAAGGGCCAGAGGGGCGAGACGGGAAGTCAAGGAGTTCTCCATGGCAGGAGTAGAGGGATATAGAGAAGGCAGTACAGGTGGAAGCGCCGCGTTCCGTAAGGGCGCAGTTCTTCGCGCTCCGCGAGAATCCAAGAAGGGTGCCGTGGTCGGCCGGTGATCGGCGCCAGGACCCAAAACCACACATCCCGATCGCTCAAATCGGGCCATGGAGGCCTGTTTCGGGCGATCGGGTACAAGTCGTTGACTGAAGGCTCCGGGAGGTGTCGACTCCTCTTCCGGCCCGTCAGGGACGTACATCGGCGGAAAAACTTTCTTGGAACGGCTCGCTGAGTGCGGGCATGGCAGCCCGCTTCCGTTCCCGGGTATCGACCGTTCTTCCAGGCTCAAAAGGGCGCCGTCCCCTGCCAGCGCCACCTCGTCCCGCCCGTCCCAAACAAAAAAAGCGGCCACCCGCCCTGAGGCAGGTGGCCGCGGATCCGGCGCCGGGTCCGTGAGGGGAAGCGGACCGTGGGCGCGCGGAAGCTCGAGGGGTTATTTCACAAGCGTGACCGTATTAGTTTCGACCTGCGAACCGGCGCGCATCCTCACAAGGTAGGTACCTGACGGGATACCGTGCGCGTGGAAGGTCACGGCGTGGCGACCGGCGGTCATCATGCCGTCCGCCAGGACCGCGACCTCGCGGCCCAGCAGGTCGTACACAGCCAGGTGAACCTGCGCGGCTTCCGACAGGCTGAAGGGCACTGTGGTCTGCGGGTTGAACGGGTTCGGATAGGCAGCGTCCAGATCGAATCCGGTCGGCACATCCACATCGCCGGTTTCGGTATTGGTGGTCGTACCCGAGGAGGCCGCCAGTCCGTGGCCCACGAACAGCCCCTGGCCGCTCGTACCGATGATCAGCGTCTGGTTCTGCTCCATCACAGCGAAGGCGAGCACCGGCAGGGCACCGAAGCCGGCGTCTTCCCACGTGCCCGTGCCCGGGTTGTAGGCAAGCACGCCCTGTCCCCAGGTGCCGGCGAAGATGATCTCGCCCATGAAGGCCAGTGTGCGCACATCAAAGTCCTCGCTGCCGTCTCCGAACAGCTCAAACTTGTTGCCTTGCTTGACGAACACGCCCTCGGGCGTGGCCGCAAACAGCTGGCCGTCGTACGGGCCGTGCTTGGGACCGAAGTGCAGGTCCCACGCGCCCGAAGGCGCACTGCCGTGTCCGCCGATCTGAGAGAAGCTCTCGGCGCGATCAAAGGACTCCCACACACCGCGGCCAACCGTGCCGACCACCACGTGGTTCGAATCATTCGGATCGACCTGGATGGCCCATGCCGGATCACCGAACGAATTCAGCGGCGTCCAGGTATAGCCTCCATCCATGGAGCGATACACAGAGCTCCACTCCAGATTGACGCCGGCGTACATGACGTCTTCGTCGTTCGGATCGATGGCCAGCGAGAGCACCTGCCGGTCACCCAGATCCAGGAACTCCCAGTTGCGGGCGTTGTCGTCCGAGCGCCAGACACCACCCTTTCCGTCGGCCCAGATTCCGACGAACAGCGTGCCTGCAGAATTCCGCTCGATGGCGTAGGTATAGAGGTTCTCGAACCCGCGGTTCATGCGGGTCCAGCACTGTCCGCCATCATTCGAGTAGAGCACGCCGTAGCCGTAGGTGGCTGCGAACAGCTCGCCGGTCTCCGTCTTTACGATGTCCTGGATGACGGCGTTCACCACCAGGGCCGCGACGTGGCGCCACTGGTCCAGCTGGCCGTCCCAGTCACTGTCGATGAAGGCGTAGACACCCGAGCCCGGCGTGCCGGCGAAGATCTCGCCCGTCGGCGCCGTGGTCACGGCAGACACCGTGCGCACCGGCAGGTTGACGGCGTTGGTCCACAGCTCCTTGGACTCGTCGTAGAAGTAGGCTCCGTTTTCGCGGCTGCCCGCCAGCAGCGTGCCGTCGGCACCCGTGGCAATGGTCTCGATGGCCTGGCCGTCCAGACCGTATCCGAACCGATTCCAGATGCCGTTCTCCAGACGATACACACCGTCGGTGTTTGTACCGGCGTACACCTGGCCGTCAGCCGCGTGCAGCGTATTGACGATGCCCACCGGCAGCCCGGCGCCCATCGGCTTCCACCAACCATTTACCAGGGCGTAGATGCCCAGCCCCGGCGCGGCCGCGAAGACCAGTCCGCTGGCGTCGTCCACGGCGACGGCCGTCACTTTCTTGTTCTCGAACGGGTTCGAGTTGGCCCCGGCACGACTCCAGCTCAGGCCTTCCCAGACCTGCACGGACCCATCGCCCGCCGCATACAGACGCATGCGGGAGTCATACAGGTCGATGTCGAAGAAGTCGGCGCCACTGGGACCGATCTGGTTCCAGTTCTCACCCTGCGAGTCGGACACGAACACGCCCGCGCCCTCGGTAGCGACGTAGTAGCTCCCGGTCTTCGAGACCAGGATATCGCGGATCGGCAGGCGATTGTCGGTCTGCAGGTACGGCGGCCAGCTCTGGCCGTTGTCGTTGGAGATGTGCACACCGCCCGTCTCGGTACCGGCAATCAGCTGCTCGCCGACGGGGTCGTAGACGAGCGCAGTGATCGTACCCATGTCCGTGCAGTCGGACGGCGTGAAGGCAGCCGTTGCACGCGCGGTTACCAGGGCATTGTCCTGATCGTCTTCGTTCGGGTCACCGTTGTCCGGCGTGGAATCCACGTCGTCCTGGTCGGCGGCCGAGACCTGGGCAATGTTCTCGATAGTGTTCGAGATCGTCACCGCCGTCGTGATTTCGAGCGATGCCGACTCGCCGGCCTTCAACTCCCCGACGGTCCAGAGGCCGTGGAGGAACTTGTACTCGCCCTGCGAGGCCCAGGCGCCCTCGAACTCGAGGCCGTACGGGATGATGTCGCGAACCTCAACGCCCGTCGCCTTGTCCGGCCCGGCGTTGACAACCGTGATGACGAACGTCACACTGTCGCCGAGCTTCGGGCTGGAGGTATTCACCTCTTTGGTCAGCTCGAGGTCAATGAGGCGCGGCTGCGCATCGGTGAAACCGAAGTCGTTGCCCGTATCGGTCTGGCCGAAGTTCGTGAACGATGCGGTCTCGACGTTGTCCGTCGTCAGCTCCGTATTGTTCGGGTAGGTGCGCAGGTCCGTCTCCAGGACGAAGTCGCCCAGCGACGAGACGTGGAAGGTGTACGTGCCGTCGGCGGCCGTCAGCCTGGACGCTACGAACGGGTCGTGCGCATCCACCTGGCCGTTGCCGTTCTTGTCGCGATAGAGCTTCACCGTGACGTCCTTCTGGCCCGGCTCGCCGTAGTCCAGAATGCCGTTCTCGTTCTTGTCGCGGAAGACGGTGCCCGAGATCTCATTGCCGGCGTCGGTCAGGCAGGCGATGGCCTCGTAGTCATTGTTGCCGGCAGCGCCGAGCGTGGCACGGGTGGTGGTCTCCCCGGTAGCCGGGTCGATCACGACGACTTCGCGGCCGTCATCGCCGGACACGCCCAGGAACGTCCCGTCCACCGAGAACCCGAGGCCTTCCACGTTCTCCAGATCGAGATCCGTGATGTCGGTGACGGCGCCGTCCCACTTGTCGATCAGCACCAGGCGGCTCTTCATGCCGGACAGATTCAGGATGCCGTACATCTTGCCGTCCCAGGTGGAGATGGCGATGTCGTCTACGTCATCGAGTTCCACGCCGTGCACCTCGATGGTGCCGACTTCCACGTAGTCCTTGTGCTGGCCGAAGGCATCTGCGACGGCCTCGCCGGTCGCGGTGTCGACCTGGATCAGCAGGTCAGGTCCACCGTTGCGGCGCACCGAAGCGAAGAGCTTCTCGGAGAAGGGATCGAATGTGAGTCCGTCCACGTCATCAAACTGCACGGTACCCAGGGATCCCTTGCCGGAGCCGAAGGAGCCGATCGCAGTGAAGGCACCCGTGTTCAGGTCCAGTGTGCCCAGGCGGCCGGCGTCTGCTGCATACAGCGTGTGCGTCTTCTTCTGGTAGGCGATGGCCTCCAGTGCGAATGTGCCGGTACTGCCGATGACCTGCTCGGCCCCATGCGACGTCAGCTTCGAGAGCACGTCAGCCGAGTTGCCGCTGCGATGGTCGTTGTCGGCGACCACATAGCAAAGGGCGGGGTCCTTGGAGATGTGCTTGACCGTGAAGCCGAAGTCGTTGTCCGAGTCATGTTCGCCGAAGCCCCCGAACCAGGCGGTATGCAGGTCCGTCGTGGTCAGCGTGGCGTGCGCCGGCAGCGTGCCTTTCTCGACGACGATGAGGAAGTCGCCCCGGGCAGAGATCTCGAACAGATACTCGCCTTTGTGGTCGGTCACCTCGGTGTCCAGCAGCTTGTCGTTCTGATCGACCTTGCCGTTGTTGTTGACGTCTTTGTAGAGCTTGACCGTGGCACCGGCGAAGCCGAGGTCGCCGTGCCCCCGAGCGCCGTCCTTGTCCTTGTCCTCGAAGACGGTGCCCGAAATCTTGTTGGTCGAGTCGGTCAGGCAGGCGATGGACTCGTAGTCGGTGTTGCCCCGTACACCAAGATGTGCGCGCACGCTGGTCGCGCCTGTGGTCTGGTCAATGACCACGACCTTGGCGTCCCCGTCGCCACGAACGCCAAGCAGCGTGCCGTCCGCGGAGAAGCCAAGACCTTCGATGTTCTCCACGTCGAGATCGGTGAGGTCGGTGAGCGCACCGGTGTTCTTGTCGATGGCCACCAGCCTGCTCATCGTGCCGTCCTCATTGACGATGCCGAACAGGGTCCCGTCCTTGGGGTCTACGGCGATATCGTCCACGTCATCCAGCAGGATGTACGCATCGGTTTCGAAGGGCTCGATGACGATGTACGTCTTGTGGAGGCCGAATGCGTCCTCGATGGCCCGGCCGGTGGCGGGGTCGATCTGGATCAGCAGATCCTCCGCCTGGCGGCGCACGGATCCGTACAGCACACCCGAGTGAGGATCAAACGCGAGCCCGTCCACATCACCGAAGTGCTGCGTACCGAGCGCGCCCTTGCCGCTCCCGATGTGACCGATTCCTGTGAACAGGCCGGTCGACAGATCCAGAGATCCGAGGCGTCCGGAGTCCGCGGCGTACAGCACACCCGTCTGCGGGTGAAAGGCCACGGCCTCTATATATGTGGTATGCGTCTTACCAATGAAGTGCTCATCGGCACCAATCAGCTTGGAGAGCGCGTCCGTGTTTTCTCCTTCGTTGTCTGCGACCAGGTAGCAAACGGCGCTACTGCCGGCAGCACGCGCGCTGGGCGCGAGCACGGGCAGCAGCAGGAATGCGGCCAGAAGGAAGGCACGGAATCCGTCAAAGGCGGTTCGGCGCTGGATCATGTCTGTTGGGGCGGGGCTCCGTCGGGGCGGGCCACCGCGATAGGTGTGTACATCGACTCACCTGCGTGTGTCCAACAACCGTGCCAGTCGCAAACAAATACACTTAGATATTGTGTGTCATAAAGTGTATCAAATACATACACGAAACCCTTCCTGCCTCGGGGGCGGGAAGGGATTCGTGACACACAGAGAAATACGCCGTCCAGGCGCGGCCGGCCAGGCAGATGGTCACCGAAAGAGAAGGCCCGGGTGGAGGAGTCAGTGAGGGCTACTCAGGGAGACCGGGGTCAGGCGCCGCCGTCCGGGATTCTGGTTTTCAATTGCCGTGCCAGGCCCGGAAAAGGCCGCAAATGAGGCTGAATCGTTTCATTGAGAGACATTTCACGTCCGATTCGGTCTCAAAACGGTCTCGAAACGAAACCCGTTATTGTTGACATGCCTTGCAACAAACGGGTACTTTGCGGCTTGATACGGGACACCCAGCTGCCTCGAATAGCGCACATCAGCCACGGCGCATGATCCGCGTCCTCTTCATCATCCTCGCCGTCGTCTCGATGGCGTTGGCCTTTGTGTTGAGTATCTCCTGGCTGTATCTGGCATCTGCGGCCATGCTCGTTGCGGCGGCCGTGATTCTCACACTGGATACGAGAAAGAGATTGCGCCGGACTGCCGTGGCCGGATCCAGAGCCGCGCCAGGTGTCTCCCGACCTACCGAGGACCTGCAATCCCTGGGGATCATGGAGATCAGGCCGAAGGCCACCGGCAATGCGGCGCGTCCGGCCGTGGACGGCGCCTCGGTAGCCGCCGAAGTGTCCGTGCTTCCGCCGGTCTCGGAGATGCGAGGTGGCGATGGAGCTGCTTCCGATTCAAAGGACGCCGAGACCCAGGCCACCGCTGAATCGGCCGGCAGCCAGCCCGTTGCCGTCGCTCCGCCCCCTCCGACCGAACCGGCACCACGTGTAGGCGTGGTTCGCAAGCGGGCTCGCACCGCTCGCATCATGGTCGAGGGCGTCGCCGACCAGTCCAGAAGCGAAGTCGTACTCTCAACCTTCAGGGCGCTTCGTGCCGCGGTGGACGCGACGACCATTGCGTTGCTTCGGGAAGAGCAGTCGCCTTTGGGGTACAGTCTTGAGGCCATCGTTTCCCGCAACTCGTTTGCACGCAGCGGCGGCCGGTTCACGGTCGCCAAGCCGCTGGCTACCTCCAGGGCAACCTTGCAGCCGCAGGTGTTCGCCTGTACGGGACCGAAGGGGTTCAACGCCAGGCGCCTGGGGTATTACCACGAGCCCATCGCCATTCACACGGTGGCCTTCGTGCCGCTGGCCGGGAGCGGTGCATCCTGGCTGCTGGTGGCCGATTCCATGTCCGACAATGCATTCGACTCGGAAGAAAGCCAGCGCATGCTGCGCGAATTCGGTCGCCTGATCCAGGCACTGGTCGGTGAGTCGGCTTCGGAAACCACGCAGCGGTCATCGGAAGTGGATGAAGATCTGCGTCCTCGACGAGAGATCATTGCGGAAGAGATGCAGGCTGCCCGGGACTCGGCTCAGCCGTTGTCCCTTGCGCTGGTGCACCTGAATCGCGGTGAGGGGCTGAATGAGGCGGAGGTCTCATCGTCCGAATCTGCCCTGTCATCCCGGCTTGCCATGGCCACCAGTGACGGCCGCGTGGAGCGGTTTGGCGAATTGACGTTCGGCGTGCTGCAGACCCGTGCGGTCGATGATATCGTGCGGTGGGCGTCCGACCTGCACGTGGACTTTCGCAGCAGCTCGGCGCTGGGTGGCGCGGTCAGTATCGGGGTTGCGATGCTGGATCCGCGGCATGACTCGCCGGATGCCCTCCGCGCCGACGCGACGGCGGCGCTGCGCGAGTCCTACGAGACTGGCGAGTGCGTCATTCTCGAGTGAGCCGTCCGGGGCTGTTTGTCACGATTGTTCTGGACGGCGTAGGCATCGGCTGGCAGCCGGATGCGGCGGCCTACGGCGACGAGGGTGCCAACACGTTGGCGCACGTGCTGGAAGCGGCAGCCCCGCAGCTACCGAATCTGCAGGCGGCCGGCCTGGGCAACATCGCTCCTCTCCCCGGAATGCCCGCGGACGCGAATCCTCAGGCGGCCTGGGCACGCATGGAGGAGCAGAGTGCCGGCAAGGACTCCACTACGGGTCATTGGGAGCTGGCGGGACTGCGACTGGAGAAGCCGTTCCCGACCTATCCCGACGGCTTTCCGGAAAACCTGCTGGATCGATTCCGCCGCGCAACCGGCGTCCCGCAGGTGCTGGGCAACGAGGTGGCCTCGGGGACAGACATCATCGCCCGACTGGGCGCGGAGCATCTGGAGACCGGCTCACCGATTGTGTACACGTCGGCGGACTCGGTCTTTCAGATTGCGGCGCACACCGACGTGGTTTCGCTGGACCAGCTGTATGCCTGGTGCGCCCTGTCTCGGGAGGAGGTTTGTATCGCAGACCATGCGGTGGGGCGCGTGATTGCGAGGCCGTTTACCGGAACGCCTGGTGACTTCACACGACTGTCCGACCAGCGCAAGGATTATGCGATGCCGCCGCCCGAAGGCACGGTGCAGGCACGGTTGCAAGACCTGGGCGTGCGCACGGTCTCGATAGGCAAAGTGGCCGATCTGTTCGCCGGGGCGGGATTTGACGAGACGCACAAGACAGGGCGCAATCCCATCGGCATCCGCACTCTCCTGAACAGACTGAACGCCTGGGACGGGGCGCCGACCTTCATCTGGGTCAACCTGATCGACTTCGACCAGGAGTTCGGGCATCGCAACAATCCTGCGGGCTTTGCTGCGGCTCTCGAAGAGTTCGACGCGGCCCTGCCTCACATCACGCAGGCCCTGCCCAGCGGGGCGGGTCTCTTTGTGACGGCCGATCACGGCAACGACCCCACCTACCCCGGCACGGATCACACGCGGGAGTACGTGCCGGTCCTGCTGTGGGGCACGCGGGCACGGGCGATGGGCTCGCGGCCGTCCTTCAACGACCACGCCGCGACCGTGCTGGACTGGTTCGCGCACCCTGAACCCGGGCCGGGGGTCTCCATGCTGGATGACTGAGCTCGCACACGCCGCACGCCGGGCCGAAGCCTGGCTCGAAGCCCTTTCGGACCGCCCGGTGGCGGCGACGGCATCCCACACTGAGCTGAAACACGCGCTTTCGGTGGACCTGCCGGAGCACGGAGAAGCGTTCCCCGACGTCCTCGAGGTGCTGCTGGGAGACGCCGAGCGTGGGCTCATCGGATCCGGGAGTCCGCGCTTCTTCGGCTGGGTCATCGGTGGTACCCATCCGGCCGCCCTGGCCGCCGACTGGTTGACCTCGGCGTTCGATCAGAACGTGGCGATCTACCAGACCGCCCCCATGGCGGCGGTCGCGGAAGAGATCGCGGGCCGTTGGCTGAAGCAGTTGCTTGGCCTGCCCGAGGAGGCCAGCTTCGCCATGGTGACCGGGTGCCAGATGGCCCACTTTACGGCGCTTGCGGCAGCGCGCCACCGCGTGCTGGCCCGAAAGGGCGTCGATGTGGAGCGTGATGGGCTGTTCGCCGCTCCGCGGGTCCGGGTGCTCACCGGAGCCCATCGACATGAGTCCCTGATCCGGGCCCTGCGCTTCCTCGGACTTGGCTCCGACTGCGTGAGGCTGGTCGATCTGGACACGCAAGGGCGCATGGATATGGGTCATCTTGCCAGGGTGCTGGATGAGGAGCCCGACGCACCGACCATTCTTTGCCTGATGGCGGGGGATCTGAATACAGGCGCGGCAGATCCGTTTGCCGAAGCCTGCGCCCTGGCGCACGCAGCAGGTGCCTGGGTGCACGTGGACGGCGCGTTCGGACTCTGGATGCGTGCCGGCAGCGACGGTGCCAATGCGCTGCCGGGATGCGAACTGGCCGACTCATGGGCGACCGACGGTCACAAATGGCTGCAGCTTCCGTTCGACACGGGGTTCTCATTCGTCCGGGATGAGCAGGCCCACCAGGCTGCGATGACCATGACCGCCACGTACCTGCCGCAGGCCGACGGAGCCGGGCGGGATCCCATGCGCTTCAACCCCGAGTGGTCACGGCGCGCCCGCGGGATTGTCACCTATGTGGCGCTGCGGTGCATGGGGCAGGAGGCCATCGCCCGTATTGTGGACGAGTGCTGTCGACATGCCCGGAATCTGGTCGATGGGCTGGGTGCCATTGAGGGCGTGGAGGTCGTGGCGCCGGCGCGCATGAATCAGGGGCTGGTGCGCTTCCTGGATGTGCACGGGGATCATGATGCGCACACGGACCGAATGATTGCAGCCATTCAGGCAGAGGGCACCGCGTGGTTCGGCGGCACCACCTGGAAGGGCGTACGGGCGATGCGCATTTCGGTCTGCAACTACCGCACGACGGATGCGGACGTGGATGCAACGATCCGGGCGGTGCGGCGCGTGGTTGCCGGTTGAGTTTGTCGTGCCGCTGAGACTATCGTGCGACGTTGCACCAAGCGCCACAGGGCATGACGTTGGGGAAAGTCGTAGGGACCGTCTGGGCTACCCGGAAGGATGAGCAGCTGACGGGGATGAAGCTGCAGATCGTGAAGGAGCTGGGGCTCGACGGGGGCGTGAAGGACAAGTTTGTGGTGGCCGTGGACTCGGTGGGTGCGGGCGTCGGGGAGACGGTGCTGTTTGCACAGGGGTCGAGTGCCCGGCAGACGGAGCTGACCCGAAACAAGCCCATCGACGCCGTGATCACGGCCATTGTGGACCGCGTGGACGCGGACTGAGATGAACCTCGGCAAAGTGATTGGTCGGGTCTGGGCCACGCAAAAGGTGGATACACTGGAGGGGCGCAGGCTCCTGGTGGTGCAGCCGCTGACCTTTGATCGGGAGGAGGCGGGGGCACCGCTGATTGCGCTGGATACGGTTGACTCCGGTGACGGCGACCACGTTATCTATGTGTCCTCCACGGAGGCGACCATTCCGTTCAAGCCTGCCCTCACACCGACCGATGCGACCATCGTAGGCGTGGTGGACCGGGTGGATAACCGCGGCGCGTCCTGGACGGCTACTTGACGGTCCGGAGTCAGTCGGGGATCAGCGGCACGAAGCTGAAACCGTCAAATTCTTCGCGCTCGTAGTTGTTGGCGCCCCTACGCACCACGCGCTGCATGACCTGGCCGCCGGATCCGCCGACCGGAATGATGAGTCGGCCTCCGGGGCGATCGTCTTCCGGCTCCCGAAGCTGTTCAAGCAGCGCGGGGGGGATGCCGATCGCGCCTGCCGTAACAATGATGCCGTCGAACGGTGCCACGGTCTCCCACCCTTTGGTGCCGTCACCATGTCGACAGTTGACGCGATATCCCAGGTCGCGCAGCAGGGTCCGGGAGCGTTCGAACAGCGGCCGCAGCCGTTCCACGCTGAACAGACTGACGCCGAGCGTCGCCAGCACGGCAGCCTGGTAGCCACTGCCGGTGCCGATCTCCAGGATGCGCTCACCGGGGCGGGTAGCCAGCCGCTCGGTCTGGTAGGCCACCGTGAAGGGCTGGGAGATGGTTTGGGACAGGCCGATGGGCAGCGCCTCGTCTTCGTAGGCGCGCCGCTGAAGGGCCTGATCCATGAACAGGTGCCGGGGCACCTCGCCCATGGCGGCGAGCACCCGCTCGTCCTGGATGCCCTTCTGGCGGAGCAGATCCACCAGGGCCTGACGCTGCCTTCGGAAGCGGCGCTTCGGATCGAGTTCAGGCATTGGCGGCTTCCTTCGTGGGGGTGAGTTGGGGCGACAGGGCTTCCACGAGGATCTCACGAAGGCGGCCCGTGGATACGTTGCGCTCCAGGCGCCCCTCCTCCGACACGGACACCCGACCGGTTTCCTCGGACACGACGACTACCACAGCGTCCGTCTGCTCGGTCAGACCGATCGCGGCCCGATGGCGCAGGCCCAAATCAGAGCCGAGATTCATGCTGGCAGACACCGGCAGGATGCATCGGGCGGCCTCAATGCGTCCGTTGCGCACGATCACTGCGCCGTCGTGCAGCGGGTTCTGCGAGTAGAAGATGGTCAGCAACAGGTCGCGCGAGATGTACGCGTGCAGTTCGGCACCGGTCTCGACATAACTGCGCAGCCCGGCCGTGCGCTCAAATGCGATGAGCGCGCCGATCTTGCGTGAACTCATCTCACTGACGGCATCGACGACCGATGAGATGCGCTCCTCCTGCGCCGGCGAGGACATGAATCGTCGCACGAGCGGATTCTGGCCTACCAGGAGGAGGAGACGGCGGATTTCGGGCTGAAAGAGAATGATGACGGCGAGCACGAACACATCGCCCAGCGCCCCGAACAGGGCTTGCAGCATGGTCATGTTCGCCGCCGTCACGAGCACCTGGATGAGGTAGAGAGCCAGAATGCCCGCAAAAATCTGCACGGCGATGGTGCCGCGCATCCACTGGTACAGCCTGTACAGAATCCACGCGACGAGCGCGATCTCCAGGAGATCGACGACACGGATCGGTATGACCCAGTCGAAAATGGTCACGTGGACGGGCGGATGAGCACTGGCGGGATGATACGGCTCATGGGGCCGCGGTGGCGCTGAGGACCCGCAGCATTTGCGCCGTCTCGGCCACGTCATGGGTTCGCACAATGCTGGCCCCTCGGAGCACCCCGACTGCCGTCGCTCCCAACGAGCCAAACAGTCGCTCCTCGATCGGGGCGGGCTTGTCTCTGGAGCCGAGTGCAGCGCCAATCGAACTCTTGCGGGAGACGCCCAGCAGCACCGGGTAGCCGAGTGCGACCAGCCGGTCACAATGGGCGATGAGGCGCAGGTTGTCGCCGACGCTCTTGCCGAATCCGAAGCCCGGGTCCAGCATGATGGCGCGAACGCCGGCACTTTCGGCTTGCATCGCCGCGTCCAGCAGTGAGTCTGCGACCTCCTGGACGACGTCGCCATACCTGGCCGAGTGGGGCATGCCCCCGACCTCACCCAGAGAGTGCATCAGCGCCAGTCCGGCGTTGCGTTCAGCCACGAGGCCCGCTATTTCCGGGCTGTGGCGCAGGGCCGTGATGTCGTTGATGAGGTGCGCGCCGGCTTCGAGAGCCTGCGCGGCGACCTCGCCCTGGAAGGTGTCGACGGAGATGAGCACATCCGGAACAGCTTCCGACACGCCATGGATCACGGGCAGGATGCGCGCGGCCTCTTCCTCCGGGGACAGCACCTGCGCCCCCTCGCCGTACACCCTGCCGCGAGGTCGGGAGGAAGCGCCCCCGATGTCGATCAGCCGCGCGCCCTCATCGGCCATGGTCCGCGCGCGTTCCACGGCGGCATCCACATCGAGGTAGAGACCGCCATCAGAAAAGGAGTCCGGGGTCACATTGAGGATCCCCATGACATGCACCCACCCGGGGCTGCAGTCCAGCAGGTGACCGCGCAGGTCAAGTACGAAAGGGTCGTGCGTCACAGCGGGGTGAATCTTTTTGCACCGCAGCGGTTAGATATGGCGTAGACCCGTCGCGAAAACGGCGGTTTCAGATCCCCCTCCAAGATTCCGCGTTTCCGCACAGCCGAGTATGCCGCTCACTGATGCCCTCGGCGCACTGCCGCACCTGCGAACCATCGACCGGTTCAAGGCAGACCCGGTGGGTACCCAGGAGCGCCTGCTGCGCCGTCTGTTGGAGAAGGCACGCGATACCGAGTGGGGTCGCAAGCTAGATTTCCGCGGGGCTCTGGCGGAGGACGACGTGGTCGGCGCGTTTCAGGCCCGGTCTCCCATCAGGGGCTATGAACCGTTTCGAGATGCAGTTGCGCGCATGCGACAGGGAGCGCCGGATGTCCTTTGGCCCGGTGTGACCCGGCACTACGCCGTGTCGAGCGGGACCGCATCGGCCGGGAAGATCATCCCTTTGAGCCTGGAGATGCTGGATCTGAACCGGCAGTTTACCCTGACGACGGCGCTGAACTACGCGCGCTCCTCAGGCAGCATGTCGTTCGTCGCGGGCAAACTGCTTTCGGTGCCCGGTCGCATCGACGAGGACCCCGACAACCCCGGCGTTTTCGTCGGGGAGATGAGTGGCTTGATGTACCTGTTCGGGCCCTGGTGGGTTAAGCGCTACCTGCAGGCCGTGGATCAGAGCGTGCTGTTTCTCCCGCGTTGGGAGGACAAGCTGAAGGCCATGGTGGACCGCACACTCTCCATGAACATCAAGTCGATGGCCATGGTGCCGTCCTGGGCGGTGGTCTTCTTCCCGATGTTGATCGAGGCCTACAACAGAAAGCATGGTGCGTCGGTGACGACGGTGCAGGAAGTCTGGCCGGAGTTCAGGGTGTTCTTTTCCGGCGCAGTGGCGTTGTCCTCATACCTCGAGCTCATGCAGGAGCAAATTGGCTCCGATCAGGTGGACTTCATTGAGTCGTACGGGGCTTCGGAAGGGGTCTTTTCCTTTCAGACCCAGGCCAGCGATACGGATATGCTGCTCCACCTCGACAACGGGGTGTTCTTTGAGTTCACTCGGATGGATGAGGAGGAGGAAACCGCGCGGCGCTACACCATCCGGGACGTCGAGGTGGGCGTGCGCTATCGACTCCATGTTTCGTCGTGTTCGGGGTTGTGGTCCTACGGGGTGGGAGACGTGGTCAAGTTTACCAGCCTCGAACCCCATCGTATTGTGGTGGCGGGACGGACGAGTGAGATGCTGGACCGGTACGGAGAGGCCGTATTTGGCGGGGAGGCACGGCAGGCTCTCGAGCGCGCATGTGCGGGCTCCGGTGCCCGATTCAGGGACTACCACATCGCCCCGGTGGCGCCCGACGGCACGCGCCCGCCACGCCATCAATGGCTCATCGAGTTTGATCAGCCGCCGGGCGATGTGGGAGCGCTAGCCTCGGCAATTGATACGTACTTACAGGATGTGAACCGCCACTACGTAATCCGGAGAGAATGCGGGGCGTTTGATGCGCCTGAAATCGTCGCCCTGGCTCCGGGCACGTTCCTGTCCTGGCTAAAAACCACGCGGGGCAAGGTGAGTGCACAGACCAAGGTTCCCCGCATGAGCGAAGACCGCGCGTATGCGGACGGGATCCTGGACACCCTCGAAACCATTGGCAGCCAGACCTCATAAGTGCCAAGGAATCAGGGGTTTCTGAATAATCCGTAAACCCACCACAAGCGCCTGTTCGCCAGTTCATCGGCGGGAACAACCCACCCGTGAACGAGTGAAGGGGCGTCGCCGCAAACGCGACCGATCCCCACCCAACGGCCGCTGCCAGAAAAAACCGCTACGAGGAAGAAGGTATATGTACGTCCCGCGACAGCAACGGATGCTCGACCAGTATCTCCAGGAGATTGGTCAAATACCCTTGCTGACCCCGCAGGAAGAGGTTGATCTGGCGCGCCGCATCAAGCAGGGCGACCAGGATGCGCTTCACAAGCTGACGCGCGCCAACCTTCGCTTCGTGGTATCGGTTGCCAAGAAGTACCAGGGTCAGGGACTGACGCTCGCCGACCTCATCAACGAGGGCAACTACGGCCTCATCAAGGCTGCCCAGCGTTTCGATGAGACCCGCGGCTTCAAGTTCATCTCGTACGCCGTCTGGTGGATCCGTCAGGCCATCCTTCAGGCCCTGGCCGAGCAGAGCCGCGTCGTGCGTCTCCCGCTCAATCGGATCGGCACGATTTCGAAGATTCGCAAGACCTCCGCGCGTCTGGCTCAGGTGCACGAGCGTCAGCCGAACATCGAGGAGCTGGCCAAGGAGCTCGAGGTGGACGTCGAGAAGGTCCGCGAGGCCATGCAGCACACCGGCCGTCATCTTTCGATGGACGCGCCCTTCAACGAGGACGACGACAACAGTCTGCTCGACGTGCTGCCCAACGACGAGGACACCTCGCCGGATGAGCTGCTCATGGACGAGTCGCTCAAGATCGACATCGAGCGTGCGCTTTCGCTCCTGCACCCGCGCGAGGCCGAGATTACGCGGCTGTACTTCGGGATCGGTCGGGAGCACCCGCTGACGCTCGAAGAGATCGGCCAGCGGTTCGGGCTGACCCGTGAGCGCGTCAGGCAGATCAAGGAGAAGGCTCTGCGTAAGCTTCGGCAGAAGCATCGGAGAGAGGAGCTCCAGATGCACATCGGCTGATCCGGGGCGGCTTTTTCCCCAGCTCGGCGTTGGACTTCGGACTCGGCTCCCTGCGGCGTATTGACATACGCCTCAGTCGCCTCGCCTCGTCCGCCTTGATCTGAGAAAAAATCCACTCCCGGATCGGGGCGGCTTTTTCCCAGCTCGGCGTTGGACTTCGGACTCGGCTCCCTGCGGCGTATTGACATACGCCTCAGTCGCCTCGCCTCGTCCGCCTTGATCTGAGAAAAAATCCACTCCCGGATCGGGGCGGCTTTTTCCCCAGCTCGGCGTTGGACTTCGGACTCGGCTCCCTGCGGCGTATTGACATACGCCTCAGTCGCCTCGCCTCGTCCGCCTTGATCTGAGAAAAAATCCACTCCCGGATCGGGGGCGGCTTTTTGCGGCGTGGCGCCGGCGGCGGTGCAGGTCAGCACTTAGGCCTCACTTTGCACGGGTCGGGTATCGTTCACACGGGGCGGGCTGGAAAACGCGGGGTGTTTTCCATGTTTGCGTGGGTGGCGAGATGGCTCGGGTGGAATCAGGCTTGGTATTCCACTCAAGGGTGGTGAGCAAGGCCCTGCACGTGGATTCGGGGGCTCGGATTCCATGTTTGGCCGTGAGCGGCGGAAGCATGCGCTTGGGGCACCGCGCCGGCCGGCGGGGATGGCGCCGCAAATTGTGCAGGCCCGCCCGCGACCCCGGACGGCCGGCCATGCGCTGCTGCCGTTGTACCCGCCACGCGCTGACCGGCAGGCACTGCGCTTGATCGGAGCCCTACGCTGAGGTAGCATTTCGCTCCGGAATGCGAGGAGGTGCCGCGGTGGATCGAGGTGGATTGACGCGTTGGCTGATGGCGGCGCTGTGCGGTTGCGCTCTGGCGTCAACCGTGGAAGCGCAGGTAACGCGGTACGGGTTGCCGACTCGCGTGGAGCTGCACATGCTCCCGGCGGTCTCGAGCACGCCGCTGGACCCCGACTGGCATCCAACCCAACCCCGGATCGCCTACTCCATGCGCGGAGATATCTGGGTGCACGACCTGGAAACGGGGATCGCAACCGCCGTCACCCAGGGCCCCGGCTACCACTTCGAGCCGGCGTGGAGTCCAGACGGACAACGGATCGCCATGGCGGTCGACTTCGATGGGCAGATGGACCTGGCCATCGTCAACGCGGACGGCACCGGGTTTGCCCGGGCCACCGACGGCGGGTCCATTGACGTGCAGCCGGACTGGACGCCGGACGGCGCGACCCTGGTCTTTGCATCAGCCTCGGGTTGGGACTTCGACATCATGTCCGTGAATCTGGAAACAGGGCTGGTCACAACGGTAGTCGGGGGCGGAGGCAACCAGTTTCAACCGGGAGTGTCCCCGGACGGAACGGAGTTGGTCTACATCTCGCGTGTCCGGGGCCGCCTGGGTAGTGGAGGGATCTGGCGCCGGTCTTTGGCTGGTGGAGAGCCAACCCTGGTCCACTATGAGGAAACCAGCTACCGACCCGCGCCTGTGTGGACGCCTGACGGGGCTTCGCTGGTCTTCGCTTCGGACGCCTCGGGCTCCTACGATCTGGCCACGGTGCCCGCGACCGGAGGGAATCGCGTGCGCCTGACCTCACAACCATTGGACGAGTTCGCACCGGCTGTAAGCCCCGACGGTTCGCTCGTGGCATTCGTGGGAAATCAGCATGGCCATTCAACCCTGTACATCACATCCCGATGGGGTGAGGGCAATACAAACTGGACCGAAGTAGCTCCGGTCTCCGTGGAGCCCCAGTATCAAACAGGCACCATTCGGGGTCGCGTACTCGGGCCGGACGACACCGTGCTGCCGGCCCGGATCCAGATGGTGGCTTCCGATGGGCGGGCCTACGTCCCGGACCAGGCCTTCCACCGGGTCAGTTCGGTGAATGAAATCCACTACTTCCATTCGACCGGCGAATTCGAGGTCACCGCACCGGCCGGCACCGCACGCATTGAGGCCGTGCGAGGGTTCGAGTGGATTCCAGACATCACCTCGGTGGTGGTGCCGCCAGGTGGGTCCGTGGACGTTGATCTGCGGCTCACCCGACTGGCCGACCCCGCCTCAGAGGGATGGATCTCCGGTGACATCCATGTGCACGACCTCCACGAGGGGCGCTATGGCCTGACGCAGGAGCAATTCTTCCAGCAGTTCGAGGCCGATGACCTGCGCGTCGCCAACAGCCTGATCCATATGGACGGCACGAAGATTATGGGGCGATGGGCGGACCTGACTGGAGCCGACCACGGCTCATCCACCAGCACTCACCTTCTCCGGTATGCCCAGGAGTTTCGGGGTTCATTCGGCCACGTCGCCCTGCTCGGCGTGTCTGAGTTCATGATGCCGCTGATCGGCGGTACGGCCGGCTCTCCGTATCCCGAGGACGGGTTGAAGCTCGCCTATCTGGACAGCGTGCGAGCTGTGGGCGGCATCGGCGGCTTCGTCCATCCGTACACCCGCAACAACGGCTCCATCGACTCGCCAGACGGCGCTGCGCAGTCGGACATCCCGATTCACGTTTTGCTCGGCAGGGGTGACTTTTTCGATGTGGTCTCCTACGCCTCGGACGAGATGGCCAGCGCGCAGATGTACTACCATCTGCTCAACGTCGGGGCTCGACTGCCGGCAACCGGAGGCACGGACAACTTCTCCAACGTATGGAGGGACCCCTCGGGTGGCACGGCGCGCACGTATGCGCGCATCGACGGCGACTTCGGCTGGCACACGTGGATCGAGGCTGTACGCGCCGGCAGAACCGTCGCCACAAACGGCCCCCTGCTGTCGGTCGAAATAGACGGACAGGAGCCCGGCTCTGCCATCACACCCCGGCGGGAGGTCACTGTCAAGGTGGCGCTCGATACCATTGTCCCGGTCGATGTGATCGAGGTGATCGTAGACGGGGCCGTCGCCTACGCCTTCGATGTGCCTCCCGGCCCGCGGCATGTCACATTCGAGCATCGACTCCGGACTGCGCATGCCCGGTGGGTCGCAGTGCGGGCCCGCGGTGGCGTTGCAAGGTACTCCGGGGATGCCTACGCCTTTGCGCAGACCACACCCGTCTATTTTGAGGGTGCTCCTCCCAACGAGGCCGCGCTCGCATCCGCGGCTTTCCTGACCGCGACCATCGAAGAAATCTGGCGCCGAGTCGAGCGCCGGGATCGCTGGTTGTCCCTGGACGCGAAGGCGACCTACCGAAACCGGGTGGAGGAGGCATTGAGTGTTCTGGAGGGTCTGCGGCGCTGATGCGGAGCGACGATCACCGTCTCCATGCGATTTCCGCTTTCGGTGACGCATCTCTGGCCAGGCCTGACGTAAGGGGAGCCAGAGCCTGCCCTACATCACCAAACCCCGGGAAGCCATGAGTTGGATCGATGACCGCATCGCAGAACTACGGGAGTTGGATGCCACCATCCGCGCGGAATTCCTGCACCTGACCCCAGAGCAGAGCAACGTGAAGCCGGGCCCCCGGAAGTGGAGCATCAACGAGTGCTTTGACCACCTCATCCAGACCAGTCGGAGCTACGAGAGCATCTTCGAGGACCTCGAGCGCGGCACATTGAGTCTTTCATGGGCCAGCCGTATTCCACTCCTGCCGAAGGCCATGGGCCGCATGGTGCTAAAGGTGGTCTCGCCGGACTACGCAGGAAAGAACAAGGCACCGACCCTCTTCACGCCAACCGCGTCGCAGTTTGATCGGAATCTGAGCCAGGATCTTCTGCAGGCCAACGCGGATCTTGCGGCGCATCTTGAGAAGTGTGCAGACGAGGACCTGGACCGCACGACGGTGCCATCACCCCTTACCCCGTTCGTGACGTATTCGCTCCGGGATTGCATCCTGGTGCTGGTCGAGCATGAGAAGCGACATCTGAACCAGGCGGATCGTGTGCGCACGGCGCTTGCCGTGGTCTGAGGCCGGTCACCGGTCCGCCCCAACCGCTCGCCATCCTGGGACTCGCGCGCCGGTCACCGGTCTGTCCCAACAGCTCGCTATGCCGAGGCTCGCGCCGAGGCCAACGGCATCCGTACACTGAGACACCAGCACCAACCCCATCGCCCGAATCCTTCTTGCTTCAGTAACCAGCTCCCTGCTGAAGATGCGTTGGATGGTGTGTGTGCTGTTTCTGGTGGTCTCGTGCGACACGGCCGCTCCTGAACCGGCGGAGCCTGAGGAATGGGCGCTTCCCCTCAACGTGGGAGATCGGTGGATTGCCAACACGTGGTTGGAGAGTCGCAGCGGGTTCTCGTTCTCCATGCCACCGACGGATACCATGGTGATCACCAGAGATTCGACCTTCTGGGGACAGCGCTGGTACTGGGTCGAGTCCTCCGGCAGACACGCGCTCCTTCAGGGATGGTACGCGAACACCCCCATGGGACTGATGAATGCACCGGACTCTGCCGGAGCTCGGTGGTTGCTCGCGTTGCCCAGGCCGGACCAGGAGGCCTCCTGGGGATCGGTGTCTGTAATCGATACCACTCGGGCGGAAACCGCGTCGGGCGCTTCCTATCGCAGGGTCCGAATTCGTCGCAAGATCCACACGCTCGGCGGATTCAGCACTCCGTTCCCGTTCTACGATACCCTGACGGTTTCTCCCGAACTGGGGTGGGTAAGGTGGATCACGCCGTACTACGCGCGCGGCGGCACCTCATTCTACACCTATGCCTATCGCATTCACTGGGAGCTGGTCCACTACCTCCCGGCGCGAACCGACCGCTAATAGACGAAGTGGCGTTCCCGCAGCGAGCGCACGACCGGTTCCAGCACGAGGCGTCTGATGCGATAGCGCACGCCTGGCATAATGGCTGCGGTGTCGACCGCGTCGAGGGTTTCGATCAGGCCCGCCGACAGCAGGGTTTCGAAAGCCATGATCGCCGTGGCTTCGTTTGTGCGGAAGAGCGTTGCATGCTCCTCGACCGTCATGACGTTGTGGAACACCAGCGATCGAATGGTGAAGGCGGTGTCGTTCTCGACCTGCGCCAGATAGGTGAAGCTTAGCGGCTTGATGGGATGCAGTCGCAGCACATCGCCCGCTTCGCTGAACTCCCCGGCGCGAATCCACTCAAACAACGCACGCGTTGGGCTCTGGCCGGAGATTCGGTATAGCGCATCGAAAAAATCCGTGGACAGGATGCGTTGCACATCCTGGGGCGTGCGCGCCCGCCTGAGGCGCTGGCGGGTGAGGGGCGATGGGTCCTCAGGCGGCTGGAACTCCAGCGTGACTCCGCTGCGGCGGTGGCGCTTCAGGATCAACTCTTCCATGGTCGGTGCGGACCAGCGGGAGAGCGGGTGGGACATGGCGAGTCTGGACGCTGCGGGGGCCGTCTTTTGTGCGAACCGCCAGGCCAACGAGCCGCAGGAAGCCACCCACGCGACCCGGTCGTCCGTGCGAATCCAGAAGAGCAGCAACTGATTCAGCAGCGCGGTGCCCCCGGAGATGTTGAACATCAGCATCTCGAGGTTGTCGACCATCACGACCGTGCTGTTGATCTCGATTCGCTCCCGGATCAACGATTCCAGCTGGGCGAAATCGCCTCGGAAGGGCAGGTCCGGAAACAGGGCTTCGGCGAACAGGCCGGCCAGTTCCGCTTCTGTGGTCTGGCGGCGGTCGAGCGCAATGCGCAGGGTATGGAAGTCGTCCCGGAGTTCGATGTCCAGCAGTCGCAGAAAGCTCGTGCGACCGGCGCCAAGCGGCGCATCGACGACAATGATGCCCGATCCGAGGTCCTGAGCCCATCGATCCAGCAGACCTCCGACCTCCTTGAGGTCCCCGGCACGGTTCTCAGCCAGGCCGGGATCTGCCACGGGCTCCGGAGAGAACAGGCGCCGATATACGAGCGGCAGCCGAGCGTACAGCTCCCGCGCACTGGCTACGGTATCCAGGGCCAGGTGTCGCTCGGCGGTCGTCGCGGTAGACACCCCGACTGCCGTCTGTCCGATGCGAATCAGGTCCCGACCACGCTGTCGCGCCAGCCGGAAGGCCGCCATACCACGCTCACGACCGGAGGACCATGCCTGTGTCACCCGTTTCCAGCTGCGCTCCGACCGCCTGCTGATGCTTGTTTGCAGGCCCAGCAGTCGCTTGGCGAGGAAGTCGTCGGACTGCACGGCCCGAAACGCACTGTTCCAGTCGTCCGAGAGGAGTCGATGAAGCTGGGTTACGAAGGCAGCCCACTCCGGCCCGAGAGACTGGTAGCGCTCCTCAAGGGAGAGCGCCGCACGATCCAGCCCGCTTGAGATCAGCGTCGCCAGATCAGGGGCCTCCTCTTCCGGCAGATCCCCGCCGGCGGAATCCGCATCGGTAGCGGTAACCTGCTGGAGCGCCGTATGCACGGTGTTTACGATGACCTCCTGGACCTGCTCGGTCTGATTCCAGACCCGAGCAATCGCCTTCCGCAGCGGCTCCGCAGTGGGCTCCAGGCGTGCTGAAAGGGAGCGCTCGAAAGCTCCCCGCGCTACCTGCATAAGGTCGGTCGTGTGGGTGACCGGTTTTTCGCCGACCACACTTCGCAGGCGCAGGTCCCGCGGCAAGGCGGCGATGTCCTTCATCATGCCTCGCCACGCCGATTCGCCGGCGTCGGTCAAGGCACGGTCCGATGAGGAGAGCCCCGGAAGATCCCGATAGACGGCAGCGATCTCCCCCGTCTGGCCCAGCAGGGACTCGAGTTCATCGGCGAGCCTGCGCGGATCGGCACTGTGCTCAGCGATCAGCGTGCGTGCTTCCAATTCCAGTGCCTTGAGACGATCACGCACCGCATCGTACGTGCGTTCCAGCGGAGAAAGCGCCTGGTGGCCGATTTCCTTGAGCAGGCCTTCCTCCGTCTTGCGGACGAGGTCCCGAAGGTCAAGCAGGGATTCGGCCAGTACCACGCGGTCGCGCGTGAAGGCGGCGCTGGTGCCTGACCGCCGCGTGATGGAAGCCAGGGGGGCCACGCTACCGTACAGGAAGGTCCCTGCCTTGGTGAAATCCCGTCTCAGGCCCTCGAGCGCCTCGGTAGGGTCGGGTTCGTTCACCTCCGGCGGAGCAGGCGCTGGAAGGTTCAGGGCCTCCGCGAAACCCGGGCGGACTGGTACGGACTGATCCTGGCCCTTGATGTCCGGCCACTTCAGCCGGACCGAGTGGGGCACATGGAATTTCGGCTGGTCGTGATCGGCCAGAAACCGCAATGCTCCGACGGTCCATTCCCACAGAATGCGCTCCTGCTGTCGCACCTCTGCCTCCAGCCACTGCCGGAGCGACCGGGTGTGGGCTTCAATCCGGGGCAGCACGTCGTTGTCCAGGCGAGCACGAGCCACTTCTTGCGGGGCCACACGTCGAGAGGCGTGGGCCAACATCGCCGGAGTCCGACCGAACACCCCACCCACCGAGTTGGACACGCTGCGCGCCGCACCCCGCGCGGCCCGTCTACCGCGCTGAGCCGACTTTCGCCACCGCATCATGAGCGAGTCGCCCGCCTGACCGTGGAGAAGGTCCTGTGCCGTCGGTAACTCGACACTCTCGGGCAGTCGGTCTACGGCCTTGTACAGGCGGGTGCGCGCGCGTTCAGCGACAGATTCGAGACGACTGATGGGGTCCGAGTCTCGATAGTAGTCGAGTACGGGGTCCATCACCTGTTGATGCACCTGATCGACGTAGAGGCGCACAGCATCCCACATTCGTTCGGCGGCCAGCCCATCGTCCGGAGGGATCTCGGCAATCTGCGCGTGAAGCGCCGTCTTCAGGCTGTCGTGACTGCCCGAGACATCCGCCGTCATGCGCCCAAAGGGTCGCACCACCTGACTGCGAACCGCCGCGGCCCACGCCCGCAGCTCGGCCCGCACCGCGGTTTCGAAAGCGGTGGATGCCGATTCCAGCTCAGCCTCCGCCTCCAGCAGGTGTTCCTCCGGAGCAGCCCAGGTGCTACTCATCGTCGCCCTCCTCCGGCTCGGCCGGTCCGGCGATGAACGGAGCCAATTCCTCAGGGGCCTGCAGGCCGTACACCGGGTACAGCAACCCCGCCTTCAGGAAGCCCATCTTGGCCGTTTCAGTGATATCCGTGCTGAGGGCGGACTCGTACAGGTGGTCCAGCACGTAGGCCTTCACGACAATCTTGGTGAGGAACGTTTCCTTGAATTCATCCCGCACGTGCACCACGATGGGCTTTTCGAGATAGACGTACCGGGAGTTGGCGGCAGCCTCAAAGGCGATTTTCTTGGCCAGACTGGCGTCCGTCCATCCCGGCAGATACAGCGTAGTCACTACCTGGCAGTCCAGCACGCCGGCGTTGGCGTTGGCTACCTGCCCATCGACCACCTGGGAGTTCGGAACGGAGACCAGGTTGTCGTCCAGAGTGACGATGCGGGTGGAGCGGATTCCGATGGACTTGACCTCGCCGTACGTGGCTCCCACCGCCACCTTGTCACCTACCTGGAACGGCGCGTCGAAAATGATGATGATGCCGGCCAGCAGGTTCTTGATGAGGTCCTGGGCGGCCAGGCCAATGCCGACGCCGAGTGCTGCAGAAGCGGCCAGTAGCCCGTTGCGGTCTACCGAGAAGACGCTCGTCACGATGAAATAGATGGTGATGGCCCACACCACCATGCGCACAATGGGAATCAGGCGCTTGAAGAACAGGCGGCGCGCGGCGCTCCGTTCGGCAATGGCCTCCAGAAGCCAAAGCAACGCCCGAAGGAAGTAGTAAACCGCGATGATGAGCAGCGCGGCGAAGATGATGCGGGCACCCACATTGCGCAGGCCTTCCTGGATACGCTCCACCGGAGCCACGGTGGTATCTGCCGCAGCAGCGGGTGCGCGCACGGTGTCGATCCGCACGATAAAGGTGTCGCGGACCTGCCCCTGGAGCTGCTGCAGGACGAGGGCGGCGATGGCCTGCGCGAGGCTGTCGCCAGAGGCGGGCGTAACGGAAGGAGGAGCGGACTGCGCAGGCGGTCCGCCCGGCGCTGCCGTTGCCTCAGCGGACTGCGCAGGCGACCCTCCCGGGTCTGCCGTCACCACCGCGGGCGAAATCGCGCCCTGCAGGCCGGCCGTCGAATCCGCGACCATCGAAGAGTCCACGGACACCACCAGCGAATCCGCTGGCTCCGGGTCCCCGAATCCGCCAAAACCCTGGCACGCCGGGAGGAGTAGCACCAGCGCCAGCAATACCGACCGCATGCGTAGCATGCGTGCTATATACTTCGCTGAGCGATTTACTGAAACAACTGAATACCCGGGAATGGGCTGGATTAGGCATGTGGTAATCGACATCGCAGTGACGCTGCTTATTGCGTATGTCGCATTTGCCGGCCAGGCGTGGGCACTTTGGGTGGTGTGGATCTATACCGGGCTCATGCTTTTGCTGAAGCTGGGCGCGGTGGCAGGGAACGTGCCCGTGCGCTCTCAGGGCGTGCCGACATGGTTCTTCCACGTGCTGTACGCCGCCAATGTGGGTCTCCTGCTGTACGCGGGGCAGCTCTGGGCGGCCGGCGGATGGGCAGTCATCTGGGTCCTCTCCATGATTGCCGAAGCTCGCTCGCGTCCCGCCAAGGCAAACTGAGTGCTGCTCGGCTATTACACGTTGCGCGCGCTCGCGCGTGAATGGAACGGCTCACTGCGCGGGTGGCGCATCGAGGATGCCTATTCGTCCTCCCGGGACGAGCTGACGCTATTGCTCGCTGACGGGGCAGGCGAGGCTTCACTTCGGATCTCCGTACGACCCGGCAGTACGTTTGTCTTTCGGCAGGACGGGGCCGGCAAACCTCGACGAAACGTCACGCCGCTGTTCCGGGCACTGCACGGTCACGCCGTCGACGGCGTGGCGGTCGCCGATCGGGACCGCATGCTGGATATCCGGATCTCGAACGGCCTCCTGCTTCGCACCCAGCTCTTCGGTTCGCGCGCAAACGTCTTTCTAGGCGATGGCCAGGGTGCCGTGATCGAGCGATTTCGCGAAAACGTGGGACCCGCAGAACTGCCGCTCGGCCGTCCCGCCCCCGACCCCGTCACGGCGGAGGAGTTGGCGGACCGCTGGCCTACGGGCGCGCAGCCCATCGCCCGTGCGGTGCTTAGGGCCGTTCCGCTGTTCGATCAGTGGATGGCGCAGGAGGTTGCTGCGCGCGCAGAACTCAAGATTGCAGACGCCTGTCTGGCGGGGCCGAACGACTTTCAGTCCCTCAGCAACGCGGTGGGATCCGTGCGGGAGGACGCGCTCCAAGCCGCGGCCCCGGCTGTGTATCGGAATGGCCGGTCTCCGCTCGCGCTCGGATTGATCCGCTTCACGACTCCGCCGGCCGAGCCGGAGCCGTTCGAGTCCGTGGATGCCGCCGTGCGAGCATTGGTTCGGGCCTCCCTTTCGGATCGTGCCTTCAGGAGTCGCTACGAACCCCTGGTCAGAGATGTCGAACTGAGAGCTCGCAAGGCCGCCGACTCCCTGGCCTCGATGAGCCGCGAAATCCATCGCCCGTCCCGCGCGGATCGCTACGAGCGATGGGGTCACCTGCTCATGGCCACCGAAGCAGGGTCGTCGCCCGGACGCGAGCAGGTGGCGCTGGCTGACCTCTTCGGGGCCGGAGAGACCGTCACCATACCGCTCGACCCGGCGCTTTCGGGGCTGGAGAACGCGAACCGGTACTACGATCGCGCTCGCCGGAGCCGTCGGGCGCGGGAGGAAGCGGAACGACGACTCGCAGCAGCCGAGGCACGGGCCTCCGCGACCGGATCCATGCTCAGCGAGCTTCAGGACGTGGAAGACCTGAAAGGCCTGAGGGCATTTGAGAAGCGCCACGCAGATCACCTGCCGAGCCGTAGGGACAAATCGGCTGCGTCAGACGTGCCGTACCGTGTCTTCAGGCTGGACGGCGATCACGAGGTGTGGGTGGGTCGCAACGCAAAGCAAAACGATCGTCTGACCTTCCGCGATGCCCGCAAGCACGATCTGTGGCTGCATGCGCGCGGCGTGCCGGGCTCGCATACGGTTCTGCGGCGACCGCAGAAATCCGGCAAACCACCCGGGCACGTCCTGGAGCAGGCGGCCTCCATCGCCGCCTGGTTTTCGAAGGCACGTGGATCCGGGCTCGCACCGGTAATCGTCGCTGAAAGGAAGTATGTTCGCAGCCCCCGCAAAGCCCCGCCCGGCACCGTGTTGGTCGAGCGCGAGGAGGTCCTGATTGTGCCGCCCCAATTGCCCCCCGACGCCACCGATGCGTAGTGCGTTTTTCCTTCTGATCGCAGGCTTCCTGGTTGGCTGCGGATCCTCAGAGCCATTTTCCAAGCGCGATGTACAGGGCGCCCAGAAAGTGGCCGGCCTGGACTTCACGGATGAGGAATTGCGCACCATGCGGCGCAATCTGGAGCGCAATCTGCGCAGCTATTCAGAGCTCAGGGAGCATCCGCTGGACAATGCCGTGGCGCCGGCGCTGTGGTTCGAGCCAAGGCCGCCGGGGTTCGTCATGCCCACGGGCACCAGCAGCTTTGATGTGCGACTCCCGGAGGCACGCGTTCCGGAAGACCGGGAATTCGCCTTCCTTACGGTTGCCGAGCTCGCTTCCCTTCTGAGGACGCGCGCGGTCACCTCTGAAGAACTGACCCGGTACTACATCGACCGGTTGCGGGCCCACGACGCCGAACTGCAGGCTGTGGTCACCCTCCTGGAGGATCGCGCTCTGGCGCAGGCAAGGGCTGCGGATCGCGAGATTGCGGCCGGCACCTGGCGAGGCCTCCTGCACGGCATTCCGTACGGCGCCAAGGATCTGTTGGCCGTGCCCGGCTATCCAACGACGTGGGGCGCGGGCCCGTACCGGGACCAGGTGATTGATCGTACGGCGACCGTGATCCGAAGGCTGGATGAGGAAGGCGCCGTGCTCATCGCCAAACTCACCAGCGGGGAGCTGGCCAGCGGCGATCGATGGTTCGGCGGCCGCACGATGACGCCGTGGGATTCCACCACCGGAGCCAGTGGATCTTCGGCAGGGCCGGGCTCAGCAACGGCTGCCGGACTCGTGCCCTGGGCCATCGGGACCGAGACGTGGGGGTCCATCATCTCGCCGTCCACCCGAAACGGCCTCACCGGACTGCGTCCTACCTACGGAATGGTCTCCCGGGCGGGGGCCATGACCCTGTCGTGGTCGCTGGACAAGATCGGGCCCATGTGTCGCACGGCACTGGATTGCGCCATCGCGTTTTCGGGCATGCTCGGGCAGGACCCGGAAGACCCATCCACGGTCAACGCCCCGGTGCAGGTGGGCCAGGGGCGAGATTGGTCCTCGGTCCGGCTGGGGTACGTCAAAGACGCGTTCGATCGGGACTCGACGGCCACCGGGGACAACGCACGGGCAGCGATGGAGGTCTTTCGGGCGATGGGCATGCAGGTGGATTCCGTTGCATTTCCGGGTCCCGTGAACTGGAGCGGCGTGATCTCAACGGTTATCCGGGGCGAATCCGGCGCGGTGTTCGACCAGCTGTTGCAGGAGAATCTGGACGATTCGCTTTCCTGGCAGAGCTCCTCATCCCGAGCCAATTCACTGCGCCAGTCTCGTTTCATTCCAGCCGCCGAATACATCCAGGCCAACCGGCACCGGGCCTTACTGATCATGAGCATGGATTCCCTCATGCAGGAGTTTGACCTGCTGATCGCGCCGAGCGGCGCGGGCGGGGCCATCACCAACCTGACCGGACAGCCGGCGATCACACTCAAGAACGGCTACCGATCACCGGATGACCGGCCGGAAGCGCGCCTGCCGACCGGCATCAGCCTGATCGGCGGCCTCTACGATGACGGCCTTCTGCTTGACGCCGCCATCGCCTATCAGCAGCGCACCGACTGGCATCGCCAGCACCCGCCGCGCTTCATCCCGGGAGGTCGCCCATGACATGGTGGGAAGCACTCATCCTGGGCCTGGTGCAGGGCCTCACCGAATTCCTGCCGGTCTCCTCATCCGGCCACCTGGTGTTGGGTGCGCACGTCCTGGGCCTTGAGGCCGAGGGCGATGTGGTGTTCGAGGTGTTTGTGCACTTCGGCACTGCGCTGTCCATCATCTGGGTATATCGGGAGCGCATCGTCGGATTGATCATGGAGACGTTGCGCTCCCTGGCTGCTCCGGGGCGACTGGTGGAGAGCTATCGGGAGCGCGAGGACTTCCGGTTGGCCATGCTCATCCTGCTGACACTCATCCCGACCGGACTCGCGTACGTGCTGTTCAAGGATCCCATAGAAGCCGCGTTCTCGAGTCCGCGATTCGCGGCCGGCATGCTGCTGGTAACGGGTACCTTGCTGCTGCTGACTGTGTGGCGCAGCGGCGGAGAGAAGCCGGTGGGTCCGCTCAAGGCGCTGGTAATTGGCGCCGCTCAGGCGATGGCCATGTTTCCGGGGATCTCCCGCTCCGGTTCCACCATCTGCACGGCCCTGTACATGGATGTGGAGCCCGAGAAGGCGGCCAACTTCTCATTCCTGATGCTCCTGCCGGTGGTGATCGGCGCTACGGTGCTGAAGACGGGTGAGTTGATGCAGGCGTCCTCCGTGGACTGGGTGCCGATAGTCACGGGCACGGCGATAGCCTTTGTCAGCGGCATCGCTGCCATTCACTTGGTGCTGGACTTCGTGCGCCGCGGCAAGCTGCAGTACTTCGCGGTGTACTGCTACATCGTTGGCGTGCTGGGACTGGTGTTGATTCCGGGGTGACGACCCGGGTCGGGCTGGCGCGGACCGCATCGCCCGTCTGCCGTCTCATTTTAAGATTTCGCCGCGTGGCCGATACCTCGGGTTGAACCGTGCCCCCAGTGCACAGCAACCCAGCCCCTCGGCCATGAAATACCGGATCTTTGTAGTAGACGACGACAGGCACTACGCGCGGATGTTGAGCTACCGGCTCGACAAGAACCCGCAGTACGAGGTGGAGACTTTCTCCAGCGGTGAGGAGCTGCTGCGCAACATGGTCAAGAACCCGGATCTGATCCTGTGTGACATCATGATGCCCGGTATCGACGGCATTGAGGTGCTACGCCGCATCGTGTCCCGCCGCCCGAATCTGCCGATCATCATGGTTTCGGCCCAGGGTGTGGTGGAGACTGCCGTGGAGGCCATGCGCATCGGGGCCTACGATTACATCACCAAGGGGCAGGACGACCTTTCCAAGCTGGACGCCATCGTCAAGAACTGCCTGGACAAGGTGAAGCTGGAGCGCGAGGTGAGCACCCTGCGCGAGGAGGTGTCGCAGAAGTATTCCGTGCGTGGGCTGATCGGCGAAAGCCCGGCCATGCAGAAGGTCTACAAGATGATCCAGAAGGCTCTTCGCGGCGATCTGACGGTGGCCATCCAGGGCGAGTCAGGCACGGGCAAGGAACTGGTGGCCAAGGCCATTCACTACGGATCGACGCGGAAGCGTGGTCCCTTTGTGGTCGTCAACTGTGCGGCGATCCCGCGGGACCTTATGGAGAGTGAGTTCTTCGGGCACGAGAAAGGCTCCTTCACCGGCGCGCATGCCCGCAAGATCGGCAAGTTCGAGCAGGCGGACGGCGGGACCATTTTCCTGGACGAGATCGGCGAACTGGACCTGGACCTGCAGGCCAAGCTGCTGCGTGCCCTGCAGGAGGGCGAACTGACCCGAGTCGGTGGCAATGAGACCATCAACTTCGACGCCCGCGTGATCAGCGCCACCAACAAGAATGTGGTGGAGATGATCAGGGACAACAAGTTTCGCGAGGACCTCTACTACCGGCTGTTCCAGTACCCGATTCCGCTCCCGCCGCTGCGCGAGCGTGGGCAGGATGTGATCGTGCTTACGAACTACTTCCTGAAGGAGTACACGAAGGCCCACCAGGAATTCAAGGGCAAGAGGTTCTCGAAAGCCGCTCGCCACGCCATTGCCACGTTCTCATGGCCGGGCAACGTGCGTGAGCTGAAGAGTGCTGTCGAACGCGCCATTCTCCTTTCCGACGCTGAGGAGATTTCGGCCGCAGACCTGATGTTGGGCAACGGAGGCGCCGTGTCGCCGTGGGCAGACCGCATGAGTCTTGCCGAAGCGGCGGAGACGCAGTTCGTGACCCCGGACTTTGACGAGGACGGAGTGCCCGCTGAGGGTGACGGCCCGACGGTGTCCGGCATCTCGCTTGGGGCCGATTCGGACCACATCGTCTCCCTGGAGGATCTGAAGCGCCGCGCCGTGGAGCGTGCCTACAGGCTGTGTGACGGCAACGTGGACCGGGCTGCTGTCGAGCTGGGCATCGGCCGTGCCACCATGTACCGGCTGCTCAAGAAGTACCACATGATGTCGTAGGCAGCCGGGCGCGCTAGAACGTGTGCCCGAACGAGAAGCCTACACCCGGAACCGGATCGGCGCCGCTGGTAGCCATGAACAACCGGAGTGGGCCGAGTGGACTCTCCAGTCCGATTTCCACTGCACCGCCCAGAATCGGGGGCTCCCGGAGCGAGTCGGTTACCTCATCCAGAGCGCCACGCTCAGCGGTGGTGAGCAGGGAGTAGGTGGTGCCAGCATTCAGCGTGCCGCGCAGAAACACGCCTTCATCCAGCTCAGCCTGCACAGTCACTGCGCCCGTCCAGGAGGCCCTGCCGAAACGCGCATGGCGCGGCACGCCCAGGAGAGGCAGGAAGGAGCCAGGCAGCACGTCTGCCGGCTGCGAGCCGCCGATAAAGCTGTAGTAGCTCAGCGGCAGCCGCTCTCCGGTGGCGCGGTAGCCCGTTGCTCCCACCCTCACGCTCCAGTATCGGGTGATCGGCAGGTGGCGCGAGGCGCGAAGTCGCAGAAGGGACACCAGGTGGCTGGGGTCTTCGTCGCCCGACCAGACGGGCTCCGCGGCGGAGTAGCCAATGCGGGCATCTAGCACGATCTCGCCACCCTGCGTCGGGAAGTAGGCCGTGTTTCGAGTATCGGAAACCAGTGAGAGGCCTCCTGAGAGTACCGCGTGATCGGCGTCCGCCGTGAGGGACCCCTGGGAGCCGTCTTCAGAGGTCAGGATGGTCGCCACGGCATTGCGTGCTCCAACCAGGTCCCCCTGGGCCGCGAGCCCGACCAGGGTGCCCCGCCCCGCAGGTCGTCCCCAGAATCCGAGCACGGACAACAGTTCGAGGCTGATCTGCTGTACGGGCACGTTGGCGTTTACGCCCAGGGATGCCGCGTAACCGTCCGGAAGGAAGAGATCGACCGGGGCACCGTAGTAGCCCAGTCTGATCCCGCCGGTCCAGCCGTTGTCGAACCGGTTGATGTGGCCTACGGAGAGCTCGGAGAGCTCGCCGACTCGCAATCGCATTTCGGTGGTGGACGCGAGGCCGCCCAACGTGCGACGCAGAAACGTGAACAACAGCTGGGTGGCAAACTCCGAATCATGGCGAAGCCCGAAACCGAGCCGGTCCGGGGCTGCTTCGGGCACTACCCGGAGTATGGCCTCTGCGCCCCTTTGGGTGCGAATGATGCGATAGGTCACCAGGCTGAACAGGCCGGTGCCGTAGACTCGCTGCACTCCGGCTTCCATGAGGTCCCGGGTGGCCGTAAACGGGGCATCCAGTGCGAACGCGGATCGGGCGATGGCGGCGGTCTCGAGGTCGGCGCCGTCCACGTGCACGCTGATTACGTGCAGGGAATCGGCTGGCGCCGGAGGCATGCTTGGCACCCTTCGGGCAATGCCCAGCGAGTCCACCAGGGCCTCAATGCGGGGCAACGCCGCGCGGGCCGCCTCCTCGCCGCGGGCAATCCAGGTCGGCGCCGCCTCAAATCCGGTCACGCTGAGGCCGGCCGTTTCCGGTCGGATCAGGATGTCGATGAGCTCCCGCTGTTCCTGGTCGTCACGCAGACTCTGATAGAAGGAGGCATGACTGAGAACATCCAGCAGGGACGGCTGCTCGAACTGGATATCGGACGGCTGTGTGCCGACGTCCACGCCGATCAGCACCGTCGCCCCCAGGTTGCGCGCCTCGACAGCCGGCAGGTTTCGGGACATGCCGCCGTCCAGATACAAGGTGCCGTTCAGATCAGCGGGCACGAACACGCTGGGCAGAGACATGCTGGCTCTCAGGGCCTCAGGCAGCGAGGCGTTCCGAAGCGTGGTCGCGGCTCCCGTATTGAGGTTTGTCGCGACCGTTGCAAACGGGATCGGAAGGCGACTCAGGTCCTCAACGTGATGGTATCCCCAGGTAAGCCGCGAGAGAAAGGCGGACACCTCCTGACCTGCCAGCAGACCGCCGGGAAGGCGTGGTTCCAGGCCGTCCATGGGCAGCGCGATCAGGGTACCCCGGCCGGCCAGCCGTCCCTCGAGTTGGCGGCTGCGTCGGGCGCGGGTGTCGGAGAAGTACTCGCTGAGGTCGTTCTCCGTCACTACCCGCTCCAGATCTGCGGATGTGTACCCGATCGCGTGTAGCCCACCGATGACACCCCCCATCGACGCGCCGCTGACCACATCGATCGGGATACCCGCTTCTTCCAGCACGCGCAGCACGCCGATGTGCGCCAAGCCCTTTGCACTGCCACCAGACAGAACGAGTCCCACGCGCTCCTCGGACTGGCCGTGGGCCGGGTCGGGAAAGAGAGCAAACAGCAGGAAGAGTCCGAGCAGAAACCGCATGATGGCGTTTCTCTACGGAAGGCCGTCAAAAGGTTGGGGGATCGCGAGAAATTAGTCGTCCCTGCAACACGTGTTTCGCGTCCGGGGTACACTGGAGCGCCCCTTGACGCCGAGGACACGGTATCTTGCCCCCCGAACCACCTTTGCACTGATGCGCCTTACGGAATACGAACGCACTGCCCGCCGCGAAATCGAGGCCTGGCAACACGGCGATGCGGGCATCGTCTCCAAGGTCCTCAACTGGGCCATGCAGCCGATGGACTGGGTGGTCAAACGGGTCATCACCGAAGACATCGAGTCGCAGGTGGACGAGGTGGTCAGCAGCATGCTGTCGCTATTGAACGATGCCTCCGAGTGGACCTACGATGTCTCTGGCGTGCTGGAACAGGCGCAGGAGCGCGGAATCAAGGCGGAGCGCATCGAGGATCTGCGCGATGTGCCCCTGGAGAACCTCGACCCCATCGCAAAAGGCCACACCACCGAGAACGCGCTCTTGGCGGCGCTGGAGGGTGGAGGCACCGGATTGGGAGGGGCGTTCCTGATTGCCGCCGACATTCCGCTGCTGATCACGATCAACCTCAGACTGATCCAGCAAATTGGGGCCAGCTACGGTTTCGCCATGAACGGCCCGGACTACCGGCCCCTGGTGTTGTCCATTTTCAACGTGGCGGCCTCCAACTCGAAGGAGGCCAAGAACGATGCCATGCGCGAAGCCTCCGTGGCCGGTGCGGCCCTGGCCCGGGACCAGGAGTATCGCGGACGCGTCAGCGGAAGCTTCCGCGAGCAGAATCGGCACTTGCCCAGGGAGATTGCCAAGAACATTCTCGGCCGCAAGCTGGCTCAGGCCGTTCCAATTGCTGGCGCCGCGGTCGGGGCGGGGATCAATTACTGGTTTACCACCGAGACGGCAGAGACGGCCTACATGCTCATGCGCGCCCTCTATCTGGAACGCAAGGAGCGGGCATAGGGGCCGGACCGGGCCGCCGGGGTGGCAGAGCCTCCGGACTGTAGGGAACCCGCCCGGAACTCAGGGTTTCGAGTCCCCGGCCGATACTTACGGCACACCGACCCGGCGATTGCGCGCAGGCGCCTAGCATATCAGATCGTCTCTTCCCCGGGTCCCCAAATTTTCTGGTCCCGCTGCCGACGCGCGCTGCGGGCATCTATCTCGCTCCGACCTTGGTTGACTGCAGCCGTGAACCGGCGCACAGGAGCTCGACGTTTCTCTCTTTTGACCTTCTCTGATCTGGCTCTCAGCGAGCCCATCCTGCGCGCTGTCAAGGCGCAGGGATACTCCAATCCGACCCCCATCCAGGCCAAGGCCATTCCGCCGGCGCTCGAGGGGCGGGACGTGCTCGGGGTGGCCCAAACCGGTACCGGCAAGACTGCCGCATTTACCCTTCCGATTCTCCAGTGTCTGTCGGCCCGCAACGAGCGTCCGACCACACGATCTCCCCGGGCCCTGATTCTAACGCCCACGCGCGAGCTGGCCGCCCAGATCGGGGACAGCCTCAAGACGTACGGCGCCCACCTGCGACACCGCCACACGGTGATTTACGGGGGTGTCGGCCAGCAGCGGCAGGTCGATGCGCTGCGTCGCGGCGTCGATACGCTTGTCGCGACGCCGGGTCGCCTTCTTGATCTCATGGATCAGGAGCATCTGTACCTGGACCACGTCGAGTTTTTTGTGCTCGACGAAGCCGACCGCATGCTGGACATGGGCTTCGTGCGCGACGTGCAGCGCGTGGTGCGTGAGTTGCCTCGCCGCAGGCAGAACCTCCTGTTCTCAGCCACCATGCCCAAGGCCGTTCAGGGCCTGGCCGGCGAGATCCTGTACAAGCACGTCGAGGTGGCGGTCAAGCCGGAATCGACCACAGCCGAGCGCATCTCGCAGCGTGTGCTATTCGTCCAGAAAGCGGACAAGAAGCAGCTTCTCGAAGAGCTCTTCCGTGATCCGGCGCTGGACCGCGCCATTGTATTTACGCGCACCAAGCACGGCGCCAACCGAGTCGCCAAGTACCTGGACAAGAGAGGTGTTTCGTGCGACGCGATCCACGGCAACAAATCGCAAACGGCCCGGCAGCGTGCGTTGCGGGGTTTTCGGGATGGCCGGGTGCGCGCGCTCATAGCGACTGACATCGCCTCGCGCGGCATTGACGTCGAGGACGTGAGTCACGTGGTCAATTTCGACCTGCCCAACATTCCCGAGAGCTACGTGCACCGCATCGGGCGAACAGCCCGCGCGGGAGCCGAAGGGTACGCGGTTTCCTTCTGCGATGCGGACGAGGTGGACTACCTGCGGGATATCGAACGCACCATTCGGCAGTCCGTCGAAGTGGACGGCGAGCATCGTTTTCACGACGAGCGCATCGCCAGTTTGCACGCCCGTGGGGCCAATGCAGGCTCGCCGAGCAACGGTCGTGGTGGATCGCGCAGCGGCCGCGGCGGCAATCAGTCCGGCAGCGGAAGGACATCGGGCGCCTCCGGGCGACCCAACGGTGGCCGGCGCAGATCCGGCGGAAGCCGTAGAAACCGCCGCTGATCGACGGCAATGCGTACCATGACGGCACACCCACCGGGTTGTCGTCATGGACCGCAGAGCATTTCTGGCATCGTCGTTGGCTCCGGCTCTCGCCGGGCTTGCCGCCGGTCGGTCGGCTGACTTCCGTGCCCAGTTTCCCATGCTGGAGCACACCGTCTGGCTGAACATGGCGTCCATGGGTCCGCTGGCCCGGTTTGCCTCCGCAGGCATGGACGTGGGTGTCGCGTTCCAGCAAGAGGGTCCGGGCGATGGGCGCTCTGACTACTTGCGCGCCGTGCAGGAGGGCGTTCGTGGCCGCTTTGCAGAGCTGGTCGGCGCGCGCGAGCCGGAGATCGGACTGGTGTACTGCACCAAGGCCGGCGAGCAGATAGCCATCGACGGGGTCATGGACCGGCTTCGGGCCGGGGACAACGTGGTCACCAACGACCTGCACTTTATGGGCTCGCTGAACAACCTTCTGGGGCTGCGGCACTCGGGCGTGGATGTGCGCATTGTGCGTGCGCTGGATTGGCGGGTTTCTGCGGAGCGCATGGTGCAGGCCATGGACGCGCGCACGGCGCTGGTATGCGTAAGCCTCGTGTCCAACATCAACGGACACATCGAGGACGTGCGGGTGCTGGCTGATGCGGTGCATGAGCGGGGTGGCCTGCTCTACGCGGACATCATCCAGGCCGCCGGCGCAATGCCCCTGAACCTGCGTGAGCTCGGAGTGGACGTGGCGGCCTGTAACGGCTACAAGCACCTGCTGGGTGTCTATGGCGCGGGCTTTCTGTTCGTGCGGCAGGAGGTCCAGGGAGAGGCCTTGCCCGACCGCATGTACCCTGGCAGGGCTCGCCACGGCTATGCGCCCTGGGGGCCTGAGCTGGAGGAGGCGTATTCCTGGAGCGCGTCTTCCACGGCCCGCCGCTATGAGGCGGGACATCCCAACTACATCGGCTACTGCGCGGCGTATGAATCGCTGGAACGGCTGCTGGCCATCGGGCCGGAGCGCGTTCGGGACCATGCAGTGGCGCTCAACCGGCGGTTGATCCGGGCGCTGCCACGAGCCCGGTTCGAGTGCATCTCTCCCGACCCCGACGCCATCGGCATCGTCACATTCAGGCTCTCAGAGCCCGACCAAGTGCGGGAGCGTCTTGCGTCTTCCGGCGTGGTGGTCACGCTCAGTGGCGACCGCATGCGCGTTTCGCCGGGTTACTTTTCTACCGAAGCGGACATCGATCGATTGACAGAGGCGCTGATCGGGTGAACAGGATTGTATGGGCGATGGCGGGGCTGCTGTCCCTGGCCGGGTGCGCGCAGGAGTACGACGTGGCGTTTCTGTCCGACCGCGGAAGCGGGTCCCAGATCTGGCGGGTGCGGGCGGACTCAGCGCTGGAGCAGGTGACGTTTGAGGAGGGGGGCATGTTCGGAGCCCGGTTTCGGTCGGACATGATCCTCTATTCGACGGTAAGGGACGGTCGCGCGCAAACGAGGCACACCGACCCCGTATGGTGGCAGTCACGGCGCACCAATTCACCGGGTCGGCATGAGGAAGAGACGCCTGATTTCAACGGGTCAGACTGGGTGTATCGCGTGGCGACAGGGATCGTCATCATCGACGGAGGGCTTCGCGGCATGTCTGCCTCCGAGGGGCGGTGGCTGGTCGAAGACTCGACGGCCACCCAGCCTGTTTTCTCGCCGGACGGTTCGCGTGTGGCCTATACCAGTGCCCGGACCGGAAACCGGGACATCTGGGTTGTGGACGTTTCGACCGGTGAGACCCGGCCATGGACGACCCATCCCGCGATGGAGGGCCACCCTGCATGGCACCCGAACGGGCGCGAACTCATCTACTACCGATACGAGGACGGCAACGCCGACCTGTTCTCGAAACGAGGTCCTGAGGGTGCACCCAGACAACTGACCGACACACCTGAGAATGAGCTGGTGGGACGCTGGTCGCCGGACGGACGGCAGATCGCATTCGGCGGCGTTCGGGATGGGGACTGGGAAGTGTTCACCATGCAGGCAGACGGTACCGGGTTGCAGCGCGTGACCCGGCTTGAGGGCTTCGACGGAGACCCGATCTGGCTGCCGCGCGCTCAGCGACCCGATACAAGTGATGTGCCCGGCCCGGCTCCGAATTGAGAGAGCGAAGAGAGCGGTAGAGACCCAAAACTGAAAATTGGCCGGCCGGTAGCCGATACCTCCCGGGAGCACACCCACCAGGAGGCCGCCATGATTCAGATGATTTACGCCAGCGCGGCGACCGTTCCGTTCAGCGAGGCCGATCTGCAGGCGCTGCTGGCCAAGGCGCGGGTCAACAATCAACGGGCGAATGTCACCGGGATGCTGGTATATGACCAGGGATCGTTTCTCCAGGTACTGGAGGGGCCTGAGGCCGCCGTGGACTCCATCTACCGCCGCATCGAACGCGACCGAAGGCATGGGAACGTGCTACTGCTGGCGAAGACACACGTCACAAAGCGGTCGTTCGGTGAGTGGAAGATGGGCTTCTTCAACACGGGCGGCGCGCATCTTCCGGGATTCAGTGACTTCTTCCGGCGCAAGATGCCTTTTGCCGGTGCCGAGTTGGATCAGGCCCGCAGCATTCTCCTGCGCTTCAAGCGTGGAAAGTGGCATCGCCACGTAGCCTAGCCTTCCCGGCGAATTCGCCGCCGCTACGGAACGGCCGGTCCGCCCTCAGGTGGAAGCGGTCATGCCACTGCTCGCCATCGTAGGCCGACCCAACGTCGGCAAATCCACCTTCTTCAACCGGCTCACGGAGAGCCGCGACTCGATCGTGGACGACCAGCCGGGCGTGACTCGTGATCGCGTGTACGGGCACGCAGAGTGGGCCGGAAAGCAGTTCTCGGTTGTCGACACCGGCGGTTTCGTCGCACACTCGGAGGACCGGTTTGAAGCGGCCATTCGCGAGCAGGTGGCCATCGCCATTCAGGAAGCGGACGCCATCATGTTTGTGGTGGACGTGACGGTGGGGGTTACGGATCTGGACCAGGACGTCGCTGCACTGCTGCGCAAATCCGGCGTGCCCGTGCTGATCCTGGCCAACAAGGCTGACAACGAGGAGCGTCGTTGGCAGGCGTCCGAGTTCTACGAGTTGGGCGTTGGAGAGGTGTTCGCCGCCAGCTCCATCAACGGCATGGGCACAGGGGACCTGCTGGACGCTGTCGTCGAACTGCTGCCTGATCACGAGGAAGAGGAAGATGACCGCCTTCGAGTGGCCATCATCGGCCGTCCCAACGTCGGCAAATCATCCTTGACCAACGCGTGGCTGGGAGAAGAGCGGTCCATCGTGACCGAGATCTCCGGCACTACCAGGGACGCGGTCGATGCGGTCATGAAGTACCACGGCCGGGAGATCGTGCTCGTCGACACGGCCGGCCTGCGCAAGCGCACCCGCATTCGGGAAAATGTCGAGTTCTACGCGCTGCTGCGCACGGAGCGGGCCATCGAGAGCTGCGACATCGCGGTGCTGCTGCTGGATTCGGTTGAAGGGTTGGAGTCGCAGGACATCAAGGTGCTCAAGCGCGCTGAGGAGCTGCGCAAGGGTCTGGTCATCGGCCTCAACAAGTGGGACCTCGTTGAGAAGGAGACCAACACGGTGCGCGACTACGAGCGCCAGATCCGCGAGCGGCTCAAGACGCTGGACTATGTGCCCATCGTCACGTTCTCTGCCGTGACCGGCCAGCGAACCGGCAAGCTGCTGGAAACCGTGCTTGCCGTGTCGGAGCGACTGGACAAACGGATCCCCACCGCGAAGCTAAACGAAGTCATTCTCCCCGCCATCGAGCGCCACGGGCCGCCGATGTATCGGAACGCTCGGGTGAAGATCAAATACGCCACCCAGACCAAGGCCCGACCGCCCGTCTTTGTGTTCTTCACCAACCAGCCGAAGGGCATTCGGGAGGACTACCGGCGTTACCTTGAGAACCGCCTTCGGGAAGCCTTCGACTTTGAGGGCGTACCGCTGACCATATCGGCCAGAAAGAAGTAGTCAAGCGGCGTTGAAATCCGCTGCGCGGTCCCACGGACGGCCACAGCCGTTGTAGATTCCCGACTCACGAATCGTTTCCAGCCCATGGGCGGCACCCCACAGATCACAGCCAAGAAGGACGAGCGCAAGCTCAATTTCTGGGAGCGGCTGTACCTCCCCGAAGTACTGAAAGGCCTAGGCTACTCGGCGCGGCGCATGCGCGACCCGCTGTACACCTTCCAGTACCCCGACGAGCAGTGGTATCCGCCGGATGCCTATCGCGGCCGCCCGGTGCTGGTGGAGGAAGAGGGCAAGCCCCGCTGTGTGTCCTGCAACCTGTGCGCGCGCGCCTGCCCGCCCATGGCCATCTCCATGCAGAGCCATGAGATTGAGGGCCCCAAGGAGCGCGAGCCCGAGTGGTTCGAGATCAACATGCTCCGGTGCATCTACTGCGGCTTCTGTGAGGAAGTGTGCCCGGAAGAAGCGATCATCATGTCCAAGGAATATGATCTGACCTTCCACGACCGGGAGGAGGCGATCTTCGGCATGGATCGTCTGCTGGTGCCGAAGGAGCGCCTCAAGGATCGACTGGATTGGCTGGCGAAGCAGCGCAATCCGCAGTTCGGCGACGAGGTGTGGGACCACCCGGAGGAGAACAACCGTCATTCCCTGCATAACCGCCCGTTTCTGAAGGCGCTTACGTCGGGCGGCGCCCACTGACGTGAGTCGTCAGGACGAGGTGCTGGACCAGATGGCGTATCTGGTCGATGAGCTTGAGGCGCAGCAGGTGGTTCTCGGGCTGATTCCTGATGTGCTTTGGGATGCCCGGCCGCCGGGGTCGACGACCCTGAGGGAGATGTATCGGGCGATGGCCTCCAGAGAGGCCGACGAGCATCGAACAGCACTTGGCCTGGAGCCTGTGGAGTTTCCGTCGTCCGACACTCCGGCAGACCTGTTACGCCAGGTGGGTGCGCTCAGGAAGCGCACCCTGCAGGAACTGCGGGCCACGGCACTGGACTCTGAGCGGTTGGACGTGTGCTACCGGATCACGCAGGCGGACGCGGCTCAGCTCCGCGAGGTTGGTCTGCGACTCAATGAGGCCGCCATGGGCGCACCTCGGGTTTCCAAGATGTAGGGCTTCCCGGTGAGGCGGCGACGCCCGTCCCGTTGTCAACTTTCGGGCAAGAGGCGATATGGGCCGCCGGGCGGACACTAGGATGGACGTTTTGGCCGTTATAATGAAGTAACGCCAACGGAAGTGCGGCAACCCAGCAACGTGCCTGTCACTGGGATGTCATACTTCCGTAGGTAGGTTTCTACCGCCAGACCGCTTCCTTACATGGCTCGTAGCTCGTCCTACGACGATACTGCCACTGCCTTCCGGCACGGCAACTTCAAGCCGCTGTACCTCCTGTACGGCGAGGAGCGGTATTTCGTGGACGAATTGCAGCGCCTGGCCATCGAGCATGCGGTGCAGCCCCACGAGCGGGACTTCAATATGGACATTGTGTACGGTCCCGAGACCGATGTCCAGAAGGTGCTTGCCCTGTGTGCCAGCTATCCCGTGATGGCGCAGCGTCGGCTGGTCATTGTGCGCGATTTCGACAAACTGTCGGAAAACAAGCGATTCAAGGCCTATGCCGAGCAGCCGAATCCGACCGCGGTGGTGGTCCTTGTGGCCTCAGGCAAGGTGAACACGGCGCATCACCCGTATCGCGCCATCAAGGCGCAGGGAGTCGCGGTGGACTGCAAGCGGTTGTACGACCGCGAGCTGCCGCGCTGGCTCGAAGGTGAAGTCAGGCGACGTGGGCGCGAGATCGAAGGCCGGGCGGTTCAGATGCTGGCGGAGTATGTAGGCTCCGATCTGCAGAAGGCCGTACGGGAGATCGAAAAAGTGCTCACGTTCGCTGGGGACCGAGAGCGCATTTCGGCAGACGATGTTGTCCAGGCGAGTGGTCACTCGCGGGAGGTCAACGTCTTCGAATTGCAAAAAGCAGTGGGAGAACGCCAGTTTGCGCGCGCTCAGCGGATTGCGGAGCGGTTGTTGCAACAAGCATCAAACAGCCGTGGAGAGGCTCTGATGATCGTTGCAATCCTGACATCTTTCTTCACCAAGCTCTGGATTCTGACATCTTGTCAGAGACAAAGCTTTGGCGAAAAAGACATGGCGCAACGTGTCGGGATCCCACCTTTCTACTTGAAGGAGTATCTTAACACGCTTAAGCGATTTGACGCGTCGGCGCTGGCAACAGCGTTCAGGACGCTGGCATCGGCTGATTTCGAGCTTAAAGGCGGAAGCAGCCGGAGTGAGCGCCTGATTCTGATGCTGGCGCTTCGCCGGATTACCGGGGGAGAGGCCAACGCGGCTATCGCGGCATAGATCCACGGCGGACTTCCGCCACTCGGACTTCGGTCCGAAAAACACAACAGTATGACTGAGACGACAACCAGGGTCAGCCCACTCAAGAAGCGCACGCTGCGTGTTAAGGCGAGCAAGCTCGGAATTCAGGCCAATGTGAATCCGAACAATCGCCACTACGAAGCGCTGATGGCGATGAGTGACGAGGACCTCATGTCCCAGTTCCAGATGGGAACTGTCGAAGCCTTCGACATTCTCGTCAGCCGGTACAAGGATCCTCTGACCAACTATATCTATCGCTTCCTGGGCGATATGAAGGAGTGCGAAGACCTCCTGCAGGAAACCTTCCTGCGGGTGTATCGCAACCGTCACTCCTACCGTCGAATTGCCAAGTACAGCACGTGGCTGTACACGATTGCCGGTAACCTTGCGCGTTCCGAGTACCGGAAGCGCAAGCGCCGCCGTCTGTACTCGCTGCAGTCTGTAAACCGCGACGACGAGGAGTACGAGGTCGAGATTCCGGACGAGACGTTCTCTCCGGACAAGCACGCCGAGAGCACCATCCAGGATCACTTCATCCAGGAGGCACTGGCCCAGATTCCGGAGGAATTCCGTGAGGTCGTGGTGCTGCGCGACGTGCAGCAGCTCGCCTACGAGGAAATCGCCGACATTACAGGCCTGCCGATGGGCACGGTCAAGAGCCGCATCAACCGCGGCCGGACCAAGCTCCAGGCACTGCTGAAAGACATCTATACGCCGTCGTCTGACGACTAGTCAGGCGCGCGCGCTGCAAAAAGACAAAGGCCGGCTGGGTGGATGCCCAGCCGGCCTTTGTTATGTGCGACGGCAGCACGGAACTCATGAGCGGCGTGGGCTTCCGATGCAGATGATCGTCCGACTCGTGGCAGATAAACTCGCCGTAGTTGCAGCAGCGCTACTTCTGCTTCCTATGGTGCTCACGGGCTGCGATTCTGTTCCCGCACCCGATGAGGTGTCGGTGCCCTGGAGTGACTCAGACCCTGACGGAGGCGAGATTGGTGCCGGATTCGAGGGGGGCGCCGGTTCCTTTTCCCTGAGGAGCCTTGCGAGAAGCGGCGAGTCTTTCCACGCGCCCGCCGCCGCAGGGAGTTGGGGGTACTACAGGCCGCCGGACTCCCTGTCGTGGGCCGACCTGGTGCGTATCACTTCCATCGACCTCGAAATGGAATCCGATGGCACCTACGCACTTGCCTGGACAGGCCAGGTCGCGTACAGCCGCTCAAGGCCCTGGAGAGAGCAGGCCATCAGCGGCAGATGGGAGGGGGTTCATCAGGAGGCGGATGGATTGATCTGGTTCGATCCCGATGATCCAAGTACCGCTCCGGTCGTAGTCGCACGATTCGATAGCAGGGGCCTTTTTCTGTTCTTCGACCAGTGGGATGCGGGAAGTATGGATGGCCCATGGGCCCTGATGCAGCAGTACTCCGTCATCAACCTGTCGGGTACCCTGCATTCATCGAGCGCCGCCTCGGAGCGTATCACGTTTTCGGGGGAGCCCCTGATCACCACAAATACGAAGGGAGAGGTCCTTTGGTCGACGGACTTCAAGGTTTCCGTCGGGCCTACGGTCACGGTGTCTGTCCTGACCGGCGGCAGTCAACAGTCGCAGGCCCCGCGCTCCTGGACCCTGCCCGCCAAACAGGGGCGTGCTCTGTGGCTCACAGGCAACAACGATTTCTGGATGCTTTGGAACGGTCGCTTGTACGTTCCGAGTCTAACGCTCGGGTCGACGCTCCATACTCGCCTCATTCTCGATACTGCGCCCGGATGTGCATCCGTAGATCCGCTTGCGACCATGGTCCCCCTGCAGGATGGCCGGTCATGGACCTACGACTACGTCGAGTCCGGCTGGGGATGGAACGGGATTGAAAGGGCCGAGCGGAGCCTGACGGGTACAGCGCGGTGGACGGTCTCGGGCATCGAAGAGCTCGGTGCTGACTCCGGCTCCGACTCCTGTATCCGAAAGGACGCTCTCTACCGACTGACCATCGAGGAGTCATTTACGGGTACCTATCGCAGGACCTCGGGAAGTGACCCAACGGGTATCTCGGTTGATTCGGTGCGGGTCCGCGAATTGTCCGTCTACATGTCGAGGACACAGCTGGTTGTTGGGCATTACGCCGATCGGATTCCTGCCATCCGCCTGACCGACTTCGGCGCTGGGCAGGGACCTGTTTCAGACTCGCGTAACTACGTGGCCGGGTTCGGGGGCGCATACGGCGTCGAATACACCGCGGTGCCCGGTCAAGGATTCACTCGCCTCAGACACTTCAAGAGTCAGCGGGAATCAGGATGGTCGGAGACTCTCACCCTGCGGCAGTAGCGGCTGACCGACCTTCTTCCCAGTGTTTGGCAGGGTCTGGCGAGGCCAAAATCGCCCTTATGAAGCGACGAGGGACGATTTGTGAAATTATTCGGCCTCGGGTTTTTTTGAATACGCCGGACGAAACCCGCGTATAAGTGCTCATCTGAATCCCAGGCCACTCGGCCGATGCGGCAAACGGCCGCCGGACGACGGGAGCCCTGATTCGGCTTCCTTGAAGGCATCCATGCCTCGCACGACGGCGCGCAGACAGCGTGTCACCACGGCGCGGGTCCATCGCGTGATTCCGCCCCCCAGCTCCCCGGAGCTGGACCGGATTACTACCTGGTCCTTCTACTTCCTGGCAGGCACGCTGGTCAGCGCGCTCGCACTCCTCTTGATCATTGCGGTCCTAGGCTAAGTCCGTCTGGACGACAACGAGCCGCATTCTTCCCTCATCCCGAAAGGGATACCTCTACTACTGCAATGAAACGCTTCTCCATAATCACCCTTACCCTCATCACCATCCTCGGCATTGCCGGCTGCGCGAAAGCCCCGGTTGATACCCTCGACCAGGCTCAAGCCAGCCTTCAGGCCGCCCAGGATGCCGAAGCCAACCTCTACCTGGTTGACATGTACCAGGCCGCTGCAGACTCCTTCGCAGCTGCCGAGGCGGAAATCGCCATCCAGGACGCCCGCAACGCCATCGTTCGCAACTATGACCGCGTGGAGTCCCTGCTGGCCTTCGTGATCCAGACGGCCGACTCATCTGCTTCGGGCGCTGCCGTGGCCAAAGAGATGATGGCCGCCGAAAACGAAGTCCTGTTCCAGGAAGTCGAAACGGCCATCGCTGAGGTCAACCAGCTCATGGGCATGGCTCCCCGCGGCAAAGACGGCGTTTTCGCGCTGGCCTCCATCCGCACCGACCTGACCGCGACCTCCGCGACGCTGGTCGAGGCACGCACGGCACAGGAGAACGGCAACGTGCACGAAGCACGCCAGCTGGCCCAGTCCGTGATGGACCGCGCCGCCGAACTGAAAGCTGAACTGGAGACCGCCATCCAGTCGGCCAACCCCGGTCGCCGCTCATAACGTGACCTCGCGCAAGCGTGAGGCAAAGCCCGGTCGCCCCGTGCGGCCGGGCTTTGCGCTTATATCGATTTCCGGTGGTGTGCTGCTTCTGGCAGCGGGTTCTTTTCTGGCGATGAGCTCCAGCCGGCAACTGCCGGCTGAGGAAGTTCGGACCGCTCGCGAGCGCCTGGCCGCTGCTGAAGCGGCCGGTGCCGCAGTGCTGGCCCCGGAAGCCTTCGAGGCGGCCTCGGCAACCTGGCAGCAGGTCCTTGCGGAACTGGACTCCACGGGATGGCTGCCGTACGGACGCTTTGCTGAGGTTCGGGAGCTCGCCGAGGAGACCATGCGGCTGGCCGACTACGCCGCCGAGCGGGCGAACCGGGCGTCGGACTCGCTCGTGGCGCATCTCGTGGAAACCCAATCCGGATTGAAAGCCAGCCTGGCGCAGGCGGATTCGCTGGCGCGACGGTTTCCCGGATCCCGGGTGCCGGTTGACATGCTGACGCAGGTGCGGGCCCTCAGGGCTCGCGCCCTGGCGGCCTCTGATGCCGGACAGGTCGTCGAGGCCTCACTCCGGCTCGAAGAGGCTACCGGATTGCTGCAGGCCTTTGAAGACAGTCTCGGCGCTCTGGATGCTTCGCTGTTGGCGTCTTCGCGCGCCGCAGAGTCCATCGCCCGATTCCCCCAGATTCTTGTTGACAAGCGCCGCCGACTGCTGGTGGCCCGCTACTCTGAGACCGACGTCGACACCTTTCATGTCGAGCTCGGTGCCGAATGGATGGGCGACAAGCAGCAGGAGGGAGACCGGCGCACGCCGGAAGGGCAGTACCGCGTGTCGAGAAAGCTCGGACGCGGTCAGTCCCGCTACCACATGGCGCTGCTCCTTGATTATCCCAACGAGGCCGATCGTTCGCGTTTCCGTGCAGCCCGGGAAGCCGGACAGCTGACGGATCAAGCGCGCATTGGCGGCCTCATCGAAATCCATGGCGAAGGCGGCAAGGGCGGTGACTGGACCGACGGCTGCGTCGCCCTGACCAACGAAGACATGGCGCGGCTTTTTGCGCGCATTCCTGTCGATACGCCGGTGCTCATTGCGCCGGCTCTGCTATGAAGTCGTCATCCCATCCCGTTCTGACGGGTGCCCTGTGCGGTGCCCTCGCCGGGGTTTTTCTTGTGCCGTGGCTGGCGTCCCTGACGCCTTCCCGGATCTCGGAGACGTGGACTACTGATTCGACCGCGGTGGCCCGCGAGGTGGCACGCCTGGAAGCGGCCACAAATCGGCTCAAGCCGAGTGGGCCCTATCTGGTGGTCTCCACTACCGACAACACCTTCCGTCTCATGGCTGGCGCCGATACGCTGCGCGAGGGCATCTGCTCGACCGGGAGCTACGTGAAGCTGGATGCTGCCGACGGTCGCTCGTGGCTGTTCCAGACGCCTCGCGGGCGATTCCGCGTACTGGACAAACGCACGAATCCCGTCTGGTCCAAGCCCGACTGGGCGTTTGTCGAGGCGGGCCTTCCAGTTCCCCCCGCCGGTCACCCAAGCCGCTACGAGCGCGGCGTACTTGGGCGCTACGCACTCGCGTTGGGTGACGGGTACCTGGTTCACGGCACACCCTACCAGCGACTGCTGGGGCAGCCCGTGACCCATGGGTGCGTGCGGTTGGGTGACGTCGATCTCCAGGCCGTGTTCATGGCCATGGGGATGGGCGCGCCCGTTTACATGTACTGAGATGAAGCAAGCGTTTCTGTCCGTTGCGGCCGTTGTGGCATTGGCGACGGTACTCTGGGCGGGACTGTCCCGTCCGCATCTTCGGATTGTCGAGGCGCCGGCCCTTACCGCGGCCGAGGCCCGAAACACGCTGGCGCGACAGGGCGAGTTCGCGCTGGTCATCCGCGTGGGGGAAGCCCGAGCCGAGTTGGTGCACGGCGCTGCCGTCATGCGGGAGATTCCGCTGCGTGGCCTTCGAGGCGCGTCTCGTATGGTCGAGATATCGGCCCTGGCCGGTCGCCGGGGAACGCTGCCGTTTGAGCCCATTCAGCACGTCACAGCGCCGCCGGATACGGCATCTGCGGAGCCGCCACGGGTGCGTCCGCTTGACAGTGATCCTGCCTACGGCGTGCTGGTGCTGGAGAACGGCCGGGAAATCCGGCTCTCACCCCACGACACCGGCGTGTTTGGATCGCTGGAGGTGTCAGGGTACCGGGTGGTAGACCACCTGCGCACGAGTGTCCGTCTGGTGCGGACGATGGGCGCTGGCGACCCGGCTCCCCGGCCGCCGCTGGTCCTGCAGATGTCTGACCGGGATGCGCGGGCCATATACCGGGCGCTCCCGATCGGGGCTCGGGTCCTGGTAACACCCTAAAACAAAGCGGGCCGGCGGGAGCGCTCCCACCGGCCCTGCCCATTCAGGCAGTCTCCCCAGGCCACCTGATCTGGATTGTCGGACTTGATGACACTCATCGGTGCCTTCGCATAAATAGACGGAGGTTTGACTTGCGGGGTTGTCACAAATCTGTGTCGAACGTAAGGCAAAAGATGGATCGAGTTCAGACGGGCGGCGATTCTTTGGGACGAGCGGCGCTGTCAGTCCACCTGCAGATTTTTTGCAGGATTTCGGATCCAGCGTTTTGTGACGGTGTATGCGCTCCATCCCCACTCAGCAAGGCGTATGGCCGAAGGCTACGACGGCGAACAATCGGCACCCCTCGACGAAGGACTGGACGAGTTCCTTTGTGAGTACGTGGACGGGGCAATGGACCCCGTAGTGCTCAAGGCGTTCGAGGAGTATTTGCGTGCAAATCCGCAGGTTGCGGCGCACGCGCAGTGCCTGTGTCAGGCGAAGCGACTTCTGTCGCAATCGGTAGCTTGTCCTCACGGGACAAGCGAGCTACAGTTTCGACTGAAGGAGGCGATTGCGCGCGAGCAGTTGGGGAGTCCCGCCCCGTTCGGCAGTCTTGGGTCGGCGGCCTGGTTGACGTCGGCGGTCGGCCTCATGCTGATTATGGGCATGCTTTTCGGGACCGCGGTGGTCCAATACAACACGCCCGCGTCGGGGCCGGAGATCGTGGCCGAGCGTGAGATCGTTCCGAGCGATGCGCACGCCGCCGTGCCGGCCAGGTTGAATGTTTCGACGGTGCGCTACGTGCGCGGCGGGGCACAACTGCCTTCGCTGCAGGAGTCTCCGCTGATGACGCCGTTGTTTGCCGGGCCGCTGGTGCAGCCGGCCGTGGCCACGCCGTAGGGTTCCTGGGGCTGGGTCGTTGTGAGTTTGCGAGGCTCGCGGGCTCTGCGGGCTGGCCAGTGTGGGTTTGTGAGCGTCGCGGGCTGGCCGCACGAAAGCTTCGCTTGCCGCCGTTCTCCCGCCTCCGTACTATTTGCGCCCTTCCGGGCCCGTAGCTCAGCGGTTTAGAGCGCTCGCCTCACACGCGAGAGGTCACAGGTTCGAATCCCGTCGGGCCCACATACGAATCAGCCCTGTCGTGCGTAGCGCGGCAGGGCTGATTCGTTTCTTGCGCGATGGGGTTCGAACCGTTCCCAGGTTCGACACGAGCGACCGCAGGGAGCGACTGATGGAGGCGCGCAGCGCCGGAGTAATCCCGTCGGGCCCACGTCGAGTTCAGCCCGTCAGCACCGCCCCAATCCGCCGCCCGCTGCGCGGCGAGTTGCCCGGAACGTGGAATCAGTGGGCGCTACTCCACATCTCGGCCCCGCAGCAGACCTGCCAAGTCCAAAAACGGGGTCGGATTCCACTCGAGGGCGCCGCAGAGGGCAACGCTGTCGGAATAGCGCCGCTGTATTCCACGTTTGCGGCAAATCGTCGCCTGCCAGCGGGCTGACTCGCGGCGCGACCCTGCGCTTTGGCTCGCCTGAAACGGGAAGAAGTCTGGAGGTGGCATCCTCAATCCTGGGCGCGCTGGGTCGCAAAGAGGAGGCTCTCCTCTACATCGACGAGGCGATTGCCTTGCATACCGCAAATGCCGACTCAGCCGGAATTGCCCACACAAGCTCGCTGCGGGAGGGGTTGCTGACGGACGACTGAGCATCTCAAGGACCGCCCCTGGCCCGCGAACACCACCCGATGGACCAGCGCGCAGGTCGGTTCTCCCGGCTATCTTCCGCCCATGACCCCCATCCCCTTCTCCCTCCCGGATGACGGCTTCACCGAGCGGAAGGGCTCCGTGCGCTTGATAGACGGATATGTAGAAATTCGTCTCCAGACTTCGCTCATGGGCGAGTTCAACAAGGAGGAGCGCATCTTCAAGATCGAGGCCGCGACACTGGAGGACGCCCACCTGACCACGGGCTGGTTCAAGGACAAGATTTGCCTGGCCCCCAAGAACGACGAGCTTTTCGAGGGCTTGCCGGGCTTTCTCGAGGGAGAGGTGAAACTGTCGGTGTGGCGCAAACACCGTCAGGCGGGCCTGCAGCTCATCGACCACCTGCAGCGCGCCATTGTCGGATTCTGACGGCGGACGGCGGCGTGTCGTAGCCCGCCGCACGGCGTCGGGGCGAGTACCGTTTCGCCGCGCCATGCGACTCAGTCTGCTGGATGGAGTTTTCGCGGTCCAGTACACCACGCTGACAGCGGGGCCTTTCCTCGTTGCATTTCTGCTTGTGCTGGGCGCCTCGGCACCCCAGATCGGACTGGTCGGCGCGCTGCCCCTTCTGGGTGGCTTGCTGCAACCCCTCGGCGCCGAGATCATCCGGCGCCGCGGAGGGCACCGCAAGGGTTTGCTCGTGACTGCAGCTCTGGTGGACGCCCTGCTTTGGAGCGTGAGTCTCGCGGCGGTCATCTGGCTGTCGCCCGGCGCAGCGTTGATCACGGTACTCGCGGTCATCACCGTACAGCAGGGCGCGTTGGCCTTCGCGGGCACAGCCTGGACCAGTCTGATCAGCGACCTCGTCCCCGTACGCCTGCGTGGGCGGTACTTCGGGACGCGCAACTTTGTGGCCAACGGTTTTGGAGCCATCACGGCGGTGGTCGCCGGATGGGCAGTACGGGTTGCCCCGGGCGATCCGATTCCGGTATTCCTCGTGTGTTTCGGGATCGGTGTGCTCTCACGGCTTGTGAGCATCCGGTATCTGGCGCGCCAGCAGGAGCCTGCCCCTGATCGTATCCCACCCGGAACGTTTCTCGCACGTTTTCGGAGACCCTTCGGCGACCTCGCGTTCCGACGCTATCTGACCTTTGGTGCGGCGTGGGGATTCGGAATCTGGTTCGTGGCTCCGTTCTTCACAGTCTACATGCTGGAGGAAGCCGGAATTGGGCTGCATTCGGTAATGCTCTTCACCGCGGCTGGCACAGTGTCCAATCTGCTGGGACAGCGTGTATGGGGTCGAATCTGCGACACCTACGGCGACAAGCAGGTCATGAGTCTGTCCGGTTTGACTGTGGCGCTCCAGCCGCTCTGGTGGATCTTCACCGCGTCGTCGGGTCCGGGCTTCTACCTCATCGTGCTTCTGAGTATTACAGGCGGATTCGCCTGGGGTGGATTCACGCTGGCCACCGGAAACCTGATGATGCGCCTGGCGCCCGCAGACGGAAAGACCCCCTTCTTCGCGACTCAGGCGGCCGTCGGAGGCTCGTTCGGTGCGGCAGGCTCACTCCTGGGCGGAGTGCTCGCCGGCATCTTGCTTGGGACTCCTGGATTCGCCTCCCTCGACCTTCTCGACGGGCTGAAGACGCTGTTCGTGCTGTCCTTCCTCATTCGCACATTGGCATGGCTCCTTCTCTTGCGTGTGCCGGATCCCGTGCGTCGGAAGCGCCTCCGGGGGGTCTACGTGATTCGAGACACGGTGCGCTCGCTGAATCCGGCGCATGGTTTCGGCCCAAACTCGGGACTCTTCCTATCCGGCCGCAGTCGACCGGAGCGCAACTCCCGATAGATCGTTTTTTCGGGCGATGGGGTTATGCGCGCCCCGCCTCCGGGTCAATGCAGTAGACTGCCGGCCAAAAAAGTCCAGTTTTGACCGGTTCCCGCACGCTATTGTGCGCTCCCTCCATCAAACCTTCCGCATGAGACTCTCCCGCCTCGTACCGCTGCTATTGCTCTTCTTTCTGCCGGCCTGTGCATCTGAGCAGGCCGTCCTCGCACCTCCGCCTGTCGTCGAGGCGGAGACCTCATCGCCCGTATTGCCGACGGATTCCCTCTTCACCATCGGCAAACTGGAGAACGGTCTGACCTACATCATCCGCCCGAATGACCGGCCGAGCAATCGCGCGCTGATGTGGCTCGCCGTCAACGCAGGGTCGGTGCTTGAGGATGATGACCAGCGGGGCATGGCGCATTTCCTGGAGCACATGGCGTTCAACGGCACCAGGGACTTCGACAAGACATCGCTGGTGACGTACCTGGAATCCATCGGGATGCGGTTCGGCCCGGATGTAAACGCGGTCACCTCTTTTGATGAGACGCTCTACATGCTGGAGGTGCCGACCGACTCCGCCGAAATCGTGGACCAGGCGTTCCGGATTCTGGAGAACTGGGCCGGTGGAATCAGCCTCAACGATGAGGACATCGAGGCAGAGCGGGGCGTGGTTCTGGAAGAACTGCGTCAGGGCCGCGGCGCGACCGCGAGGGTTCGGGAAAAGCAGTACCCCTCGCTGTTTTCCGGATCCCGCTATGCGGAGCGGCTACCGATAGGCTCAGTTCAGTCCATCCAGGAGTCGGATCCGGAGGCCATCCGGCGCTTCTATCGTGACTGGTATCGGCCCGATCTGATGGCGGTGATTGTGGTGGGAGACCTGGACCCTGAGGAGGTCGAGGCCCGGATTGTCGAACGATTCTCGGCCTTGCAGGGGCCGGAGTCTCCACGTCCCAGGCCCACCTTCAATATGCCGCCCCACGAAACCAAGGTAGCGGCGGTCACGGACCCGGAGGCGCGTTCCACGAGCGTCAACATCTACCGGAAGCTGCCTCCTCGCGAGGTGAAGACCGAGGCGCAGGCGCGGGCAGGACTTGTAGAGGGTCTCTACCACGGCCTTATCAACCTGCGCTTTCAGGAACTGACGCGAAGACCCGATCCGCCATTCACGGGGGCAGGGTCACTGCCGGCGGCCCTGGTGCGTTCCACAGCACTGCACATGCAGTACGCCGGCGTGCGAGACGGTGACGTGATTCCCGGGCTGGAAGCGCTCCTGACCGAGGTCGAACGGGTTCGCCGCCACGGCTTCACGGCCACGGAACTGGACCGAGCCAAGGTCAACCTGATGCGGTTCTGGGAGCAGGTCTACGCCGAGCGTGATCGGAGACCGTCCACCGCGTATGCGGCCGAGGCGGTAATGCATTTCCTGGGAGGCGCGGCCATTCCCGGTGTGGCGGTGAATTACGAACTCAACGGTCGCCTTCTGCCCGGTATAACGCTGGAGGAGGTAAATGCGGTTGCCCGGGAGATGTCGGAAGGATTCGGAACGGTGATAGCGGTTAGCGGGCCGGAAAAGGAAGACGCGCCGTTGCCTTCGAATGAGGAGATCCTTGCGGTGTTCGACCGGGTTCGTGCTGCCGAAGACATTGAGCCCTGGGAGGACGACGCGCCGGAGGGAGCGCTGCTGGCGGAGAAGCCCCGCCCGGGAATGGTGATCCGCCGCAACCACATCGAGGAGCTGGGCGTCACGGAGTGGACGCTGCTCAACGGCGTGAAGGTGATTCTCAAGCCGACGGACTTTCAGGAGAATGAAATCCTGATCGGCGCGACCAGCCCGGGTGGGCTGTCACTTATTTCCGATGAGGACTACGTCAGCGGGGACTTCGCCACGCTGCTGCTGCAAGCGGGTGGAGTAGCGGACTTTGATCGCACCCAGCTGCAGAAGTGGATGGCTGGGAAACTTGCCAGTGTCTCCATGCTGATCAGCGATGTTTCCGAAGATGTGATCGCAAGCGGGGCCGCATCTGACGCGGAGACGCTGTTCCAGTTGATTTATGCCCGGTTTACGGCCCCCAGGCTCGACCTGGAGGCAGCCGAAACCTGGCGGCATCAGCTGGGGATCGGCTTTGCCAATAGGAACACGCCGTCGAGTGCGCTATCGGACAGCATCCGGTCGGTGTGGTCCAGAGGGCATGCCAGGGAGCGCGCAACGACGACCGAGCTCCTCCAGGAGGTGGACTTCCAGCGAGCTCTTGAGGTCTACCAGGATCGATTTGCCGATGCCAGCGACTTCCATTTTGTGATTGTCGGCAACATTGACCTGAAGGAGATCGAACCCCTGGTCATTACCTATCTCGGAGGTCTGCCATCCATCAAGCGTGAGGAAACCTGGCAGGACCACAGCCCCGAACGTCCGGACGGGGTGACCGAGGTGGTGGTGCACAAGGGGCTGGAGCAGCAGAGTCGTGTAGAGATCCGGTTCCACGGAGAGGCGAGCTACTCATCGGACGCCTCGCTGCGCCTGGGCGCGTTGGCAGACGTCATGCGAACCCGATTGCGGGAGGTGCTGCGCGAAGAGATGGGCGCGGTATATGGCGTCTCGGTCAGTGGCTACATCTCCCGGATTCCGACCCAGCGCTACACCTTTACGGTGCGGTTTGGCTGCGCCCCCGAAAACGTGCACGAACTCGAGCAGGCCGTCTTCAACGAAATCGCGAAGGTGAAATCCGAGGGCCTGACAGAAGCAGAGGTAGCCGCTGTACGGGAAACCAGAAAGCGAACACGGGAGACCCGCATGGAGGAGAACAGTTTTTGGCGCTCGGCGCTGGACGGGGCCTACACCCGGGGTGACGACCCACGCCGCATCCTCACCTACTATGACCGCATTGCGGCGCTGAGTAAAGAGGCCTTGCAGCAGACGGCCATCGACCTCCTCGATCCCGAGCAGGTGCTCATCGCCCGACTGTTCCCGGAGTAGCGGATCCGGGATCCCATCGGGGTCTTGTGTGTAGTCGCAGGCAACAATAAATTTAGCCTGTGCTAAAAATCAGGTTGTCGGTGGTTGTGACCGGGGTGCTGTGCCTGGTCGTGGGACAGGTCCGTGGACAGGAGTCTGCGGACACGCTCGCCGTGCAGTGGCTCCAGTTTCAGGAGGGCGTAGCAAGGGCGCAGAAAGCCGACAAGCCCATCTTCCTCATGGTGGGCGCACCGTGGTGTGGCCCGTGTGCCCGGCTGAAGTCGGAGACGTACCCGGACCCGCTTGTCGCCAGAGCCATGCGGGCGTTCGTGCCGGTCGAGCTCACCATTGACGACTGGGATCGCAAACAGCGCATCGGCCCGTACCGTCTCACCGAGGCAGCCTGGTCAGAGCGCCTGGGCGCGGCGGAAACTCCGACACTGCTGGTGCTCACCTCGGATCTGCAGGTCCTCGGCAGGCACACCGGGTTCCTCCCCCCGGAAGGACTGCTACCCATCCTGAATGCGGCCGCAAGAGCGGCATCCAATCATGACGACTCGTAGTTGGGGTATCACACTGGCGGTGGCGGGGCTTTCGCTGACGATGGCTTCCCAGGGCCAGGCCAGACAGTTCGCGACCATCGAGGGCACAGTACGCTCTGAGGGGCAAGCGGTCGCCTATGCCAGCGTGCGCTTGCCCGACCTCCGTGCAGGTGTTGCGGCTTCCGAAGCGGGCGTCTACAGCCTGAAACTGCCGACCGGAACCGAAGGGTCAATCACCGTCCTGTTCACTGCGATTGGCTACCAGCCGCTGGAGAGGTCGGTTGAGATCCAGGGGGTGGAGACCATACGCCTGGACGTCGAGCTCATCCCGACGGTGTACGAGTCTGGAGCACTGGTGGTGACAGGAACGATGACCGAGATCACGACGGCAGAATCGCCGGTGAAGGTCAACCTGCTACCCTCGCGCTTCCTGGAGACCGTGCCGACGTCCAACCTGATGGAGGTGATCGACCGGGTCAACGGGCTCTATCAGCAGATTGACTGCGGCGTCTGCTACACCAACAACATCCGGATCAACGGCATCGACGGGCCCAATACCGCCGTGTTGATCGACGGCATGCCCATGATGAGCAGTCTGGCAGCGGTGTACGGACTGAACGGCATCTCACCGATGCTCATCAAGCAGGTCGAAGTGGTCAAGGGTCCCATGTCCACCCTCTATGGGTCGGAGGCGCTGGGTGGTGTCGTGAACATCCGGACCAAGGATCCCGGCTCGACGCCGCGATTCTCCGCGAACGCGTACACCACGCAGCACCGCGAGCACGTGGCAGAGGCCTCCGCGGTTGCACTGCGAGGAAGAACCAACCTGCTGGTGTCCGGCACCCTGCTGTCGGCACAGGACTACCACGACAACAATGCCGACGGTTTCTCGGACCGTCCATTCCAGTCTCGCGTAGCCCTGTTCGCCAAAGGCACGCGCACAGACGCGCTGGGGTTTGACCGAGCCTCCGTCGTGGCCAAGTTCTATCACGAAGACCGTGAGGCCGGTGTCGAATCCTTTCTGAAGGCTCCGAAGGATCTCCGTGGCTCCGGCGCGACCTACGGGGAGTCCATCTTCACGCGTCGCGCCGAGCTGATGGCTACGGTGCGCGCGACCAGCACCCTGAACGTGGCGTCCGCCCTGAGTCTGCACGATCAGGACTCTTTCTATGGCGACTCGGGCTACCAGGCACAGCAGACTGACGGCTTCCTTCAGGCCACCTGGACGCCGTTCATGCCCGCGGCCCGTGAGCACCACGATCTGCTGATCGGACTGGCGATGCGGTATCAGCGCTACGACGACGGTTCAGGCGTGACGGGCCGCTATGACGACAGCGGCACACTGCTCGAAAACCAGCCCGATACGCGCCTGATTCCAGGTCTCTTCGTTCAGGATGACGTGGAGGTCACGGACCGTCTCAGGGTGCTCGGTGGCCTGCGCCTGGATTATCAGCCGGATCACGGGCTGATACCATCACCACGACTCGCGACGAAGGTGGAGCTGGGTGATTTGACCACGCTGCGTCTGAACGTCGGCACGGGCTTTCGGGTCGTGAATCTCTTTACCGAGGACCATGCTGCCTACACGGGCGGCCGCGCTACGGTGATCCTCGAGGACCTGAACCCGGAGCGCAGCGTGAGTACCGCCGGCTCGATCCAGCACATCCTCACGGGGATGGGAAGCCCGATTACGGTCGACTTTGACGCATTCTGGACGCGGTTCTCCAACAAGATCGAGCCGGACTACGACACGCCCGGTGAGGTGCGGTACCGGAATCTCCGCGGGCACTACGCAACTCGGGGCGTCGCCCTTCAGGTTCAGGGCAATGTGACGGGAGGGGTGAGCTACTCGGTGGCGGGCACGTTGATGGATGTCTACGTCGAAGAGGATGGCACGCGACGGGACCATGAGTTTGCCCCCGCCTATCAGGGCACCGCGACCATCACCTGGCAGGCCCCGAACGATGTCGTGCTGGATTACACCGCGCGCGTCACGGGCCCCATGCAGATGCCGGGATTTGAGCCGTCTGTGCGCGAAGCCTACAGGCAGGCGACCGGGGTCACCCTGCACGAGCGCTCCCCGACATATGCTGTGCACAACCTGCAGGCCACCCGCGATTTCCGCTCCACCTCCGGGCGGTTGCTCCAGGTGTACGTTGCGCTCGAAAACCTCACCGGATTCAAACAGTCGTCGCCCCTGGTGGGCTACTACGAAGGAACGCCCGGATTCGGGGACTCGTTCGACACGGCCTATGTCTATGGCCCCATAGAGGGTCGGCATTTCGGCGCGGGAGTGCGCCTCATCCTTCCCTGATCTGACCATGAGCAACGAGGCCCCCGGATCCGGCCGCATGCTGAGCCAGGTAGCAGAAGACTACCTCAAGACCATCTACATGCTTCAGGGAGACGGTCGCGTGGGTACGAACGACCTGGCCCAGTCACTGGAGGTGTCGTCCGCCACGGTTACCAAGATGCTCAAGCGGCTGACACGCATGGAGCTGGTGGACCACGAGGCCTATCGCGGTGTCCGCCTGACGGAGCCAGGGCGAAAAATTGCGCTTGAGATTATCCGGCACCACCGCCTGCTCGAGACCTACCTCAAGGAGATCATGGGCTTCTCCTGGAGTGAGATGCACGATGAAGCCGAGCGCCTGGAGCACCACATCTCTGAGGAATTCGAGGAGCGCATCGACGAGATGCTGGGTTACCCCACGCACGATCCTCACGGCCACCCCATTCCCACCAAGGACGGGGTGATTGCCGACTCCGCGACGCAGACGCTTGCAGATGTAGATCCCGGAAGCTCCGTCGTGGTGCACCACGTGTCGGACGGAGATGCCGAAATGCTGCACTACCTGGAGTCTACGGGCCTGCTGCCCAACAGCCGGGTGCACGTCGTGCGCAAGGAACCGTTCAATGGACCCCTGCGCGTGCAACTGGAGTCGGGCGAGAAAACAATCGGCCGTGAAGTGGCCCGCAACGTGTTCGTGAACGAGGCCTGACCGGAGATCACGGAGTCGAGACCACAACTTGTTCCTTAGGAAACCTTAAGGTCAGAATCGGGCGGTTCCGGAGCCAAAGCCCTATGTTTACAGCCGTTCCTGTCTGTTGAGGTATGGCTGAAGTGACTGCCCGCATTGCGTCCGTGCTCGTTGTGGATGACAACGAGGTGGATGTCTTTCTGGCGCGGGAATTGATGAGACGTCACGGGGGGTTCGGTGACGTGTATGACGTGGCGGACGGGCAGGAAGCTCTGGAGCTCTTTCGGAGCCAGGCAACCGGCGAGCGTTTGATGGGCGACGATTTCCCGCCGACGCTGATCATCCTTGACATCAACATGCCCCGCATGAATGGATTCGAGTTCCTGGACGCCTTCCGGGAGGTCGAGGATTCTCTGGATCCCGTGCCGGTGGTCGTGATGATGCTCACCAGTTCGGTGGATCGCAGGGACCGGGATCGCGCCCGCGCCTACGGCATCGTGAAGGAGTTTGCCGAGAAGCCCGTAAGCATGGAGTTGTTGGACCAGGTGGTGAGCAGGTATGGCCGGTGATGCGCAGGCCACGGCTGCCGAGCACGGTGTTGATTTCCATCGCCTGGTCGACGACGCTCTGCACCTGTTCTGCGTAGCTGGTACCGATGCCCGCTTTTACTGGTTGAACCAGGCCTGGCCCGAGCTGCTGGGATGGTCGATGGACGAGCTGCTGTCCCGGCCGTTTCTGGAGTTCGTTCATCCGGAGGACATAGCCGCCACGCTGGCTGAGGTCGAAAAGCTGCGTCAGGGGCAGCCTACCCTGAAGTTCATCAACCGCTATCGGACCAAGGACGGCAGCTACCGGTCCCTGGACTGGCTTTGCACGCCGTACCCGGATGGCAAGTTGTATGCCTCTGCCAGGGATGTCACCGATCGTGTGGCGGAGCAGAAACGCATGCGCGAGCAGGTGGGCTGGCTGGAGATGGCGGAAGAGATGGGCCAGGTGGGCCACTGGCGCATCGACCTTGCTACGGAAGAGCTCTACTGGTCACCGCAAGTGTATCGCATCCACGGGCTCGATCCCGGCTCCGGCACCCCTCCGCTTAAAGGAGGGATCGAGGCCTACCACCAGGAAGACCAGCGGCGTGTCCGGGACTACGTCAACCGGGCCATCGAAAAGAAGGAAGGCTTCTCATTCCAGCTTCGCCTGATCCGGGCCGACGGGGAAGAGCGCCTGGTGCACAGCCGGGGCGAAGTGACCCTGGATCCGGTGACCGGTGACGTTGAGTCGGTGTTCGGAGTCTTCCAGGACATCACCGACCGGTTTCAGGACTTCCAGCGCAGCAATGAGGCCCTCGATCAATTCGCGTACGCCGCAGCACACGATCTACAGGCACCCCTGAAGACCATTCGTGGCCTGGTAAGTCTGCTCAAGCATGACCTGAAGCATTCCGATGAGCTGACTCCCGTTCTGGATCGCATTGTGGAGAGTTCCACCCACATGCAGGCCCTGATCGACGAACTGTACCGGTACGCACGCCTGACCGGCTCTCGTGAAGAGCTGACGTGGGTCAGCCTGGAAGGCGTGGTGAGGGACGTCTGTCGCAACCTGACGGCGGATATTGACGCCGCCGGCGCCGAGATCAAGATTGACCCTCTGCCGGACGTGCTCGGCCGATCCACGCTGCTGGCGGCCTTCTTCCAGAACCTGATCTCAAACGCCATTCGCTACCGGCACCCCGAACGGGCGCCGAATGTGTATGTGTATGCGATGCGGACGGAAGAGGAACACCGGATAACGGTGGCCGACAACGGCATCGGGTTCAAGCCCGCAGACAAGGCCAAGGTCGTGCGGCCGTTTTCCCGACTGGGTCGCGACAAGAAGGGCCTCGGCATGGGGCTGGCAATCTGCCAGCGCGTGGCTCAGATCCACCATGGCGAACTCGAAATTGATTCCGAACCGGGTACAGGCAGCCGGTTCACGCTGGTGATTCCGGCCGGCGAAATGGTGCCTGAGACGTGATCGACCCCCTCACCCCTCAACCCCTCAACACATGCAGTCCGGCGTACGCCGCCAGGTTCTTCTGGTGGACGACAACGACACCGACGCGCTCATTGTCGAGCATTTCCTGCAAGCCTCCACCGGCCCCCATGGCATCAGGTATGAGGTGACGCGCGCGTCCTCCATTGAGACCGGGCTGAGCGCTCTGGCTGAACTCAATCCGGACGTTCTGCTCCTGGATCTGCACTTTCCGGGTTCGGGAGCCGACGACACCTTCGCCCAGTTTGCACCCTTTGCAGATCAGGTACCGATCGTGCTAATGACGGCTTCGGACGAAGACGACCTGTCGTACCGGCTTGTGGAAAAGGGGGGACAGGATTTTCTGCGCAAGGACCACGTCAACCGATGGAGTCTGGTGCACGCGATCGAGTTCGCCTGCAACCGACACAAGATCCAGGTGCAGCTGAACAATCTGCTCAGGGCGGCCTCGGGGTCCGGGCGTGACTTCCAAACCCTGACGGAGGCAACAACGACGCCGCTCATCGTGGTGGATCCGGACTTCGCCCTGCTCTATGCCAACGCGGCGGGGTGCGGGTTGCTACACGTTGATCTGGCGGGGGCGGTTGGAGATCAGCTGGATCTCTACCTGGACCCACGCTCCGGTGCCGCGCTCATGTTGATTGACAAACGCCAGTATGTGGTCGATGCCGTCTCGATTGGGTGGGACGGTGCGGATGCCATCCTGCTCACCGTTCAGCAGCCGGTTCCAGAGGTGGAAGTCACCCCGGGAAGCGTGATTTCCAACTGACCCCACCAGACCGGGCGTCTCGATCCCGCATGCCGGGGGACGGCACGTCCGATTCGTTTGGTCAGGTGTCCCGGGCTCCTCATCCGGTACTTCCAACCATCCGGCCACAAGGCGCGCCCCCGTACCCCCATACGACGAGTCGCACCGACCGCGCTTGTCAACGAATCAAGGTCGTGCCGCCCCCGGCATGGGTCACCCCTCACCAAAGGCGGTTGCGTCGTCTACAGACGGGCCATGCGCGGTCTGTGACGGGAGGGGTCCCGGCGGGGACCCCCCACAGGGTCCACCGGTTGCCGATCACTAAGACTGACAATTATCCAGATACAGGCAGCCAACGCGAATACATTCAAGGCGATGGCAAACAAGGCAAGGGTGGGACTCATGGTACTCCTCCGAAAGTCACGCTTGGAAACAAACGCGACGGTCTCCACCGAACGGGGCCACGTTCGGGGTTTTTTTCGTAATGGAGGAGGTACCCCGCCGCGTCGGAACTACTTCATCAGGATCGAACTACTTCATCAGGATCACCGAGCGGGTCTGAACCTGCGCACCGGCCGTCAGCCGGTAGAAGTACATCCCGCTTGCAAATCGCGAACCGTCGAATCTCGCCTGATGTCGTCCGGCGGGATGCGCGCCTGAGGCAAGCAACGCAACGCGCCGACCTGTCATGTCGAACACCTCCAGTCGCACGGTGGCAGACTGCGGCAAGTCGAAGCCTATGGTTGTGATCGGATTGAACGGGTTCGGATAGGCCGGCAAGAGTTCAAACACCTTCGGCAGTTGAGCCGGGGTCTCCTGCGAGGTCGCCGATCCGATCTCCAGCACAAAGTCTTCCGCTCCTGCCGTCTGACCGAATCCGTGATGCTTCACTCCGCGGACGGTAGCTCCGGGCCGCGAGGTGGTCACGAGAAAGTCACCTTGGGACGCAGTGCGGAAAGTGTATTTCCCGGAGAAGTCCGTCTCGGTGACGCCCAGGAGCGCATCGCCCGAATCCAGTCGTCCGTCCGCGTTCATGTCTCTGTAGAGAGAGACCTCCAGATTGGGGAGCACGGCATCGTACGCGTCGAAGGCCCCGGACATGTTCATGTCGGCGTAAGCGCGTCCGGCGGTCGTATTGGTATCGTTGGTCAGGCAGGCGATGGCTTCGTAGTCACGATGGCCGTCGACCCCGAGTGAGGCCCACAGGGAGGTCGCGCCTGTGCTGCGGTTGACCACGACCACTTCCTGGAAACTGCTGCCACGCGTGGCAAGCAGCGTGCCGTCCCCATCGAACGTAAGTCCTTCCAGGGAGCCGTCGTTGACGCTGGCTACCAGCGTAGAGGCACCGGTTTCCCGGTCAATCCGGACCACCTGTCCCGACCCGGATCCATTCGCAATGGCGTAGAGCTGCCCGTCCAGAGGGTCGATGGCGAGATCGTCGATGTCGCCGCGGCCGTCGATGGCCTCGATCTCCACATAGTCGCCGCTGGAGAACGCCCCGGCCACTGCCGCACCGGTATTCGGATCCACCTGAATCAGCAAGTCCGTCGCGCCCGATCGTCGAACGGCCGCATACAGGATGCCCGTGTTCGGGTCAAACGTGAGTCCGTCCACATCACTGAAGGTCACGTTTCCGGCCAGACCGGACCCACTTCCAAACCGGCCGATCTCAGTGAATGCCCCGGTGACGACATCGATGGAACCAAACCGGCGACCATTCGCGCCGTAGAGCGTCGTCTGCTGCGGGTTGAATGCCATGGCCTCCACCAACTGCGAGCCCATGACCCCTACGGTGGTCTCGAGCAGGGAGCCTTTGCTGATGCGGGTCAGCACGTCCCCGTCGCCGAGCCCGCTTCCCTGGTCGGCCACCGCGTAGCAGAACAGGGAGGCAGTGGTCTGGTCCAGTTCGTAGCCGAAATCCACCCCCGAAACCTGCTGGCCTTCGGACTGCACAGACACGGCAGCCACGGCCTCACTCGATGGGGTCGCCGCCGGGGGCAGGCTTGCGTAGTCGAGGCGCACCAGAAACGCCCCCAGACTTGCCAGTTGGAACGACCATGTACCGTCCTGGGCGGTTGTGACAGAGCGCAGGAGGGCATCGCCCGCATCCAGGGTGTCGTCCGAATTGAGGTCACGGAACAGATCCAGCCGCGCGTTGGCCTGGCCGTTCTCTCCTGCTCCGAGCACGCCGTCCCCATTCTCGTCGAAGTAGACAGTGCCGGATATGCGTTGTTCGGCCTGCGGTCCGCGGCAGTCGATGGACTCGTAGTCTGTCCCACCCTCTCCCAACGTCGCCACGGCCGTCGTCGAGGCCGTAATCTGGTCGATCTCGACGATCGTGCGCCCGTTGTCTCCGGTCGTGCCGAAGAGGCGACCGTCCGTGGTGAATCCGAGACCTTCTATCTCGCGATCAACCACCCCGACGAGAGCCGTCATCCCGGTCACGGGATTGAGGGTAAAGAGCCGTGTACCCCCGGAGGTAGTACCGACGCCGTACAGCACTCCGGTTGTCGGGTGAAAGGCGATGTCGTCCAGGGTTTCGACACCGTCTACCGGTGCGATGGTGACGTATCCCGTGCCTGCTCCGAAGTGGTTCGGGACCACGGACCCGGTAACCGGGTCGATGACAACCAACAGGTCGGGCTCTCCCGATTTGGCAACGCTACCGAACAGAAGGCCCGTTCCCGGCTGGAAGGCCATGCCGTCCACATCCGAGACCCCGCGCGTTCCGTCCGCTCCGTCAGCGGAGCCAAAGGCACCGACATCCAGGAACGCTCCGGTCGCCGTGTCCAGGCGTCCCAGCCGGTCCGCGTCCGCCGCGTAGAGTGAGCCGAGGGTGGGGCTGTATGCAATGCCTTCGATCCTGGTCGTGCCCGTGCCCCCAACCCGGGATTCCTGGCCATCGACAACCATGGTCAGCACATCGGCGGCGCCGCTATTGTCCGCCACCAGATAGCAGGTGGACTCCACAGGCACGTCAACCTGCAGGATTCTCCACGTGAATTGTCGCGCATCGGAACCGTCGATGTCCTCCGCCCGCACGGTGACGGTGTAGGCTCCGGCCTGTGTTCCAGCGCCGGTAATGTGGCCGTCGGGGGACATGGACAATCCGGGTGGCAGTCCGGAGGCACTGAACGTCACCGGGTCCCCGTCGGGCTCGCTTGCGGTAACAACCAGGCTGACCGCCTCCTCGAGCAGGTGCGACTGTTCGGCGATGGCGTCCACGACGGGCGGGCCGCCTGATGAAGGAGCCGCGGCCTCCTCGTCGTCGATGGCCTGGAGATAGGCGACCAGGTTCGCCAAATCCCCTGCCGAGACGGACACGCCGGAATGGGCCTGCACGGCATCGCCCAGGGTGGCGGCAGAGCCGTCATGCAGGTACGGCCCCGTGGCCCAGACACCCCGCAGCGTCGGCGTATCGATGCCGGTCAATGGCTGCCCGAGACGGCTTCCGCTGGATGCACGCAACGTGCCTATATCATGCAGTGTGAGCGATGGGCTGTCCGTGAATCGCGTACCGGAGTGACAGGCGGCACAGTCCAGTTGACGAAATATCTCAAGTCCCGCCGCCGCCGCGGCCGAAAGCGAACCGTCGGCCATGCGGAAGGGGCTGCTGCCTGATTCTCGCAGGCTTGCAACGTACGCGGCCAGCGCGTCCAGATCCGGGGAGCGCCCGGCCTTCAGGGGGCCAAGCGGGTCCTGCGTTGCCTGGAAGTCGGCATTATTCAACAGGCCCGTTCCGTCGAAGACGCCCCGGATATCGTTCTCAAAGTCGTGGATCTCGTCAAAGTTGGCCGTCCAGTGCACCGGACCATGGTCGGTGCCGCCGCGGCCGCGCAGATCGATGGTATTGCGCAGTCCCTCTCCACCGTCTGTCATGTCCCAGACGCGGCCGTCATGCGCGCCGCCGGCATGGCAGGAGGCGCAGGACAGGTAGTCCTGGGCCGAGAGGCGGTCATCGAAAGCGTCGTTGAAGAGCTGCTTGCCACGAAGCACCACGGCATCCAGGGCTTCGATACCCACCGTCGAAATGGCCTGACCGACCGGCGCTTCCACTCCGCTTCCGCCTTCGGTGAGCGCGGTCACATTCACGGACTGCACGGTGCGGTCCATGTAGTTGTGCACGAACAGCGTGCGGCCGTCGGCAGAGAGCGCAAGACCTGTCGGGGCCCGTCCGACTGCGATGCGCGTAATGGCCTGGCCCAGGAACGGGTCAATGGCCGTCACCGCACGCGAGCCCGAATGAGCCACAAAGAGCACGTTGCCGCGCGGCCCGAACACGGACGCGACAGGGTGGCTCTGGTCGTCGACGTCGAGTCGGTCGGCCACCCGTTCGTTTCCGGATGGGATGTCGATCACAGAGATGCCGCCACGCACGAGCCGGTCGTGCTCGCGTGCCTCGCCGTCACGCTGCAGGCCGCGGAAAATGTTGTCGAACTTGGACGGGATCCACAGCGACGCACCGTCCGGGGAAACGGCTGGAGCCGCGAGGTAGTTGGCGATGCCGCGAGCGCGATCGGGCGTGTCCACCACGTCGTTGTAGGCCAGCGTGGTCGTGCGGTCCAGGCCGAGATCGGATGTACGAATCCACAGTACCTCCCCGCCCCCCTCGGTCCCTACGTTGGCCGTGCTTTCTCCTGCGATGGGCGGGGTGATGAATCTTGTGACGTAGAGTCGGCTTCCGTCGCCGGACAACGCGAGGTGGCGCAGCCAGGGGCCCAGAGACGATGACTGTTCGGCAAGACCGGAAGAGAGGTCCAGTCGGACCACGCGCCCGGAGCCCTCGAGGGCTACGAAGGCCTCCGATCCATCCGGGCGAACCACAATGCCATAGGGTCTGCTTGCAAACGGCATGTCAAATGTCTCCACCACACCCAGTGATGAGGTGGAAACGCTTGTGACGGTGCCGGAACCCCGACTTACCACAAACACCCGGTTCGCTGCATGAGACAGCGCCACCGGATTATCCCCGACAGGAAGTTCCGCGAGGCGAACCTGCCCGTTCGCACTGGTCACGGTTACGGAGTTGTTGTCCGGATTGACGTTCCAGATCCGACCGGAGGCGTCAAGGACAATGCTGGAGCTGCGGCTGCCCGCCTGGCCCGTTTCGGCCGGGTGCACGTTCTGGAAGAACGAGACCTGCGCCGATTCCGGGCCGGCCGTGACCACGGCGGAAATCTGATAGCGTCCGGGAGCGCTCCAGGTGTGGGATGCCTGCGCCCCGCCCGTTGTGCTTGTCCCATCGCCAAAGTCCCATGCCACATCGAAGGAAGCGGGCCCGGAGACACTCAGCGAAACGCTGCCGGCCTGGCCGACAGCAATGGGTGAAGACTGCACCCCGGCAATGGCGAGCGGCGCGGTGTTTGAGTCCACCGTCCACACGAAGGTGACCGACTCCAGTCCGGTTCCGTCAGTCACCGCCGCCGACACCGTGAACGTGCCTGGCGTGGCGAGTATGCCGGAAATCATCCCTGTCTGAGTGTCCAGCAACAAGCCGTCCGGCAGGCCGGAGGCGGAGAACGTCAGGGGCTCGTTTTCAGGGTCCGCGGCCTGCAGCTGCAGGTTAACCGCAGTTCCGACGGGGTCCTGCTGGTCTCCGGGGTTTGCCAGGGCGGGAGACCCATTGAAGGGCGAGAGAAAAGTGCCCGGTATGACTTCTCGGAGGCGGCTCGGGGTCTGCCAGGCCACGGCCAGATTGTCTCCGCCCGCTCCTTCCTTGTGCACAGCCTCGATGTAGTAAAGATTCCCGGCTTCGAGGTAGACCTGCGCCGACTCCTGCGAGGCGTATTTCTCCCAATCCCTCGAAGGAGTCCAATGGCCGACCGTAGCGATGACCTGCGCGTCGTCCGGAGATGCACTGGTGCTGAGCCACAGCTCGCCGTGGTTGTCGCTGGCAATCCAGAACGTGTACAGCCCGTCCTCAAGCGGGTGCAGGAAGCCCCGCATCCGCGTGCCGTAGAAGTTGGCGATGTCGGTCGGGGCCTCAAACTGGTCCGGGTAGTCGGTTCCCGATGGACTGTCGGGATAGCGGGGGTCGCTGCGAAGACCGGCGAGCTCATCGCCCTGGATGTTGCTCCACCACTCCCGGAGAATCGAACCAGTGCCGCCGTCCCGCACGGTCCAGTTGAATGATTCCGTGTCCTGGAGTTGACCTGCGGTAAGCGTGATCTCCACCGCGTGCAGGCCGGTCGAGCCGGCCGCGATCGTTCCGGAGATCAGGCCGGTCTCGGCGTGTATGGAGAGCCCGGGGGGAAGCCCCGTGGCTGAAAACGATGCCGTCATGCCCTCCGGCACGAACCACTGAACCTGCAGGTTGACGGTGTCCAGATTCCGCGATTCCTGGTCGGCGATCGAGAGCAGTGAGGCCGACAGATCTTCCGTGACAAGGACGGGCATGGATGTCGATGGTGTGCCGTCGGTATCGACGGCAAACAGCATCCAGTATCCGGGGGACAGCACGTTCTTGTTCGGGTGAGAGATGACCTCGTAGTTGTCTCCCGAGCGCGACCGAACCGCAAGGCGAACCAGGCGCTGATCCGTATTGACCGCATGCGTGGTGGACGATGCCTTGATCATCGTGAAATAGTCGATGTCCCGGGTAGCCTGAATCTGGAAGGTCTGGCTGTAGCCGACCGCTGAAGGAGCATTCAGGATCTCCGGGCGGGGTTTCAGGGCCCCGGCGGCGTCGTAGAGATACGGCGGTGTGTAGACCTGTCCGTCCTGGTGATTGGCGGCACATCCGGAGCCACAGAGGCCACCGCCCGCAGATAGCACGCGGCCATCGTCCAGGAGCAGGGCAATGGAGTGGTAGTTGCGAGGCTCGGAGATCCCCGCGACGGTGCGCCAGGTGCCGGCGTCCGGACTCCAGATTTCCACCGGGAGTACCGTGCCGTCATCGCTGAACTTGATGCCGGTGGTATTTCCGCCAACCACCAGCACTTCGCCGTTTGGCAGCACGACGGCGCTGGCGAACCTGCGCGGGTGCTGCATGGGCGCGATCTCGGTGACCACGGGCGTTGCCCCGTTGACATCCATGATCAACGCCCGATTGGTGGCGGGGTCGGCGACAGCCGTACCCGCGCCGCCGGCAATGAGAATCTTGCCCTCGTCGTACATGGCCACGGCCGCATGCTTGGAATACCATGCATCGGGCAGCCACGGGCCGTACTCCAGAAGCTGTCCGTTGCCCTGCACCGTGACGCGGTGCATGATCGAGGTCGGCCCCGCATGCACGATGTCGCCTCTGGGGTCCAGGAAAAGGTGCGGCCACCAGTGGGATTCGAAGCCCAACTGGCCGGAGATTCCACCCCAGTCGATTCCTGTCAGTTCCGCCCATCCGGACCCGGGCGTCAGGAGCTCAGCCGTGTCGGCCGCGTTAGGTTGGCCGCTCCCCGAAGCCGTAAACACCGTGCCATCCGGCATCGCGACCGTGGTCGGGTACCAGCGCCCGTGATTCATGGAGAATGTCTGCGACCAGCTTCCCGTATCCGGATCGAAGACGGAGGTGGTCTTGACGTGGTTGCGCCCGCCGTTCACCAGGAGCTTGCCATCCGGCAGCATGACCAGGTGGGCGCAGAACATGTCGTGCGTGTGGTTCGGTGTGTCCACAAAGCTGCCGGTCTGCGGGTCCCAGACAGAGGCATAGGTGAACTCCGAGCCCGACGGGAATCCGTCCGTCCGGTTGGACGACCACGTCAGAATGCGACCGTCCGGCAGATTCGCAGCCGACACCGGGACGTGCGGCCACTCGATCACGCTGCTCCACTCGCCGAGCTCACTCAGATCGGCGGGGCTCTGGGCTACGAGCGGTCCCGCAGCGATGACATAGCGGCCTGTGTGGTTACGGGCCTTTGCCGCCCAGAATGCATCAGACTGGGCGTGCGTCTCATGGTTGTGGTCCTGGGCACGAGCCGGTGCACTGAGGGCCACGGTGGTGAGCACCGCAAGCACAGCCGGACGGGGAAAGTGACGCATGACGACAGGGTAGGGGTATACCCGGTCGGTATCGTCAGCACAGGCCCGCTCTAAAGGGGATTCCTACCAGGCACGAACTACCGTCGTGACCGCAATCGAATCGAGTTCAGGGTATTCAGCGGCCAGTGTGCGCGCTCCGAGGTCGGTACGCATCGGTTCGTTCCCGTAAGCGCTGAACAAGCGCTCCACGATGTCCATGCCCTCGACCACACGACCGATGGGAGGAAAGCCCACGACGTTGCGTGAGGAGCGATCCGCGTCCAGGTGAATGTTGTCCTTCAGGTTGATGAACATGGTGAAGGACCGCGTACGCGCTCCGGCGCGGGCGAACGACAGGGTGCCCCGCTCATTGCTGGCTCGAACGGGCTCATCGTTCAACGGCATCTGGCGCCACTGCTCGTCAATGACGGGGTCACCCGATCCGCCGAACTGAGCCACGAAGTCTTCCACCACCCGGTAGAAGCGGGCACCCTCATAGAAGTTGTTTCGGAACAGGTAGTAGGCCCGATCCACCCCTTCCGGAGACCAGTTCCGATAGAGACGCAGGTTCAGGGCTCCTTCGCTGGTCTCCATGCGGACCTCGAAGGAATCCGGGGCCGCCTGATGCAGGGAAACCAGAGACGGCTGGGTGATGGGGTCCGAGGCGCTGCACCCTGCCAGAGCCACAACAAGTAAGAGAGAAACGGTACGCATGAATTAGATCTCGCCGCGTCGGGCGAATTCGGAGATGTGCTCTGCGGCGCGGAATGCCAGGGCCATGATGGTCATGGTGGGCTGCCCCCTTCCGGAAGACACGAAACTGCCCCCATCGACCATAAACAAGTTGGGGATCTCGTGGCTGCGGTGGTAGCGATCCACAACCGAAGTGTCGGGATTCGTGCCCATTCGGGTGGTGCCGAGCAGGTGGGCTCCGGCACTTTGAGGCACAACCTCCGGCGCCCAGACTTCCTGGGCTCCGGCGGCGTCCAGGACCTCGCGAGCCCGGTCCTGCAGAAACGCCATGGTGGCGAGGTCATCATCATGGTCGCGATAGGTGATGCGAAGCGACGGCAGCCCATGTTGATCCGTATGGGTCGGGTCCAGCGTCACGTTGTTGCTCGCGACGGGCAGGGAGGTGGTGTGCACGGCCACCGTCATGCTACGCGTGTAGTACCGCTCCAGCGCGTCCTTGAACCCGGCCCCCCATGTAGGCACAGAGGGCGGCAACCCACCTCCGACGGCCCACCAGATGGGGGTTCCAGGCTGAAAACGGGCGTCCAGCCCACCGCCGCCGTAGAAGCCGCGGCCGGGGTCGGTATCGTACCAGTCGTGCACGATCCGGGTGACCTGGGGGCCCTTGAACTCGTTCAGCGCGTGCTCAAACAGTCCGTTGGCCGCTGTTTGTCCGTTGAACATCAGGTTCTGACCCACCATTCCGCTGCCATTCCCGATTTCCGACAGGAGCAGCAAACGAGCGGTTTCGGCCCCATTCGCACTCAGTATGACGGCCTTGGCGGCCTGGGCATGCTCCAGTCCGTCTTTGTCCAGGTACCGGACCTCCCGCGCACGGCCGTCCGCGCCGAGGGCAACCTGAAAGACGGTGCTCAGCGGGCGGACCTCACAGTTGCCGGATGAGACCGCCTGGGGGATCATCGTCGCCAGTGTGGAGGATTTGGCGTTGACCTCGCAGCCGTATGCCAGGCAGAAGCCGCAATTGATGCACGGCGCACGACCGTCGTAGACCTCCGACAGGATGGCCATGGGGGCGGGATGCGAGTGCAGACCGAGCTTGGCCGCTGCGCGGTCCATCAGCACGCCCGAGGACTTCACCGCAAGCGGCGGCATCGGATAGGGGCGGGACCGCGGAGGGTCGTCCGGGGCCGGCGTACCGGAGACTCCGATTTCCCAGTCGACCCGCGTGTAGTACGGCTCGAGCTCGTCGTACGTCAGCGGCCAGTCGGCGAAATTCGTTCCGGCAATCGGACCGAGGCGGCTGCGCTCATTGAAGTCGACGGGGCGGAAGCGCCAGAAGTTGGCTGTGAAGTGCACACTGCTGCCACCGACCATTTTTGCGTAGAGCGCAGGCGGAAACGGGGTAGGGGCCGCGACCTGATCCTCGGAGGCGCGGAATGTCTGCCCGTGGCTGCCATCGCCGTTGCCCATCCACTCGTACTCAAAAAACGTTTTCCACTCATCGTGCCGAAACTCGGACGGGTCTACCCAGGGGCCCTTCTCAAGAAGGACCACGCTGTGGCCGGCGGCAGCCAATTCGCGGGCCATGATGCCGCCGGCGCTGCCGGAGCCGACGATCACAAAGTCTACCTCCTCACGGGTGGCATAGCGGGTGCTGGTCTCCACACGTTTCATGCGTTTACCTCCGCGTCGTAGTGGCCAAAGGGGGGCGTCCACGCGTGACGGTCATCAAATCCGATGAGTTGCCAGCCCACCTTGCCCCGGTTGCCTCCACGAGCGGGATGGCTGAGAAAGCCGGCCACAGTCAGGAATTGGAGGATCTGGAACGGCAGCTCCGTTTCGATCCCATGGATCAGGGTGTCCTGCTCGTCCTCCGAAAGAGAGGCGAAGGGCTGGCCCGCCTGCCCGGCCAGCTGGTCCATGGTCCCGCGGATCAGCGCATCGGCTCCCGTGAATACGGGCATGGTGTCCAGCACCATGTCGATGAACCGGGTGACACCCGCCTCCCTGGCACCGGGCCGGTCATCGGTTGGAATGATGCGCGCGGTGAAGGCTTCCACGAATGCGGCTTCCTCGGCTGTGAACAGGCGGTAAGGCTGCTGCTCGGCTCCCGGGCTGCAAGCGAGGTCCATGGTAGCCAGAAAAGCCGGCATGTAGGCCGTCAGGGCGGCCCCACCGGAAAGACCAGCAAAGCGGCGGATGAAAGCGCGGCGGTCCGGGTCTTCGGGGGATTGCATGGCTCTTGGGGGCTGGCTCTGGGCCAAGAAACCACCCCACCCGGACGCGGGCAAGCCGTTCGGGCCACCCCCGAACCTATCGCACGATGCTCACCGGGGTGGTGGTGTTCACGTCCTGGGACCGAATGGTCACGTAGTAGATGCCCGCCGGGAGATCTGCAGTCGGAATGCGATCAAACGCCCGGCCGGAGTTGACAGGCCCATCGATCACCGTTTTGGCACGTCGGCCGGAAGCGTCATGCAGCGTAAGCAGCACATCCTGCCTGCTGTCGAGCACATAGGTGACCGTGATGGCTTCACGGGCCGGGTTGGGAAAGACGGTCAGCAGCTCGAACTGGTTGAAAATGGGTAGTTCGGGTTCCGATCCGGTTCCTTCCAGCGCGCGCTGAAACATGCCGTTTCCGTGCGTGGCTACCCTCAGCCGCCGGGTAGCGTCGTCAGCGGTGGCAGCTTCGGAGATGGCCAGATCCATTGCGATGAGGGCCTCCGGAAGTCCTTCGTCGAACGGCTCCCAGGTATCGCCGCCGTCCGAAGAGACATACACACCCACATCGTTTCCAGCGTACACCCGGTTGGGTGTCTGCGGATCGACCACAACGGACCAGGTGGGTACGTCGGGCAGTCCCGAAATCGCAGCCGACCAGGATGCACCACCGTCTTCGGTTCGATAGACATGGGGCGTACCAAAGCCGGCCACAGCAACGAAGGCCCGGTTATCGTCCTGAGGATCCAGCGCGATATCTACCAGGTAGCGATCTGGTAATGTCCCGGTGATGTCCTGCCAGCGAACCGCTCCACTGCGCGAAACCAGCACCCGCGCGCGTTCAATGCCGGGTGCCGTTACCGCATAGACCACATCGGCCGATTGGGAGGAGGCAGCGAGACTGACCAGCGGCTCACCCGTCAGCGGGTTTCCACCGTTTCCGGTGCCCCATGAGGCGCCGCGATTGCTGGACATGTATACCCGGTCCCGTCCGGCATACAGCCGCGCGGGATTCACGGGACTCAATACGAACGGTGCCACGAAGCCCGTGGGCCTGTTGTTGCCCGGCGGTGCGACGCCCTGGGAGCTGAGCCCGCTGTCCGTGGAGCGACGCATCGCCAGGTACTGACTGGACCAGTAAACCCGATTGGGCTGCTCCGGGTCGATGGCCGTCCAGGCGCCGTCCCCTCCGTTCAGGATGCGCCACTGCAGGGTGCCGCGGTAGAGGAGCGTGGAGTTGTCCTGGGTGCCCGCCATGGCGACCTGCGGCACCTGGGGATTGTTACTCATACCCGCATAGAACTGCACCGTCTGCAGGCCCCCGTTGAGGGCCTCGAACGGTGCACCGCCGGTGGTCGTGCGATAGATGCCTCCGTCGGTCGCAAAGAGATGGTAGTCGGCATCCTCGGGATGCACTGCTATTGCATGGTGATCCGGGTGCGTCCACTGCGGTACCCCATCATGCCCACCGATGGGGGGCGTCGGGTTCGTCCAGCCCGTCCATTCGGTCTGCGGATTCAAGACGCGTCCGCCGTCGGTAGATGTGTAGATCAGGAAGCCCACGACCGTGATGTGGTCGATGTTGTCGGGACTGATCGAAACGTCGTGCGAATACCACCCCTGGGACCCCACGAAGTTGGTGGTCTCCTGCATCACCTCCCAGGTCGCCCCGCCGTCCAGCGTGCGAACCAGCCAATTCCCGTCCGAGGAGGTGAATCCGTTCCCGATTGTCGCGTAGGCAACGTTCGGGTCGGAGGGAGCCTGCGTGATCAGGGCCTTGCCGCGCCACGTCGCGGGAAGTCCTTCGGTGGTCCGACTCCAGGTGGCACCGCCGTCCAGGGATCGGTAGAGGCCGTTGCCCGGCGTGCCCAGGTTGCCGTGCGCCGCCAGGACCAGGCTCGTGTCGGCCGGATGCAGGGATACGTCCGTGGCCATAATCACCGGGTGCACGTTCGTCCAGCTGCGTCCGGCGTTGTAGCTGACATAGAGACCCTCGGTGGTCGCCGCCCAGACCGAGGCCGGCCGAAGCGGGTTCACCGTGATCATCTGCACGCCGCGGCCCTGCTCGGCCGCCCAGTCCAGCGTCTTGCTCCAGCTCGTGCCGCCATCCCGGGAGACCAGAATGCCCATGCCGTAGGAGCCGCGAGAGGGTCGATAGGTGACGCCCCGTCCATCGCGATCCTGATAGTTGTACACCTCCCCGGTGCCGAGGTAGATCGTGCTGGAGTCGTCCGGCGCGTAGGCGACTGCCGAGGCGGCGAGGACCGGGAATCCGGTCTCGATCCGGTGCCAGGCGCTCGTTCCCTCGCCGCCGGAGTAAGAGCGCCAAAGCCCTCCGCTGGCCGAGCCCGCCAGCAGCGTGCGCGGCCGCTGCGGGTTGAACACCACCGACAGCATGCGGCCGGCCACATTGTGGGGGCCGATGGCCTCCCAGGGTTCCTGCTCGAAGTCCTGCGTCTTGAACGCGCGCCTTTTCAGGTCAAAGGCCTCGGATACCCCGGCGGCCGGCACATCCGGCTGGGGATAGGCCCTGGCCTGGGTCATCCAATCCAGCGATGACCACGCACCGGAGGGGCGTGGTTTCGGCTCGGGCGAGGAGCAGGCCGCCAGTAGCAGCGCAAGAACGGGGAGGAATCGAACCATGGACACGGGAGGGTGAGCAGCAAGGCGCGGGGAATTCCTCAGCGGGCCTGCACGTTCCGATGATCCCGACCGAACGGTGCCGTTCGACGATTGACCGGTAGTCGGGTGGACAGATGCTTCCAGGGAGGTCGGCACTTTCGATTGCTGCCCTGCCACAGGGGAGGTACCTTTGCGCCTTGTTTCGCGGTTGGCGCCTGCATGGCAGAAGGCCTGTTTCTAGTCGGCAGTTCCCGGGGAGTCGGTCAGACCCTCGTCGGGCTTGGTCTGGTCGGATTGCTCCGGAAGATGGGCGTCGACGCTACGATGATGACGCCGATCACCACCGGTGGGTCCGGTGAATCCACGGCGGATGCGCTAGGCCGCCTGGGCATTGAAGACCCCCGGCCGTTGACCGAGCCGGTAAAGTTCGAGACGATGGCCGCCCCCTACGTGGCGAGCCGGATTGAGGGCAGACCCGTATCGCTCGAATCCATTCTGGACGCGTTCCGGGACCTGAGGAGCCGGCACGAATTCGTGGTCGTGGACGGCGGCGGCATCCTGGTACCGATTGCAGAGCGGTTTTTCATGATCGACCTGCTCGAGCGCATGGGGCTGCCGTCCATCATCGTGGGCCGAACCGCCCGGGGCACCCTCAACCACTGCCTGTTGACCCAGCGCATGATGTTCGTGCAGGGGGCGCATCCCCTGGGCTTCATCCTGAATGGATTCGGGCAGTTCGGTGACGGATTTGCGGAGGCCATGAACCCGGAGGTCCTCGCCGAGTTGGCGCGCCCAACGCCTGTCCTGGCATCCATCGAATGGCGTCCATCCTATCCAAACGACGTGGACGGCCTGGTCCAGGCGTTGGAGCAGCAAACCCACCTCGTGGACGTTCTGCGGGGAATCACATCCTGACTGTTCAACCCAGTTCAAACACCATGCGGGCACACGCCGTGTACGCCACCCAGGAAGCACCCCTGAAGCAACAGCTGACCGATCTGCTGAGGGAGGCTCCGGAGGAGCGGACCACCAGCCGGGTCCATGCCGTCGTAGTTCCGGACTCCAACCTGCTGGATGGCGGTGCGGCTTCGGCACGCGTGTTCGCGGCAATACGGGGCCAGGGCTACCGTCACGTGATCATGGTGGCCCCCAGCCGCAGCGGCCAGTTCAATCGGCTCAATGTGTGCAGCCTGGATCAGTACCGCACACCGCTCGGCGAGGTACCCATCAGCAATCGGCTGCGACAGGAACTCTGCGACGAGGACGACGACATTTTCGTCGGCGATGAGGGCCACTTTCACACCCACGGCGTGGACGCGCAGCTTCCGTTCCTGCAGATGACCCTGGAGGACTTCGAACTGGTGCCGATCGTCATGGGCCACGAAGGACCGGATCTCTGCAGAGAGCTCGGCCATGCGGTTGGCGAGGTCATGTACAACCAGCCCACGCTTCTGGTGGCGTGCGTCAGCATCAACGAAGCGGACGATGCGGCCATGCAGGACCTGCGCACCCGCCTCGAAAACAGGGACGTGTCCGGCCTGATGCAGCTGGTCAATGGCAACCGCATGAACATAACGGGTGGCGGCGCGCTGCTGGTCGCGCTTATCGCGGCACTGCACCGCAGCGCAGGCACGATCACAATCACCGACTTTCAGCGCCCGGCAGACGGCAAGCCCGGATACCTCGGAGCGCTGCTCAGCACCTGACATGGCTCGCAAGGCTTCCACATTCACCCTGGTCGGCGCCGGAGCCGTGGCCTCCACATTCGGGCTTGCGCTGCTGGGACAGGAGTGGCGGCCGATCGGCGTTTTCGGGCGCACGCCGGACAGCCCGCGTGCCCGGGCTCTCGCGGAGGAACTGGGGGCGGACGCCGGCATCTCGCTGGACGAGGCGTGTCATGCTTCGGACCTGGTGCTTATCGCGGTCCCCGACGTAGCGATTCACCTGGTTGCGGAAGAACTTGCTCTGGGCGATGCGGACTGGAGCGGCCGCATGGTGGTGCACACCTCGGGCGCCCATCCGGCATCGTTCCTGGCTCCCCTGGAGCAGCACGGCGCCCGCACGGCAGCCATGCACCCCCTGCAGTCCTTTCCCGGACCCGCCCAGCCCGGCGCGCTGCGGGGAGCCTATGTGACCCTGCAGGGGCATGCTGCGGTGACGGCTGCACTGCGAAACACCCTGGAGGAGATTGGCGCTCTGGCCATCGAAGTCACCGAGAGCGACAAGGTGGCCGTGCATACGGCAGCCTCGATGATCTCCAACTTCACCGTGACTGTCGCTGCCATGGCCAGGGAAGTGCTGCAGACTACGGGTCTCGGGGAACAGGATGTGGTGGCCATGCTGCAGCCGTTGCTTGCCGGCACCGTGGAGAACATTCGTCTTCGCGGACCCGAGCGTGCATTGACCGGACCCATCGTTCGTGGGGACATCCCCACGGTGGAGCGCCACGTGGAGTTGCTGTCTCGGCAGGCACCGCATCTCATCACCGCGTATGTGGCACTTGCCACCGAAACGGTTCGTGTGGCCCGAAAGACGGCCCGGTTGACCAGTGCCGACGCCATGGAAATCCTGGATCGTGTGATCGAAGCCCTTCCCATTCCGCCCGCGAGCGAAGAGGACTGATGTGGATTCGGTAGCATCCCTGCTGGCGGACCCCGCGGCGGAAGAAGCCTGGGCTCGGGTAGAGCGATGGGCAAAAAAGCGCTACGGCCGGGAAGCCTCCGTGGAAAGCCTGCTGTTCCTGATCGGGATTCATTCCCGCGATGGGGACATCGCAGCGCGCCTGAAGAAGGAGATGAAGCAGGACCTGATCATGGACGGCACGCATGCGGTTCTCGCCGAGCTCGGGGTCTATGCGCGCGAGGGTGCCGGCTGGAAGCGGATTCGGTCAATTCCCGTGCTTTCCGAGGACGATCAGGAACGTCTCCTGCGTGTCGCGATTGCCCGCTATCTTGATCGACATCTCGACCCCGGCTTCTGACCCCCGCCATGTCTCGTGTACTCCCCGTGCTGCTGCTGACCCTGCTTCTGGGTTGCGCACAGCCTCAGGACAGTGATCACTTTGCCATCGAAACGCAGCTCGGCACCATGGTGGTGCGGCTGTACGATGAGCAGACCCCAGGCCACGCGGAGAATTTCCGCAAGCTGGCCAACGAAGGCTTCTACGATGGCACGCTGTTTCATCGAGTGATCCCGCGCTTTATGGTGCAGGGCGGTGATCCGAATTCCAAGGACGGCAACCCCATGAATAACGGGGTGGGAAGTCCCGGCTACACCCAGCCCGCCGAAATCAAGCCGGAGCTATTCCACAAACGTGGAGCTGTGGCTGCGGCTCGTCGGCCCAACAGCCCCGGCAAGGCATCCAGCGGCAGCCAGTTCTACATCGTAGTCGGACGGCAATTCTCCGACCAGGAGCTGGACCAGGTAGAAGCCATGTTTTCCCAGCGCGACGGCGCACCATTCAAGTTTCCTCCTGGACAGCGTGAGGTGTACAAGACCGAGGGCGGTGTGCCCCAGCTGGACGGTGGTTACACCGTGTTCGGCGAGCTCGTGGAAGGTTTCGACGTGCTCGATGCCATTTCGCGGGTCGATACGCCGAATGGCCGGGGAACGCCCACGAGCCCGGTGCTCGGAGACCAGCCGCTGGAGCCGATTCCGATGGTGGTTCGGCCGGTAGAACGGTAGTCCCATGGCAGAGCGTACCGAGCAGGAGCTGCGGCGTCGCGAAGAGCGCGCCCATCTCGAGGAAGCGGGCATCGAACCGTATCCTCATTCGTGGAGCGTGACCCATCGTTCGGCGTCCATCGTGGACGGATTCAGGGATGAGGAGCACCAGCCCGATCAGGAGACCGGCGAAGCTCCGTTTCGCGTGAGCATCGCGGGGCGGCTCATGTCCCGCCGCATCATGGGCAAGGCGTCGTTCTTCCACCTCCAGGACTCCGAGGGGCAGATTCAGGTCTACATCCGGCGTGACGATCTGCCGGAGGGCTTCTACAACACGGTTTTCAAGCGCCTGTTGGATATCGGCGACATTGTGGGTGTCGAGGGCTTTGTATTCCGAACCCGCATGGGAGAGGTGTCCGTGCATGCCGAGCGCCTGGTGCTGCTGGCCAAGGCGCTGCGTCCGCTGCCGGTAGTCAAGGAGCAGGACGGGCAGGTCTACAATGAGGTCACCGACAAGGAATTCCGCTACCGCCAGCGGTACGTGGACCTAGTTGTAAACCCGAAGGTGCGCGAAACCTTCCGCAAGCGCGCCCGCATGATCTCCGCCATGCGCTCTTTTCTGGATGATCGCGGCTACCTGGAGGTGGAGACTCCGGTGTTGCAGCCCATCTATGGTGGCGCATCAGCGCGTCCGTTCACCACGCACCACAACGCGCTGGATATGCCGCTGTATCTGCGCATCGCGGACGAGCTCTATCTCAAGCGCCTGATCGTCGGCGGATTCGATGGGGTCTACGAGATCGCCAAGGACTTCCGCAACGAAGGCCTTTCCCGGTTCCACAATCCGGAGTTCACCATGATGGAGCTCTATGTGGCGTACCGGGACTATGCCTGGATGATGGAACTGGTGGAAGAGATGGTGGAGCACATCGCCATCAGCGTGCATGGATCGACGCAGGTGGAATTCCGCGGGCATAGCATCAATCTGGCGCGGCCGTGGAAGCGCGTACCCCTCCTGCAGGCCATCGAGGATCGCACGGGCTACAATCTCTACGGACGCTCTCGCGACGAACTGGCCGCCATCGCCGAAGACCTCGGGCTTGAGGTGGACGGCAGCATGGGTTCAGGCAAGTTGATCGATGAGATCTTCGGCGAGTTTGTCGAGCCCCACCTGATCCAGCCGACCTTCATCACCGACTACCCCATCGAACTCAGTCCGCTGGCCAAGAAGCACCGGTCGTCGCCGGGTCTGGTGGAGCGCTTTGAGGCCATCGTCGGAGGCAAGGAGATCTGCAATGCCTTCAGCGAGCTGAATGACCCGGACGATCAGCGAGAGCGGTTTGAGGCGCAGGACCGTCTTCAGGCTGCCGGAGACGACGAGGCCATGGCGATCGATGAGGACTATCTGCGGGCCCTCGAGTACGGCATGCCACCGACTGCCGGCCTGGGGGTCGGTGTGGACCGGCTCGCGATGCTCATGACGGGCGCAGAGTCCATTCGGGATGTCATCCTGTTTCCGCTGCTCAGGCCCGAGAAGGCTGAAGAGGATTCGGACACGGAGGACGCCGGAGCGTGACGAACGCCTCGGCCGACGCCTGGAGTGAGGTCGGCTACGGTCAGCTGGTCCGGCAGAACACGATGTTTCGCCGGCTCTGGCTGGGAAACATCGTCTCCCTGCTGGGTGATTGGTTCAACACCATCGCGCTGTACGCGCTGGTTCTGGAACTGACGGGCTCGGAGCTGGCACTCGGGGCCGTATTCATCTCCAAGATGCTGCCGTCGGGCCTGGCCAGTCCAGTAGCCGGACTGTTGGTGGATCGCCTGAACCGGCGCCGTGTCATGATCGGTGCGGACGTGCTTCGCGCGGTGGTGGTGCTCGGATTTCTGGTCATCGACCAGGCGTCCGAGGTGTGGTTGCTGTACACGTTGGTGGTGTTGCAGACAGTCATCGGCTCGGTATTCCGCCCCGCACAGAACTCCTCGGTTCCGAATATCACCGCACCGAACGAGCTGGTCACCGCAAACGCTCTCATGGCAGCAACGTGGTCTACGATGCTGGCGTTTGGAGCCGCGGCTGGTGGCATTGCCACCGAGTATCTGGGCCTGCAGGCGGTGTTCATACTGGACTCGCTCACCTACCTGCTCTCGGCGTGGTTCATCTGGCGCACCGTCATTCCGCAGGACACCGATCCCGTGCCTGCCGAGCCCGGCGTGCTGCGCACTGCGGCCAGGGATGTGATCGAAGGGTGGAAGCACATGGTGCGTCGCCCGGAAATCGGGCGCATGGCACTGGCCAAGGCCACCTGGGCCATTGCCGGCGGCGGCCTGGTGTTCCTGCTCGCGCTCATGGGCGAAGCGATTGAACCGGCCGCGGCATCGGTGGCCATCGGGGTTCTCTTCGCCGCTCGTGGCGTGGGTACGGGCATCGGTCCCATCGCCGCTCGCGCGCTGGCCAGGGATCGGCGCCACTGGCCGTTCATTCTTGGCGCGTGCATCAGCTTCAGCGGGTTGTGCTACCTGGTCATCGGCCTCGTGCCGTGGAGCTACTGGATTGTCGGACTGATTGTGCTGGGCCACGCCACCTCCGGGGCCAACTGGGTCCTGTCCAACGTGCTGTTGCAGGAACGCACCGAAGACCGATGGCGGGGGCGGGTGTTTGCTACCGAGTGGCTGACTGTCATGGCGGCCGACACCGTGGCCATTCTGTCGGCGAGTCTGCTCCTTGAGTGGGACCTGATGACGCTGGCGCCGGTCGTGATGCTGCTGGGAGGATTGCAGATTATTTCCGGCATCATCTGGATCGCCGCCGTGGTGCCTGCCGAGCGTCGCTGGTCCCGGGCCCGGGTACCCGGACGGAGCTGAGTGTCGAGGGGGGCTGGAGAGGATTGGCACCGTTTTCGATACGGGAGCCCATCGACACCAACTCTCCAAGACTCTCCAGATGTCCTCTCCGACGTGGATGCAAGTTTCAGCCCTGAGCGCCGATGCGCTGCAGGAGCTTGCAGACCTCAAGGAGTTCGCCTTTGCCGAGGTGAACGCACAGGGAGTGATCGGCACGCTGAACCCCTTCGCCCGGCTCTGCTGGGACTTTGAAGAGGGGCACCCGATGCCCGACGACGTGGCCTGGATGCTGCGCGAAATGCAGCCCGATTCGTCGGAAACGCTGCCTTTGAAGAAGGGAGGGCTCTATCTGCATGCCGTGCGGCTGGCTGAGGACCAGGGCTGGGTAGTCATTGGATACGAGCCGGACGCGATCGAGGAAGAGGACGAAGAAGGCGGCGAGTTCGCGCAATTGCTCGACCAGATGCCGGCCATCGTACTGCGCATGCAGACCGACGGCACGGTCCTCTCCGTGAACCAGGAAGGGCCTCGGCGTACCGGCTATTCCAGGGAAGACATCGTCGGAATCCGATTCTGGTCCCGTGTTGCCGTCACGGAACATATTTCCGAGGTCGAGCAGGCCATTCGCTCCGTCACGGCAGCCAAGAGTGGCTACGTCTCTTTCCAGTATCGCACCATGCAGGGTGTCGTCCGCCGCGCGGAGATGCACCTGTATTTCAGCGAAGCATATGAGGTCGAGGCGGTCGTCTTTGATCTGACCCGGCTCGAGGGCCAGGGTGTAGACGATGGGCTTTCCGGCGCACTTCGCAACGCCATCGACCAGAGCCCGATGGGCATGTTGTGGATCGACGTGTCCGGCACGGTCCGCTACATGAACAACCGGGTCCGTGAGATTCTCGGGATCACCACGTCCGCCGGTTGGCTGAACCGCACCATTGACGAGGCGAAGGGCTTTGATCCCACCGCGGCAAAGACCATTCGTCGGTGCCTCGTGGAAGGCGACGCGGCGCGCGGCATCGAAGCGAGCTTCGAAACCGCATCCGGCACTATCCAGCGAGCAAACCTGGCGGTATCCCCGGTGTACTCCGAGACGGAGCGGGCCGGATGCACCATCATCATTCAGACGGTCGGTGGCCGCGACGGGTGGGACGATCCCAAGTCACGGTATGAGGCCGCCTCCGCCGCCCTGCGCGAAGTGGCGACCGCATCGCCGGACGACAACGTCTTTCTGGACTCGGCAGCCCGCATCATTGGCGAGGCTTCCGGCGCGGACCGCGTACGTATTCTGCTTTCCGATCCCGCCGTATCGGCTCCCTTCACACGAGCGCAGTGGACGGCGACAATCGGATATGCGCGTCAGCGCTACGAAGGGGACCGTGAGGTGCTGGTCACCATGGGACCCAACAACGAACTGTACGTGGGTCCCGAACACGATGCGGACGCAGCTGCCCTCGCGTCCGTGATCGAACTGCACGAGGCTATCTGGCTGAGGCTGAAGCAGTCCGGCGGGTACGATGCCTACCTGGCGCTGGAGCGACTCCCCGGGGGGGACGGTGCCCGTACGGCGTGGACCGCCCGCGAGCGCAGCCATCTTGAGAATGTCCGGGAAACCTTCGAGACACTCTGGTCCTGGATCCAGGTCGGCGCGCGCTACCGCATGATCGTCGCGGCCATTGAAAACGTCCTGTTCGGCTTTGCCTTCGGTGAGGACGGTGCCCGGCGCTATCTGTTTGCCACCGATCAGGTGGAATCCCTGACGGGCCACGCAGCGCCCGAGTTTGTGGATCTGCGCAGCGGCACGCTCGATTGGATCGAGGATGTCGTGCACCCGGAAGATCGAGCCATGGTGCGGGCGCACGATCGCACCCTTGAGCAGGGCCATGAAAGCAAGATTACCTATCGCATCCGGCATCGAAACGGCGATGTTCGTTGGGTGCTGGAGCAGGCCGCGCCACACCCGGACCCGACCGGGTTCTCGACGGTGAGCGGCACGCTGACTGATCTTACCGAGCGCAAGGAGGCTGAGGAGATGTTGCTCTCGGCCAAACAGCAGGCGGAAACCCAGGCGCGTCGCAAAACGGCGTTCATGGCCACGATGAGCCACGAGATTCGCACTCCGCTCGGCGCCGTGCAAGGCTACTCCCAGTTGCTGGATCGCGAAATCGCCGAAACGGAGCAGTCCCTCGGCGTGCGCATGCCGGACGAGGTCAAGGAATTTGTGAAGGCCATCGGAGATCGCTCCAAACGCCTCCTTGAGTTGGTGCAGGACCTGTTTGAGGTGTCCAACCTTGAAATGGGCGAGGTCACCCTGCGCAAGTCACCGGTGGCCATCCACGGGGTCATCCGCAAGAGCGCCCAGAAACTCGCAGCGCAGCTTCGCGAGAAGGGTGTGCGCATGCATCTTCAACTGGACAGCCGGGACCCGAAAGTGCTTGGCGACGCCCATCGGCTGGAGCAGGTCTTTGACAACCTGCTCGCCAATGCCGTCAAGTTCACGGATGAAGGATCGGTGACCGTCACCACGCGGCACCAGCGCTCCGAGGTGGACATCGAGGTCATCGATACCGGAGTCGGTATCTCTGAAGAGTTTCAGGCGCGCCTGTTCGAGCCGTTTACCCAGGAAGAGGACTGGAAGAACCGCCGTTTTCAGGGTACGGGGCTCGGACTTGCACTCGTGCGCAAGCTGCTGCAGCTCATGGACGGCAGAATTGAGGTGGAAAGCGTCAAGGACGGCGGGTCCACCTTCCGCATCACGCTGCCGGCGGCAAGCACGCCCGATCTGACGGCGCCCCGCATGCCGAAGGCCCATCGCGGCTAGGGCCGGTTCTCCAGCGCATTGCGCACATTGCGCATGAACATGGCATACTTGGCGCGTTTGGCCGCACTGCCCTTGAAGAGGGCACGGAAACCGGCCGTATCCAGTTCCTCCCAGGCCTCAAGCGACGTGTCAGGCAGGCCGGTCCTGGTTGCGTAGCGGGGCTCCTCGGTGGGAGTAGCGAACCGGTTCCAGGGACACACCTCCTGGCAGATGTCGCATCCGTAGATCCAGTTTCCGATGTCGCCGGCCGTTTCTTCGGGCAGCGTCTCGTTGCGGTGCTCGATGGTGAGGTAGGAGATGCACCGGGCCGCGTCCAGTTGGTAGGGCGCGTCGATCGCATCCGTCGGACAGGCATCGATGCAGCGGGTGCACGTGCCGCAGTGGTCGGTATCCGGGCCGTCGGCAGGCAGGGGCACGTCGATGATCATCTCGCCGATGAAATACCACGAGCCTACCGACCGGGTGATCAAATTGGTGTGTTTGCCGATCCAGCCAAGGCCGCTCCGCCTGGCCCAGGCCTTGTCCATCACCGGCGCCGAATCGACAAAGACCCGTCCCGAAATGTCGCCGACCTCATCGCCCAACCAGACGAACAGTTCGGCGAGACGCTCCTTCATCACCGAATGGTAGTCGTCTCCCCAGGCGTACCGGCTGATGCGGCCGATGTCGGGGTCTGCCGGAGGCTGGCGCTCCGGGTAGTAATTGTGCAGTACGGACACCACGCTGCGCGCGCCTGGAACGAGCAGGGTGGGGTCGATGCGCTTGTCGAAGTGGTTCTCCATCCACTTCATGGTGCCGTGTCGTCCCTGGTTCAGCCAGGCCTCGAGGTCACGCGCCTCCTGATCCAGGGGTCCGGCCGTCGAGATGCCGCAGGCAAGAAAGCCCAGTTCCTGCGCGCGCTGTTTGAGACGGCGCGCCAGGCGTTCCTGCTGGGAGGCATCAAATCCGGGCATAGACAGGTGAGGCGACGTTCGGGGGAGAACGCCGCCTCTTGAGGGCTGTTGCCGGGAGGGGAGCCTAGAAGTTTTCGTACAGCGGGCGCCGGAACGAATTCCGGATCGATCCCCGCAGGACCTGGGCGCAGTCAAAGGGCAGTGAGTCCACTCGCCTGGCACGCGGACAGCCGGGACCTTCGGTGTCCTTGGCCTTGCCGCAGGCCTCGCCATAGCCCTGCGCGGACACGGTGAACATGTCTTCCGGCAGGCCGCGGCGCACGTAATAGTTGAAGACCGCATCGGCCCGCGCTCGGGACATGCGCAGTGCATCAATGCCGGAGTCATCCCGGTCGGTGTAACCGATGATCTCCACGCAGCAGGCCTCGTTGATGGTGAGGGCCTCGATATTCTCGTCCAGCATGGCCCGGGCTTCGGCGCTCAGTTCAACGCTGCCGTACTCGAAGTACACCGAGTTCAGCTCGACAAGCGGGCACATGAGGGGCGACTCGGGGAGTGGCGGAGCGTACGCCGGCACCGTCATCGGCGGGGGAATACGGGTAGGCTCGGGAGCGCGCACCTTGCGACGGTTGAGACACATGCGGATACCGCCCATGACCAGGGAGGTATTGTGCGGATCGTAGTCGGCCTCATTGCGCCAGACGTAGTTCAGGTCGAACCGCCAGCTGGCCTCCGCGAACGCGGACCAGCAGCCGTTGAAGGCTACGTCGATGCCTGCTCCTACGGGGATGTGGTAGACGGAGCGCTCCGGGCCAGGCACGCCGGTGCCGGGGATGTTCACCTGCGGGTTGGACTTAAAGGGGTCCGCCACCATCGCTCCGAAGCCGGTGAAGATGTAGGGCAACACGCGTGACCTGGATCCAGGCGTGAGCGTCATCACGATCTCCGGCTCCCAGAGCATTAGAAAGCTCGTCAGGAACTCGTTCTTGGCCGGCTGCGGCTGAGCCGCCACCAGTGCTTCGCCATCGCTCTGGGAGAAGTTGGTAAAGGCCAGCATCCCGCGGAAGTAGAACCGGTCGGAGATGATGGGGAACGAGCCGAAGAAGACCGCGGCCGGATCGCTTTCACGCACGAAATTGGAGGCACTGCGTCGCTGAAGCAGGTCGATCGGTCCGTGATAGGTAAACAGACCTGCGGCCACACCGAGGTGCGCCCGGGAGTCCCGGAACTGATTGGCCTGCGCAGATGCGGCGTCAACCCCGAGTGTGCCCAGGATCAGGGAGAAGGCCAGAAGACGGAAGGTCTTGAGCATAAGACCGCAGTGGTGCGTGATGAGTGCAGGTTTGGTCACGATGCGGACGCCAATTCCCGTGCCATTTCCGGAAACATCGTTTTTCTGCCGTTTTGGCGGGGTCGGGGTACTGTTTTGAGACTCATGCGGGCTAGATTCTCCATATGGAGACCTGTCCGACCTGTGGCACCGACCGGCCGGGGGCATTCTGCCCGCAGTGCGGCGAACGCCGCGTGGAACCCGAGGACCGCACGGTCAGGGCGCTGATCGGCCGCCTCTTTGGAGAGGTGACCAACGTCGACAGCGTACTGTGGCGAACCGTGGGGGTGCTGCTTGTCCGGCCTGGACGACTGGCCCGCTTCTGGGCGATCGGCAGGCGCCGGGCCTACCTGCACCCGGTTCGGCTTTTCCTGCTCATGAACGTGGTGTACTTCCTTGTACAGCCTCTCACCACCTACACGGGCTACAACACGCCGCTGCGATCACAGATGGAGCGGCAGTTCTACAGTGACCACGCGGGTCTGTACGATGTGGTCCGCGCCCGGGTCACCGAACGGCTGCACGTGACGCTGGCTGCCGAGGACCTGCATCCCGACAGTCTTGCGCGGCCGGTATACGAGGCAAGATGGCAGTCAGAGTTCCGGAACTACGAGGAGCGATTCGACGGACTCTCAAGCCGCCTGGCGAGCAGCCTGGTGATTGTGATCATCCCCTTTCTGGCGCTGACGCTCGTGCTGCTCTACCTAGGGCGAAGGCGTCTGGCGGCGGATCATGTGGTGTTTGCTACCCACCTCATGGCCTGGGACCTGATTGCCATCGGGGTGCTGTATCTGGGAGCGTTTGTGCTCCTGACCGCCGGACTGGTGGAGTTGATGGGTGGCGAGCAAGCCTTTCGCGAGTTCCTTCTCAGTCGCCCCCGGCTGGCCGTCTGGTTCGAGGGGTTCAGCGAACTCGGAAGCATGATTCCGTTCGGCTTCTACGTGTTCTTCGGGCTTCGACGGTTTTATGAGGATGCGGTCGGTGCTGCGGCCCTGCGCGCCCTGGTCCTGTGCATCGTTTATCTGGCGCTTGTGCTGGCCTACCGCTTCCTGCTTTTCTGGCTCACGTACTGGCAGGTATAGAAAAAGGCCCGAGTCCTTACGGAACCGGGCCTTTCCAAATCGGGGCAAGCGTCAAACTCTACAGGGCGTTGACCTGCTTCTCGAGAGCGCTCTTGTAATTGGCCGCCTTGTTCGGATGAATGATCCGCTTGGCCGACAGACGATCGAGATACGCCTTGACGTCGCTGAGCAGGGAGTTGGCCTCCTCCTTGTTCTCCGTGGAGCGGAGCTGCTTCATCATCGTACGCATACGGCTACGGTGCAGGCGGTTTGCTGCACGCTTCTTCTGATCCTGCCGGACGCGCTTGGCGGCTGACTTGTGCTGGGGCATGTTGGGAACGCGAGTTGGGCCCGTCACTCGGGCCGATCACTGATTTACGCAGAGCCCGCCATAATAGCCAATCGGATCCATTTCGTCAATGCCTGACGGACCGGAACCGGCTTCTCAGCGGTCTCGTTGAGGCCGATCCCACGACCCGTCCTGATTGATGTTCTCCTTTCTCAGTGATTTCATGCGTAGTGCCGGCCAGGCGCTCGACGTCATCTTGCTGGATGAGGACGGACTGGACGCGCCGCGACGCTATCGCTTGCATCCTTCTCAGGTGATTGGTGCCTTGGTGGGGGTCTCGTTTGTCCTGGGACTGTTCATGCTCCTGCTGGTGGTCGTAACCCCGCTTCGCGGCCTGTTTCCTGGCCTGGCAACGGCCGAGATGCGTTCGGAGGCTCGCCTGAACATGCTGCGTCTGGAAGCCCTGGAAGACTCGCTGCAGGCTCAGGTCGACTACATGACCCACCTGCGTGCCCTGATGATGGGCCGGGTAACCCCGGATGCCGAGGCGCCCGTGTCTGACCCGGACCCGGATCAGGCGATCGCCGGAGATCCTACCTCTGCCGATTGGGAAGATCACCAGCGCCCGGCCCTCAATCTGGGTTCGCTGCCCATCGAGGAAGGCCAGGGACTGCCCGTGGCGCTTGCCGCCGGGTCAGGATTGTCGATACCACGATTTCCTGCGTTGCCCCCTGTGGATGGTTTTGTGACCAGGGGGTTTGAACCGCGGATCGGACACTATGCCCTGGATATCGCCGTGACCGAAGGGTCGGTGGTACGATCGCTCAGTGGAGGCTACGTCGTCCTGGCAGACTGGACGCATGACGGAGGCTACGTGATTGCAGTCCAGCACTCCGGTGGATTCCTTTCCGTGTACAAGCATAACCAGCGACTCCTGAAAAGAGTCGGGGACCGCGTATCGGCCAGAGAGCCCATCGCCATGTCGGGGAACACGGGCGAAGTCACCACCGGGCCCCACCTTCACTTTGAATTATGGCGGGACGGGTTGGCCCAGGATCCGGAAGACTACCTGCTGGCCTTATAATGGGGGGCCGTCCTCGGGCCACACCGCTACAACAGTACTGACATGGCGAAAACACAGACAACGCCGGACCTCTCCTCGATCAACCTCATCGGTGAGGGCACCGAACTCGAGGGCACGATGCGCGCCAGCACGGACGTGCGTGTCAACGGTCGGGTCCTTGGAGACCTGACGGTTGAGGGCAAGGTGATCGTGGCTGACAAGGGTGTCATAGACGGCACCCTGAAAGCGAAGAGCGCCGATGTTGCCGGCAAGCTGAAGGGAGACCTTGTCGTGGACGACAGGCTGCTGCTGAAGTCCACCGCGGACATTGAGGGCAACATTCGAACGTCGCGTCTGGTGGTGGAGGAAGGGGCCAAATTTGAAGGCAACTGCTCCATGGGTCGCCTGGATGCCGCTCGCAAGGCCATGATGGGCGACGGCAGCGATACGAAGCAGAAACCGGTCATTGGCCAGTCCTGACCAGAAGGGGCCAGCCTGGCAGGCGGGTCTTCGCGATTCGAGCCCGTACCTGGGCCTGGGTCTGCAGTTGGCCGGTGCCGTCCTGGTCTATGTGGCCATCGGCTACCTGCTTGACCGTTGGCTGGATACCTCGCCCTGGTTTCTGGTGGCGGGCGCGGTGGTCGGCATGATCGCCTTCTTTCTGCAGCTCGTGCGGGTGGTCAGGCAAATGAATGCCGGAAGCAAGACGTCGGGCGCCGGCAAGTCTTACCGGGAGCTGGACGATGCCGCCTGGGGTCGGGACCCGTGGAAAGAGAAATGGCGGGATGAGGACCCGTGGAAAGACGGTTCCGGTAACGGAGGAGGTACGGAGCGCCGATAGGCCGGGGGGACTGTCGCCGGGCAGCAAAAAGCTCGATTTCGGGGCCGTTCACACCTATTTCACTGCTTCACCCCGGCCCGTTCATTCAGTTTTCACCCCTCCTCTTCATCCCCTGCAAGAGGGCTGACGTAGAATGGCCACCTGTTTGAAACAGGGGTGCCCGAAACCCCAGCCCAATCCCCCCAAACACTGTGGAGCCCAACGACGCTTACGTACTGAGTCTGACCCTCGGAATCGCGTTCGGTGTGGTTTACGGGCTTGCAAGTTTCATCACCTATCGACTGGCCCTCCGGAAGTCGGCGCGCACCTTCATGATGGTGGCGTTCGGCGGCATGGCCATTCGCCTCATGATGGCGGCGACGGCCGTGGTTCTGGTGCTCGCACTGGCGCCCGTTCAGCCGCTGCCCTTCGTAACCAGCTTTTTCGCGGTGTTTGCGATGGCCCTCGTGCTCGAGGTTACCGTGCTACACCGGCAACAGACTCGACAGGCGGTCGCTCGCACATGATCAAGTCCAGCCGATTCGGTTTTTCGCTGCTCGCCGCGCTGTTATTCGCAGCTTCCGGCACGCCGGCTTTCGCAGCCGCAGAAGGGGAAGAACTTGACGTCGTCGGTCACTCGTCGGACGGATATTACTGGGATTTCTCACCCGGTCCAAAGGTCGAACTGCCGCGCATCTTCATTGTGCGTGACGCTGAAGGCGGCCTGGGCGTGGACTTCTTCTGGTCCTCGACTTCGGCGGTCCTCGCCGGCAATTACGTGGCCACCTGGGAGGATGCCGGGAAAGACGATCCGGCCGATGTGCTCTCCGAGGAACTGACCGAGCCGGCTGATGACGACGCCGAGGTCGCAACCGAGGAACGCACCGACTACTACTACGCCGCTCTCGCGCCGCCTGCGGGCACCTCAGTGGTGCTGGACATGTCCATCACACGCCAGCTGCTGTTCGCGTGGTTCGGCATGATCATCGTCTTCCTGCTGTTCACGTCAATGGCCCGCAAGTACAAGGCGGGCGTCGGGCGCACGTCGGCCCCCAAGGGTCGGCTGCAGAACACGCTCGAGACGCTGGTGCTTTTCGTGCGGGACGAGATTGCCCGGCCGAACCTGGCCGACAAGACCGACAAGTACCTGCCGTACCTGCTGACAGTCTTCTTCTTCATCCTGACCTGCAACCTGATTGGCCTCGTGCCTTTCGGGGCGACGGCCACCTCCAACATCATGGTGACGGCGGTCCTGGCCACCATCACCTTCGTGCTGACGCAGCTGGGGGGCACCAAGGATCACTGGGCGCACGTCTTCAACCCTCCGGGTGTGCCGGGCTTCGTCAAGCCCATCCTGGTTCCGGTTGAGCTCCTGGGCCTGTTTACGAAGCCCATCGCCCTGGCCATTCGGCTGTTTGCCAACATGACGGCCGGCCACCTGATCATCCTCAGCCTCATCGGACTGATTTTCACCTTCGGCGGCCTTTTCGGCACGCTGGCGGGCTACGGCGTGGCACCGGTCAGTATCGCGTTCTCGCTCTTCATCTACTGTCTGGAGCTCCTGGTGTCCTTCATCCAGGCGTACGTCTTCACCATGCTTTCGGCGCTCTTCATCGGCATGGCCGTTGTTGAGCACCACCACGATCACGACGAGGATCATCACCACGCGCCTGCGCTCGCGGAGCTGGGCGAGACGGTACTCGAATGACTATCCGGCCATGCCGACTCCGCTGATGCGGGGCCGGCCGGCCACCCTTACCACCCTACACGAACACAACTGATACAATGGAACCGACAGCTTTGGCTTACCTGGGCGCAGGACTCGGCGCCGGTCTTGTCGCACTCGGAGCCGGCCTCGGCATTGGCCGCCTTGCCGGCCCGGCCATGGAGGGCTCTGCCCGCCAGCCGGAAGCAGCAGGCGATATCCGGACGACCATGATTATCGCTGCCGCTCTCATCGAGGGTGTGGCGCTCTTCGGTCTGGTTATCTGCATCCTGCTGGCGATCAAGTAGTCGCCACCCCGGCAATACGGCCGGTCCTGATTGGGGACCGGCCCATGACCCTTTAGACCATGACACCGATCCTGGCAGCAGGCCTCCTGTCTCCCAACATTGGGTTGGCCGTCTGGATACTGATCACGTTCGGCCTGCTCTGGCTGCTCCTTTGGCGTTTCGCCTGGGGACCCATCACCAGTGCGCTGGAAGAGCGGGAGAACACGATCCAGTCGTCCATCGACCAGGCCGAGAGGGCCCTGGCCGAAGCTCGGCAGATCCAGGCAGACAACGACAAGGCCCGTCGTGAGGCGGAAGCCGATGCGCAGAAGATTCTGCGTGAGGCCCGTGACACGGCGGAGACCCTGCGAACCGAGGAGGTCGAGAAGACCAAAGCCCAGATCCGTCACATGCAGGAATCTGCGCAGACGGAAATCGAGCGCGAGCGTGACGCCGCGCTGCAGACGCTTCGCAACGAAGTGGCCGACCTGGCCATCTCCGCAGCCGGACGCGTTCTGGGCGAGAGCGTTGACGATGCCCGTCAGCGCAAGCTGGTCGACAACTTCCTGAACGATCTGCCGACCAACTAGGCATGAGCGATCTCGCAATATCACGTCGCTACGCCCAGGCGCTACTCGAAGAGGCACGCGCCGCGGGCAACGTGGAGTCCACCGACGAGGATACCGCTGTTATCAGCGACTCCCTGGCCGGCTCCCGTGATCTGCAGCAGTTCTTCGACAGCCCCGTCATTTCCCGCGACAAGAAAAAGTCCGTTGTCGATGGGCTTTTCAAGGACCGGGTAGGAGCGCTGAGTCTTCGTCTGCTCCACATGCTTGTGGACAAGCGGCGGGAAGGACAGGTGGCCGACGTGTTGGCTGCCTACCGTGGCCTGCGCGACGAGGAACTGGGCATCGTCCAGGTATCGGTCCGGAGTGCACGGGCTCTCGACGAGGCCGACCGCTCGGCAGTGGCCGCATCGCTCGAGAAGCGACTGAACAAGCGAGTCAGACTGGAAGTGTCGGTAGACCCCTCCCTGATCGGCGGTATTGTCGTTCAGGTAGGCGACACGGTGTACGATGGCAGCGTCTCCAACCGCCTTGCGTCGCTTCGCGAGCGGATGATGGAAGGCGCCCTGATGAACTAACTCGGGCCTCGAGGCCCAACAATTCGATACGCGATGGCAACCGCAATCCGGCCCGATGAGGTCACTGCAGTCCTGAAGCGCGAGCTCGGCGGCTTTGAAGCCGACACCGACGTTTACGAAGTAGGATCCGTTCTCCAGGTTGGAGACGGTATCGCCCGCATTTACGGCCTCTCGAAAGTGCAGGCTGGTGAGCTGCTGGAGTTTCCCTCCAGTGGTGTGACCGGCATGGTGCTCAACCTCGAAGAGGACAATGTGGGTGCCGTGCTCTTCGGCGAAGTCGACGCCGTGAAAGAGGGCGACGAAGTCCGCCGCACCAAGCGCATTGCGTCCATCAACGTGGGCGAGGGCATGCTGGGTCGCGTGATCGATCCGCTCGGCAATCCGCTCGACGGCCGCGGCCCGATTTCCGGTGAGACGTTTGAGATGCCGCTGGAGCGCAAGGCGCCGTCGGTGATCTATCGTGAGCCGGTGTCTGAGCCGCTGCAGACAGGTATCAAGGCCATCGACTCCATGATCCCGATTGGTCGGGGTCAGCGTGAACTCGTGATCGGAGACCGTCAGACCGGCAAGACGGCCGTGCTGGTGGATACCATCATCAACCAGAAGTCGACGCACCAGACCGACAAGCCGGTCTTCTGCATCTACGTCGCAGTTGGTCAGAAGAACTCCACCGTTGCCCAGGTGCAGCGCGCCCTGGAAGAGAACGGCGCCATGGAGTACACGACCATTGTCAACGCATCCGCGTCCGATCCGGCGCCGCTGCAGTTCATCGCGCCCTACGCCGGCGCGTGCATCGGCGAGTTCTTCCGCGACACCGGTCGGCACGCACTGGTGATCTACGACGACCTGTCCAAGCAGGCCGTGGCGTATCGCCAGGTCTCGCTGCTGCTCCGTCGTCCGCCGGGACGTGAGGCCTACCCGGGTGACGTGTTCTACCTGCACTCACGGCTCCTGGAGCGTGCGGCCAAGGTCAACGGTACCGACTCGGTTGCGGCGCAGATGAACGACGTGCCCGACTCGCTGAAAGGCAAGGTCAAGGGCGGCGGTTCGCTGACCGCTCTCCCGGTCATCGAGACGCAGGCCGGTGACGTGTCCGCGTACATCCCGACCAACGTGATCTCGATTACCGACGGTCAGATCTTCCTCGAGTCCGGGCTCTTCAACGCCGGTGTGCGCCCCGCCATCAACGTGGGTATCTCCGTGTCCCGTGTGGGTGGTAATGCCCAGACCAAGGCCATGAAGAAGGTCTCCGGTACGCTGCGTCTGGACCTGGCTCAGTACCGCGAGCTGGAGGCGTTTGCCAAGTTCGGTTCTGACCTGGACCCCGCCACGCAACGGCAGCTGACGCGTGGTGCCCGCCTTGTGGAGGTGCTGAAGCAGGGCCTCTACGAGCCGGTCCCGGTGGAAGAGCAGGTGGCCATCATCTTCGTGGCTACGAAAGGCCTGTTGGACGACATCGCCGCCGACAAGGTTGGTGCCTTCGAGAAGGAGTTCATCGAGCGGTTGCGCCTGAAGCACGCCGATGTGCTGGCAAGCATCCGCGACACCGGAAAGACCTCCGACGAGGCCGCCGAGACCCTGATGAAGGTCGCCAAAGACCTCGTCGCCCTGCAGACCGCTTAGGCTAACGACGCATGGCCAGCCTCAGAGACATCCGCACCCGGATCAATTCGGTCCGGAATACCCAGCAGGTCACCCGCGCCATGAAAATGGTGGCGGCGGCCAAGCTGCGCCGTGCCCAGGAGCGCATCTTCCAGACGCGTCCGTACGCGTTCAAGATTGGTGAGATCATTGCGCACCTGAAGCGTCATGTGGATCCGGCGAGCCACCCGCTGTTCAGTCTGGATGATGTGTCGCCGGGCGTCTGCCTCATCATCGTGACGGCGGACCGTGGATTGGCGGGCGGGTTCAACTCGAACCTGATCAAGGTCGCCGAGAAGACCATCAATGAGCGTTTTGCCACTGAGCGGGACAACGGAGATCTCTATTTGATCTGTGTGGGTCGCAAAGGGCATGAGCACTTCGGGCGTCGCGGCCACCAGTTGGTGGGCGACTACCGGGGAACGTTCGACAGGCTTACGTTCTCCTCGGCCGACTCGGTGTCGGATGTTGCGGTGGAGGGCTACCAGTCCGGCAAGTGGGATCAGGTATTCCTGATCTACAACGAATTCAAGAACACCATCTCCCAGAACCGGGTGGTGGAGCCGTTCCTGCCCATTCCGAGTGAGCACTTCCTCACGCCGGTGATGGCAGAGCAGGAGGGCGATGCGGCCCAGGCAGACCTTGAAGCTGCGGTCGACTACATCTTTGAGCCCAGCGCCGAGAAGATTCTCGACGAACTGGTGCCCCGGTACCTGGGCTACCAGGTCTGGCGAGCACTGCTGGAGTCGAACGCGGCCGAGCAGGGGGCTCGCATGGTGGCAATGGACAACGCCACCAACAATGCGGACGAGCTGCTGAAGGATCTCAAGCTCAAGTACAATCGCGCCCGCCAGGATGCGATTACGAAAGAGCTCATCGAGATCACGTCAGGAGCTGACGCTCTGGGATAGGCCTCTTCGCGGCATCGCTCAGCCTTTCGGCTGAGGGCGGGTTGTCTTGAAGATCTGGCGGGTGGTGGCGGCTGTGCCGCGTACTACCATGCGGCCGCTTTCCCGGGCGTAGACGTAGGCCTGGCCCAGGAGACGGGGGAGAAGCTTGCGGAAGAGTGGGCGTCCCAGGTGCTCCCAGAACCACTCGAAGATGAGCGGTGCGAAGCTGAGCACGAAGATGGCGGCCAGTAGGAGCCCGAAGTTGTCGTGCAGGATCGGCACGTGCTCCACGAAGTATCCCGCGCCAGTCAGCAGGCTGACCCACAGCACAATCCCGACAACCGAGAATGCGAGGAAGCGGGAATACGGCATGGCTGTCATTCCGGCCACCACGGGTGCGAAGGTGCGCACGAGGGGTACGAAGCGGCCTACAACCAGGATTTTGGCGCCAAATCGCTCAAACAGGATGCGGACGTGCGCCAGCTGCTCAGCATTCAGGAATCGGCGGTCTTCCCGGAACGCGAGCGGGCCCACCCGCCGGCCCAGTTCATAACTGGTAACACTGCCCGCCAGGGTCGCGGTCACCAGGAGGGCCCACATCAGCGGGAAGCTGGCAACCTCCGTCGAGGCGACTACGCCGACGGCAAAGACCAGAGCGTCGCCAGGAACGAAGGGAGTGACCGTCGCCTCGAGAAAGGCGATAGTGAAAAGCGCGACGTACATCCACGCCCCGTACTCGACGAACAGGGCGCCAAGCTCTTGATCAAAATGGGCGAGAAAGTCCAGCAACCGGATTCAGGAAGATGCGCATTTCTACACGCCGTGCACCTGCGCCGGGTTCGCCGCGCCGTAGTTCCTGCAGAGAAAGTTGACGGATCAGGGCTAGAACATCCGGCCCGGTTCGCTGTAAGTTGCCGCCGCTCCAAAAAGCACCTCTCGGAGAGGTGGGTGAGTGGCTGAAACCACCGGTTTGCTAAACCGGCGTACGTGGCAACACGTACCGGGGGTTCGAATCCCCCCCTCTCCGCACAGGATGAACCCCCGGCTGCGCCAGCAGCCGGGGGTTTTTTGTGGGGTCGGCCATCAAGGCGCCCCCCACCCCCCTCTATCAGGATTCAGCACACCGGCCGCCAAGCGCCTTGTAAGGCCGCCCCCACAAAAAACCCAGGGCCGGAGACCCGTAGGGTTCATCCCGTGCAGGCCCACCCCCCGGGATGTGCGAGGCGCAGCCGAGCAAATCCCCCCGTCTAGGGTTCGGCCGCCAGACCTCCCCACTCCCAATCAGGATTCAGCACACCGGCCGCCAGGCGCCTTGTAAGGCCGCCCCCACAAAAAACCCAGGGCCGCAGGGCCGTAGGGTTCATCCCGAGCAGCCCCCACCCCCCGACGGGATGTGCGAGGCGCAGCCGAGCAAATCCCCCCGGCCACCATAGACTTTCGGGCTGGATCCCAAGCCCGTCGTGTGCCCATCTGCGGGACGTGGCCGCCCCCGTCCCGGTCACCCGCTAGGCGCTGAGCAACGCTCGAACCGCATCCCAACCCGACAAACTCGCGCCATGCACGGTAGACCACTCCTCAGCCAACGCCTCTCCTGCAAAAAACAGGTTCGCGCCGAGCGGCTGCGCCAGAAGCTCTCGGGATGACTCCCGCTCCCAGTGCGAGTAGGAACCCATGATGTGCGGTTCCTTGGTCCAATCCTGAACCACACTGCCCAGGTAGGCGGGCGTCGCTCTGTCACCAAAAATGGTGTCCAGTTCGCCCAGCACCCGCGAGACAACCTGCTCCTCCGTAGCCAACTCCGTGTAGGCGGTGGCCTTGTCTCCGATCACGAAGAGCCCGAGCACATTACGATCCGTGTCTTTTCGAAAGGCCGCATCGTAGAAGAGTTTGTCGGTATCGGTGATGCTTCCATCAATCGTCAGATCCGGGTAGAAGTCTTCGGAGAACTCGATGAACGCTTTGAGGATGGGAGGCACGTCGACGTCCTCGAACGCTTCTACGCGATCCGCCGGAAGGGGAGGGGTAAAGTCGATGGCGCCTGCCTTCAACACGGCAATCGGCACGGTCATAACAACCTTGTCTCCCGTGTACTCCTGGCCGGCCGCGGTGCGAACCACCACCTTGTCACCGGCATAATCAACACTCTGAACGACCTGTGCGAACCGAATGCGGTCTCCGATGGCGGGTAGCATAAACCGCTCGAAGAAGCCGTACCACGTGGTGCTCTTGAACTTGTACTCGGCGTAGAACGCGTTTATCCAGTTGCGCCCCTTGAGACGACTGCCGTTCCAGATCGAAATCGTTTCAGGTGAATAGCGAATAACCTCCACACTCGCATCGAACGTCTGGTCATTCACCAACCGAGTCAGGATGGTCGGGTCGGTATGGATCCACTCGGCTCCAAGGTCGATGGGGAAATCCGCCAGCGCGCGGGACCGCTTCATGCGGCCTCCGATCACATCGGACGCTTCCAGAATCTCGAAGTCGATGCCGTGTCGCGCGAGCGCGTATCCGGCAGTCAATCCCGCCGCGCCCGCGCCCACGACTAGCACCTTTCCGTTGAAATCTGTTTCGACCAGTTCGGAAAACAGGTCTTCGCTGCAGCCGAGGAAGGTGCCGAGAACAGGAACTCCGAGTCCCATCGCGGCCATCCGCTGGACAAAGTCTCGTCGGTGCATGGTGTTCAGTCTCTGAAGCGTATGGTCCCGCCAACCTGGACCATGAAAAAGAGCGCATCGGGCGTAGTGAACGACAGTCGGCGCCCGACGGCCAGCTGGAGGTGCTTGAGCCGCTGCCTGCCCCAATCCAGGCGATATCCGACCGCAGGAACAAGGTGGAGTCTCAGCTGCCGGGAAGCCTCTTTGTCGCCGCTCGAGATGCTCACGCTGACGTCGATGACCCGACTCTCCACGTGCACGTCAAGGCCGGCCGTTAACGATGACAAGGTCGACGACAGCTGCCATGACGCGTCCGCGCCGACCAGCAGCGTGCGATGGTCGCGCGGCCACGAAAACCCGCCAATCCGAGGCCTGACCACAGGACTCCCAGCAGCACTCATCGTCCACTCGGTGCCAATCACAATACCGGGTTGAATGACGTACCCACCAACAAGGCTTACCGCAATTGGGTACGGCTCCTCCTGCGACTGAGAGTACGCGGCCTGCGCCAGGCACAGGGCCACCACAAGCGCGGAGACGACCCGTTGCGTGCTGCTGCTGGTAAGGCCGGGTGCCATTCCTGTCTACGCCAGACTGCTTCGGAAGGACTCGTCTGGCCCAATCGACCGCGCGAACGCCGTCATCAGCGCCACGGTCCTCTCCACATCTCTCAGATCCACCATCTCGATCGTCGAATGCATGTATCGCATGGGAATCGAGATCAGCGCGCTGGGTATGCCCCGCTTGGTAACGAAGATCTTGTCCGTATCCGTGCCGGAGAAGCGGCTGCTGGCTTCATGTTGCAGCGGGATACTCTCCGCCTCCGCTAGCTTCATCAGCCGCTCGACGATCAGGGGGTGATTCACCGTGCCGTGTGTGATGGACGGACCTTCCCCAAGCACCACCTTTCCGTGCTTCTCCTTCTTGATCCCCGGCGAGTCCGTGGCATGGGTGACATCCAGCACGAGCGCAATCTGAGGTTCCAACCGGTACGACACCATGCGTGCCCCATTTCCACCGATCTCCTCCTGAACCGCGTTCACGGCAAGCACCGTCGCAACGGGAGGGTCGGCCGACGCCGCCAGGTTCTCCAGCACCTTCGCAATCACAAATCCACCAAGCCGATTGTCCAGGGCGCGTCCGATCAGTTTCCCGTCGCCGAGCTCATCGACCGAGTCCGTGTACACAGCCGGGTGACCTACCCGAATGCCACGCTGCGCGACCTCGTCCGGGCTGCCGGCACCGATGTCCACAAACAGCTCTTCCAGCTTCGGCGCCTTCTCTTCCGTACCCCGCTCACGGAGGTGAATCGCGGTATTTCCGATGACGCCAAGCACGGGGCCATCGTCCCCAAGAATCCGAATCCGTTTGCCACGTGCAATCGCATGATCGGAGCCACCGATGCGGTCGACATGCAGAAATCCGTCGTCGGTGATGTACTTCACCATGAAACCGATTTCGTCCGCGTGGGCCTCCAGCATCAGGGTCGGACCGCCGCGCCCATTCAGCGTTGCCCAGGTGTTGCCATAGGCATCGTTGCCGACCTCCGAGGCGAACTCGCGCACGCGGCGAGCCCAGACGCGCTGGCCTGGAAGTTCGAATCCGGTGGGGCTGGGGGTGTCTAGAAGCTCCTTGAGAAAGGCGCGGTCTCCTGCGGTCATTGCATCCGGGTTGGTTTGGCGGCAAGCTACATCAGGGCCGTCCCGCCCGTGTATCTTTCGCCGATGCTGCTGAACTGCGATATGGGGGAGTCCTTCGGGCCCTGGCAAAAGGGCCGGGACGCTGAAGTCATGCCGCTCATCGACTGGGCGAACATCGCCTGTGGCGGTCACGCCGGAGATCCGGACACGATGGCGCGCACGCTTGCGCTAGCAGCTGAACACAACGTGCGAGCCGGTGCCCACCCGGGCTACCCGGACAAGCGACACTTCGGGCGCCTCCGCATCGACATGCCCATCGACACTCTGGTCCACGAGGTTCAGGCTCAGATCGGTGCCCTGCAGGCCGTGGCCCGCGCCGAGGGCGTCACCCTGCACCACGTCAAGCCGCATGGTGCCCTGTACAACGCGATGATGGAGGATTGGGGTCTGTTGGTCCGATTGGGGCAGGCCGTAGCCGCTGTGGACCCCTCCCTGGTCTTCGTGCTCCAGGCCACCCCCGATCGCGATCGCCACGCGCTCGCGCTGCAGAACACCGGTCTGCAACTCGCTTTCGAAGCATTCGCGGATCGCCGCTACCGGTCCGACGGCAGGCTGCAGTCCCGGCGGCATGCCGGCTCCGTACTCGAGGACCCCGAGGAGGTGGAGCGCCACGTGGAGATGCTTCTTGCCGGTACGGTCCAGACTCCTGACGGGCCCTTGCAGATCCGCGCCGATACGCTCTGCGTGCACGGCGACAATCCGGTCGCGCTGGAAGCCGTGCGACGCGTGCGCGCGCTCATCCCACGCAGTCCGTGATCTCGCATCCCGCACCCTGGAGTGCCCTGATAACGCTGCCGCTCGCTCCCAGTGCGTCCACCGTTGCCGTCATTCTCGCCCTTGAGCAGGCGATCCTGGCTTGCGATCTCGAAGTCGTCGACACGGTACCGGCCTTCAATGCCCTCCTGGTGACCGGCCGCCCCGAATCCTGGGATCCGCGAATCGTCGAACGCCGCCTGTCAGACTTCGCAAAAGGACTTCTGGAGCAGCCGCCTCCAGTGACATCCTCACCGCAGACCATCGAGCTCCCGGCGTGCTACTCCCCGGCGCTGGCTCCCGACCTCGAGGCGGTGGCGCAGCGGCACTCGCTGACTCCGCAGGACCTCGCCCGGATCCACGCAGAAAGCACCTATACGGTGCTCGCTGTAGGATTCTCGCCCGGCTTTGCCTACCTGGGCGACCTCGACTCCAGGCTGGCGACGCCCCGGCGCGACGCGCCTCGTCCGGACGTCGCGGCCGGCAGCGTCGGACTGGCAGATCGGCGCACCGCGGTATATCCCTCAAACGGTCCGGGCGGCTGGCAGCTCATCGGCAGGGTGCCCGCATCCCTCTTCGCAGATGCCGAACAACGGCTTGCACGGTTCATGCCCGGAGATCAGGTCCGTTTTCGGGCCATCACCGAGCAAGAATTCGCCCGCGCCTCGTGACGGCCGTGATTCACAGCCCGGGTACGCTGACGACCATTCAGGATCTCGGCCGCATGGGACAGGCCCGACGAGGCCTGGCACCGGGCGGCCCCATGGACCGTGAGGCCTTCCTCTGGGCCAACCGGCTACTGGCCAACCCGATAAACGCCCCGCTCCTGGAAGTCGCTTTCGGCGGACTCACGGTGCAGTTCATGGACGATGGACTCTGCGCGCTGACCGGGGCGGATTGCACGGCCACCCTGGACGACGAGCGCATTGCCCCCTGGAGCGCTGTCCGCGTACAAGCGGGACAGACACTGAGCCTGCGATATGCAGCCGACGGCAACTACGCCTACCTGGCCTTCCCGGGAGGGCTGGTCGCGCCGAGATTTCTTGGCTCTGCCTCCGTGGTGATGCGCGAGGGAGTCGGGCTCTCGCCGGTGAGGGCCGGCGACGAACTGCGCTGGGAGGGTGGGAACGCCCGGCCGGCCCGGGTTCGCCCCGAGGTACACGCCAGAAGCGAGACGGCCTTCGCCTTTTTGCCTGGCTACGAATGGGGCCGATTCTCCGAAGAAGACCAGCACACCTTCCTCCACACTGGCTGGACCATTCAACCCAGCAGCAATCGCATCGCCCGTCACCTTTCCGGGGCCCAACTTGCGTCCGGTCCTCGCGTGCTCGACTCGGTGCCGCTGGTAGACGGCACCGTTCAGGTGCCGCCCTCGGGAAGGCCACTCGTATTCATGCGAGACCGCCCGACCATCGGTGGCTACGCAAAACTGGGTAGCGTTTCGCCCCGCGATCTGGATCGTTTGGCACAAATCCGCCCGGGCGAGGCCGTTCGCTTCAAACTTGGAAACCCTGAGGTGATCCGTCGCGTGTCTAGCTCGCATCGGAGTTTCTTCGAATTGCGCTGAGCAGGGGCACGAATTCCAACGCATGGCAGGACACGTCGCTCGCGACCAGGACCACCTGTACTTCCTCTCCGGTGGCGGAGAGATGGGCGCGATGGCGCGGGAATACGACTGGTCACGGTCTCCCGTAGGCCCCCCTGAGCAGTGGCCACCCAGTCTGAAGACGACGCTGTCGATCCTCTTCGCCTCCCGCTACCCGATGTTCTTGTGGTGGGGGAAAGAGCTGATCCAGTTCTACAACGACCCCTACCGTCCAAGTCTCGGGGAATTGCGTCACCCCGCTGCGTTCGGCCAACGCGGAGAGGAATGCTGGACGGATATCTGGAATTTCATCGAACCCCAGATCGAGCGGGTCCGGGAAGGCGAGTCGACCTGGAGTGAAAATCAGCTCGTCCCGATTCTTCGGAACGGCCGCATGGAAGAGGTCTTCTGGACCTACAGCCATAGTCCGGTCCGCGTTGAATCCGGAGAGGTGGAAGGGATTCTGGTCGTGCTGACCGAGACCACCGGTCAAGTCCTGGCCGATCGCCGCATGCAATCCCTGGCTCAATTGGCCGCGGCCACCCGAGGTGCTCATTCGGAGACTGAGGCATGCGAGGCGGCGGCTGCGGTTCTTGCCGAGGCACCGAGCGACATTCCGTTTTTGCTGATCTATCTGGATGATCCGCAGGCCGACACGGCCCGTCGTGTCGTTTCCACGGTGCCCGGGGTTGGCGAGCCCGCCGCGCCGGAAGAGGTGCATCCTGACTCATCGGCAGATCTATGGGAGATCGGAGCCGTCATGCAAGCGGGGGAAGCGAGACACCTGACGGATGTCACCGCCAGGTGCGGCGAGCTGGTGGCCGGTCCATGGCCGGAGCCGATCGAAGAAGCCCTCGTGTTACCCATCATCCAGCCAGGTCAGGAGGCCGCTTCGGGGGTGATGGTATCAGGCATCAGTCCGAGGATTCCTTTCGATCAGGAGTATCGGGAATATCTCAATCTGGTCGCGACGACGATCGCGACGGCGGTCGGTGAGTCCCAGGCCTTCGAGGCGGAGCGGCGGCGTGCAGAAGCCCTTGCCGAACTCGACCAGGCAAAAACCACCTTCTTCAGCAACGTCAGCCACGAATTCCGCACGCCGCTGACGCTCATTCTGGGACCGGTAGAGGATGCCCTGGCCGATCAGGAGCAGGTGCTCGCCGGCCGCCAGCGCGAGCGGGCCGAGCTTGTACATCGCAACTCGCTCCGACTCCTGAAGCTGGTCAATACGCTGCTCGATTTCTCGCGGATTGAGGCGGGCCGGCTTCGCGCGGTGTACGAAAAGACCGACCTCGCCCATTTCACCACGGAGCTGGCGAGCATCTTTCGCAGCACCATTGAGCGGGCCGGCATGGAGCTGCGGATCCAATGTGATCCGATTCCGGAACCGGTCTTCGTAGATCGCAACCTGTGGGAAAAGATTGTGCTCAATCTGATCTCCAACGCCTTCAAACACACGTTTGAGGGCCACATCGGCGTGTTTATCCGAAGTGTGGAGGGCCGCATTGAGCTGCAGGTGGAAGACACAGGCACCGGAATCCCCGAAGCAGACCTGCCGCACCTCTTCGAGCGCTTCCACCGGGTAGAGGGTGCGCAGGGACGCACGGCCGAGGGCACGGGGATCGGGTTGTCGCTCGTTCAGGAACTCGCCCACATGCACGGAGGCTCGGTCTCCGTGGAGAGCACGCTCGGGGTGGGAAGCTGCTTTCGGATCACCATCCCTGCGGGAGCGGGACACCTGGATCCCGAACTCGTGCGCGAGACCGACGATCACCCCCTGCCGTCGGGCGCATCTACGCCGTATCTGGAGGAAGTCCGCAGGTGGCTGCCCGATGACGATTCGGTTCCTCTTGCCGCTGCCGATCCTGTGCTGGAGGCGACCGGACCAGCGCGGCCGCGGGGCAAGGTGGTGCTGGCCGAAGACAACGCTGACATGCGGGACTATCTCCACCGCCTGCTCGCCGAGCAGGACTACGAGGTCGTCGCGGTCGGCAATGGGGAGCAGGCCTTGAAGGCCGCCCGGCTGCACCATCCTGATGTGATTCTGTCCGATGTGATGATGCCCGAACTGGACGGGTTCGAATTGCTCGAGGCGATCCGGGCTGATGCCGACCTGGCCTCGGTGCGCGTCATCCTGTTGTCCGCGCGGGCCGGCGAAGAAGCGCGCATCGAGGGCATTTCAGCAGGCGCAGACGCGTACGTGGTCAAGCCCTTCTCGGCCGGAGAGTTGATCGCTCAAGTGGGCGCGCAGGTCCAGATCGGTCAGTTGCACAAATCCACCAACGAAAAGCTGACCCGGCTCCTGATGCAGGCCCCGGTGGCAGTAGCCGTGTGGTCCGCGCCGGACTTCACGCATGAGCTCGCCAACGAGCGCTACCTGGAGATGATCGGTCGTTCCGAGGTCATCGGGAAGACGATCTATGAGGTGTTTCCGGAGCTGCCGAGGGATGCGCCCGCCATCCAGCTCATGCACAGGGTGTACGACACCGGGGAGGTTTATATCGCGACCGAGTTCCCCGTCAAGATCGACCAAAAGGGCACGGGCGTGCCGGAAGACGTCTTCTTCCACTTCAGTCTGGCACCGGTGTTCAGTGAGACAGGCGAGGTCACTTCGCTGATGACGGTGGCCGTCGACGTGACCGGCCACATCGAATCGAGACGACAGGTGGAGGGCCTGCTGGACGAAATCCGGCAGCTGAATGAGTCGCTCGAGGAGCAGGTTGCCGAGCGCACGGGCCAGCTTCGCGATGCCGCCTCTCGCCTGACCATGGCCGAGCAGGAGGAGCGTCGTCGGATTTCCCAAATCCTGCACGACAACCTCCAGCAACTACTCTGCGGGGTCCAGCTCCAACTCAATCGTGTGCGGAAGGACGCACGAGCAGGAAAGACAGAGCCCATCCTCAAGAAGCTTCAGGCCATGGACGAGTGGCTGGACGAGAGTGTGCGACTCACGCGCCAGCTGACTGTGGATCTGAGCCCTCCCATCCTGAAGAACGAGGGACTCAAAGAGGCGCTGGAGTGGCTGTTCGCACAGATGAAGAGCCTGCACGGGTTGCAGGTGTCACTGCGTGCGGTCCACTCCTTCCACATCCCCGATGAGGACATGCGGGTCCTGCTCTTTCAGATTGTGCGCGAACTCCTGTTCAACGTCGCCAAACACTCAGGCACCAGTCGCGCCTGGGTCGAGATGAAAGACATTGAGGGCGGTCTGGAGATCCATGTACGCGACAAGGGCCGTGGGTTCGACAGCGAACAGACGGGCGATGTCGGTGCGGCCGGCGGGTTCGGGCTCTACAGCGTGCGCGAGCGCCTGGCCCTGTTCGGGGGCACCCTGAGCATCAAGTCGGCCGCAGACTACGGCACGCGGTCCACCATTCGGATTCAGACGCGCGTCGAGCGAGGGCCTGCCTTCAAGCACCAGCGCTCGGCCTGAGCCCCCGCAAGGCTGACCTTACAGCGCGACCCAGGGGGGCGCAGGGCGGCGAATCCGTACATGACCTATTCTGGCGTCTCACAGACGACGGCGCCATGCGACTCTCCCTCTGCATCCTCACCCTGGCCCTCGCCGTGACCGCACAGGCCCAGGATCGACTGATCCAGCAAGCCGACGAGGCTGCCGCTGCCCAGGCGAAGCTGGTCCAGGTCATGGTCGACAAGATCTTCTCATTCTCCGAACTCGGCTTTCAGGAGGTTGAAACAAGCCGTTATGTCACGGCCATTCTGGAAGAGAACGGATTCCATGTGGAGCGAGGCATTTCCGGTATACCTACCGCGTGGTGGGCTACATGGGGCTCCGGGGAGCCGGTAATTGCCTTCGGCTCGGACCTGGACGGCATCCCCAAAGCGAACCAGAAACCCGGCGTGGCCTACCACGACCCGCTAGTGGAGGGAGCTCCCGGCCATGGTGAGGGTCACAATTCCGGCTCGGCCGTCAACGTCGCCGCCGCGATCGCGGTCAAGCAGGTGATGGAGCGCGAGAACATTCAGGGCACGCTGGTCCTCTGGCCTGGAGTTGCGGAGGAAGTGCTCGGATCGAAGGCATGGTTCGTGCGCGATGGGCACTTCGCCGACGTCGATCTGGTCTTTTTCACCCACGTCTCGTCCAATCTCAGGGTGGGCTACGGGCAGGCCCACGGCACGGGCCTGGTCAGCGTGCAGTTCTCATTTGACGGTGATGCGGCCCACGGTGCCGGAGACCCCTGGGCTGGTCGCAGTTCGCTCGATGCCGTCGAGTTGATGAACGTCGGCTGGAATTTCCGACGCGAACATCTGCACCCACTCCAGCGCTCACATTACGTCATCGTGGACGGCGGAGATCAACCAAACGTCGTTCCCTCCAAGGCCACCGTCTGGTATTTCATCCGGGAGATGACCTATGACGGAATCAAGGCCAACTTCGACACCGCCACCCGCATGGCGCAGGGTGCGGCGCTCATGACGGACACCGAAATGAGTTATCGGGTGGTGGGCGCGGCCTGGCCCCGGCATTTCAACAAGGTGATCGCAGAAAACATGTACGAGCACATCAAGGTGGTCGGTCTGCCCGAGTGGTCTGAGGATGACCAGACGCTGGCTCGTGCCCTGCAGAAAGAGCTTGGAAACCGCGAGCGTGGATTGAACACCGAGCTGGATACCATCGGCGTCCCGATTGGACCCAGGCGTAGCGGCGGCTCGGACGACATCGGCGACATCTCCTGGGCCGTGCCCACCGTCACGCTGCGCTTCCCGGCCAACATGCCGGGCATACAAGGCCACCACTGGTCCAGCGCGGTGGCCATGGCCACGCCCATCGCCCACAAGGGCTCACTGGCCGGGGCGCGCGTCATGGCGCGTACGGCGCTCGATTTCTTCCTGAACCCGGAGAAGGTGGAGCAGGCCTGGGACTACTATCGGGAGGTGCAGACGGCGGAGATGACCTACACGTCGTTCCTCGATCCCGACGAGCCTCCGCCGATCCATATGAACGCGGAGCGGCAGGGGGCCTATCGCGAAAAGCTGAAGGCCTTCTACTATGACCCGGATCGGTACGACAACTACCTGGAGCAGTTGGGCATCACCTATCCTACCGTACGCACCAATGACTGAGACCTCTCAGAACTGCGGAATTCCGAGAGGGCTTACCGGACAGTCCCGGCTCACGTTGTAGGCAATCGATGCAATTTTCCAGCCCTCCCGGGTTCGAAAGAGCTGAAAGGCGTCTGTGCCACAGTGGCTGAACGTGCGGTCGAGCCAGAAATCATAGCGCGTCCATACGATGGCCAGGTCGCCATCCACAAAGACCTGCGGATCCCACATTCTCTCCAGGTACATCGGCCCGTCCTGTGCCAGGCCCTGTGCATCCACCGTGACATCCCGGAAGCGGACGTCTCGGTCCCGGACTGAATAGGCGCGTGCTCCGGGCAGCATCAGCGCCATGAATGCCGTCGAATCGCGCTCTGAAATGGCGTCGAGGGCCTGGCGCGCCACGGCCTCGACGGCTGCGCGATCGGCCTGAGCGGCGACCTCGGAGCAGGCCGCCCCGACCAGGAGCATCGACAGGGCGAGATGTTTCATTTGTGTGCGGATTTGGGAGGAAGGCGGAATGGGGTGCCGCCCCATCGACAGTGGGCTATAATGTCGCAGTTGCCCCCGACCGATATGAAGCGAATTCTCCTGTTCTCGCTGCTGTTGGCGCCTCTTGCAGACGAGGCCCTGCGCGAACTGTACGAGTCCGGCCAGACCTACGAGGCGTTTCTGGAGCAGGCGGATCGCCGCAAGGCCATGTGGCACGACAATACCGAGAAGGCTGTCGTACCCGATTCCATCCGGACCCGTCTGCAGGCAGTCGCAGGTACGTGGCATCTGCTCGCCATCGCTGTGGACGGTTGCAGCGATTCCGCCAATACGATTCCCTATCTCGCAGCTCTGGTCGACGCTGGGGATGGGCTGACGATGCGCATTGTAGGCTCCGATGTCGGACGCGAACTCATGGAGGCCCATCGAACCCCCGACGGCAGGCCCGCCACCCCGACGGTGGTGCTTCTGGATGCGGAATACGAGTTGGCAGGCGTCTTTATCGAACGGCCGGCGCCTCTGCAGGAATGGGCCATCGCCCATCGGGACTCGATGAGCTCCGGCGAATTCCTGCAGGCCAAGTTTGACTGGTATGACCAGGATCTGGGTCGGACCACCATGCACGAGGTGGTCGAGCTCATGGAAGCTGCTGCGGCCGGCCAATGAAAGGGCTGCTCCAACGCCTGGTGCCCGTACGGGATGAGGAGATCTCCCGCCTTCTCTGGGCCACGGTCTATGGATTCTGCATCTTCACCTGCTACTACATTCTGCGGCCGGTGCGAGACGAGATCTCCTCGGCCGATCTGGGCAACCTGCAGATCATCTGGACGGTCGTCTTTGTGGTCATGCTGGCTGCCGTCGCCGCGTACTCCTGGCTGACCACGCGGTATGCAAGGGGACGATTCATCCCGCTCACGAATCGCTTCTTCCTGGCGAACCTGCTCCTGTTCTACGCGGTCCTGATGATTCTTCCCGAGTCCGCTCGGCCATGGATCGACCGCGTGTTTTACGTGTGGGCGGCCGTCTTCGCGCTCTTTGCGGTGACGGTTTACTGGGGATTCTTTGCGGACCTGTTCACGAGTGAGCAGGGCAAACGGCTGTTTGCCTTCATCGCAACCGGCGCGTCACTGGGCGCTCTGGCGGGCTCGTCCATTTCATCCTTCCTGGCCGAGCCGCTTCCGCCATTCACCCTGCTGCTGGTGGCCTGCGTACCGCTGGAAATCGCAAGCTGGTGCGTGCACGTACTCAATCGCGCCGGGGTGGCCGGGGAGCCGGACGCGGTACGGGATCAGCCTCTGACCGGATCCGCTCTCAGTGGCATGAAGCGTGTTGCCGGCTCGAAGTACCTGCAGGGCATCATGGCCTTTATCCTGCTGATGACGTTCGCTTCGACCGTGCTCTACTTCCAGCAGGCCGAACTTATCGGCAATGCGTTTCCGGAGGACCGCGCCGCCCGGACCGCATTCTATGCCCGCATTGACCTGGCGACCAACATTATCACTCTGCTGCTTCAACTCTACGTCACCGCGCGCATCATTCGGTGGATTGGGTTGGGCACCGCGCTTCTCCTGCTGCCCGCCGTGACGGCCCTTGGTTTCCTGACGCTGGGTGTTTATCCGCTGCTCGCAGTGCTGGTCGTTCTCCAGGTAGCCTACCGGGCCGGTCGTTATGGACTCGCCAAACCGGCGCGGGAAGTGTTGTTCACGGTATTGCCCCGGGAAGAGAAGTATCAGACCAAATCATTCCTGGACGCCGCCGTGTATCGCGGCGGCGATACGGTCAGCGGCTGGGTCTACTACGGTCTCGGTGCACTCGGTTTGTCGATCGGGGCGATTGCGCTGGTCGCAGCGCCGGTTGCAGCCGTCTGGGCGCTGGTCGGGCTCAGGCTGGGCCGCGCCCACGAAACTCAGGCCGAAGGCTGATCCATCGCCTCAACCCGAACGATTGCGCCCTTGAACGCCGGGGTACGGCTGGTGGGGTCCACGGTCCGACTGACAAGCTTGTTGGCCTCGGGGAAATACATGGCAGAATTGCCCGGCTTCAGCCGTTCGAATCGGGTGACGCGCACGGGATAGAGGCTGCCTGCCGGACCGTGTACGGCAACACGATCCCCAGCCTTGACGCCTGCGGCATCCATGTCTCGCGGGTGCATCAGGATCACGTCGCGGGACGATACGCCGCGGTAGAGGTCCTCCTCCTCGTAGACCACCGTGTTGAATTGCCCCTCACTGCGGACCGTCATCAGCCTCGTTTCTCCGGGCTCAAGTGACCTCGAGTCGGGCACTGCGTGCGCAAACAGTCGCGCACGTCCGTCTTCGGTCGGGAAGCGCGGCTGGTGCAGCGTGCGACCGCCGATCTGAAATTCCTCCCGGGTTGTGTCCATGGCGGACATGGCCTCCCAGCCCGGGATGACGGCTCCGATGACCTGGCGGATGGACCGGGTGTGCTCGAGCGACTCAAAGTCGACCGGCCCCTGAACGCCCAAAACACGCCGAGCCAGCTCGGCGATCACCTGCACCTCAGACCTGGGGCCCTCCAGTCGGGCAGGCCCCCCATCGCTCATGCGCACATAATTGAACATGGACTCCTGGGTCGTCGGCTCCGGCTCCTCATCCCGGGCCAGGACCGGCAGGATCAGGGACTGCGCGCCGGTGCCCCAGGCGTGCCCCGTATTGAGGGTGGTGCTGAGATACACCGTCAGGTCGAGGTTGCGTAGCGCAGAGGCCGCGAAGTCTGCGTCCGGATTCGAGCCGTACAGGTTGCCTCCCAGGCACACGCCGAGCCGCATGTGTCCTGCGTCGGAAGCCTCCATACAGGCCATCGTGTCCAGGCCCGGACTGGTCGGCAGCTGCACGTCCAGGCGATCCTCCAGCGCATCGAACACGGCCTTCTTCAGCGTCGGTGTGACACCCACCGAACCCATGCCCTGCACGTTGGAGTGGCCGCGAATGGGCATCAGCCCCGCGCCCGGCTTGCCTACCATGCCGCGCAGCAGGGCCAGGTTCGCCAGCGCCTGCACGTTCTTCACGCCGTGCGCGTGATGGGTAATGCCCATCGCCCAGGAGAAAATGGTGCTGTCCGAGTCTGCATACCGGCGGGCGATGCGATCGATATCCGCCATCGCCACGCCTGAGCAGGCGATCAGGTCCTCCCATGCGTGTGCCTCTAGTGAGTCGGCGTACTCCTGCCAGCCGTTGCAGTGCATGGCCAGAAAACCGGCGTCGTGAGCGTCGAGCTCGACCACGCGTTTGGAGATCGCCGTAAGCAGCGCTAGGTCTCCGCCGATATCCGGCTGCACAAACCAGCTCGCAATCTCGGAACCGAAGAGCAGACTCCACGGATGGCTGGGCACCTTGAAGCGTTCCAGTCCCGGCTCGCGCAGCGGGTTCACGACTACGACATCCCCGCCCCGCGCCCGCACACGCCGCAGACTCTCGATCAACCGGGGATGGTTGCTGGCCGGGTTGGCACCGACCAGGATCACGAGATCCGTCTTGTCCAGATCCTCCAGCACCACCGTGGCCGTGCCCGTGCCGACCGAACTCGTCAACCCCGCCCCGCTGGCCTGGTGGCAGTAGTAGGAGCAGTTGTTGACATTGTTCGTGCCGTACAGCCGCGCGAACAGCTGCAGGAGGAAGCCGGCCTCATTGCTGCTGCGTCCGCTGAAATACCAGAAGGTCTCGTCCGCCGGGGTGGCCCGCAGCGTAGAGGCAACAAGTCCCAGAGCCTCGTCCCAGCTGACGGGCTCATACCGTCCCGTCTCTCGTCGATACAGGACAGGCCGGGTCAGCCGGCCAGCGCTTTCGAGTTCACGAGGCGTCAGCTGGCGCATCCGGGCGATGGGGTAGCGGTGCCAGAAATCGCCCGGAATGCCGGGCTGCATGTCGGCAGCCATGGCCTGAAGGCTCTTCTTGCAGAGCTCAGGGAAGCTGCCGACCTCGTTGACCATGCCGCCCTTTTGGCCTCCCATGCCCACGGCGCAGGTCTTGCAGGCATTGCGCGAGCGCATCGCCCGCCAGAGAGGGAGGATTCCACCCGCCTCCCGAGCCTTGCGCCAGGAATAACCGATCGCGGCCCAGCCGCCCCCTGCTCGTGCTCCTGCCATGCATTAACATACGGACCGAGAACCCAACCCTGACGCTGCCATGCGCACTTCCCTCATACCGGTACTGGCCCTCGTACTTCTTCCCGGACTTGCCGTCGCTCAGGATGCCGAGTCGGATGTCTCCTCCGTGCTGGATCAGTTGCATCTAAAAGCGTCCGAAGGGGACTTCGAAGGCTATTTCTCCCTGTATGCCGAGAACGCCGTCTTCTTCGGCACCGATGCCTCGGAACGGTGGCCGCTGGAGATCTTCAAGGACTACACCAGGGGTCGTTTTGCTGAGGGCACGGCATGGACCTACCACATGCTGGAACGCAACATCGACTTCTCCCCGTCTGGTGAGGTGGCCTGGTTCGATGAGCTGTTGACCAACGACCGTCTCGGACTGACTCGAGGTACCGGGGTCTTGGTCAGACAGGACGATGGGTGGCTCATCACCCAGTACCACTTGACCATTCCGGTCCCGAATGAGCTCGCCGTGCCGTTTGTCGAGATCATCAAGGTGCACGAAGCCTCCCAGTAGGCTTTTCGCCTTCTTGACCGGAGACAGGGAACGCGCATGAGCGGGTCCGGTAATCGCGCGCCATGCTCACCAAGCGCATCATACCCTGCCTGGACATCCGCGACGGGCGTACTGTCAAAGGGATAAACTTTGTCAGCCTTCGGGACGCCGGAGACCCTGTCGAGCTGGCGGTCCGCTACACCGATCACGGCGCGGACGAGCTGGTTTTCCTGGATATCACGGCCACGGTGGAAGGTCGTCGCACGTTTGCCGACCTCGTGGCCGATATCGCGGCCGCCATCAACATCCCTTTCACCGTTGGTGGTGGCATCAGCTCGGCGGCAGATGTGGATCGTCTGCTGGGGGCCGGAGCCGACAAGGTTTCGGTCAACTCGGCCGCGGTGCGGCGGCCGGAGCTGGTGAGCGAATTGGCCAAAGAGTTCGGATCGCAATGCGTGGTACTGGCCGTCGATTGCCGGGATACTGACGGCAGGTCCGTGGTGCACACGCACGGAGGGCGCACGCCGACGGACCTTGAAACGGAGCCCTGGGTCAGGGAGAGTGTCGATCGGGGAGCGGGGGAGATCCTGCTCACCTCCATGGATCACGATGGGACGAAGGCCGGATTTGCGCTCGACATCACACGCCGCGTTTCGCAGTCCGTCAACGTGCCCGTCATCGCGTCCGGTGGTGCCGGAGCCCGAGAACACTTTGTGGATGTGTTTCGGCAGGGCAAGGCGGATGCTGCGCTTGCCGCCTCCATATTTCACTTTGGCGAGATTCCCGTTCCGGACCTGAAAGCCTGGCTGCACGAGCAGGGTGTTTCGGTCCGTTTACCCATGGCGTTCGATGCAGGTTGATTTTGACAAGATGGACGGGCTGGTGCCGGCCGTAGTCCAGGACGTGCGCACGGGCGATGTGCTCATGCTCGGCTATATGAATCAGGACGCGCTGTCCGCTACACGCTCGACCGGCCTGGTCACCTTCTTCAGCCGTTCCAGGGGGCGCCTCTGGCAAAAGGGTGAGAGCAGCGGAAACGTCCTGCATTTCGTGGACGCGCGGGCTGATTGTGATGGCGATGCACTCCTGATTCGCGCGCGCCCCGAGGGCCCCACGTGCCACACCGGCGCGAGCACCTGCTGGGGCGAGCCGGACGCGCGGGAAGGCGCGGGGTTCTTGCGCACCCTTTCGGCGGTCATCGACGATCGCGCGCAGGCAGAGGCCGGCGCTTCCTACACCCGGCGGTTGCTGGACAAGGGTCCTGCAGGGCCCGGACAGAAAGTCGGGGAGGAGGCTGTGGAGACGGTGATTGCCGCGCTGTCCGAATCGGACGATGACCTGGTCAACGAGGCATCGGATCTGGTCTATCACCTGCTGGTGCTGCTCAAGAGCCGCGGATTGACGCTTGACGACATCGGGGAGCGACTCCGGCAGCGTCACGCGGGCTGAAGCGGTCCCGCTCAGTATCGGAGGTCTCCGGAACCGGGTGACGCCTCCGAGTCGGCCGCCTGAACGGCGGGTCACCGGGCGCATGGAACCGCTCGCGGATGCGTGCACCAACGGCATTGGCGAACACCGTCTAGATTGCCGGGCCATTTGCCGACCGACCCATGCGCCGTCTCCTTATTGTCCTGCTGCTATTCAGCTGTGTCACGGGTGCTGCTGCCCAGACGGCCACCGTCAGGGGTTTCGTTACGGACGCCGAATCCGAAACCGCATTGCAAGGGGCCACAGTTGTCTTGGAGCGTGCCGGCGCATTGCTCGGGGAGGCCACAGACGGCGACGGCTTTTTCACGCTTCGCCGGGTACCCATCGGGTCCTACACCCTGCGCGTCTCTTTTGTAGGCTACCAGACACGGGAGGAAACGATTTCGGTAACGGCCGGCGAGCTCCGTGACCTCTCGATTGCGCTCGAACCCGCCACCGGAGAGCTCGAGGAGGCGCTGGTGGTTGCGGAGGTCGAAAGCGGCATTGCCGCGGTCGCAGCGGGCCTGGAGACCATTCGGCCGTCGGATGTGGATCGGATTCCGGTGCCTGGGGTGTCCGGGGACCTCGCCGCGTATCTGCAGACTGTCCCGGGCGTTGTGCTGCCCGGTGACCGGGGTGGTCATTTCCACGTGCGGGGAGGGGCGCCGGACCAGAACCAGGTGCTGCTGGACGGCATCCCCGTCTACAACCCGTTGCACGTACTGTCCATGTTTTCCGCCTTTCCGGAGGAGGTCATAGACGGCGCTGACTTTTACACCGGTGGCTACCACGCCGCCTACGGCGAGCGCATGTCCTCGGTGCTGGATGTCACGGCACGCAACGGCAACAAGCAGGACTTTGCCGGAGCGGCGGCGCTGGCACCGTTTCTTAGTGGCTTGAGACTGGAGGGGCCCCTGCTGACCCGAAGGGCTTCTTTTCTGCTGTCGGGACGGCGTTCCCTGGTGGAGGAGCTGACCCCGGACTTCTTCGGCCAGCGCATGGCATACCGGTTCGGCGATGTATTCGGTAAGGTTCACGCGCTGCTTGGTCGCCAGCACCGACTCTCCATCACCGGTCTGCACACGTTTGATCGCGGGGACCTCGCCGCCACGGAGAAGACGTTTCTTGGGGATGCCCTGGCGACGCCAGACACGGACTCGACCCGCATCGCCTGGACCAACACGGTCTTTGGTGCGCGCTACGAGTATTTCCCGGGCTTCATGCCGGCGCAGTTCACGCTTTCGGGCGGACTATCGTCCAGCACGCAGGAGTTCGGTCCGGCTGAGCAGCTCGAGCGCGAGTCTTCAATCGAGAGCCTGGACCTGAAGGCGGATCTGGTCTACTTCCTCTCGGGTGGGGAAGTCGCCCTGGGAGGCCTGTTCCGGGCCACGGACACAGCCTACTTCATGGACGGGCAGTTCGACGACGTACCGAATCGCGGTTCGGCCGCCCTGGAAGAGATTGCGGCCTATCTCTCGGTGGAGGCCCGGGCAGGACTGCTGACGCTCACGCCAGGGTTGCGCTGGTATTCCGTGCCGGATCTGTCGCAGTCTGTGTTTGAGCCTCGTCTGCGGGTCGCGGCCTCCGTGGCCGATGGGCATGAGGTGTCGGCATCGTGGGGCTTGTTCCACCAGGCACTGATCGGCCTGAATGATCAGCGGGATCTCGGGAATGTGTTTACCGCCTGGATGCCGGTGGATGGCGAGTCCCTTCCGCAGTCCATGCACGCAGTGCTCGGCTGGTCCGGCACATTGCCGGCCGGCGTTCGGTTGGCCGTCGAGGGGTACTTCAAGGACTATGCAGACCTGCGCATCCCGATCTTCAGTGCGTTTCCGCGGTTCAATACGCGGCTCGAGTCAGCAGACGGACAGGCATACGGGGCAGACGTCCGTCTGGAGTTCACCGGCCAGGAGTTCGTGCGGGAAAGCCAGATCGGCGGACGGGTGAGCTACTCGCTCGGCAAGGTGGAGTACACCACCGACTCGGGCGCCGTTTTCCCCCCAGGCCACGATCGGCGGCATTTGGCGCAGGGCGTCATCACTGTCTCCAAAGGAGAAGTCAGTTTGTCCGTACAGGCGCAATATGGGTCCGGTCTGCCGTTCACCCCATCGGCCGGGTTTGACAAGTGGTACCTGTTCACGCCGGATGTAGACGTGGCGTGGGAAGCGGGAGAGGATCGACTGCTGTACGCCGAGCGCAATTCGGCACGGCAGCCCACCTACGGCCGCGCAGACGTGTTTATTCAGCGGCGCATCGAACGCGGGCGATACGTGGGCACGCTGCGAGCGGGTGCCCTGAACGTCTTCAACCGGTCCAACCTGTTCTACTTCGACCTGTATACCTATCGGCGGGTGGACCAGCTGCCGGTTGTGCCGTCGGTAGGGATGAAGCTGGAGCTGCGCTAGCCTGCCGCGGGAAACAGCGACTCATCCAGGCCGGGGATGATGCGCATTGCATTGCCGTAGTAGACGGCACGAAGCACATCGTCAGGGAGGTTGAGTCCGTACAGCCGCCAGAATGCGTGGTACTTGCGGTAGTACGGGAAGTACTCGTGATCGGTCTCGAGCACCCGGAAGTAGGTGTGGAATTCCACCGGGTTGTAGAAGTCCTTGCCGAAGAGAACCCGGTCCTTGTAGCGTTCGAGCCAGGCCGCGGCGTGGCGTGGCTGCCGACCGAGTTCCTGCACGACCGCTCCGATCTCGGTGTAGACATTCGGTAGTTCATCCAGCAGGCCGCCGAGCTGGTCCAGGTCACTGCCCAACCATCCGAGGTGGGCGGCGATGAAGGTGGTATTCGGGTGGTTTCGGAACAGGTTGTGCTGTTCGCCGATGATCGTATCAAACGGCGGGAACTGATCCGCGGGGCGATACCGCCGTGGCCGAAGTTTCAGCTCGAGCCATCGCTCGTTGTGCTTGTTTCGGGGCTGCCAGAACATCGCCGGGTCTGCCGTGTGGATCAGGACCGGCACGCCGCGCTCGCCACACAGTGCCCAGATGGGGTCGAGACGGGGATCATCCACCGCAACGCGGTTGCCGTCCACATCCTGCACGTCCATACCCAGGTTCTTGTAGATCTTCAGGCCGCGGGCGCCGGCGTCCAGATCGCGGGCCAGTTGTGCCACCGCGCGCTCCGTCCATCCGGGTGCCCCGACGCTGTCGAAGGGCACGTTGGCAAACGTGACGAAGCGGGAGGGATGTCGACCCTCTGTATTCGCGATCGCCTGTTCGAGGCGATCCCCGGTGCCGCCGCTCAGGTTGACGCTCACCGCCAGATTCAGCGAGTCGAACTGTGCCACCAGCGTATCCACTGCACCTTCCGTGAAGGCGGGCGCGCGAAACCAGTGCCCATGCACATCAACGAACGGGAACTGCGCGGTTGGTACGCCGAATCCTGGCACACGCAGCGTGGACACCGGTTCGTATTCCTCGATGGTCATGCCGTCGAGCTTCTCGGCTTCGGCAGCCAGCTCAGGAGGCAACACCCACGGGACTTCTTGCTGGGGCGTATCGGCTTCAGATACGGCGCAGGCGCTCAGGATGAGGGACAGGCAGGCATGGGGAAGCAGGCGCGACATGGGGACCGGAGATTGTGCGCCGCTTGGATGCGGTCCGCTCCGGCAGGTTTCAGCTTCCCAGCCCGAGGCCGCGTTCGGTGCGTTTGATTTCCTGGTAGCGCGAGAGCGCCTGCTTCAGGTCGGCAAGCGTCACAGGCTTCGAGAGGTAGTCGTCCATCCCGGCTTTCAGGCATCGCGCGCGGTCTTCCGGCATGGCGTTCGCCGTGAGCGCGCAGATGTGCGGCTGCTTGATGTGCATATCCCGGATCTGGATGGTCGCGTCCAGGCCGTTCATGACAGGCATCTGCAGGTCCATGAAGTAGAGGTCATAGTACTCGACCTTGGCCATTTCCACGGCCTGGAGACCGTTCTCCACCACATCGGCAAAGACGCCCGCGCGCTCCAGCAGCTTGCACACCACACGCTGATTGGTCGGGTTGTCCTCCACTACCAGCACCTTGATGTCGAAGGAGGCGCGCCTCGGCTCGCGATCCGTTTTGACATCGGCGTTTCGGGTTGACTCCTGCTCGGTTTCCGGGACGACAAATGTGAAGTGGAACGTGCTTCCCTGGCCCACTTTGCTGTCGACCCATATTTCGCCGCCCAACGCCTCCACGAGTCGCTTCGAAATGGCAAGTCCCAGTCCGGTGCCTTCCTTTGTGCGGTTGTAGGCATCCTCTACCTGTGAGAAGGGGGCGAAGATGGACCGCAGTTTGGCGCCGTCGATGCCGATCCCCGTGTCGGAAACCGACACGTGATACCACACCTGGCCTTCCCGTGCGCGCGCCGAGACGGCCACCGAGATCTCTCCAGACTCCGTGAACTTGACGGCATTGCCGACCAGATTGAAGAGCACCTGGCGCAACCGCGTCTCGTCCGAGGTCACCCAGTTGGGGGCTCCGGCCTGATACCGCAGGTTGAGACGCACACTGTTTGCGTTGACCAGCGGGCGGAAGACGTCCAGCGTTGTGGCAACGCAGGCCTGAAAATCGAAGCGCTCTGCATCAAAGGTCAACTTGCCTGCCTCAATTTTGGATAGGTCCAGGATGTCGTTGATCAGGGAGAGTAGCGCGTTGCCACTCGACTGAATGGTCTGCACCATATCACGCTGATCCCCGGAGAGGTCCGTGTCCTCCAGAAGGCCCGTCATGCCTATTACGGCATTCATGGGCGTGCGAATCTCGTGGCTCATGTTGGCCAGAAACTCACTCTTGGCGTGCGATGCGGCCTCAGCCGCCTCTTTGGTGAGCCGCAACGCTTCTTCGTCGCGCCGCCGCTCGGTCATGTCACGCGCAATCTCTACGTAGCCCGTCAGTCGACCGGCATCATCACGGAGTGCGGTGGTAGTGGCCTCGGCCCAGAACATGCCGCCGTCCTTGCGACGACGCCAACCTTCTGTGCGCGCATAGCCGGTCAGGGCGGCTTCTCGAAGCGACTCTTCCCACACATCTGCCTCCACCACGAAGGCAACAGGACGCTGCCCCATCACTTCGTCTGCTGAGAATCCACTGGTCTTTGAGGCGCTCTCGTTCCAACTGGTGATCTGCCCGGCGGCATCCAGCAGCATGATTGCGTCCGGAGATGCCTCGAGAATCAGCTGAAGCTTGCGCTCGCGTTCCCGAAGCGCGTCCTCAGCGGCGTTCCGCCTGTCAATCTGATCCTGCAGCAGGGTCACGATGGACAGCACGTTCTCGTCCGCAAGATCCTGCTCCGACTCGGTGAGCTGGAGGGAGCGGAGCGAGTTCTTCAGTCGCCGCAGAACCAGGGCCTGATTCGCTGCTTCCTCGGTGAGCCGCTGATTGGCCTCATACAGCTCGCTGGAGCTGAGGTCCATCGAACGGCTCAGAACCTTTCGGTCCGAGTCGTACTGGGTGTAGGCGTCGCTGACAGCCTGCAGGAAAGCCTGCAGATCTTCCGGGGTGTCGCCTTCGCCCAGATACTTGCGAATCTGGCGCTTCAGGAGACGATGCATGTTACGCAGCTTCTCTGAGCGTCGTAATGGTCATCGTCTGGTTGTGCAGTTCGCACCAATCGGCGTGGGCCGTCGGGGCGAGCTCGCCGTAGGAGTAGAAGCCGGTCATCTTGGCCGCTGCCCCAATGGTTTCGCGCACAACTTCGGTTTCCTCTTCGGTTCGCTGACCAAGCACGATCCGCCGTCCGACACAGGATACCAGGATAGCGAGCTCCGGAGAGTGGCCTTCCAGGCCGCGAACCGCATGCTCGGCCGCGTAGGCAGCACCGTCCACGAGATCCTCGTACGAGGCACGCATGAAGCGAACGCTGGTGCCATGCGGCACGTCGCCTGCAAACGTCATCGACTGATCTTCCTCGTTGACGGAGAGAATCGTGCGCACAAGGCGCCGTCCGTCGGGGAGCATGAGACACAGCGGGAAACGCAGGGCCGAACCGGGGAGGTGCTGGGCCTGGTCACCGAGGTACAGTTTGTAGAGCTCCAGCGCAGACTTGCCGTCCAGCTGATACAGCACATTCGCCTCGGAGGACGTGACCGTGCGCACGGGACCGAAGGGGGCCCATCCGCCGGAGGATCCGAAGCCTACCGAGAGCGCATCGCCATAGAAGCCGACTGCCGCAATCTGCCCCGACTTCGGCGGGCCGTCCAGGCCGACCAGGGTGCATTCGAATTTGGTGCCGTCGCCGGCGAGGCCGCCGGTGAGGAGTGTGTTCTCCGGGAGCGTTTCGTTGAACCCCTTGGCCAGGGCGCTGCCGTTGACCAACTGTCCGTCAGACACGACGAAGACATGCTGGAGGTCGTCCGCGCTTAGCTTCTCGGCGAGTTCGACCCCGGCACGGTGACTGCAGTCGTCCTTTTCGATGGACATGGAGGCAGCCCGAACACGCGTCTTCTTGAACGTCACGGCAGTGATGGTCACCCGGTCGTCGGAGACTTCCGTGTCGTAAATCTCCCCGGAGGTCGATCCGGAAACGATGACGGCCTCCGGGTAGGCGGCACGGATGCTGGAGAATGCGTCTGATATCTGGTCGCGACTGCCGAAGGCGAGCACCCACTGGGCATCGCCAGGGGTGAGTTCTTCGCCAGGGCGCCAGGTCTGCTGATGAATCTGCATGGCAAACAGGGGGGATGAGACTGCTTTGTTATCGGCATTTCGGCGCGCGCCTGAAGCCCAAAACACACAGTTTCTTGCCACGAATGCACAGGCGGGCCGTGCAAAGGGGAGCGGCAACCCGGATACCGACTTCCCCGAGGATCCTGCCCATCGCCCCAACGTGGAAGAGGCCGCCATGCAAGTCCCGACCTCAGCGTTCCAGATCGAATCCGAATTCAGCCCGACCGGCGACCAGCCGAAGGCTATTCGAGAACTGCTGGAAGGGCTCGATCGGGGCGACCGGTACCAGACGCTGCTCGGGGCGACGGGCACAGGCAAGACCTTCACGGTGTCCAATGTCGTGGCGGAGGCCGGGCGGCCTACCCTGGTGATCAGCCACAACAAGACCCTCGCGGCGCAGCTCTACGCGGAGCTGAAGCAGTTCTTCCCGAACAACGCCGTCGAGTTCTTCATCTCCTACTACGATTACTACCAGCCCGAGGCCTACATCGTGCACTCGGACACGTATATCGAGAAGGACATGTCGATCAATGACCGCATCGATCGACTGCGTCTGCGGGCAACCAGCTCACTGGTCTCGGGACGGCGCGATGTCATTGTGGTAGCCAGTGTCTCCTGCATCTACGGCCTCGGCTCGCCTGAGGAGTTCAAGTCGGAGATCGTGCAGGTCAATGACGGCATGCAGATCGAGCGCAATGAGCTCCTGCGCAAGCTGATCGCGGTGTTTTACAGCCGCAACGATGTGGAATTCGTGCCGGGCACATTTCGCGTTCGGGGCGATGTGGTCGAGGTGTTTCCAGCCTACTTCGAGGACCGCGCGTACCGCATTGCGTTCTGGGGCGACGAGGTGGAGAAGATCACGGTGTTCGACGTCAAGTCCGGGCAGGATGTGTCCGATGAGGAGTTTCTGACGATCTACCCGGCGAAGATCTTCGTGACGCCCAAGGAGAAAATCGAGGCGGCAGTCAAGTCCATCGAGAACGAGCTGAACTGGCGACTGGCAGTACTCCGGGAGAACGGACAGATGCTGGAGGCGCACCGGCTGGAGCAGCGCACGCTCTTCGATATGGAGATGATGCGCGAGGTGGGCTACTGCTCGGGCATCGAGAACTATTCCAGGCACCTGACCGGCATGAATCCTGGCGATAGGCCGTACTGCCTGCTGGACTACTTCCCGGACGATTTCCTGATGGTAATTGACGAGAGCCACGTCACACTGCCTCAGGTCCGCGCCATGTATAACGGAGATCGTGCTCGCAAGCTGACCCTGGTGGAGCACGGATTCCGGCTGCCCAGCGCGCTCGACAACCGGCCGATGACCTTTGAGGAGTTCGAAGCCGCCCAGGACCAGGTGCTGTACGTGAGCGCGACTCCTGGAGATTTCGAGCTCGAGCAGTGTGGTGGCGTGTTTGTGGAGCAAATCATCCGTCCCACCGGCATTCCCGATCCCGAGGTCACCATCAGGCCCTCGAAAGGTCAGATCGACGATCTGCTGCACGAGGTGAAAGAGGTCAGCAAGCGGGGCGAGCGCACGCTGGTCACCACGCTGACCAAACGCATGGCCGAGGATCTGGCCGATTATCTGAGCTCGTACGGCGTGCAGGTGCGCTACCTGCACTCGGATATCGATGCGCTGCAGCGCGTGGAAATCCTGCGCGGGCTGCGCCTGGGCGAGTTCGAGGTGCTGATCGGCGTGAACCTGCTGCGCGAGGGGCTTGATTTGCCTGAAGTCTCCCTGGTAGCCATTCTGGACGCCGACAAGGAAGGGTTCCTTCGCTCGGATCGTTCGCTGATTCAGACAGCTGGGCGCGCGGCCCGAAACGCCAACGGCCGCATCATCATGTATGCCGATACGATCACCGGATCGATGGAGCGCATGATGGATGAGACCGAGCGCAGACGGGCCATCCAGCTCGCCTACAATGAGGAACACGGCATCGTGCCCCGGACGGTGCTCAAGTCCAAGGATCAGATCCGCCAGGGCACGATCATCGCTGAAGAGAAGAGCGACGAGACCGGCCGCAAGGAGTACTACGACGGTCCGGACGAAAACCTGGTTGTGGCTGATCCGGTCGTGAAGTACCTGGACGACGATCAGAAGAAGGACCTGGTGGTCCAGATGCGCAACCAGATGCTGGAAGCGGCCGAGAACCTTGAGTTCGAGAAAGCCGCGCAGCTGCGGGACAGCATCGCGCAACTGGAAGCCGCGCTCAAGATCGCATGATCAGGCACTGCCGGCACCTGGCAGTCGTCGCCCTGTTGTTGGCCGCCGTGCCGATCCAGGCGCAGGACGCCTGTGTCGCCGGAGACGACTATTGCATTCGGCTGGAGCCCGCCTCGCGCGTCTATGGGGCGATGGGGTCCGTGCGCCTGCTCCGGCCTGCCGGCAGCCCGTTTACGGTAGCTGTGGATCGGGACGGCCGACACCGGTATGAGACCGAGTTCGCTTTGCAGGGGCTTCCGGCGCCGTCTGAGTTGGGCGACTACGCGGTATACCGGGCCTGGGTGGTGGATCCCGACCTGAACCGGCTGCAGCCACTCGGGATCGTGCGAAACGGTACGGTTCGTACCGGAGTCGTTGCCCGCAACAAGTACATGCTCTGGGTTACCGCCGAGCCGGACACGCTCACGGCCGAGCGGCGAGGACCACTCGTGATGCGCGGGCTTTCTCCAAGCACCCGCATGGAGGCTCATGGCTTCATGGGACTGTCGGCCTTCATGCCGGCAGAACCGGGGGCGGGGCCGTGGACGCCGCCGCCCATGGTGGCCGGTGTGCGCATGATGCCCGGCATGAACCGGACGCGTCCCACCGTCTCGCCCTGGCTGCCCGAACTTGCCGGGCCGGAGGCGGAGGTGCGCAAGGAAGTGCGGCTTGCCGATGGGGACACGCTACGACTGGAGGCCTCACCCGTCACACGCGTCGTGCACGGGCGGGCTGTGCCTGGCTTCGCCTACAACGGTCAGATTCCCGGGCCGCTGATCCGCGTGGATCGCGGCACGGAGATCATCGTCATTGTGACCAACCGAACACCGTCGGAGACCGCCGTGCACTGGCATGGGCTGCGACTGGAGAATGCGTTTGACGGCGTGCCGGGCCTCACCCAGGATCCCATTCCGCCAGGGGGCACGTTTACATACAGGCTTCGCTTTCCGGATGCCGGCCTGTACTGGTACCACCCACACCACCGCGAGGATGTGTGGCAGGATCTGGGGCTCTTCGGCAACATCCGGGTGGATGCGGACTGGCTCCCTCCATCGGATCACGAAGCGGTTTTCATGCTCGATGACGTTCTGCTGGGGCGGGACGGCGGATTGCTGCCTTTTGGCGATGAGGAGGCGAACTTCGCCCTGATGGGGCGCTTCGGAAACCGGCTGTTGGTCAATGGCGAGCCTCGCCACGACCTGAGTGCGCCGGCAGGTAGCACATTGCGGCTCTTTCTGACCAACGTATCCAACACTCGCACCTTCAACTGGTCCATTGATGGTCATGCGGTGCGCGTGGTGGCTACGGACGTGGGCCCCTTCGCAGAGCCCGCCTGGACGGAAAGTGTGGTCATTGCACCGGCCGAGCGCTACGTGGTGGATGTCATGCCGGAAGCGCCCGGCCGCTTTGCGATCACGAATCGTGTGCAGTCGATTGATCACGGGCGAGGCCGGTTCTTCTCAACGGTGGACACGCTGGGTGTCCTGCAGGTCGGCGCGGCCCAGCCCGGCACCCTGAGGCGGCACGGCCCGACACCGGCGGCCGATGTGCCCGGTCTGCTCGAAGCGGACCTGCTGGCAGGCTTGCCGGAGCTGGAGTTGGAGCTGAGGCTGGAGACGGCAGGCCTGCCGGCCATCGTGCGTCAAATGATGCTGCTCGATCAGAGCTATTTCAATCCGGTCGAGTGGACGGGCACCATGCCACACATGAACTGGGTGTCCTCGGCTCGGGAAGTACGATGGGTGCTTCGGGATCCGCAGGCGGGGGAGGAGAACATGGATGTGTCCTGGCGCTTTCGGGCAGGCGATCTGGTGCGCGTGCGCCTGTTCAACGACCCGGACAGTCCACACGCCATGCAGCATCCCATCCATATCCACGGCCAGCGATTCGTCGTGCTTTCCGTCAACGGAGAGCCAAACACACATCGGGCGTGGAAAGACACCGTGCTGGTGCCGGTAGGCGCGGAAGTGGAGATCCTGCTGGAATTGTCGAATCCCGGGGCCTGGATGGTGCATTGCCACATCGCCGAACACCTGTCTTCAGGCATGCGCATGGTATTCGAAGTGGATCAGTAGCCCGGTCGGCTCTACTTTTTCGGGACCCATCATTCGAGTCCCCACCATGCGAGCTGCACTACTCAGTCTTCTGATCTCGGTCCTGGCGCTGCCGGCTCTGGCCCAACGTGCCGCCAACATGGGCCCCGCGGCCAAGCAGTTTGTGGTGGAGGATGCGGAGGCCATCGCTCTTGAAAACGTGCGCCTGATTGACGGCACGGGGAGCGCCGCGATGGAAGGGGTCACGGTGCTCATCGAAGGGGGAAGAATCTCTGCTGTCGGTACGGATGTGGACATTCCGCCGTTTGCCAGCAGGCACGACCTCGCCGGCCACACCGTGATCCCGGGCATGGTGGGTCTGCACAACCACACCTTCTACACCACGTCGGCCCGGCGCGTGCAGGCCAGTGAGACGGCGCCGCTGTTGTACCTGGCCTCGGGCGTGACCACCATCAGGACCACGGGGAGTTACCACCCCTACAGCGAAATCAACCTCAAAGAGGCCGTGCGGCTTGGCGAGCGTGCGGGCCCGCGCATGTTTGTGACCGGTCCCTACATCACCGGCGGCGAAGGCATGACCTACATGACGCGTCTCGGGACTGCGGAGGATGCCCGCCGGGTGGTACGCTACTGGGCAGAAGAGGGGGTCGATTGGATCAAGGCCTACACCCTGATCACCCGCGAGGAGCTGGCGGCTGCCGTCGATGAGGCCCACAAGCACGGTGTGAAGGTCACGGGACACCTGTGTTCGGTCTCCTTCAAGGAGGCCGTCGCGGCCGGCATCGACAATCTGGAACACGGCTTCTTTACGAATACGGATTACGATGCGGACCGCGCCCCGGACACCTGCCCGGGCGACTTCAGGAACTCGCTGCTGGAGGTGGACATGGAGTCGGATGAGATCCAGTCCACATTTCGCGCGATGATCGATGCGGGCGTGCCGATGACCTCCACGCTGGCGGTCTACGAGATGTTTGTGCCGAATCGCCCGCCCCTGGAGCAGCGCACGCTGGACGCGATGTCGGAGGGCACCCGTTCCGATTTTCTCCTGACCCGCGCGGCCATTTCGGAGCAGAACTCCGAAGTGTGGCGCGAGCTCTTTCCCAGGGCGCAGGCGTTCGAGCGCGCGTTTGTCGCGGCCGGGGGTCTGTTGGGGGCAGGTGTGGATCCCACCGGGTACGGCGGTGCCCTACCCGGATTTGGCGATCAGCGTAACTACGAGCTGCTGCGTGAGGCCGGCTTTTCTGCTGAGGAGACCGTGCAGATCATGTCGCTGAACGGGGCCCGCATCCTGGGCATCGAGGACGCAACCGGCAGCGTGGAGGTCGGCAAGGAGGCAGACCTTGTGGTGATCGAGGGAGACCCGGCGGCTAACCCGACCGAGATCCGGGGAGTCAGGCTGGTGTTCCGCAACGGGATCGGCTATGACTCGGCTGCGATGATTGAAGCGGTGCGCGGCGAAGTCGGCATTCGGTAGGGCGGCTCCGGAGTGAAGCCGGCTACGATCTGACGGGATTGGCACCCCGTTTGTCGGTAGGGTGGGCACATCCTGAACCACCCGTCCCGACACGATGTCCGGTACCGTTCACGAACTGCTCCAGCGTGGCGCGGATCTGCTCTCCCAGCGCCAATTCGACGAGGCTGAGGCCTGCTGGCTGAAGGCCCTGCAAGCCGAGCCTGGCAACGGTCAAATCGTCGCCGTTCTGGCGCGCCTGTACATGAACCAGCGCCGGCTCACCGAGGCCGTTACGCTGGTGCAGTCGGCGTTGCAGCAGGAGGGTGGTCCACAGCCCGTGGTGCTTCACGCCTTTGGCCTTCTCTGTCACCATACCGGCGATCCCGCAGGACTGGATGCAGCCATCGGCATTCTGGAGTCGGTAGCCTTCGATCCGGACAAAATCGCCGAATTACGCGCTCTGAAGGAGAAAACGGTGGAGACGACGCTTGCCGAAACTCGGGCTGAGCGGGACTGGGCCGCCGACGAGATAGCGATCTTTTGCGGACCCACGGGGCATACCTGGTCACCGCGCAGCCTGGCCCGCGGAGTCGGCGGGAGCGAGGAAGCCGTCATCCGGCTGGGGCGCTGCCTGGCCGCCGAAGGATGGAAGGTGACCGTCTTCGCCAATGTCGGAGAGGAAGCGGGCGACTACGACGGTGTCTCCTACCAGGCCCTGGACCACCTCAACATCCGGGACCAATTCAATGTCGTGGTGCTGTGGCGCTCGATTCAGTGGGTTGATTCAGACTTTCGGGCCCGGCAGACCTACGTCTGGCTGCACGACCTGCCGGAAACCGCGTCCTTTACCCGGGGAAGAGTCGACCGGGTGACGGGCATCATGGTCCTCTCAGCCTTCCATCGATCCACACTGCCGCACGTACCGGACGAAAAGTTTGTGATCACCGCGAACGGGATCGATCAGGCGTCCCTCGAGCCTTCCGAGCCGCAGCAGCGAAACCCGAAACGCTGCCTCTACGCAAGCTCGTATGAGCGTGGACTGGAGGCCCTGCTGGAGATGTGGCCGGCGGTGCTGGACGCGGTGCCCGATGCAGAGGTGCACGTGTTCTATGGCTGGCACGGGTTCGAATCCCGCATGGACGACCCGGAGGTGGCTGCGTGGGTGGCGCACATGAAGCAGCTGATGCAGCAGCCCGGCGTGCACGAGCATGGTCGCGTCAGCCAGCAGCGTATTATCGACGAATCCTACGCCGCTGGCGTGCTCGCCTACCCGTCGACGTTCGAGGAGACCAGTTGCATTACCGCCATGAAGGCGCAGGCCTGCGGGGCCGTGCCGGTGGTCTGGAATCTGGCGGCACTCGCGGAAACGGTCCGCTGGGGCGCTTGCATCGAGGCCGGTGATCGCGAGGCCTACCTGCAGGCGCTGATTGGAATGCTGCAAGACCCCGATCGCCAGGAGCAGATCCGGGAAGAAATGATTCCCGGTGCGCGAGCAGCGTTCTCCTGGCAGGCCGTTGCTGCGCAATGGAGCGAGCTGTTCAGTCAGCCCACGCTTTCGGTGTGCATGATTGCCCGGAACGAGGCGGAGCGCATCGGCCGCTGCCTGGCTTCGGTGACGCCGGTGGCCGATGAGGTCATCGTGCTGGACACCGGTTCAACCGACAACACGATTGAGATTGCCACCCGGGCCGGAGCTCGGGTGGAGCACCTGGAGTGGCCGGACGATTTCGCGGCGGCACGCAACCACTCGCTGTCTTTGGCGACTGGTGACTGGATCCTGGTCATCGATGCCGACGAGGTCCTCGATGAGGCGGCCGTCGCGCCCATTCGCAGGGCCATCGCACGGGAGGACGTGCACGCGTTCCGACTGCTACAGCGCAACTTCAAGCCGGAAGGCGAAGTCTCGCGATTCGACGATACGCCGCTCACTAGACTCTTCCGAAACGACGAGCGATTCCGCTACGAGCAGCCCATTCATGAGCAGATCCTGCCGTCCATCAAACGCGCGGGTGGTCATGTGGAGGATTCCACGTGGGTGTTGCTGCACGACGGATATATGAGCGAGACGGTGCAGGGCGGAGCAAAGCGGGCCGAACGCAACCTGCGCCTTCTGGCCGGGGCAGCTGCAAAGCGTCCCCGTGATCCCTATCTGCACTACCAACTGGGCGTGACCTACAAGAGCCTGCAGGACTTCGAGCGGGCCGAACAGCATCTACTGTTGGCCGAGCGCATTGGCATGCAGAATGAGGTGCCGGAGGCGCGCATCGATCTGGAGACGACCCTGGCGCAGTTGGCGCTGGCGCGGAACGACTATGCCGAAGCGGACCGTCGTGCATCCACCGTACTCGAGCAGGAGACGGGCCATGTGGTCGCGACGTTCGTGCGCGCGGTCAGCGCGATGTACTCCGGGCAGTTCGCACGGGCGCTGCCGGCGTTGGAGTCCCTCATGAGCTCGGATCGCTGTCATCCGTCGATGCGACCTCAGCTGGAGGCGCTGCGCGGCCACTGCCTGGCGCAGGCCGCCTGACGTCGCGGCTGCCGGACCGCCCGAATCCGGAGCACGGCGGAAGCCCGCCTGACGCGGCGGCTGCCGGCACGCGAGCCGGGTCCGAGCGCGAAAACCGGAGGTTCGTGACGCGCGCAGCAACGATCTTGGTACCTCGCGTGTCTTGCCCCAAAACCTCCGGACTGTGACCCGAATTCTTTGTGCCGTCTTGCTTGCTGTGCTGCTCTCCGCCTGCGGCGAGGACAGCGAAATCGTGAGCGAAGGAGTGGTCCTCTTCTTTGAGCCCGTGGCTATCGGGCAGGCCGGATCGGCACAGGACACGCTTGAAGTCGTGGTCCGCGACTCTCTGGCCTGGGTGGACGCCTCCCGTCAGCTGCGGCCGCTGGCTCCCTACAAGCGGGTGGACTTCTCCCAGTCCGTGGTGGTGGCCGTGGCCATCCCCACCGAATCAGGCGGATACCACGTGGAGGTGCAGTCCGTCGAGGATATGGGGGACGAGGTGGTCGTGACCTACCTGTTCCACGAGCCCGCTCGGGACTGTATCACGCTCGCGGCCCTGGCGCTTCCGTTCCAGGTCGTTTCCGTGCGCCGGTTTGACGACAAACCGGTCCGGTTTGAACGCGCGACCCAGCGCTACGAGTGTACCTGGAAACAGCCCTAGCGGCTCAGGCCTCCGTCAGCACGTTGCCCAGGTCCGCGCCTGCCAGCACCGGTTCGGGCACGCGCTCGTCCACCTCGATCAGTCCGTCACGGAGGCGGATGATGCGGCGGGCATGACGGGCGATGTCCTCTTCATGCGTGACCACCAGCAGGGTGTTTCCCTTCCGGTACAGCGCTTCAAAGAGCAGCATGATCTCATCGCCCGTACGCGTATCCAGGTTTCCGGTAGGCTCGTCAGCCAGCAGAATCGAGGGCTGATTGACGATGGCCCTGGCGACGGCCACACGCTGACGCTGACCGCCTGACAACTCATTGGGCTTGTGGGTCATCCGGTCTCCCAGGCCCACATTCTCCAGCGCCGTGGCCGCCATTTCCTTGCGCACCGAACGCCGCTTGCCCGAGTAGATCAGCGGCAATTCGACGTTCTGAAGGCAGTTGACGCGGGGCAGCAGATTGAACGTCTGGAAGACGAACCCGATTTCGCGGTTGCGCACGTTGGCCAGCTCGTTGTCGTCCATCTCGCTGACCTGCTGGCCATTCAGGATGTACGACCCCTCTGTCGGCGTATCCAGACAACCGATGATGTTCATCATCGTGGATTTGCCCGAACCCGACGGGCCCATGATGGCCACGTATTCGTTCCGGTCGATCGTGAGATCTACGCCATCCAGGGCTCGGACCAGCTCCGAACCCATTTTGTAGATCTTCTTGACGCCCTTCAGTTCAATGATCGGGCGCTCGCTCATGACCGTGCGCCGGGGTTGAATCCGCCGCTGCGCTCTTCAGTCACCGCATCGCCTTTCTCGAGCGTGCGGGATACGGCGCGGAACGGGCCGATGATGACCATTTCGCCACCGGACAATCCGGACGTAATCTGAATGTGCGTGTCATCTGCGATGCCGGTCTCGACTTCGATCAGCTGGGCCTCGCCGTCCTCAGCGACGAAGACCACTCGCCGCAGGTCTTCCTCGTCCGGCACCTCTTCGGTGGCGGCCGTGGAGTCTGCGTTCGCACCACGGCGATTGCGACGGGCTTCCTCGCGTGCGATGGCGTTGAAGTCCCGCACCGTCACCGCCTGAATCGGCACGGCCACGATGTCGACTACCGTCTCCGTGAAGACGTCCACCGTTCCGCTCATACCCGGGCGGAAGTTCGGGGCGGTCGAGGCCGTCGGGCTTTCCGCGGATGCCACGACGACGCCGGCAGCGGTGGACTGCGACACGTTGTGCGGATCCAGAATGCGAATCTTGATTGGGAAGTTGGTCACCTGCTCCTGCGTGCCGGCACCGGCGACGCGGGCGGAGTTGGCGATCTCAGTCACGACGCCCTTGAAGGTCCGGTTCGGGTAGGCATCGATTTCGATGGCGGCCGAGTCGTTGAGGGCGATGTTGACCACATCGTTCTCATTGATGTCCACCATGATCTCCATCGCATCAAGCTTGGCGACCCGCATCATCTCGGTACCCGTCATCTGGGTGGTACCCACGACGCGCTCTCCGAGCTCGACATTCAGCATGGATACGGTGCCGTCCATCGGTGCGAAGATGGCCGTCTTGGCCAGCTGCTCACGGGACTCCCGCAACCGTGCGTTCGCTGCGGCCACGGCATACTCGGAGGCTTCCAGTCCGGCCTTGGCCGTCTCAAAGCGATTCTCTGCGGTCTGCAGCTCCGCCTCAGCAATGGCTCCGTTCTCAAAGAGTTGCTTCGAGCGATTCAGCTCCAGCTCGGAAGTGAGCAGGTCCGCTTTTCGCTGCGCCATGCTGGCTCGGCTCTGCAGGAGACTGGCCTGGGCCTGCTCAAGCTGTGCCTCGTAAAAGTCAGGCTTGATGCGGGCCAGCAGTTCGCCTTGCGAGACGCGGTCGCCTTCGTTCACCGGAAGGGCCACGATCTCACCCGAAACGTCGGGGCTGATGACGACCTCGATTTCGGGCTGCACTCGGCCTGAGGCGGTGACGACCTGCGTCAGCGTGCGCACGGAGGCCTGCTCCATTTCCACGGCCGTCGCGTCCGGGCCGCCACCGAGCACCTGGCTCAATACAACGACGGCGCCAAGCGCGACTACCGCCAGCACGCCAATAATGATGATCAAACGCCGGGTGGCGTTCTTCTTCTTAGCCATTGGGAGGGAGGGTTGGGGGAAGAAGTAAGTCCTAGAAGAGTGGGTTGTCGGCGCTCAAGGCACCGAGGTAGAATTCGATCAGCGTCTGCTGGAAGTAGAACTGGGCAATTGCCGAAAGGCGCTGGCTCTCAGCATCGACAAAGGAGGCCCGGGCCTGCGTCAGTTCCACCAGAGTCGAAGAGGCGACGTCATACCGGGCCTGCTCGACCTCCAGGGCCTGCCGCGCACTCTGAACCTGCTTCTCGGTAACCTCCAGGCGCTTTACGGCAGTCTGATAGTCCAGATAGGCCTGACGCACATCAAGCGCGATCGACTGTCTGATGTTCTCCAGATCCAGCCGCGCGTTGCTCAATTGGACCTGTGCCCGCTCCACCGAGTTGCGCGTCTGGAACCGGTTGAAAATCGGCAGGCTCAGGTTGAGGCCGATGTTGCGCGACCGGTTGTCGGCCAACTGATCGTCAAAAGATGCGGTCTGGCCGGTCAGGGGATCGCGACCGAAGCTGGAGTAGCTGGTGCTGGCGCCGGCCGAGAGGCTCACTCGAGGCAGGCGGCTGGATTTGGCCACCGTGATGCCGGCTTCGGCGGCCGTAATCAGAAATTCGGAAGCCTTGAGATCCTGGCGCTGAGCATACGCCGTGCGAAGCAACTCGTCCGGGTTGTAGGAGCGCAGGGTAAGTTCGATATCGTCCGGGGACGGAGCCTGGAAGATCCAGCTTTCCAGCGGGTCCAGCTGCAGCGTGTTGATGAGGCGGGATTCGCTCAACTGCAGGGAGCGCTGAGCCGTCAGCAGTGAGGCCTCGGCGTTGGCCACCTGCACTTCCTGCACGTACTGGTCGGAAATGGGACGCTGGCCGACGCGAACAAACTCAACAATGCGTTCGAGCTGTTGCTGCTGTGCCGCCAGGTTTTCCTCCTGAATCCGGATTTGCTGTTGATCGAGGAATACCTGGAGGTATTCGCTGCCGACCGCGAGCACGGTAGCCTGTTTGCTGTTCTCCAGGGAGAACTCCTGCGCTTCGAGGGCAGCCTCTGCCTGATCGACGTTCGCACCCATGGCGAACCCGTCGAACAAGGTCACACCTGAGCTTGCGGACAGCGAGAACCGATCGCTGGAGGAGGTCTCCAGGCGTCCCGTCGTAAGGTCAAACTGAAGACCCCAGTTGCGGCCGGTGCTCGTGCTGAAGTTCAGGTTCGGCAGTCGGGCGGCGCGGGCCTGCGACAGCGAGGTGGCCTGCAGTTCCAGGGAATTCTGCGCCCTGCGGAGCGCCACGTTCTGGTCGAGCGCAATGCGAACAGCGTCTTCGTACGTGATCACTGTCTGCGCGGACGCTGCCTGCGGCAGGAGAAGCATGCCGGCCAGTGCCAGCATGGGAAGTCGGAAGCGCATGAGAAAGGGGGCCTGTTGGCTTCTGTGGGAGGCGGGATTGCCGGTCAAAGGGCGGGTACACGCGTTCCGGGAACGCACGGTTGCAGCCCGCCACATGCCGTGACAGAATCTCCGTAATTGCCCTCCCTACGACCGGTAAGGGCGCTCGGTTACGCGAAGAGGCTGAGAAGCCTTGATTTAGCGCACGATGGTGAGGGCAGAAGTGCGCACGAACCCGTCCAGGGAGGTGCGGACCATGTAGACTCCGGCCGGCCTGGAGGCGGCGTTCAGATCGACCAGTTCCCCATCGCCCGTATAGGAGCCGCGGAGGCGCCCCAGCATGTCGAAGACCTGAACGGTCGCGCCAAGCGGCGCGCGCACCTGAGCCACCTTGGTAGCGGGATTCGGGTACGGGATGCCCACGTCCTCCGGGAGTTCAGGGGCGATGGGGTCCGGCTCTGGTTGCACGAGCGTAGCGCTGAGGACGAACGGTTCGGAGCCCGACTCGGGATGGCCGTTGCGGAAGAGGATGGCGCGGTCTGTAGTGGCTGCTTCGTCGACGGTTGCGCCTGGCAGCGCGGCGCCCAGTCGACGCGTGTTTCGATGTGCTCCGGTCACCCAGAGCTGGGTTCCGTAGGGCTCCAGGCGCTCGGCCACAAGAATCTCGTCTCCGACGACCGTCAGCACCTCCACGGGCTGATCGAAGCCGGCCAGGATCCGGCTGCCCGTGCGCGTCCCGTCGGACTCGTACACACCAAACCCGTGGCGCGTCGAGGCGGAATAGTAGAATCGGTCATTGTGCACCAGCGCCTCCCGAAAGAAGTAGTCCCCTGAGGCGAGGATGTCGAACGATTCCGCAGCGGAATCGGTGATATAGAGACCTTGCCATCCCCGGAAGACGCTTTCTCCCCTGAACGTCAGCAGTGGAGACGTGGTGGAGAGTGGTTGCTCGGAGATGGCGCGGGCGCCACTGCCGTCCACCATCCACAACTTGCCGTCGTTGCCATCGAGGAGTCGAAAGAACGCAGCCGAACCGGCACCGTGCAGATCGCGGATTCGCTCACCGGCCGGAATCTCCATGACGACGGAGAGCCCCTCCTGACGCGTGTACCGATAGAGCTTGTGGTCGTCGTCCGTGAAAAACTGTCCGTCGTCCGTCAGCGCATAGTTCCAGGCATCGGGCACTCGCACCAGCACTTCTCCCGTTTCGGCGTCAATCAGGAAAGCGCCGTCTCTCCAGACCTGACCCGCCACCATGCCGGCCGCGACGTCCATGCTGTTCAGGTTGCCCTCAAAGACACGCGTGGCAACCGACTCGCCTGCGTTCAGCACCCAGACGCCTCGCAGGGTTCTCCAGTGGAGACGGTCCCCGTCGACCCGGGTCTCGAATATTCCTGTCCCGTCAGACTGAGCCAGCTGTCGGGTACCGGATGGCGTGCCGTCGGTCTGCCACATCTGGGCGCCCGCAAGACCTGAGTTGGCTGCAAAGACCACCTGCTCGCCCCATCGCGCGAAATGCTCGGGAAACGAACCCAGTGAACCCGAGCTGATCCGGGTGCCGACCGTGGCAATGGATTCGCCGGTCAGGTCGAGGCTTCGAAGCTGCTGCCCCGAATCGGGGGTCGAAGCCGAAATCAGGAGGGAGTCGTCCAGGAGTGCGACCCATTCCGGCGTCGAAGATGCAGCTCCGGGGGCAAAGTCGGAGACCAGGCGTGTGCCTTCCGGCGTGCCGTCGGTCACCCAGAGCTCCATCCCCGTGGCCTCGGTGACCGCGCAGAACCAGGCCCGATTTCCTCGCACGGCGAGTGTGACCGGGTCGCTGCCCGAACGACCCGGCTCGATGTCGCCAAGCATGATCGTGCCGTCGGGATCCCCGTTCGAGAACCACAGCTCCTTGCCGAACTCCGGCGTCCAGGCCGTGAAAAGGATACCGTCGCGGAAGGCGTGTTTGTCTTCGGGGTAGGCGTCGAGCAGGCCGGGAGCCAGGTCCTTCACCAGCACCGTTCCTGCCGCAGTGCCGTCCGTCCTGAACAGCTCCCACCCCGTGGACAGGTCCTGCGCCAGGAAGAACACCTCCTCGGATCCTACTACGAAGTCGCCGATGTCTTCCCACCTGGCGTTGACACCCAGCTCCGACTGCCGCTGGTTGTTTGTGCCGTCGAGGTTTACCGTCCAGACCTCATCGCCCAATTCCTGTGACCATCCGCCGTAGATGATGCGGTCTCCGAAAACGACGGCATCCGAACCCGGGGCCTGCACCAGCCCATGGTACGTGGCGGCCTCAGTCAGATCCGTCGACCAGAGCCCCATCCCGATCCCCTGGTTGTCGATGCCGAAGAAGTACAACCGGTCGTTTGCTACCAGCGGCCCTCCATTCCAGTCATACAGTCCTCTGGTGTAGCCGCCGGTGAAGAGGGTCACTGTGTTTGAACCGTCAGTGGCTCGAACGCGATACGCATCCCCGCGATCGACGAAGACGAAGTGGTCTCGGAACACGCCTGAGGGAATGATGCGCTCCGACGTCGTAACCAGTCTGGTCTCGTGGCCGTCCGAAACCCACAGTTCTGCGTCGTCTCTCGTAAAAAAGACCAGCGAGTCGTTGGCGGCGTGAAAGGTGAGATTGGAGCCCTCGGTGCCTGGTGTGAGATCGACGAGTTGCCGGATTACGCCACCCTCAAAGACCCAGGGCTCCCGGCCGGATTCCTCCGTCCAGCCGGTAAAGAACGCCGTGCCGCCAGGGCCCTTCAGCAGGTTCTTGGGATAGAGGCCGCGCGGGGTGGTATTGAGGTCGACAAGCAGTTCCTGTGCGGGGGCGACGGCGGTCAACCCCATCAGGAGCAGGAGAATGAGGAGAGTGCGTCTCATACTATCGTACCACAGTTAGCATGCGGGTTTGATCCGGGCGATGGGCGGCCCGCAGAATGTAGACGCCAGCCGGCCAGGTCGAGGAGTCGATGGTGAGTGCGCCGGAGGGATCGGCGCATGGTGCAAATGTACCTGCTACTGTCCGCCCTGGCCGCTTCGTAGGGTCGAACGGCCCATAGTGCCAGCCGGTTGGGCTTCGGAGCGAAGCAGGCGCGGCGCAGTGGAATATGGGGCCACTATTCCACGATTGGGCCGGCCCGGGGGCTTGCCAGGTGTAATACGGCGGCCTATTCGACTTCGGCGCCAGGCAGGGGCCGGTCGGGGTGGAATATGGGGGTGCGATTCCACTCGAGCGGCGGGCCGCGGGGGCTGCTGGGGCTGCGGGAGGCCTGGCTATGCGTAGGCTCGGCCCTCTTGGGCGAGGTCGCCTCTGCCAGGGGCGGCACTGCCGGGCGGGAATGCCCCGGGCCCCGGCCCCGGGCTCCCGGTTGGGCGCCACGCCGGACGGGAAGCGGAGGTGGCGCCGCGCGGAGTGAAATGTGGGGCCGCTATTCCATGTTTGGGCCGGCCCGGGGGCTTGCCAGGTGTAATACGGCGGCGTATTCGACCTACGCGCCGGGCAGGGGGCGGTCGGTGTGGAATATGGGGGTGCGATTCCACTCCAGCGCCGGACTCGCGGTTGCGGGGCTGCGGGGGCGGCACCGCCGGGCGAGATCGCCTCGGGGCTGGGCGGCGCTGCCGGCACGCTCGCTCGAGCAAGCTCGGCTCGGCGCCGGCCCCACGCTGGAGCGCTTCGCGCCTGGCCAAACTTGTTGCGGAGAGGGTGGGATTCGAACCCACGGTACCTTGCGGCACGCCGGTTTTCAAGACCGGTGCATTCGACCACTCTGCCACCTCTCCGCGCGCTCATACTCGATGCCCTGGGGGAGGTTCGGTACCTTGGCAGGACCTCATCGACCATCCATGAACCCTCCCGAAAACTCCTTCCATCCGTTGTCCCGGGCCGAGTGGCGGGCGTGGCTTCTGGAACATCATGCGCGCCCGGATGGGCTGTGGCTCATCAACCACTTGAAGGCATCGGGCAAACCCCGGCTGGACATGGAGGACATTGTGGAAGAAGCAGTGTGTTTCGGATGGATCGACAGCCTCCCTCGCAAGCTGGATGACGAGCGGACCATGCTTTGGCTCGCTCCCCGAAAACCCGGCAGCAACTGGTCCGCGATCAACAAGGCCCGGGTGGACAGGATGATGCAGGCGGGCCTCATGCACCCGAGCGGAATCGCCAAGGTGGAGGCGGCCCGGGAGGACGGCTCATGGAGCGCGTTGGACGCGGTCGAAGCCCTGGTGGTACCCCCGGATCTGCAGGCCGCTTTTGATGCCCGGCCGGGAGCGGAAGGGCATTGGCTCGCCTTCCCGAGGTGGTCCAGGCGCGCCATGCTGGAGTGGCTGGTAAACGCAAAACGCGCCGCCACGCGGGAACGACGCATCACTGAGATTGCCGATGCGGCCGCGGTCAACCAGCGGGCCAACGAGTGGCCCAAGCGTAAACGCTAGCGAATGCGCCTCCAGGTATAGGTGCGCTCTCTGGTCCAGGCGCCGTCTTCAGACACGCCGTACGAGGTGCCGATGTGCTGGTCGTCGGACTCGTTGCGGTTGCGATGTCCCTGCATCCAGCTGGTGCCGTCCTGGCTCGTGAACGTTTGCAGCACCTCGTTGCGGTCGGGACCGGTTTGCGTGAACAAACCGTCACCCACAATGCCGGAGGCACTCCACTGCATGAGTCTAAGGCGTTCGGTGCCGGGGTCCCAGAACAGCCGGAATTGCCAGTACTCGCCGGTTTCCTCCCCGTGAAGCATCCCGTACAGACGACCGGTGGCGGAGTGTCCTCCGGGCCCGGCCCGCCATTCCTGTCGATACGCCAGGTCTGGCTCTGTCTCGCTCACGTACGCGCTGTTATCAGCTTCCCAAACGCCGACTACGCGCGACAGCTCTTCCGCGGCCCACGCCGGCACCTGCGCCCGGACAACTCCAGGCAGCAGCAGCAGGACCCACAGAGCCGACTTCATCCCTGCTCTGCCTGAACCAGGGTTACCAGCATACGAATGCGCTCCCAGGCCGCATCCCGCGCCTGCTTGTTCGGGTCGTCCGCCCCAGTTGAGGGGTCGTCTCCCCGACGCATGAAGGCGTGTCCGGCTCCCGGGTAGATGACAGGGTGGTACGTCTTGCCCAGTTCCTCCATCGCCGTCTCCGTTCCTGGAATCTGCCTATTGATGCGAGCGTCGTTTTCCCCGTAGAACCCCCAAACCGGCGCCTCGATGCGCTCGTAGCCCTCCTCTGGGGACGACCCATAGAACACCATCGCGCCCACCAGTGCGTCGGAATTGGTGGCGAACCGGAAGGTCTGGCTGCCGCCCCAGCAGAATCCCGCCACGAACAGCAGGCCGTCGGATGCCGGAAGGCCGAGTGCGTAGGCCTGCGCCGCCAGGAGATCCTGCGTGATGCCGTCCGGGTCCAGTTCGTACAGGGCTGACCGGGCGGCATCGGACGACTCGAAATCGCTCGTCCTGCCATGCTGCTCATCGAATCCCGAAAGCAGGTCCACCGCCACCGCCAAATAGCCTGCCTCGGCGGCCTGATCTGCAAACAACCTCACCGAGTCCGTCAATCCCCGGTTCTCGTGAATCACGATGAAGGTGGGCGCCGGCTCCGAGGACTCCGGATACGCCACGAAGAGATGCAGGTCACGATCGCGGGACTCCACAGTGGTCCATTCGTGGTGGCGAGGCGACGCGTCCAGCGCGGCAACGGCCCAGTCTTGTGCAGAAGCCGGGAGTACAAAGAGGACACAAAGGATCAGAGAAAAGAAGCGCATCGCGGGGTCGGGAGAGTGTCGCACCAGAATAACGCTTTGCGTTTTCGTCTGTGAACCCCTCCGCGACTCTGTCATGTCTCGACCACTTTCCGTCACGGCTTCTGCCTGGTTTCTGCTCATCAACGGCGTGTTGTCAGTGCCGGCCCTGATCTGGGCCCTCAGCATGCCCGAAGCGCGCGAGTTGGTGGGGGAGATCGGACGGGGACCTGCCACACTGGTGATCAGCAGCCTCGGGCCGCTGCTGTCGGTCGCCGCGGGTTGGGGCATGCTGGAAGGGCACAAGTGGGGGCGCAATCTCTTCCTGGGCGTCCTCCTGTTCTCGCTCTTCTGGGGATCCTTTCAGTTCTCTTCGTCGATGGAGGGAGCGTGGGTCTGGCAACTCATCGTGAACCTGCCTTCCGTTGCGATAGCCATCGCCATTACCCGCCCTCGGGCAACGGCCTGGTTTGACGGCGAGCCTGATCCGGAGCCGGGCTTGGTGCCCGGTCTCCACCGATATCGACGCGCACGCCAGTCCGGGGACCTCGCACGGATCGTCGGTTTGATCGTGTTGGTATCAGGGACCGTATTGGCATATTTCTCGGCCACTCTGGTCGCATCCCTGTACGCCGTGCTGTTCTCGAGCAGCGGCTCGGGCGGCTTCTCCGGCTACGCCACATTCTTTATGGTGCCCCTGCTCTTGGGAGTGGTGGCCCTCGTTCTGGGCATCTTCCTCTGGGGCCGAAAGAGGTGGCAGGCCACGCTCGGATTGGTCCTGGCATCCGTGGGTGCCTTCCAGGCATTGCTGGCCGCCCAGTTGCCGTTTTTTCTCAACGGGCCATTCATGGACATGATGCGCCGCGAGGACTCCGCCTTCTCGGACCCGGAGTTTCTGGCCGAACTCGGACCGATGGTGGAGACGCTGCAGTCCCTCGGCTGGTACGGCCTCATGGTCGCACTCGTCGGTGGGATGATGGCCTGGCACCGATGGGCCGAGGACCGCCACGATGTGCGTGCTGACCTGGCTACCGGTACGGGATGAGGATCAGGTCCTCCTGAGGTGGGGTCAGCCACTCCGCTCCGGTCTCCGTGATGACCACCATGTCCTCCACGGAGATGGTCTTGGTCGTGGAGTCGGTCAACGGCCACGAAAAGAAGCCGTCAAACGCAAACGTCATCCCCGGAGCCAGTTCGTTCTCGGGTGACCGGTCCAACTCGCGGCCCAGATGTCCACCACCGAGCCGCGGCCCGACGTCGTGCGCCCAGAACCCGACGGGATGGCCGGTGCTCCACATGACCGGCAGCGAACCGGATTCTTCGAGCACCTCCCGCTGGGCACGGTCCACCTCCGATCCGAATGCGCCGGGACGCATGGCCGCAAAGGCAGCGCGGCTCCCCCGAATCGCAGCCTCCCACTTCCGGAATGCTTCCGGAGGCGCTTCCACCTCTTCCGGTCCGAGCACATAGGCAAACCGCTGAATGTCGGTCACCCACATGTCGTGCACCCGAATCCCGAAATCGGTCTGAATGAAGTCCCCGGGCTGGATAACCCTGGGTGTCGGGTGGGAGTGCCCGCGGTCCTTGCCGGAGTTCACGGCCGGATTCTGGGCAGGGCTCCACGCATCTCCAACCCCGGCCTCCGCCATGCGGGCCTCCAGGAAATTTGCGATGTCCAGGTCCGTCGTCACGCCCGGCACGGCCGCGGCATACGCCTCGACCTCCCACTGGGCGGTCACCTCGGCCGCCCGCCGCATGATGGCCACCTCCTCCGGAGTCTTGACGGCCAGCCAGGAGACAATCAGAGGCTCAGAAGAAACCAACCGCGCGCTCCACGCAGGACCCAGGCCTGCTTGCAGCGCTTCCCATTGGAGCGAGGAGAGCCCATCGGCCGCCGCGCGACGCCCTCGATTAACCGCAAGCGACTGAACATCATACCGCTCGAGCTCCGCCACCACCGCGTCCCATACGCTACTCCCGCGCTCGATGGCGACCACACGATGCGTGCCGAGTTCGGCAAGCGAGGTCGCCTCTCCAGCCGGGGAGATGGCCACCGGCTCGACCCCATCGCCCGTGCGAAAGAACAGGAATGCCGCCGTACCACCCGCGTTTTCGCAGCCCACGTGACGCGCCATCGGGTCATTGTTGTTCTCACGGCAGACGGTCAGCCACCCGTCCACACCCGCGCGATCCATGGCGGCAGGCAATAGATTGTGGATGCGATTCTGCCGGATCTCCGGCCACGGATCCCCCTCGAACAGGGTCTGGGTTTGCGGCTCGGCACGGCAGGCCGCCAGAACAAGGATCAGAACCAGAGACAGTCGCATGATGGTCACCAATTGGGCGCGCAAGATATCCTGTGCGATGGGCTCTGTGCTCCTCCTGTCGCTCGCCGGCCGTCCCGCGGCGGCACAAGAATCCGCCGTCCCCTTGCCGAGCGTCAGCGCCGGTGTAAAGGCCGGAGACGTGGTCATTGACGGGCACATCGACGAGGAGGCCTGGCAGGCTGTCCCGATTGCGACCGGCTTCGTTCAGCAGACTCCCGTGGAAGGCGCGCCCGCCACGATCCGCACGGAGGCCCGCACCATGTTCGACGGGAGCGCGGTGTACGTCTCGGCGCGTATGTGGGACCCGGAGCCTTCGACCATCGCCCGGCAGTTGGTGCGACGGGACGAGCGCGGGCAGTATGACGACTTCATGGTCGCGTTCGACACCAACCTCGACTTGCGCACCGGCTATCTGTTCGCGGTGAGCGCGGCCAACGTGCAGCTGGACATGTATCTCTACGATGACGGGGAGCTCGACGGCAGTTGGGACGCCGTATGGACATCGGCCGTGCAGATGCTGGAAGACGGATGGAGCGTCGAGATGCGCATCCCGCTGTCGCAGATGCGTTACGCGGCCTCTCCGGAGCCGCAGACCTGGGGTGTCGAGTACGTGCGTCACAAATTCAGCACGACTGAGGAGACCCAGTTTGCGCTGATATCCCAGCTGCAAAGCGGCCGGGTGTCCCAGTTCGGTCGGCTGGAGAACGTGGTCATCCCCCGCGCGTCGACCCGACTTGAGGTGCGACCCTACCTGTTGTCCCGGGCGGAGAGCTCTCCCAAGGTGGCCGGCAACCCCTTTGAGGACGGCTCCGGATTCGGAGGTCGGGCGGGATTTGATCTTCGCTACGGCATCGGCGCCCAGTTCAATCTGGACGCGACCATCAACCCCGACTTCGGTCAGGTGGAGGCGGATCCGGCCGTCATCAATCTGACGGCGTTCGAGACCTTCTTCCCTGAACGCCGACCCTTCTTTGTCGAAGACGCGCGCATCTTCGACTTCAGGCTCTCCGGCCGGAGCTTTCTGTTCTACTCCCGCCGGATCGGACGCGCGCCGTCGGGTCGCGCCCCGGACGGTGCCACATTCGTCGACGAACCCGAAGCAGCGACGATTCTCGGAGCCGCAAAGCTGACAGGGCGCACGTCCAACGGCCTGTCCGTGGGGGTGCTCACGGCCCTGACACAAAAGGAAGAAGGCGAGGCCTTTTTTCAGCAGACCGACACCCGGGCACGCTTCACCGTGGAGCCTCGTACGGGCTTCGGAGTGGTGCGTTTGCAGCAGGAGTTCAACGGCGGCGCTTCGACGGTCGGTGCCATCGCCACGGCCATGCACAGGGGACTCCCGGAAGACGGATCCTTCAACTTTCTCACCTCGTCGGCCTTCAATGCCGGACTGGACTGGCAGCACCAGTGGGCAGACCGCGAGTGGTCGTTCCAGGGCTACGTGGCCGGCAGTCATATCCGTGGGGACGAGGAGGCGCTGCTCCGAGTGCAGCGTTCCTCGAATCACTACTACCAGCGGCCTGACGCGACCCGCCTGGAGCTGGATCCGACAAGGACCACCATGTCAGGTCTCGACTGGCGAGCAACCCTCTCACGCGAGCGTGGCCGGCACTGGACTGGAGCCGTCTGGGCGGCCCAGGTGACGCCCGGATTCGAGACCAACGACCTGGGCTTCTCGAACCGCCAGGAAGTGCTCGACGGCGGTGCCCGGATTCAGTATCAGGAGATTCAGCCCGGTAGGGTGCTCCGCAACTACCGCGTCTCTGCGTTCACCTTCCACAACTGGAGCCACGAGGCCCTGGACGGCAGCTGGAGCGATGCGCACGTCCGTGGATTCGTGCGGCTGGGTGCCGACGCGCAGTTCCTCAACTACTGGAGCGTGGAGGGCAGCGTTGACTACCGGCCACCGCTCACCAACCGCACGGCAACGCGGGGCGGACCACTGATCCGTGAGCCAGCCTCCCGCGGCTTCGACATCGGATTCTCGACCGACCCGCGCACATCGTTCAGCTTCGGCCCCCGGGTCGAATACGCGGCTGGTACGAATGGTTCGGGCGATGAGCTCTCGTTCGGATTCGAGGCCGAGTATCGGCCCAGCCCGCGGGTTGAAGTCGGCCTGACGCCAATCTTTGGCAGATCCACAAATCCGGCCCAGTACGTCACGAGCATCGCGGACGCCGCCTACGTCGAAACGTTCGGTCGCCGCTACATCTTCGGGTACCTGGAGCGCTCGGAGCTGTCCGTGGAAACGCGGATCGACGTGGCCCTCAACCCTCGGCTGAGTCTGCAGGTGTATGCGCAGCCGCTACTGTCGGCCGGTGACTACACCTCCTACCGCCAGCTGGTGCGTGCCATGTCCTTTGACTTCGACGACTTTCGAGAGGGCACACCGGCTGGTAGCGGCTGCAGCGCGGGCCGGACCTGCCGCGAGGGGGACACGCGCTACTTCGATTTTGACGGCGACGGAGTGGCCGATGCGAGCACCCGGGAGCGAGACTTCAATGTGCGTTCCCTGATCGGCAATGCGGTCTTGCGATGGGAATATCGCCCTGGTTCTACGCTATTCCTGGTCTGGCAGCGCCAGCAAAGTGATCGCATTGTGCAGGGGGACTTCAGCTTCCGCCGGGACGTGGACGCGCTGTTGGGCGCAGACGCCTACAACGTGGTGATGCTGAAGCTGAACTACTGGTTCGGCGTCTGATCAGTTGTCTCCGCGCAGATCGTCAATGCGCGGCTGCACACGATTCGCGGGTGCGCCCAGTTCAATGGCCCTCTCATAGGCTGCAATAGCGGCCTCGACATCCCCCTTGCCCTCATAAAGCTGGCCAAGAGCCAACTGAATGCTGGAGGATTCGGGATGGAACTCGGCGTTCAGCTCGTAGATGACGATTGCATCGTCCACCTTGCCGGCCTCGGCCAGCTGGGAGGCTACCTCATTGGTTTCCCATTCCCTGAAGTCGTAGACGCCGGCCATGCCACTGCTCTCGCGCAGGTCCCGGTACTGTGTGGCCGCAGAATCGCCTCCCGACTCGTGCGCCGTCAGCAGCAGTTCCTGCATGAGCGTGCGTGGTTTGGCTACGCCCCGGTGGCACGTCTTGCAGGTGATCACGACGGGCGGGTCGTCGCGATTGGGCACCATGGGAAGAATCGCGTCGTTGAGATTGCGCGTCATGCGAATCATGAAGCGGGCCTTCTCCTTCAGCGGGTTCTCGTCGCTGGCAAAGTCGATATCCTGGAAGTTGCCCTCACCGACCGGATCATAGTGGCAGCCCTCACACCGCAGGCCGGTGCCGAATGAAAACTGCCGCATCAGGCTGATCACCTGGCCACGACTCCAGTCCCGCGGCAGGACCTGCAGGTTTTGTGGCGTGCGCTGGGCTTGTGCGGGAATAGCCAGCGGGGCTACAAGGACGGCGGCGAGTAGCAGGCGAAGCATGGATACCTCCAATAATTGGCCATGGAGGGTACTGTCGGTGCAGGCCTGCGATCAAGGCACTGGGAGGCGCAGGGCTACGGCGTGACTCAGTTGGTAAAGAGCCGTGGTCCTTCCCCTTCGATCACCTCGATGTCCTGCACCGCGAACCAGGACTCATTGTCCTCTCCCGAGCTGTTTGTATAGGGGACCTCAGGATCGCCGGTCTCAATATCCACCACGTAGACCAGGTCCTTGTGCATGCCGGGGGCTACCTGCACTCTGGGTGCATAGTCGGCCACACGGCCCGTCACGGTGCCGAGGGTGATTCCGGCGCGGTTGTAGAGGTGCACGCGCACCTGTTTGCCGACAAGCGTGTAGGACATCAGATGCTCAGGAAGTTCTGCAGGATGGCGGCCCCGACGTCACCGCTCTTTTCCGGGTGAAACTGCACGGAGTGGAAGTTGCCGCCGGACAACCCGGCGCTGAAGGGCAGGACGTAATCCGTGCGCGCGGTCGTCTGGGCGCCCAATTCAGCGTAATAGCCGTGCACAAAGTACACGTGTGCTCCGTCCGGGATGCCTTTGAACAAGGGCCCCCGGAGGTCGTGAATCGAGTTCCATCCGATGTGGGGAACCTTGTCCCGCGGAGGAAACAGGCGCACCCGTCCCGGGAATATGCCCAGGCAGGTAGCCTCGTTTTCATCGGACGCGTCACACATCAGTTGCAGACCCAGGCAGATACCCAGAACCGGCTGCGTGAGCGATGGGATAAGCGTGTGCAATTCGCGCTCTCGCAGGTAGGCCATGGCCGATGAGGCCTCGCCTACGCCGGGAAAGATCACGCGGTCGGCGGCTCGCAGCGCATCGTGGTCGTTGGTGACTTCGAACGCCACGCCCAACCGCCGCAGGGCGTGTGACACGCTGCTGATGTTTCCAGCGTTGTATCGAACGACGGCAACCTGACTCACAGTGTGCCCTTCGTGCTGGGAATGTCGCTGCCGCCACTCTGGCGCACGGCCTGCCGCAGGCTGCGGGCAAGGCCTTTAAATACGGCCTCAATGACGTGGTGGTCGTTCTCGCCGGATGCCTTGATGTTGAGGTTGCAGGCGGCCGCGTCGCAGAAACTCTTGAAGAAGTGCTGCCACATCTCCGTAGGCACGTCACCCACGACTTCTCGTGAGAAAGGCACCTCCCAGACCAGGTGGCTGCGCCCGCCCAAATCCAGGGCGACGTGGGCCAGGGCCTCGTCCATGGGCAGCAGAAACGCGTAGCGCTCGATGCCTCGCTTGTCGCCCAACGCTTGCCTGAGGGCCGCACCCAGGGCGATGGCCGTGTCTTCCACGGTATGGTGCTCGTCCACCTCCAGGTCTCCCTGTACACGCACCTCGAGATCCACCCCGCCGTGACGGGCAATCTGGGTCAGCATATGGTCGAAGAACCCGAGTCCTGTGTCGATGAACGATCGCCCGGCGCCGTCCAGGTTGAGGCGCACAAAGATGTCTGTCTCCGAGGTCTGGCGAGTGACGACCCCCAGACGATCTTCGACAGCGCTGCCTTCCGGCAGCTGCTCAAGCCGGCGCTGAACGGCGAGCGCGTGTCCTCTCAGCGCCTCCGCTTCTGCCATGGTTATGACCGCCGGACCCAGGCGGCGCAATCCCTGCTCGGAGATCTCCTGGAACGTGATTTTGCGCACGAAGGAGTCCAGGCTCACGCCGGAAAACGCTCGCGCGGCACCGCCCGTCGGCAGTGTGTGGTTGGTTCCGGAAGCGTAGTCGCCTGCGCTCTCCGGTGTCAGGTGCCCGACGAACACAGATCCGGCCTGCGTGATGCGGGATGCAATTCCGGAAGCGTTTTCGGTAGCGAGGATGAGGTGCTCGGCAGCGTACGCGTCGATCAATTCGACAGCTCGATCCGGGTCAGGCTCGACCACCACCACGCTGTGCGTCAGGGCCTCCTGGGCCACATCGGCGCGAGGCAGCTCCGCCAGCTGCTCTTCCAGGGCTGTCCGGAGGGGTTTCAGCAACGCGTCATCGGTGAGCACCACGAATACGTGCGAGTCGGGCCCGTGCTCGGCCTGCGACAGCATGTCGGCGGCCACAAACACCGGGTTGGCCGAAGCGTCCGCCAGGATCCCGACCTCCGTCGGCCCGGCGGGCAGGTCCACGGCGATCCCGCGCATTGCGGCCCACTGCTTGGCTGCGGTCACATACTGGTTTCCCGGGCCAAAGAGTTTGTCCACCTTCGGGACGGACTCGGTGCCCAGGGCCATGGCAGCGATGGCCTGTGCGCCGCCCACCCGGTAGACGTCTTCAATGCCGACCTCGTGAGCGGCGAAGAGAATCGCCGGGTGCACGTTTCCGCGTGAGTCCGGGGGCGTGCAGAGCACCCGCGTGCTGCAACCGGCCAGCCGCGCCGGCACGCCCAGCATCAACACGGTGCTGAAGAGCGGCGCAGTTCCGCCGGGCACGTACAGCCCGACACGCTCTATCGGCACCGACCGCCGCCAGCACGTCACGCCCGCGGTGGTTTCAATGCGCCGGACGGGCTCCCGCTGGGCCTCGTGAAACAAGGTCAGGTTGCGCACAGCGGTGCGAATCGCGGCGCGAAGTTCGGGTGATACCTGTTCCCGCGCGGCCTCGAAGGCCTCGGAGGGCACGCGCAAATTCTCCAGCCGAACGCCGTCAAAGCGCTCGGTCAAGTCCAGCAGGGCCGCATCGCCCGAATCCCGCACGGCCTGCATGATCTCGTCGATGCCGGCGACGGCATCCTCCAGCGGAGCGGTAGGGCGCTGTACCAGCTCACTCCACAGCGCGGGGTCGGGCCGGATCTCGATGCGCATCAGAGCACCATCTTTTCGATGGGGACGACCAGCATGCCTTCGGCCCCGGCATCCTTGAGTTGATCCACCACCGACCAGAATTCGTCGTCCTTGATCACGCTGTGCACGGAGCTCCAGCCTTCATCCGCAAGCGGAACGACGGTCGGAGAGCGCATTCCGGGAAGGAGATCCTTGATGCGTTCCACGGCGCTGTTCGGGGCGTTGAGCAGGATGTACCGGGACCCTCGGGACCGCATCACCGCGTCCATGCGGAACGTGATCTGATCCAGCAGCGCCTGCTTGTCGGCTGACAGCTCGGGATTGGACACGAGCACAGCTTCGGACTTCAGAATGGTCTCCACCTCTACGAGACCGTTCGACAGTAGCGTCGAGCCGGTGGATACCAGGTCGCAGATACCATCTGCCAGCCCGATCCCGGGCGCGATCTCCACGGATCCGCTGATCTCGTGGATGGATGCCTCAACCCCTCGCTCCGACAAATACGTGCCGAGCAGATTGGGGTAGGACGTGGCGATGTGCCTGCCGGACAGGGACTGAATGCCCTCGTAGGCATCGCCACGCGGGATGGCGACCGCCAGCCGGCATTTGCCGAAACCCAGCGCCCGAATCTCGCGGACCACGTGGCCCTTTTCGAGCACCACGTTCTGGCCGACGATGCCCAAATCTGCGACACCGTCTGCGACATAGCCCGGGATGTCGTCATCCCGCAGGTACAGGACCTCCACCGGGAAGTTGTGCGCCACCGCCCGAAGCCGCCCCTTGGGATGCGAAAACCGGATACCACAATGCTTCAGCAGATCGATCGAATCGTCTGACAGGCGTCCGGATTTCTGAATGGCCAGGCGGAGTTGGGCGGGCATGGCAGGGGTCTTGCTGCGGGAAAAGCGCTCCAACCCCGCCTGGCGGAGGCGGTTCTACCAAAAACCCGTCAATCGGCGTCCAGCACGTCTGCGATGCGGGCCTGCACATCCTGCAGGTGATATCGGGTGGTGCGGTCACGCGTGGACGGGAGTCGGGCCGAAATCAGCGCATCCAGATCACGCAACTGGCCGCGCACCATGGCGCGAATGTCGGACTGGCTGACGTCCACCGACGTGCCGAAGAAGAAGGCCGGCAGGGACGGCTCCTCGGTCATGAGGTACTCCATGCGCTCGACGTAGGCGCGTTGCAGCGCGCGGCGATAGGTATCGACTTCGGGACGATTGCCGTTCAGCTCCGCGAAGATCGCGTTACGCAGGTCGTCCAGGAACTCAAGGGCCGTGTACCCTTCCCGGTCGATGGTCTCCGCCTCGATAAGCATCTGAATGCGGGCGGGCCCGAGCAGATTGTTCAGAATCGAGGCCTGACCGGCGCGCATGCGATCCACTGCGCCTGCTGGCTCGATGCGCCGAAGCAGATCGGAATCCAGAACCCAGGTCGGGGTCTGCCAGACATGCTCGTCCAGGAAGGCCATTGCGGCCTCCTGCTTGTCACGCGGCACGACCTCATAAACAGGACCCTCCTGGTCGGTGGTCTTCGGCGTGACATAGCGCCCACCGACCACGGTCACCACATGACGCATATAGCGCGACCACATGCCCAGAAGCTCGCCGTAGATCTCATCGAGGTCGTCATAGGCCTTGCCGTCCGTCGAGGTCCAGTCCACCAGGTTCGGGACCACGCGCTTCAGGTTGGCCACCGCGTATCCGGAGGCTCGCACGGGGTCGTCGCCCATGTCCTCGGTCTGGGCGTCCGGGGTGAAGGCCGTGGACGTGAGGAAGCGGAATCGCTTGTCACCCGCCTTTTCCAGGATGAGCGCGTCCAGCGCCCCCTTCTCCTGGTCGGGATGCTCGATGCCGGGATACCAGCGGTAGCCCCAGTTGATGACGTAGTCGTCGTAGGGGCCCACCATGCGCACGAATCGCGTAACGCCGTCACCCGGCTGGGCGATGTAGTTCTGCCGGGTGTAGTCCATGATCGTCGGGGCAACGCCGTATTCCGAGGTGAACGTCGGCGAGCGCAGCGAATCCACGGGAAAGCTGGAGCTGGCGATCATGTTATGCGGAAGGCCCAGCGCGTGGCCGATTTCGTGTGCGATGACCTGACGCATGGTCTCGCCGATCAGGCTCTCTTCCGTATTCAGGGTGCGCGCGCCAGGATTGGCCGCACCCGTCTCGATCATGAGGCGGTTGCGGTAGGAGCGCATGTGGTTGTGGTACCAGATGATGTCGCTCTCGATGATCTCCCCGGTCCGCGGATCCGACACGCTCGGACCGGTCGCGTTGCGTGTGGTATTCGCCACATAACGCACCGTCGAGTAGCGCACGTCCTCGGGATCCCAGTCGGGATCGTCCTCCGGCGATTCGTGGCAGCGGATGGCGTTCCTGAATCCGGCCGCCTCGAAGGATCGATTCCAGTCTTCGACGCCGGCACAGAAGTAAGGCCGCCACCGCTCGGGCGTGCCCGGGTCCAGGTAATAGACGATGGGCTTGACGGGCTCCACGAGCTCGCCACGCAGGTAAGCTGCGGGATCCGAAGGCTCCAGTCGCCAGCGGCGGATGTAGCTCCGCGTGCCGGCCTTGAGTTCGTCCAGGCTGAAATCCAGCTGGCGCACGGTGAAATAGCCTACACGGTGATCATGCACGCGCGGCATCATACGCTCAGGAAGCAGCACCATGGACTGGTACATCTGCATCGAAATGGTACCGGTATCCGAGTTTGAGGGCGGATCCGAAGCCTCGTAGGTCATCGTGTGGCGCACATTCACGTTCAGCGGGAACGACTTGGCTTCATCGATGAAGCTGCGAGATCCGTCCAGACGGCGTACCCGGAAGCGTGTGCGCTGGCTGTTCGACAGTCCGGAAAGTGCGGGCACATCCGACTCAAACAGATCACCGACCTCAATGACGGTGCCCGCTGAATCCGGGCTCAGCGCCTCGATGTCGAACGACATGATGATCGGCTCGAAGTTGTTTATTGCTACCGAAAACGCTACCGGGAGTGAGTCCGGTGCCACGCTGGAGTAGGCCATGCGGCGCAGAAGCAATTGATTGGCCCGGCGCTCAAACCGCACCACCTGCTCGTTCACCTTCGAGCCGCCGTTGATGAAACCGGACAGGTTGGCCGGGGTCTGGGCGATGCGGGATACGAGCAACAGTTCGGCACCCAACAACGAGTCGGGAATCTCAAAGAAGTAGTCCTCATCCACCCTGTGCACGGTGAAGAGCCCATCGTCAGAAACGGCCTCATCCGTGATGACCTCGTCGTAGGGCTTGAACGGAGAGTCGGACTCGGAGCGCTGGGTGGGCGATGGGCGCTCGGCCGGAGTGGCCGGCTGCGTGGCAGACTGCGCCGTCGTGCAGGCGACCAGAAGAATCAGAGCGAGGGGTGCGAGACGTAACATCCGGAAACGGGTTGAACTGCAGAGCCCGAAAGATACCCGCTATCTTGCAGGCCGAAGCAAGCCAACCTGAGGTCGCCATGGCCGACCGTCGAAAATTCCTGAAGACCCTCGCCGGTGGGTCCGCCGGCGCGATGCTGGCCGGGCTGCCCGCCGCTGCGCCCGGGCTGCCGTCTCCGCCCGCGATTGCGGACGAGGCGTACTGGGAACTGGTCAAGGCCCAGTTTTCGGTACGTCCGGGCCTGATCATGATGAACGCCGCCAACCTGTGTCCGTCGCCCCGCGCGGTGGCGGAGGCCGTTTCCACGCTGACGCGAGCCGTGGACGCCGACGCCTCGTTCCAGAACCGTGCGCAGTTCGATGCGATGCGGGAGCAGGCCCGGTCCGCCATCGCGGCGCAGATTGGTGCCGATCCTGCGGAGCTCGCCATCACGCGCAACACCTCGGAAGGCAACAATACCATCGTGCAGGGTCTGGAGCTCGGCCCGGGCGATGAGGTGGTGATCTGGGATGAAAACCATCCCACCAATCGGGAGGCCTGGCAGGTGCGTGCCCGACGGGACGGCTTCCAGGTACGGCAGGTATCGGTCGATCCAACGGGATCGCTGATCGAGCCCTTCCTCCGGGCGATGGGGTCTGCGACCCGGGTCCTGTCGGTCAGTCACCTTTCCAATCTCACGGGGGTGCTGCTGCCGGCCGGCGAGCTGTGCGCGGAAGCCCGCAATCGGGGCGTGTACGTCCACCTGGACGGTGCCCAAACCTTCGGAAGCCACGTGCTGGATCTGCACGCCATCGCATGCGACTCCTATGCCTCCAGCTCCCACAAATGGTACTGCGGCCCCAAGGAGGCTGGAATCCTGTATGTCAGGGCCGATCGGATTTCGGAGGTGTGGGCGACCGATGTCGGTGTCGGCTATGCCGAAACCCCGGAGCATGGAGCGCGCAAGTTTGAATCTCTTGGACAGCGCGACGATGCCTGTGTCGCGGCGATGGTCACGGCGGCGGAGTTGCACGACCGCATCGGCAAGGAGCGCATCGAGGCTCGCGTACGGGAATTGACGGAGGCGCTCATCGCCGGTCTGCAGGAGGCGGTGCCCGGAATCTCTTTCTCGATGCCGCCGAGTCCGAGATCCCGTGGCGGCGTGGTCATTTTCCAGCTGCCCGGCAAGGACGGGCGTGAGGTCTTTTCGAGACTGTATGATGAGCATGGCGTTGCAGGAGCACCGACAGGCGGCATTCGCCTCTCGCCCCACATCTACAATACACTCGCCGATGTGCACCATGCCGTGTCAGCCGTAGCCGCCCTTGCCTGAGATGGATCCACGCTTTCGGGATCACGTGGCCTGGACCAGCGACGCGCCCCTGGGGCTGGTGGTGGAGCGGGCGGAGGGCCCCCTGCTGCACCTGGCCGACGGCCGCACCGTAATCGATCTGATCAGTGGAATTGCGGTTTCCAGCCTGGGGCACCGTCATCCCCGGGTCTTGCAGGCGATCAAAGCCCAACTGGATCGACACCTTCATGTGATGGTGTACGGCGAGTTTGTGCAGGAGCCGCAGTCGGCGCTTGCGGCCCGGCTGGCGAGTCATCTGCCGGAGTCGCTCTCGACGGCGTACTTCACCATGACCGGCACCGAAGCCAACGAGGGCGCACTCAAGTTGGCCAAAAAGTATACCGGCCGCAGCCGCCTGGTGGCCTTCGAGCATTCGTATCACGGTGACACGCATGGTTCGCTGTCGGTGACCGGGCGCCGGGTGTACCGGGACCCGTTCCTGCCGCTCTTGCCAGAGGTGATTTTCCTGCCGTTTGATGATCCGGAGGTGCTCTCGGTCATCGACCATAAAGTCGCCGGTGTGATCACCGAGCCGATTCAGGGGGAGGGCGGAGTCAATGTGCCGTCCGATGCCTGGATGCAGGCCCTTCGCGAGCGCTGCACGGATGCCGGCGCGCTGCTCATCTTCGATGAGATCCAGACCGGAATGGGCCGGACAGGCACGCTCTACGCGTTCCAGGGATTTGGGGTCGTGCCCGACATTCTGACAACGGCCAAAGCGTTGGGAGGCGGCATGCCACTCGGCGCCTTCATCTCAAGCGCCGAGATCATGGGCTCGCTCCGGCGCGATCCGCCGCTCAGTCACGTCACGACCTTCGGTGGTCACCCGGTCAGCTGCGCAGCGGCCGACGCCGCACTCACCGTGCTCATGGAAGAGGGTCTGCCCGGTCGCGCCGTCGAGGTCGGCAATCGAGTACGGAAAGCGCTCCAGCACCCCCGCGTGCGGGAAGTCCGCGGTCGGGGCGCCATGCTTGGCATGGAGCTGGGTGATGCGGCGCTGACCGAGGCCGTGGTGATCCGTTGTCTGGAAGGGGGTGTGCTGCTGGGCTGGACGCTGCACAGCAACTCCCTGGTGCGCATCGCCCCGCCACTTAACATCTCGTGGGACGTGCTGGATCAGGCGCTGTCCGTCATGCGCGGCGCGCTGGATCAGACCTAGTTGTCCAGGTAGGCGTCCGGGATGGGGGTGTCCGGTGATTCGGCCAGCCAGTAGATGTTGACGACCCACCAGCGGCTGCCGTCATTGAAGAGCTGGAACGAGTTGATGCCGCGCATGAAGGGCTCGGGATCTTCGGCGGCACGGCGGGCCTCATAGGTGGAGAAGAGGTGCACCATGGAGCCATATTGCTCCTGCGTGCGGGAGATTTCCCGCTCAAAGAAGCCCATCGTATTGAACTGGCCGCCGGCGCGTTCCACGTAGTCGTTCACACCCATATACACCGGGTAGTTGCCGTCCGGCGTGCGGGCGATGGGAATCAGTTTGGCCTCAGGCCTGAACAATGAACGGAACCGGTCCCAGTCGCGAGGGCCGGCGGGCCCCGATATCACGTCATAGACGGCAGCCATGATGGCATCAACGCTTTCCACGTCCGCGGCCGCAGGCTCCGGCCAATCGTCGGGGGCAGGTTGGGCCTGGACCACAGTGGTCGTCAACATCAGAACGGCAGCGAGAAGAATGGCTTTCATCGGGGGGCTGGCTTGATGAGGGGGAGAGAATAGGGGGATGCGCCGGCCGCGCAAAAGGGATAACGCGGGCCCGGCGGTTCTAGTACATGTCATAGCGGGCAAGGCGCCCCTCCAGGGCACCGTTGACCAACGCCTTCTTCCAGGTGGTGCGCAAGCCCACCGACTTCAGCTGCTTGGGCTTTCCGGCGTAGATGAATGCAGAACGACCCGTGCAGGATTGTTTGAGCCAATCGCCGAGCTCCTTCATCAGGTTACCGGCGGATCGCTCGTCGCCCAGTCGCAGTCCATACGGCGGGTTGCAGACGATCACGCCTTCGCTCACCTCCTCGATGCTGCGGAAGTCGCGCCGCTCCACGTGCACCGCCTTGCCGGCCGGCAGGCCGGAAAGGTTCAGGCGGGCTGCCTTGACGGCGTCGGCGTCCACGTCCGATCCACGGATGAGACCGGGCTCAACCGGCTGGATGGCCGCGTTGGCGGCCTTTCGCACCCGGCTCCAGGCAGCAGGATCGAAATCGGGTAGCGACTCGAATCCGAACCGCTTCTTCAGGTAGCCCGCCGGCACCCGCCCCGCTACCATCACCGCCTCTGCCAGGATGGTACCCGAGCCGCACATGGGGTCCAGCAGGGGCGTATCGCCCGTCCATCCTGCCAATCTGAGCGCCGCGGCGGCCACCGTCTCCTGCATGGGGGCCTCCAGCGTTTCCTTTCGATAGCCGCGGCGGTGCAGGGAGCCGCCGGACGTGTCCAGACTGATGGTGGCGACGTTGGCGTGGATGTGCAGATTCAGCCAGACGTCGGGGTCCGGGGTGCGCACGGACGGTCGTTTCCCGGTAGCCTCCCGAAATTGATCCACGATCGCGTCCTTCAGGCGTCTCGCTGCGAACTGGGAGTGCCGAATCTTGCTGTTCGAGACCGTGGCGAACACGGCAAACGTCTCATCGAGGCCGAAAAACTGACTCCAGTCGATCTTCTGGGCCTGCGTGTAGAGGTACCGGTCCGAGTGGCAGTTGAACTCGGCCAGAGGAGCCAGCACCCGCGTCAGCAGCCGGGATTCGTAGTTGGCGCGATAGAGGGTCTCAAGGCTGCCCTCGAAATAGACGCCTCTGTAGGCCGGACTGGTGGAGCGCGCGCCGAGTTCTTTCAGTTCCTCAGCGGCCGGTATCTCCAGTTTTCCGGCAGCCAGGCCAAAGAAACGGCCCGTTTCCTGATAGAGCAGCCTCACGCGGGAGCTTCGACGGGAAGCAACACCAGGGCGAACAAATAGACGACCACACCAGCGATGTAGGGTAGCATGCCCCCGGTCATCAGGAGGTGCACGGCACCAACCAGCGCGGCCAGTTCACAGGCTGCATAGGCGATGATCAGCATGCGTGCCCGCTCCTCGTAGGACGCGGCCCCGTCAATGCGGCGTCGAAACAGCATCACCACGCCCGCCGCCAGAATCACCAGCAATGCGACGAATCCTGCCAACGGACCGTCAGCATTGAGCGTGACACCATGGTCCGCCTGGCCCGCAATGAACAGGGCAACCAGGCCAAAAAGCACGATGCCACTCAGCAGGGCGAGTCTGATCAGGCGCACCTGGGCCGGCTGAATATTGGGAGTCATGGCTTACCTCAAGAACGGGGTGACAACCGCAATATCGCCATCATTCGGTGCCGGCGTGAGTCCCGCCACTTCAGTGAGCAGGTTGTAGACGTGCACCGACTCGAAAGACTCCACGCGCACGCCGGAGTGGAACGCAGGGCCGGCCGCTATGAACAGGCCGGCCATGGCCGGCAGGTGGGGGTGATATCCGTGATTGCCGGGATTGGGTGATCCGATCTCCCGGTGGCGGTCGCGGGTCGGAAGCACAGTCCACCCCTCCCGGGCCAGTCCGATCACGGCCGGAATGCGGTGGTGGCCGGTGTAGTGAAGGTCGGCGAGCTCCGTGTGGCTGAGCAGATCGACGCCCTCAAGACTGCGTACTGCATCGCGCACCATGTCTTCCCGACCGGGAGCAGGCCGAATGGCAAGAATCGGGGAGAGGTCGATGACCTGCCCATCGTCCGGCCCCATCACGTCCTCCAGGTAACTGACCGCGGTGGGGTCGACCTCCGACATGCCATGGTCCGAGGTTAGAACGAGGTTGGTGGTGGACAGCAGTTCGCGCTGCCTCAGGCCGCCGAGCAAGCGGGCGATGTGGTTGTCAACGGCCTGGAGCGCCGCTTCGGTCTCCGTCGAACGCGGTCCAAACAGGTGGCCCTTGGTGTCCACATCGCTGAAGTAGAGCGTGATGACGGTTGGACGCTCGTCGACCGGCAGGTCCAGCCACTCGAGGACCTGAGCCACGCGGTCCTCGCCCGGCACGGCCGCATCGTGCCGGAACCAGTGGGTAGCCTGGCGACCCTTGACCGGCGCTTCGGACCCCACCCAGAAGAACGTGGCGGCCGTCTGGCCCTGTGCCTCTGCGGTAACCCAGATGGGCTCCCCGCCCCACCACCGGGGATCCTCTACCGCATCGCGATCACTGATCCTGAACCACGCGTCCAGCTCGGAATCGTACATGGTGTTGGCCACGATTCCGTGTTTGGCCGGATATAGGCCGGTTGCGGTGGTGTAATGATTCGGAAAGGTCTTGCTGGGGAAGACCGGCGTGAGCCCATCGGGCGCCCAGACGCCTCCCGCCGCGAGATCGCTCAGGGCCGGCAGATCCACATCGTGCATGTACTGCGCCCTGAACCCGTCAATCGAGATCAGAATCAGGGTGTCCTGGGCCGCAGGGCGGCAGCCCACGAGCAGGAGGGAGAGAAGGAGCAGAACGCGCATGCCGGAAAATGAACACGCCGGCCCGGACAAACCGGACCGGCGTGCATCTTTCGCTGCGTTTGCGGCGAATTTCACTTGCCGAACAACCACCAGAGGATGAGGCCGCCGACAGGGAAGAAGATGATGATGAGCGCCCAGATGGCCTTGCGTTTGAAGGCCCAATCGGTGCCTGCAATCTGGACAAGGGCAATGATGTCCAGAATCAGAATCACGCCGCCGCAAATCCCGTAGCCCAGCAGGCCTCCGCCGGCCAGCTCAATCAGGTTGGGTCCTCCGCAGCCGGCGAGCACGGTCGTCATCAGGACGGCAAAGACGGGTAGTGCGTACGCGTGGAATCGTTTCATCGGAAGGGAATCAGTGAATACTGCTCGTTATACGGAGTCAGTCTGCCGGGTTGCAGCGCCTGCGTGGAACTGGTGTAAAACGGGCCTCGTTTGGGCGGTCTCATGCGTATTGGATCCATAGACTTAGGCGAACGCCCGGTATTTCTGGCGCCGATGGAGGACGTCAGCGATCCGCCGTTCCGCTTGCTCTGTAAACGGTACGGGGCGGACCTGCTGTACACCGAGTTCATCTCGAGTGGCGGCCTCGTCTATGGTGCCGATGGCTCCCACATGAAGCTTGACTTCTACGAGTCGGAGCGGCCGCTTGCCATCCAGATCTTCGGGGGCGAAATCGAGCAGGTACGAGAGGCGACCGCCATCGTGGATCAGGCCGGTCCGGACATCATCGACATCAACTTCGGCTGCCCTGTCAAAAAGGTGGTCTGCAAGGATGGTGGCGCCGGCATTCTGCGCAATCTGCCCAAGATGAAGGCCATTACGCAGGCCGTCATTGAGCAGGCTTCGAGGCCTGTCACGGTAAAGACGCGTCTGGGCTGGAACGACGAGTCCATCCGCATCATCGAGGTAGCCAGCATGCTCGAGGAGATCGGCGTGCAGGCGCTGGCCGTGCATGCCCGTACGCGCTCGCAGATGTATCGCGGGGACGCGCGATGGGAATGGCTGCGACGGATCAAGGAGGAGGCCGGCCTGACCATCCCGCTGATCGGGAATGGTGATGCGACAACACCTGAGAAGATCGAAGCCATGTTCCGCGAGACGGGTGTCGATGCGGTCATGGTGGGCCGGGGCGCCATCGGCAACCCGTGGATATTCCGGGATCTGAAGGTGTATCGCGAGACCGGCGAAGTTCCTCCCGCACCCACCTGGGAGGAGCGCATGGCGGTCGTGGCGGAGCACCTGACGCTGAAGTGCGAATGGCTCGGCGAGCGCAAAGGCGTGCTGGAGATGCGTCGCATGTACGGAGGCTATTTCAAGGGCTTCCGGAACGCGAGCCGATTGCGGCTGCTCATCATGGAGGAGGACACGCGCGATGGGGTCCTGGAGGTCATGATGAACTTCCGCGAGGATGAGCCGGAGACCGTGGTGTCGGCCTCGGTTGCGCGTCCGGCCAGGCTCAGTGCAGCCATCCAGGCCAAGCTCCCGGTACCCGCGACCCGGCGGGTCGAGCGCGAATCAGCGGCCTGACTCCCCCGAAATGGCGGAGTGATTTTGGGGCACTTGCGCATGCCCTTTCTGGCTTAATTTGGCGGTTTAGGGCACTAATAGATGCCCTTTGTCTACCAAAAACGGACTTGCTGTGTCCTCTATTGATGACCTGCGCCGGGCATGGGGAAAAATTTAGCACCCTGTGTAACAGTCTGAACCCTGGCCCCGTAGGTCCGCTGCATGGAACGTCGTCGCATCCACCGGAAGCGCCTCCCGCGACGAACCTCTCTCCATCCTGCCAAACCACTCTCCCCGAGATCGGATACACCATGAATCGGTGCTACAAACTGCTGTCGCTGGGCATCCTGGCGCTGGCGCTTGCGCTTCCAACATCCGCCCAGACATCCCGCACGGCCGCTACGCCGACGCTTTCGGATCCGGGTACATTCACGCCCAACGTCAAGCCGGCTCTCACGCCGCAGAAGACGGAATCCCGCATCATCGTGGACGGCGATCTGTCGGATCCCGGATGGAGCTCGGCGGACCGGGCCTACAACTTCAGCGAAACGTTCCCGGGGGATCAGTCCAAGCCGCCGGTTGGGATCGAGGTCTGGACCACCTACGATGCCAACAACATCTACTTCGCGTTCATGATCGAGGATGACCCGGAATCCATCCGCGTCAACATGAGTGATCGGGACGCCATCTGGCAGGACGACTACGTGGGGGTCATTCTGGATCCGTACGCCAACAATGCCTGGGCGTACTTCATTGCCTCAAATCCCATCGGCATCCAGGGGGATACCCGGATCCTGGGCGGCGGCAACGAGGACATGGGCTTCGACATCATCTTCCAGACGGACGGCAAGGTGACCGAGAAGGGCTATCAGGTGGAGATGGCCGTGCCGTTTGAGAGCCTGCGGTTCCCGCAGACGGATGTGCAGAACTGGAATATCAACTTCTGGATCACACATCCTCGTGAAAGCCGCAATACCTACTCCTGGGCAGCCATTGACCGGGACGATCCGTGCTGGCTGTGTCAGGCGGGTAGTATCGAGGGGATCACGGGCGCGACGCCCGCAGGCAAGCTGGAGCTGCTCCCCGCTTTCACCGGCTCGCAGGCCGCATCGCTGCCTTCATTCGACAATCCGGATTCCGGCCTTGACAACAGTCGTCTGACCACGGATCCAAGTTTTGGACTGAAGTACCGTTTCAATTCCAACCTCATTGCTGACGTAGCCGTCAATCCCGACTTCAGCCAGATTGAGTCTGACGCCGCGCAGATCGATGTGAACTCGACGTTCGCGCTGTTCTTTGAGGAACGTCGTCCGTTCTTCCAGGAAGGGTCCGATCTCTTCGACACGCCCATTCAGACCGTTTACACGCGGTCGATCAACAATCCGTCTGCCGCGGCCAAGATCACCGGACGTTCCGGAAATACGAGCTTCTCCTACGTGGGTGGCCTTGACGAAGACAGCCCGGTCATTCTGCCCTTTGAGGAGCGCAGCCAGTTTGTTCAGGGTGGCGAGAGTTACTCAAGCCTGCTCCGCGTGAAGCAGAACTTCGGTACCAACTCCCATCTTGGTGCGCTGGTGACGGACCGACGGTTCACGGGTACGGATGGGGTCGGATCGACGTTTGCCGTCGACGGCAACATTCGTCTCAGCCAGTCGGTGTCCGTCGTCGGACAGTTGGCGGGAAGCCACACATCCGAGGGCATGGACGATATGCTGTCCGAGCAGGCCGGCAACGCCACCTTCAATGGCGGCGAATACACCGCAGCGTTTGACGGCGAGAGCTATTCGGGATGGGCCTCCAGCGTGCAGCTGCAGCGCAACACGCGGCACATGTGGTCGCAGGTGAGCTTCGAGTCCTACAACCCCACTTTCCGGGCCGCCAACGGCTTCGTGAACCAGAACAACAACAAGGAAGTGTTCGGCTTCACGAACTACACGTTCTACCGGGACTCGGACAAGTTCATCCAGCGCATCTCACCGAAAGCGTTCGGTGGGTACATCTGGAACTTCGACGGCGAGCGCAAGGACGAGTTTGCCTGGGTCGGCGTGAACATGCAGATGAAGGGTCAGACGTGGTTCAACACGGAGATCCTGGTATTCAGCAACGAGCGGTTCGCGGGAGAGGACTTCCGCAACATGCGGCGCATCAACCTGAATCTGAACTCCAACTTCAGCCAGAAACTGACGGCCGGCTTCTGGATGGGCTACGGGCACCAGATCTCCCGGAACCCCTCCAACCCCGTGCTCGGCATGGGTACGAACCTGAACGTGTGGTCGACCTTCCGACCGACCTCACGCCTGTCCGTGAGTCCGAGGCTTTCCTACGCCCGCCTGGAAGATGATGCCACCGGCGACGAGATTTTCTCGGGGTACATCCTGCGCAGCCGGATGAACTACCAGTTCTCCAAGCGGCTCTTCATGCGCGTCATCACGCAGTACAACGACTTCGCGAAGCGTCTGGAGGTCGATCCGCTGGTGACCTACAAAGTGAATCCCTTCACGGCCGTGTACGTCGGTTCGACGCACGACTTCCTGGACTTCGAGCAGGTCCAGAACGCGCCGCAGACCGGGTTCTATCAGACACAACGTCAGTTCTTCTTCAAACTGCAGTACCTCTTCCGGATGTACTGCACCCCGGCGCCGGGTGAAAGGCGCCACACTTGCGCCGAGTCCTGAGTGGGGGCTCTCGCATCAAGGCCGCAGTCAGGGAGGGTCAGCGGCCTAAAATGAAGGGCACCGCCTGTGTGGAGGCGGTGCCCTTCTGTTTGGTACTGCCGTCCACCCTCCCAGGGAGGGGCTGGGTTGTTCAGAGCGGCCTATCCTAGAAAGGCACCGCCTGTGTGGAGGCGGTGCCTTTCTGTTTGGTACTGCCGTCCATCCTCCCGGGAGGGGCTGCTCAGTCCCGGGTCACCGGCTGCACCCAGGCCATCTCGAATTCGCCCTCTCGATAGGGATTGGGCTTGAGCTTGGTGGAAACGACGGTCGCGCGCACGAAGAGGTCATCGCCCGTCATGCGGTAGGAGGCCTCGGGGCCCTCCACGGTGGCCAGCAACTGCCCGGGTTCGCCGCCTTCGCGGGTGCCTCTGAAGTAGGTTGTGTAGAACACGTCCTCCTCAGGTTCGATGTCCACCTCGAGGCGCCGACCGTTGAACTCGATGCGGGAAATCGTCACTCCGGAGGAGCCGTAGAATGCACCGGCTTCGAGGGCGCCGATGACGGAGCCGGTGGTCAACGAATCGGCGCGCACCATGACCCAGCCTCGTCCAGGGTTGGCCACTCCCGTGCGCATGTCGTGGTATCCATGCGCATCGTCAACGGCGAGGCCGAACAACAGGGGGAGCCCCTGAGCCAGCCGTTCCGTGTTGACATAGTCCCACATCGCCTCGGTACCGGGCCGGGTGTCGTCGCCCTCGTTGTGCACGGCGGGGTGGCCGTTGTAGACCTCGAAGAAGTGTTCTCCTGTGAGTGGGACAAGATCATCAGGCGTGACCGCCCAGCCGAAATTCGGGTGGTTGACGTGCGGCACCATGGGTCGCCCGGTGGCCTCGCGCTGCTCCAGCACAGCGTCGATGTTGCGTTGCAACACGTCCGTGACGCTCGACCCGCCCTGCGGGGCGATGTGCTCGTGGATGCCCGTGGCGTTTACATGGAGAGGCTTGTCCTCGAAGCGGTCGGTGATCTCCTCCGACTGCACGAGGATGAATTGCCCGGCGCTCTGGAAGCGCTCCACGAGTTCGTCAAACGTAGCCAGGCGCACGAACACCGAGTCTTTCCGGATCTGCTGGTCGACTGCCGTGGCATCCCACGCGATATACTCGACGTAGGCGAGGTCCCGAGCCTCCGATATGTACACCCACCTGTCGCCCTCCTGAAGCGTGTTGTGATCCGAAAGGGCGAGGAAGTCCCATCCGTTGTCGCGGTACCACTTGACCACCAACTCGGGGAATTCGTCTCCGTCACTCCACAGGGTGTGGGTGTGCAGGTTGCCCTTGTAGTAGACCTGCGGCTCTGGTGGGGCACAGGCGGCTGCGAAGAGCAGGAGGAGGAAGGGGAGCTTGGAACGCACGGGTATCCGCGGATGGTGGTGCGTGCAAACTAGCAAGCGATCGCGGACCGGCGACGGCGGACCGTGTTATTGTCGGTGCTTTCGCAGAGGTAGCGTCTTTGGCGGAGACGGCTCGATCACCCGAACCGGCACCCAATCGTGATCATCCAAGACATGCCCGAATCGCATCCAGACTTGGACCGCGAGTGAATCCCGCAGAGGCAGCTCTTCTATGAGCATGGGACGGAAGCCGACGAGCAGAAACTCAAGTTCCGCAATCGGAAAGCGGCTTGGGATGAACAACTCGAAATAGCCGGTCGAATCGACCTGGGCGTGGAAGGTTGAATCTCCACGGGCGAATACGTCAGCCCCCCACAACGGGCTTCCCCAGGAGTCATACACCCTTCCGGTGATAGACCGTTGGCCGTCGTGAACCTCCAGGAGGTATCCGCTTCGTTCTGGGGGCGGAGGCGGTGCCTCTACGCAGTCAACCTCGCGAACGCCGTCTGCCGAGTACTCCCGGCAGATGCCCTGGCCGAAAGTGGACCCAACGGAGAAAGCCAGTGCGGCGAGCGAAAGCAGTCGTCTCATGGTTTCAGGCAGCCTGACTCAATACGGCGGCTTCAGTTTGATCTCAAGCACTACCTGACGCCCGCCGACCACTTCGAGAACATTGTCCGGGAGCACCCATCGGTCGGTCACGCCACTAAAACTATGTGGCGGTCCGGTTGACGACACGAAGTAGGTGCCGGGCTGCAGACCGACTACAAACGATCCGTCTTCGCCGGTTCTCGCCAGTGCCTGAAGGACACCGTCCTGGCTTCGGAAGAAGACAAGACTTTCGCCTGTCCTCGTCACATTCGGGGGATATCCGTTGTCGGCGCTGACCGCTCCCGTGACCACTCCCAATGCACCCGGGACATCGAATTCCTCGAGCGTGCGCATCCCGCGGTTCAAGGGGTAATTCCAACTCGAATGTGTCCAGGGCGGATAGGAAGCCGCGATGGACACAGCGAGGGAATCGCCGCGTGTCACCGTGAGACTGGTCTCAAACGCCGATCCATGGCCCGCAAAAAGCACGTAGCGATAGACTCCCGACGGCAGTCTGAACGCAAACCGACCTTCCTCGTCCAGCGTCGAAGACCACTGCTGCCCGACGTGATCTCTCAGCAGCACGCGATAAGCCTGAATTGCTGCGTCACCCGGAGCCACGACGCCAGTGAGCCAACCTTCTTCGACCGTTTCCAGCGGGTTCGGTGTCGATAACAGAGAAAAGGAGACCGACCGCTCGACGCCTCGTCGGGGGTCATCCAGTGCCCCCAGACGAGGCAGAGTGATCTCGATCACCAGCGAGTCTCCCGAGTGCACCGATTCCAGGTGCGTCACCGTCTCGTAACCGGCGTGCGTGGCCATGAGCCGAGCTACAGCGCCTGAGTCCGCATAGCTCCGGTACCTGAAGTATCCCGTCGAATCGGCGGCAGTCTGTCCGATGTACGGGATGCCTCTCCACGTGAGCAACAAGCTGGCGTCTGGCAGATGGGCCCCGTCAGCATCCACGATGCGAGCCGTAATCGAGCTCATGGAGCCTGAAGGAAGTCGGCTCTTTGACAGCGAAACCTGTCCCGATGCTTCGCCAGCAAAAACACTCGCGAGCACGAGCAACAAAAGCCGGCTCAACCCCCCAACTCCTCCAGATACTCCGCCCCGCGCCCCTTAATCCGCTGGTCCCAGTGCTCCATCCAGAGCGCACCCTCAATCTCCAGCCGACCCCAGTCGACATCCATCGGCACGATCGGCGATGCCATCCATTCCGGCAGCCGCTCCGCCCCGATATCCTGCCGAACCGGGATGCGGAAGTAGGTCTCGGCCTGCTGCACCAACGCCGAGTCCGACGTCACAAACTCGTAGAACGCGCGCGCCATGTCGGGATTCGAGCCTCCACGAACAAGCGCGATCCCATCGTTCAGAATGGGGGTGCCGGAACTCGGCACCGCGAATCCGAACGGATAGCCATTCAGCGACGACTGAATCTGCGTATCGGGCAGATTCCATAGCGACACGTCGCCCTCCTCACGCGCCAGCTTCAGGTACAGCTGCGTGGGGTCGGCGGTGTAGGTCTTGGTGTTCACGTCCAATCGCGCGAGCCAGTTGTAGCCGTCCTGCACCGTCGGCTGCCGCATGATCAGCGCGCCCCAGATGGTGCGCATGGTTGACGACGCCAGCGGGTACCGAATGATGATGCGGTCATTCCACTCAGGCTCGAGCAGGTCGTCCCAGTCCACGGGTCGCTCACCCTCCTCGACCGTTCGCGAGTTGTACATGATCACCTCGGGCGTCAGGTACGTTGCATACCACCGATCCTCGGCATCCCGCGAGCCCTCGGGCACGGCATCGGCCCATGACGGGCGATAGGGTTCGAGCAGCCCCTCGGCCGCCGCCTTGGAAAATGTCGGGCTGTCGCCGCCCCACCAGATGCTGGCCTGCGGGTTGGCGGCCTCGGTGCGAATACGGTCATACGCATCCTGTCCGCCCATGTCGATCCAGCGCACGTCCACGCTCGGATACCGCGCCTCAAACGCCAACTCGTACTCGCCCAGCATTTCCTTGCCGTGCGGCGAATACACCACAAGCAGGTCGCGGGAGTCGCCGGCACAGCCGACCAGAAACAGGAGCAGCAGCAGGGAAGCGCGCATGATCATCCAATGCGTTGCAGGTTGGCGAACCGCAGCATCAGCTTCTTCTCACCGACCTCGTTGAAGAACACCACCGCCTTCGCCTGGGGCCCGTTGCCCTCGATGGCCACAATGCGGCCTTCGCCGAACGTGCCGTGCTCTACCTGCATGCCGGCTGCCAGGTCGCCGGAATGCTCGGCGTCATATACAATCCGTCGGCCGGCGGGTGCGGGCGATGCGCTCTGCGCCGATCTCCGCGTCCCGCCTCGCATTCCGCGGGTATCGTGCGTGCGGCCCTTCTCGGACGGCCCCTTCTGCCCACCCAGCGGACGCCGATAGTAGAACGGGTCCATCTCGGTGTAGGACCCTTTGCCACCTTTGGCCTTGAAGCGGTCCTGCTTGGGAGAAAACGTGCCGCCGGCCTCGGTCTGCAGCAGGCCCTCGCCAAGCTCATCCAGGAATCGGCTGCGCACGCCGGACTGATGCTCGCCGTACCGGTACCGGCTCCGCGCATACGACAGGTACAGGTACCGCTCGGCGCGGGTCGCGCCCACATAGAACAGGCGCCGCTCTTCCTCCAGCTCCTCCGGGTCCTGCGCCGCGCCCGACAGCGGAAACAGCCCTTCCTCCAGGCCGGTGACGAACACGGTCTTGTACTCCAGCCCCTTCGACGCGTGCATGGTCATCAGCGTGACCTTGTCATCGAAGTCGGTCCCGCTGTCGGCGTCCGTCAGCAGGGACACTTCCTGCAGGAAGGCAGATACGGTGTCCGGGGTCTCGGGGTTATCCGTGAACTCCTTGACGGCTGAGATGAGCTCTTCCAGGTTTTCCCGACGCACCAGGTTCTCCGGCGTATGCTCGCGCATGAGTTCATGGCTCAGCCCGGCCTCGTTCACAATCGTGCGCACCAGATCCCCGGCCGGTTCGGACTCACCCTTGTCGATGAAGCCCTGGATCATGTCCCGGAAGGAGCCCATCGCATTGCGGGCCCTGCTGGAGAGACCGGGCACTTCATCCAGGCGACCGAGCGCCTCCCAGCCGGTCAGTCCGGCTCCTTCGGCCCAGGAGAAGAGCAGATCCTGACTCTTGTTGCCGATGCCGCGCGTGGGATAGTTGATCACCCGCTTCAGGCTGCCGTTGTCGTGCGGGTTGACCACCAGTCGCATGTAGCTGATGGCGTCCTTGATCTCCTTGCGCTGGTAGAACGACACGCCGCCGACAATGCGGTAGGGCACATCCTCACGTCGCAGGGCCTCCTCAATGGAGCGGCTTTGCGCATTCGTGCGATAGAGCACGGCCACGTCCTTGTAGCGGATGCCATGCCGCAGGCACAGGTCGCGAATCCGCCGTTCGATCTTTTGCGCCTCATCCCGCTCCGATAGCGCCTCCATGACAATGATGGGCGAACCCTCGTCATTGTCGGTCCAGAGTTTCTTCTCCAGCTGCCGCGTATTGCCCTTGATGATGGCATCGGCCAGCGCCACGATGGACTTGGTCGAGCGATAGTTCTGCTCGAGCCGCACCGTCTTGGCCTCCGGATAGTCCCGCTGAAAGGACAGGATGTTGCCGATGTCCGCACCGCGGAAGGCGTAGATGGACTGCGCATCGTCACCCACCACACACAGGTTCTGGTGGCCGTCCGCCAGCAGTTTGGCCAGCGTGTACTGCGCGTGGTTGGTGTCCTGGTATTCGTCGATGTGGATGTAGCGCCAGAAGCCGCGGTACTTCTCCAGAATCTCCGGGTGATTGCGATAGAGTTCGATGGGCTTCAGCAGCAGGTCATCGAAATCCATGGCGTTGGATCGCCTGAGCAGATCCTGGTACGGTCCGTAGATCTTTGCCGCTTTCTCCTGGGCGGGGCCGATCGCCAGCCTGGCGTACTCGCTGGGTTTGACCAGCCGGTTCTTGGCGCTGGAAATCAGGCCGTACATGGCCCGCGGCGAAAACTGCTTCGGATCGATGTTGTGCTGGTTCAGCAGTTCCCTCAGCGCCCGCTGCGTGTCGTCCGAGTCGTAGATCGAGAAGTCGGACGTGTATCCGATGTGCTTTCCTTCCTTGCGCAGCACGCGCGCAAACGTGGCGTGGAAGGTGCCGATGGTCATGCCTTTGGCCTCATCGCCGATCAGCTCGAACACCCGGTGCCGCATCTCGCGGGCCGCCTTGTTCGTGAAGGTGATGGCCAGGATCTGATGCGGCCGCGCCTTGCCGGACGCCAGCAGATAGGCGATCCGGTGCGTCAGCGTGCGCGTCTTTCCCGAACCGGGGCCGGCAATGATCAGCAGCGGGCCCTCCGTGGTCGATGCCGCCTCCTGCTGGGCCTCGTTCAGGCCATCCAGGATGTCGCTGGTGGCCAGTTCAGACGGCTTGTCGAGATCAGGGAGGAGGCTGTACTGCTTCATTCAGTCGGGCGGGTTCGAAGGGGCTCGGGACCAGACCACATGGAATCGCCCTGGGCGGAGGGGGTTTCAACCGAAGCCGGCCAGCTTTCCACAAGCGTGTATATTCGCGGGTCGCTGCGCCCCCAGCCCAAACCACCCCACCCATGAGTCTGGAATCCATCCTTCGCGGCCTGCTCGGCATTACGGTCATTCTGGGCATCGCCCTGGCCATGTCCAACAACCGCCGCAGCGTCAACTGGCGCATGGTGGCCGCTGGCCTGGGACTGCAGCTGGTGCTGGCAATCTTCCTGTTGAAAGGGGCCGCCATGGGCGAGGTCTTCGCGCCCCTGGCATGGCCCAAGGCTTTCTTTTCGTGGGTCAGTTCCTTCTTTGTCGTGGTGCTGGAGTTCACCACGGAAGGAGCCGAGTTCATATTCGGTCCGCTGGCACTGAGCCCGGGCACAGATGGCAGCCTGGGCAATTTCTTTGCCTTCCAGGTACTGCCGACAATCATCTTCTTCGGCTCCCTGATGGCGCTGCTCTACCACCTGGGCGTCATGCAGAAGGTGGTGCAGTACATGGCGTGGGCGGTGTCCAAGTTTCTCGGCACGTCCGGCGCCGAATCTCTCTCGGTGACGGCCAACATCTTCGTCGGGCAGACGGAGGCGCCGCTGGTGATCCGGCCGTACCTGGAGAAGATGACATACTCCGAGCTGATGGCCATCATGACGGGCGGTATGGCCACGATCGCCGGTGGCGTCATGGCCGCTTACATCCAGATGCTCGGCGACCCCTACGCGGCGGCGCGGGGCCTGGAGCTGGCCGAGGGGCGCCTCATCTTTGCCGAGCACCTGCTGGGTGCCAGTGTCATGGCGGCGCCCGCCGCGCTGATCCTGGCCAAGATCATCATCCCCGAGATCGGCGAGCCCGTCACCAGAGGCAAGGTCAGCATCCCCACCGAGAAGACGGCAGCCAACTCCATCGATGCCATCGCGAGTGGCGCGGTCGATGGGGTCAAGCTGGCCATCAACGTGGGCGGCATGCTTATCGCCTTCCTGGCCATGATCGCCATGATCAACTACATCCTGGGCTGGGGTGCGGGCTTCTTTGGCGCTGAGCTGACACTGCAGCAGCTACTCGGCTGGACCGTGGCTCCGGTGGCGTGGCTGATTGGCGTGCCATGGGCGGATGCCGTGCAGTTCGGCAGCCTTCTCGGTACCAAAGTGATCGTCAACGAATTTGTGGCCTACCTCGAGATGGCAGGCGCGATCGCCGAGGGCACGCTCGGCAGCAAGGCCACCATCATGGCCACATTTGCGCTTTGCGGGTTCGCCAACCTGTCGTCCATCGCCATCCAGATCGGGGGCATTGGGCCACTGGCGCCGTCCAGAACGGGTGAACTGGCCGCGTTGGGACTCAAGGCTGTGCTCGCCGGTACGCTCGCCAACATGATGACCGCCACCATTGCCGGGGCGATCGCGGCGGGAGTTTAGAAGCCTGTTGAACAAGTCCAGCACACCATTCTGCGGCGGCGGAACGCCATCTGCGTCGTTGTCGCTCCTCCGAATAGCGCTGCTATTCCTCGTCACGACGCCTAGCATCTGACATCCCGGCGCGCGCAGCCTGGCGCACTCTACTTATTCATCAGGCTTCTAGGACGGGAAACGAATCCGGAAGCGCACCCACGACGGGATGGCCTCCGACTTGCGGCCGCGCAGCAGATAGGCGGGCTGCCAGCGCATCTCGATGGTGCTCAGGAGGGCGATGCGGTCCAGCACCGGATGAACGCCGGAAAGCTGCTCGATGGCGGCGGGCACGCCCTCCTCGTTCACATAAACCTGGAACGACACCGCGCGCCCCCCGGCGGTGACCTTGAGGGAATCCGGAATGGAAATGGGGATGTCCTCGCCCAGCTTCAGAATCGTGCGCGGCTCGTGGTAGTGCCGGTAGATGATGCGGAATCCATCCCGCTTGAAGCGCGCGACGTCGGCTCCCGGATCTCCAGAAGTACCCTCTCGGAGGATTTTGGGCGTCACGTAGGCATCAAACAGGGAGTCAACCACATCCGGCTGGTTCCGGAAGAGCGGCAGCAGGCTCTGCTTCACATATCGCACCAACCGGTCCTGACTCACGTTGGCCGCTGCGGTAAGGGCCACGGTAGCATCATAAACGATGGGCTTTTCGTCGACACCCATCGACTGGAGGGTTTCCAGGTCCCGAAACGCACGGGAGGTGTCGGTCCCGGAGATCCACCAGCGCACGCCGAGATCCGACTGCCAGACCTCCGGCAGACTCAGATCGACAGGCTCCGGCTCTGAACAACCTGCTATCGGGAGCAGCAGGGCGAACAAGAGCAGAGGGTACCAGAGGCGCACAGGCGCGGAAGGCAGGTGCTACAAGCGTGCGATGGACCCGCAAAGGGGCACAAAATGGACCCGTGGACGGAAGAAAAGTTGCGCCGCGCGTCGAGGAGCCGGCCTTCCCGCAACCCGCCAGGCCGTGCCGAGCTCAGGTGGCGGGGGTCTCCAGCGCCGTGTCTGCCAGGCGCACGAAGAAGCGCCGGCGATCCATGGCTACCACGCGCACCCAGCTCCCCGAAGAGATGAACTCGCCTTCGGTGACCACTTCGATGCGCTTGCCTTCAATCTCGACGACACCGGTGGGCCGCAGCGGGGTAAGGGCCAATCCCTGCTTGCCAAGGTACGTGGAGCGCTGCTCGGACTCACGCTCGCCGCCCCCGGAGCCTCGCCCAAGGCTGGTGGACAGGACAAACCGCTCCCAGGCCCCCGATTGCCACATGCCCCAGAACATCAGGCCGCATGCCGCGCCGGCTCCGAGCAGGGTCACCATGCCACCCATCGGGCCGGACTCGGTGAAGACGTAGCCGACCGCGAACACAATGAGAACCAGCCCCACGATGCCGAAAATGTTGATTCCCGGCACCAGGTAGACCTCCGCCGCGATCAGGGCGAGACCCAACAGGATGAGGGCGATGGGGATTACGAGTTCCACGCGGTCGGACTTAGGGTAAGACGCAGTCTACGAGCCGGAAGGGCTTTGTTGCACGCGGGGAAAATTAACCCGCGACCTCCCGTACCTCGACCCTTGCGCCACGGGCGCTGACCACGCGCACCGTCGCGCCTGCGTCGATGTACTCGCCCGCTGTCACCACATCGACGCGCTGGTCGTCGAAGCTGGCCACACCCGCTGGACGCAGCGGCGTAAGGGCCCGTCCCACCTTGCCGAGCAGCGTATCGTCTGTGTCCGCCGACGTGAAGCCGGCCGCGCTGGACAACTCCGGTGCCAGCACCAGGCGCGAGAACCGCTCCGAACTCGGCAGCCATCGCGCCAGAGAGAACATGAGCACTACGGCCAGCACCAGCGTGATGGCCAGGGTCCAGATGGCCTCATTCATCCAGACCAGGCTCGGGAAGTCCAGCCCCACGTTGCCGACCAGCGAAAAGCCCAGCGATACGATCACCAGGGCAGCGCCGGAAAGCCCGGCCACGCCGAATCCCGGCAGGACAAAGATCTCCACCAATAACAGGCCGACCCCGAGCACAAACAGGATCAGCTCCCAGGATTCCACCAGGCCCATGATGTAGTGCGGTCCGAAGAACATCGCCGCACCGAGCAGGGCCATCGCGCCGGCAAAGCCTACGCCGGGCGTCTGCAGCTCGAAATACAGGCCCCCAAGCATCATGAGCATCAGGATCGACTGCATGACCGGCGATCCCAGGAATCGCAGCAGAGCCTCCACCCGCGTCGCGTTGTGGGAAACCACGCGGTCTTCGGTCACCTCCAGGGCTTCCAGGACCCGGTCCAGATTGTCGATGACCGCATCGGCCACACCGACCTCAAGCGCTTCGGACGCTGAAAGCGTCAGCACCTTGCCGGCCTCCGACACCCCCGGTACCTCCAGGGTCTCGTCCACCATGGCTTCGGCGATGTCGGGGTCGCGGCCGTTGGCCTCCGCGGTGGCCCGCATCAGCCCGCGCATGTAGCTCTGGTACTTGTCGGGCGCGGCCTCGCCGCCCATGCCTTCCACCACGGTCGCCGCTCCAATGGACGATCCGGGGGACATGACGATGCGGTCTGCGGCGTAGGAAATCAGCGCGCCGGCACTGGCCGCATTCTTGTCGATGAACGAAATGGTGATGATCGGCGTGTCCAGGATGGCCTGCCGAATCTCGTCCGCGGCGTCCACCAGGCCACCAAACGTGTCCATGTGGAAGACCACTGCCGAGGCCTCGGCCTCTTCCGCATCGGCCAGCGCACGATTGAGGTAGGTCGCCAGTCCGTTGTCGATCAGGCCTTCAATGCGCACGACGTACACGGGGCCGTCCCCGAGCACGGGGACCCACGTGTAGGCCGCCGTTTGCTGCGCCGAGGCCGGCGCGACAAGCGTCAGGAGTGCACCAAGTAGCAGGAGGGGGGATCGCATACCCGGTTCACGGTTCGATGACCACGGGGGTTCCAACGTGAACCAGCTCCCAGAGTCGATCGATGATGTGATTTTCGATGGCCACGCAGCCCTGGGTCCAGTTGGCGCGTCTGCCGGTGCCGTCCCCGTGGATTTCAATCCAGCCTCCGAGGGGCGTATTCATGGGCGGCATGCGGAAGACCCGGTCCGCCGCAAGGATGTCGCGGTACTGCTGGGTGGTGATCAGGGAGTCGCGCAGACCGCGCTCCGCATCCTCCCGGTTGGGGTAGTTGAGCACGAACGCCCGATGGTACTGGCTGTTGGCGTTCTTCATCACCACATGGAAGACGCCGTTGGGGGTGCGCCAGTGGTCCGGCTCATCGGGGGCGCCGCGTTTGATCTTGTCGGCAAAGAAGTTGTACCCCAGGTCCGCCGGCATGCGCTGCACCAGCTCTCCGCCCCGGTACACGTACAGCGTCTGGGACTTCTTGGAGATGCGAATCCATACGTTGGAGACGTCGCTGGTGCGCATGAGTCCGCGGGCCCCATCGCCCGTACGTACGGTCATCCAGGCAGAATCCCCTTCGACCCGAAATACCGGTTCTCGCAGCTTCAGGGCCACGTAGGGACGGGTGGTGTCCGAGAGCTGATAGATCATCGCCTCGGACCGAACCGCGTAGAAGAGCTCGGAATCGTCCGGCGCGTCCTGCCCCCACACCTGTAGGGGCAGGGCAGCAAGGATCAGGGGGATGAGGACGACGCGATGCATGCCTGGTAGGCCGCAAGCACGGCCTTGCTGGCTGTTCCTGGCAGAACGTGGTGCACGGCGCGCTTGACGGGCCCGGTAGCATTCGCCGGCGCAAAAGAGGTTCCGACCAATTCGAGTGCCCCCTTGTCGCCGCCGGTATCGCCGATGAAGGCCATGTCGGCGATATCGATGCCGAGTTCGCGGCCCAGCCAGAGCAGGCCTTCACGCTTGGTGAGCGCGCGGTGCATGATGTCTACTGAAATGGGCGTGTGGGCCACTACGAACTCAGCGTGGTGATCGGTGACATAGGCCTGGATCTGGTCGCGGGCCCGCAGGATGTCGTCGGTATCGGCGCCGATCACGCCGGCCTGGGTGTGTTTTCCGCGGTCCACGGACATGTCGGTACCGCGCACCACCGACTCGAGGTGCTCCTGGATCGCGGCGATCGCGCGTTCCTGCTCCGGTCCGAAGTCCGGGTGCCAGGCCCGGCGGCCGGTGGTGAGGTCGTACATGCCGGCCCCGGCCTCAAAGAGGAACGGGAGCCGCACATCGAGGGCCTGCGCGGTGGCCTCGGCATAGCCGAGCGGTCTGCCGGTGCAGAGCGTGAACGCAGGCGCACCAGGCAGCCGGGTCAGTCGCCTGAGTTCGGCGAAGTCGTCCAGTACAAACGGGACGAAGGGTTCAGAAAGGCAGCCGTCTATGTCGGACGCAAACAGTCGGACCACGTCAGCCGCCGAGCGCCTCGGCAATCGTGTCGATCAGCTCATCCGAGATGCCCATCGTGCTGAAGCCGCCGTCGTGGAACAGGGTCTGCATGGTGACCATGCGGGTGTAGTCACTCAGCAGCATGACCGTGTAGTCGGCGCAGGAGTCGGCGTCCGCGTTTCCGAGTGGAGAGAGGCGTTCGGCGAATTCGAACATGGAGTCGAATCCGGAGATGCCGGACCCGGCCGTGGTCTTGGTCGGGCTCTGCGAGATGCTGTTGATGCGGATGCCGCGCTTGCCGAGGCGGGAGCCGTACGAACGCACGATGCTCTCGAGCAGCGCCTTGGCGTCGCCCATCTCGGAGTACTTGGAGAAGATGCGCTGGGCGCCGATGTAGGAGAGCGCGACCACGGAGCCGCCGTCCTTCAGTGCACCGGTGGCGTCCGCGGCGCGGACCGTGCGGTGCAGCGAGATGGCCGAGATGTCGAGGGTCTTGTGGTACCACTCGTACTTCAGGTCCTCGTACTGGCGATTCTTGCGCACGTTGAGGCCCATGCCGATGGAGTGCACAATGAAGTCCACGCCGCCGAACTCCTCCTTGGCCTCGTTGAAGAGTGCCTCGAGGTCGTCGTCGTTCGTGGCGTCTGCCCAGACGATGCGACTTTCGGTGGCGTCGGCCAGGGCATCCAGGCCGCCGAGGCGTTTGGCCACCGGAGCGTTGGACAGCAGAAAGCGGCCGCCCTCCCGGTAGACCGCTTCAGCGATCTTCCAGGCGATCGAAGAATCGTTCAGCGCGCCAAAAATGACGCCGGTTTTGCCTGCGAGGAGTCCGTGTCCGGTCATGGCCAGGGGCTGGTGGGTGAACGAACGCCAAGAATACGGCGCGCGGCGGCATGGCGGATGAAAGGTGGTGGAAACCGGGCGATGGGGGGCGCGGCGGTCCGGCTCCGCGGCGCCGGCCTAGCCCCGCACCAGCCGCATCGGCTGCACCATCTCCCGCATGGTGTCGTGAATCCGCCCGTTCGACGCGATCACCTGTCGCGCAAACGTCGCGTCCGGCGAGCCCGAATAATCCGTCACCTGGCCGCCACCTTCCTGAACCAGCAGCATGCCTGCCGCCACGTCCCAGGGGGACAGCCCCGTTTCGAAGAACCCGTCGAACCGCCCGCTGGCGACCCAGGCCAGGTCCACGGAGGCCGACCCCGGTCGGCGCACGCCCCGCGCATCGCGCATGAACGCCTTGAGCACGGCCAGATACTGGTCGATGTGGGCAAACTCGCGATACGGAAAACCCGTGGTGATGAGCGCATCGTCCAGTTTGTCCGTTCCGGACACCTCCGCAGGCGCCCCATTCACCCGGAGGCCCTCTCCGCGCACCGCCGTGAAGAGCTCGTCGCGGGACACATCGTACACGACCCCAACCTCCGTCTGCGCACCCCGCTGCACGCCAATGGAGACCGCGTACGGCGGCACGCCGTGCATGAAATTGGTGGTCCCGTCGATGGGGTCGATGATCCATCGCCAGCGGCCTTCGGGCGCCGCCGGAGTCAGGTCATGCTGCTCATCTTCTTCCGCAAGCACAAGATGACTTGGGAAATAGCGGTTTATGGCCGATACGATGAGGGATTGCGAGGCCTTGTCCACATGCGTGACCAGATCGTGTACCCCTTTCGCCGAAATCCCCTCCGGGGTGACGCTTCCGGATTCCTTCCGGATCAGCGCTCCTGCCTGGCGGGCGGCGGAGATGGCTACGTCGAGGACCTGGTGGGCGGTGTCGGCCATGTGTCTGGCAGGGGAATCAAGGAAGTGAACCACGCGTATCGGCCCCGATGAACCGGATGACGCTCAACTTGGTCCGCGCCTGCGCCGTCGCCGTGCTGCTGGCAACGGCGACCGGATGCACCGGCGATCAGTTCAACCTGGGCGCCGAGGAAAGCGCGCAAGTCGACTCCGTGGCCACGCTGCTGAGCGGCGTAGACGACACGGCGTTCCGCGCGGCGTTCACCAAGCTCTCCGACTACTCCTACACCCGGTACAGCCGCACCGAGCAGTTCGACACCGACGACTTCCTGGTGGCGTTCCGGGAAAACGTGCATCGCAGTGAACTCGATGGCGGCGCGCGCATGGTGGACACCCAGGCGGAGGACTCGGCCGGCACGTTCGACTTTGGCCTGTTCCAACGCTTCACATCGAGCAATATCGGGGCGATGGACCCCGTGGATCTGGTGCCCTACCTGCTGCCCGAGGACCCTCCGTACCTGCAGGGTCGCAACCGGGAAAAATTCGAGTGGGAGACGATCGGCGATACGCTGCTGTGGGACACCCAGGCCCGCATCATCGAAGTGCGCGCCCGCCCGTTGCACGGGGACGGTGAAAACATCCGGCGCGTGCGCCACTACGTGGACGTGAGCACGAACGAGTTGCTCGCGATGTACCTGGAGCGCATCGACCTCGCCTTGCTCTTCCGGGAAGAGAGCCAGTTCTATGTGCACATGCGGCGCACGCATACCGGCGAACTGGTGCCGCACAATGCGCGCTTCCAGACGCACATCCGCACGCCGTTCAAGACGGACAACAAGTTTCGCACGGTGTCCACCTACTACGAGGTGCGCAGTCCGGGCACTCCGCCGTCCATGGCCTCAGAGCCGGCGATGGTTGGCGGCGAAGCGGGTTAGAACCAGGCTGCCAGAGCGGGCAGGGCGGTGAGCGGCTGAAGCTCCCGATCCGAGATCACGTCCGCAGGAGAGAGCACGCCGTTTTCGAGGGCGCCGGCCAACACCGTCGCGGCCGCATCGGTCCGGTTCTTGGCGACGAATACGCGGGCCAACTGGAGGTGCGCCGCTGGCGACCCCGGGTCCTGGGTGCGTGCCACGCGTGCAAAAGCCTCCGCCTGATCCAGGTCCCCGAGCATGCGGGCATTGATGGACAGGCGCACGTGCAGATCGGCGCCTCCCTGAATCAGATCGCCGGCCTCTTTCAAGGCCGATAGCGCGGTGTCGACAGCGCCGGCCGTGCGCGCGGCCTCGGCAAACAGTAGCCATGCCTCGCCGTTTTCGGGCTCCAGGCCGACCGTGGCCTGGGCGTCCTCCATGGCGCCTTCGGCATCGTCCAGCATCAGGAGTACCTTGCCTCGCAGCAGCAGGGCTTCAGTGTCCTCCGGCAGCTCGGCAATCACCTGATCCAGGCGGCGCTTGGCCTCATGCAGGGACGCGCCGGTACGCCAGGCACGCTCCGCCCGGTGGAACTGGAGCCTGAGTTCCGGCGGGCGTACAATCTGCGCGTCTACCGTCTGCACGGAGAGCAACAGGATGAGTATGGTCAGAAGGCGTTTCATGGGGGATCGGGGCCGGCCGATCGGGGACAAGAACCGTGCCCCCGCGGCGGTTGCCCCGAAGCGCGGCCTCGGGCGTCCCGGAACGTACAACATTGTAGCCACCCTGACGCGCCGCGAGGTCGCCCGATGAATTGGGTTGAGACCACCAGGCGCTTGCTGCAGACCAACTACGTAGGGCAGCAGATTCGTACGTTCGAGTCCACGGATTCCACCAATGTGCGGGCGATGGAGTGGGCAGAATCCGGCGGCCCTTCCGGCGCAGTGGTGGTGGCGGATAGCCAGACGGCAGGTCGAGGCCGGCTCGGCCGGCGGTGGGAGGGGGGCGAAGGCGAGTCGCTGCTGTTCTCGGTGATCGTGCGACCGGACGTTCCGGATGCTTCGATGGGGCTGCTGCCCCTTGCTTCGGGGCTTGCCGTGGTGGACGCGGTGACTCCGCTTGTACGTCACGAGCTGGCGCTCAAGTGGCCGAATGATGTGCTGTTGGCCGGCATGAAGTGCGCCGGTGTGCTGGTGGAAGGTGTGCGCTCCGCCGACAGCCGGTGGGCCGTTGTCGGCATTGGCATCAACGTGAATCAGGAGGTGATGCCGCGTGCCCTGGAGCAGACCGCGATTTCCCTGCGGCAGTCTGCGGCGGCAGTCATTCCCCGGCCGGTCCTTCTGGCCTCGCTTCTCGAGGCGTTGGAATCTCGCCTGCATCAGCTTGAGCATGATCGGGTGACCCTGCTGGACGACTATCGCGCGGCCCTCTCCGGGTTTGGCCGGACCATTTCCCTCCGACTGGCCGATGGCAAGACGGTGAGGGGACGACTGGCGGGAGTGCTCGGATCGGGCGCTCTGGAGATGGAAGTGGGCGGCACGCTGCGGCAATTCTCGGCGGGGGACGTGTCCCTGGGATCTGAGCGATGGGTAGCCTCATGACACTGACCGTCGACATCGGCAACTCGTGGTGCAAGATCGGCCGGCAAGATGCGCACGGATCCTGGATGGTGGACCGGGTGGCGACAACGGATGTGGCGGCTTCCCTGGCGGCCCGCGACTTCGACCGGGTGGCCTTCGCCTCGGTGGTGCCGGATGCTGCGAAGGCTGTCCGCGTTGCGTTGGAGGGACGCGGGGTTTTCGAGGTCTCCTGGCAGGTCAAGCTGCCATTTGCGATGGGCTACGAGACGCCGCAGACCCTCGGCAACGATCGCATCGCGGCGGCGGCCGGCGCGCTCCTGGAGTACGGCCGGGAGGGCCGGGCCGTGATTGCCGTGGATGCCGGCACGGCGGTGACGTATGAGGTGGTTGATGCGGAGCGCACCTACCGCGGCGGGGCGATTGCGCCGGGGCCTGGACTCATGGCGTCAGCGCTGAATCTGGGTACCGCGCAGTTGCCTGAGGTGGATGCGCCACTGGAGGGCACGGCCATCGGCGTGAGCACGCGGGAGGCGCTGCGGTCGGGCGTGTACTGGGGGTTTGTCGACGCCGTGGGCGGCATGCTGGACCGGCTGCGAGACGAAGTGGGCGATGCGACGGTGGTGCTCACCGGCGGTTGGGCCGGATTCCTGGCCGGCCACCTGGCCGGCGTGCATGTGCTGGATCCGCACCTGGTGCTGCGGGGGATCGCGGCGCTGGATGCGCTGAACGCGGGGTAGGGTGCGGGCGCGGGTCGGCCGCCTGGTCGCGGGTCAGCTGCCGGGGGCTCGCCGCGTCAGCCGCGGCTGGACGGGCAGGGTCAGCCTGCGGGAGTCGCGTGGCCCTCGGCCACCCCTTTCAGGTAGCCGATCAGCACATCGATCGCCGGCTGATTGTGACCACCACGCGGCACGATGACGTCTGCGTGGCGCATGGACGGTGCGACGAACTTCTGGTACATCGGCCGCACGGTGCGCTCATACTGGGAGAGCACGTTCTCTACGGAGCGGCCGCGCTCGGCAATGTCCCGGCGTATGCGGCGCACCAGGCGGATGTCGTCATCGGCGCGCACGAAAACCCGCAGGTCCAATCGATCGACCAATTCAGGTTCGGCGAGCACCAGGATGCCCTCCACCAGCACCACCGGTCGGGGCTCAATCCGCACCGTCTCGCCGGTGCGCGCATGGGTCGTAAAGTCGTAGATCGGCTTCTGGATGGCGCGGCCGGCCTTCAGCTCATCCAGGTGAGTGCAGAGCAGGCTCGTTTCCAGCGAGTCGGGATGGTCAAAGTTCTGGCCGGCGCGTTCCGCGACCGTCAGATGAGACAGATCGTAGTAGTAGGCGTCGTGATCCAGGACTGCCAGACTCTCCGGGCCCACGGCATCCAGCAGGCGCGCCATGACCGTCGATTTTCCTGAGCCGGATCCTCCGGCGAGCCCGACGCAGACGGGTGGGGCCGGAGCGGACACGACTAGTGGCGCACCATGGCGATGTGGTGGGTGCGGGTCGGCTTGTCGTACGACGAGCGCTCCTCGTCATACGTGTAGCCGTCCGGGTGACGCCAGGAAAGCAGGGGCTCCAGCTCTTCCAGGGTCTCGCGCACGATGAAGTTGACCAGGCGGCCGCGCAGCGGGACCTGATCCTCCACCACTTTCATTTCGCCACCCATGTTGCGCAGGAAGGTCACCCGCACCATGGCCTTGTAGGTCATCTCGTTGTCCCACGCGTCGTCGAACGACTCGGGGAGCAGATTCCAGAGAAGGCGCTTGCTGACCGTCTCATTGAGGGCCGGCGTGATGCGCGGCTTCCAGTACTCCATGACTGGACCCATGCCCGGTACATTGGCATCAATGCCCAGCATGTAGCGCGGAATGAGGTCGTCGGGTCGGAGCAGGCCGAAGAGCCCGGAAAGGATGATGCCTTCTTCGAGCAACCGGCGTTGCGCACCCGTGGGAAGCCCCGGAAAGTCCATCGCCTTGTACATCACGCCCGGGCCGTAGCGATCCAGGGCCGACATCAGCGGGGCCTTGTAGATGCTGCGGTTGACCTCCTCACCGTCGATACCGTCCGGGAGTCGGCCAAACAGCGCGTCCGGGTCTTTCACGCCGCCGTCCATTGCCGCGTGCAGGGCATCAATCAGGGAGCGCCGATCCGCGTTCAGCGCGTGGAAGTAGTTGAACGTGTTCGACGAACGATAGTCGAACATGTCCGGAGCGAAGGGATTGCCGCCTTCGGTCTTGGGACCAGAGGCAGGCAACAGAATCGAGAAATCGGGCATCAGCCGGTTTTGCGGTGCTCCCGCATCTCACCGAGGAGGTTGTCTATGTCAGCGCGAATCTGTTGCGCTTTCTCCTCGGCATCCGCAACGAGGGCGTCACCGTCGCGGCGAGCCTCGCCGCTCTCATCGGCGTTCAGAAACTCGTCCAGGAGTTCGGAAACGCGGTCTCCCAGGTGATCCAACTGGTAGGCAAGGCGGCGGCGGACCTTTCGGCCCTCTTCCGGGGCCGTGATCAGGCCCAGGGTGAATCCGGCGGCTCCGCCGACAAGGATTCCCCAAAGCCAGGCACGGGCGCTAGACCCTATTCCGTTGTCACTCATGGGATCGGCTGACTAGTACACTCCGCTGTTGAACCGTGACGCGAAGATCCGGTTCGGGAGCGTTAAAGACCAGAGGACGGCCGGACGATTCCGGCCATCAGACTACCGGTTCTTCTTCTTGTGCCGGTTCTTACGAAGGCGCTTCTTGCGCTTGTGCGTGGCGATCTTGTGTCGCTTGCGCTTGCGGCCGCAGGGCATATCGCTTCAGGTTTGGTAAAAAATCTTTGGCAGAACGAGAAAATACCGCTCTGGAGGCACTTCAACAAGCATATTTGCAGTGAAGAGGGGTTGCCGAGCCTGTTTCCAGAACGGCAAATCTCGACCTCAAAGAATCCAACGTGGATTGCGCTCAGGAAATCCCGAAATGAGGTTGTTTTGCTATATTCTCATCTTGATCGGCAGGGACTCCGTAGTCGCAGGCCCCCCCTTCTCATCATGACGCACACCGACTACACCATCCACACCACCGCAGGCTATCAGTATGCGGACGAAGGCCCTGCCCATGGCAAGGGTCCGATCCTGCTGCTGCACGGCATGCTGGGCGAGGTCAGCAACTGGGAGCATACCATCGGCAAGCTGGCCCGTGAGGGATACCGGGTGCTCGTGCCGATTCTGCCGGTGTACCAGATGCCCGTCAAGGAGACCAGTGTGCCGAGCCTGGTGGACTTTGTAGTCCGGTTCATGGATGCGCTGAACCTGGGTCCGGCCGTCGTCTGCGGTAACTCCCTCGGAGGTCACATCGCCCTTATGCTGACCATCAATCACCCCGAGCGGGTGCGCGGTCTGATGCTCGCGGGCGCGTCCGGGCTGTATGAGGTGGACATGGGGCAGTCGATCATGCGGCGCAAGGACCGGGAGTATCTGCGCGAGCGCACCGCTGTGACGTTCTTCGATCCCAAGCATGCCACGCCGCAGCTGGTCGATGACGTCTATGACGTGGTCAATGATCGTGGTCGGGCGCTGCGCCTAATTCGCATGGCGCGTTCGGTGAAGGCTGAGAACGTGCGCGATGACCTGCACAACATCCAGGTGCCCACCCTCCTGATCTGGGGCCGGGAAGACGAAATCACCCCGCCGGATGTGGCCGTGCAGTTCAACGAGCTGATTCGCGGCTCGGAGCTGGCGTGGATTGACGAGTGCGGGCATGCGCCGATGATGGAGCGGCCGGATCAGTTCAATCAGATCCTGCTGGACTTCCTGGGGCGGGTGACGAGCTACGAGGCGGTAGCCTGAGGCCATGGGCCGGCTGTCAATCGTGCTGCTGCTTGGGCTGACGGCGTGCGCGCTGGATCCCCTGGAGCGCGGCGCGCTGACGGTCACGACCAGTGTGAATCGATCCGACGTGTCCGAGTCCAATCCCGGCATCGTGCAGGTATCGGCTCACAACATGTCGGGCGTGCCCGTCAGTCTCGGCATGGGCAGCAGTTCGTGCGCGCTCAGCCTCTGGGTGCTGACGGAGGCCGGGCAGCGGCATCCGGTTGCGGGGCGCATCTGTACGATGGACTTGGTGCGCGATCGGGAGGTGCTTCCGGGCGATCGGCGCACGGAGAGCTTCGAGTTTGATGGTTCCGTTGCCGTGGACGGTGTGGTCCGGCGGCTCGAGCCGAACACGTATCGGTTGATCGGCACCGCGGCGGACAAAGGCGAGAGTCCCGCGGTCGAGGTTCGGGTAGTGGCGGACTGACGGGCCGGCACGCCCGCTGGGCACGGTTGGCGGGTTTGGCGTTGGGTCGGTCCCGATCTTCTTGCCATGAGGTACCTGCTAACCCTGTTGGCCCTGGTGATTCTGGCCGGCTGCGCGCCGTCCCTGAGTCCGTTGTATCGGGACTTTGAGGATGACACTCCTACCGGCGATGATGTCTTTGCCCGCATCGACCGTGCGCTCGGGGAAGCCGGATGGACCACCGTACCTGCCGTGACCGCCAACGCGATTGCCACGGAGCCCCGGAGCTTCAGATCCTGGGGGCTGTATTCGGTGGAGATCGAACTAGAGGTGGTGCCCATGGCCGGCGACCACGTCCGGGTGTTCGTCAATCCCTATCGCAAGTTCTTTCAGGGTACGCGGCGCAAGGTGCCGTATGTGCGGAAAGGGTGGGCGCGAGCGGTGGTCGGGGATCTGTCCGATGCGCTCGAGGCCGAGGGGCTGACGTACATGGGCACGGCCCAGCAGCGGGACCGACTGGCGGGGGCTCGGTAGGGCTTTCCGAAACACCGGCAGGGTCGATACCGTACTCATGGTAGAGGCTCACGCCTCCTGTTCTTTCTCGGGGATGTCACGGTTTCGACGGGTGGAATGTGTAGCAGGCTGCGCTTCGAGCCATTCATGGTGATGCTCGTTAATAATCCCATGAACACTGCAACTGCGAACGATTACTCGTACGCGATGGCGGCTTAGTCCCGCTATCTGTCTCTAGCTCACCTGACCATTGGTGGGTCATGAGGCATCATGCTTAATGGTCTAGCGCCTCAGACGCCGTCTGAGTACTGAGGCGCGAAACTCTATCAGACTGTGCCTTCGGGTCGCCTTGTCGACTGGCAATGGCCCGCGGGCGAGAACTCCAATAGGTCGACTATGAGCGTAGATGTCTGACTGGGCATCCATTCGGACGCGGGTTCGACTCCCGCCATCTCCAAGCGATCTCCGCTGTTAGCGGATGAAGCAAAGAACGGTTTAGCGCCGCGGCTCCAGAGGATTGGGGTCGCGGCGTTTTCTTTGGGGTGGGGGGTGTGCATGGCCAGTGGCTCTCTGGCTGGGACTGGCGCACCCGCGGCCTGACAACGTTTACGCGAAGCAAGACTGCCGGATTAACTCATCTTTGAGGCCGAGACACCGCCATTTCAAGTAACGATGTGAATGGCGGATGGCTGGGACATCTCTTTCCTATCGCCGAACCTCAATCGAGTCGGCTGCGCTCCGGCCGGTTCAGAATAGTGTCTAACTGCCATTGACCACCCCCAAGCGTGGGATGTACGCTGCCTTGGCGGCTTCGTCCGCACATCAAGACGCTACGTAGAGCTTTCGAAGGGCTCGTCGGAGACCGAGGACGGGGACTTTATTCGACGGCGATGCAGCGTTTACACAGGATGCTTGCGATATGATCGTTCCATCCCCATACGAGTGCTCACAGAAGGCTAACAGATTGGCATGTACCTGTCACGAGTAAGGCTGCGCAACTTTCGTCAGTTCGGCGAGGGTGATCAAAGGCTCGAACTATCACTTAGTAATGGGGTGACCGCGCTGGTCGGGCGCAACGATTGTGGCAAGTCTGCAGTGATCGACGCCATTCGTTATGCGCTCCTAACGCGTGACGCGAGCTATATCCGTGTCCAGCCCGAGGACTTTCACATTAATGAGCTCGGCGAGCAGGCGGGCGACATATCGATTCAGTGTCGCTTAAGCGGTCTCGACGATGAGGAGAAGGGTGCACTCGTTGAGTATCTGACGTACGAAAGCGGCGAAGTCTGTCTTCTCGTCAACTGGTCCGCGCGTAGGCGGAGCAATTCCCCGGGCGCCCGTAGGTGGGTTGACGTATCGGTTCGCAGTGGCGTCGATGGCACGGGGCCCGCCTTCGAGCAATCTGTGCGGGAACAGCTTTCTAGCGCGTATCTCCGGCCGCTTCGCGACGCTGCGCGAGAGATGTCGTCGGGCCGTGGCTCAAGGCTGTCCCAGATACTTGCGAACGTACCCGGAATAAGTGAAGGTGAGGCCTTCGACGAGCAGCTTCTCCCGGCCGATCCGGACACCGTGGGCAAGCTGAGCCTCCTTGGGCTGGCTGACTATCTCCGACACAGCGTGAACACTCATCAAGGGGTAAGTGGAGCCCAGGACGCGATCAACACGATGTACCTCTCCTCCCTCTTTTTGAGAGGAGATCGCCTGAAGGGCCGGATTGATTTCATTGAAGAGGGGAGCGACCAGATACGTCTCCGGAGAATCTTGGAGCGACTTGAGATCGGCCTATTTGACGCGTCAACACTGAGCGCACGTGGTCATTACGGTCTTGGCTCGAACAACATTCTGTACATGGCCTGCGAGTTGCTCCTTCTGGGACGGGAACCCGATGGTCTACCTCTATTGCTCATCGAAGAACCCGAGGCACACCTTCATCCCCAGCGTCAACTCCGGTTGATGGACTTCCTCGCGAAAGCGGCAGGTGGCGAGGTCAGCGAGTCCCCGCGGAAGGTTCAGGTCGTCCTTTCGACCCACAGTCCAAACCTTGCATCGACGATACCGCTCAAGAACCTCGTCGTGCTAGAGGGCGCGCGTGCCTACTCGCTCGCAGAAGGCCAGACCCGGCTCGACGCCAGCGACTATCGCTTCCTTGAACGGTTTCTGGACGTGACAAAGGCGAACCTCTTGTTTGCGCACGGGGTCATCATCGTCGAAGGAGACGCAGAGGCTTTATTGCTTCCGACGATTGCCCGGCTCTTGGGAACAGACCTCACAGAGCACGGAGTTTCCATAGTCAATGTCGGCGGAACCGGGCTTAGGCGGTTCAGCAGGATTTTTCAGCGGGCTGATGGGTCAGTGCCGCATATCTCCGTCCCTGTCGCCTGCCTAGCGGACATGGACGTCATGCCTGACTGCGCGCCTGTAATTCTTGGCCTGGTTGCTGACGAGACAGACGATGTCTGGACAAGTCCAAAGCGTCGCTGGAAGGCAATGCGCGACTTTGGCGACGAGGACAAGTCTAAAGATCAAGCGCTCGCCGAGTGGCGCGAAAGCATCCGAGCCTCCGATGGCCAGTCGGTCCGTACGTTCGTTGCGGACTTCTGGACGCTCGAGTACGACCTTGCATATTGCGGGTTGGCCGAGGATGTCTACGTTGCTGCCAAACTAGCGCAGAAAGACGGCTTGATCACGGGCGGGACGAAGTCCGTAGATGATGTCCAAGCAGCCGCGACAACCAGCTTCGGAGAACTCCAGGCGAAGTCGAAAGGCAATGATGAGGTGCTTTGCACCCACGTTTATCGGCTCTTCACCTCGGGTGGCGCATCCAAAGCAATCGCCGCTCAATATCTAGCCAACGCTCTCTCTGCCCAAGGAGAAGGCGACGACTTCGATCGCCAGGCATTTGCTGGAAAGTTGCCGCGCTACGTGGTCGATGCCATAGCTTACGCTACAGGAGATGTCGCACCTAGTGCGCCCATCGACCAGGAGAAGCCTGAGGTGGACGCAAATGACTAATCCTGGGTCCCTTGTCCCAAGGGTTGACGAGGAGGATGTCGCATGGGTCTGTCGCGTGATGGGCCTACACGGCTTCGACGAGTCCCGTCGGGAGTTCCTGCGGGCACGGCAGACGATCGACCTGTCTGCATGTCCGGGGAGCGGGAAGACGACGCTAATCGTCGCAAAGCTGGCAATCCTTGCCCGGAAGTGGCCACACCGAACGAAGGGCATCTGCGTCCTGTCCCATACGAACGCAGCGCGTGAGGAAATCCAGTTGCGTTTGCGGGGGACGGTAGTCGGGCAGCAGCTGCTATCCCACCCACACTTTATTGATACAATCCATGGATTTGTAAACCGGTTTCTTGCACTTCCGTGGCTGAACTCGAATGGCTATCCCGCGGCGACCGTCGATGATGACGCGACCAATTTGTACCGGCGCCGTTCGATTAGCATCTGGGAATACGAGATGGTCAGCTCCTACCTAAGGAGGTCTCATCGCGAGTTCGAGAGCGTGCGTCTAAAGGATCGCGAGCTCCAAGTCAAACTTGTCAATGGAGACTTTCCGTCTAAACCAGGCACTGCGACCTACGAAATCGCCAAGAAGGCCGTAGGAAAGTCGTCCGAAGCAGGATACTTCTGCTATGACGAGATGTTTGTCTGGGCCAAGGCGCTGCTTGAGGATTGCCCAAGCGTCTCAACCTGGCTACAGAGCCGGTTTCCGCTGGTCATGGTGGACGAAGTGCAGGACACCTCAGCTCTCCAAATGGGCATTGTAGAGGCTGTGTTTCCGAGAGCAAACTCCGCTGTCGCCCTGCAGCGGGTCGGTGATCCGAATCAGAGCATTTTCGACGATTCCAGAGCCAAAACTGAATCTCTTGGTGGGTTTCCAGCTTCTTCAACGCACCTGGAGATTTCTAAGACCTTCCGCTTTGGACCGGAGATCGCGAAGCTCGCATCCCCCTTTGCGGTCCATGCAGTAGGCCCAGGGGGCCTCGAGGGAGTCGGCCCGCGAGCAGTGAGAGGGGCACCACACAGTTGCCAGAACGCAATATTTGTATTTGATCCGCCCGAGGCCAAGGGAGTCCTGAATGCCTACGGCCTTCACGTGCTCTCCTCGTTTGAAAACGAAGCGCTCGCCGAGGGTGACGTCGTTGCCGTCGGCGCCGTCCATAAAGACGCGAGCGACGTGACCGTTGACCACCCCCATTTCCCGAAGACCGTTTCCCACTACTGGAGCGGCTACAAGGCCGAGGTAGGGCGCAGCGATCCGCATCCCGGAACGCTTCTACAATATGTCCGGGTGGCGCAAGCCTCCGTGCGGGATAGGGGAGACCTTGCCTCTGCAGTCCAAAAACTTGCAGCGGGTCTTGTTCGGTTGGCGCGACGCCGCGGTGGGGCCACATCTCTTGGGCGGCGAGTGCCGAGTCACCGATCGATTGTCGATGCGCTTGCCGACAACGATGCCGCGGCTTCCGCGTACCGCCGCCTACTAAAGACATATCTCCTCGATTTGGAGGCTCCGACGATCGCATCGTGGGCTCAGAGGCAGGCTGACATACTGCAAGTGGCGGCTGCTCTCGACGCTTCTGGTGCGGCGCCTGAGCCAAACGACCATTTCCTCAATTCGGACCCACCCGATCCGTTGCTCGCGTCCCTGGCTGGAGCGGTGCCAGGGGATCTGGGTCCGAACGTTTACCGCGTGGAGAATGCCACAGGACGAAGCGTCGACATACGCCTCGGATCGGTGCACTCGGTAAAGGGCCAGACCCATCTGGCTACCTTACTCTTGAACACCTATCGCAACGGCCATTCAGCGAAAAGGATGTTGCCGTGGTTACTCGGCGAAAAGGTGAACTTGGCCGGCGCAGGTGTACAAGATCGGGCTCGCCTGCAACTGACCTATGTTGCAATGACTCGTCCCAGTCACCTTGTCTGTCTTGCCGTTCCCCGAGATGCTTTGGGGGATGATGAGGCGATGAGTCTCCGGGTGGCAAGCTTGAGGCAGCGCGGCTGGTCGGTTGGGGAGATCAAGAACGGGGTGTCTTCCTGGTGCGCTTGATCAGACTAGCCGCCTCGCTGCATTCTGCGTCGAGCAAAAACAGCGCTGCGCAACTCAATGCCCCGCGACATAGGCGCTTGGCGACCCTTTACTAAATAGAGGCGGCTTGTTGGATACGCTTCAGGCCTATGTCACATTAGACTGAGCCACAGGTAAGGATTCTAGCTATGGGACTTTCTGATCTCTTTAAGAAACGGCACCAAGCCCCGGTGGAAGACCAGATCTACGATTTGGGCAAGGCCGCAACGCAGCTAAAAAAGGCCAAGCAGTATGGTAGGGCTATCGCGGCTCTACGCGAGGCACACAGTCTGATGGAGCGCACTTCCACGCAGTATTCGGTTAAGCACTTTCTGAGGGTCCCCATGCTGCTTCAGTTGGACGGAAGGGCTGAGGAGGCCTGGGCGGAATACCAGGAGCTGCTATCAAGCGGATACCCGGGTCAAATGAGGTCGAAAGACATGATTCTGATGGACTCGTATCAGATCTACGATAAGATGAGACTGCACCTCCAGCGCGAAGGAAGGGCGAAAGAGGCGGTCGTCTATCATGTCCTCTCCATTGTTTGTTGGTCGAGAGCTCTGCGCCTGCAGAACCGGTCCAACGAGCACGAGCATACGCTCACCCGCGAGTACGCGGCAGTTCAAGTCGAGAAAGTCTGGCGACGTACCAAGCTGAGTACGGGCGCCGAGGGTCTTGCCTCAATGCTACACGATTTGCTCAATGGTCTAGAGGGCATGCAGCTGCAGTCGGTCGAGCACCAAATTCGGGAGTATCTGGACGGCTGCGGTACGGGCAGATAGCAGGCTATGCAGCAGTCCGCAAGCGACGTGATCCTTTAAGAACGAGACGAACCTGAGAAGTTGACCAACGAATCGACCACCGACATTCGCGCGCGAGTCCTTGGCACAGAGGACGCAAGTCCACTCTCATTTTGGGTTGCCTTGCCGAAGGACAAGTACCTGCAGCTAGACGACGTCGTCGCACTTGAGAGGCACCTCCCCGGAGAGGCCGAACCCGTAAGTCTATATGGCATCGTCACCCAGGTCATCGCTCGGCACGAGGGTGCGCGCTTTGATAGTGACGTCTATCTGATCGAGGAGGGCGTGCTTCCGGCCGAGGTGACCGAGGTTGCGGAGGTCCTCACCACTCGCATCGAGCCGGAGCTGTTTGTTCCACCGCGACCGGGTGAAGCGGTACGACTTGCTGTGGGTGACGACCGTGATCAGGCGCTGTTCTTCGATGGGATGGAGGAGCGCCTCATCGCTGGATCTTCCCGAGACGGCCAGCCAGTATTCGTAAACCTCGAGTTTCTGGATGGGCGCCGGGGGGCGCATGTCAACATTAGCGGCGTTTCCGGTGTCGCCACGAAGACAACCTACGCCACCTTTCTCCTTTACAGCCTCTTCAATGACGCGCTGGGGGCTGAGGCCATGAATTCGAAGGCTATTATCTTCAATGTGAAGGGGGAGGATTTGCTGTTCCTTGATCAGCCGAACTCAAGACTGGATGCCAATGAGGAGGCCCGGTACAGCGAAATCGGGTTGATGCCGGGAGCCTTCGGGAGCGTGGAGTTTTGGGCGCCACCTCGGCCCGGACATCCCGATGCTGCTCCTGACGTCAGCAGTCGGGACAAAGAAATCGGTTCCTTCTTTTGGACGCTATCAGCGTTCTGTGAAGACCAGTTGCTCCCCTTCCTTTTCGCCGACGCGGGGGATGACCGTCAGCAGTACACAATTGTAGTCCACAACGTCGCTGCGCAGCTTCGAGAAAGGGCCAATCCCCAGGTAGGCGGTGGAGTATCTATCGATGGCCGCGAATTCCGCACCTTCGACCAATTGATTGAGTTTATACATCAGCGTCTGGAGGATGACAATACCCGGCAGACTTGGGCCGGTCAGTCCATCGGTCAAGGAACAATTAATGCCTTCATTCGCCGTCTCCATTCAGCGCGAAGGCATATCGGGCATCTCATTCGCGGCGACATACCCCACCCCGAGAACCACCGTATCGAGCGACAATCGCAGGTAACCGTGATCGATATTCACAACCTTCACGATCGAGCAAAGCGCTTTGTCGTCGGGGTAACTCTACAACGCGCCTTTGAGGAGAAGGAACGGACAGGTCAAGCCCGGCCCCTACTGTTCGTAGTGCTCGATGAGCTGAACAAGTACGCTCCTCGAGAGGGCTCGAGTCCGATCAAGGAGATTCTTCTTGACGTCGCAGAACGGGGGCGCTCCTTAGGAATAATCCTGCTAGGAGCGCAGCAAACTGCAAGTGAAGTCGAACGTCGGGTAATCGCCAACTCTGCAATAAGGGTAGTAGGCCGCCTGGATAGCGCGGAGGCCCAGCGCAGCGAATACGGGTTTCTTCCGCCCACACATCGTCAGCGAGCCACGATTGCCAAACCGGGAACGATGATTCTATCGCAGCCCGAACTTCCAATCCCGCTCGTCATCGGGTTTCCGTTCCCTGCTTGGGCCACCAGACCTTCAGAGGTCGCACCTAGATCGCCTGCAGCCGACTCGGACCCATTTGAAGGGCTTGAGGACGCCTAGACGCAGTCCGCCATGAGGATAATTCACACGGCTGATTGGCATGTCGGACAGGGCATGCGTGGTCGCTCCCGAGCCGACGAGCATCGTGCTGTTCTGGAGGAGATCGTTGCCATCGCTGCGGAGCACAACGCCGACCTGATCCTTGTGACGGGAGATCAATTCCACGCCGGGGCTCCAAGTCCGGAGTCCGAAGAAATCGTGTACGAGGCCCTCATGAAACTAGCCTCAACCGGTGCCCACGTACACGTAGTGGCGGGCAACCACGATAGCCCGAAACGACTGCGGGCCGTGGCGCCGTTGCTAAGGCTTGCCAACGTCACCGCGAGTTGGGTTGCGTCGCGACCCAAGGATGGAGGGGTTGTCGAATTGACGGTTGAGCGTACAGGTGAACGCGCAGTCATTGCCAGCATCCCGTTTCTCTCTAGACGCACAATCGTCAAGGCTGATGACCTGATGAACCTTGACTCAAGCCAGCACGAGGGTAAGTATCGCGATCGATATCGTCAGATTGTCGAGGCTCTGACGAAAGACTTTGACAAAGAAACGGTCAACCTGGTTGCCGCTCATGTAACAACGCAAGGAGGTGCCAGAGTCGGGGGAGAGAGGGAGTCGCAGTCAATTCTGGACTACGTGGTCCCGGCGGCAGTCTTCCCTACCAACACGCACTATGTCGGGCTCGGTCACCTACACGGGGTGCAGCGCATCGATGCGGGTGCACCCGTTTGGTACCCGGGATCGCCACTGTACATGGACTTTGGAGATAAATCAGCGGAAAAATGTGTTCTCTCCATTGAGGCCAAGCCGGGAAGGCCCGCTCGGGTCACCCGAGTCCCATTGACGTCAGGACGCGCATTGCTCACCTGGAAGGGCACTGTCGAGCAATTCAGACTGCATGCGGATGGCCTTGGGGACGCCTTCGTTCGCGTACGGCTGGCTGAGGCCCGAAGACCAGGCTTGGCTGACGAGGTTCGCGAAATTCATTCAGGTGTCGTAGAGGTAACGCTGGAAGACCAGAATGACCGAGAAGCCAAGGAGGATTCAAGAACCAATATCGAGGATCTGTATGGGTCGCCTCGTGAGCTATTTGCTCAGTACCTAGCCGAATCGGACATCGAGAATGAGGAGATAATATCGTTGTTCGATGAGCTTCTGGAGGACTCGCATGCGCCCTAAGAACCTAACCATCCACGGCTTTGCTTCTTTCAGAGATGAGGTAGAGATCGATTTCGAGGACGCCGACCTGTTCGTTCTAAGCGGTCCCACGGGATCCGGGAAATCGAGCATTATCGACGCCATGACGTTTGCGTTGTACGGCGCGGTCCCGCGCTACGGTAAGCAGGCCACGACCGCCATCGTGAGTAAGGGGCGCAATGAGGCCCGGGTTTGCCTCAGGTTCGATGCTGGTGGTAAGGAATACACAGCTACGAGGGTTGTGCGAATGCTCTCACCTGAAAGGGCCACCACCAAGGAGGCGCGATTGGAACAGGGCGTGCAGGTCCTAGCCGATAGCACTCGCGACATCGAGAACGCAATAACGAGCATCATTGGCCTGAATTATGAGGACTTTACTCGTTGCGTGGTGTTGCCTCAGGGCGAGTTCCAGAAGTTCATGCACGCGAATCCGGCGGAGCGCCAAGATCTGTTGATCAGTCTGCTGGGGCTTGGGCTCTACGAGGACCTGCGACGGGAGGCTTCCCGGCGGGCGGACGGGCACAGGTCGGAATTCGAGATCGCACAGCGGCGTCTAGAAGAGGATTACCAAGGTGTCACACCGGACGCGCTCAAGAGATCGGAAGAGGTGCTCAAAGCGCTGAAGGCCACTCAGCTAGCGGCTGCGAAGGCAGGGGACGAACTTGAACAGTTGCGAGACGAACTAAAAGAGATAGCGAGGAAGTCAGAGACACTCGCTACTCAGTCCGACATCGTGGCTAAGCTGAGAATTCCAGCGGCTGCGACGGTCGCTGCCGGACAATTGGATGAAGCCAACCTGAAGGTCGATAAGCTAGCGGAGGAACTGAAAAAGGTTCGCCTTGAGCGCTCGGCGTTGAACGAGGAGAGACAGGAACTCCCTGACCGAGGCGATCTCAAGGTCCAGCTTAGCCGACGAGAGGAGGCAGCGACAGTGGCTGCGCAGCTGGTCGAGCTCAAGGCTGATTCCAAGGACGGAAAAACGAGGCTGGAAACGGCTAGTGAGGCCTTGGCGCAAGCCGAAGACAGATTGACCCGCTCTGAGAGTGACCTCCGATCGGCTCAAAACCGTCATCAAGCAGCGCATCTCGCAAGGTCTTTAGTTCCAGGCGAGCCGTGTCCGGTTTGTCTTCAGGTTGTGGTTGACTTACCGGACCATTCTGGGACGGCCGACCTGGCGGCGCTGGGTGAAGTCGTCAAGAAGGCTAAGGCGGACCTCAAGGCAGCAACAGATAATCTGGGCAAGATTGAGAAGTCTGCCGCTCGATCTGAGGCCCGCTTTCAAGAGGCCGAGAAGCGCTTCAAGGATCTAGCAAAGCAGCTCGAAAAGACCCCTGAGTTGGAAGTGCTCGCAAAGGACCTCGCGCGAGTTGACGACCTGGATGCCCGGGTAAGGTCTGCCATCGCTTCGGAGGGCGCTATCGAGCGAAAAAGGCAGGTCGCTCAGGAGAAAGCCGGGCTTCAAGCGGGAATGGTGGTCGCGGCATGGGAGAAGTGGAAGGAGGCTCGGGGTGATGCCTCCCGGGCTGGCCTCGATCCGCCAGATCGCGTCGAGGGCGATCTCCTGGCCTCATGGAAGGGTCTGGAGCAGTGGGCAATCGCAGCGGCGAAGCGACTCAGGCCGAAACTTGACGCCTTAGAAGAGATGAGGCGATCCAAGCAGGCCGAGATGGAGGGTATCCTCAAGGGGCTTAAGGAAAGCCTCGCGCGTACCGGTGTCGAAGTAAAGGAAGGAGAGAACCCCATCGGTGCCGTTCAGAGCGCCTATGCGAAAGCTGAAAAGGCTGCCGCGGATCTCCAGGCGCAGCTTGAGAAAGCCTGTCAACTTCAAGACCGGGCAAGACAAGAGGATTCCGCTGGGCGGACCGCTCGAGAACTCTCGCGGCTCCTCGGTGCGAAGTACTTCGAAGGGTGGATGATTAAGCGCGCTCTTAAGGCGCTCGTCCTCGGGGCCAGCAAGACCCTTAGAGAGTTGTCTTCAGGAGCCTATTCTTTGGAGGTTGGGGACCAGAACGAGTTCGTCGTGATCGATCATCTGAACGCAGATGAGAGGCGGTCGGCGAAGTCGCTGTCCGGCGGGGAGACGTTCCTCGCTTCGGTGTCACTGGCACTGGCCCTTGCCGACCAGGTCGCAGAGTTGGGTGTGCGCGGAGGGGCAAACCTAGAGGCGCTTTTCCTGGACGAAGGGTTTGGGACACTAGACCCGGAAACACTTGATACCGTCGCTAGCGCCCTGGAGGAATTGGGCGCTGGGGGTCGCATGATCGGACTCATTACCCACGTCCAAGATCTAGCCGAACGGATGCCGGTGCGTTTCGAACTCTACAAGGAGGGAAACGTGTCGTCGATTACGAAAATGGCTGTCTGAAATGAAGATCGCCGTGGAGCCATGGGCTCCGGAATATGGAAGCCCTTTGGGAGCCGAGGCACTTGAGCAGCCGACCAGTTCGGTTGTTGATGTGGAGGTTGAGATGACTCGGGGAGAGTGGCGGCCGATCGCACCCGAGATGCAGCGGCCGCCTCGTGTCGTCTATTTCATCGATGGGGTTCGACGCATTGATGCGAGAGTCTGGATAACGCTTGAAGACGGGGAAACGCGCCCCGGGATATGCGCAAGTTTCGCCGCCGGCGTCGCCAGGTGTGGCGACTCCGCTGAGATTTGTAGCACTCGCGTCGAGAGACGACTTATCGCTCGTGCTGGACCCACCGACTTGCGGTCAAGTGTTGGTGTTTACTCGCCCCGGGCGGTACAGGCCGACGACGTCGATTCCTTGATGTCCGCACTTCAAGTAGATATGCGGGCAATTGAGGCGGATGTGGCCCGGAATATCTCCTTGGAGGAAGATGCGGTCGTGGTGTTCGACGGTCCAATTGGAAGCGGGCGGGACGTACAACCGGCAATTGGGTACGTCAAGACCCACCGCGTGGCCTACTTGGAGAGTGACTTGTCAGCCGTGATTCCCGAGCTGGAAGTCGGACAACGAACGCCCATCTTCCTGATCGGCGAGCAGTTTACACGATACACCTGGTACGCTCGATTGCCCATGCCAAGTTTGGCTGGGAATCCGTGGAGTGGGATCATCCGCTGTGAGGCCTCAGGTGACATGAAGTCCTCTACAGCCGCAACTCTCGCTGATTTTTCGTGTACGGCACTCCCCCGCTTCGCGGCGGAACCTCACAAGGATCCCAGGGCTCCACAGAATCTGTATCCGATCGCCGCGCTGGAGCGGGAGCTTCAGAGGCGGATGGGCCATCGGCGATATGTTGAACGCGAGTTGCGCGTGGCGGGATGGCGTCATTCAGGGGGACTGAGCTAGCAAGCCATGGTTGTTTGTAGTGGTGCTGAAGCGCTGGTCGGGGACGAGCGTCAGGCTGCCATGCCTGCTGCTCGTCAACGACCTAGACCAGCGGAGTATGTCGCCACCTGTAAGCGGTCTTCCCCATTGCACGGCCCTAGAGTGGAACCCCGGCTCAACTGCATCAGAGAAGTGCCCGGGACAGCGGTTAAGAACGAACATCAACGGTTCATCGTTAAAACTCAGCAGGAGGTAACCGGTCGGCAGCCAGCCCCGCCTACCCAAACACGCTCAAAAACTCCTGCCGCTGCTGATTACTACCAAGCATCAGCAGCTCCGTACCCGGCTCAAGCACCGTAGACGCCGGCGGATTCGTCCGAACCTCCCCACCATCCTGAATAGCAACCACATTCAGCCCCGTCCGCGCCCCAATTCCCGTCTCCGCCAGCGACTTCCCATGCAGCGACGCCGGCAGCGGAACCGAGAACAGGTCAACGCCCTCACCGAGCATAATGAGGTCCTTGCCCTCCACAATTGAAGTAATCGACTCCACGCCGAGCGAGGCATAGCTCAACACAAAGTCTGCTCCGGCGCGGTGGATGGCCTCCAGGTTGCGTTCGTGCGTAATGCGACTGACCAGGCGCAATTCCGGGTTGAGCTGCCGACAGTACGAGGTAAGGAAGATGTTCATCGCATCGTCGTGCGTCGTCAGTAGCACGGAGGGAGCTTTCAGGACGCCAGCCTCCACGAGCAAATCATAGTCCTCGGCGTCGCCCGTGAATACGGCCTTGCAATGGGGGCGGGCACGGTCACAGATGACGGGGTTTTGCTCCACCACGTGCACGGGAATGTCCTGTCGCTGCAACGCCCTCGCAGCTGCCCTCCCGACAACGCCACCACCGATGATCAACACCGGGTTCTCATTCACGTTGTAGATGAAGAGCAGCTCGTCCAGCTTGTCGAGTTGCGCCTGCGTACCGATGATGACCAGGACGCTGGAATGGGTGAGCTGAGTATCCGGTCGCGACGGCGTCATCCGGCCTTTTTCCCACACCCCGATAATGCTGACCCCGGAGATCTCCCGCAGCCGAGTCTCCCGGATGGTGCGTCCGGCGAGCGGTGTGCGATGCAGCGGCAATTCGGCGATCAGGAGATCTTTGAGGTTGCCGATCACATGCGAACGCGCATGAGAGGCAGCGACACGGCTGGCGAGCTGCTCGCCCAGAAACCTCTTCAGGCACAGCACATGATCGGCCCCGCTGAGCTTGAGCACATCTACGGAGTGCTCCCTGCCAGCCGTGGCTACAATGGGAACCTCCGGGGCCACCTCCCGAACCGTAAGGATGATGCTGGTGTTGACGGTGTCCGCCCTGTTGGCAATCACCATGCGGGCCCGATCCAGGTTCAGGGACTCGTAGGTCGCCCTGTTATCGAGCTCACCAACGACTACGGAGATCCCGTCGAGATACCGGTTTGAGGCGAGCGTCGGATCGGGTTCGAGGACGAAGTAGGGGATGTCTTTGCTCTTCAGGCGCTCAATCAGCCCCGGGGCAATCGTTTCGTAGTCACAGATGATGACGTGCCCCGTCGTGCCGGGGGGTACCCGCTCTGGCGCGCGATGCCGGATCTGCGCCTCCAGCCAGGGCGCATAGAAGAAGCGGATGAACGCAAAGGGCAGGACGATCAATAGCAGCACCACGCCGGACATCAGCACCACCATGCTGAAGACGCGCCCGATGTCGCTCTGGAAGGTGATGTCGCCGAAACCGAGCGTGCTCATCACCGTCAGCGTCCAGTAGAGACCGGTGAACCACGAGTGCTCCTGCCCCTCCACATGCACCATGATCAGGTGGAACAGCTCGGCGAACACCACGACCACCACCGCCACGAAGGCCACGTACTTCAGCAGCGCCCGCACATTGCGCTGGGTTCGCTTGTCGCTAAAGAAGTAGGATAGCTGGGTACTGACGAGTTTCATGAGGCAGTCGCGCCGCGAGGTAGAGAAATGTACTGCTCTCCGCGATGAGCTTGGCGAGGTCGGCGCCCGCGCGCCTGAGTACCTTGACGACAGTACAAGGACAAAGACATGCACATGGTGCCACTTTGGCGAGCCTGCCTACTCGTAGGCATCCTTATCGCGATGCCCAGGACAATCGTTGCCCAGCACGGTGAACTGACTCTGGACGACCTGTTCGCGACGCCCAAGCTGACGGGAACGACCCCGTCCAGGCCAGCCTGGGCACCGGACAGCGAGCATTTTGCGTTCTCCTGGAATGAGCCAGGAATACCCGGACGAGGCCTGTGGATTTCCTCGAGCGATGGACAGGACATCCGACTTGTGTCCGCAGCCGAATCCCCGTCAGTGCGCGACATCGTCTGGACCGACGCGGACGCCATCGTCAGTCTGCGGGGCAACGATCTCTGGCAGACCTCGTTGAGCCAGGGAGACGACGTCCGGTTCATGCCTCTCGAGGCAGGCGCACGCAGCCTCTCCCTGTCGCCAGACGCCAGCCAGGCGGCCTACATCCGCGACGGGGACCTGTGGCTTGCCGACTTCGCCTCCAAACAGAATCGCCAGCTCACCGACATCGGCATCCCGAGCCTCTCGAGTCTGCCCAGGGGGCGCTACAGCCGGGCAGAACGCGAAATAGGCCCCGGCATCTGGAGCGGACCGACCTACAAGTGGTCCCCGGATGGCACGACCATCGCGATCCACGTCGTGGATCGACGGGCGATGCGCAAGGTGCCATTCCCGGACTATCTCGCTGACGAAACCAATCCGAACGAGGTCCGCCGAGGCTACCCGGGCGATGCGAACGAGATTCGCAGGGTGGGACTGCTCGACGTGCAAAGCGGGGCCATCAAATACCTGGATCTGCCCAACCCGGACGCCAATCAGGTTATCGACTTCAACTGGTCACCGAGCGGTGCGCTGCTCATCGACATCGCGTCCGACACCGCGGTCGAGCGCAAGCTTTTTGTCGTTGCACCCGGTGAAGGCGAGCCCCGCGAGATCTGGCGAGGTGTTCGGGAGAGCCGCATGTACACATCGTTCGCGTCTGCCTGGCATCCGGATGGCAAGAGCGTCGTGTTTCTGAGCGACATGGGTGATCGCTACGGCCTCTATACGATCGATGCCTCGCCATCCAGGGATCTGCCCCGGCTGCTAACCGATCCTTCTTACGATGTGCTCTCTGCCCCCAGTGTTGCCGGGGAGGCGCTGTTCTACGCAGGCAACGGCAACGGTGCGCACGAGCAGCATGTCTATCGCCTGAAAATGTCCGATGGCGACCCCGAGCAGGTGACGCGCCTTGCTGGCCGGAACGCGGGCTACCCTTCACCAGACGGCCAGCACCTCGCCTTCATGCACAGTAGCGACACGTCGCCGAACGAGTTGTATGTGGTGAGCAACGACGGTGGTGACGCGACGCGTGTGACACACTCGCCGCTGCCCACCTTCTCGGAGCGAACGTGGACGGCTGCGGAATACGTCAGCTTCCCCAGTCTTGTCGACGACTACACGCTGCGTGCCCGGATTCTGAAGCCTGCCGAGATGCAGCCGGGCACCAGGTACCCGGTGTTGTTTGGGCCGGTGTACTCGAACACCGCTAGAAACCGCTGGTCCGGCAACTACAGCCTCGTGCAGCAACTGCTGGTCAAGAAGGGGTATGTGATCGTGCAGGTCGATTCCCGCGGCAGCGACGGCTACGGCCGGGCGTTCCGTGAGGAGTTCCTGCTGGGCTTCGCGGACCAGGACATCGAGGACTACGCAAGCGCCGTGGCCTACTTGGAGTCACTCGACTATGTCGATCCCGATCGTATTGGCATTTGGGGCAGCAGCTACGGCGGCACACTCTCCGTCTACTCCTTGCTGATGAAGCCAGGCCTGTTCCAGGCGGGTGTGGCTGCTGCTGCGGCGGTCGACCCGTTCTTTTTTGGCACCGACGACGTCGCGATCGTTCGTCGCCCCCAGACCCACCCGAAGGTCTTCGAAAGAAAGGCGCTCAAGTACGCAGCGAATCTGGAGGATCACCTCCTGTTCATCCACGGGATGCAGGACCATGTGGTCCCGTTCAAGACAACCGCGGTGTTGGCTGAAGAGCTAATTCGGCAGGGCAAGGACTTTGACTTTGCGTTTGCTCCCGGGGCTACGCACGGATGGAGTCGTGAGCGGCACTACGATCGCTACCTGTTTGGCAAGATGATCGAGTTCTTTGACCGACACCTGGCGCGGTAGCATGCCGCGGTCTGCCCATGGCCACCGGCCCCGAAAAACCGAATGTGCTGATCATGGCTGAGTTGCTTCGTCCTCGTTCCGTGCTAGCTGTCCGCGACCTCGAAGCGTCGACCGAGTACTTCGTCGAAGTGCTCGGCTTCGAACGGGACCCAATCGAAGCGCCCGGGTGGAGCTTCTTGTCTCGTGGCGCGGTCCTGCTCATGCTCGGCGAGTGTCCTGACGAAGTCGACGCTGGAGAGACGGGCAATCACTCATGGTTTCTCCACGTGATGACCGAAGGAGTGGATGAGCTCCACGACGAGTTCTTGTCGCGCGGGGCGGAGATCGTCGTTCCGATTGGGGATCGCTCACACGGTCATCGGGAATTCGTGGTGCAGACTTGCGATGGACACCGCATCCTGTTCGGTGAGCCCCTCAACTAGTCGGTGATCAGGTTGGCCTCGGGCCTACAGCCCTCGCCAAAACGAGTGGATGGCCTCTCGGCTGAGTGCTGCTGCAAGACCTGGTGACATGACCTCGGCTCCGAGCTGTCCGTCTATTATCAGCGTAGCAAGGCCATGGACGAGCGCCCAGGCCGCTGCTACCCCAAACTCCTCTGACGAAGGTGTGAGGGCTGCCCTGTTGCACGCATCAACCGCTCGCTCGAGCACCCCTCTCGCCTCCGAAGCTGCAGCGTTCAGTGCCGGGTAGGGCGTCGTATCAGCAATCTCGCGGCTAAACATCAGCCGAAACTGCTCGGGATTGTTCACGGCAAAAACGACGTATGCAACGCCAGCTTCCTGCAGACGCTCGACTGGATTGTCAATAGAGCGCTCGATCGCCAGAACAGCCTCTGCCAGGGAACGGAATCCCTCTTCCGCAACGGCAGCGATAAGTGCAGCTCTGTCTGAGAAGTGGTGATAGGGAGCCGCATGGCTCACGCCAGCCCGCCGAGCTACACGCCGAAGAGAAACCTGATCCGCGCCCAGTTCGCGCGCGATATCCAGCGCCACCTCCACAAGGGTCCGACGGAGATCGCCGTGATGATAGGATTTTGAGGTCATGATTCAGAGGATCTTGACACTGGCAAGATTCAGTTCTAACTTGACGCCGTCAAGATTGGGTCAGTCGGCTTCACAGTCAACTGTTCGATCATTCGTGGTTCGACAAAACCCACCAGTATCTGATGAACAAGAACCTCTTTGCCGCAGCCTGCGCGTTATTGCTGACGACGGGCGCTGTCGTCTTCCTATGGGGTGGTGCGCAGCACCCGTCAACGGGCTCCTCACTAGGGCCGGTTGGGTCGCCGGAGTACTTTCGTGCCTTCGCGCGTCACGTTGCGGACCACGTCGGCTGGCGGGAAATCCACAGTGGCATCCTTGCTGGACCGATTCTCTGGGCACTCGGAACGGTCGGACTGGCAGATCGCTTTTCGCTGGAACGGCAATCCAATTGGTCAATGTTGGCGCTCCTGTCGCTATCGATGGGCGCTGCGACGTGGGCTGTCGTATTCGTTCTGGATGGCTTCGTGGCGCCTCTTCAGGCTGAAGCAATCCTTGCAGCCGGGTCCTCCATCGATGCCGTCCATGCCTTCCGCTCCAATCAGGAAATCGTCATTCGGCTTGGACTCGTCAGCTGGCTGCTCATTGGAGTCGGAATCGCATCGATCTCAGCGGCAGCGCGGACGGCGGGGGAGCAAGCTCGCCTGATTCGCTTTGTTCTGGTCCCTGGCGGATTCCTCGTCGGCCTTTGGCCGCTGGTTGCTTGGATCATGGGCCCCTTTCGTCCGGGTCCCTTTACCAGCGGCACCTGGGCCGCAACTGCAATCCTGACGTCGGCTTGGTTTGTGGTAGCTTCTGTAGTGCTCGTTCGAAAACGTTCGACGCAAGCGGGGGGTGCTGCTTGAGCTCGACAAACACATTCCGCGCTTGCGTAGAATTCGGCTGAGTCGGCCGACCATCTGCCACCGATTCGAGACCACTCGCTACGCCGCACCATGGAGGACTCCAAAGAGATCCAGATTCGATTGCTGGCGGACGGCGATGGGGATGTCCTTCGTTCAGTGGACCCCGATGTCTTCGACAATCCGGTGGTAGAGCGTCTAGCCGACGAGTTCCTCCAGGACCCCCGCCACCACATCGTCGTGGCCACAGAAGAGACCGTTGTCGTCGGGTTTGCCTCGGGAATCGACTACGTGCACCCGGACAAACCACCCGAACTGTTCGTGCTCGAGGTTGGAGTTGCAGAAACCCATCAGCGTCGCGGTATCGCGAGCAAGCTGATTCGGAGGCTTCTCAGCCACGCGCGGTCAATTGGCTGTAAGAACGCATGGGTGGCCACCGAGACGACGAATCACGCGGCGCGTGCACTGTACGAATCTCTTTCTGGTCAGGAAGAGGCGGACCGTGCCGTGGTGTACAACTTTCCTCTGGCGTCTGGGTCCTGACGATTGGTCCACTTAGTGAAAGGCGGCATCCCCCGAGTGAAATCCCTTCGCGAGCCCTCGCCCGGAGGTCGGAAAGGGCGTTTCGCCTTATTGCGCTCAGGCGTCGGGACTGCTACGCTGGCTCAACCGGGGCGAAGCCCGGTTGGCTGAAGCATTCTCCATGGCCGATTCAGCACCCTCACGGGAAAAACACGGAATGACCCTTCGGACATTGCTCATCGCCACGATCATCGCATCGTGTTCCGTGCAGGATCCTGGCACCGACATCGGTATCCCCGGTGCTCAGGACAGCAGCGACCCAATTCCGGAGCCCAGGACCATAATCATTCCTCAGGCGACCGGCGTGGACACCGTTTCCGTTGTCGATCAGTTCTCGGGTCGGTTCGGTGCTCGCGAGGTACGAAATGCGGAGACATCCGGTCTCTTTGCATTCAACCTTCTGTGGTACCACGCCGAAGACACCCAACTCTTCTTGGGAGCGCGAGTGGAGTGTCCTGAAGTACCCGTCGTCACGATGCGGGATTTCGCGCTACTCGAGCTACCGGATACGGTATCCGTCCCTGAGTGGATGGGGATGCGACAGCAAGACTTCCTCAACTGGGCCCACCGTCTTGATCCAATTCACCACCAACTGACCTCAGGCGAGGTACGTTTTGAGGATGCCCGCTATGAGAGGGCGTACCGAGGCGAGAGTCGCGAAGAGGTCTTGATCTTCAAGTACAGCCTGGCTTTCGAGGACATTCGCTTTTCCAACGGTTTCCAAGTCCAGTCTCTTAGGTCCGAGCAGTACACGTGCTATCCAGGCACCCAGTTCTGGTTTGGAGACCTGCACAACTAGCAAGCCATCTGAGCGGGGTTCGCTCCGATGGGCGGCTCGATGCCCAATCTGCTCTGTGCACGTAACGAATCGATGAATGTCTATGTGGCGAATCTGAACTACGGTTTGGAAACACCCGATACTGTGTGAAGTATGTGTGCGAGGTCATGTCGGAAACTGATCTCAATCGTCACAAAGATGGGTAGTAAGAAGATTTCTCCAGGAACTCCTGCACCAAAAAGCGGCCAGTACAAGGTTATCGGCCCTCGGGGCGGCGATCAGGGCCGTGAGGTGACCAGCACTAAAGGCAAGCCACTTCCCCCGACTGAGAAGCCAGGTCAAGGCTACGTGCTCGTAGACCCGACGAAGCACAAGAAGTAGTTCGCCGAGGCGACGATCGCCCATCTGTACATGGGGCGCCGGGACCCGATGCTTAGCCTGAGGGTCGCCTCTATGTGCAGTGCGTCATTTCGGCGACGGTGCGCCGTGACCCATGAGTTGGTCGGCTGCCGACATGAGTTGCCCCGGTCAAGGCTTCTGAGCGCACCGGACTCCCCTCAGCAATTGCGCCATATCTGTCGCTCCCTTTCTGACGACAGCAACGCGACGGTGCGGCTTGCTGAGCAGCCGCATGCCGCAGATCCTAATTCAGGCACGGGCGGCGCCTCTCACTACGGAGTTGACCGCCTTGAAACCATGACGCTCCGAGCGCCGAGCAGTCGCCGGGCAAGGTCTGGATCCCCGTGCACCTCGGCTCTCTCCAAAGCGGTGTCCATGGGTAGTGCGTTGTAGAACAGGCGCCAAGCATCGTCAGGGCTGAGGCGGACCTCGGCGGACGGTGAGTCGGGCCTTCCCGCCTCCAGCGCCCAGGTACGGCCTGCGGCGGTGGCCGTCCAAGACCCTCCGGTGTCCCCTAGCACCGTGAAGGTGACCGTCGTTCCGGCGGTCGCTGGGGCACCGGACAGGGACACAGGGATAGCATGAACGCTCAGTTCCAAGAGCGGCGTGAGCCACTCTTGGGAGAGCAGAGGAGGAGCACCGACGGCATCGCGAATTTGAGCCTGGTGGTGCCATAGTTCCGTGTAGTCTCTCCCGACGTCCATCCAGCAAAGCGACTCCTGCTGGCCAGCCCAGGCCACAGGAAAGAAGGCTGGAGCCATCGGATCAAGTGACTCGTAAAACTTGGCGAGCTGAGGTCCAATTTGATCAAGCATCCCGATGAGCAGGGTCGGTGAGACCCGTCGAAATGCATCGACCCACATGTGGTTAAGGCGGTTCAGGAATTGGACCAGGTCCTCGTAGCTATCTCCCCCACGGGTGTCGGCTTCAAGCCGCAGCTGGTCCCGCTGTAGAGAGAGGCGGCGCACCTGGCCGTCGAGCAAGTGTGCCGCCACATCGCGGACCTGCCACTCTCCAGCCAAGGTCCGAGCGGTCCACTGCTCCTCGCCCAGGCTTCTCAAGAGCGACATCAGCTCCTCGTGGAGAGGCCCGAAGAGGTGTTGTGTAAGAACTGGTTCCAGCTGAGCGGTCATGGGACGTACCCTCAGATCAGGAGGCACAGGGAAGGGGTGAAGGTAGGGTTCGAACCCGTGGACTTCCCGATCAGGCATTGCGCCACTTCAGTCTGTACGATGGACACGAGGTCGTGATCTCCAGCTGCGCGCGTGGGCAGAAATTGGCGTCTGGCCTCGCTCCTCTGCCAGCACGATCTTCGTCGCGTTCGAATGACGGATCGGCCCTTCACCCCGTAGTCGCAACACCCAATGCGAACCTCCACACCACGAGCACATCCTCGGAAGGCCGCCGCCGACCATCTGGTCCTGGTGCTCCTGGGCTTCTCGCTGTTCAGTGGAGGCGCGCTCGGCTGTGCATCGACGAAGTCACCCTATGCTGACCTTGAGCCCTGTGGCGCGTACGTACCAGGGCCGCGTCCGGCAGAGCAGGAGTTGAGTGCAGGCGACCACACCGAGCCGAGGTTGATCGGCAGCGTTGCCGACCTGAGAGATCGCGTCGACCTCGACACCAGAATCCGAACTGGCGGAGTGGAGCTATTCTCGGAGGCTGAATTCCTGGTTGACGTCAACGGTTGCGTGCGAGAGATCAAAGTCACCAGGAACGACCTTCAGGAGATCACGGATGCCTTTGTCAGGGGCCTTGCTACGAGTCGCTTCCATCCGGCAACTTTGAACGGCGTGCCCGTGGAGGTTGTCAGTAGTAGGGCCTGGTCTTGGAAGTCCTCGCTTTGAGTGCTAGGTGATTTGCCCGGCGACCCGTGGAATCGCCACTTTGATGACCTAGGCGGGCCGGTGGGTGAAACCCACGTCCACCGATCAATGCCCAGCCGCGAGCCGCACGGATTCGCAGAGTGGATCGCGACGGTTTAGACCGCGTATAAGATCCAAAATCGGGCTTCGGCTATGGACCGTGCAGACATCTACCACTCCCACCCCGGGATTCTCAGCGGTGTCCCGGTTTTCACTGGCACCCGCGTCCCGGTTGATACGCTCGTTCAGCACCTCAGAGCGGGGGTAAGCATAGAGGCGTTCCTCGATGATTTCCCGAGCGTATCTCGGGCCCAGGCAGAGGCATTCCTTACCTTGGCTCTCAACGATGCGTTGGATCTGACTCCAAAGGACGCTGAGGCGGCCTAGTGCGCGTCCTGCTGGACGAGAATGTCCCGCGAAAGCTCAAGCATCGCTTCAGTCCGCCTCATTTCGTGACTACTGTTCAAGAGCGCGGTTGGGCCGGAGTCGAAAACGGAGCGCTGTTGCAAGCGGCGGCCGACGAATTCGACGCGCTGGTTACCTTGGATCGAGGAATTGAGTATCAACAGGATATGTCCGGACTCGATCTTCGGCTGATTGTTGTTAGTGCCTCCTCCAACCGGTATGAAGACCTCCTTCCTGTCGTACCGGCCATCGAGAGCGCCCTCGTCAGACTAGGGGCCGGTGAAGTGGCTCTTGTGGCGGGATGACCAGCCCTAGGAAGCGGCCATGTCAAAGCTTTCCGTCGATCTCCGTCGCGTTCAGCCAGGATGGATAACCAGTAACTAATGACCCGTCCGCAGAAGGCCTTTGTACTACTCGCCGCCGCCGCTTTCGTCGCGCTCCTGGCTCTGACCTACGGCTTCGAAAGCAACCCTGAACCCCCTGCCCAAGAGCCCGAGGGCACCACCAGCCCCGCCAAATCCAACCCACCGGAAGGCAACACCAACCAACCAGGCTCGTCCCGCCCAACAGACTATGTCGAGACAGTCCACGGCGTATCCTTCACGATGAAAGCCATCCCCGGCGGGACTTTCTTGATGGGGTGCGGCCTGGAGGATGAGCCTTGTGCCGATGACGAGTGGGCAGATAGAGCAGCCCAGCAGCGGCAGACAACGGCGAACGTAGCCCCCTTCTACCTTGCGGAGACTGAGGCGACCTGGGAGCTTTACCAGACCTGCATCGACGCTGGTGCCTGCCCCGACAACGACGCCGACGGAGGTGACAACGGTTGGGGCAAGGGCCAGCGGCCGGTCATCGAGGTGAGTCGAGACGACGTGGTGAATCAGTTTCTACCGTGGCTGAACCAACTCACGGGTCGGGACTACCGGCTGCCCTCCGAAATGGAGTGGGAGTATGCTGCCCGCGCGGGTACCACCAGCCGCTTTTCGTGGGGAGAGACCGCCGACTGCTCGCAGGCTCGTTACGGCTACGTGTCCGGTGAATGCGGAGGGCGTGCCTCCACCGACCCGGTCATGAGCTTCCCGCCGAACGGCTTCGGACTCTACGACATGCATGGGAACGTCTGGGAAATGGTTCAGGACTGCTGGACCGAAGACGACGAGGCCACGTGCGTCGAGTTTGTGCTTCGCGGCGGCTCCTGGCTGAACGCTCCCGTCAACCTGCGCTCCGCGGCCCGCTTTCACCATGACCGCTCGTACCGAGAGAGCGGAGACGGCTTTCGACTCGCCCACGACACCACTCCTTAACCCCCTGCCATGACTCGTCTTCTCTTGCTTACCTGCATCGCTCTTCTGGTCGTCACCGGCTGTGCGAGTCCCGGTCCGCCGACTACCGAATCCGGGCTGGCCTATTCCGTCGTCGCCGAAGGTGAAGGTCCGATCGCTGAGCCGGGCCAGCATGCGCTCATCCACGAGACGGTGACGTTCTTGGACGGCCGGACCTACTTCACCACACGCGAAGGCCCCCCTTTCCGGTAGGAATCGAGACGGAATAGAAGCGGCAACCCTCATGCCATCTCTCTTGCCCAATTATCTCAAGACCGCGGTCCGCTCTCTCCGGCGGGGCAGGATCTACACCGGGATCAACATCCTCGGGCTTGGTTTAGGGATCGGGTGCTGTCTGCTGATCGCCCTCTTCCTGCAGTACGAGCTCAGCTTTGACCGTCACCACAGCAATGCCGACCGCATTTTTCGAGTCGTGTCAGAGCGGCAGGTGGGCGATTCCGTTGAGTCGATGTCCAACGCTCCGTTCCCGACGGGGCCAACCCTCTCCGCCAATTTCCCTGAGATCGAAGAAGTCGCGCGGCTATTCAGGGCTACCAACGGAGCGAGTGTCCGGTACGCAGACGGGCTGTATACCGAGCCCAGGTTCTACTTCACGGACGCGAGTGTCTTCGATGTGTTCACGATCCCGTTTCGCGCCGGAGACCCGGCGAGCGCGCTGCGCGCTCCGAACGGCGTCGTCATCACAGAGCGGGCGGCACTGAGGTACTTCCGCGGCGCGGACCCCATCGACAAGACAATCAAGGCCACCCTGCTTGGTCGAACGGGTGACCTGGTGGTGACTGGTGTCGTGGAGACTCCTCCTGCGCAGTCTCATTTCGACTTCGATTTCCTGGTTCCGTTTGACTCGGAGCTGAACGGGTGGAACCAGGGGCCGCCGCGGTGGGAAACCGGCATGCTGGGGGCGTGGACATACGTGTTGCTTCCCGACAAGCGTGCTGCCCTGTCGCTGGAGAGCAAACTCGCTGCGTTTGTTGACAACCACGCGCCCATTGCGATGCACGGCAGCCTGGCCTTCTCGCTCCAGCACCTTCCGGACATCCATCTGCGCTCGCACCGAATCGATGAGCTTGGTGCGAACGGCAGCATGATGTACCTCTACGTGTTTGCGGGCGTGGCGCTGCTCATCCTGCTCATCGCCTGCATCAACTTCGTAAACGTGACGACCGCCCAGTCCTTCCGCAGGGTCAGGGAGGTCGGCGTGCGCAAGGCATTGGGGGCTGGACGGGGCCAACTGGTCCGGCAATACCTCAGCGAGTCCCTGGTGCTGAGCTTTGGGGCGGTTCTTGTCGCCCTGGCCCTGGTGGCCCTCACGCTTCCGTATTTCCGGTCTGCGATAGGGATACCGCTGTTCCTGGACGTGCTCGCCAATCCCTCAATCCTGGTGTTCCTGGGTGGCGTATGGCTGGTCACGGGAGTCCTGTCAGGCCTCTACCCGGCGTTCGTGATATCGCGATTTAGCCCTGTGAAGGCCGTGAAAGGAACTGTTTCGATGGGGAGAGCGCGTTTGCTCTCGCTCCGCACAGCGTTGTCTGTGGGACAGTTCGCGGCCTCGGCCATCCTTCTCGTGATCCTTCTGAACATCCTGAATCAGCTCGACTACATCGAGCACAGGGAGCTCGGGTTCGAGCAGGATCAACTTCTGGTGTTGACGGGGAGCGGGGCCTCTTTCGATGTGTTGAAGCGGGAGCTGACGGCAAGTCCCAGCGTGACCAGTGTGACGGTGACCTCGCGTGTCCCTGCGGGGCGACATCTCGCGCGTCGCTCCGTGGTACCCCAAGGGGTCGACCGGGAGAATGTGCAGAACGTGCCGTTCCTGAGGGTCGAGCAGGACTTCGTCAGCACCCTGCAGATGCGCGTGACTGAAGGTCGCGACTTCGTCGCGGGCGACCAGCAGGCAATCCTGGTCAATGAGGCTGCTGTTCGGGCGTTCGGCTGGACAGATGGTGCCATTGCGAAACAGGTGACCGAACTGGACAGGGGTAGCGAGCGAGTCTGGAACGTCGTCGGGGTGATTGAGAACTCCCATTTCGAGTCGCTCCACGCATCGGTTGAGCCACTCATCCTGGCAGGAGGTATCAACTCCGGCTCCCGGGTCATCGCCCGAATCAGCCCCCATGACATTTCGGGGGCCATCGACCATATCCAGACCACGTGGGCGAGGCTCAGTCCGGAGACGCCGGCAAGCTTCTACTTCATGGACGAGAACATCGACGCCATGTATGTGCAGGAGCGGCGTCTGCGCAACGTCCTTCAGGGGTTTGCTGCGCTCGCCATCTTCATTTCGTGCATCGGGCTGTTCGGCGTAGTAGCGCTGTCTACCCAACAGCGCAGAAAGGAGGTGGGCATCCGGAAGGCCCTGGGCGCTACCGCCACCGACATTGTGATGCTGCTGTCGCAGCAGTACGTGGCGCTCGTCGCATGTGCGATGCTTGTCGCCGCACCCGTGGCGTACATCGTGGCCGACCGATGGCTTGCCGGGTTTGCCTACAACACCGGGGTCTCGGGTTTGAGTTTCCTGATCGCGGCCGGATCCGTGTTGCTGCTCGCCCTGGGGACGACGGCTTGGCAGTCCCTGGGGGCGGCACGTGTGGCTCCGGTTGAGTCGCTCAGAAATGATTGATGGGTTGAGTCCGCGCTGGGACCATCGATCCCGATCCCTAAACTCCGCAAACAGCGCGCGAGGCCGGCAGCGCTGATGCACTGCCGGCCTCGCATCCGACTCTCCCAATTCGTCACTCACGTGCCTGAACCGGGCACCCTGCTTTCGCAGGATGGATCGGACATCCACAGGCGTAATGTTGCCTGAAAGGGACTACCGGAACGGGTACCAGGAGAGCCCAAGACTCAGCCTGACCCCTGCCGTGCCCAGATTGATGTCGGTATCGGAGCTGCCGATCTCCTTGAAGAGCATGGCGCCGGGCGTGAAGATGGTGGATCCCTCGATGGCCAGTTTCGGAAGTACGAAGTAGCTCACACCACCCGCCAGGGATGCGCCGAATCCTCCGTAGGTCACTTCCTTGTTGTCAACGCGCAGATCACCATCATAGGACAGACCCATGACCGAGAAGGCAGCTTCTGCGAATGGCATCCAGCGATGCTGGGGGCGGAAGTGATACCGTGCACCGAAGTCCACGAATCCGAAAGCGTAGTCGGCGTTGTCGGGCAAGCCGTCAAAGTCGCCACCTCCTTCCACACCGCTGGAACCCTCGAGTCCCACGAAGAGCGACCAGTGTTCATTCAAGGCATAGCCAAGCCTGAATCCGCCACTGGCACCGCTTCCATCGTGGTCGCCTTTGTAGCCGACCCCCAGGGCACCCGTGCGGGCGTGCATGAGGAAGCCGTGCGTCCCTGCGTCCGTCTCCGCGACGGGATTTCGCTGATCGTCCTGCCTGGCCTGAACGGTGCTTGTGAACATGAAAAGGGCAAGCACTGCCATGAGCCGTGTTCCTTGCCGCCCGAAGGGAGAGTTGTAGTTGGTTGCAGTCATGATTCCGTTGGAGTCAGTTGTCAGATGCGAGATGCTGACAACCCTTTCGGACCATCAGCGTCGGCAACCTATCTCTGCCTACCAGGGGCTCGAATCAGCCAAAAGGTGCAACCGGGGGTGTAAAAGCCTCCACGATTGTCTGCACCCGTCTCCTATCGCAACCAGCCTTTCATCCTGGCTTCCTTGATGGCCGCTGTCCGGTTACGGACCCCCATCTTCCCGTATACATTGGCTATGTGCCGCTTGACGGTGGCCACGCTGATGAACAGGCGATCTGCAATCTCCTGGTTCTTCAATCCATCAACGATCAGTCCGAGAATCTCCGTTTCGCGCTCCGACAGGGCGTCAGGGCCGCTCGCGTCGGTTTCCTGTACCGAGGCGCCAAGGAAGTAGAGAACGCGTCGCGAGAACTCGTCGTCAGCCTCAGCGAGCACCTCTCGAAAAACATCGGAGTCGTGTATCGTGGTCGCGCAGCAACGCACCATGTGGTGTTTCGTCGCGAGTCGAATGGCCCGTCTGGCGTGCTGCTCGGCCTCGGTCCGGGATGATTTCGAGAGTACGGCCGTTGCCAGGAGGAGCCACTCGACCACGTCGATCAGCCTGCCATCCTTCTCGGCATCGTCCGCCTCTTGAGCGCATCGCGTCGAAATCGCATCCCGCTCATTCAGCCCGATGCCTGACTCCAAATCCAGGTGCATCAACAGCCTCATTGCACCGTGGAGAGTCCAGTCAGCTGGCTTCTCGGGCTCGTTGTCCGCACCATGATCTGCAACGAGGGCCGCCGCCTGGCGATAGTCCCCACGTTTCGCCAGCAGCCGGGCTCGCAACAGAGACACGGAGACGGGTTCCGGTGTCCGCGGTGATGGCGGATATTGATCGGCCCGGACGAGGACCTCAAGGGACTTCGCCGGGTGGCCCTCCATCTCCAGGATCCCGGCCTCAAGCACCAACAGTCTTCGTTTCAGATCTGGCGCCTTTACCTCCCGTTCCATGATCGGGATCAACCTGGCACGGGCTCCTTCGGCATCCCCCTCCTCAAGGACTGCCTGCACCAAAGCCAGCTGGGTTTGGGTCAGTCTGTAGGAGGGCCCGCTCGAGCCGGCCTCTATCACTGAACAGGCGGACTCCAGGTGCACGCGTGCCTCTGCCAGATATCCCTGCATGAGACGGATTTCTCCGCGCATGTAGAGCGAGGCGTGATGAAAGAGGGTATCCCCGGCACGCTGGAATTGATCGGCGGCATCGGAGAAGTAGGGGAACGCTTGCTCCAACTGGCCAGTGCGCAAACGGGCCAGTCCAAGAATCACCAGCGGTATCCCGCGATAGGCTGATTCGTGATCCGGCAACAGCTCCAACGCTCGCTCGGCGTGGCGCTTCGTGGCCTCCCAGTCGCCGCGGGCTTGCCCAACAAACGCATAGGCGGCCGAAAGGAAGGCTTCAAGAGATTCGAACGTCTCCTGGTCGGACACCTTCGGGCTGGGATGATCGAGAAGCGACCTTGCTTGATCGAGGTAGCGTTCGCCGTCATCGATCTCGCTGGTATCCAGCAGCGCCCAGCCCATTCCCAGATTCAATACCGGACGGTCCTCAAAAACGAATCCGGGAAGCTGGCGGGCCTTGTCCAGCCAGATTCGGGGCTGGAACCGCCGGTCTGTTTCGCGCCAGAAAAGCTCTACCAGATCCGCGGACAGTTGGACATCGCCGGATTCGAGCGCATGTGGAATCGCTCGGGCAAGGTCTCCCTGGTCAGAGAACCAGGAAGCGGCCCTCCGATGGAAGGCGGGTTGCAGACCGGGCAACTGTCGCTGCAAGCGCGCCTGCAGGACTTCTGAAAACAGGTGGTGGTATCGATACCGATGCGCGACATCGTCCAGCGGGACGACAAACAGGTTGGCTCGGTGGAGCGATTCCAGAAGGTCTGCTGAACCACTGCCGCCCGTGACGCTGTCACACAGCGGACCCGACAGGAATGGCAGGATGGAAGTCGCCAGCAGAAACTCCCGGGTTTCAGGAGACTGCTGTTCCAGCACCTCTTCCAGCAGGAAGTCATAGACCTCCCGGGTAGAGCCAGAGAACCCATCGATCGTCCCTGAATTGCCCTCACCAGTCTGCACAGACAATGCAGCCATTTGCAAACCGGCAATCCAGCCTTCTGTCTGCCGGGACAGGACGTTGACCACGTCGGGGTTGAGGGTGACCTCCCGTCGGGCTCCACGCGCCCCCTGCTGAAAGCGCAGAAACTCCTCCAGGTAGGATTCGGCTTCCGCCTTGTCGAACTCCAGATCTCCGACTCCAAGGTCTCGGAGCTTGCCCGACGATCGCATCCTCGCCAGCGGAATGGCCGGTTCCGAACGGGTACCCAGAATCAGCCGAACGGACTCGGGTAGCCGTTCAATCAGGAACAACAGCCCGGCAAGCGTTTCTTCGTTTTCGACCAGATGCAGGTCATCAAGAATGACCGTGCGTTCGATTCGAGCAGCCACCAGGTCATTCACGAATGAAGCCAGGATGGTCTGCAGGGGCACAGGCTCGGAACCGTGCAACAGGGAGAACGCCAGGTCCCCGACCGTGCTGTCTTCGTCGCGGAAGGCACCCATGAAATAGGCCCAGAACTGCGACCGCGCCTGATCCTCGGGATCGAGGGAGATCCAGACGCGATCCTTTACGGGGTGGGCCCCTTTCCGGTACCAGTCAGCAAGCAACGTGCTCTTGCCGTATCCGGCCGGGGCACGAACGAGCACGTGGGATGTCGATAGGCTCACATCCAGTCGCGACCGAAGATGCGGTCGCGGAATCATCACCAATGGGTCCCCCTGGACGTGATACTTGGTGGCCAACAATTGAAGTTGGGCTACCCCTCCCGGAACCATGGCAATGGGGGATGACCAGGATTCTGCCGCCATTCCACGACGGTCAGGATCGAATTCAGCAATACCGCGATGGAAGGCCGGGTGTGAATCAGGATGCGAAGTCGCTTGCGAGAATGGTAGGCCGCAGTCCTAGGAGAGGCGAATATACCGGATTGGCACGCACCGACTCCCTGCCAAAAAACTGGTTGGGGCTTTGGTAGATCGGGTGAGTTCGGGTTGTGCCGTCTGAGGGCGGCTCGCTACACTCCGTACGCCATCCCTCCAAAAGCCCCAGCCGTTCCCGCATGGCCTATAACGCTCGCCCCCTCCGCCTGGCCGCTATCCTGACCGTCGCGATTCTTCTCGGCGCTCATCCGGCAGCCGCCCAGGACGCCGAATACACAAGTGTGGTGACCTCGTCGGCTGAGTCTGACGATGGGCTCTTCCATGTCCATCAGGTTGACGGCAAGATCCTGTTCGAAATCCCGGACGCCATCCTGGGCCGGGACATGCTCATCATGAGCCGCTATGACAAAACGCAGGACGGTTATGCCAGCGTGGGAGGGATGATGGCCGGCAACCTCCTGGTCCGCTGGGAGCGCCGGGACGATCGCATCCTGCTGCGCGGAGTGTCGCACTCCAAGACGGCCGACCCCGACGACCGGGTCAGCCTGGCCGTAGAGAATTCCTCGTTTCCCAGTGTCATTGCTGCCCTTCCTATCCTCACGAGGGGCGACGGCACATCCGTGGTGGACGTGTCGGACCTGTACCTTCGCGATCACGCGGCGTTCTCCATGCCTCGCAACACGCGCACCCGGTTCAACGTGCGCTCATTTGACGCTGACCGCAGCTGGCTGGAGTTCACCAGGAGCTTCCCGATCAACGTGGAAGTCCGTGTCGTCCAGACCTACGAGGCCCACTCGCCTCCGTCCGCCGGCCGCGGAGGGGCCGTTTCCTTCGAGGTGAATCACTCGATGATCCTTTTGCCCGAGGAGCCGATGATGCCTCGGCTGGAGGATGAACGGGTCACCTACATCGGCATCGACCGGACCGACTTCTCGAGTGACTTCCAGGGAGTGCGCCCGGAGCGCTACATCCGACGGTACCGAATGGAGCCGTCTGACCCCGAAGCATGGGCCCGCGGGGAACTCGTGGATCCCGTGCGTCCCTGGGTCTGGTACATCGATCCGGCGACTCCCGAGGAGTGGATTCCGTACTACATCGCGGGGGTTGAGGAGTGGCAGGAGGCCTTTGAGCTCGCGGGCTTCAGGAATGCCATTCAGGCACGACTTGCCCCGACACCCGAAGAAGACCCCGAGTTTTCGCTTCTGGATGCGCGCTACTCCGTCATCCGGTACGTGCCGACCACCGTGCGATCCGCGAATTCGGGAGGAGACGTGGTCGACCCGCGTTCCGGAGAAGTGATTCGGGCGCACACGAACATGTACCACGGCCTGGACGAGCGACTGCGCTGGTGGCTGCTGACGCAGGTGGGCGCAGCCAATGCCTCCTTCCAGACGGACCAACTCTCCCAGGAAGACATGGGCGAGGCCATCCGCTACGTCATCTCTCACGAGACGGCCCACTCTGTCGGACTTCCGCACAACCAGATGGCCAACTTCGTCTTCCCGGTCGACTCGCTGCGGAGTCGCGAGTTTGTGGAGCGCATGGGACACTCCGGTTCGTCGGTTGGCCGCACGCGCTACAACTACGTCGCTCAGCCCGGCGACAACGTGCCTCCGGAGCGGCGCATAGGGCTCTGGGACAAGTTCGCGGTTATGTGGGGCTACCGGCCGATCCCGGAGGCCACCACACCCCATGAGGAGTTCGAGACGCTGAATCGCTGGATTGTAGAGCGTGCCCACCTGCCCTGGTTCCGATCTGCCGGCGCACTGTTCGGTATGGACGTGGAGTGGGACCCCAAGAGAATGACGGAAGGCATATCGGACGATCCGGTCGAAGCCGCCGAGTGGGGAATGAGAAACCTGCGGCACGCCGCAGACAACCTCATGGACTGGGTCCTTTCACCTGGAGACGATTACTACGAACTGGAAACGCACCACCTCCAGCTCCTCACACAGTGGAATCGCTACGCCGAGCACGCAGCAGCCGCGGTGGGTGGGTCGTGGACCCATTACAAACGGTATGGAGAGGATGGCTGGGTGTATACGCCCATCGAAGCCGACTACCAGCGCAAGGCCATGCAATTCCTGGACGAGCACGTGCTTCAGACACCCGATTGGGCCCTGCAGCTTGACCAACTTCGTCGCATCGAGCACGTCGGGGTTGTGGAGCGCATTCGGGCGTACCAGGAGTTGGCCGTCCAGCGCCTGCTCAACCATGCACGGCTTGCGCGCATGATCGAGCACGAAGCGTTCCTCGGAGACGAGACGTATCGACCGGCCGATATGCTGGACGATGCGCGTGGCATCGTCTGGCGCGAGATCGCGTCCGGTTCGCCCATCGACACCTACCGCCGCAATCTCCAGCGTGCCTATCTCGCACAGGCACACTACCTCCTACACGAGGCTGAGTCAGAGCACTGGAGCCCCCCGCGCTCGGGAAACCTGCGCGTGGGCAGGAATGACGATCCTCCCCTGAACGCCGATCTCCACATCGGTCAATCTGACATCCGGCCGCTCATCCGTGATCAGCTGCTCCAACTCAAGCGGGAACTGGAGGCCGCGATGTCCGCCGGCGTACAGGACAGAATGACACGTATCCACCTGGACGATGCGCTCGTCCGCATCAATCAGGCGTTGGAATAGGCTCCTCCAACCGCCGATCTCCCATGACAAGGTTCTTTCTCGTGTGCGTTGTGACCGCATCGTTCAAGGTCGCTTCCGCACAGACTGTCCCGCCGGATACATCAAGGGCGGTGATAGACTCCGTCTATGCCATCATCCAGGAGCAGTCGCTGTTTCGCGACAGGGTCGACTGGACGGAGACCGACAAGACGTTCAGATCTGCAGTCGATGCTGCAGGGACGTTCGCCGAGGCTCTTGATGCCTTCCGGCTCGTGTTCGAGGCACTGGACGATGTGCACAGCGCGATCTACTACGCTGGAACCGGAATCGCTTATCGCCGGCCGCCCTCCCGACCTGTTGTGCGTGACGTGCGCTCGCTCATCATGCTTAGCCGCGAGCGAGCGAATCAACCTGAGGGCCGCATGCTGCCGGGCGGTGTCGGATACGTGTACGTACCGGCCTATGGGCCGATTGGCCCAGACCCGATCAACGAAGGCGCCCGAGCTCTGCGCGACGTCGTCTGCGACCTGGCGGCCGAGGCGGGGAACGGATGGATTGTCGATCTGCGCGTCAACGAGGGCGGCAATATCCACCCCATGCTGTCGGGCCTCGGTGATCTGCTGGGCGATGGGGTTGTTGCCCGCTCGGTGGGCTCGTCAGGCGAGGCCCAGTTCGGCTGGTCCATCGTTGACGGTGTGCTTTCCATCGACGGTTATTCAGCGGCGACGGTAGAACGGCGATGCCCCGAGGCCAGGGAGTTGGGGCCGATCGCTGTCCTCATCGGCCCGGCGACGCTCAGTTCAGGCCAGATTACCGCGGTGGCATTTGCAGGGTGGGAGCGCGCCCGACTGTTTGGCGATCCCACCGCCGAAGGCTACGCGACCAACAACGCATGGCACCAGATCACGCCGGCGCTCGCACTGAACCTCTCCACTGCGTACTTCGCCGACCGCTCAGGCTATGTGCACGAGGGCATCGTGCTCCCGGACGAGCAGGTCGAAGGGGAGTGGCGCCTGGATGACCTGGAGAATGATCCCGTTGTCCAGCGCGCGCTGGCATGGATCGCACAAGACTGAGCGGCGGGAATCATGGAAACAAGGCTGGCACCGGTTTCAGAGAAGCAGCGGATCCTCTCGCTCGACGTGCTGCGGGGGTTTGCGCTCCTGGGCATTCTGACGATGAACATTGGCTCGTTCTCGATGCCCGAGGCCACGTACTTCGATCCGACGGCCTATGGAGAACTGGTCGGCCTCAATGGCTGGGTGTGGCGGCTCACGCACCTCTTGGGCGACCTAAAATTCATGGCCATATTCTCGATGCTCTTCGGGGCCGGCATCGTGCTTGCCGACCAGCGGGCTGAGGCTCGCGGGCGCCCGTCGGCCGGTCTCCACTACCGGCGCGTGGGATGGCTGATCGTTTTCGGGCTGCTGCACGCACACCTCCTCTGGTACGGCGACATTCTCTACTGGTACGGCGTGTGCGGGATGGTGGTGTACCTGTTTCGCCGGGTCTCGGCGCCGTGGTTAATCGTGTGGGGGCTGGTGTCGCTGGGGGTGACCTCGGGCATCATGCTGGGAGCCGGGGCTTCCGTGCCGTTCTGGCCGCCGGAGGTGCTCGCCGAAATCAACGCCGACCTCAAGCCGTCTGACGCGGTGAAGGCCGCCGAGATTGCCGCCTTTCAGGGGGGATGGCTTGAGCAGATGAGCCATCGTGTACCCAAGGCCCTGGAAATGCAGACCAACACCCTCCTGTTTTGGGCCTTCTGGCGGGTCTCAGGTCTGATGCTGCTGGGCATGGCGCTGTTTAAGCTCGGCGTGTTCAGCGCAGCACGCACGACCCGGTTCTACGTGGCGCTGATCGTCGTAGCCGTTGTGGTAGGTCTCCCCGTCATCGCCTACGGGATCCGATACAACTTCGCCAACGATTGGGAAGCGCCGTATTTCTTCTTCTACGGCCTCCAGTTCAACTACTGGGCCAGCGTCCTGGTCAGCCTTGGATGGGTGGGTGGTGTGATGCTGGTCTGCCGGGCCAATCTGACACGACTGACACGGCCGCTGGCCGCTGTGGGGCGGACCGCTTTCTCCAACTACATCCTGCAAACGGTGATCTGCACCACCCTCTTCTACGGCCACGGTTTTGGGCTCTTTGGCCAGGTGGACCGGGTCACGCAGGCGGTCATCGTCCTCGCCATCTGGGCGTTCCAGCTGGCCATCTCGCCGCTCTGGTTGCGCCACTTCCGTTTTGGTCCACTGGAATGGCTCTGGCGCTCGCTGGTGTACCTGAAACGGCAGCCGTTTCGGCTCGCGACATCATGAGAATACCCATGACCCGATCCTTTCCCGTGCTGTGTGGCCTTGTGCCGGCCATCCTTCTTGTTTTCGCGTGCAAGCCGTCCCTCCATGAGGGTGTCGGCGTCGGCGTTGGCGCGGGGGCCGATACACTCATCTACGATTTGAGGCCGGAGGAAGGCGGCGAGCCCGCATCGCTGGTCGAGCGCATGGAGCACTATGGCGTTCCCGGTGTCAGCGTGGCCGTGCTGCGCGACGGGGACCTCGCCTGGGCTGAGGGCTTCGGTGTAAAACTGTCCGGTACTTCGGAGCAGGTGGACGCGGAGACCGTGTTTTCAGTCGGCTCGCTGAGCAAGGTCGGCGCCGCGGCGACAAGCCTGCGCCTTGCAGACGCAGGCCGGGTCAGCCTCGACGACGACGTGGACGGCTACCTCACGTCGTGGTCCATCCCGGAGAATGCCTACAGCGAAGACAGCCCGGTTACCCTCCGCCGGTTGATGTCTCATACGGCCGGGACCACAGTGCATGGTTTTGCCGACTTCCAACCCGGTGAGGATCTGCCGACCACGGTGCAAATCCTGAACGGCGATGGTCCTGCCAAGAGCCGGGCGATCGTTGTCGATACGGAGCCGGGAACGCTGTGGCGCTATTCTGGAGGCGGCACAACGGTCCAACAACTGATCATCGAAGATGTCACGGGCACCAGCTTCGCGGAAGCGGCGCGGACCTGGGTGTTCGAGCCGCTAGGCATGGACCGGAGCACCTACGTGCAACCCCTTCCGGCAGCCCATGGCAACATCGCGCGGGCACATGATCGCCGCGGCAACCCTTCAGCGCTCCCCCGAGGCTGGGAGGCGTTCCCGGAATCAGCGGCGTCGGGACTCTGGACTACCCCGACCGAATACGCCAGGATGCTCATCGCTTTTCGAGATGCATGGTTGGGAGAGTCGGACAGTTTCCTGTCGCAGGAACTTGCCCGGGACCTGATGACCGAGGTCGCGCCCGGCTCCTACGGGCTAGGGCCGCAGCTGGGCGGTGAGGGCTCGACCCGGTTCTACCGTCATGGGGGAGCCAACGAATCCTACCGGGCCTACTTCATCGTCTACCTCGAGAGCGGGGATGGGGCTGTGGTGTTCACGAATGGGGCGCGGGGGGGCGACCTGAACCAGGAAATCCTTGATGCACTCAGTCGCTCGGAGGGCTGGCCAAACGAGGAATCGTGATGGGATGGCGACCTCGGGCGTCACCTCTCGGGGTTGACCCCGTAGGCGGGAGAATCAGCCCCTGATTCCATGCGCAAGCTCATCCTCACCGTAGCCCTGATCGCCGGGGCATTCACTCTGCCCGGCATGATCGGCACCGTCCTGGGCATCGCCGGCGGATTTGCCGCGGCCTCCTACCTGTTCACGGCCCCTCGCACCAAGAAGCTTCTCAAGTGGGGTGCCGACAAGTACGTCGCGGACGAGAAACGCCGCGAGAAGGCCCGCGACTGGATACATACTGAGTCGTGAGGCGGGGGGCGGCGGTCCGGCGGCACGAGGCGCCCTGCCTTCACAGAACCCATGGGGCAGCGTGCTAGCCCATCAGCGGCGAATCAGCGGCTTGAACCCGCCATACGCCATGCGACTCGGGTCGAAACCGATATCGGCGGATTCCATCCATTCCGTCACACGGGGGTCGGTGGCCACCTTGTTGTGGATGCGATCACGCGCCTCTCGTGACTCGAACGTGATCCAGCCGAACACGACGACTTCGTCCTCAGTGACGCCAAGGGCATCCGTAAAGGGGCGAGTGCCTTCCACGTTCAGGTCGTCTCCAAGCCACTCGGCGTAGTCCAGGGCACCATGCTCCTTCCAGACCCCCGCGATCAAGCTTGCTACGCGCTCGTATTCGTCCAGGTGGGCACGAAGGACAGGGAAAGCGAAACCGTCGACATAGTGGGTCATGCTGCTGGGTGTCCGGTCGGAGGTACCCGGGAACGAGCCCGAAGCACCCACCGGATCCTGAATGATTGCGTATGCGAAACCGCCGGCTTTTGCCAGCGGCGATTGGATCTCCCCCTCCGTCGCTCGCCCGATTCGAATGGCATCGGTCGGCGCCAGCATCTAAATAGAACTCGCGCGACTCCCCAACAAGACAGCATCCTGAGATGAGACCATCGACACAACCTCGTCGGGACCTCATTGTCGATGTGGACCGGATTGTGGCCGACAACTTCTAACCATGACTCGCTTACCACGCAGCACTCCGGCATTCCGACTCGCCTCGCTGGCGCTATTGGCCCTCCTAATTCCGTCGATCGCGATTGGGCAAGAGTCCAGCGACTTCCGGGGTTTCTACATCGGCGTTGAGGGCGGAGCGATGAGCTACAACACCCAAATCACGTTCGATGGGGTGGATGACCCTGCCGGCCGAGGAGGAGTGGGTTACGGAGCAGCCGTCGGCTACAACCATCTTCGCGATCGCCTGTTGCTGGGAGCGGAACTGATGTTCACCGACGCCCCGGATCCGGATCCATATACGTTCGATCCGGCGGTGATCGGTTTTTCGGAGATGGACGTACTGCGAGGGGCGAGCGTTGGGCTGGATGTGCGGGCAGGTGTGCTGCTCACCAAGTCGATCCTTGCCTACGGAGCCGTCGGTTACTCTGCAAACCACCAGTCGGTGAGATTGGATGGCGTGCCCCTGGAGGAGTTTGCCAACGGCTCCGGACCAAAGCGCTATGGGGCCGTTCAGCTTACCGCCGGTCTGGAGTGGGCCTTCCACGAGCGGGTTGGGATTCGCACATCGTTCCGAAAACTGAACGGGGTTGACCTCAGCGCGGAAGACTTCGGCACGATCCCAATGGACGCGTCTCTCTCACGGCTGGATGTCGAACCGAGTCAGCAGCACTTCTTTACCTCGATCCTGATCCGCGTCTGACCAGATAACCCAATGAACGCCACAGAGCACGAAGTCTGGCAACGCGAACTCCAAATCCGGGCGGCCATCGCCCAGAGTTCGATACCCGACCTGGAAGACTTGATCCATCAGGATCTGGTCTTCGTCATCCCCTCGGGCGCCGTTCTCACGAAACAGGCAGACCTGGAGTCCCACCGCACCGGGACCATCAGCATTGCGGCGGCCGACTACTCTGAGGACCACATCGCCAGGGTGGGCTCGAACTTTGTCACGACTACCCGAGTCCACCTTACCGGCACATGGCAGCGGAACCCCTTCAAGGGAGACTTCCGTTACATCCGCGTTTGGGCCCGGTCGAAGGGGGGCGAATGGCAGGTAATAGCCGGCTCCGGCACCGCCATCGCTACCTGAGGTGACTGGTGAGAATCGGCCGGGAATCCGGCCCGGACCAATCCGCCCTTCTGACAGGTGAACGACCTCGCGACTCGACTACGCGCATCCTGGAGTGTTGCAGCCATTCCAGCCGCCGCGATCTGTGCGATCCTGCTGACTGGTTGTGGTTCACCTCCATCCAGCCTGTACACCATCAGCGAACCTGAGAACCGCCAAGATGGCCTTGAAGTCGGCACTCTGGAGGAGGTCAGGATGGATCCAGTGCCGGTTGGACGTGCCGTCGATGGCATTGGTAAGGGCAAGTACGGCGAGATTCACTCCCTGCTCATCTACAAGGACAGCAAACTGGTCGTCGAGGAGTATTTCGTCGGTCACGACTACCAGTGGGACGGGCCCGATTTCCAGGGGGCCTTGGTGGAATGGGGGTGGGATACCGAGCACAACATCCATTCTGCAGGAAAGAGCATTACCTCTGCCTGCGTCGGTATTGCTGTTGATCGGGGGTTCATCGAAAGCGTGGATCAGTCCATATTTGACTACCTGCCAAGACACCAGCACCTCAAAACCGATGGAAAACGCCAGATAACCATTGAGCATCTGCTCACCATGACCTCGGGGTTGGAATGGGATGAATGGCGCACATCGTATTCCGACGAGCGAAATGACGTGATCGCTCTCTGGATGGACTGCGAGGATCCGGTGGCATGCATCCTGGCAAAACCTCTGATCAGTGAACCAGGAACCGACTTCACCTACAGCGGCGGCAACAGCATCCTGCTAGGCGAGATCGTCAGGAGCGCCACAAACCTGGATATCGAAGCGTTTGCAGGCGAGTACCTGTTCTCGCCGATGGGCATAGACCCCCCTGAATGGGGCTGGATCGGAGATAGCGGCGTGGTTTATGCGGCCGGGGATCAACGCTTGACTTCCAGGGAAATGATCAAGTTCGGGGTCGCTTACCTCAACGGCGGCGTTTGGAACGGCCAGCGTATTCTCTCCGAGGGGTGGATCGGGCGTAGTGCCGCCTCCTACGCCGGGCCCAACAACAGTTGGTTCAACTACTTCCTGCGCTCTATTCCGCCTGGAGACAACACGTGGGGTCAGCGAGGCTACTCCTACGCGTGGTGGACCCACGAGTACTCTCACTCTGGCTCGCGATTCCCCGCGTTCTGGGCCTTCGGTTGGGGAGGGCAGAGGATCGTCGTCTTCCCGGATCAGAGCGCAGTTGTCGTGTTAACGGGAGGTAGCTACGTCTCGAAGGACCACACTGCGACGATCTTGGAGGAGTTTGTGCTCCCTGCTTTTCGAGCCAGTCGCGCAGCCGTGACCCTCTAAGGGGTCTCAAGTGACTCCGGCTCACCTGCCTTCGATCACCAGGCAAACGCCAACCGGGTCCCTTACCACGGCGCGATCCGTCGGGACGGAGCGCCACACAACTTCGCCGCCCCCCTCTCCCGTGCGACGGAGGCTCTCGTCCAGGTCGCCAACAGGCAATCCGATCAGCCAGACCGACGGGACACCCTGAGCCCCATCGCCCGAAACCAGGATTTCAGCGGACGTCCCACCATCGGGCCGCACAATGCGAAATATGCCATCGGCACCCTGAGCCGCCGACCACCCGACGACTTCCTGGTAGAACAGGCTCGTCGCGGGGACATCCGCAGCCACAAGCGTCAGGGACGAGATACGCCCCGTCCCCTCGACGACGGCTAGCTCAGCCTCAATCACCGGGACCAACCCAAATGCTTCCCCGCTCGGATCCGTCAGTACAGCCCACTGACTCCGTCCCTCAGCGTCCCGGCCGTGCATCAACTCACTGCCCCCAAGCTCAACAGCTCGCGAAGCACAGGCCCCCACATCCGCCACCTGGAGGTGCGGCATCCACTGCATCGGCAGGGCCTTGTACTCTGGCATGCGCTTACCCAGCCCGATGATCGGCATGCCCCTATTGTTCATCAGGTCCTTCCGCCAGAGCGGGGAGCCTCCGGTTGTCAGGATTCTAGCGTAGAACCGAAGCTCTGCCTCGTGTTCGGGTACGGCAATGTCAGCACTGAGCACGCCGCCGACACCGGGAGCAAACGGATTCTGCATAGCCAGATCACCTGATCGAGTGCTCAGGAATGTAACCGCAGGGCGGCGGTCGCCGGCAACTAACAGCGCTACAGATTTTTTCTCCCGCACTGACCGCATCGCCCGAATAGATCACGCTGATGGGCCACTAGTGGACAGCAGATTTCCGTCGCAACTAATGCCACCGGGGACGGGGATGCCGGCCGCCAGGGGCCAGGCCCTCAGGCCGGCCGCGCCCTGTCTCGTGGGTTGCGATCTGCACCCCTGAACAGATGGACGATGAGCACAAACCCGCAGGTCGCTGCCAGCAGAAATACCACCATCGCAATGCCTGGGTAGCCCAGCAGCGTGAAGCTGGTCTCGACCCGCATCAGGAGCGCAGCGCCGATCACAAGCGCAGCGACCACGATGGCCAGCGAGATTCTGTCCGAGATGCGGTTCAGGTTGGCCAGAAGGCGGACTTCGTCAAAGGCGCGCACCCGTACCTCAAACTCGCGCTCGGCAAGATCTTTCAGGATCGCGTTGACGCGATTAGGCGCCTCTCGTACAAGATCCTGAGCCTCCAGGAGCGTTCGGAAGACGTTCCCCGGCGATAAGCTCGAGATCATGGTCTGCTTCATCAGGCGATTGGCCCTACGCCGAATCGCCGCTCCCGGATCAAATGTCGGATCGAGAAGACGCGTGACCTGATCCAGCTGCAGCAGCGTCTTGCCAAGAATTGAGAGCTCCGGCGAAGGTCGCAGACCGTTTTCCGCGGAAACCCTCGCCAGCTGGACCGCCACGACGCCGGGGCTCATGGCTTCCAGAGTCGCATCCCGATGCCGGACAACCAGAGCCGACACCTCCCGGGTGTATTTGTCCCGGTCAAACCACTCCAGCGGAGTGCCCAGCGCCAGACCCGCCTGGGCGGCTTCGTGGCCCTGGCCTTCGCTGGCGGCGAGAAGCAGCCGAAGGAGCCCCTCCCGCTGGGTAGGATCGAGTCGCGCCACCTGACCGAGGTCGAGCAACGCCAACTTCCCATCCCGGGTGAGAAACACGTTCCCAGGATGCGGATCCGTGTGGTAGAAGCCGTGCGCGAGCATGCCGTCGAGATACACGTCGGCGAGCGCCGCGCACAGTCCCTTGCGGTCTACCTCCAGGAGCGCAACCGGCGAAACGTCGGTGATTTTTGTGCCATCCACGTAGTCCATGGTCAGGACCGTATCCGAGCAATAGTCGTGAATGGGTTCCGGTACGATCACCTCGCTCGATCCGGCGACCAGGTCGCGCATGGTGTCGAGATTGTTTGCCTCAAGGCGGAAGTCCAATTCGCGCACCAGCGTGTCCCGGAACTCATTGAGCATGCCTGTCACCGCGAGTCCACGTGCGGCGTCCAATCGCTCATCAATCAGATCGGCGACGTCAGCCAGCGCATCGAGGTCCTTGAGGATGGTCTCACGAATCCCGGGCCGCTGCACTTTGACCACGACTTCGCGTCCGTCGCGAAGCGTAGCACGATGCACCTGTCCGAGTGAGGCAGCCGCCAGCGGTGTCTCCTCGAAGCGCCCAAAGGCTTTCGAGAGTCGCACGCCCAGCGACTCACAGACAATCCGCTCCACCTCCTCGAAGGGAATGGGCTTCACCTCATCCTGCAGGCGCTGAAGCGCTTCGACATACGGCTGAGGCAGCAAGTCTACCCGCGACGAAAGCAATTGCCCCAGTTTGATGAATGTGGGGCCGAGTTCTTCCAGATCGGCGGCGAGTTCAGCGGGCTTTGAATCTCCAGGGAGATCCTCTTCATCCCGAAGCGAGCCCTCCAGGCCCGCTCCCTTGGCCCAGTCCTGACTTCCGTATTTGGCCAGAAGGCGCACAAGCGCGGCATACCGCGGGAGGCGGGCAGGCGATAATGACAATGACATGATTCAATAGATATCTGCTGATTCCTGAAGTGAAGATTCGCACCGCCAAAACACATGCGGAGCGATAGAAAAAAGGCCCCCGGCAGCAATCTCTGCCGGGGGCCTGGCGCAACCTCCCGGTTAAGGGAGGACGTGTATCGCGGGACCGAGCCCCCCCGGCTCGGCCGACGCTCAGTTGCGCTTCGAAAGCGGGTTTGGAACCCTTGTAGCCATTCCGCACTGTGAGCACCGGGTGCCCAGCGTCGCAGACAGCAGTCGGCCGAAGACCTGCAGGATGCCCCCACATCGCTGGCAGGACAGGTGGTAACTGCGCTCCGAAGAGCGCGGAGTAGCATGACTCGATTTCATTTGTAAAGCCGGCATAACAAACCCCCAATGGCTTTTTCTTCACCAACGGTACGAAACGTCCAAAGCATCCAGTGTGGGATGCGATGCCGACTCCTTGTAGGAATTGTCTGATTTCGACTGCAGGATATTCGGTAGGCCCCATTTTCGGGTTTTCTGTAGGCCAGCACGGCCGGGATCCCGGATTGGTACCGCCGCAGTTCGGATTTTCCGGCGTGAGCACTGCGTCCAATCAACAGGGTGCCCTGAGTGGCAGTCTGACTCAACTTTATCGTCTGCTGCGTCCGTATCGCGGGCGCGTCGTGGCCCTGTCGGCGCTCATCAGCGCTTCGGCGGCTCTGGGAACGGTCGCGCCGCAGTTCGTGCGATACGCATTCGACACGGTCATTCCCAGCGGCTCGCTTGAGCTGTTCGGCTGGTTGGCCGCGGCCTATGCAGGCTTCTACCTGATCCGCGCATTCGTGTCCTACGCGGCGATGTACCTGAGCTTTGCATTCACTCAGGGCATCATCAGCGACATCCGGATGCGGGCCTACTCGCGACTGCTTCGGCTCCCGGTATCGAGGTTCGCAGACGAGCGGTCCGGCTCGCTGGTCTCCCGCGTGGTCTCGGACGTGAACGCTCTTGAGGGCATGATTCAGGCGGGCTCGACCCGCCTCGCCGGCCAGCTGTTCAGCATTCTGGTGGTGCTGGTGATCGTCATTGTGATGAATTGGAAGCTGGCACTGGTGAATCTGGTCGTGACCCCGCTCCTGGCCTGGATCACGCGTCACTACCAGGGCCCACTGCGGGCGGCATCGCGAAAGATTCGTGGCCGGGTCGGAGAGATGACGGCCGTCGCGAGCGAAGCGATCGGCAACATCCAGGTGGTGAAGTCCTTCGCAGCCGAGAATGAGGAGACAGAACGCTTTGGCGAAGAGAACGGCGCCTACGTGCGATTCAACCTCGACCGTCGCAAGGACGTGGGCATGATGGAGGCCCTGATCACGCTGACCGCCACCTACGGCATCGGCGTGATCCTGATCTACGGAGGCTGGCTGGTGGTCGGAGAAGCGCTGACGGTGGGTGAGCTCACTGCCTTTCTCATGTATCAGCGCCAGTTGCAGCGGCCCATCATGTCCGTGATGTTCTTCAACAACCAACTGCAGTCGGGCATGGCCGCCCTGGAGCGGGTGGCGGATCTGCTGGACGCTGAGCCGGAGCGGGGTGGTGACCTCAAACGCCTGCCTGCGGGCGCCATCGAATTTCGCGATGTCACGTTCTCCTATCCGGGAGGAGAAGCCCCGGTCCTCCGGGAGTTCAGCTTTGTGCTGGACCGCAACCGTACGGTTGCTCTGGTCGGTCCGTCGGGTGCTGGCAAGAGCACCGTCACCAAGCTGCTTTCTAGGCTTTATGACCCGCAACTCGGCGAAGTCATTGTAGGCGGAGAGGACGTTCGGGGCATCGATCTCGATGCGCTCCGCGACGGCATCGCCGTGGTGCCCCAGGAGCCGACGCTGTTTTCCGGCAGTGTGCGCGAGAACATCGGCTACGCCCGACCGGGCGCGACGGAGGAGGAGATCCGGAAAGCTGCTCGCCTCGCCAACGCCGATGGATTCATTCAGCAGCTGCCCGAGGGGTACGATACGCAGATAGGTGAACGAGGCACCAAACTCTCGGGCGGCCAGAAGCAGCGCATCGCCATCGCCCGTGCCATCCTGAAACAGGCCCGGGTGCTGGTCCTCGATGAGGCGACAGCCAGTCTGGACAGCGAGTCCGAGGCCATCATCCAGGAGGCGCTCGAGGGTTCATTCCGTACGGATGAGGACCTTGCGACGATCATCATTGCCCATCGACTGTCCACGGTGCAGAACGCCGACCGCATTCTTGTGCTGGACGGGGGCCGGCTGGTCGAGTCTGGCTCCCACGCGGAGCTCATCGAAGAGAAGGGGCTGTACGCCAGGCTGTACGAGTTGCAGCACGGAGCCGAGCTGGAGTCGCGGTAGCGGCGCGGAGCAGGCGCTTCGCGCGTCTGCACGGTCCGCATGCGCCAGGCGGGACCGAGTGCACAAAAAAAGCCCCCGGCAACCGAACTGCCGGGGGCTCTTCCTTCGTTGATTGCCACCTACGCCTGGACCATCGACCCCCCCAGTCTAGGCCCGCGTCGGGCAATCGCCAGAACCGCGTCCAGTCAGTTACGCGGTATTGTCAAAGTGCTGATCAGGTCAGCGGCTGTCGGGTTGGCAGCGGACCTTGCACATGCTATCGGCTGCCGCCCACTGTAACTACAGCTTCTGAAGCCCGGATTCTGTCCGTTTTCTTCCGAAAGGCCTGTAGGCGCTTTCCGTATTGGCTGTAGGATTTGTCCTACGCTCCAAAAACGGCCAAAAAACGCGCTTTTCATGGTAGAAATCCGTCTCGCGCTGCGCAAAGTTCTGTCAGAAAAAAGACAGCAAAGCACCGAGGCACCCTGGCCCAGATCAGTTGTCTGTCACGATCGTGACAGTACGAACATATGTAAAGGTTTTCAGACGCCAGCCCCGGAGCCACGTCAATGGAAGACGACATGCAGCGCCACAAGAGAAGCCGCCAGAAGCAGGCCGGCGCGCGCCACCGACGGGGAGTGCGAGGTCAACAGCTCACCTCCCGACACCCAGTTTCGTCGCGGCGTGGTCAGCGCAATGACGCCAAACGCGATCACGATGACCCAGAACGCCCGCACGAAGTAGTTCATGGCCGGGAAGGCCTGCAGGATGAACAGGTTCAATGGGATGGTCAGGAAGAACGCCAGCAATACGATCCGCTCCCGCGGAACGGCCACCAGGACCGCCGTACAGATGAGCACGACGATGCCGCAGTTGATGTAATACCGGAGTTCGTTGAGCGTGTGCGTGAACGCCGCGCCCGGGTCTTCAAACTTCAGGTACAGCAGCACCAGTCCCATCAGGCAGCCGGTCACTAGCGCAACAAGGATCGCACGCCGTCCCGCCTGCACGACCTGGCTCTCCGACGCTGCCGGGCGGAAGTAGCCTTTGTACAGATCCACGGACCAGAGCGTGGCCAGTGAGTTGTAGGTGGAGTCCACCGTACTCATGAGCGATGCGAACAGCGCGCTGAGAATCAGCCCTTTCAGACCGATGGGCAGGTAGGTCGTCACCAGATACGGGAACGCCATATCCGGCTCGTCCAGCCCCCCGGCCCCGAGGATTCCGGCCAGCGCCACGCCTGGCACGACAATCAGAACGGCCATGGCGTACTTCAGCACGCCCCCCACCATCAGTCCGACCTGCGCATCCTTCAGGCTTCGGGCGGCCAGTGACCGCTGCAATACCGACTGGTTGGCGCACCAGTAGTTGATGTTCAGCAGGAAGAGCCCAAACATGTGGGTCCAGGGCAGGGTCGGGTGCTCCCGCGGCAGGTGCAGTTGCATGAGCTCTGGAGTGCGTACGTAGAGCTGCCCCCAACCGCCGACCTCCCGGATGGCAACAAGCAGTACCACAAAGCCACCCAGAAAGAGGATGCCGAACTGCACGACGTCGGTGCGCACCACGGCTGCCAATCCGCCCAGGTACGTGTAGATGGCCGAGAACACACCGAGGCCGACGAGCAACACAGCAATGCGCACCACCCGATCCTGGGAGATCACAGCGAGGTAGTCCCCGAAGACCAGGTCGGCGGCGTAGGCCCCCCAGAACAGGGCGGCGCCCAGCGTAATCGTGCTGAAGAGCGCAATGTTCGCTCCCGAGTAGACCAGCGCCGCCTTCCGTCCGATGCGCTCTGCGATGAACTGGGTGACCGTAACGACCCGGGAGCGCATATACAGCGGCACAAAGACGAACACCGCAAGCAGGATGCCCTGAACAGCGTTGATCTCCAGGCTGGCCTGCGCAATCCCGAACAGGTACGCTGAGCCCATCATGCCCAGGAACTGGTAGCCCTGGATGTTGGTCGCGATGGTCGAAAGCGCAACGCTCGGCCAGCGGAGACTGCGCGACGACAGGAAGTACTGCTCTACCGTCACTTCACCCCGGTCGCGGCCCCAGAGCGCGGCGACCATGATGGCCACGAAGTACGCAAGTACGATCCCCAGGTCCAGCATCAGAAGCGCGGCCCCGCGCCGAGCGGAGTTTCCGGAGTCGCAGAGGACACACGCCCCTGGACATCGGGCAGAAAGGCCGTCCTGAAGCGGGGCAACACGTGCCGCGCAAACAGCCGGCACTCGTCCAGGTGCGGATATCCAGACAGAATGAAGGAGCGAATGCCCATGTCCATGTAGCGCTGCAGCTTGGCAGCAACCTGGTCCGGATCACCGACCAGCGCCGCGCCACAGCCCGAGCGCGCGCGTCCGATGCCGGTCCAGAGCTCGGGCTCCACGTAGCCGTCGGTATCTGCATCCTCGCGAAGACGAGTCTGTCGCGCCACTCCCAGAGACCGAGCGTCCTGAGAGCGATTCCGGATGTCGGTCCCCAGGGCCTCGGGCAGCCGCGATACGAGCGATGCGGCCCAGGCCCGAGCCTCGGCCTCCGTCTCCCGAACCACGACATGCACGCGCAATCCATAGTCCAGCGTGCGACCGTACGACGCCGCGCTGCGCCCGACCTCCTCCATCAGGTTCGTGAGCCCGGCTTCCGTGTCAGGCCACATCAGATACACATCACACTCGCGCGCACACAGGTCCAGCCCCGCCGGCGAGTACCCGCCGAAATAGAGCAGCGGCCCACCGTTCTGCTGGTAGGGCTTCACCGGTGCGGAGGGCAGGGCCAACCGGTAGAAGTCTCCCCGGAAGTCTATTTCGTCCCGGGTCCAGGCCTGCCTCAGTATCTGGATGACTTCGGCCGAACGGGCATATCTATCCTCCGACGACAACGTCTCACCCGGCAGGTCCGACGAAATCACATTCAGCGTCAGGCGACCCTTGAGGATGTGATCGAGGGTGGCAATCGCCCGGGCCAGCATCGGCGGATGGAGTTCTCCCATGCGCACGGCCGGCAACAACCCCATCGTTCGAAGGCTGGGTGCCAGAGCGGCTGCAAACGTCCACGTGTCCTGCCCCACCTGATAGGAGCTGGGGCAGAGGCTGTTTCGGAACCCCAGGCGGTCCGCTTCCAGCAGGACGCGAGACGTGTTCTCCCAGGACGAACGGAAGGCGGGATCGCGCGCACCCAGGTAGCGGTCGTCTCCGTCGCATATCGGCGCAAACCAGGAGAACTCCGCGGCCTGCAGCGCCTCGGAACGAATGTCGGGCAAGGGCGGGGGGCTAAAGCTCCCGCAGAATAGCCAAATAGTCGGCCGCAGTCATGGTCCTCGGGTTGGAACCGTTGGAGCCGTTCTGTTCGGCTTCCCGGGCGATGGGCTCGTAGTCTTCCCTGGGCACGCGAAGCTCCCGGAATGAAGGAATTCCTACCGCGCGCGACAACGTCTCCAGCGCGGAGAGCAGGTCCGGTGTTCCGCAGGCCTCACCCAACGTGTTCAGCTTGCCGGCGGCTTCCCGTTCCTGGTAGCGCAGGACGGGCACCAGCAGCGCCGCGTTGAGCGCACCATGCGGCAAATCGTGTCGGCCGCCGATGGCCTCGGACAGGCAATGCACGCCGGCGACGTCGGCGTTGCCGAACGCCATACCGGCCAGGGTGGATGCCTCCATGAGGGCTGTCAGAGACTTGGGTGTGCGCCTCTCGACCGCCGACTCGAGATGGTCGAGGATCCGCCGGAGAGCGCCGGCGGCCAGCGCGTCGCTGGCGGGGTTGGCCTGCCGACCTACGGCCGCCTCCACGGCATGGGTGGCGGCATCCATGGCCGTGGTGGCAATCAGGTGCTCCGGCAGGCTCGCAAGCAATTCAGAATCAGCGATGGCCCAGGCCGGAAACATGCGATCTCCCTTGACCGAAATCTTGCGCCGCTCGGCCTCGCTGGTCAATACGGACACCCAGGTGACCTCCGAGCCGGTGCCGCAGGTGGTCGGGATGGCCACAAACGGCGCGGATCCGTTGGGGAACCGGTTGCGGCCTTGATACTGGGCCACGGGACCGGAGTTTTGCAACATCAGGGCGATGCCCTTGGCCGCATCCAGCACTGATCCGCCTCCGATGCCGACCACCACCCGGACCCGCGAGTCTCGGTAGCGGGCAGCAACCTCATCGACCGTACTGGTCCGGGGGTTCGGGCGCACCCGGTCCCAGACCACGGGCCGAAAGCCGGCCGTTTCCGTCAGGCCGCAGACCCGGTCCGCGATTCCCGCCGAGGCCACCCCGGGATCGGTGATCACGAGCGCCGTGCCGGCGTCGTAGCTCGACAGGACTTCCGGGAGCTTTGACAGCAAACCCGCACCGATCATTGTGCGGGTCGGGATCCGGAACGGCAACTCAGTCGCCCCGCGTCTCCGCGTCCTCCGCGGGCGGCAGTGCGGCCAGCTCCGCAGCGTCCGTCCACATGCCCTGGGCCTTGAGTACCGTGGGGTCGATGGCGTTGAAGATCGGGAACCAGGCCTCGCTGCCGTAGAGTCGTTGGGCAAGTCGGGCTTTGAGCACGGTGCGCAAGAGCGCCTCCGACTCAGCGAGATCCTCCGCTGAAAAGACTCCGTCCTCCGCGCGGGAGTCTCCATCGGTGATGGAAATGCCGACCCCCTCGGCGTAGTCCCAGAACCCTTCCATAAAGCTCTCAGGCACAGCGTAGCTGTCCACAAACTCGTCCTGGCGCTCCATCCACGTGCCCCGGAAGGCGGCTTCACGCTCCAGGAACCACTCCCGGGCAAATCGCACGTCCGCTCCCTGGCGCACGATGGCGCGCAGGATCGGGGCGTTCATGCCACCTACGCTGTCAGGCGCGATCACGATGTCGGGCATCACACCGCCGCCACCAAACACGGTCCGCCCGTGCGTGGTCTTGAAGCGCAGCGAGTCCGGAAGGTCATCGAGGTATTCGGACACGTTGTACGTGGCCTGGCGCAGGCTGCCGAACTTGGAAGTGTAGTAGTCTTCCAGACTGCCGTCTTCATAAGCGGTCTGAATCAGGCGGCCCGACGGCATGTAGTACCGGCTGACCGTCAACTGCAGGATGCTGCCGTCCCGAAGCTGGAACGGACGCTGCACGAGTCCCTTGCCGAACGTGCGCCGACCGACCACGAGCGCGCGGTCGTGATCCTGAAGCGCGCCCGAGATGATCTCACTGCCGGACGCAGTGTTCTCGTTGACCAGCACGATGACTGGTCCGTTTTCAAACAGGCCACCGTCGGTGGAGACGTCCCGCTCGGACTCGCGCTCCACACGTCCCTTGGTATAGACGATGGTGTGCCCACCCGGGAGAAACTCGTCGGCAATCAGGACCGCGGTCTGCTTGATGCCTCCTGGGTTGTCCCGCAAATCCAGCACCATGCGCTGCATGCCCTGGTCGATCAGCGCGCGCGTATGCTGCAGAAACTCCTGGTGCGTGGTCATGGCGAATCGACCGATGCGCAGGTAGCCGGTCTCATCGTCCATCATGTACGAAGTGTCGATGGAATAGAGCGGGATCTCGCCACGCGTGATCACGAATTCCACGGGCTCGTCCACACCACGGCGCACCACGTCCAGCTCCACATCCGTGCCGATGGGACCCTTGATCCGGTTCTGGATCTCAATCGAGTTGTAGCCTACCACGGACGAATCGTCTACTGCAATGATCAGGTCACCGGGCATCAGGCCGACCTTTTCCGATGGGCCGTCCGCGATGATCGAGGTCACTCTGGCCGTGTCTTCCGGCGGGGCCTCGAACCAGATTCCAATGCCACCAAACGAGCCGCGGTAGCCTTCCTGGACCTTGGCTACCTGCTCTTTGTCGATGTAGGAGGAGTGCGGATCCAGCTCTTCCAGCATCGCCGAGATGGATCGGTCCACCAGATTCACCGGGCTGACTTTCTCCACATAGTTCCGGTCGATGAGCAGGAACGCGTCTTCGAGCTTGCGCAACTGCTCCAGCGTGTCCGGCTGGGAGAACACGCCGCCCACGCGTGCGCCGATGAACGTGCCCGCAGCAAAAACAAACAGGGCGGGTAGGATGAACCGCTTCATGTAGACGTAATCTTCCGGATGAAATGAAGTAATCGTGCCGGCTCTCCAAAGTTTCGGCGATTGCGGCGGGTCAGGCGTCAGGCCATGCCGTTCGGCGGATTTTGGGAGGGCACCCGCTGTGCAGGTGCAACGTTCGTGCCGAGGCCGTGTAACCTTGGCGCAGTGCCGTCCGTTCTGCATCCGAATCCGGCCTGACACCCCACCAGCGTTGACACTTTCGGAGTTCGAACTCACGGTTACCCGGCACCAGAACCGGGTCTTTGGCTACGCGGCACGCCTGCTCGGCGACCGCGATCAGGCCAAGGATGTCGTGCAGGACGCGATGCTCCGGATGTGGAAGCATCGGGATAGGGTGGATGAGGACGGCGCGGTCTCCTGGTTGCTTCGCGTGACGCACAACGCCTGCATTGACGTGTTGCGTCGGCGGCAACTGGAGCACCGGATTTTTGACGGAGAACCGGACGCGGATCGGACCGGGAGCGCGACGCTCTCGCCTGCCCGCCAAACGGAGTCTGCCGACATGATGGCGCACCTGGAGCGCGCCATCGAGACGTTGAAGGAGCCCTATCGCAGCATTGTTGTGCTGCGCGAAATCGAGGACTTCCGATACGAAGAAATCTGCGGCGCCCTCAACCTGCCCATGTCCACGGTCAAGGTGTACCTGCACCGTGCGCGCCGGATGCTACGGAAGACCATTGAAGAGGTGATGCACCTTGAAACAGCCTGACAACCAATCGCCCGACGCCATGATCGAGGCGTTCCTGGACGGCATGCTCAGTCCGGAGGAACGACAGACGGTCCTGGGGCGCGCAGCCCGCGACGCAGGCTTTGCCGCCCGGCTGGACCTGGCCAAGTCCATTCGGGAAGCCCTGCGCACCATGCCGTCGGAGGCCGCTCCGCCGGATCTTCTGCCAGCCGTCATCCGCGAGGTCCGTCGGGATGCTCGCCGGCAGATGCTGGCGCGTGTCAGCAGGTGGTTTGTGTCGTTCGATGTGCGTCCAGCGCTTGTGACCGCATCGCTCGTACTGGTGATCGTGATGGCCGGCATTCTGGGCCGGCCTGCGGAACCGGTGCCTACCGAGCCCGAAGTGGCCGAGGCACTGGAGCAGATCAAATGGACCCTGGGTCTCGTGTCGGAAGTCGGCCAGATCACGGCCGTGCACCTGCGCGATGACGTGCTGGAGCCCCATGTCATCGGACAGCTGCCTGGGGTGGTCGGCGAGCCATTCGATGCCCCCCGTGGGGCACGACTAAATTGAACCGGAAAGCCATGACATACAGAACCGTTTTTTCCACGCTGATGCTGCTCGCCATGCTGGGCGTGGCGGGATCAGCCCAGGCGCAGCGCATCGAGCGCATGCCCGGCTACTTCGATTTCGATGAGCTGGAGCGCATTGTGGGTGCCGAAACGACCCTCGAGGTCAACGTCAAGGGAGCCCTCCTTCGCATGGCCGCCGAGGCCGCGCGCATCGAGGACGACACCCTGGCGGACATGCTGCTCAAGCTGGTCGCCATCCAGGTGCGGGGCTATACGCTGGACTATGAATCGCGGGAAGTGCTCCGGGACCGGGTGGGTCCGCTTGCTCGCAAGTTGTCGGAAGATGGCTGGGACCGCGTAGTGCGGGTATCGGAGGACGGCGAGTTTGTAGAGATGCTGGTGCGCGATACCAGCGGCGAGCGTGTCGAGGGCATGATGGTCTTTGTCATCCAGTCCGGAGACAATGGGACCGTCTTTGTCAATATTGTTGGAGAGATTGATCCCGAGGACATCGGCCGTATCGGGCGCCGCTTCCGGATCGATGTGTTGGAGGACCTGTAATGAGAAGAAGCTTCACCCACGTTATTCTGCTTCTGATTCTGGCTCCGACGCTCGCGGGCTGCTTCTACTCGCGGGAAATCGCGCACATTCGCGAGGACATCGAAGACATTCTCGGCGCCCGCTTTGAGCGGGAAGTGGTGGTCAAGGTCGGGCCGCGGCTCTTCCGCACCGTGAGCTGGATTTCCGGGCGTGTGCCGGACGTCTATGCACAGATGGCGAGTGACTACGTGCGCGAGATAGATCGCGTCAAAGTCGGCGTGTATTCGGTTGAGAAGCAGCCGACCCGCAGCGACCTCCGCTTCAACCGGGTGCCACGGTTCAAGCGCAGCGGCTGGGAGGTGGCGGTGCGCGTCGAGGATGATTCCGAGACGGTCTGGGTCCTGTACCGCGAGCGGTACGACAGCATTCGGGATATGCTGGTGCTGGTGCTCAATCGCGACGAACTGGTCATCGCCCGCATCGAGGGTCATCTGAACGAGCTGGTCTCCATGGCCGTGCAGGACGCGGATTTTTTGCGTGACGTGGCCTCCTGGGAGTAGGCGATAGAAACCCGGATTCAAAGGCTCCGTAAGCGCGGTAGAAGGGCATCGCCCTCTACCCTCCCACCAACTTATGGACCTCCATGCGAAGCACGGGAACGCTCGTCATTGTTTTCATTGTACTTGTGGTCGGATTTGCCGGCTGCGCGGGCTGTGGCACCTATAACGGGCTGGTCGCTCAGGAGGAGCGCGTAGAACAGTCCTGGGGTGACGTTGAGACCTCGTATCAGCGGCGGGCCGATCTCATCCCCAACCTCGTGCGCACCGTTCAGGGCGCTGCCGATTTTGAGCAGGAAACCCTGGAGTCCGTCACGAACGCCAGGGCTCGGGCCACGTCCATCAACGTGTCTCTGGATGACTTGAATGACCCGGCCAGGGTCCAGGAATACCTGGCGGCGCAGTCTGCGCTCGGATCATCGCTCGGCCGATTGATTGCCGTGGCGGAAAGCTATCCGCAGCTGACGGCGACGGCCGCGTTCCAGGACCTGCAGACCCAGCTGGAAGGCACGGAAAACCGCATCAACACCGCACGTCGCGACTACAACGACGCGGTACGTCAGTACAATACCCGGGTGCGGCAATTCCCGGGGTCGATCATCGCCTCGATAACCGGCTTCGAGCGGCGCACGCCGTTTGAAGCCGAAGCCGGTGCCGAGGCCGCTCCGACCGTAGAGTTCAATTGATCCGGGCCACGTCCCGTTTTGCCGTTGCGGTGTTGCTGGCGACGGTCGCTCTTGCGGGCGCCGTGCGCGGGCAGGACGTCATCGCTCCGTCCGGACTCTGGGTCACCGACCTTGGCGAGTTCCTGACGGACAGCGAGGAGCGCCTGCTTTCATCGCGTTTGGCGGGATTTGCGGACACGACATCGACCCAGATGATCGTGGTCACGCTGCCGTCGCTGGACGGGGCGGAAGCATCCGACTATGCGACTGCGCTCGGTCGGGCCTGGGGCGTGGGCCAGGGCGACAAGGACAATGGGGTTGTGGTGCTCGTTTCGCGCGAGGACCGACAGGTGCACATCGCCACGGGATTGGGTCTGGAAGGCGCAATTCCGGATATCATCGCGGGCCGCATCGTTCGTGACATCATGATTCCCGCTTTCCGGGACGGGTATTTCTACGATGGGATTTCGGGCGCGGTGGACAAGCTCATGCTCGCCGCGGCGGGCGAGTTCACGGTGGATGCATCGGATTCCGGAGACGGCATCCCCATCGAGTTTATCGTACTGGCATTCATCGTCATCGTAATCATTGTGATTGCGATCGCTGCAGCCGCGGATGAGCATGACGGCGATGGGGGGCGACGCTACCGGCACCGGTCCGGCCCGGTCATCATCTGGGGCGGCGGCTGGAACAGCGGCTTCGGCGGCGGCCGTGGCGGCGGAGGATTCGGCGGCGGCGGGTTCGGTGGCGGCGGTTTTGGCGGCTTTTCCGGCGGTGGCGGCGGCTTCGGCGGAGGCGGTGCCGGAGGATCATGGTGATGGACCGCCTTGCGATTCTCAAGGAGTACCTGCGCGACGATCCCGAGGACGCATTCACCCGATTCGCCATCGCGTCCGAGTACCGGAAACTCGGCGATCTCCAGGCCGCACTCGAAGCGTTTGAGGGGCTGGTTCGGGATCAGCCCGGATACGTAGGCACGTATTACCACCTCGCTGCGCTTTATCGGGAGCTTGATCGTGGCGAGGATGCCCGCCGCACGTACCAGGCCGGTATCAAGACGGCCGCCGCGGCCGGCGACCGGCATGCAGAGTCGGAGCTGCGCTCCGCGCTGCTCGAGCTCGACATCGACTTCTAGCGCATGGCGGCCCGGCAGCGCCGGCGACCGTTGTGCGCGGAACCTGGGTGCCACGACACGTATCCAGATCTGCAATCCCCCCGAAGCGCCATGCTGAATGCTCGTGTAACTGGGGCCCTGGCGCCCCGTATGCTGCTGGTGATCCTCCTTATGGCAGTGGCCGGTCAGGCCACCGCCCAGGTCAAGCGCACCTACACCGTTAGGGCGGGCGATACGCTCTACCGCATCGCGCTCAATCACAACATGTCCGTGGAAGAACTACAGCGACTCAACGGTATGGACGGCACCATCATCAAGGTGGGGCAGGTGCTGCGGTTGACGGACGGGTCCGACCTGACCGAGGAGGTGCCGCCTGCTGCGGAGCCGCCGGCAGAGGTTGCTCCCCCGGTCGAGGCTGAGGTGGTTGAAGAGCCTCCGCCGGTCGGGGTGGAGTCCGCGGTCACCGATCCGCCCGCGGAGGATGTGGCGATCGACGCGCCCGCCGTGCAGACTCCCGAGTTTGAAACCGAGTCGTTGCCCGCGTTTCCGGAGCCACCTCCGCCTGCACCGATCACGGCCGTGACGGATTCCTCGGGCGCCGTTCTATTTGGGGAATACACGCTGGCGGCCGGACAGTCCTACTACGACATCGCCTTCACGCTTGGCGTTTCCGTCGACACGCTGGAAGCGCTGAACCCGGATCAGCCGGCCGTGGTGGCCAGTGGTGATGTGGTTCGGGTTCCGGCTCGGTACGCATCGTCCACGCACACTGTAGCAAGCGGCGAGACGCTGTACGGGATTGCGGCCTCTCACGGCGTGGCCCTGTCCGAGCTGCGCCTGGCCAACCCGGATCTGGGCGATGTGCTCCTGGTGGGTCAGGACATTCGTGTGCCCCGCGCACCGGCCGAGATTACGATGCCGCTGGTGGTGGCTCAGGGACCGGCATCCATCTATCCGCAGCAGTTTGTCGGCCGGTTGATGGCAAGCGGACGCCCGTACGAGGACGATCGCTTCACGTTGGCCCACCCGGCCCTGCCGTTCGGCACCGTGGTGCTGATTGAGAACGCAGAGACCGGTCAGTCCACGTTCGCCGAAGTGGCGGACCGCATGCCGGTGAGCACCGATTTCGTGGTTGAGGTATCGCGGGCCGTGGCTGAAGCCATTGGTCTGGGCGAGGCGGGAGTTTCGGTGCGCATCATCGAGTCGGGTGGCCAATGAATCTGAAAGCCTACTTCCAGAACACTCGGACCGTTACCTACTCGGTCATCCTGGCGCTGCCGCTTCTGGTGGCGTACGAGGTGTTGATTGTGCTGGTCAACAACGGGACCGATGTGCCGGTGCGGGTGGGCGCGGACGTGTGGATCAAGCAGGTGATCGACATGGTCGGCGATGTCGGCATGTTCGTCATCGGGGCGCTTCTTGTCGTAGGCGGGCTCTGGCTGGTCAAGCGCGATCGCGAGAACGGAGTGCCGCTTCGGCCCCGCTATTTCGGCTGGATGCTGCTTGAAAGCATGCTGTACGCCGTGGTGGTAGCGGGCATCGTATCGCGATTGGTGGGGGCCATCTACTACAACATTGCGCCGGTCGCCTTGATGGCGTCGGTCCAGGAAATCGGACTCGCCAAGATGCTGGCGCTTTCGCTGGGTGCCGGGCTGTATGAAGAGCTGGTGTTTCGCGTGCTGCTGGTAGGTGGTCTGTTCTGGCTCTTCACGCGTAAGAAGCAGGAGGGCAGCCGTCGCATCGGGGCCTACTTGCTGGCGGCGGTCATCGGCGCCGCCATTTTCAGCGGCGTGCACTATACCGGGACATTCGGCGACCCGTTTGAACTGCCGAGCTTTACGTTTCGATTTCTGTTCGGACTGGCACTCAATGCTTTGTACCTGTGGCGTGGCTTCGGCATAGCCGCCTGGACCCACGCCATATATGACGTGCTGGTCGTGACCAATACGCTATAGATCCATGAACAACTTCTTTCGCACTTCGGCCCTTATGGCGGCCATGATTGTGCTCTTCGGGCTGATTGGCGCCGGGCTGTACGGCCAGACGGGCATGATCATCGCCTTTGTGGTGGCCGTGGCCATCAACTTTGGCAGCTACTGGTTCAGCGACAAGATTGTGCTGAAGATGTACAAGGCCACCGAGGTCGGCCCGTCCGAGGCGCCGGAGCTGTACCGCATGGTGGATCGGCTGCGCCAGAACGCCGCGCTGCCGATGCCGAAGCTCTACGTCATCCCGAATGATCAGCCGAACGCGTTTGCTACCGGCCGCAACCCCGAGAACGCGGCCGTGGCCGTCACCAACGGCATCGTTCGCCTTCTGAGTCCTCAGGAGCTGGAGGGCGTGATCGCCCACGAGCTGGCGCACATCAAGAACCGGGACATCCTCACATCGACGATTGCGGCCACTTTGGCGGCGGCTATTACCATGCTGGCGCGGTTCGGCATGTTTGCCGGAGGTGACAGGGATCGCGGAGGGGCCATCGTCAATCTGCTGATGATCTTCCTGGCGCCGCTTGCTGCCTTCATTATTCAGATGGCCATTTCCCGGGCCCGGGAGTTTGCAGCAGACCGAACCGGAGCGGAGATCTGCGGCAATCCGCGCTCGTTGGCCAGCGCGCTGGAGCGGCTGCAGTCCGGTGCGGAGCGAGTTCGCATGGATGCCAATCCGGCCACCGCCCACATGTTCATTGTGAACCCGTTTGCGGGCGGAATGAGTGGACTGCGCACCCTTTTCTCGACACACCCGTCTACGGACAAGAGAATTCAGCGATTGCTGGCGCTTGAAGGGCGCCGATAGAGCACATGAAAGGATCCGCACGCATAGGTACCGTATCGGGGATCGGCATTTTTGTCCACTGGACCTTCTGGATCCTGCTGGGCGGCCTGTTTGCGTGGTACATGTACCTGGGTGCGACCGTGGTCGCCGCCATCATGGGCATCGTCCTGGTGCTGGCGGTGTTCGGCTGCGTGATTCTGCATGAGCTCGGTCATGCCATGGCGGCGCGGAGATACGGGATTCCGACGCTCGACATCACCATGTATCCCATCGGCGGCGTGGCGCGGCTCCAGCGTATTCCGCGTGAGCCCAAGCAGGAACTGGTGATTGCCCTGGCCGGGCCGGCGGTGAACCTGGGCATTGCGGCCCTGCTGGCTCTGCTTGGTGGTGCCGGTCAGGGAGCGGATCCGCTGTGGATGGTGATGTCTGGTGACGGCGGCATGCTGGAGATGCTGATGTGGATCAACCTGGCCCTGGTTGGATTCAATATGATCCCCGCCTTTCCCATGGATGGAGGTCGCGTTTTCAGGGCTGGTCTTGCCACCTGGACGGACTACCGGCGGGCCACCCACATTGCGTCGCTCGTCGGAATCGTCATGGCCATCGGCATGATTATCTACGGCGTGGTGACGTTCAATCCCGCACTGCCGTTTGTGGGACTCTTCGTGATGTTCGCGGGCCGCCAGGAGGTGGCGCATGTCATGGAGACCTCGTAGCGGCGCTTCCCTCCCTGCATGAGCGCGGACTACGTACTGGTCATCATTCTGACGACGGTCGGCTTCGGCATGCTGGCCGCCATCCTGCTCATTCCGGTCTATCGATTCATGCGCCGGGAGGATCAGGCCATGGAGCAGATCAGCGAAGCGGATCTGCATGAGGAAGCGCAGCGCCGGGATCGGGTGCATGCGGGTACGGACGAGGAGGTGTAGCTGGGGGGGCGACTCGGCTGGCGACAAGGTCCGTGCGGCCCTGGTGCCTGGGGGCGGCTCGGCTACTGCTGACGGGGGTCCCGTGCGGCCCTGGCCACTAGCCGCCGCGAAGCGAGTCCGGCACGGGCGTCGCGGTCACCATCAGACGTAGACCCTCCATGGTCGCGGCCCCGATTCCACGTACCATCTCCAAGTCGGCGACCGATCTGAATGGGCCGAACTGCTCCCGGTGGAGAAGAATGCGGGCGGCCAGCGCGGGCCCGATGCGAGGCAGGGTTTGCAGTTCCTCAGAGGTCGCCGTGTTCAGGTCGATGAGTTTCTCCGGCGCCTGGGCCACCGGGCCAGGAGTGGTGGCGGACTCTATCGCCTGCTGTTGCGGCGGTCCGATCAACTCTGCGGAAGTCCACCGGCTGGCCCGTTCGTGGTACTCGGCCTCGAGTTCCTGATACAGCGCCTCGTCGACAGCTGGAATCCGGCGTGACAACTCCTGTGCGGCCACCCCGAACACAAGCAGTCCGGCCAGGATGCAGAGCCCTCGAAACTCGGACGCCGTCAGGCCCAGATGCAGCTGGGCCCGGTAGTAGAATCGCAGGAGGTCGTCGCGCTTCATATCCCATCGACCCCAAGCGGCACTCCGCATAACGCCGGGCGTTACGGAGGCATGTCCTCATCCCGCACCGAGATCCTGCGCACGGACGCCGTGGTCCTCAAGGCCATGGACTATGGCGAGACCAGCCGCATCGTCACGCTGTTCACGCGCGATCACGGACGAGTCGGTGTGATGGCTCGGGGGGCACGGTCGTCCAAGAGCCGGTTCGGCTCGACCCTGGAGCCGATGTCGTGGATTCAGACCGTGATCCACTTCAAGCCGGGACGCGATCTCCAGTCGCTTTCGGAAGCGTCACACATGGAGCTCTTTGCCAACATTGGCCGCTCGCTGGATCGAATTGCCGCGGGCGTGCGCACCATCGAACTCACGTCTGCGCTCATGCAAAGCGGGCAGAGCAATCCCATCGTATTGGAACTTCAGGTCGAGGCACTGCGCCTGATTGACCAGGCCGATGAGCGCATCGGCAACGTCTGGCCGTTCTATGCGATGCGACTTGCCGGGCTGCTGGGCCTGTCGCCGTCCTTTGGCCGCCCCGAGGTGGACCGGCTTCCGGGGGACGGTGGCTGGTTGCGCCTGGATACCGGCGGCCTGGACGCGATGCGACCGGCCGGCGTGCAAAGCATGAAGGCCTCGCGGTCCGCGCTGCGGGCATTCGCCGTCTGCACGCGGGCGCCGGCAGACATGGTCATGCGCATGAACATGAACGATGCGGTCCTCGGCGAAGTCACACGCCTCGTGGAGTCATTCATCCAGTATCACGTCGAGGACGCCTTTCCGCGTAGGACGGCCCGCGTGTTGGGGCAGATCGGGATGTAGTTGGGCGGGCTGCGGATCGGTGCGGCCGGGGGGGGCTCGGCGGTCGGGTCGGGCTGCGCACCGTGCGGCCGGGGCGCTGGCCCGCGGGGGCTCGGGGCGCAGGCGCTCAGGCCGCGGGGCGGTCAGGTCGCTGGCCCGCGGGGCTCGGGGCGCTGGATGCTCGGGCACTCAGGCCGCAGGGCGCTTGTAGATCCCCGTGTGGTTGACGTGGCCCACGTATCGCCCGAGGACCCGGACTTCCTCAAACACGTCGGGGCGGATCTGGATTGCCTGGTACTCCGGGTTGGCCGGCTCCAGGCGGAGTCCGCGCTCGTCATAGAAGACGCGCTTCAGTGAGGTCTCTCCGTTATAAAGCACCGCGCCGATCCCGCCATTCGGGATGTCGTCATCCATGAGTAACACGTAGTCTCCGTCATTGATGTCGGCACCGATCATGGAGGTACCGGACACGCGGATGGCGAAGATCCGGTCTATGCTGGGGAAGAGCATGTCGAGGGTGATCGTGCCCAAGTGCGCATCGACCGCCTCCTGCAGCGTGCCGGCCGTGATGATGCCCCGAATGGGAATGCCGCGCGTAGCCACACCGTCCGTTTCCGGCGGCGGGAAGCGATAGCCGTCATCGTCCCGTTCCAGATAGCCCTTCTTGGTCAGCGCCTCCAGGTTTTGCGTGACGCTGTTGGGGGAGCGGTACTCGAATTCGTCGATCAGCTCCCGATACGTCGGCCAACCGCCCGTCGTGCGATTGTAGCGTTTCAGGTAGTCGAGGAATGAGCGCTGTTTCTCGGTAAGCCGTCTGGACATGGCTAGACAGTGTCACATACATGTATCATGTGTAATGATAGTTAGCGTGTCCGGTAAGTGCAAACGCGGGCGTTGGGGGCGGGGGGTGGCGCCCGGGTGTGGCCGGCCCCGGCGTGGAGGTCCCGCCTTGAGCCTACCGGGCCCGCGATGTGGAAAACACCCCCGGGATTACACACGGAGGCCGGCCCGTCTGAGGGGCGGAGTGTAAATCACCCCCCGTTTTACACTCCGGCGGCGCCGGTGGCGGCTCCGAGGTGTAAAACGCGCCCCGTTTTCCATGTCGGGCCGGATACGGGCGATGGGCTCGCGGACACCCCGCCGCGGGCCGCGCACGACCGCAGGCGCCGCGCCGCGCCGGCCCCACGACCCCGCCTAGAGCCTACCGGGCCCGCGATGTGGAAAACACCCCCGGATTACACTCCGAGGCCGATCCGTCTGAGGGGCGGAGTGTAAATCACCCCCCGTTTTACACTCCGTCGGCGTCGGTGGCGGCTCCGAGGTGTAAAACGCGCCCCGTTTTCCATGTCGGGCCGGATACGGGCGATGGGCTCGCGGACACCCCGCCGCGGGCCGCCCACGACCGCAGGCGCCGCGCCGCGCCGGCCCTACGACCCCGCCTCGAGCCTACCGGGCCCGCGATGTGGAAAACACCCCCGGGATTACACACGGAGGCCGGCCCGTCTGAGGGGCGGAGTGTAAATCACCCCCCGTTTTACACTCAGGCGGCGCCGGTGCCGGCTCCGAGGTGTAAAACGGGCCCCGTTTTCCATGTCGGGCCGGATACGGGCGATGGGCTCGCAGGCACTCCGCACGGATCACGCCGACCGCGGCGCCAACCGCCGCGCCGCCCCGGGCCAACCGCCGCGCCGACCGGCACCCCCGCGCCGCGCCGGACCGCCGCGCCGACCGGCACCCCCGCGCCGCGCCGGACCGCCCCGACCGCCGCGCCCGCCCCAACCCCAACCCCACCCGCAGAGAAAAGGCCGCGGATGGGGGATCATGGCGCGATGCTCAGGGTGAAACGCTCTCGCACTCGAAGAAACCGCATGAAAACACCCAGCTGGCGCAAGGGACTTCTCGGCAAGGGAGGCTTCTGGCAGAACGGATACTGGTACGACCTCCACGTGGAGCGTCGCATTCCGCTCGTCATGCCGATGCTGGAGGAGATCCTCGCGGCCCTGCCGCCGCTGGGCCCGGGCGTGTCGGTCTGCGACCTGGGCTGTGGCACCGGCAACGCGGGCTTCGCGGTGATGTCGGCGTACCCGGGAATCCGCCTCACGTTGCTGGATCGCGATGAGGACCTGCTGGTGCTGGCGCAGTCCAAGCTGGCGGAAATCAGTGATGGCGCATTGGCCATTCGGGCGGAAATCCGCGCGGATGGAGAGGCCATACCGGGCGGCCCGTTTGATGTGGTGGTCGCGTCGTTGGCCTTGCAGGACATTGTAGGTGCGGACATCGAGGGTGCGGAGGCGGAGTCGCACTACGAACTTCTTTTCCAGGGCATCTTCGACGCGCTCAACCCGGGAGGTCACCTCATCGTCGCTGACGGCGCGGGTACGATCGGACTCTACCGGCAGATGAAGGCCATGGAGCGTGCCGGATTCATGGACGTAGATTGTGCCTGGCGACAGAACGAACTGTTTGTATGCGGCGGCCGCACGCCCGAATGATCCGAGTCCTGGCTCTCTTGGCCCTGATGTCTGCCATCCCGGTCAGCGCGCAGAGCGGCGTAGACTGGGTGGCCGTCGACTCGGTGTTCGTCTCGCGCGCCCCGACACCGGACAGACCAGACCTGCCGGCCGAGGCGTTTTCGGTGCCCATCGCCGATCCGACCATGCTGTTCGTTCCGGGCGATGTCGTCCTGCCCGATCCGACCCCCGAAGGCTGGTCCGCGCTGATCGCGTTCCGGGATCGGCACCCGGCCATCGCCCGTGGTCTGCATGAACGGCTCGATGCGGCCGGCTACGCATTCTATCGCGGGCTGCGACTGGACAGGGACTCGACCGATGAGGTGGTGATCGTGGCCGGAGCCTCGGGAGCAACCCGCATCAAGGTCGCGTCTGTCTTCCCCGACGACACGGTGGTTCGAGAGGTGCTCACCGGCCAAATCACGATGGTCAGCTACGGGGAGGTATCCTTTGAGGCCGACGACTCCGGCATGCTCCTCATCGAGGTGGTGCAGTAGCCGCCGAACTCCGGAATAAGCAACTCTGTCGGTGAGAGTGGGTCTTACAGGAAAACCCACACGCTCCGATGAAACGATCCCTGCTTCCGGCGCTTGCCCTGATGCTACTGACGGCCTGCACGCAAGAGGTTGAGCAACAGTCCGGCGAACTCTACGTGCTTTCGGGCACGGTGACCGACACCGCACTCGACATGCCGCTTGTGGGCGCGAACGTGGCCCTGGAGGGCACGCCCTACGGAGCGGCGACCGGACCGGACGGGTTTTACTCCATTCATGCCATCCCGGCGGGTACCTACCTGGTGCGCATCACGCATGCGGGCGGGCTGGTCTCCTCCGAAACCGTGCAGGTCCCCGGCCACGCGTCCGTCACGCATGCCGTGAGTCCCGCGGGCCAGACCAGACACGAGCGGGCGGCCCCGGCACCACGCATGAACTCGACCGGCGAGGAGTTCGTGGTCGTGGAGCAGATGCCGCAGTTGATCGGGGGGCTCGGGGCGCTGCAAGCCGAGATCAGGTACCCGGTCATCGCCAAGAAGGCGGGCATCGAGGGCCGCGTGATCCTCCAGTTTGTGGTCGATGAAGAGGGCTATCCGACCGATATCACCGTGGTACGTGGCATCGGGGCCGGAGCTGACGAGGAGTCTGTGCGCGCCCTGCAAACCATGCGGTTCGAGCCCGGCCGTCAGCGTGGCCAGAAGGTTCGCGTCAAGATGAGTCTGCCCGTGACGTTCAAGCTGCCCGCCGACGCCTGAGAGCATCAGGGCAAGAAAAAAGGGCGGCCCCCGGTTGGGAGGCCGCCCTTTCTCATTTCAGGCCGTGGGGTCTACGCATCCACGCGGCTGGCATTCAGGAATTCCCTGAGCACGTAGTGCAGGATGCCGCCGTTGCGGTAGTAGTCCACCTCCACGGGCGTGTCCAGACGACATACCGTATCGAACTCGATCGTGCTGCCGTCCGCCTTCTCGGCAGTCACCGTGATGGTGGAGCGGGGCTGCACATCGTCAGTGACAGGAATGCTGAACGCTTCAGTCCCGTCCAGTCCCAGGGAGGCTGCGGAGGCGCCCCCGGCATACTGCAACGGAAGCACACCCATGCCGATCAGGTTGGAGCGGTGGATGCGCTCAAAGCTGTCGACAATCACGGCTTTGACACCCAGCAGCAGCGTGCCCTTCGCCGCCCAATCGCGGCTTGAGCCCATTCCGTAGTCCTTGCCGGCCAATACCACGAGCGGGGTGCCCCCGTCGATGTATTGCATGGCCGCATCGTAAATCGGCATGGTCTCCCCGGTGGGGAAGTACTTGGTGACGCCGCCCTCAGTACCCGGCACGAGCTGGTTTTTGATGCGAATGTTGGCAAACGTGCCTCGCATCATGACCTCGTGGTTGCCGCGGCGCGATCCGTAGGAGTTGAAGTCCAGGAAGGACACATTATTCTCCAGCAGGTACCGCGCGGCGGGCGAATCCGGGGCGATGGCCCCCGCGGGCGAAATGTGGTCGGTTGTGGTTGAGTCGCCGACCTTGGCCAACACGCGCGCCCCGGAAATGGGCTCAATCACCGGGGTCTCAGGTGTCAGATCCATGAAGAACGGGGGCTCCTGCACGTAGGTGGAGGCCGGGTTCCAATCGTAAATGGATCCCTCTCCGATCTCGATGGCATTCCAGGACTCGTTGGACTCCTCGATTCCGTCGTACTCGCTGATGAACTGCTCCGGCTTGACACAGGTGTTGACCATTTCGAGGATCTCACTCCCGGTCGGCCAGATGTCACTCAGGAAGACGTCATTACCCGCCGAATCCACGCCGATGGGATCCGTGGTCAGGTTGATGTCGACGGTGCCCGCAAGTGCGTAGGCGACCACAAGCGGGGGCGAGGCCAGATAGTTGGCCTGCACAAGCTGATGGATGCGGCCCTCAAAGTTGCGGTTGCCGGACAGCACGCCGGCAACAATCAGATTGCCCTCCTTGACCGCGTTGGCGGTCTCCTCCGGCAGCGGACCGGAGTTGCCGATGCAGGTCGTGCATCCGTAACCAACGAGGTTGAATCCGAGCTGGTCGAGGTACGGCCAGAGTCCCGCCTCATGCAGGTACTCGGTGACGACCTTCGAACCCGGCGCCAGCGACGTCTTGACGTAGGGCTTCACCTTCAGTCCGCGCTCCACCGCCTTCTTTGCCACCAAACCCGCGGCCAGCATCACAGACGGATTGGAGGTGTTGGTACAACTGGTGATGGCGGCGATGGCCACATCGCCATGTCGCAGGACCCCATCTCCGTAGGCACCTGTGTCCTTGAGGCGATCCTCATTGAGGCCGAAGCCCTTGGGGCCGGCCGGAGTGGTGAGGGACGTGCGGAAGCTGGATTGCACGGCCGGCAGTTCGATGCGATCCTGCGGGCGCTTGGGTCCGGAAAGGCTCGGAGTAACCGTGCTCAGGTCCAGTTCGAGTACGTCGACGAACTGCGGATCTCCCGAGTCGTCGGTCCGGAAAAGGCCCTGCAGCTTGGCGTAGCGCTCCACCGCCATGACCAGTTCGTCGGGCCGCCCGGTGCGGTGCAGGAAGTCCAGCGTTTCCTGGTCGATGGGGAAGAAGCCCATCGTAGCCCCATACTCGGGTGCCATATTGGCAATCGTGGCCCGGTCCGGCACCGTCATGTTGGACACGCCGGGGCCGAAGAACTCCACGAACTTGCCGACTACGCCGTAGGCGCGCAGCATTTCCGTCACCGTCAGCACGAGATCCGTAGCCGTGGCGCCCTCAGGCAGCTGGCCTTTGAGGCGGAACCCGACCACCTCCGGCATCAGCATGTACACGGGCTGACCCAGCATAACGGCCTCGGCCTCGATACCGCCGACGCCCCAGCCGACAACACCCAGCCCATCGATCATCGTCGTGTGCGAGTCGGTGCCGACCAGCGAGTCGGGGTAGAACACGTGCACACCGTCTGCCTCCGGTTTACTCCAGACAGCACGGGCGATGTACTCCAGGTTCACCTGATGGCAGATGCCGGATTCCGGCGGCACCACGTGGAAGTTGTCGAACGCCTGCTGGCCCCAGCGCAAAAACTCGTACCGCTCACGGTTGCGCTTGAACTCCTTCTCCGCGTTGATCTGGATGGCCGCCTTGGTGCCGAAAGCATCCACCTGCACCGAGTGGTCGATGACCAGGTTGACAGGCACGCGGGGGTTGATCTCGTCGGGATCGCCGCCCAGACGCGCCATCGCAGACCGCATCGCAGCCAGGTCCACCACGGCCGGCACGCCGGTGAAGTCCTGCAGCAGCACGCGTGCGGGCATGAACGGAATCTCTTCCTTGGCCGGTGCTTTCGGGTCGTACGCAGCCAGGCGCTTTACGTCATCCTCGGTCACCAGGAACCCGTCACAGTTTCGCAGGACCGATTCCAGCAGCACTTTGATGGAATAGGGCAGCCGGTCGATGTCGAATCCGCGCTCCTTCAGTGCGTCCAGGCGGTAGACATACCCGGTGCCGGAGCCGGTGTCGAAGGTGTCGCGTGCGTTGAAAGGATCCTCTTTGCGGGGCGTGCTCATGCTTGTCTGCTTCTCGTGTGCGGAGACTGAAAGTACCCGCAAACGGTGCAAAATGTTCGATTCCGGGGGCGAATTGGCAACGAAGCCGCACGGCCACCGCAGGTCTCGGAGCACCGGCCCGGGGGCGTCTCACAGGAACAGCGTGCGATGGATTCTCGTTTGCGCCGCCAAGGGGCTATAGCTCAGGTGGTAGAGCGCTTGGATCGCACCCAAGAGGTCTGGAGTTCGACTCTCCATAGCTCCACAGGAAGGCCGCGGCACGATGTGTCGCGGTTTTTTTTGTGACGCGCGGTCCGCAAGGAAGCCTCACGATTGATTCTGTCGACACAGCGCACACCGCTTAAGTCGCAGCCAAAATTGCCGATACCCCGCTTGCACTCCCTGTACTTGCCCCCTGCAAGCTTTGATTTTGTCTCTCCGGACCGCCGTCCGTTTTGCCGCTCCCGTCCTGATCCTTGGACTGCTCTCGGGCTGTTCCAACGAACTGCTTTCTCCGGAGCCCGCGGCCTCTTCCCCGGACCCCAAGATTCGCCACGCGGAGCTGTTTGATCAGGCCATCCGCTCCGGGCGGGCCGGCAAGGAGGGCGATGAGGTCGGTATCATCATCAAGTCCTCGAAACTTGTGGACAGGTACAAGCTGGTGGACCGCTACAAGCTTGTCGATCGCTACCACTACGAATACGCGTTTTGGGGCCTGGCGGCCTGGGTTCCGGAAGGTGAGCTGCGAGATCTCCTCGAGGAGATGGCGGGAGATCCCGACATCCTGTCGGTCGAGCCGGACCTGCCGGTCGATCCTCCGGAGACCATGCTGCCGATCCCCGTGGCATTCCAGCAGTCGCCCTGGAACATCAGCGATGTCGGGGGCAACTCAAGTATCGCACGATCCGGAGACTGGCGAGGGTCCGTGGAGGGCGTCACCGTGTATGTGGTCGACTCCGGCATTCACGGCTATGACCTCAACGAGGTGGCAACGGACAACCTGAGCAACTCGCAGGATGGTCTGGATGCCCAAATGCACGGCTACCCCGCCGCGATGATCGCCGCGGCCGAGGACAATTCATCCGGTCTCGTCGGCATCGCTCCCGGTGCGAGCGTGCACTCCATGAAAGTTTTGGACGATGACGGCACGGCCGATCTGGCTACCGTCGTGGCGGCGATGGAAAGAGTCATTGCGCTCCAGGCTCAGAGCGACACCCCCGCGGTGGTAAACCTGAGTTTGGGCGCAGACGTGGGTTCGGAGCAGTACACGGCGCTGGATGATGCCGTGGACGCTGCCGTCGCCGCAGGCATCTCAGTGGTAGTTGCCGCGGGGAACGAAGGCATCGACGCTCGCACGGTGACGCCGGCACACGCCAAGGGTGCCATCACGGTCGGCAGCTATTCGGTATCAGGACTGTTCACCAAAAGCCGTCGTGAATCCAGCTTTTCCAACTATGGCCCGAGCGTGGACCTGTGGGCACCCGGCGAGTCGGTGTACTCCCTGGTGGAACCTGCGGAGGGTCTCGGAATGGCCAAGGCCGCGTTCCTGGACGGCACTTCGTTCGCCGCTCCCCACGTCACGGGTGCAGTCGCGCTCATGCTGAGCCACCTGGGTCCTGTCGAGCCGATGCTCCTCAAGAGCGCTCTCATCGACGCTGCGAAAGAACTGGACTCCGGCCTGCCCCGGCTCTGGGTGGGCGACGGTGCGGCCGAGGCCATGGAGCTGTATGTAGCGGGCCAGACGGCCTCGCACGATTCGGTCACGCCCCCCGGATCCGGCGCGGGGGCTGACGGGAGCGACTCGACCCCGAACGACGCTCCGACCCACACCCTGATGGACTCTTTTGAGGACGGCTTTGCAGGTTCTGACGGCTCCGCCACGTGGTCCGGCGAATGGGTGGAGCACGGCGAGTCCAACGGAACCGACAAGGGCAAGCTCAGGGTGGTGAGTAGCGGCAGCTGCGCCTCGGGCTCCTGCTTGCGGCTACGAGCCCCGGGCAAGAACCGCAGTGTATCGCGCGCCGCCGACCTGGCCGGCGCGACGTTCGCGACCCTGTCCCTCTATACCAAGCACTCCGGCGGCAAGCACCGGCTGGAGATCTCCGGCGACGGTGGTGCTTCCTGGACCATGCTACACGAATTCAGCGGCAAGCAGGGAAAGCAGAACCTGCAGTTCGACATCTCCGGGTTCCTCGACAACACCTCGCTACGATTCACGGCCGTCGACTCAGGTGAAGGCAATCTGTTCGTCGACGACCTCAAGATCGAGGCGAACGCGCCCGGCTTGCGATCGGCCAACTGAGTCCGGACCTATCCCAACCAAGAGCCGCGATGCACCAAGCGCCGCGGCTCTTTACGTTTGGGGCATGCGTGTACTGCCTCTCCTTGTCCTTTTCCTCGTCCTGGCCACAGCGCCCTCTCACGCCCAGGAAACCCGCGTTGTCCTCGTCACACTGGACGGTCTGCGCTGGGAGGAAGTCTTCCGCGGCATGGACCCGTCCATGACGGAGGATGAGTCCCTGCTCGCCGAGTTTGGCGTGGGCGATGCGGCCGAGCGCCGCACGACCCTTATGCCCTGGTTGTGGAGGACCCTGGCCACGCAAGGCGTGCTGCTCGGCAATCGTCAGCTGGGAAGCACGGGCCGAGTTACCAACGGCCACGTGTTCTCCTACCCGGGCTACAATGAGATACTGACAGGCAGGGTGGATGAGCGCATCGACTCCAACGACAAGGTGCCGAATCCCAATGTCACCGTGCTGGAGTGGTTACAAACCCGAGCCGGAGTTCGCGCCGCCGCTTTCGGCTCCTGGGATGTATTCCCATACATCATCAACGAGGAGCGCAGCGGTATCCCGGTCAATGCCGGGTTCGAGCCTTCGCTGGACCCCGAACGTTCCGAGAGGGAGTCATTCCTCAATGAGCTGCAGGCACAGATCCCGAGCCCGTGGGGCACTGTGCGCCTCGACGCGTTTACGCATCACTACGCGCTGGAGTACATGAAGAGGGCATCGCCCGAAGTCGTCTACATCTCGTATGGCGAGACGGACGACTTTGCGCACAACGACAACTTTCCTGCTTACATCCGAGCCGCCCGCAATACCGACGCGTTCCTGCAGGGGCTTTGGACGTTCCTCCAGACGGATTCCGCATATGCGGGCCGCACTTCGCTGATCATCACCACGGACCACGGTCGCGGGTCGGGCGATGGCTGGGTAGGCCACGGTACGGGCGAAGAATGGGCGGGCTCGGAGTACATCTGGCTGGCCGCGCTCGGGCCATCGATCCCGGCCGGCGGCGAGCTGCGGGGCGTCGGTTTTGACCAGGCGCAGGTAGCGGCGACCGTTGCGGCGCTGATGGGCTTCGACTTCACTATAACGGGGGCGGCGCCGCCGATCTCCGCGGTGGTCGCTCCGCGCGACTAGGCACGGAAGGTGCATGCAGGTGGCTCACACCATCTGCTTCATGCCGATCAACGTCGCTTCCCAAGGCCGATCTCGGCGGGTTTCCACATCTGGAATCCTGCGTTTCTGTACGCTTCTGCTGCTTTTGAGCGTAGTGAGCGGCTGTGCGCGCTACGGCGAGGACGCCGGCACTCTGGTTCTGGACAGCGCCGTCGCAGTGGAAACGACGGCAAAAACGGCTACGGGCTCGGCAAATGATGCCCAGCTGGCGAAACTTGAATCACCGATTCCGCTGCCAGACGGGGTCGAGGTGGGTCACTTGCCTCCGCATTGGTATGGCACGACCTGGGATCGCGACCGCGCAGCCTGGATCAAGGCTGTGCTCTGGGTACTGTACTCGATCGTTGCGCTGATCTGCGTGTACGGCGTTCGGCACTACACCTTTACATACAACCGGCTTTATGGCAGGCAGCGGCATACCTACCTGCCGATTGACGTCGCCAACTGGCCCAGTCTGACCGTCCTGATCCCCTGCCACAATGAGGAGCGCGTGGTCGCGTCCATCCTGGAGGCACTGCTCGCAGCGGACTACCCGGCTGATCGCATGCGCATTGTGCCGGTGAACGACCGCTCCACCGACGGGACGCGGGACATCATCGACCGGTACGCGGCGAACCACGCAACTCGCATCTTCCCCTTACACAGGGAGGGTGGTACACCGGGCAAGGCGGCCGCGCTGCAGGATGCGATCGCGGACGTGACCGATGACGTCATTCTCGTATTTGACGCCGACTATCTGCCCGGCCGAGACCTGATCAAGCGCCTGGCCGCACCATTCCTGGACCCGCAGGTCGGTGCCGTCATGGGCCGCGTGGTACCCGTGAACACGCCTCGGAATCTGCTCACGCGGCTGCTCGATCTGGAGCGCTGCGGTGGGTATCAGGTGGACCAGCAGGCGCGCATGAATCTGAAGGTGATCGCCCAATATGGCGGTACGGTCGGCGGCGTGCGCGTTTCCGCGCTGAAAGCCGTCGGCGGCTGGCGCGAGGACTCACTCGCTGAGGACACCGATATCACGTTCCGTCTGGTCCTGGGCGGATGGAAGATCGCCTATTCGAATCGTTACGAGTGCTACGAGGAGGTCCCGGAGACCTGGCCCGTCCGCATTCGGCAGATCATGCGATGGGCTCGCGGGCACACCGACGCCGCCGTGCGCTACATGCCGGGACTATGGTCCAGACCGCGGCTGACGTTTCGAGAACGGCTGGACGGCGCCCTTCTGTTGGGCACCTATTTGATGTCGCCGATCCTGCTGATCGGCTGGTTCCTGGCCATCCTGGCCTTCTATCTCGGTGCGAACCCGTTCCTGGGGGCCGTGGCCATTTTCTCGGTGGCCGCCTACAACACCATCGGCAACTTCGCGGCCTTTTTTGAGATCGGCGCGGCCGCGCATCTGGACGGAACCGAGCGTCGCATTCGCATTCTCCCGCTGGTCCTCGGCGGTTTTCTGGTCAGCCTGGTCTCCACCTCGCGGGCCGTCATGACCCAACTCTGGCCGCGTCGCCGCAAAGAGGTGGTCTGGGACAAGACGGAGAGGTACCGCACGCCGGCTAGCGCAGAGGAGACGATTCGCAGCGCGGATGCCATTCCGGCTGTTCCGCAACCGGTTCCGGCCCCGGCGCCGATGGCACCGGCGCCGATGGCACCGCCCGCGCAGCGCCCGATGCGGCCTGCGGCGGTTGCTCCCGCCCCTGCTCCGGATCGAGCCGCAAATCGTGAAGCGGCACCGCGTCCGCCCGCATGGGCACCGATTCAGCGGTCGACCCCGGCCCCGCAACAGGCCGCCCCGGCCCCGCCGCAGGCCGCCCCGGCCCCGCAGCAGCAGGCCGCCCCGGCCCCGCAGCAAGCCGCCCCGGCCCCGCAACAACCTTCCCCGAAGCCCCCACAATCCGGCCCGAGACCGGCTGACGAACTCCGAAAACGAGACCGTCGGCCACCGTCCGCACCCGATCGTGTGGCCAGCAGGGCGCCCACCGTGGGCCACCGCATCCCATCCTCCCCGAAGAAACAGTCATGACGATCGGTGTGGTCATACTGATCGTTGCCGCAGCGCTTGTCCTGTTGCTCCCGGCCTGGCCGGCGCTCACGGAATGGCGCACAGGGCGGGACAAGCTGCCCCTGACCATTTCCGACACCTACGCGGACGACCATCACCTGGTCGCCGAGAACTTTGGACAGGAGGTCGCCACGCATGTGCAGGAAGCGGTCTCCAACTACCTCGCCGCAGGGGGCCGGCCGGGCGGAGGCGTCGAAGCGCTTCGAAAGTTCTACGAGGTCATCGGCCCGCATTCCACCGACACCCCCGACTTCCAGAACGGCGTACTGCCGCTGGTGGTGGTGCGCAACACGCTCACCCAATGGCCGGCCGGCGCCGGACTGCTGCGGCAGACCTACATCTCCGGGGCCTTCGAGTCCGGCCAGGGCAGCCTGATCCAAAAACTGTTCGTGGATGGAGACGCATTTCTGGGTGACGAAACCGTGATCGGGGACTGGATCCACGCCCGCCGCACGCTTCGTGCATTGGCCGGCTGCGAACTTAACGGCTCCGTCGCCGCCCACCGCATGCTGCAGGTGTGGCCCGGTTGCCAGTTTGAGCGGCTCGCCAGTCTGGAAATCCGCTTCGGAGACGAGTGGCATTGGCCGGAGGGGCAGGTACCCTCTCTGCACCGCACGCTGGACCTTCCGCCGCTCTTCCGCCTCAACGGACGCGCTGCCAGACACGGCAAGGCGCATCAGGTGGACGGAAACCTGACAATTCCCCCCGAACATGTCTGGAGGGGAGACCTCATTGTACTCGGCAACCTCCGCCTTGGGCGCGGAGCCCGCGTCGAGGGCTCCATCAAGGCCGAAGGCTCGATTCTGCTTGAGGTCGGCGCCTCGGTCGAAGGAGAGGTGTTCTCGAACACGTCACTCGAATTGCGAGCCGGCTCCCGAGTCACGGGCATCGCAGGTTCGGAGGGTCAGTTGACCGTGCGATGGGGTGCCGAGGTCGGCACACCGGAGACGCCATCGACAGCCACAGGAAACACGGTACTGATGGAGCAGGGAGCGCGCGTCCACGGAGTTGTGATGGCCGTCGAGGCCGGCCGCGTGGCGCTACGCACGGTTTCCCGCATGGCCGCCTGACTTCCACGTCGACGGAGCCAGAATAAAGGCCAAATTGGCCTTGAGGGCGCCGGAAAGAGGTCGATACCGCTCTTGTTGCGAACCGCCACAAGACGCACCCCTCTTTCCACATGAGCCAGAAGCGCATCCTGCTGTGCATGGGTACGCGTCCGGAGATCATCAAGATGGCTCCGGTCTACCATGCCCTCCAGGGCAGTCCCCTGACACCCGTCGTGGTGCACACGGGCCAGCACGAGGAAATGGCATGGCCGGTCTACGAGTTCTTCGAGATGGATCCGGCCCACGTGATCACGCTAAAGCGTGAACGGTCAACGCTGGGTTACCTGGGTGGCAGACTCATGGACGGGGTCGATGCGGTCATCGCTTCCGAAGATGCTGAGGCCGTTCTGGTCCACGGCGATACCTCCTCGGCGCTCATGGCGGGACTGGCGGCATCGTACGCGCAGATCCCTGTGGGCCACGTGGAGGCCGGCCTGCGCTCGCACGACATGAGCGATCCGTTTCCCGAGGAGCAAAACCGGGTGCTGCTCGCACAGATAGCGCGGTGGCATTTCGCACCGACCGAGCGCGCGGTGGACAATCTCACCGAGGAAGGCATTGCCCGAGACGGCATCGACATGGTGGGCAATACCATTGTAGATGCGACCCGACTCGGCATGGACTACGCCATCTCGCACTACGCCGGCGGGGGTGCAGTCGAGGGCTGCGACGTGGCGCCGTTCGTAAAGGCCTCGGAAGGCTCCAAGATTGTGCTCGTCACGGCCCATCGCCGCGAGAACTGGGGGGCGCCCCTGGCTCGTATCGCGCACACGGTGCGTGAATTGGCAGAGACACATCCCGAGTTGCGCGTCGTGTGGCCGGTGCATGCGAATCCGGTTGTGCGCAAGACGGTGATCGGGGTCATGAAAGACCTTGCGCCCGATGTGCACGAGCGGGTCCTGCTGACGGGGCCGCTCAACTACCCGCAGATGCTGTGGACGCTGCGGAATGCCTGGCTGACCATTACGGACTCCGGCGGCATCCAGGAGGAGGCCGCGGCACTGCGTGTGCCCGTGCTTGTCACGCGCAAGACGACCGAACGTCCGGAGCTCATCGAGGCCGGCGGCGGCGCCCTCGTGGCCACTGATCCCGGCAAGATCCGGCGCTGGGTAGAGACGCTGCTCGAGAAGCCTATCGTGCACAGCCGCATGCGCACGGTGAGGAATCCCTACGGCGATGGGCATGCCGGACAGGCCATCGCCCGTGTGCTGGTCCAGGATCTGGCGGGCTCCCAGCGAGTCATTCGCGCCGCCTGATCAGAAGGGGCGGAGAGGCCGGCTCTGGCGGCCGACACAAAAGCAGACGGGGTAGGGGTCAGGGCAAGTTTTGCCCGTCGGGCAGGGAGGGAGTCCCTCCTGAAACGCCAAAAAGCCCGAAAAGGAGCACGGCACACTGCTTGCCACTCGCGTGGAGGAACCACAGCCATGCGCCGGCGGCAAAGCCGGTGTGCCCATGCTCCGACATCTGTTTCTGGCCTCGATCATTACCTGCGCCGCCACGACCGCGCACGCGCAGGGACTGCAGCAAACCGCCCCGCCCCGCGATCGGGTGGAAATCGGTGGGCTGAACTACAGCTTTGACGCGGGCATCAGCCCGTGGCGCGGGGCCGTGGTGCGCACGGAGTTTGTACGTGGCCCGAAGATGATCTGGAACGGCGAGGCCGTGGCCGAGCATCGCTTCGGAGAGCCGAGCTTTGCCTACAAACTGCAGCACACGGCCAATCTGGGAGCGTGGATCACCCGGGTGGCGGCACGCACCTCAAACGGCGGGTTCTACAATCCGAAGTATCGCGCGGACGTGACCATCGGCCGCAAGCTGCCTCCGCGTCGCAAGGTGGTGCTGCTTGTCAGCGGCTTCTTCCGGGAAGTACGCGACGGGCATCAGGACATGGCGGCTATCGTGGAAGCGCAGGTCTACTTCAGTCGATGGCTGATTGCGCAGGGCGGCGTGCGGTTTCAGCTAAGCAATCCGGGCGAGGCCACGTCACGCTATCACGACGCCGCGCTTACGATTGGCCGGCACGGAAAGGCAACGCTGCTACTGCATGCGGCGATGGGCTCTGAGGCCTATCAGATCATCGATCCGCTGGTGATCTACACAAACTTTGACAGCCGCATGGGGCGCGTGGCCTGGCGGCAGTGGTTGACGCGGACCTCCGGGCTTCAGGTATCGGGCTCCTGGTACAACAACCCGTACTACACCCGGACCGGGGTGGAGGTATCGCTCTTCTTTGGATTCAACGCCGCGGGGCGCCGATGAGGAACTTGCGCAAGAAGTATCCGGGCAGGGCGACCACGTATCTGCACCGGCACCGCGGCATCCGACGCACGGAGTCCCGCGCGCACATTGTGCCGATGGCTCTGCTGGGCCTGCTGGTCACGCTCGTGTGGGTAGCCACTCTGCCCTTCACCGGCTCGGTCTGGGTATGGATCCTCGATGTCGTGCGTGAACCGCTCGGCATGGCCAGCGGCACGACAGCGCTTCACTACGTGATCGGCGATCGCCTGGCGCTGGTACTGCCCAAACTGGATCTGCCTTCGTTCGAGCCCTCCCGTGCGCATCTGATCGTGACCGGGACGGTGTGTCTGTGTCTGGTCATCCTGAGCTACCTGCTGCCGGCCAAGATGGCACCGACCAACTATTTCCTCCGCGCGGCGGCCCTCATCCAGGGCTCTGCCGTCGCCTTCTTCGCCATTCAGCCCTGGCCGTTTCCGTACACGGCCGGCGACTACCTGACCGGCCTCACCGGCGCAGGCATGACACTCATCGGGGTGGTGCCACTCATCCTGGCGGTCACGCACTGGATCCTGGACTACCGGTGGTGGCAAAAAGCGACCATCACGGTGGTGTGCATGGGCTACCTCTTCTTCATGATTCCCCTCAAGTATGCCGTGCACGGGGTGGTCCTGTACTACGGCGGATTACTCTACATGCCGATTCTGTTCATTCTGTTCGGCCTTCCGGTCGAAGTGTTCGCATTCATCGCGCTGTTCTCATGGGGAATGAGCTGGGAACGGGACCGGGGTCGTCAGGACCGCAACCTTTCCGCCATGCCCGCGGGTGTAGTGGTCCTTGCCATGTTGCTGCTTGGCGCGACGCCGCTCGCCGAGCCCGACGAGAGCCCGTGGACAGCGCCGGCCGTCGACGTGGACCTGGCACTCGCATCGTCCGCCTCTTCGTTGACGCCGCCCGTCGGTTCGGACATGACCCTGACGCTGACGCTGGACGAGCAGTCGGGCAACAACGCGACGAGCGTCATTGTCAATGCCACGCTCGACTCAGGGCTGACCTACAAGTCCTCGACTCCAAGTCAGGGCACCTACAATTCCGGGACCGGCGAATGGAATGTCGGCACGTTGACCGCTTCGGGCACGGCCACGCTGTCCATAGTGGTAACCGTCGATACGTTTGATCCCGTCACGCAGAGCTTCGAAGTCAAGAGCCACGACTTCAACGACCTCGACTCCACCCCGAACAACGCCTCCACCAACGAGGATGACGACGATTCGGAAAGCCTGACTCCGACTGCCATCGGAGGGCAGGTCTGCTACGTGGTGGCTGACTCCGGGGACACGCTCCTGCGCACCACGCGCAGCGGATCGACCGAGCAGAGCGTAGGTGCGACCGGCACCACCGTCATCGAAGCCTCGGCCTACTGGCCGGAAACGGAGATTCTCTACGCGGTGGACGGCGGCGACTTCGGCACGCTGAACACAAGCACCGGCGTCTTCACATCCATTGGAACGATCGGCCAGGGCGACGGCGCCGACGGACTTCAGACGCTGGACGATGCGGACGGGCTGGCCTTTGACCCGCTGACCGGCATCCTTTGGGCCACCGAACGCCGGGAGGGCGCCACCAACCTGGATGACCTCCTGTTCCAGATCAATACGACGACCGGAGCCTTTATCCCGGACGCGTTCGGAGCAGGCGTGGACTACCTGGTGATCGCTTCCACGGCTGTCACCGGTCTGCCCGACATCGACGACATCGCCATCGACGCCTACAACGGCACCCTGTACGGCATCAACAACTCGTCCACGGCCGATGTGCTGGTGACCATCAACAAGACCGACGGCAGCGTCACCAGTGTCGGTGCCCTGGGGCAGGACGACATGGAAGGCCTTGCGTTCGACGCCTACGGTGAACTCTACGGTTCGACCGGGACCAGCGGCGGTGCCAACCGGAACTCCTTCTTTACGGTCAACAAGACGACCGGCGTTGCGACGCACGTGCGCAGCCTGACCACCGGCACCGATCACGAATCCGTCTCCTGTCTCGTGGACGGCGTCAACACCATCTCGGGCAATGTCTTTCTCGACATGAACGAGAACGGCACGTGGGAGGGAGGCACCGACTCGGGCACCTCCGGTGTTACGGTGAGGCTCTACCGCGACGTAAACGCAGACGGTCTCGTTGATGGAGGTGACATCCAGGTCGCGACCCAGGACACCGACGGCAGCGGCAATTTCAGCTTCGTGGTCGCCTCCGAAGGCAACTTTGTCATGGACATCGATACGGGAGACCTCCCGGGCGATGCGGTTCTGACCACGGACAACGTGGAGACGGCTTCATTCTCAGACTTCGGCAATACGGACTCGGCAAACCGCTTTGGGTATCGCCGTCCGATCGATCTGTCGCTCACAGTCGACGTCGATCAACCGAGCCCGAATGTCAGCGACAACGTGACATTCACCATCACACTGGCCAACGCGGGGCCGAACACGGCCACCAATGTTCAGGTGACGAATACGCTGCCAGGCACGCTCACCTTTGTGTCTGCGACGCCCAGTCAGGGCTCGTTCGATGCGGGCACTGAGATCTGGACCGTCGGTACGGTGAACGTGTCGGGCGGCGCGACACTCGACATCGTGGCGACGGTGACCACCTCGGATCCGGCGACGGATTCCGCAGAGGTAACCGCGGCGGATCAGACGGACGTGGATTCCACGCCGAACAACAATCAGCCGACCGAAGACGACCAGGATGACGCCACGGTGACGCCCAGCGGCGGCTCGGGCGGAGGCGGCGGAGGACTGGAGTCAGACGGCTCGCTTGCGGGCACACTGGCCCGGGTGCTGTTCACACGTCGACTCGAAGCGTCGCAGACCGGAGGGATTGATGGTCTGCCGAAATTCCAGTTTGACGGTGCCGGCAAGTCAGGGCTGAGCAACCCGACGCTGCGGGCCGTGGTACCGCTCACCGGACCGGACGGCAGTGAGCCCTTCGAGAGTTCGCCGGAGGACATCCTTCCCGTGACAAATGCTGCCGATGTGGTGGCTGCCGACTACCTGCGCATGCGCGATGGCCGGCGCCTTGGCGCCGTGTTTGCAACGTTGACGCTTTCGGGCGAACTGTACGAACACACCAAAGTCGTGTGCGATCGCCTGCGCGGTGCGCACCTCACATCGGTTGCGGCCATTCAGGCGGCCGGACAACCGTTCCTGTTGTCGCGCCTGGTGCATGAGGACGGTGCGGTCGATCACGCCGTGACCTACGTGGCCTACCGGACCGGATCCGGGTGGACCGTCGACAGCCGATTCCGTCTGGACGAGCACGACGTGCCGGCAGACGCAGAGGACGTCATCAATGTGCAGGTCTGGTCGGTGAGTCCATCGTACACAAGAATGATGGTCGAGGCCTCACTGGCACGTCTTGCCGAGATGGGTCCGATCACGTTCCTTAATACGGAGGCGAATCCGCCGCAGGCGCCGGAGCTCTACATCCGGACCGGTAACTACAGCAGTGGCGTGCTGGAACTGGAGCTCTACAATCCGAAGGCGCGCGGTCGCATTCATCTCACCGGCGGCACCATCCAGCGCACCGAACTCGGGGACCGTCAGGCGTTCCAGGAATCGGTCTCTGTGCCGCGCCCGGACGAAAACGGGATCTCGCGGGTAAGCATTCCGGTCGGCCCGCTGTTCGACGCCTCATTTTTTGTGGAAACGGATGCCGGTGACCGGGACGTCGTCTACCTGGCCGATGGGGCCTGGAGCTACACCTACGACGGTGAAGGTGGCTCCGACGTGAACGATTTTCGCGTGGAGGCCGACCAGGGCGCAGCCAAGGACGGTGTGCATCGCATAGAACGCAGCGTCAATATGACGGGCAGCGTGCGCACGTGGGCGGTTCTGTTCCGCTATCTGCGGGCCAACGGCCGCGCCATGGACCTGTCCGACTACCGGTATGTCGAGTTTACGGCCTCCGGCGCGGGGCAACTTCGGGTACTCTTTGAGAAGGAGTCGGTGCGCACCTCGGACCACCACGGGACCGTGGTGAAACTGGAACGGCAACCGCAAACATATCGACTCTGGTTCGACGAATTACGGCGCCCGGACGGAACGGGCTCACTCGACCCGTCTGACCTGCTGCTGATCTCGTTCTACGTGATTGGCGAGCAGGGTCGGTCCACACCGTTCGAGTTGAACGTGGGCGAACTGCGATTCGGAGGCGCGGAGGGAGATCCTCTGGCCGTGACGCCGGACAGCTACGAGTTGAAGCAGAACTACCCCAATCCGTTCAACCCGCACACGCGCATCGAATTCGGACTGCCGGAAGACGGGCCGGTACGGCTTGAGGTGTTCGACATGCTTGGCCGTTCGGTCGGCCTGCTGGCGAACGGGTTCATGACCGCGGGACGCCATGACGTGCCGTTCGATGCCAGTCGGCTTGCCAGCGGCGTGTATCTGTACCGCCTGCAGGCAGCCAATCGCACGCTCGTGCGACACATGACCGTGCTGCGGTAAGGATCGCGGGAGGCCGGTTCGCGGCCAACGCTTCAACCTGGTGCCAGCTCTGCCGGAAGGCGTGAAAGCCAGCCAAGGTCCAGCACGGCCCACAGGCCCACGAGGATGGCCTCGGCGGCATCATGACGCAATGATGTAGGTCTGGTAGCCCCGGACCACGCGATCACCTTTCGTGCCAGCCTGTCGGCCGCTTGCTTGGCCAGGGCCCCGCTTCGCTGCTCTCGGGGAAGCAGCAGCACCGTGCGCCAGGTGTGCGCATCCAGGAACTGCGGTACCACGCCGGCCCGCTCGGCCGCCTTTTGCCACGGCACGGCCAGGTCCCCGCCGCCCTCGACCACCAGGTGGGTAGTTTCCCGGTATTCGCGCAGAAGAGAGGCCGCAGCGCTGCGCAGCCGGCTTCTCGATCCGTAGTTGCGGCTTCGGTACCACAGCAGACGACCGTCCGGCCCGTAGGCGGCGAGTCCGGTTCGCAGTCCGAGGTCCACGGCGAGTAGAGACGGCATCGCCCAAATTACGGAAACCCTCAGCGCGGAAGGCGATACACGCCGCCCTTACCCCACCCGCTGATGACCCGTCTGCTTTTTCTCGTTGCGCTCCTGGTCGGCTGTGCGCCGGCGGATCCGTCGGTGTCCGACGTGCCCGTGGTAACCGCGGCGTACACCGGAGACACGGCCTGTGCGTCCTGCCACGAGGACCAGTACGCATCCTTCCAGTCCCACGGCATGGCCAACTCGTTCTATGCCATGCATCCGGAGCGAGTGATCGAGGACTTCCCGGGACCGGCAGTCTACCACGAGGAAAGCGATTTCTACTACAGGGCATTCCGCGAGGGAGACCGGTTTTTTCAGGAGGAGTACCGCCTGGACGATCGCGGGACCCAGACGCATCGTCTGGTGCGTCCGATCACTCATGTGGTGGGCAGTGCCCAGGCGGCGCGCACCTACGTCAGTCATGTGAACGGGCGCTACTTCGAGTTGCCACTGACGTGGTACGCCCAGGAGGGAATCTGGGACTTCAGTCCGGGCTATGCCGAGGCGAATCAGCGATTTGATCGTAAGGTGACCGCCCGATGCATGGCTTGTCACACGGATGCGCCGCCCCGCGCGCAGGGGCTGGACGATGTGTTCGGTGCCCAGCCTGCGGCCATCAGCTGCGAGCGCTGTCACGGTCCGGGTTCGGAGCATGTGGCGGCCCGACGGGCGGTGCCGAACCCGCCGGAGGGAGGTGACCCGACGTTGGTTCGGCTCGCGTCGCTGTCCATGGATCGTCGCCTGGATGTATGCCAGCAGTGTCACCTGAACGGGGCTGTCGTCACGTATCCCGACGGGAAGGATCCTTACTCGTTTCGGCCGGGCGATGCGCTCTCCGACCACCAGGTCCTGTATGCAGCGGCGCATGACCAGGGCTTCAGCGTGGTCAGTCACGCGGATCGTCTCAAGCAAAGTGCCTGCTTTCTGGAGTCGCTAAGCACGCAGCGCCCTCTGGAGTGTACCACGTGTCATGATCCACACGACGGATTCCGTGATCAGGGGCCGGCCTACTTTGACGCCACCTGTCAGTCCTGCCACACCGGGGTGGCTCAGGAGGTTGCGCCGGAGCTTCAGGGTGCCCACCAGGAGGCTGTTGGATGCGTGGACTGCCACATGTCTCGGCGGGAAGTGGAGAACGCGCCGCACAGCACGTTCACGGATCACTTCATTCGTGCGTCTGCCCCGGTTGAGGAGTCGGTGTCCGGCCAGAACGTGGAGGGTGTGGTCCTGCAGCCGCTTGAAGGAGAGGCTTCTGCTGGAGAAGAGGCGCTGGCATATCTGACCTACGGATTCGGGCGCGGGGATATGGATGCCATCGCCCGTGGCCTGATTCTGGCCGAAAGCGAGCGGGACTGGTTCCTGCAGGAAGAGAACTCGGAGGCGGCGCTGACCTGGGGAAAGGCGCTGCTGCTGGCGGGGCGGCAGGGGGCGGTCGAGCCGATGCGGGCGGCGGCGCGCGCCGACACGACGGACGCCGAGCGATTGCATGGTGTGGCCCGCGCACTGGAGGCAGACGGTGACTTCGACACCGCGTTGTCCTTCTACGAGCGCGCTCTGACCTATACGCCCGGTTCCGTGCGCATTCTGTCCGACTACGGCAATCTGCTGCAACGGCTTAGTCGACTCGGGGAGGCCGAAGAAGCGTACCGGAAGGCGATTGCCGAGGAGCCCTGGGACGCGGCCTCGCACAACGGACTGGCGGTTACCCTCATGGCCGCAGGTCGGCTGGACGAGTCCATCGCGGCGGCTCGCGACGCGGTGGCGCTGAACCCGGACTACGTGGACGGCCTGACCAACCTGGGTACGGCCCTGGCGCGCAGTGGCCAGCTCGAGGAGAGCCTGGAAGTGCTGCGCAAGGCATCCCTGCTCGGGTATGAGCAAGGCAACCTGGCGCCGGTGCTGAACCTGGGGCTGGTAGCCCTGCAGACGGGTAACCACGAGGAGGCCGTCAACATGATCGGCAGAGTCGTGGTAGCCAACCCGGACAACACGGACATGCGTGTCCTTCTGGCCCGCGCATTCATCGGAAAAGGCGACCCCATCAGTGCCATGGCGCAGCTGAACGCGGGTCTGCGGGCTAATCCGGGTCATCCGGCCGCGACCGCGCTCAAGGAAGAACTCGAGTCGCGCAACTGAGAAGCTCCTCTTAATCACCAGCTGTCGGGTGCCGATAACGGAGGGGCAGCCCTCCCCCCCACTTGCACTCACCGATAGCCATGAAGCGAGTGAGCCTCGGGTCAATCGACCACGACGACCTCATTAGCATCATCCTTGCCCACCCCATGGCGGGCAAGTTTGTAGCGAGCCTTATTGAAGGAGCCGGCGACAATGGTTTGCTGGCCTCCTACGCAGCCGTGTTCAAGGACACCACCGTCTGTCTTCGCGTGCCGAACCACGTGGAAATGGATACAAAGCGCACCTTCCTGCTGGTCTGGCACGGTGCCGAAAAAAGCCCCTGGAGGGTGGAGTCTGTCCTTTTGCCGCGCGATGCCGTCGAGTTGCGACTGCTCGCCGCGGCGGCAAGCACGGCAACGATGGTCACAGCCAAACTGCCCATCGTGAGCGATCAGAAGGCCGCCTGAGGGGACGAATCTTCCGCCCCGCGAGTCGCGAAATCTGGCTTCCAGCTACGATTCGGGCTTGGCCCAGCGTTTGCCCTTCCGCGGGTGAACAACTGCTGAGTCATGGCCACACTTGTAGAACGGCGGCGCCGTCTGGCACGACATGAGCTTCCCGTCGAGTCCTTCTTTCTGGAGATGGACGATGCGGAAGAGAACGTGCGCGAGGAAATGCTCTTCGATCGCGCCGCGCTGGAATTGGAGTCGGGTCGATCCCGACGAGGCGTGTATGCCATGGCCCTGACCGCCACGGACGGGGACCGGGATCGCGCAGGCGCTCGCTATCTGCAGCTGCGGGTCGACCAACTGGCCAGCGAGTTCGAAGCGTGGGAAACCGAGCGCCGACTGGAAGAGACTGAAGAGTCGCGCCGCGAAGAGGCTTCGGCCGATCTCCTGGGGACCCTGTTTGCCATCGGACTGGTGATTCTCGCCGTCATTGCGATCGTGAACTGGAGCTGAGCCCGGGCGCGGGGTCCGATTCGGGAGGACCAGCGCCGTCGATTACGCGTAGCCGCAGGGTCGTGTGTCTTCAGGCCACACCCGATGACCGACCGCGTGACCCCATCGCCATCCAAAACGCTGCCCGAAAGGATTCAGCAGTCCGACCGGGAGGCCTTTGAGTCTGCCGTGACGGCGTACCAGGACGCCTTGTACCGGTACGCCGCGGGAATTGCGGGCAGTGCATCGGCGGGCGATGTCGTTCAGGACGTCTTCCTGAAGTTGTGGGAAATGCGTGAGTCGCTCTCGATTCGCATCTCACTGAAGGCCCTGCTGTATCGCATGACCCGGAACCGCGCCCTGAACATGCGCCGCAAGCTGCGGCGCGTAGAGCTGCCCGGAGAACTGCCGGAACCCGGCGCGCCTGATCAGGAATCGTCGCAGGACCTCGAAAGACTGGTCCGCGAGGGCATTCGGGCGATGCCGCCACGCCGTTCGGAAGCTTTCCTGCTCAGTCGCTACCACGCGCTGACCCATGACCAGATCGCCCGGATTATGGGGTTGTCCGTGCGAACGGTCCAGACCCACATCGTGCACGCCCTTCGCGACCTGCGGGCGCATCTGGATCTGCATCGGGAGGCGGGCATGCATGCTGAAGAGGCACGATCATGATGGACCCAGGAATGACTCCCGAAACCGAACTCGACGCTTTGCTCAGTGGTCTTCCGGCGGCGGAACGTGAGCCGTTGAAGCGCGCCTGGGATCTCGCCGGCTCCGTGGCACCGGAGCCGTCTCTGGGTGTAGCCGAGGCGGAGGTACTCCGTCAGGACATCCTTGCAGGCGCCCAGCCGTCGGGGCGCCGCTTTCCCTGGAAATGGGGGGCTGCTGCCGCTGCGGTGCTCCTCGTCGCCGTCGCTCTTGGCTGGTCCGGGTCTACACTGGTCGCCCCGGCGGGAAATACCCAGCTGGTCACGTTGCGGGATGGTTCCACCGTGCTTTTACACCCCGGCAGTGAGCTTGACATGCCGGGGCCGCTGCGCCGGTCCGCGCCCGTGCATCTTCGGGGTGAGGCGCGCTTCGACGTGGTTCCGTCGCAGCGGGTCTTTCGTGTCCATACCGGGGACGCGCGGGTCACGGTGCTTGGAACCCGGTTCGTCGTGCGTGCCTGGCCGGGGGAGGCAGGTACCGCTGTGCATCTTGAAGAGGGCAGTGTGCGACTCGAGTCGGCTGTTGCCGCCGAACGCATTGAGGCCGGCAGCTCGCGCCGGATCCAGGCAGGCCGCATCCTGGACGCGCCCGAGTTTGGTGTCGACGTCGCGCTTGACTGGACCAACGGCGATTTCGTCTTTGTGGACGCCCCGTTCTCTGCTGTCCTCCAGGACATCGAGCGCCGGTTCGGGGTCCGCATCGAAAATCGCACGTCGGAAATGCAGGGGCGTCTTGTGAACGGAGCATTTCGTGGTCCCGCCTCGGCTGAGGAGGTACTGGGAGACCTTTCCTTGATGCTGGCTCTGACCTACTCCCCCACGTCCGACGGCTTTGAAGTGACCGATCGTTGATCCGATAGCTGCGTTTCGGCATACACTGGTCCTGGTTGTCGCGTTGCTGGGACTTCTGCACCCGCCTGAACTCCAGGCGCAGGAGACCCGCGTTATCGAGATCCAGGCTATTGATGCGCCGGTGGCCGAGGCCCTACGGCTACTGGTGGCGCGGTCGAAAATCGAGTTGCTGTATGAATCGGCACTGGTCGACGGAAGGCGGACCACCTGCCGGATTCGCACACAGGATGCGGTGGCGGCTCTCCGGTGCATTCTCGATCACACCGGGCTGGACTATGTGACCCTCTCGTCCGGTGTGCACGTGGTGATTGGAGCCCCTGAGCGCCGTCCGGAGTTGGCCTCCATTGTCGGGCGTGTGGTCGATGCGGTCTCCGGCCAGCCGGTGCGCCATGCTCACGTGCAGGATGTGTCCGCCGGTACAGGAACGCTCACTGACGAGGAAGGTCGATTTCTGCTCGGCATGGTGCGACCCGGCCCGCACCCGGTTCGCATCACCCATGTCGCCTACGAGACCCGGATCGACACCGTATGGACGGCGCGAGCGGCCCGGTCCATTCCCCTGCAGCAACGCATCGTTCAGGGGCAGGCTGTGCTCGTCTCCGGGTTGAAGGCCCGGAGCCTGGAGGAAGGCACCTCGGCGGTTCGGGGCCTTGTCGATGACGTGCGCGCTCTCACCACGGGCGGCGTCGGAGGGGCGGCCCGAGTATCCGGGGTTCGTGTGGATCCCGGCGGGGCCGGTGTGCTCCTGGAGGGCAGTGCACCTGGAGAACACGGTCTCTTCCTGGACGGCACGCCCATTTTTGTGCCGCTGCCGAATGGTGGGGTGTTCAGCCCTTTCAGCCCGCTGGCCGTTCGCGACATGATGGTGCACCGAGCCGGATCGTCAGTGCGGTCGAACTCGGGGCTTGCGGGGAGCATTCATGCGGAGCACTCCCTGCACGATGGCCCTGGCGGTCGCGCCGCCGTGGTGCAGGTGTCGCCGCTCGCGGCGGACGCACGCGTTTCAGGTCGCCGGGATAAGTGGGAGATGATGTTGGCCGCTCGCAGCGAACTGGGGCGACACCTTCGGCCGAATGCGCTGGACCGAAGAATCCGCCAGTGGAGCCGGCCGGACCCATGGCTCGCCTCCCGGCTGTTCGAATCAGACGCAACCGAACTTGAGCAACTGGGGGCCGCGCTGCAGCAGCAGCCGGTGATCATGAGCTATGCCGATGCCCACGCCGCGGTCAAGCGGACCGTCGGGGCGGCCGGCTGGCTGTATGCCTCCGCCTATTTGGGCGACAACCGGTTCGGTACTCCCGCGCTTGAGTCTCCGCCGTTTGAGCTGGATGCCGTGTCGGATGAGTACGTCTGGCGCAATCGCGCCTTCCAGGCCCGGTACAGCTGGTTGCCCGGCACGCGTACGCTCATGTCGGCAGGTGTGTGGACATCCTCGTTTCTTCTGAACCACCCGTTTGCCGAGTCGCCGCAGGCTCCACGGGGCGCCCAGGGGTCGGAATTCAACGAAGTCGTTTCGGAAGGCGTCTACGCAGTGCTGCAGACAAGTCTGCGTCCTCGTGTCTCGATGAACCTGGATCTGAGAGTGCGAAACGTGGACACAGACTCGCGCATGGGTGTCGACCCTCGCGACCCAACCCGGGAACTGTTGCCTCCCGAAACCCCGGAGGCGCGCTGGCTCGCTGAAGCTGCCCTGGATTCAGACTGGTACCTCGGTTCGGCCGTCAAGGTGACCGGAGGATCACGGCTGGTGTGGGTGCACGCCCGTCGAACTCTGTATGCGGAGCCGCGGGCGGCTGTGCACCTGGAGCGGGGACGGACCTCCGGTCGGGCAGCAGTCGGACTCTATCGGCAATACCTCAACCAGTTTGATCTGGCGAGCTGGAGCCTGTCGGCCGTACTGCCGACGTTTCGGGTCTGGCTGCCTCTGACGGCCGACCAGCGGCCGGCGACCGCCGCACACGCGGTGCTGGAGGCCGCCTGGCAGGGTGCGCCGGACCTCACCGTAACCAGCCGCGCCTATCGCAAGGAGTTTCTGCGCCTGCATGACGTCGCTCTCCAGTCCGGAGGGCCGAGTGTTGGGGAGGCGTCCGGAACGGCTTCCGGCGCTTCACTGGAGGTCGATTGGCGTCCAGGCAGCCTGGAAGTGCAGGGAGCGCTGGAATTGTCTCGCTCGCGAAGGACCGTGCCAGGTCGCTATGGAGGCGCCGAAATTCGCTCGCCCTGGGAGCAACCGTTGCGTGTCGCCGGTGGCGCGATCTGGCGCCCCGCACCGGCATGGTATCTGTCGATGAGTGGTGAACTGGTGCGAGGGCGATCCTGGGGTATGCGTCGCGCCTACTATGCGTATCTGCCCGGCGAGGTCGCACGCCCCGATGAGGATCGGCTGCCGCTCTACGCGCAGCTCGACGCCGCCCTTTCCTACACCATGTCGCGAAGTGCACTTCCAGTCACCTTGCGGCTTGACGCCATCAACGTGACGGCACGAAACAATGTGGTGGAGTATCGACTGGACGCCGACGGGAGATACGCCATTCACGGCCTGCCCCGCGTGCTGATTTGTTCCGTGCGCGTGCACCTCTGAATTCGGGCGATGGGACTTACGCGTTGCGAAGTCGCCGCGTGTCCAAAGGGTAACCAACCCGACTGGCGGCATGCGCACCCTGATCGTTTTCATCGTCTGCATGGTTGCGTTCGGCTCGAACGTCCAGGCCCAGCGCTTCACGATCAGCGGCGTCATTACGGATGCCACCAATGGCGAGACCCTGATCGGGGCGAATGTGCACGCCGTGACCGCCGGGACCGGCACGGCCGCCAATGCCTACGGATTCTACTCGCTGACCCTGGACGCAGCGGACTCGACGACGCTGGCTTTCACGTTTGTAGGGTTCGAACCTCAGGTCAAAAAGGTCTATCTGAATCGGGACGTCCGGCTGAACGTCGCTCTCCAGCCCGGCGCAGGTCTGCTTGATGAGGTAGTCGTCTCGGCTGAGGCCCTGGTGGAGGACAACGTGCGCACGACGCGCATGAGTGTCGTGGACGTTCCCATTCGATATGTGGAGCAGTTGCCTGCACTGCTGGGCGAGCAGGACGTGCTCAAGGTGATCCAACTACTTCCCGGCGTGCAGCAGGCGCAGGAGGGCACCACCGGATACCACGTGCGTGGTGGCAACGCCGACCAGAACCTGGTCGAACTGGACGAAGCCACGGTCTACAACCCAAGCCACCTGTTCGGATTGTTCAGCGCGTTCAATTCGCGTGCCCTGAACAACGTGGAGTTGGTGAAGGGTGGTTTTCCCGCCCAGTACGGCGGCCGACTTTCGTCCATCCTGCGCGTCTCCATGAGGGATGGCAACCGGCAGGAGTTTGAAGGCCAGGCGGGTGTCGGCATCGTATCGTCGCACGCCACCATCGAGGGGCCGCTGGCAAAGGGCAAGGCGTCCTACATCCTCTCCGGCCGGCGGAGCTACCTGGACCTGTTGATTCGGCCCTTTCAGAAGGACCGGGTCTACTACTTCTACGACCTCAACGGCAAGCTGAACTACAGTGCCGGAGAGAATGACCGGATCTACCTGAGCGGCTTCCGCGGCCGGGATCACGCGGAGTACCTCGACGCTTCCGGAACCGGCTACGGCATTCGCTTCGGCAACTCCACCGGCACGCTGCGCTGGAATCACATTTTCGGGCCCCGGTTGTTCTCCAACGTCTCGCTGGTCAGCAACGAGTACTTCATCCGGGTGAACACCATCCAGGGGCAGTTCTACTCCCAGAACTACTCTGGCATCAACGATCTGACGGCAAAGGCGGTGCTGGAATTCTACCCGGCGCCCCGCCACAACATCCGGATCGGTGGCACGACGACGCGTCATGTGTTCATGTCCACCGGGACCGGCGGACAGCTCCCGACGGGGCACGTGGTCGCCGGAATCGACGCCGGCCAGATTCCCGAGCGGAAAGTGCACGAGTCTGCCGTGTTCATTCAGGACGACTGGGACTCCAACGGGCGGTTTGGCCTGAGTGCCGGCCTGAGGATTCCATGGTACAGCGGTGACGACACCACCTATTCAGCGATTGAGCCCCGACTTGCGGTGCGCCTGAGTCTGACCGAGCGGTCTTCCTTCAAGGCCAGCTTTACACGGATGAATCAGTTCGTGCATCTGGTTCCGAGCACGACCGCATCGCTCCCGACCGATATCTGGACCCCGGCGAGTCGGGCGGCCAGGCCCCAGGAGGCCACGCAATACGCGTTTGGCTACTTCCGGAATTTCCGGGAAGGGCGCTATGAGGCCAGCCTGGAGGGGTACTACAAGGAAATGCGCAACCAGGTCCTGTTCCGTGAGGGGACCCAGATTCTCGCCTACCAGGACATCGACCGTCAGCTCACGTTTGGACGGGGCTGGTCCTACGGGGCGGAGCTGTTTGTAAAACGCCGGGCGGGCAAGCTTTCGGGGTGGCTCAGCTACACGCTGAGTTGGACGCGCCAGCGGTTTCCAGCGCTCAATCGCGGGGAGGTCTTTCCCTTCCGATATGACCGGCGGCACAATGTGTCTGCTGCTGCGACGTACGAGTTGCCGGGCAAGTGGTCACTTTCGGGCGCGTTCGTTTTCCAGAGTGGGCCGGCGGCCACGCTGCCCGTTGGCCGCGTGCATGTCAGCCTGGGCGGGGAGCTCTACGAAGGCCTGTTCTACGACTACGAGCAGGTCAACAACTTCCGCATGCCCAACTACCACCGGCTGGACGTCTCGGCCACGCGCACGATCGCGAGTCCCCGCTGGTTTGACGAGGGCGAGCTTGTGATTGGCGCCTACAACGCCTACAGCCGCCTGAATCCCTACTACGTCTACCTGGATCTGGACATCAAGACCGGCGAGCCCGTGGCCAAACAGGTCGCTCTGCTGCCCATCGTGCCCAGCATCTCCTACAACGTGCGATTCTGATGAGAGCAACTCTGCTTGTATTGGCTGCGCTCAGCCTGCTGGGCTGCAAGAAGACCATTGGCATCACCGAGCAACCCTATCGGCCGACCATGGCGATCGAAGGCCTGCTCATGCCGGGCGAAACACCGCGCATCTACCTGAACGAGACCGTGCCCTTCTTCTCGTCGCGGCTGACTCCGTCGCAGCTGTTTGTGGACGATGCGGTCGTCAACATTCTGGGGCCGGACGGTCTGGATCAACTGGTGGTTGATTCCACCTACAGCCGCTGGTGGTGCCGATGGGAGCCCTTCTACGCCGGGTCCATCCAGATCCGGGAGAACGCCACATACACCCTGTCGCTGACCCGGCGGGGGCAGTCGTACACGGCCGAAGCGACGACCAATGTGCCGGCTGCCACAATCAGCGACGTTTCCTACGTGGAGACCTTTGTCGACATTTATGGTGGACACGAGGGGGTCGTGGTGAATTTCGACGACATCCCCGGACGGTCCGATCAGTACCGCTTCGAAATGGTGCGCGAGCTCGACACTCGGCATGAGACCGTGGACGACCGGGAATATCGCAGTCCCTGTCTGGCTGAAGATGAGAAGGTGTGGCAAACCGACGTAGGTCGCTTCGTGTACTTCGATGACCGGCTGGACGGCGCCCCGGTGCGCTTTGTGGTCGAGCCGGCCCACACGAACTACAAGGACGACAAGGCCCTAGTCTACATCCAGAGCCTGGACCGCGAGGCCGCCGAGTTTTACGAGCGCCTGGACAGGCAGCGAGAGGCCAACGTCAATCCCTTCATCGAACCTGTCTTCTTGGAGACCGGAGTGCATGGGTTGATCGGCGTGTTTTCTGCCATGAATCGGTCCGAGCCCATGCCCTTTGTGTTTCCGCTGGATTCGGGGTGATGGGTGCGGGCTGGCTGCTGGTGGCCGGCCGGGGTTGGCTGAGGCCGTCTGGGGCTGGGCTCTCGGCCGGATGGGGCGCGCGGGCGCAACCGCCAGGCCGGGGACGGGGCGCGCTGGCCGCAAACCGCCAGGCCCCACCCGCCGTCGGCGAGTGGGGCCTTCCGTTTCGCTGCGATGTCCCCCCAATCAGCCGTCCGCAGCGATGGCGGGGGAGGTAGTTGGGGAGCGGACTTTCCGCCCCCCAACACGGCTCAGGAATCCACGTCGGTGAGTTCCGGGGCCGGTCCCAATTCGCGGGCCACGTATTCGTCGCGCCATGTGTTGACCTCGTCGATGAAGGCCTGCGCCAGGGTCTCGATGGAGATTTCCGAGGGGTCAATGCCCTCGACCGCTACGACTCGATCCAGATTGGACTGTGCGCGCTCGTAGTCGATGTTCAGGTCCACCGCCCGGCCGTAGGCCAACTCGGCGGCGCGGAAGAATCCTCGCAGTTCCAGTGCCATGCCCAGGTTGTTCTGGAACGTGGCGTTATCAGGTGCAATCGATACCGCCTGGGCGAGCGCGGTCAGTGCCTGCTCGTACCGCTTGTCATCCACCAGCACGAGGGCCAGGTTGTTGATCGCCCACGCGTCTGATTCGTTGATCAGAATCGCTTCGCGATACGCATCCGCAGCGCTGATCAGTTCGCCGGCCTGGTGCAGGGCACGACCGCGAAGTCTGTGATTGATGCCGTTTTCCGGCGACAGCGAATCAGCCTCGATGAGGACCGAGAGCGCATCGTCCGAGCGACCGCCGTCCAGCAGCGTACGGGCCAGATTCTGCCACGACTTGACGTGGGTGTCGTCGAGCATCAGTGTTTCGCGGAAGGCGAGTTCGGCGATTTCCAGTTCGCCGGCTTTGCGTGCAGAGAGGCCGAGCATGTAGTGGCCCCACGGGTTCTCCGGCTTCTGATCGATGTACCGGGTGAAGAGCTCGGTGGCGCGCACATAGTCGCGCTCGTTCCAGGCGGCTTCCGCCTCTTCGTAGGTGACCGGCGTCACCACGGTCGGTGCCGGGGGTTGCACGGGCTCCACGACCGGAAGCACCACAGGTGCCGGGGCAGGACTCACGCGCTCGGTCACCTCAGGGGCGGTGTCGGCGGCAGTGGGTTCGCTATCCGGCCGGCAGCCGACCAGGGCGAGGGTGAGAACGAGCGCGGTCATGTAAACCAGCGTCACTAGTTCGGATAGAGGAAGGCTTTTGCTATGCATGGTCTCGAAGGTCTTGGTTGCGAGTGCCGTGCAATGCCCACCCAAGCGCGATGCCAAGGCATGCCAGGTACGGGCGATGGGGTTTGTAAGCGATTGGGCGGCAGTGGGTTAGGGGTCTTTTGCCTGCGGACCGCGCGGGCGCGCTGTGTCCGTTGGGACACGAGCGCGGGAGGCGTCACGTGTCCGCCTGGACACGGGGCACCGGCGCCGGCCGCGATTCCGGCGCGAGCGGCCGCCCCGGGGTTCGATTTGTCGCTAAGGTTTCATCCGGAGGGGTTTTTGAACCTATTTGCGCTCGAATCCGCTGCTAAGGTTCCATCGGGGGTGTTTTTAAACCTATTTGGGCTCGAAACCGCTACTAAGGTTGCATCCGGGGGTGTTTGTGAACCTATTGGAGCCGGAAGCGCGCAGTCGCTACCCCGCCGCGGGGTGCGGCCGCTGCGGGTGCCGCCGCTGCGGGTGCCGCGGGATGCCCGTGCCGCTGCGCCGCCGCGGGACGCCCGAGCCGCTGGCCGCCTCGGGTGCAGGTGTAATCGGGGGCCCTGATTCCACATCGGACCCCGATGCTCGGGCCCCGACATGCAATCAGCGGCCGTATTCCACATCGGCGGCCTCGCCGAGGGGTCTTTTGTGGGATGCGGGGGCGTGATTCCACTTTCGGGGCTTTTTGCTGGCCGCCGAGGGGTGCCGCCGCCCCGCACCGCCGCGCCAAGGCCGCGCCGAGCGCCCCGCCGCGCCGCGCCGCGGGATGCCGCCGCCGCGCCGCCGGGCCGCGCCGCGGGGCCGCGCCGCCGAGTCGCGCTGCCGCCCGGGCCGACCGCCACCGCCCGCGCCGAGCCCACCGCCCCGCCGGCCGGGCCGAGCCCACCGCCGCGCCAAGGCCGCGCCGAGCCCGCCGCGCCCCCCCCCCCCTACCCCCGCTGGATTCCCAGCCGGCGCATGATCTTCAGCAGGCTCGCGTGGTCGGCCAGGCCCAGCGAGGCCGCGGTCTCCGTAATGCGCCAGTCGTGGGCTTCCAGCGCGCGCAGGACAATGCCCCGTTCGGCCTCGACCTTCTGCTCTGCAAAGGACGATCCGCCTGAGACCGGGACTTCGAACTCCGCGGGAAGGGCGTCCACATCGATCACGGCATCGTCCGACGCGATGACCATGCGTTCGAGCACGGTGCGCAGTTCACGCACGTTGTTTCGGCGCCACTCGGCGTTCATGAGGGCCGCGAGCGCATCGTCCGAAAGCCGTCGCGCCTTCATGCCGAAACTTTTGCAGATCCCGCCGAGCAAGGCCGCGGCCAACTCCGGAATGTCGCTCTTCCGATCCCGCAGAGGCGGCACGCGCAGGACGTGGGTGTTCAAACGGTACAGCAGGTCGGTGCGGAAGCGGCCGTCTTGAGCATCCTGGTCGAGGTCCCGGTGGGTCGCAGCCACCACGCGCGCGGTGACTGAAATCGGCTTTTCGCCTCCGAGGCGTGTGACTTCCCGAGCCTCGAGGGCTCGGAGAAGGCGTGCCTGTATGCCGGATTCCAGCTCCCCGATTTCGTCCAGAAACAGGGTGCCTCCTGCCGCCCGCTCAAAGGCCCCGCGGTGGACCTTGTCCGCGCCGGTAAAGGCGCCACGCTCGTGTCCGAACAGCTCGCTTTCGACCAGCGAGTCCGGGAGTGCACCCGCGTTGATCGCCACAAAGGGACCGTCCCGGTCCGACTGCTCATGCAGGGCACGAGCCACCAACTCCTTGCCGGAACCGCTCTCGCCCAGAATCAGCACGCTGCTGGGAATGGGTGCGAGGCGCGCGATCTGATCGCGCAGGGTCTGCATGACGGCGGAGGTGCCCAGCAGCTCGGGACCGCGCAGCCGAGCCCGCAAGGTGGCGACCTCTTCCCTGAGGCTGCCGTGTTCGAGAGCCATTTCGACCTCGCGCACCACGCGTTGCATGGGCTCGGACTTGTCGATGAAGCTGAACGCTCCCAGCCGAACGGCGCGCATGCAGCGGTCGAAGTCACCGGTTCCGGTGTACACGATCACAGGAATCGAAACCCCGGCCTCCTCGAGCGCACGAAGCACGGCGAAGCCGTCCATGCCCGGCATTTCCAGGTCCAGGATGATGCAGTCCGCCGGCACCTCCGCGACCTGCTCCAGTGCTTCCGCGCCGGATGTTGCCACGGTGGTCTCGTGGTCCGCCAGACGCCGCAGATCATATGCGTACTGCTCCGCCAGAGCGGCCACGTCGTCGACAATCAGGATGTGCGCCATGTCAGTCGCGATGGGCGGAAGCGAGGGGGAGTTGGATCACGAAGCAGGTCCCTTCTCCGGGGGTGGAGTCTACGTCAATCGAACCGTCCATATCAGACACGAGACGCCGGACAATGGAGAGGCCCAGTCCGGCTCCGGTGGACTTGGTAGTAAAGAAGTCCTCAAAGACCCGCGCGCGCACCTCCTCGGGCATGCCGCTGCCGGTGTCGCGGACCTCCAGAACCGCTTTCCCATGATCGGATGCCGCCCGAACCTGCACGCTGCCACCGCCCTCGGGCAAGCTGTCCAGCCCGTTCGCGATCAGATTCTCCAGGACGCGCCTCAGCGCCAGGCGGTCCACATTGGCCCGGATCTCTCCCGAAGCAGCACAGTGCACCCGATCGTCAGCCAAGGCGGCAACAATCCCCCGCACCTCCGCCGAAAGATTGACGGACTCCAGCCGAGGACTGGCGGCGAGTCGAGCATATGCCGTCGCCAGTGACTGTAAATAGTCCATGCCGGACTCCAGCGTGGACCGGCGATCGGCAAACACACGACCCAGCTCCGCGGGGTCGTTCGAGACTTCGTCCAGATGGCGCATGACATTGCGCACCGGGGTGAGGCCGTTCTTGATGTCGTGATTGGCCTGTCGGGCAAAGTCGCCCAGGGCGGCGCGCCGCTCTGTTTGCCGCAGCCGGGAGGCCTGCCCGCGAAATCGCCTCAACATGCCTTCCAGAGATCGGCTGAGCCCGCCAATTTCGTCGCGGCGCTGCGCCAGGAATCTGGGCGCGGAAGTCGTGCTGTCGAGATTGGTGCGGCTGTACGTTTCCCGCAGCTCGCGAATCGGCCGGGTGAACCGATGGGATGCCCACCACGATATACCAACGGCGCTGACGGCGACGACCAACAGCGCCAGCAACAGCCACCGGTCCAGCGCTCCGAGTACCTGATCCAGCGGACCGAGGCTGTGCGTGATGCGGACCACGCCGTCCCGCCAGCGCTCCCCATCGGAGACGCGCACAGCCATCTCCGCCGACAGACCTGAACGGGACTCGCCGGCTCTCAGCAGATTCTGACTGATGAGGCCCGCGACGAGCATCGAGTCGGGAGCAAGCGAGCGCCAGAAGTCGGAGCCCACCTTACGCGCGCCGATCAACGCGGTACCTCGATCAGCCAGCTCCGCGGGTGTGGCTACCACCAGCCACGTTCCTTCCTCCGTCACAAAAAACTGAGGATCGGTGCCTGCTTCGGGATGCGGCAGGACCTCATCGCCCAGGACCCGGCCCTCATCGAGCCGCACCTGCAGCCGGTTCATGCCGGTGCGTGCCGCAGTCCGGTCCAGCAAGCCGGGCACCGCCGACAGCCAGGCACTGTCTCCGCGCAGGAAGCGCACGAGTCCCGGCTGCGTCGCAAGGTCTTGTGCAGCCGACTCAGCGGCTGCCAACAGCAGGCGCCGTTCACCTTCGAGGCGGGATTCGGCCGTCTCCACGAGCGAGCGTACGCGATCGCGATACTCATCGGTGAGTTGGCCGCGCACCTCAACCCGGACAGCGCCGAGCAGCAGGGCAAGTGGCAGCAGCAGGGCCGCCATGATGAGAAGAGTCAGTTGTCCGCGAAGCCGCACGTCTCGCCAGCCTGGTTGGGCTCGATAAACGGCACGCCGGCCGGAGAGGGTCCTACGCGGGCACCTGCTGCGTCAGACAGTGAATGGCGCCGAGGCCCCAGACCAGCGGCCGGCAGTCCAGAAGTACAACCTCCCGGTCCGGGAAAAATGGCGCCAGAATCTGGGCCGCCTGCGCGTCCGACGATCCTCCATACGCGGGGATCAGCACGCTCTCATTGCTGATCAGGAAATTGGCATAGGAGGCCGGAAGCCGATAGCGCTCGCCGTTCTCCGTAGTGTGCCAGGTCGGGGCAGGAAGTGGCAGCCGATGGACACGTAGCCCATGTTCGGCGGCCTGCTCCCGGAGCGAGACAAAAGCCTGTTCCAAATGCGCGTGTGCAGGGTCGGGATTCGTCCCGGGAACGCTCATGACGATGTCCCTCGGAGAGACGAAACGGGCCAGGTTGTCGATGTGCCCGTCGGTGTCGTCGCCCTCGATGTGGCCTTCCACCCAGAGCACGGTCTCAGTGCCAAGCAGCGCATTCAGCCTGGCTTCGGCCTCGGCCCGGGTAAGGCCCGGGTTGCGGTTGCGGTTCAATACGCAGGATTCCGTGGTCAACAGAACGCCCGAGCCGTTCACGTCGATGGCGCCCCCTTCGAGGGTGAGGCCGGCCTTGTGCACGGGCACCCCAAGCGCCTCAGCCATCCGCCCGGCCACGGCAGCGTCCAGGTCAAACGGCGGATATTTGCCGCCCCACGCGTTGTAGTCGAAGTCGATGGCCACCAGCCCGTCGGTCCCATACACCAGGGTGGCGCCGTGGTCGCGGCACCAGGCGTCGTTGGTCGGAATGTGGTGAAAGACCACGTTCTCCGACGGCCGCAACAACCCGCGCACGTGACGCTCATGGTCACCGCCGAGCACGTTGACATGCACGGTCTGCCCGGAGCTCAGGGCGTCTACGATTGCCGCGAAAGCCGGCTCGACCCAGGCGAACGCGCCGGGCCAGGTTTCACGGTTGTGGGGCCAGGACACCCACACCGCCTGCTGCGGCTCCCATTCCGCCGGCATGCGGAAACGGGACTCAGTCATCCAGGAAGCGACGATTCAGTGGCGAATAACTGTCGATGCGGCGATCCCGCAGAAAGGGCCAGCCGTGTCGCTGCTCGGCAATTCGCCCTCGGTCAATCTCGACCACACGAACCGACGGCTCGTCGACGGGCAGCTTCTCCACAATGGATCCGTCCGGACCCGCCAGAAACGACTGGCCCCAGAACTGGATGCCCTCCGCAGGGGCGGTCGGGTCCGGCTCGAAGCCAGTGCGGTTCACAGCGGCCACGAAACAGCCGTTGGCCACGGCATGCGAGCGCTGAATCACCTCCCAGGCGCCGTGTTGCTGCGCGCCGTGAGAATCCCGTTCGTCAGGATGCCAGCCGATTGCGGTCGGGTAGAACAGGATATCCGCGCCCTGCAGCGCCGTGAGACGGGCGGCCTCCGGATACCACTGGTCCCAGCAGATGAGCACGCCGATGCGACCGTGTCGGGTATCGAACACGCGATAGCCGAGGTCCCCGGGAGTGAAGTAGTACTTCTCGTAGTACCGGGGGTCGTCGGGGATATGCATCTTGCGATACTTGCCGAGATAGCCCGCCCTGCCGTCCACGACCGCAGCGGTATTGTGGTAGAGTCCAGGCGCCCGCGCCTCAAACAGACTCAGTACCATCGTGACATCGAATTCCGCCGCGATGCGCTCAAACCGATCCGTAGTCGGGCCCGGCACCGGCTCCGCAAGCTTGAAGTATTCGGGGTCCTCGGTCTGACAGAAGTAGCGGCTCGCAAACAGCTCCGGCAGGCAAACTACCTGCGCGCCGGCCTCTGCAGCCTGACGCGTCAGCGCCTCCGCCTGATCCAGATTGGCCTCTACGTCGTCGCTCATCTGGAGCTGTACAAGGCCGATGCGGACTATGCTCATTGCGCAGCCTCCGCTACAGGGTCGAGCTCCCGGCGTGCCCCGGCCGCTGCCGGATCCAGATAGGTGCTGTCTGCGAACATCGCCTCGTACTGAGCCAGGAGCCGCACCGCTTCCACCCGGCGGAGCCGGCCTCGTCGCACCTCCCGCATCATCATCTTCTCCAGGCGCTTCCGAAGGTCCTCCGGGAAGTACTGAACCAGGGCCAGCATCTGCTGCACCGTGGTGCCCGGGATGGCCTTCTCTATGTAGAAGCCTTGCGGCTCGTCGGAGTCCGCGTACACGTGCACCTCCGCCACCCTGCCGAACAGATTGTGCATGTCGCCCATGATGTCCTGGTACGCGCCCATCAGGAAGAAGCCCAGACGATACGGTTCGTCCTCCTTGAGCGGATGCAGATGCAGGAAGCGTTTGTCGTCGTGTGAGGTCACGTAGCGCGACACCTTGCCGTCCGAATCACAGGTCAGGTCCACCAGCACCCCACGCCGAGTGGGTGCTTCATCCAGCCGGGTCAGCGGCATGATCGGGAAGCGCTGCCCGAAGGCCCAGTGATCCAGGATGGACTGGAATACGGAAAAGTCGCAGAGATACTGGTCGACCAGGCGTTGATCCAATGCCTCCAGCTCCGCCGGCACCCATTCGGCGCCCGCCGCATGAACGCACCGGATGATCTCCGCGCACACCGTCCAGTAGAGTTCCTCGGCCAGTCCCTTTTGCTCCAGGGGCAGGTATCCAAAGCCGAACAGGGTTTCGGTTTCCTGCCGCTTGGCCGCGGCGTCGTGGAAGGCCTCCAGCAGTTCGCCGGGTTTCAGCATGTTGTCCTGCACCCAGGCCAGCGTCTCGGCAAGTGCCTTCACGGCGGGGTGGGCCGCATCGCCCGGGGATACGTCCTCTCGAGCGACGTCCTTGCGATAGGCGGAGAGCACATCGACCACAAGCACCGAGTGGTGTGCCGCAAGGGCCCGACCACTCTCGCTGATCAGAACCGGCGGCGCTACGTCCTCAGCGCGGCAAATCTCCTGCACGATGGAGACGACCGCGTTGGCATACTCCTGAAGGGAGTAGTTCATGCCCTCTTTCGAGGCGCCGCTTTCGGCCTCATAGTTCACGCCGAGTCCGCCCCCGACATCCAGAAAACGGATGGACAGACCGCGGGCCGCGAGCAGCGTGTAGATGCGGGTGATCTCCTTGATTCCGGCCCGCAGCGACTGGATGCGCGAAATCTGGCTACCCAGATGGAAGTGCAGGAGGGAGAACCCGGCTTCGAGCCCATCGCGCCGCAGCCGATCTAGGATGCGCAGCAGCTCCGGAATCGAAACACCGAACTTGGAGAGGTCGCCGCCTGACTCGGCCCATTTGCCGGAGCCGGCGGCGGTGAGGCGAATACGGACGCCAAATTCCGGTCGGATTCCGCGCCTGGCCGCACCCTCCAGCAGCCGCTCGAATTCGTCGAACTTCTCGATCACCGGGATGACGGTGCGACCCAGCTGCTGACCGGTCAGGATGAGGTCGAACATTGCCTCGTCCTTGTAGCCGTTGCAGATGAGGAATGTCTCGTCATCCAGGTAGGGCATGGCGGCCACCAACTCGGCCTTGGACCCGCACTCGAGGCCCATGCCGTGCGGCCTGCCTGCCTCAAGGATCTCGTCCACCACCTCGTGGAGCTGGTTGACCTTGATGGGGTACACGCCCCGGTAGGCCGGCTGGTAGCCGAACTCCTCGCGCGCGGCGTTGAAGGCGGCGTTCACCTGTTCGACGCGGCTCTTGATGATGTCCTGGAACCGAATGACCACCGGAGTGCGCAGGCCATCCTCCAGCAGGCGCTCCACGACATCCTGAATGGCGATGCGCTGAGTGCCGTCGCGATGCACATCGGCCACCATGCGGCCGTCGTCGGCCACATCGAAATAGCCATCACTCCACCCGGGTAGATGGTAGAGCTCGGCCGCGTCCTTCACGCTCCAGTCGGGGAGCGTATCCGGAGTCCGCGGGCTCATGCGCGCGATGCGGCCGCGACCCGGCCGTCGGCCTGCCAGTTCAGGGCCGGGTCAGACTCGAGGATGTAGGCGAAGATCATGGGAGCCACAATGGTCGCGTCCGACTCCACGATGAAAGACGGCGTGTCGACCGCGAGCTTGCCCCAGGTGATTTTCTCATTGGGCACGGCCCCGGAGTAGCTTCCGTAGGACGTGGTAGAGTCCGAGATCTGGCAGAAGTACGCCCAAAGGGCCGTGTCTTCCTGGAGGTCCTGCTCCAGCATGGGGACCACACAAATCGGAAAATCCCCCGCAATGCCGCCTCCGATCTGGAAGAAGCCGATGGGCTGCTCCTGATCCCGGTACCAGGTCGCCAGACTCATCATGTATTCGATGCCCGACTTCATCGTGCGGGGATCCGCGATGTCGCCCTTGATGCAGTGGGCAGCGAAGATGTTGCCGAGCGTCGAGTCCTCCCAGCCCGGGACGACCATAGGCAGGTTCTTTTCGGCCGCAGCCATGAGCCAGCTGTCGGCCGGGTCAATCTGGTAGGCGTGCTCGAGTGCGCCGCTGAGCAGAAGCTCGAACAGGAATTCGTGTGGAAAGCGCCGTGCCCCGGTGCGGTCTGCCTTCTGCCACAGATCCAGCACAGCGTGCTCGATGCGGCGAATGGCCTCCTCTTCGGGAATGCAGGTGTCGGTGACCCGATTCAGATGGCGCTCCAGAAGGGCCTGTTCGTCTGCTTTTGTGAGATCGCGATAGTGGGGGACGCGCACATAGTGGTCATGTGCGACCAGGTTGAACAGGTCCTCTTCCAGGTTGGCCCCGGTGCAGCTGATGGCGTGCACCTTGCCGCTACGGATCATGTCGGCCAGGGAGAGTCCCAACTCGGCCGTGCTCATGGCGCCAGCAAGCGTGACCATCATGCGGCCACCTGCCTCCAGGTGGTGCACATAGGCCTGGGCCGCATCCACCATCGCCGCCGCGTTGAAGTGGCGATAGTGGTGCTCCATAAACCGCCGCACGCTCATCGTGCGGAAACCTCAGTCGTCTTCATCATCCGACCACTCTTCCGTGTCTTCATCGCCGGACCAGTCGTCATCTTCCGAATCGTCCTCGTCGGCTTCCTCGTCGTCATCATCCCAGTCGTCGTCATCGTCTTCCCACTCATCATCGTCTTCTTCTTCGTCGTCCTCCTCATCGTCCCATGGCTTGTCCCAATTTTCGGGATCCTCCATCCAGTCTTCGTCATCATCGATGGACATCATCAGCACCGGCGGAAGGGAGGGCAACGTAGTCAGGGCAGGGTCAAGGACAGGCATATCCATGGCTGCTAGGGTGAGCTTCAACTACAAATCTACTGCGTGATCCCGAGCGCGGGAACCCGTATGGCGTGATTTAGACGAAGAAGAGCACGGCCGATCCGGCCACGGTCAGAATGAGCAGACGATGGATCCAGCGGTCGGCGTCGGGGACCTGAGCAACGAACCGCACGGCCAGCCACGCGCCGATGCTCTGAAAGACGGCCATGGCCAGCCCGTAGCCCCAGTGCACCTGATCCTGCAGGAAGAAAATGAGCAGGGTTGGAAGCCCATAGGCGGCGACTACCAGCAGCTTGATTCCGTTGGCGGCGGAAAGCGTAAAGCGCCCAATCAGGACGAGGCCCGCCAGGAGAAAAACGCCGACGCCCGCCTGGATGAAGCCGCCGTAGACTCCGATGGCAAAGAACACGGGTGCGGCCAACCATCGGGCGCGGCCGGAGAGGACTTCTCCGTGCGGGATCAACCACCGTTTCGGGTTGACCAGCAGGACAATGAGCATGAAGACCATCAACCCGCCAATGGTGTAGTTCATGGTCTGCTCGTCGATGCCGACTGCAATGCGTGATCCAACGGCTGCCCCGATCACTGCCGGCAGCACCACCCACCATGACCCCGCGAACTCCGTGATGCCTCGGCGGGACATCTCACTCATGCCCACCATGCTTTGCACCATCACGCCGATGCGGTTCGTGCCGTTCGCGACCGGGGCGGGGAGTCCACACACAAAGATGAAGATGGGAAGCGTGATCAGCGACCCACTCCCTGCCAGGGTGTTGATGACGCCCGTACCCACTCCGGCCACGGCAAAGAGCACCCAATCCAGCAGCGACAGATCGACGTTCATGTGTGTCCCGCTAGAGCCAGCCCTTACGCCGGAAGAACAGCACCAGCAGTACCGCCATGGCCGCCATTACGCCCATCGCGACAGGGTAGCCGTAGGGCCACTGCAGCTCGGGCATGTTGACGAAGTTCATGCCGTAGATACCGGCAATGAATGTCAGCGGAATGAAGATGGTGCCTATGATGGTCAGCACCTTCATGATCTCATTCATTTTGTTCGAGATCGCCGCCATGTACAGATCGTGGATGGAGCCGCCGACCTCGCGCAGGGACTCGATCACATCGATGATCTGCACGATGTGATCGTACAGGTCGCGAATGTACGGCTGGGTCTCACGCTGCATAAGCGCCAGATCTCCGGACAGCATGCGGGATGCCGCCTCGCGAAGCGGCCAGGCCACGCGGCGCATCATGATGAGCTTTGACCGCAGTCGCCGCAGCCGCGGAAGCGTGTCCTCCGGGGGGCGCTCCTGCACCGAGTCTTCCAGGGCCTCCAGGTCATCGGAGATTCCCTCCAGGGCGCGGAAGTAGTCATCCACAATGACGTCCATCAGGGCATAGGCCAGGTAGTCAGGTCCTGCCCCGCGGATGCGCCCGATGCTCTCTCGCAATCGCCGACGCACGGCTTCGAACACATCGCCCTCCATTTCCTGGAACGACACGACGAAGTTGCTGCCGACGGCCAGTGTCACCTGCTCGGAAAAGGCCACCCTGGACTCGCCGTCTCCCAGCATGCGCAGGGTGATGAACAGGTGGTCGGTGTACTCGTCCACTTTGGCCCGCTGCAAGGTCGATGCGATATCCTCCAGTCCCAGCGCGTGAAGGCCAAATCGCTGGCCGATCCGGGTCAACAGCGCCTCGTCATGCACGCCGTTCACGTTCAACCACATCACCTTTCCCGGGGTGTGGTGGATGTCATCCAGGTCCTCGATGCGGCGCTCCTCGAGATTCTCGAGGTCGTAGGTAATCAGCTGGAGCGTTGGCGCCTCCGTCCTGGGCACGCCTCCATATACGATGGTGCCGGGTGCCAGGCCCGTTTGGGAAGAGCGTTTCCGGAGATAGAAGCCCATGGCCGTGGTGATTGCTGGATGAAGATACCGGCGCGGGAGACTCACCGTGGATCGAATGAGGAAGAGACCGTATTTATTACAGTCCACCACTGGCAGGAAACGCACCATTCTCAGCCACGAACAGATACTCGTTTACGTCCGGGAGGACTGGCGCCAGCTCCTGCTGACCGTGCCCGGCGTACGGTTGCTGGACGCTCCCCCCGAACAGGGGACCCAGGCACCCGCAGTCGTGGATCACCGTCACGCCGACGCGGTGCTGGCCTCGAGGCCGAGCTTTCCCGTGGTGGTGGCCATGCCTGAGTATGACCTGGAGGAAGAGTGCCGGTGGCTGGGCCAGGGAGCGGATGCGTGTCTGTTTCTGACTGAGGATCTGCCGGTCCGTGTTCCTCAATGCGCAGAGCGCGCCCGGGCGCGACGACGCGCCATGAACCGCATCCGAAAGGAGGACCTTCGATACCGCGCCATGGTGGAGAATCTCCTGGACGTGGTAACGCTGCTGGACGGCTTTGGCGTGATTCTGCATCAGAGCCCATCGGTCACGGACGTATTTGGTTGGGAGCCGAAGGAGATGCTGGGCCGGAATGCCATCGAGTTCGTGCATCCGGCAGACGTTCCCCGCATCCTGCAGCTGATTGCGGAAGGGCGGGAAATTCCATCGATGCGCGCCAGCACGCAGTATCGGTTCAAACACAAGGACGGTGGCTGGCGGGTAGTTGAGTCGAAAGCGGTAAACCTGCTGCACGACATGGCGGTGCAGAGCATTGTGGTGGTCTCGCGGGACACCACCGAGCGGCAGCAGTCCGAGGATTCCCTGCGCGCGAGCCGGGGCCGCCTGGCGGCGCTTCTGGATGCCATTCCCGATGCGTACGTGCTGGTTGATCGTGAGGGAACGTATCGGGACGTGCACATTCCGAGCGGATACCCATCGGCTCAGTCGGCTGCCGAACTGATTGGGCAGAGCGTGCGCGAGGCGTTGCCGATGCCACTCGCGGAGCGCGCCCACCAGGCGGTTCAGCAGGTGCTCAAGACGGGTGTGGCCACGGTTTTCGACTATTCGATTGATGTCAACGGCTCCACGCGTTTCCGGGAGGCACGCATCGTGCCCTTCGATTCCGAGCTGGTCTTGAGCGTGCAGCGCGACATCACGGATCGCATGAAAGCACTCGAGCAGGTGCGGCTCAGCGAAATCCGGTTTCGTAGCCTCTTCGAAGCATCGCCGGACGCCATCTTCGTGGAGTCGGAAGAGGGAATCGTGTTGGATGCCAACCCGGCGGCCTGCGAGTTGCACGGCGCTGAGCGAGAGTGGCTGGTGGGGCGTTCGGTGGAGGAGCTTGTACCGCCCCGTTTCAGGCGGGAGGTCGGGATCAGCTTCCGCCAATTGGTGGAGGGCTCGCTGACCCGGGGCGAAGGCTTCAGCATGCGAAAGGATGGCAAGTCGGTGCCGATCGAATTCAGTGTGGGCCGCACCGTCTATGGCGAGCAGTCCGCGCTGCTCCTGCACGTTCGCGACATCTCCAAGCGCAAGGCGCAGGAGGCGCTGATCAGAAAGCTCGGATCCTATCGACAGTCCGCAATTGAAAAGGAGCGGGCCCGCATCTCCCGAGAGGTGCACGATGTACTCGGACAGGCGCTCACAGGGCTTCGTTTCGACATCTCACGGCTGGGTCGACAGGTGGGGCCTGAGTACGAGAGTCACATTGTCGAGGCCAATGGTGCTATCGATGCCATCATCGATGACGTCAGGAGAATCTCGGCGGAACTCCGCCCGGGAATTCTGGACGATCTGGGTATTGCGGCGGCGGTGGAGTGGCAGGCCAAGGCCCTGGGCAACCGTTCCGGCATCGAGGTGGAACTGGACATCGAGCATGCCCTGCAGAGCGACCCGGAGCGGTCCACTGCGCTCTTCCGGGTTTGCCAGGAAATGATGACCAACGTGGCCCGGCACGCCAAGGCGTCCAAAATGTGGGTGTCCCTGAGCAAAACCGACGAAAAACTGCTCCTCAGGGTCGCCGATGACGGAAAGGGACTGGACCTTGGATCGGACTCGGAGACGGAGCGGGTCTCTCTCGGATTGCTCGGAATCCGGGAGCGTCTCCAACCCTGGGGGGGTACCTTTGAACTCCGCGAGAACGAGCCACGCGGAACGGTCGCCGTAGCTACATTACCCCTCAACGATGCCCATCCGCGTACTCATAGCTGACGATCACGCCATCGTCCGAAGAGGGGTCATTCAGATCTTTTCTGAAGAGCCGGACATGGTCCTTGTCGGCGAGGCCGATACAGGCAATGGCGCCATCGACCTTGCCCGGGAGCACGAAGCCGACATCTTCATTCTTGACCTGAACATGCCGGGTCCCGGAGGTCTGGCCGTGCTGAGTCAACTTCGTGCAGAACATCCCAAGCTGCCGATCCTCGTGCTCACCATGCACGACGAAGAGCAGTACGGGGTACGCATCCTGAAGGCAGGCGCGGCCGGCTTCCTCGCCAAGAACTCGGCGCCGGACAAGCTGGTCGAGGCTATCCGGCACATCATCCGAGGACGCCGCTACGTTTCGGCGGCACTGGCCGAGGCCCTGCTGGAGCACATGGAGTCTCCTGCCCCGGAGGCTCCGCACGAAAGCCTGTCCGACCGGGAATTCCAGGTCTTCCAGGAGTTGGCCCGAGGAAATACGCCGTCCGGGATTGCGGACAAATTGTCGCTCAGCGTCAAGACCATCAGCACCTACCGGTCCCGGGTTCTGGCAAAGCTGAACCTGTCTTCGAACGCAGAAATCGTGCGTTACGCGCTCGAAAACGACATTATCGTCTGATACGTAGGAGACTTCCTACGCTCCATTCGGAGCACTCCTACCCCTCTTAGTCCGCGCATCCTATATCCGGTCCGTGGGATCACTGCGTACTGTTGCAACGAGGCTGATCGCGCCCCTCAGGCGATGCCTTCTCCGGATCATTCCGGTGTAGTCAGTCAAACATTCTTTTCCCCATAATGCGTATCAAAACCCATCGTTCACTAGTCGGACCGGCCCTTGTTGCGGCTGGTCTCCTGTTCACCGGTTGTGACTCGGATTCCAATGTTTCGGGACCGGGCAATACCAATGGTGACCGTACTGTAAGTGGATTCGTCACAGACGACGCCGCAGCAGGCAAGTCTGCTGGCACAATTGAAGGCGCGGTCGTGACCGCAGCCGAACTCAATGCACAGGGCCGCCTGTCGCAGGCCGAAGGTGATGCCACCACGGATGCTTCCGGCCGCTTTGTCCTCGAGACCTCGGCAGATTCAGACCTGATGGTGGTTACGGCCACCAAGGGCGACTTTGAGTCCAGCATCCTGGTCGATGCAACGGGCTCGACATCTACCGAGACTCCTGCCATGACCTCTGAGACCTACGCGGAAGCGGAAGTCTACGTGGAGGCGCAGCGACAGAATGAAGAGGAGGTAACCGCAGCCGACGTTGCAGCCTTTGTTGACGCCGAGATCGCAGCTCGCATCCGTTCCGGCTCCGAAACCGCCGCCCGAGTGGCCGTGGCCATTGCCAATTCGGCCGAGGCCGAGGAGGAGTACGCGGAGGAGAATGAAGGATTCGACGACGAAGACTTCGACCGGGCAAAAGAGGAGGACGAGCGCACCTATCGTGACTACCAGAGCTCCATGCGCGGCCAGGTCAGTGCTTCAGCTGCTGTCAACGCGCGTGTCGCCCTGGAGCGTGCAGTAGCCCGCGCTCATGCCACCGCCGGCGCGTCGGCCACGGCCCAGGCCAAGGCTCGCGGCGCTTCCAAGACCGCCATGCAGTCCTTTACCGCAAATATGGACGCCACGGTGCGCTTCCATCTTCGCAAGAAGGCCGAATTGATGAGCGCGATAGCTTCTGGTGCTGCCATCGAAGCAGAGTTCCAGGCAGAGGGCTCGTCACAGACCTCGACGGTCTCGCAGGCTGCTGCCAGCCTTGAGGCTCAGGTTCGCTCAGCCGGATCCGAGTCACAGATTGAGGCGGCCTGGGATGAGTTCCGCTCCGACATCAAGGCTGCCGTGGCAGCGGAGTTGTCAGTGTCTTCCACGCTGATAGACGCAGCCATCACTTCGGCGAATTCGGTGGAGGCCAAACTGGTGGCTGACCTGCTGATTGCGACGACGGTCGATGCGCTGGTCAATGCCAAGGCGGCCTACTACTCGGCTGCCGAGTCCACGATGGCCGCAGCGCTCTCAACCAGCGCCAAAGCCAATTTTGGAGCCAAGGTTCTGGTTCTGGCCTCTGGCTCCTGACAGATCTAACGCCCGCACGGAGCACATCTTTTCAGCCGTAGCGGGAATACTCCTCGCCGTGGATTACAAGGCGAGGAAAAGCCCGGCCGCTCATTGGGGGGAGCGGTCGGGCTTCTAGTTTTTGTAGCGGTATACGATGCGTCCCTTGGTCATGTCGTAGGGCGACATCTCTACGTCTACGCGGTCTCCGGGCAGGATGCGGATGAAGTACTTACGCATCTTTCCGGACAGCAAACCGAGGATGCTGTGTCCATTGCTGAGTTCAACGCGGAACTGAGCATTCGGGAGCGCCTCAGTCACGACGCCTTCCTGCTTGATGGGTTCTTGCTTGGCCATTCAGTGGGATTCGGTGGTGGAACAATGCCTCGCGGGGGAGACAGCACAATAATACGCTGCGTGCCGGCAGGAAGGTCCGTTCCGGGCGATGGGCTGGTCACGATGAACTATCCGTGACCGGATTGGTTATTTGGACTCATTCTAAATAAGTTCGCCTGCGAACCCGGCAGAACCCCCGTGATCCCGATGGACATAGCCCCCCTGACGTCATTCCCCGAGGGTGACTCCGTGGAAATCCACGTGCTGGGAGTGGGCGACAAGCTTGCCGACCGCCTTCGCAGCTTGGGTCTGCGGGAAGGCTGCTGTGCACGCGTCATGAGTACGGGCGACAAGTGCGTTCTGGCCGTTGGTGAATGTCGAATCGCGCTCAGACGTGAAGTTGCCATGGGCCTGATGGGCTGCTCCGTCTCTGGTCGGTGAGCCTGAAGCTGGACCAACTCAAACCCGGAGAGACCGGACGCATCGACGGATTCACGGATGCGTCGCCCTCTGTGCGCCTGCTGGAGTTGGGCCTGCTTCCGGGGACACAGGTTGAGGTGGTCAGGCTGGCACCGCTCGGTGATCCAATGGACCTGAAGGTGAGAGGATTTCACGTGTCTCTTCGCAAGTCGGAGGCTGCATGCATCCTGGTCAGTCGAGCGTGATGCAAGCAGTTGCCGTGCGCAAAATTGCGCTCGCCGGCAACCCGAACGTCGGGAAGACGGTGCTCTTCAACGCGCTCACGGGCGCCAACCAGAAGGTCGCGAACTATCCGGGGGTCACCGTAGAGCGCAAGTCGGGACGCCTCAAGGATTCTGGACAGGGGGGGCAGCCCGTCGAGATCATTGATCTACCAGGCTGCTACAGTCTGAACCCCCGATCCATTGACGAGCGCATCGCCCATGATGTCCTGGTCGGAGCGATGCCCGGGGAGGCTCCTCCGGATGCTGTGGTCTGCGTTGTGGACGCGACCAATCTGGAGCGCAATCTGTACCTGGTGACGCAGGTGCTGGACCTGGGTTTGCCGTGCGTGCTGGCCCTCAACATGACCGATGCGGCCGAGGCAGCGGGCATCGAAATTGACATCGCAGCGCTGTCTGAAGCGCTCGGTATTCCGGTGATTCCCCTGGCTGCCCGACTGGGGCGGGGCATCGCCGACGTACGCGAGGCCGCCCTGGAGCGCGCCGTCGTCGCGCCGCCCATCGACTGGCCTGTCCGGGAGGATGTTGAAGAGGAGGTGGCGAAACTGAGCGCGGTGCTGTCCGCCGAGCGGCCGGAGCTGTCCGACCGCCGCCGCCGCTTCGAGGTGTTCGCGGCCCTGGTGAGCGACGTGCTGCTGGAAACGTGGCAGGAACGAGCGCCGGAATTCCATGCAGCCGTGCAGGATGCGCGGCACCGGATGAATGCCTACTCGGTGCCCTACCAGATGGCGGAGACCATGGGGCGCTACGGTTGGGTTTCTCCACTGGCTCATCGTGTCATCACTACCAGGAAGAAGGTGGGTGAGCGGTCCCTGTCCGACAAGCTGGATGCGGTACTGATCCACCGCATTTGGGGGCCGGTCCTGTTTGCCGCGCTGCTTGTCGTGATTTTCCAGGCCGTGTTTACCTGGGCCGTGCCGGCCATGGACTTCATCGAGTGGGCAGTCAACGAAACCGGCGCGGGGATTCGGGCGGTCATGCCGGACGGCATCCTCGAAGACGTGATGGTGGAGGGTGCGCTTACAGGTGTGGGCAACGTCATCATCTTTCTCCCCCAGATCCTGATCCTGTTCTTCTTCCTCGGGCTAATGGAAGACACGGGATATATGGCGAGAAGCGCGTTTATCATGGATCGGGCGATGCGCCGGTTCGGGCTCAGCGGCGCGTCAGTGGTCCCCATGCTTTCCGCATACGCGTGCGCCGTGCCCGGCATAATGGCAGCCCGGACGCTACCTGAGGAGCGCGATCGCATCATTACGATCATGGTGGTGCCGCTTCAGGGCTGCTCGGCGAGGCTCCCGGTGTACGTCTTGTTCATCGGTGCCTTTATTCCTGCCGGTACCTATTTCGGTGTGATCGGCTATCAAAGTCTGGCCATGACGTCGCTCTACTTCCTGGGCACCGGCATGGCATTCGTAGCGGCCTGGGTGCTGAGCAGGTTCGTCTTCAAGGGCGAGGGCTCCAGCTTTGTCATGGAGCTGCCACCATACCGTCTGCCTCAGATCAAGATGGTGTTGCGCCGCATGGTAGACCGCTCCAAAGTCTTCGTGGTGCGTGCCGGACGCATCATTTTCGGCTTGAGCATCCTGCTCTGGATACTGGCTGCATACCCGAAATCTGACTTGCCCGCAGATCTCGAGGCCAGGATGGCGGCGGCGACCACGGCCGAGCAGGTGGAGACTCTGCAGAACGAAGCTTCCGCCTGGCGCACCAGTCAGTCGTACATCGGCCGGTTTGGCCGGGCGCTCGAGCCCGTCATGGCTCCACTGGGCTTCGACTGGAAGATTTCGGCCGGCATCGTGGCTTCCTTTGCGGCCCGGGAAGTCATCGTGAGTGCGCTCGCGACCATCTACAGTGCGGGGGCCGATGCGGACGAAGAAAGCCTGGCCCTACGAGACGCCATCAAGGCGGACACCTATCCCGACGGCACGCCGGTCTTTACACCGCTGGTGGCCGTCAGTCTGATGGTCTTTTTTGTGTTTGCGCTCCAGTGCATGAGCACATTGGCCATCGCCAGAAGGGAGCTGAACTCCTGGTTCTGGCCCGTCGTCATGTGGGTCTACATGTTCGGGCTGGCCTATCTCTTTTCGCTGGCCATCTATCAGGGTGGCCTGGCCCTTGGACTAGGGTAACCGGTCGCCCGCCCGCGGCCTGTGCGCGCGGGCGGGCTGACCGCTACGACATCAGGTGGCGACGCAGGTCGAACCGGCGAAGAGGACGTCGACGGTATCCTCATCGGTGTCGCCGGTCAGCGTGCCATTCAGGCCTCCGGCCATGAACATGGGGCCGACGCTGCTGTCCTGGAATTCGGCAGCGAGTGCATCGCTCAGTTCCGCTCGGGTTGAGCCGGGGCCAATGCCGGCCATGGTCGTCAGGGAGCCGTCCGTGTCCCGGGCGGACCATCCCGCGAATGCGTCATCGGAGAAATAGAGTGTCAGGCCCGAATCCCAACGCATCACCCGGAGACCACACTCGTCATTCATCATGTCCTCCGCAGCCGGCCCGAAGTTGGTTTCCACGACGGTCAACAGCTGAGAGCTGCTGGCCCCGAAGTTGATGTCCCGCGTGCTGGCGTTCTGCAGGACGACGACCTGCAGACCCTCTCCGGAAAGGTTGAGGGCAATCTGTGGCGTGGGTGCTTCCGCCGGAGCGGCTTCTTCAGTGGCCGGCGCCTCGGCCGACGTATCGGCGTCATCAGCGCCCTGGCAGGCGGTCAGGCCGAGGAGGAGGAAAGCGGTAAGTAGTAGTCGCGACGACATGTTCTGTGAGATTCGGTGTTGAGGGAGCGCTCGGCCCGCCGATGGGGTCCGTCTTGTTCCAGCGCGGCGTGGCGGTTCGAGGGGCAACCGGCAACGGATCGGTGGCGGGCGGCAGCGCGGATGGATCAACATATGGTCGTTCCTCGGGCTCCGGCAATCAGGGAGATGCCTAAACGTGCAGCCGCTTACCGCACGCTACCACTCATATCCCAGGGCACGGGCGAGTTCGCGCGGAACGGCCCACTCCTGCCGATAGATGCCGATGGACCCCCACAGTCCATATCCCTGGACCACGTTGCTCATGGTACCCGGCTGGGCCAGGACTTCCGGGTCGAAGTTGCCTTCGGGCGGATCCCACCACTGGTCCAGGATGCGCACCTGAATGCCCATCGCAGTGGCCGTCTCCGGTGTGTTGTCGTACGCGCCCGCGGCCCGAAAATCTGCTACGCGCTGGCGGATTTCGCGCGTGTCCTTTGTCAGGTCGAACACCACCTCCCAGCTGCCGTCCGGCATGCGTGATCCCGAACGGCCGTAGGGGACCAGCATGTAGGCCTGCAGCGCGCCCCCTCCAGGTCTGGAGCCGTTGTTCTGGTTGTGCATCAGGTAGATGGCGTTGATGTCCCAGGGCGAGGCGATGCGCGGAATGGTGAGGCGCATGTTTGCCTGTGTAGAGTCCGCGTTGAAAACGGGCTCGTTGCGCTGGACCAGCGCTGCGTCCGGTATGGTCGGAACCTGGGTTTCTGCCCAGGCCATCTTCTCGTCCTGTCGCACCACTTCAAGCCTGTAACGCCGTCCTGGCTGCACGATGAATCGCGATCGGAAAACGTGACCGTAGGTGCCGTCCTCCAGCCTCTGAAAGTCATGCGTCCATTCCCGAACGTCGCCCGTGGTCAGATCCGTCGAGAAGACTCGCGCGTCGATGCGGTTGTCCTCCGTGGGCGTGAGGATGTTCTCAGCATTCCGTGTGACAGCGATCACCCGGACAGAGTGGTTCACCTCAAGCTGGTCGAGGAACCCGTAGATCGTGAAGTACCTCTGGTCGTTGTCGAACGGATCGAACGCGGTGTCCGAGCAGCCGGTCGTCGACAGCAGAACGAGTAGCAAGAGCGCCAGACGTGCCATGGCCGGAATCTAGGCGCGGGTGCTGAGCCGCCTCCACCGTGGTTTCCGAACGGTACGAGGCCCGAGGCGACCGGTCGCTCGGCGGTTTTGGATTTTCCGGGTTGGGGGTGGGGGCGGTCTTGTGCGGCCGGCGGGTGAGGGCTCTCGCGGCGCTCGCGGCTCTCGCGGCTCTCGCGGCTCTGTGCGGGCGCGTTGTCGGCGCCAGCGGCGGGCATGCGGGCTGGGCCTGGTTGGGGACGGTCTTGCGCGGCCGGCGTGTGAGGGGCTTTCGCGGCGCTTTCCGGGCGCGTTGTCGGCGCTAGCGGCCGGCATGCGGGGTGGGCCTGGTGGGTTGCCGCACCCGGCCGGACGTGGAATCCTCGGGCCCGCTTCCACTCGGCGCGGAGCTCAGCCCGGCGCGACATGGAATTGCGTGGTGCTTTTCGACTCGGCTCGGGTGTCGATGGGGCCTTAGGTGGAATCGGCCAGTGGTATTCCATGTGGGAGACGGCAGGTGCTGCCGCCGCGGTTGCCGAGGCTGGTGCTGGGGCCGGAGCCGCCGAGGACGGCTGCCGGTGCTGGGGCCGCGGCCGCCGAGGACCGCCGGTGACCGCCGCCGCCGCCGCGGCCGCCGAGGACCGCCGGTGACCGCCGCCGCCGCCGCGGTCGCCGAGGCTGGAGCCGGCCGGCGAGGACCGCCGCCGCTGCCGGCGAGGACCGCCGCCGCTGCCGCCGGGGACCGCCGCCCAGAACCGCCGCTGCCGCCGAGGACCGCCCCCGCCCACCCGCCTGCGGCCAGCGCCCTTGCCCCCGCCGGCACCTGCCGCTAGCTTTCGTAATGGATCGCAGAGACGCACTTCGCCGGATTTCGCTGTTGCTTGGCGCAGCGATATCGGCCCCTACGGCCGCAGGCCTGCTGGCGGGATGCCGTGCCGGTGGCGGGAGCTATCAGCCTCGCGCGCTGGCAACGGACGAATATCGATTTATGGGCCGGCTGGCGGAGGCCATCATTCCACAAACGGACACTGCGGGAGCCCTGGCCGCGGGCGTCGACGAGTTCATAGACGCCATGCTGGTCGGATACTACCCGACACCAGAGTTAAATGCATTTCGAAGTGCAGTGCCGCCGCTTCGGCGGCGCCTGGAAGATGAGCAGGGTCTCATCGACATGCCCAGCCTGGTGACTCTCGACTCCCAGGCCTTCGAACAGGATCCGGGGCCGCGGGAAATGGGGGCGGATTTCAGCGACATTCAGGCCTACAGACGCGTCAAGGAGTTGGTCGTGGCGGGATACTACACGTCACAGATCGCCGAGTCGGAGGAGCTTCGACCGACGCCCATGGGACAGTATCGCGGCGACATCCCTCTCGAAGGGAGGACGTGGGCATGACGGCAGTGCACACCCGCAATGAGTACGATGCCATCGTGGTCGGCTCCGGCATGACAGGCGGCTGGGCCGCCAAGGAGCTTTGCGAGAAGGGCCTGAAGACGCTGGTTCTGGAGCGCGGTCGCAGCATCGAACACATCCGCGACTACGTCACGGAGCACAAGCGTCCCTGGGAGCTTCCCCTTCGGGGCCGGGTCAACCAGATCGAGGCCGAGACCGAATACGCGGTCGGCAAGGACGTGTACCTGTTTTCGGAGGCCACCAAACAGTTCTTCATCAATGACAGGGAGAACCCCTATCGCGCCGATCGCCCGTACCGATGGATCCGCGGCGATCAGGTGGGTGGCCGGTCTCTGCTTTGGGCCCGTCAGGTCTACCGCTGGAGTGACCTGGATTTCGAGGCCAATCTGAAGGATGGGCACGGCGTGGATTGGCCGATCCGCTACAACGACATCGCCCCCTGGTACGACTACGTGGAGCGCTTCGTCGGAGTCTCTGGCCAGGCAGAAGGCCTTCCGCAGCTGCCGGACGGCGTATTCCAGAAGCCGATGGAGCTGACGGCCATGGAGAAGCACGCCCGCGCGCGCATCTCCCAGGCGTTTCCCGAGCGACTGCTCACCATCGGGCGCAGCGCGGTGCTGACCGAACCTCTCAACGGCCGGGCCGCCTGTCACTACTGCGGAACGTGCGAGCGCGGCTGCTCCAGCGCCTCCTACTTCTCGAGCCTCAGTGTCACGCTTCCGGCCGCCATGCGCACTGGCAACCTGACGCTGGAGGCCGACAGCCTGGTCCACAGTCTGATATACGACTCCGAGCGCGACCGTGTCTCGGGTGTACGCGTCGTGGACAAGGAGACCGGCCAGATGCGCGAGGTTTATGGCGGTGTGGTCTTTCTCTGCGCGTCGGCTCTGGCGTCGACGCAGGTCATGCTCAACTCCACCTCCAACCGTTTCCCGGACGGCATCGCCAACGGCAGTGGAGAATTGGGTCACAACCTGATGGATCACCACATGGGCGTGCATGGCTACGCCTCATCCGACGACTTCGCCGACTCCTACTATGAAGGTGTGCGGCCCAACGGCATCTACATCCCGCGCTGGCGAAACCTGGATGCGGCTTCACGAACCGACGAGTTTGTGCGAGGATACGCCTACCAGGGCAGTTCGTACCGCGACGATTGGGGCCGCGGCATGTCGCAGGCCGGCGTCGGAGAGGCATTCAAGCACGGACTGCGCACTCCGGGTCGCTGGCACATGGTGCTGTGGGGCTACGGCGAGTGTCTGCCGGACCACACCAACCGGGTCTACCTCTCCAGTGAGGAGGACCAATGGGGCCTGCCCGTCCTGGTCATGGATGCCGACTGGGGACCCAATGAACGGGCGATGCGCTCCGAGATGGCCTCATCCGCTGAGGAAATGCTCAACGCGTGCGGCTTCGACGACGTCTCTTCCGAGGACTACATCGACGACAACCCACAAGGCTTCGCCATACACGAAATGGGCACCGCGCGCATGGGTCGGGATCCGCGCACGTCCGTGCTGAACGGATGGAATCAGGCACACGAGGTGCCGAACCTGTTCGTCACCGACGGTGCCTGCATGACGTCAAGCGCCGTGCAGAACCCATCGATCACTTACATGGCCCTCACGGCGAGGGCCGTGGACCACGCGGTCACGGCCCTGCGCCGGGGAGACATCAGGATCTGATCAAGCCGTAGCCGGGGTAGCAGTGCCGGCAACCACAGCCTTGGACGGCTGGGTGACCCAGATCGTGTAGAGGAAGAAGGCAGCCCCTCCCAACCCGAAATCCTTCACCATGTGCAGGAACGGGTTGATGCCCATGACGGCCGTTTCGGAGCCCAGGTACTCGGGAAGGTGCACCAGAAGGGCCGTCATCATGAGGAAGATGCCCAGAATCAGTGCTGCCAGGTGAGCCCGATAGCCCGCCAGAATGGCGAGGCCACCGAGCAGAAGCAATATTCCCGTCGCTCTCACCACAAGCATCTCCGCGGGCAGGAAAGAAGGAACCGCGTTGGTGAGCAGGTATGCGTTGACCAGGTGATTCAGCCCCATCAGGATGAATGGAACTGAAAACAGGACCCGGCCGATCACTGGCAAGTGTTTCATGGCGACGGGTGTCGGTTGGGTTCAGACGGGAAAGAACGGCCGGGGACGCCGTGCTTCCTCATTGTAACCCGTTCGCACCCTTCGCACAACAACGCGCCAGAAGATCCCGCGCCATGCGAATCTCGTCGGCGTTCACCGTGTGTCCCATCCCCGGATAGATTCTGGCCTCCACCTCCGCCCCCAGGTCCTTGAGGACTGCAGCCGACCTTTCCACTCGGGCCAGCGGGATGTGGGCATCAACATCACTGCACCCAAGGAAGAACGGCACGCCGTCGAGCCGTCCCGGATACTGAAACTCTTTGTCGTCAGGCGGGCGGACATCGCGCTTCTGCACCGTGCCGATGAGCCCGCCACTCAGGGCGATTACGGCGCCGAGGTTTCTGCCGAACCGCGCCGCGTACTCCAGCGCCAGGCAGGCGCCCTGTGAGAACCCCAGGAGGGCGATGCGCTCCGCGGCCACGCCTTCCACAAGCACGCTTTCCACGACCTCGTCGATGCGCGCAAGGGCCCCTGCCAGGTATGGCTGATTGTGGCTCAGCGGTGCCAGGAAGGAATTGGGGTACCAGGTGTTTTGATCAGCCTGCGGCGCAATCCAGGCCACCTTGTCGTCAAGGTCCAGAAGGCGCTCGAACTCGAACATGGACTCTGCCGTCGCCCCACGCCCATGCAATAGAATGACGGCTGCTTCTGCAGCCGCCACCGGCGGGCCCGACCTCCTGATCGGGCTCGCCCTGTGTGGAAGCGAATCTGTCGTCAGCATGCAGTCCGGGGGGCTGGACGGCGGTAATCAGGCAGGCACGCTGTCCAGGGAGGGGAGTCGCTGCTCGATGCGGGAGCGGTGTGGCTCCAGCCAATCAGGCAGTTTCAGCGTTTGCCCGAGAGATTGTACGGACTCGTCCACCGTGAATCCAGGAGGGTCCGTGGCGATCTCGAACAACACGCCACCCGGCTCCCTGAAATAGATGCTTCGAAAGTAGTTGCGGTCCTTCACTTCGGTAACGGGGATGCCGGCCGAGATCACGCGCTCCCGCCAGGCCAGCTGCTCCTCATCGTTCGCCACGCGAAACGCCACGTGATGGATCGTGCCCGCTCCCATGCGGGGAAGGTCCGTACCGGTTTCGAGATCAACGCGACTGCCATTCCCGGTCAGAAAGCGCGTCCGGGCGCCTTCCTCGGCGCCTCGTTCAAGACCCAAAACCTCCTCAAGCAGGCGAGCCGTCGGTTCGGTCTCAGATACCTGCAGGGTCACGCCATCGAACGAGCCCAGGGCCGGTGTGGATGATCGGCCGACCAGCGCAAGATTCAATCCATTGGGATCGCGGAAACGCAATACCCGATCCCCGAATCGCTCCGTGATCGGGCGGAAATCAAACGGTCCGTGTTGTCCCGCGCCTCGCACCTCGGCGAAGCGTTCCAACCAGGTGTCCAGCGCGTCGTCCTGAACGGAGATCGACGTTTCAGCAACATTGCCGTTGCCCGCTCTTCCCTGCCTGGCCTGCTCGTAGGGGAAGAAGGTCAGGATGGTGCCGGGCTCTCCGGTCTCACTGCCGTAGTACAGGTGCCACGTGCCGGGGTCGTCAAAATTAATGGTTCGCTTGACAAGCCTGAGCCCCAGCACATGCGTGTAGAAAGCGACATTCTTCGCCGCTGGCCCCGCAATCCCCGTCACGTGATGGATGCCTGAAATACGCATCACGCCGCCTCCAGCCTGGCCTGGGCCTGACGGATCAGACGATCCACGAGCTCGCGTAGCCGGCGCCGTGTTTCGGGATCGACGAGTTTGCCCTCCTCAAACTTGGACAGCGCGCCGCCCACAAGAAGTCCTGCACCGCCCAGGGGCCGTGCGCCAATGGTCATGAGCACAAACTTCAGGTGATCCTGCGCCCGCGCCGTGCCGACCAAACCGGGCGATGCGCCGATCACGGCCACCGGCTTGTTCCGGAGCGGCGGGGTACCGCCAAGCGGCCGGGAGGCCCAATCCAGGAGATTGGCCAACACGCCCGGGATCACGTGATTGTACTCGGGAGTGGCAAACAGGACTGCGTCGGCTTCCCGGATCGCATCGCCGAGGGCCAGTACCGATTCTGGACGATGCTCGTCCGAGTCCAGATCGCCGTTGTACAGTGGGAGCGAGCCCGGATCGAAGCGCGTGAAGCGAGCCTCATGGCCCAGTTCCTCTGCGGCGGCATCCAGGAGAGCGGTGTTGAACGAGCCGTCCCGCAGGCTGCCAGAAATGGTGAGAATTGTCATGACCGTGGGTTGTCGAACACTGATAGTTGTTACGACAAATAAATCCACGGGTTCCTCCTGCGGCCGCCGCGGCGGGGGTGAGACCAACCGCATCGTCCCGGCCGGTCGCCGGCGGCAGGCGCGAGACCACCGGCATCGTCCGCGCCGTCCGTACGCGGCAGGCGCGAGACCATCCGCGTCGTCCGGGCCGTCCGGCCGCGACCACAACTACTCTGTCCGCAGCGCCTTGACCGGACTCATGCGGGCGGCCCGCCAGGCCTGAAGCCCGGTCGTCGCAACCGCAAGTGCCAGGGCCCCCAGGCCGGCGACCAAGAGCGTGCTTGCCTCAATGCTGGTGTGGTACGCAAAACCTTCCAGCCATCGTGAGCCAAACAGTACGGCGATGGGCACCGCGCCGACCACAGCCGCCCCCGTGAGCCACACCGTCTCCCGGGTCAGCAAGCCGACAATGCCCGCCGAAGAGGCACCGATGGCCTTGCGTACACCGATTTCGCGGGTACGACGTTCAGCCGCATGACTGGCAAGCCCGAACAGGCCGAGGCAAGCGACCAGGAATGCCATGAGCGTCGCAAGTCGGAGCAGTTCCCCCGTGCGTTCGTCTGTGGCATAGAGTTGTTGGAAGCGCTCGTCCACCGGATGCGCCGAAAACGGATTCTCCGCATCGAACCGCGCATACACGTCCTGCAGGCCGGCCAGAGCCTGCGCCGCGCCGCCATCCTCAACCCGCACGAGCACGGAGCCATACCAGCCCGGCGCGGGCGCGGTAAAGATCATGATGGGAGAGATGGCCTCGCGCGCGGAGCGAAAGTGGAAGTCCTCGACCACTCCAACGACCGTGAATTCCCGCTCGAAGGCCGGCATCTGCACGATTTTTCCGATGGGCTCCTGCCAGCCGGTTTGACGCGCAAACTCCTCATTGATCACCAGAGCTTCCGCTTCGTTGGTACGATCCGGATCGTGCAGCCGGCCCTGCACCACAGAAAGCCCCAGCGTGGCCGTGTAGGAGGGATCGCCGACGAGCATGCGCACGGCCGGCCGCGTCTCGTCCGTAAACCCCGGAATCTGTATGGGAATGCCCCAATCACCACCGCCGGGCTGGTTCGCCGCGAGCGCGACGGACTCGACCCCGGGCAGGCCCGCCATCTGGTTGCGCAGTTCCTCGAGACGAGGCGCCATGGAGGGGTCTTGCAGCGAGACGGAGACCAGTCGGTCCCGCTCAAAACCGGCCGGCTTCTCGGTGACGTAGGTCAGCTGGTCGGAGACGATGCCCGTCGCCATCAGCAGCGTGGTGGAAATCACGAACTGGGCCAGCACAAGACCACGACGCACACCGCCGCGGTTGCCGAGCTCGCCTCGGCCCCGCATGACCACGGCAGGTCGGAATCCGGAAAGCACGAATGCCGGATACGCGCCGCCGAGCACACTCATCACCAGCAGCATGGACCCGAATACCGTCAGGACCTCGGGTCGGATCAGGTCGGCAGGTGCAAAGGACTTGAAAGCAAGCTCGTTGAAGAAGGGCAGCAGCAGAAGGGCAAGGAGCACGGCCAGGGCAGCGGCCAGCACCACGTTCGTCCCGGACTCGACCAGGAACTGACGGGCGATGGCGCCACGCCGCGCGCCCAGACTCTTGCGCACACCGACCTCCCGGGCACGCAGGGCGGCTCTTGCCGTTGCCAGATTCACGAAATTGAACGATGCCAGCAGCAGGATGAAGGCAGCGATCCAGGACATCATGCGCACGGTCTCGGCGCTACCCATCACGGCAATCTCCCTGAACATGGAGGAGCGCAGGTAGATGTCCTGTACCGGCTGAAGGCTGAGCGGACCGAAGCGCTCGGCCTCAGCACCAAGGCGACTCCTGACGAGATCCGTGATGGCCCCGGCCACCAGGGTGGCGTCTGCATTCGGGCGCAGCTTGAGGTATGTGTAGTACTGATTCCACCTGACCCAATCGTCGTGGCTTGGGTTGGCATAAGACACCATGGAGGCCAGGAATTCGGGACGGAAGTGGGTGTTCGTCGGAACGTCCGCCATGACCGCGGTAACCGTGAACTGCCGATCGCCAACCGCAAACGTGCGTCCCAGGGGCTGGCCCGCCCCAAACAGCGTGCCCGCGAGGGACTCGGAGAGGATCATGCCTCCCGGAGTGCGAAGGGCTTCATCCGCGTCGCCGGAAATCAGCGGCCAGGGAAAGACTTCAAAGCTGGTGGAGTCCGCGTAGAAACCGCTCTGCAACTGCTGCTGCACTCCGTCGATCTCGATCGTCGTGGACCCGAAAAAGACGAACCGTGCCGACGCCTCCACCTGCGGCAGTTCGCGAGCTGCCGTGGGCCCGTACGGCCCGTTCACCTTGGCAATGCCATCGAAGTTCGCATCGCTGTGCCCCGCCACGATGCGGTAGATGCGGTCGACGTCCGGGATGTAGGTGTCGTATGAGCGCTCGTCCAGCACGAACAGGCTGATCAGCAGCGCCGCCGTGAGTCCAGTAGCGAGGCCAAACAGGTTGATGGCCGAGTACGTTTTGTGCCGGAGCATGAATCGGCCGGCGACGCGTAGGTGATTCTTCAGCATGATGGGTGCCGCGATGCGCCCGCGGCGTCTGCGCAGTGTGTGTGGGCGAACGAACAGGAGGACTTCCTTCCAGTAGCGCCGACGCGCCCGTCGCAATCCGTGCCGCCGGAGGTCTGCGTGCCAGGCCTCATCGAGATCGCCAAGGATCTCTTCGAGGAGTTCGTCGCGGCAGTACAGCTCCAGGAGCCAGCGCGCCAGTCCAGGTGCTCGAGCATCTCTCATGCGCCGAACTGCAGCTGGAGTGCCGGCTGGGCCAGCGTGCGCAGGCGTTCACGGGCCACGCGGGCAGACTCAAGCGCGCGGGCACCACTGCCGGTCACGCGAAACAGGCGCTTTCGGCGGCCTCCCCGCTGCTCGGTGGCCCCGCCGAGTTCGGACCCCAGCAGCCCCTTGTCCTCCAGACGGTACAGCGCCGCATGCACGGCGCCGAGGGATACGCTACGACCGGCCTCGGTGTGCAGCATGTCCCGTACTCCCAATCCGTAGGCCTGGTCACCGAGCGCCGCTACAGCCAGCAGTACCAGTTCCTCAAACTCACCAAGTCCACTTCGCGCCATGACTCCCGTCGATTTGCGGGAGTATATGCAAAAGTATAACTAATGGTTGCGCGGGCCCTCAGGAATGCCCTTCCGAATGACCGGCGCAGGCCCCGGGCTACACCGCCGGGCGGCCCTCAGGGAGACTGCGTCGCATAGTCCTCGCCCGGGTTGACAAACAGGTCCTCTTCCCACCGGTATTGTTTGTCGTGCAACTCGCGGTAGCGCCCATCCAGGGCCATCAGTTCGGCGTGCGTGCCGCGCTCCACGATCCGGCCCTCTTCCAGGACGAGAATCTGATCGGCACTTCGAATCGTGGACAAACGGTGAGCAATGACGAACGTGGTACGCCCTTCCCGAAGGCTTCGGAAGCCCTCCTGAATCAGGGCCTCACTCTCCGAGTCGAGGCTGGAGGTCGCCTCATCCAGAATCAGTATCCGCGGGTCGGCAAGGATGGCGCGTGCGATGGCGATGCGCTGCCGTTGCCCACCGGAGAGTTTGACACCCCGCTCTCCTACTACGGTATCGTATCCGTCCGGGAATCCGGAAACGAACTCGTCGCAATTGGCCAATGCGGCAACGCGGCGAACCTCTTCATCGGAGGCGTCCGGACGGGCGAACCGAATGTTGTCGGCCACGGTGCCATCGAACAGGAAGTTCTCCTGCATGACAACGCCAAGGTTGCTCCGGTAGTCTTTAAGGCGCACGCTGGCGAGGTCACGGCCGTCCACCTGCACCTGCCCGGAGTCAGGACGGTTGAATGCCATCACCAGGCTGACAAGAGTGCTCTTGCCCGAACCGCTTGACCCCACCAAGGCCGTCGTAGTGCCGGCAGCGGCTTCCAGCGAGACGCCCCGCAGGACCGGCACGTCTTCCTCATAGGCAAACGTGACGTCCTCGAAGCGTATGTCGCCACGCACTTCGCCCAGGCGATCCTTGCTTTCGTCCTCCTGATCCTCGGTTGGGTTGGCCGTGAGCTCCCGGATGCGGTCCAGACCGGCGAAGGCCTCGGAGACCTGTGTACCGATGTTTGCAATCTGGACGATGGGGGCCGCAAGCAGCCCGATCAGGAATACGTACATCACAAAATCGCCGAGAGTCATCTCCCCGGCGAGGATCGAGCGGCCTCCCACAAGAATCAGAATAATGCCGACTCCTCCGATCACGAGTCCGGCAAAGGTGGAGATGGCCGACACACCAGTGATGGACCGGCGGATGTTCTGGAATAGGCGATTGACGCCGTCGTAGAACACGTTCTGCTCGCGCTCCTCTACCCCGTAGGCCTTCACGATGCGAATGCCGTTCAACGTTTCGTTCAGACGACCGGTGACGTCCGCGTTGATTTCGCCGCGCTCACGGAAGATGGGGCGCAGTCGGCTGAACGCCAGCGCCATACCGCCGCCAAACACCAGCAGCAGGGCCAGCGTGAACGCGGTCAGTTGCCAGTTCAGCCAGAACAGCACGCCGAGGGCCAGCACAGCCGTGAACAGTCCTCCCACCAGTTGGATGATCCCGGTGCCCACCAGATTGCGGATTCCCTCGGCATCCGTCATGATGCGCGAAATCAGCACCCCGGTCTTCGTGGAGTCGAAGTAGCGGATGGGCAGTCGCGTGACGTGGTCCTGGACTCGTCGACGCATCTGCATGATGGCACCCTGTGCCGTCACGCTGATCACCTGGGACAGCGAAAACGTCGTGATGCCCTGCACCACGGTCGCCGCTCCCACGGCCAGTGCCAGCGGAAGCAGCAGATCGCCCTGTCCGGCATTGACCACGTCATCGATCAGGTACTTCGATGCCCACGGCAGCACAAATCCGCTCAGACGGTTGACCACCATCAGGGCCATGCCCAAGGCCAGTTTCCCGCGGTGATCCCACATCAGGGACCGTGCGGCCTGCCAGGTGGCCGCAGTGATTTTGGCTTTCGGTTTCTTGTCTGGGAGGTCGGCCACGGGAGGAAGGCTAAATGGTGCCTAGCCTACGCTGCCTGTGTCAGAAGTTTCGGCATTGGAGGCGCCCGGCAGGGCTCCTCGTCGTGCAGGCTACCAGCCCGTGCGTCGACGCGAGTTCGCCTTTTTGGATGGAGCCTTTCGGGGCGCCTGCTCGGAGACCTCGACGGGCACGGGTTCCTGGGCCAGCATGCGCACTGCGCGGGGAGCCGATTCTACGGGCCTGCGCGCAAAGACGAACGCATCATCCCAATACCGTTCGGACAGGTTGGAGACCATCACTCCGCGGCTTGACGATGCGTGTGCGAACTGGCCATCGCCCAGGTAGATACCTACGTGGTCAGTGCGTTTGGGCGTGTGGAAAAAGACCAGATCCGCCGGTTCGAGCGCTGCGCGAGTGACCCGGGTGCCGGATTCCTTCTGCTGCGCTGTTGTGCGCGGCAGGGCCAAACCGAGGGCCTCCGCGAAGACATTCTGCACAAAGGCCGAGCAGTCCACGCCGCTCTTGTCATTGCCCCCGTAGCGATACGGAGTCCCCATCCAGCCGCGGATTTCAGCTTCAAGATGGGAGAGTTGGTCCTCCGGAGCGGGCTGGTCCGGTTCTTCCGGAACGGAGATCCAGCCCTCGGCGTCGGGTTGCGTGGGCTTGGCGACCGGTGTGCGCACCGGCTCTTCCAGGGTGGCAAGCGACACGGTGCCGCAGCCGGAAAGCAGTACGGCGACAAGCAGGGCCGCCAGAGAATGGGATGATTTCACGCCAGACACCGAGGGAAATGAGGGAGCGTGTATCGGGTATCGGCGATCACCCTTGAGGAGTTAAGTTCGAACCTGCCCAATCAATGCCTGAAGTCATGCGCGCCCCCCTGATTCTCCTCGTTGTCCTGCTCGTTGGCTGTACTGATCCGGAGCTGGCCCGCTGGCAGGAAACCGCCGAACGGGTAACCATCACCCGGGATGACTGGGGCATACCGCACATCTACGGTCCCACCGACGCAGACGCGGTATTTGGCATGGTCTACGCGCAGGCAGAGGACGACTTCAATCGCGTCGAGACCAACTTCATCAACGCCATGGGACGCCTGGCAGAGGCAGAGGGGGAAGACGAGATCTACCGCGACCTGCGCATGAAGCTGTTCATTGATCCAGACAGCCTGCGCGCGATGTACGATGAGAGCCCGGCATGGCTGGTGGCGCTCATGGATGCCTGGGCCGACGGACTGAACTACTACCTGCACACGCATCCCGAGGTGACGCCGCGCGTGATTACGCGATTTGAGCCCTGGATGGCCCTGAGTTTCAGCGAGGGGTCCATCGGCGGTGACATCGAGCGCGTCAGTATTGGCAGGCTTGAGGAGTTCTACGGCGGGGACCCACGGGCGATGGTGTCTGCGCCACTCCGGGAGGCTGCGGGTCTGACGCCGCCCGAAGAGGGGCCGCCGTCCACTGCGCTCGGCGCTGCCATCGCCGAAGTGTTTGTGCCGGACGAGGAGTTCCACGCAGAGCCGACCGGATCAAACGGGTTTGCCATTGCTCCCGACAAGAGCGCAACGGGCGAGGCCCTGCTCTTCATCAACCCGCATACCTCATTCTTCTTTCGCTCCGAACTGCACATGAAGTCGGACGAGGGGCTGGATGCGTACGGAGCCGTCACCTGGGGGCAGTTCTTTGTCTACCAGGGATTCAATGAGGATGCAGGCTGGATGCATACATCCTCAGGCGTGGACAACATTGATGAGTTTGTTGAGGACGTGGTAGAACAGGACGGCGCCCTGTTCTATCGCTATGGCGATGAGCTCCGGCCGGTGCAGGTGAAGGAGATCACGGTACCCTATCTGGCGGAAGACGGCAGCATGGCGGAGCGCACCTTCGAGACGTTTCGCACGCATCACGGGCCCATCGTTCGTGACCTGGATGGCGAGTGGGTGGCTGTGGCCATGATGGAGGAGCCGATGCAGGCCCTCATGCAATCCTACGGGCGCACCAAGGCGCGCAACCTTGCGGACTACCGCGAGAACATGGAAATGCATACCAACTCATCTAACAACACGGTCTACGCGGATTCAGAGGGCAACATTGCGTACTGGCACTCCAACTTCATCCCGCGCCGCGACAACCGATTCGACTTCACCAGTCCGGTGGACGGAAGCGACCCGGCTACCGACTGGGACGGCGTGCTGAGCATTGAAGAGACCCCGAACGTGTTCAACCCGCCCAATGGCTGGCTGCAGAACACCAACAACTGGCCGTTTTCGGCAGCGGGGCAGTTCAGCCCGGATCAGGACGACTATCCCCGCTATGTGCAGCGGAGTGGGGAAAACGCGCGTGGCATCAATGCCATTCGCGTGCTGAGCCGGGAGGATGCGTTCACCCTGCAATCCCTCACCGACGCCGCTTTTGATCCGTACCTCTCCGCGTTCGCAGAGATGATTCCGGTGTTGGTGAGTGCGTACGACCGCACGGCGGCTTCTGCGTTGAAGGAGCGTGTCGCGGAGCCGCTGCAAACGCTGAGGGAGTGGGACTACATGTGGGGCGAGGAGTCAGTACCGACTACACTCGCCGTCTATTGGGCCGAGCAGACCCGGCCGTCCGCCATGCGTAATGCGCGGGATGCAGGCCTGTCGCTGGAAGCCTACATGGCCTCACCCGGCGCCCGTCCGCTGCTGCTGAAGGGATTGTCCGAGGCCGTCGATACCCTCGCCGCCCACTTCGGCTCATGGCAGACACCCTGGGGAGAGGTGAATCGCTTTCAGCGCCTGACCGGGGATATTCGGCAGCCATTCTCGGATGACGGCCCGAGCATCCCGGTAGGGTTCACGTCCGCGCGATGGGGCTCGCTGGCGTCCTTCGGAGCGCGTACATACCCGGGCACGGTGCGTCGGTACGGGACCAGCGGCAACAGCTTTGTGGCTGCGGTGGCCTTCGGCGATTCCGTGCGGGCGATGGCCGTGACCGCCGGCGGACTCTCCAGCGATCCGGACTCGCCTCACTTCAACGATCAGGCGGAGCGCTACGCCAACGGCAACCTGCGCGAGGTGTACTACTATCCGGAGCAGCTGGAGCAGCACACCGAGGAGGTCTACCACCCGGGGCAGCGCTGATCAGCCGAACAACCCTGCCAGCAGGAGCACACCTGAGACGCCGAAAATCAGTATCGCAAGCCAGTAGAAGGAGGCGACCAGCATAAACTTGACGCCTGTTTTCAACCAGCCCTGTCCATACACCTTCTTCTGGGCCACATAGAAGTACAGCATCAGCAGCACATCCAGGGTGACGCTCAGGATGACTACTGCTCCGACATTTTCGGGGTTGTCCCCGGACACGGCCGACGCAATCGCCATGATGCTGAACGCGAGGAAGGCGACGGCGTGGTTATGCAGTCCAAAGACCAGGTGCTCGCTGTAGTACCAGTCTCGTCGGATGTAGACGAGCTTCATGAGCAGCGCGAAGACCGGCAACATGAAGAACATGATGATGGGCAGCTTGTCGATGGCCCCCCGGCCGAAATCGACAGCAGCACGTCGGGTCTCAGTGGGCGTTCTTGCTTCTTTCAGCCGCCTGAGCGGTGAGTTCGTCAGGTTCTCCGCCCCCATCACGGTGATGTTGAGGTTGGATTCTGACGGAAACAGGATGGCCGCGGCCTCCTGAAGGTCTTGAGGTCGGACCAGACTGTCCGGTGGGTATGTCTCGAGCACCGATTGCTGCCAGGTCAGACGATTCCGGTCCCTGTCCTGAACACGATCCAGCCAATCCTCCTCCTCATCCTCCGCCGCTTCTGCCGCCTCCTCCAGGCGCTGCCTGAAGGATGCCAGCGATGCGCTGTCTGCCAGCACGCCCGAAAGCGAGTCGGCCTCGAACACAGCTGTGAGACTATCAACCCGACCTTGAGCCGCGTCGAAAGCCAGACGCGCCAACTGGGTACGCGATTCCAGCGACTCCAGGTCTTCCTCTATGTCAGCCATGAAGGCCGCCACCGTCATGGTGGTATCTGCCCGGGCTGAGATGCGCTCATCAAGCGCGCCGACCGGGTCGAGCACCGACAGCAAAAAGAAGAAGGTGATTGTCGCGCTCAGATACAGGCGCAACGGAGCCAGATAGCGCTTCCGGCGCCCCTGGAGGTACTCGACCGTCAGAGAGCCCGGACTGAAAAGCAGCTGGTACAGCGTCTTCCAGAGGCGCCCGTCCAGCCCGAAGTACTCCGTAAACGCATGTCTCAGGAACTGCCAGGCATTCTGGCGAAGCGGCAAGTCATTCTGCCCGCAGTTGTGACAGAATGAGTGGGGTCGTTCGGTGCCGCAGTTCGGGCAGAGAGGCGTTTCAGACACGGTCGGCGGAGCGCGGAGGGAGGCGGATATCGTCTGACGGGCTCAACGCGGAGCGGACGGAGCCTGGATGTCGTCGCCAAAGAATAGGGCGTTTACGAATAGACGACTCGTGCCGCGCCAGTACCCGCGGAAATTCGGATTGTCAATCATCAAGACCACCGTGCCGCCGCCCAACCGGTCTGCCATAACGGAGGGCGAGCCCGACAGCCGATCCCGGTTTCGGTCCGAGATGTATCCGGAGAGGTGGGCGTCCCCTTCAATCAACTGCGCGACCGTTCCGTACGGACTCTGACTAGGAGCGAAAAACCAGCTGTGGTCCCGCCAAACGGGCAGGAATCGGCGGGTGTAACCGAATCCCAGTGGGTGCGAGACATCGAGGTCGGCCTGCCAGATGGAGCCCCCAATGGCCTGGGCACCCGAGATCTCCGAGGCCAGTTCGTAGTCTTCTCGCTCAGGTGGCGGCTTCGGCGCGTCGGGTTTTTCCTCCGGGTCTACGGGCTTTCCGATGCCTGGCGCCGCGACGTTGGGTGTAAGCTCATTCTGCGCGGCCCAGGCGGCTGCACTTCGCTGGGCGATGAGTGTGCCTCCGCCTCGGATCCACGTCTTCAGATTGTCCAGTCGATCTCCCGAGAAAGACCGCTGGGCTCCTGACACCAGCACCAGCACATCGTAGTCGGACCAGTCCACACGACCGAGATCGGCGGGATCGATCTTGGTGACCGGCATGCCGACACGCGTGTCGAGCAGGTGCCAGAGCTGACCGGCCTCATAGGAACTGACCCCATCGCCCATGGGAATGAGCACCCGGGGAGCGCGTACGGGACGAAATCGGCCACTGCCCAGATCCGGCCCGGAGACCACGCCGAGTGAGGTGGCCGCGTGTACCGGGGCGCCGTGGTTCATGGAGGCTTGGGACACGATGGCGTGCACATCCTCCGCGGAGTGCTCCTGAATCGACACCGGAATGCTGATGGAGCCCCGACCGAATTCCACCTCCCCGGCCGATGTGCGGGCCGTGAACGGTGCGAAGGCGGCCTCCACGCGAAGCCCGGCGGCCTGCATGGCCTGGAGAGCCGGCATCGCCGCCGAGTCCCGCCAGTCCATCAGGTAGGCCAGCTGCGAGAACGGTACCTCAGGCACCGCGAAGGCCGGAACGGCAATGACCTCATCGCCCAGAGGAAGGGTGCCTCGAAGCTCGGCGTCCGGAATTCCATAGGCCAGGGACACGGTCCACGCCGAGGCGTCGTAGAACACCGAGTCCGCAAACGTCTCCGTACGCTCGAAAATGGAGCGGGCCAGGCGATACATCGGTTGGCGCGCCGGCACCACCCATCCCATGCCGGGCTCAAAGCCCTCCACAGACCGGGAGAGTTCGTGCACACGAATCTTGTGGCGCAGGAGCAGCTCCAGAAAAGCGCGGTTCAGTGCGTGGTCCACAGGATCCCCGAATACCCAGCCCTTCGTGGCGTAACCGTCCGCTTCAGACAGGGCCGATGCAAAGAACCGGCGCTGGTATTCCTGCATGTCGGCGCGTTTGTCGATGGCGGCCTGCACGGTCGCAAGACTTGTGCGCACATGATTGCGGATGGCGAACCAGAAGGTCAGGGTGCCATGGTGGCTGCTCTCCTGGATGTGCCCGCGCGCGCTGGCTTGCTCGAACACCAGACCCAGGCCGCCCAGGAAATTCGGGTACGTGGAGCCGTAGCCGGGGTAGGTGTTGTCGAACACTTCCCGGGTGAAATAGAGGCTGCCGATTTCGTCCAGTGACTCCGCCCAGTAGCGGGCGAAATCGACCGTCACGTCCGTGTAGAGCTCTTCCGGTAGCAGGGGGTTCCACGACCCGTAAGGCTCGCTGGGCTCGAAAAAATAAGTGCTGTTCGCGCCCATCTCATGGTAGTCGGTGACGACCTGCGCCTTCCAGGCGTGGTGGAAGTCGATGCGCGCCTGACTTTCCGGATTCACAAGCGGGAGCCAATCGCGGTTCAGATCGAACCAGTAATGGTTGGTCCGGCCGCCCGGCCAGGTCTCGTTGTGCTCGCGGTCCAGTCGATCTGCCACAAAGGGTTGGGCGCGGTTGGCGTTTGCCCAGAAGGTGTGCCGATCCCTTCCGTCGGGGTTCAGCACGGGCTCGATGTGGAAGATGCCTTCCCTGCGGATCCGGTCCATTTCGGCGCCCTCTCCGGCAACCAGCCAATAGGCCGTCAGCATGGCGGCCTCAGCGGACGACGTTTCATTTCCGTGCACGCCGTAGCCAAGGTGTACGATGGCCGGGACTTCCGGGTCGGGGTCGCCCTCAAGCGAAGCCAGGTGCCGGGTGCGCCACTCTTCAAGTCGCTGATGATTGGCGCTGGAGGTTACCGTCAGCACCGGCATGGGGCGGAGTTCATGCGTGCGCCCGATCGAGCGGTACTGCGCGCGGGCCGATAGTCGGGCCAACTCGCGCATGTAGGAGACGATGCGGTCGTGCCTCGTGTGGAAGGTTCCGATTTCGTACCCCAGGAATGCCTCGGGAGACGGCACGGAGGGATCAAACGTGGTGCCTTCCGGGAAATAGTAGTCGGTAGACTGAGCAAAAGAATCGACGGACGGGGCAAGCAGCAGGATGGCTGCACCCACCAAAAGGAGCAAACGACGTAGCATGACTGTGCAAAAGGTGAGCAGCCAATCTAGCTCAGCGTGTCCCTTCACTAAAGCATGGCGCAGAAAGTGCCCTTCGATCATCAACACGCCCTGTGGGGTGACGTACTGCGCAGCCGTGTTCGGGGCGGCCTGGTTGACTACCGAGGGCTGAAAGCGAGTCCCACGCAGCTCCAGGACTATCTGAAGGCCCTCGGCGCGGTGCGCCGCGGGCAGTTCGCTGCCTGGTCCAAGACGGAACGGCTGGCTTTCTGGATCAACGCCTACAACGCGTTTACCCTGCGCCTGGTGGTTAGCCACTATCCCGTCGGCAGCATCCGCGACATTGGCCTCCTGCCACGCTGGGCGTTCCTGACGCCGACGGTGAGGCTTCCGGGCATGCGCCGGGTCATGAATCTGCTGTGGCTGGAGCACCGAATTCTTCGGAGCCGGTTTTCCGAACCGCGCATCCATGCCGCCATCAACTGTGCCTCGATGTCGTGTCCGGAGCTGGCTCCGGAGCCGTACCAGGCGAATCGCCTGGAGGAGCAGCTGGAAGGAGCCATGCTGCGTTTTGTGCGGGACCCGGCAAGGAACCGCCTCGACCGGCAGGGGAATGTGCTGTATCTCTCAGCCATCTTCGACTGGTTTGAGACAGACTTCCCCTCCCCGATATCCGGCTTCGTGGCGTCCTGTATGGAGGCGGACGATGCGGCCTGGATCCGCACGCACCATCCCGCCATCAAGACATTGCCTTACGATTGGAGTCTCAACGCTCAAGACCGACTCTCCGCCTGATCGGGATGGTGCTGGTGGCCGCTGTGGCTGCGTGGCTGGCTGCGAGCCCTTCCGGCCGTGCCGGACTGGCCGATGTGGCCATGCGACTCGGTGACAGCGGACTGCCTGGTATCGCCGGATTTGTGGTCGTCTACGTGGGTGCCACTCTGCTCATGATTCCCGGCACCCTGATGAGTCTGGCGGCGGGATTTGTATATGGACCATGGCTGGGACTGCTGGTGGTGTCACCTGCGAGTGTGCTCGGCGCGACCGCAGCGTTTCTGGCCGGGAGGTACCTGGTGCGGGAGCAGCTTCAGGCCCGGTTCGGCCCCAAAGTGCACGCAGTGGATCAGGCTGTGGGGAGACGCGGATTTCTCGTGGTCCTGCTCCTGAGGCTCTCTCCCGTGTTTCCGTTCAACCTGCTGAACTACATGCTGGGCGCGAGCTCGGTCAACCTGCGCGAGTACGTGCTGGCTTCCTTCCTGGGAATGCTTCCCGGCACTGCCATGGTGGTGATCGCCGGTTCCCTGGTCGCAACTGCTCCGGGACTGCTGAACGCCGCGCCTCGATCCGGGGCTCTCATGGCCATCGGCTTTTTCGCCACGGTGGTGGTTGTCTGGTACTCGGCCCGCCTGGCGAGGCGAGCGCTCAAGCCGTATCTCAAGTCATGATCGCTTCAGACCCCTCTGACATTGCGCTACGTGCTCATGTAGCGCCCCCGGGATGGCAGCCGCCGCGGCCCGCCGACCGCTACAACCTGGTCGTGATCGGAGGGGGTACGGCCGGGCTGGTTTGCGCGATGGGCGCGGCCGGCCTCGGTGCGCGGGTTGCTCTGGTGGAGCGCCATCTGCTGGGCGGTGATTGTCTGAACACCGGCTGCGTGCCGTCCAAAGCATTGCTCGCTTCCGCCCGGCAGGCCAAGTCGCAGGACGAGGTGCCGGACTTCAAAGACGTCATGAGCCGAATGCGCCGGATACGAGCGGAAATAGCGCCGCACGACTCCGCCCGTCGCCTTAGCGACGCCGGCGTCGATGTGTTCTTTGGTGCCGCGGCGTTCAGCGGAAACAACACGGTGACGGTGGACGGCGTCGAGCTCCGATTCGCTCGCGCTGTGATCGCCACGGGGGCCTCTCCGGTGGTACCGCGCGTGCCCGGTCTCGCGGAGCGGGGCTTCCTGACCAGCGAAACCCTGTTTGACCTCAATGAGCGCCCAGCACACCTCGCAGTAATCGGCGCAGGTCCCATCGGCTGTGAGATGGCCCAGGCGTTCCGGAGGCTCGGCAGTCGCGTAACGGTTGTCAGTCGGGATGACGAGGTGCTGCCCAACGAGGACCCGACGGCGGCTGCACTGGTGCGGCGTTCCCTGGAGGGCGATGGCGTGCATCTGGTGCTCGGTGCCGAGGTGAGCCATGTGTCAGATGACTTGCTGCACGTGCAGCAGGGCGAGGAGACGCGCAGTCTAAATGCGGACGCCGTGCTGGTAGCCGTAGGTCGCTCAGCCAATCTGCATCATTTGGGCCTGGAGGCGGCCGGTGTGCGCACGGACCATGGCAGGCTGATTGTGGACGATCATTTGCGCACGTCCAACCGGAGAATCTTCGCGGCCGGAGACGTGGCATCGGGCTATCGATTCACCCACGCCGCCGATGCCATGGCCCGCATCGTGATTCAGAATGCGCTTTTCCTGGGGCGGAAGAAGGTCAGCGACCTTTTGATGGCGTGGTGCACCTACACCGATCCTGAGTTGGCGCACGTCGGACCGCAGTCGGCTGAACTCGAGGAGAAAGCCGGTCGGTGGCACGAGGTTGATCTCGCATCGTTGGATCGGGCCAGGACGGACGGCCTTTCGAGTGGACTACTCCGCCTGGCGGAGGGGCGGGATGGACGGCTGCTCGGCGGCACCATCGTCGCCCCGGGCGCCGGCGACCTAGCATCCGTGCTGATCACGGCCGTGCAGGGTGGACTTGGGGTTCGGGATTTTGCCTCCATGGTGATTCCCTATCCGACTCTCGCGGAGGCCTTCAAACGCGCCGGCGATCAAGCCAACCGCGAGCGCCTCACACCCTTGATTTCGGGCGCCATGCGACAATTTCTTGCGTGGCGGCGGTAGCCTTTCGGCGGGTAGCCCCGACGGTTAGATTGCGACTTGCTACTCACACTCCGACACCGGCACCCATGCGGAGAATAATCGTCGCGTTTGCCGCGCTCCTGCTGCCTTTGGGCCAGAGCGCGGAAGCACAGATAGCGTTTTCGGGAACGACGGTTGACCTGGACGCCACGTTGCAGATCGACGCGGCGGATGTGGACGGCGACGGCGATATCGACCTGCTGTCCGTGCACGGCAATACCATCTCGTGGTGGCAAAACAGCGGCGGATCGTTTACCGAACAGACCATCGACACTTCGTTTGATGGAGCCCGAGGTGTGCATGCGGCAGATGTCGACGGTGATGGCGACATCGACGTGGTGGGATCGGCCTCAACCGACGATCTGAAGCTGTTTGTTAACAGCACCGGCGATGGTTCGACGTGGACGACGACGAACATCGATGTGCTGTTGACCGGCGTGTACTCGGCCACCACGGGCGACATCGACGGTGATGGTGATCTCGACATCATTGCGGCCGTCGAATCTGACAATGATGTGTCCTGGTGGGCGAACGGGATCTGGGGCGAAACCAGCATCGACACGGACTTCAGCGGAGCCCGCTTTGTGGCAGTTGGTGACCTGGATGGAGATGGCGACCTCGATGTGGTCGGCAGCGGATTTGACGCAGGCAGCATCGTTACCTGGGCCAACAATGGCTCCGGCACGTTCGCCGCGGACACGAACATCAAGACCGCATTCGGCAATCCAGGTAACATCGATCTGGCCGACATGGACGGAGACGGTGATCTGGATGTGATTGGGACATCGACGAGTCTGGACGATGTCAGTTGGTTCGAGAACGGCAACTCGTGGGCGGAAACCAGCATTGACGCCGACCTGGACGGGGCCTCCGATGTTGATGCTGTGGATTTTGACGGAGACGGGGACCTGGATGTGCTGGCCGTCGGCGATGACGGTGCCGACGTGGTCTGGTACGAGAACGCGGGCGGCGGGACGTGGACCCAGCGAGACATCGACCTGTCCTTCACCGATGCCGTTTCCGTGCTTGCCGTTGACATCGACAGGGACGGGGATCCGGACGTACTCGCCTCGGGTCAGGGCACCTCTGGCGGCGACATGGGCTGGTGGGAAAGCAGCCGTCGCGGACGCATCGTTTCCACCGGCTCGGAAACGACGGTTCAGTCAGACCTGACCGGCGCGACCTCGGTGGTTGCCGCGGACATCGACGCAGACGGAGATATCGACCTAGTCAGCGCTGGATCGGCAACGGCCGCGCGGCTGCATACTTCCGGTGGCGGTTGGACCAGCAGCAACATTCACGCTGGGAGCGCGGGCGCTTCTGTCGCGGTCGCAGACATCGACGGAGACGGAGACCTGGATGTCATCAGCGCAGACCCCACCGATGACGATGTAGAGTGGCACGCAAACAGCGGGTGGTCGACGACGCAGATCGACGCATCGTTCAACGGAGCTCGGGCAGTGGCGGTGGGTGACCTGGACGGTGACGGCGACGTCGACGTGGTCGCGGCCGGCGGGGACGGCAACCAGCTCTCGTGGTTTCAAAGTGCGAGTAGCGGGTCCAGCTGGACGGAGCGCAGTATCAAGGCCTCGTTCAACGGCGCCTGGGGCGTTGCGGTTGGCGATGTGGATGGAGACGGAAACCTCGACGTGGTCGGTACCAGCCACACGGACGATGATGTGACTCTGTTTGCCAACACGCTGGGCACAGGGCTTGCCATGGTTGAAACCGCCGTCGATGCCTCATTCAACGGAGCCCGATCCGTGGCGCTCGGTGATCTGGATGGTGACGGTGACCTGGACATTGTTGCAGCGGGTGACGACGGCAACCAGGTTTCATGGTTCGAAAACGGCAACAGCTGGACCGAAGCCTCCATTGCCACGCCTACCGCACCTGCATCCGTCTTCCTGGCCGATATGGACAGCGACGGCGACCTGGACGTGTTGATTACCGCCAACACGGACGATGATGTGATCTGGTACGCCAACGACGGGTCGGGAGGTACCTGGACCGCGACGACAGTGGACGCTGCCTTTGACGGAGCGGCGGCTGCCGTTGCTGCGGACCTGGATTCCGACGGCGATCTGGATGTAGTTGCCGCCGCGGATACCGACAACGACGTTGCCTGGTGGGCATCCGATACGGTCATCGGCAACCAGGCGCTGTTTATCTCAGGCACTGCCGGGCAGAGCAACAATGTGGGTTGGAGGCTGCTCTCTGTTCCGTGCTCCGGCCAGACCCGCGCTGGAATGGAAGGCATCACAATCAGTGGCCCCGACGAGATCCGCCGATACGACGAGAGCGCCGGAGCGACTGCGGAGGATCGCTGGCTCGACACGGCCTCGTCAGACGGCCTCACCCACGGCCATGGATTTGCCGCATATCTCTATGACGACGGTACGCAGGAAGTGGGCGCCACCTTCCCGGTCATGTTTCCTGCCTGTGGCCCGAGTACGGCAAACGTGACGGCCACCCTGGACGTGGACGAAGAATGGTTTTTGGCAGGCAATCCCTTCCTCCAAAGCTTCGACATCGAGAGTCTGACCATGACCGGCCACCAGGCCGTGGTCAAGCTCTGGGATCCTTCTTCCGGGAGTTACACAAATGTGACGCAGGGCGGGGCAGGCGATGTGGTCCCGGTGGGTCAGGGCTTCTTCATCCAGAGGAGTACGGTAGGGGCCGGGGCGACCACGATCACCTACGCGCTGACCGGTCGCACGAGTGGAGGCACCTTTGTGGGCAAGCGTTCCCCCACGCTGCGCACCGATTTTGTGCTGACGGTAACGGACGATGCCGGTCACCTGCTAAGCACCGATCGTTCCGCAGCGCTGATTGTGAGGAATGACGTGACTACCGGTTGGGACCGGTACGATTCCTCCAAGCGCAGGCCTCTGTCGGAGCAGTTCGCGGCACTGACGCTGGTTGGAGAACGAGCCGGTCGGGAAGAGGCGCAGTCGCTTTTGAGTATTCCGCTGTCCCTGGACCGCCCCCTGTCGATCCCGGTCCAGGTAGACGCGCAGGGAATCAGGGGGACGGCAGAGTTGGCCTGGTTCGGCCTGGATGCATTGCCCGAGGATTGGTCGGTAGAACTCGTGGATCTCAGCACGGGCTTTGGCCAGCCCATGCGGACAACCAATCGCTATCGGTTCGCGGTTGAGCCTTCCGCCTCCAAGACAAATAGCTCGACCATCGCTCTGACCGAAGCCCGGTTTGAAATCCGAATTGCACCGTCGGCGACGTCCGCCTCGGCCGAGCACGCTGAGGAGTTCGTCCTGGGATCGGCCTACCCCAATCCGAGCACGGACCTGGTGCAGGTGCACTACACCCTGCCCCATGCCGCGGCGCCAGAGTGGACGGTAGTCGACTTGCTCGGCCGCGTCGTTCGGCGCATTCAGTCGCCTCCCACGGCCGCTGGCCGGCAGGTACAGACCGTTTCAGTGTCTGGCCTTGCGCCGGGCCTGTACTTCATGGTGCTTCGCGTGCAGACGGGTCAGCGCTCCATGCCCATCCTGGTCCAATAAAAAAGGGACGACACCGCGACGGCATCGTCCCTTTTGTAGGTCTTTTGGTCGAACCTATTGCACGTGTGCTTCCAGGAAGTACAGGTGCTTGTCCAGCAGGCGCGTGATCTCCGTAAAGAGATCGACCGTGACTTCATCTCCTGCTTCGCCGGCCTGATTAATCGCGTCCCGCATGAGATTCGCGGTCTCGCCCCAGCGGTCGGCCAGCGCTTTCAGCGCTTCCATATCCTGGGTGACGCGGATGTCGATGTCGGCCAGGTCTGAGTTGCGGGCCGCCATGCGTACGGTGCCTTCGGCGACACCGCCGATGGCGACCGTGCGCTCTGCGAGCATGTCGATTGGCTCCGTCAGCGCTCCCGCTGCCTCGTCGAACGTCTCGTGCAGCTGTTTGAAGTGCGGACCCTTCACGTTCCAGTGCATCTGCTTCGCCAGGCCGCGAAGAACAATGATGTCGGCGAGGCGCTTGTTGATGAGCGTATTCATCGACTCTCGGGTTTCCTCCGAGAGACCGTTGCGAGTTTTAAAGAGAATGGCAGTCTCCATAGGGATCTGCATATGTATTAATTGGATATCTACTTACGCGAATTGTTGTTATAACGACTAATGGGTCCTCGGGTTCCGCGATTGCCGCTTAGAACCTCCACTAAGCCCCCAAAAACGCCGCTTTTCAGAAAGGCATGCGGCTCACGGCGTTCGCCGCGGCGATGCTGCGCAGATACCGGGCTGAGTCCTTGAAGACGGGCTGTCCAGACACCGAATCGATGGCGATGATGCCGGAGACGGGTGGGCCGGCCGCGTCGAAGGCGCTCCAGACGAAAAAGCCTCGCAGGTCCACGCCGTCCGCGGCCGCGAGTTGTGCACGCACCAGGTGACGCCTCAGGAATCGTACCCGCAGTTCGTCCCGGATGCGGCCGGCTGCATTCAGTTCGTCTATCGGCCCGTAAGCCGCACCGTTGCCAGTGACATAGACCGGTGGGTTGTCGTAGCGATCCGCGACCTGGGTGAGAATGGCGTGCAGGCTGCGGGCGTCGGCCTCGCCAAAGGCTGACTTGTCTCCGTCAAGGTTGGGGATCAGTCGAACACCCATGTGCTCGGAGAGGCTGTCCGCTTCGACACGCACCGGGGCGAAGTAGTCGATGCCCAGGAAGTCCGCTTCCGTTTCCGGGGCATCCAGGTCAAGCGCGAGCGCCTCAAGCAGGTCTGAGGGGTACGCTCCCTCGTACAGCCCGCCCAGCAGGAATCCGTTGCGGTATTGGTCCTCCAGATCTGCAGCCGGTCCATCGTTCTCCGGGTCGGCCGGATGCACCGGGGCCGCGCCAACGATGAGGCCGATCGGTGCTTGTGCGCCGGCCGCCTTGGCCCGGGCATGGGCCTGGAGCATGTGGTGCATCTCCGTCAGGCGCGTTGCCAGCAGGGCTCGGGTGGACTGCTCCGGATTCTGGGCGCGGGCGGCACGTCGGGCCTGCACGAACGGGGGTGCCGCGGCACTGACCGGGCGGAGGGTGGTGTCTGGCTCGACGGGTAGCCGATGTGCGTTGAGCCGGTCGCGGAAGGGGTCTGCCATGGTCACCCACATCGAGACCGCATCGCCAAAGGCATCGAACGCCTGGCGCGCGTAGTGCTCGAACCAGACCGGGGATTCCGCCGAGGCCCAGCCGCCCTCGTCCAGAAAGCGGGCCGGCATGTCACCCTGGTACAGTACCACCAGCGGTTCCACACCCGCGTCATTCAACAGCGCGAGTTCGGCAGCCACCCGATCTGCCTCATTGGTGTTCAGGTTCTCCCCGTCCGGCAGCAGGGCGGCCCAGTCCAGGGACAATCGGTAGTGGGTCAAACCCACGGCCCGCAGCGCCTGCACGTGCGCCTCGGTCAGTGTGACTTCCTGGAACGCGGCATTTCCCGCACCCCACACAAAGTCTTCCGGGAACGGTTCTGCCTGGCCGACCGGCCGACGGCATCCACTGAGCAGGACCAGCAGGGCGGTCAGGAGGGGTAGGAGAGCGCGCATCCTGCAAACTACGCGGCGCGCGGCGGTCCGTCATGTCGCCTGGACGCTCCGTACAGGTTCAGCGGGGCGTTGTCCCATCTCCCTGAGGAAGCGGAAGTGTGAGCGCAGCATCTCAGGCAGCGTAAGCTTGTTGTAGGGCACATCGAACTCGTTGGCCGTAGCCTCGATGATGGGCGCCATGCTGCGATAGTGCGTATGGCAGATCCGCGGAAACAGGTGATGCGTAGCGTGTGCGTTGGTGCCGCCAATCAGGAATTGCGCGACGCGGCTGTACGGGGACCAGTCGGCACTCGTCACCATGGCGTGGTAGGCCCAGTTGTAGGGAAGGACGCCGTCCTGGTCCGCCTCGGGGAATTCGGCCTCCTCGCAGAAATGCGTGCCTACGAGCAGGTAGACGAAGGCCGCGGAAACGACCATGGACATGCTCATGTAGCCGATCATGATCTGCCACCAGGGGAGGTCGAGCAGCATGAACGGCAGGACCAGGGCTGTCGTGATGTAGATCACCTTGGTCAGTGCGAACACCGCGTAGTCCTGCCAGCCATAGTCTACCGCGCCCAGGGTGGTGAGGCGCTTGCGATTGGTGATGTACAGGAAGTCCTGCCGCCACGCCGAATGCAGCACAATGATGGAATAGGCCAGCGGCGCATACAGGTGCTGCCAGGCGTGCTTGCGCTCCCAGGGTTGGTGTGGGCTGAGCCGGAGCAGTGGATTGCGCGTCACAGCGGAATCACCACCTTCCACGTTCGGGATCACGTGGTGGGCCTGATTGTGTCGCAGCTGCCACAGCGTGCCGTCCACGCCGAGGAATCCGAACGTGATAATCTGTACCCAGCGGTTGACCGTCTTACTCGGCGTGAGCGCCTGGTGCACGGCGTCGTGGGCCAGGTTGGTGACCAGCAGCAGGGCCGCGAGACCGTATAGCATCGCAAAGCCAAGCTGGGACCACACAGACTGGATCGGATTGATGAAAATGGCGGCGTAGCTGGAGGCCAGCAGAAGCACAAACACGGTGGCCTTAAACAGCATGAATCCGTCCGCATAGCGGGTCTTGCCGCGGGCCGCGAGGTCGTCGCGCACGCGTTGGCGCAACGTGAGGAAGAACCCGTTATCCTGGGTGGTATTGAACTTGATTGCGTGGGCCATGGCAGGGGGTGGTTTCCTGCAGACACGCGATTCCCCGGCTGGCGGGATCAGCCAGGCCCACGGGAGTCCCCGGCCGGCGGGATCAGCCAGGCCCACGGGATTCCCCGGCCGGCGGGATCAGCCAGGCCCACGGGATCAGGAAACCCCCATCGCCCCCTATCTTCGGTGAATGAACCAGCCCGACCCTGTAAGAGCCCGAGTTCTCGATGCGCTGTCACTTATCGCGTCCGGGGATCGGCTGGCAGCGGTCAACCCGGAGCTTCCCCCCGGTCGCGCTGCCTGGCTGCTCTGCGAGACCTGGTTCGACATCGTCTACCAGCCGGGCACACGCTATATGGACGGCCTGAAGGGCGATCACGACCCCGAGTCCGCGGAAGCCTTCCTGGCCCATTTCGGCGAGGACGAACGCCGCTGGCTGGAGCGTTTCAACCGCTTCCTGGAGTTACGCGTGGATCGACTTACCGCAGGCCAGCGAGAGAATCGGGTGTTTCCGCCGGGTGAACGCTGGACCAACGTCATGCGGGACGCCGGCCACATGGTGGATCTCCTCGGCGGTAATCCGCGCGAAAGCCGCATCCTGGAGACGGCCGCACAGAACCTGCTACACGCCTGAAATTCCGATCACGGCCTACCTGGGCGGCCCGAGAGGTTGACTCCGGCCGTGTTTGTAAACCTTCGCGCCGAGTTTGCGGCCCGAGAGGTTGAATCCGGTCGTGTTTGTAAACCTTTGCGCCGAGTTTGCGGCCCGAGAGGTTGAATCCGGCCGTGTTTGTGAACCTTTGCGCCGAGTTTGCGGCCCGAGAGGTTGAATCTGGCCGGGTTTGTGAACCTTTCCGCCGAGCTCCCGGCGCCTGTGTCCGGCCGCGGCACAGCGGGGGCAGCGCATCCGCGGGGGACCTACATGCCCATCTGCCCGCGCGCGCGCTCCAGGTAGCTGACATCTACGACTGCCGCGCCCTCTGAGCGCGCGGTGTCCTCGATGCCCTTGCGCACGATCGGACGCACGAACTCCGGAATACGCTCCATGCGCGCCTCGGCCTCGGCCGTCCATTTCAGGCCCTCGGCCGCCTCGATCTGAGGCGCCATCATGCCGCTGAACGGGCAGCCTCCGCCTTCACTCTTCGGCGCCGCACCCATCTTCTGCGCGTACCATTCCGCCGTGTGAGGAGCAGGCTCCTCGGGCGATGGGGCATCGAATCCATCCAGGTTGTCGCGGATGGTCTCCATGGGGGCAGCAGGCTCGGTGCGTCCGCCCACCTTGACGCCCAACGAATGAATCATCTGGGTTTCCATGTGATTCGTCAGCATTGCAGTCTGACGACCACATGTACCGCACTCGAAGACCACGGACAGCGAGCCGTTGTCGGGACCAAGGGCCTCTTTCAGGGCCATGGGTTCGTCGCAGTCGACGCAGAGAAACTTCATTGCGATATGGGTTCGCTCACGGTTTCGAGCAAGGCGAGCAGATTGTCGGCTACTGCGGCAACGCCCTGCGCCGCCGGTCCGCCGTCCGACAAGGCACGCTGGGGCCGTCCTGCATCAAGCAGTGAGCCGAAGTCCGGATCAAAAGGAATCTGACCGAGAGACAGCACGCCGGGCATGTCGAGCGGGTCCGAAGCATACAGCACATGCTCCTTGCCGCAGTCCGTGCACACGAAAGTAGCCATGTTCTCGACCAGCCCCAGCGGTCGGTTGCCGAGCGCTTCCTGGGCGAGTGTTACCGATTTGCGTACCACGTAGCGTGACGCCGGCGAGGGAATCGATACCACGACTGCGGCGGACAGACGCGACACGGTGTCAAACAGATTGGGCAGTTTGTCCGTGCCCGGCGGGAGGTCGATGAGCAGCACGTCCAGTGGGCCCCAGACGGTGTCTGCCAGCATCTCCCGGATGGCGTTGACCTCAGCCATGCCCCGCCAGGCGTAGGCGTGCTGCTGTGTGTGTGCCGCCCACTTGACGGGCTTTCCGTCCGGGAGGAACAGGTCGATGGACATGACCTTCACCCCGACTTCGGAGACAGGGGGGCGTACCCCGTGCGCGGTGGTCGGAAGGGTACGAGGCACGCCCGTCATCTGGGCCACGGAAGCGCCGTTGATGTCGGCATCCACAATGCCGGTGCGCATGCCGCGCATGGCCAGCTCCGTGGCCAGGTTGGTCGTGACGGCACTCTTGCCCACGCCACCCTTCCCGCTCATCACCGCGACGATATGCCGCACCTCGGAGAGGTTGGCGAACATGCGCTCGTCGCGCTCGGCCACCTGGCCGGCTACGTTCGAACCGCCGTCGTGGGCTATGTCGTGGTAGGTCTTCACTGAGGGTGTTCAGGCACCGGTACGGGGCGCGGCGCCGCTCTGGCGTGAATGTCTGGCGTCGCGCCCTCAGGCGTCGTCGAGATCAGGGGGCATCGCAGGGCCTGCGGCACCGTCGCCACCGGCAGGGGCCGCTCCGTCGCCTCCATGCGAGTCGTGCCCTTCCGCGCCGCTCTTCTTGGCCGCGTTCTGCTTGCGAATGGCTTCCTCCATCATCTGGAGACCGACCTTGATGCCTTCCTCGACCACGGGCAGGTCGACGAGGTCGGTGCCCTGCTCATCGGCAATCTTCTCGATGCGCCGCTTGGTGGCGTTGCGCATGAAGCCCTCCGGCACGCGCGCCAGTCGCGCAACGGCGTCCGGGGTCCACGAATAGTTGCCGTCGCGCGTATTGCGTTCCGGTGCCTGGGCGGCGTCCACAGCTCGTTGTCCCAACTCTCCTCGCTCCTCCAGCATTCGGGTTTCGATTTCGGTTACGTCCACCACCTCGGCCACCATGGTCCGGGTGATGGTGTCGATCTTGCGCACGCGGGCGCGCTTCTCCACCTTGGCCTTGGCGCGACGCCGTTGATAGCCATCCGGAATGGCGGCCAGAATGGCGCGGGCTTCCTCGGTGTACTTGAGCCGCACCTTGTCAAAGGCCTGCTCCTCGTGAATGGCGCCCTCCAGCGGTGCCAGACCCTCGATGGCCTCCTTGTCCAGGAGCTGCAGATGCTCTTTCTCTGCGCTGCACACGGTGCATTTGTGCGGCTCAAAATTGCGCGCTACCCAGCCGCACTTGGCGCACACCCAGGTCTGCTCATTCGCAGTCTCGATCTGGGTACGGGCCACATCGTCCGCAATGATGCCCATCGCCAGCATGGAGCTGCGGGGCAGGATGGTGCCTAGTGCCTGCTCCAGTACGGAGACCGTGACCACGGAGTGGCCGCGTTCCATGGCCCAGCGGTGCACGGTGGTGCGGGCGATGCCCTTGGCGAAGTCGGGAGCCCGGTCCAGGATGCGCTGTGCCGGCTCCGTCCAGATCATCGAGGATTCGGCCTGCACGTCCACGTCCGGGGTAAACCGCTGGCTCGAGAGCAGCACATTGCAGGGCACCAGGCGCAGCAGGTTTTCGGTGTTGGAGCCGATGTCCATCGACTCGTCGCTGTGCACTCCGATGCGGCCCATGACCAGCAGCCACGGCTTCTTGCGGCGCACGTACTCGAGAATCTTCTCGAACGCCTTGCCGTCCAGCAGCGTGATCTTGAGGTCGAAGTCCTCGTCCTCAGCCAGTTTGCGGGCCACCTCGAGGTGGGACTGGTAGATCTTTGCCAGCCCGGTGTCGATCACCTCCTCGTGCAACTGCTCCTGCTCCTGGAATTTGAAGACCTTCGAGGCTTTCTCCGTCAGCACATGCACGATGCTGTTGAACATCGCGTAGTGCAGGTACGGATCGTAGGCGCTGATGGCCTCCACCGTTTTGCCGAGTGCCTTGCCCATCTGGATGGCCGTCTTCAGGCCTGCAAATGACTCGGGACTGCCGTCCACGGCCACCACGATGCCGCCCCCGTCCTTGTGGGCCACCTCGCCGACGTTGGGCGTCAGCTGGTCCTCCATGGGAGCGGTGTTCTTGATGACCAGTGTGTCGGTCTTGGTGCGGCGCACCACGCGCTCGCACACCGAACCAATCTGACTGTCCTTGACGGCACCGAGCCCCAGGGCGCCCATGATCACGAGGTCATAGTCGCTTGTGTTGATGTCGTCGGCGATCACCCGAAAGTTTTTGCCGTCGTACATCTTCGGCTCAAACTGCAGTCCGGCCTCCTGGGCGCGCGCCTGCATCACCACCAGATAGGAGTCGGAGATCAGCTCCAGTCCCATCGTGATCAGGGTGTCATGCACCTTGCGCTGCTTCTCCATCTCCTCCTCGATGAGGTACTCATCGGGAAGGGTGAATTCCATCTGCTTGAACCGGTAGTCATGCAGGCGGGCTGCGTAGGCGTGACTGCCCACGAGTTCCGATTCAAATTCCTTGCCCAGCGCCACGGCCATGTCCACGGCCGTGATGCTGTGTTCGGAGTTGTCTACCGGTACGAAGATCTTCTTGTACATGCGTCAGCGCAGTCGGCTGAGCCGCTCCCGGACGTAGCCCAGGCGGTCGGCAATGTTATCGAGCGTGCGGTCCATGGTACCGCGGCGGGTGGGGGCGCGCACCCCTACGGCGAGAATCGCCGCGCTGAGGTGCTGGTCGCATTCGGTCAGGCTGGCGGTCTGGAAGTCGCCCAGCACGATCGTGCGGAGTTGTTCGAGTCGGAATCGTGCGGAGACGAGCGAGTTGCGAAAGTCGTCGTCTACCGGCAGGGTGCCAATGAGTCGGCTGATGCGCCCGATTTCCAGGCGCAGAACCGAAGGGGCCATTTGCGCAAACGTCTGGCGGCTGACGTAGTGGAGTTCGTTCCACTCGTTGTTCTCGCCAACGGCCACGTCGGCCAATCCGTAGGCGTCCTGACGTCTCATGCGTCTTCCTCCGGCACGATGGCGTCCTCCGGGCACACAGAAACGCACTCCTCAAAGTCGCAGCACGTGTCGTTGATCACGTAGATGGGATCACCTACCTCGATCGCTTCGATCGGGCATTCTGGCAGACATTTGCCGCAGGCGGTGCATTTGTCGGTGATCGTAAACATGGCGTCAGGACTGGCCCCAGGCCGGCATGGCGCGGCCGCTGCCGGCAATGGCGGCATCCATGTCGGCCGTGGTGACCACGGAAAGATGGTGCCTCGAAGCGTAGGCGATGAGCCCGCGACGCACCTTCTCCCGGATAAAGGCGATGGGAATGCGGTCGATGCGGCGAATCACGGGATCGGAGAACGCCACATCGGGGATCTCCGGGCGCTCCATGGAGCCGGGCTGATACATGCACGCCGGATCCTGGGCCAGGTGGTCTCCCGAGGCGGCGTAGGCCCGGCAGCGGCAGCCGCCGCATAGCTCCGAGAACTCGCAGGAGCCGCACTTGCCCTTGAGCCGGGCGGTGTCGCGCAGGTCCAGCAGTACGGAAGACGTATCCCAAACCGCTGTGAATCCCTGGTCCCGCACGTTGCCGGCGACCAGGTCCATGTAGGGACACGGCGTTACGTTGCCTTCGGGGGTGATGCGGCAGTACTCCGTGCCGGCCATGCAGCCGCCGGATTCCATGCCGCCCCGGCCCATCTCAAAGGCGAGCTGCTTGAACTGTGGCGCACACTTGGCGCGCACGAGCATGGGCGCGTACTCATGCTGGGCATCGACGAGTTCGCGCAGTGAGGCGTCGGTTTGGGCTGCACTGAGCTCCTGCTCGGCCATCTCCCGGCCCCGGCCGGTCTCGACGAGGTAGTACAGGTTGAAGGACCAGGCGCCCTTGTCCCGGGCAAACGCCATGAGGTCCGGCACCTCCTCCAGGTTGTCGCGCATGACCGTGGACTGCACCAGCACCTCCAGGCCGTGCTTGCGGCAGATTTCGAGGGCACGCACCGAATACTTCCAGGCGTCCGGGCCGCCGCGAAACGCGTTGTGCTTGCAGGGGTCCACCGAGTCGATGGAGATGCCGACGCCCTTTACGCCGCACTCCACCATCTTCTTCGCGACGTGGTCATTGACCAGCACACCGTTCGTGCCCATGACCACCCACATGCCAAGTTCGGACGCCCGGCTTGCAATCTGGTAGATGTCCCGGCGAAGCAGCGGCTCGCCGCCGGTCAGGATCAGCATCTCCGTGCCGAGCGCACGCATCTCGACGACGAGATCCAGGCACTCCTCGGTGGTCAGTTCATTCTCGGCCCCCTGACCGGCATCCATGTAGCAGTGCGGGCACGCCAGATTGCACTTCTTGGTCAGGTTCCAGGAGACCAGAGCCGGTCGGTATGGGCGCGGGGGCTGCAGAGTTATTCAGAGGCGTATTTGCGGCGCATGTAGAAGGTGATTCCAACCCCCAGCAGCAATGTGAACAGTCCGTATCCCGCCATCGGGCCCGCCGGAGAGGGCTTGTCGGCCACATCGACGTACAGGTTGTACCAGACGCTGATGCCGCGCCGGTTGCCGGCCTCGGCATTGAAGCCGTCCCAAACGGTGAAGGCCACCGGAATGAAGGTGCCTGCTTCGAAGCCGATATGGCCTTCCACCGAGCGATCCCGGGTGAAGGTGGCAGTCCAGGCACCGTCTTCGAACGCCGCGTCCACACCAAGGCTCGGACCCTCAGCCGTCAGCGCGTTCGAGCCGCTGCCCACGTAGTGCGTTGCCGTCGGACCGGCCATGTCCGCAAACCACAGGTCGACGGAATTTTTTCGGTCTCCGAACATGAAGTACGGGAGTTCCACGCCATCCGGGGCCTCCGTCGGGAATTGCAGCGCCACCGCATCCGACCACGTGCCGGAGGTATCCGGCGCGCCGATCCAGGGCTCGCCGGGCACTTCTTCCACCGCGACGTCCGGGCCGTTGCTGCCCCGCGTGTCGGCCTGCAGGTCGTGCCAGCGCAGCCGCACGGCAATCTGGTCAGCCGTTACAAGAGCTCTGGCTTCCACCGCGTTGACACCCGGGAAGAATGAGCGGCCGGGCTCTACCACCTGGCCAACAATCGGGAAGAGCGCGGGACGTGCCGCCTCGAACGCTTCCTCGGAGATGGCATCGACCGGGTCGGCAACCAGCGTGGTCGCGTAGTTCGGCTCGTCATTGGACAGCGAGAGCACATAATCCACCAGCGCCCAGCGGTCTTCAATCGGCTCGATCTCGTAGGCTGGCATCGGGCTGCCGTCCAGACCCGTATTGAACGTGCGGTAGATGTCCTCCCGACTCGATCCGTTGCGGAATGTCCAGCGTTTGGTCAGGTCGGCCGCGCGGATATGGAATCCCCACTGGTCCGTCAACGTGGGCGCAGAGGGTCCGTCACCGCGACCCAGGTCTCCGTGGCAGTCCACGCACTGGTTCTCCAGAAAGACCTCGCGTCCACGGGCGATGGACTCTTCGCTGGCCCGCGGTGCATCCGGAATCTCGATCAACTCCGGAATCCCAAACGGCCCCGCAAAGTCGTCGGCGAACGTCTTGATGTAGTACATCAGGTTCGTGATCTCCGACTCCGACAGGGACGGCCAGGGCGGCATGCCGGTGTACGGCATGCCCTCCCGGATGGAGCGCTTGATGTCCTCGTCACTCGGTAGTTCGCCGGACATGGAGCTCCGGAACTTGAACGTGGAGCTCGTGAAGTCGCGGGGGGCCGGGCGCAGGTAATCGGTCGCCGGACCGATCCCATCGCCCGTCAGGCCGTGACAGTGGGCGCACTTGGCGTCATAAAGGACCTTTCCGGCCTCACGCTGGGCGTCCGTACCGAGGTCTGGCTCCTGGGCCTGGGCAGGGACGGCGAGCCCCAACGCGGCGACAATCATGAGGGCGCGTTTCATTCGTGCACCTCCAGGGCGCGCGGACGGTGCCCCGTGTAGTCATAGAGGAAAAGGATCACATCCCAGATCTCTTCTTCCGTGAGGAAGAGTTCCCATGCCGGCATGGCGCTGGACCAGGGTGTGGACTCCACCGGCAGGCCGGGGCCCCCTTTCGCGATGCGCCAGAACAGGTAGTTCTCCTGCAGCATCGCAATGGTTGAAACGTCCTGGAAGTTGGCGGGAATGGGTTCGTAGCCATGGGCAAAGACCCCATCGCCCTCCATGTTGTCCCCGTGACAGAAGACGCAGTTTTCGTAGTAGACCCGGCGTCCGTTATCCACGTGCGCGGCGAACGCGGCAGGATCGCTGGTTTCCAGCGTGCGGTAGGGGTTGTCGTCCGTCACCATGTTGATGGTGCGGCCCTGGTAGCTGACCGTTGCAGGCGGTGGCGGGTGGATGGTGCGTCCGGCGACCGGCGGAGCGGGTTCGGCGGTCATGTCCGAGTAGACATTGAACGCCACCAGTGCGGGCACGGCAAGCAGCAGAATCACCAGCGGGATGGTGAACTTCTTCTCCGTAAAGAAGGCGATGGTGTTGGTCGCGGCCTCCCGCATGCGACCGTCCGCTGCGGTGATATAGGCAGCCAGGGCAATCGTAACGATGCCCATGAACATGTTCACGACGCTGGCCGGCACGGGCGGGTCGATGCCGTACGTGGACATCGCATAGACGGCGATCCACCAGGCAATGGCCCAGACGATGATGTTCGGCTTGAGAAACCGCAGGGCCACCATGGCCCCGATGATGCCGAGGACTACGAGTGTGTTCATGATCCTCCCGTCTTGCTGGCAAGGAACTGCACCAAAGCGTCCACTTCCTGATCGGTGACCTTGTCGCTGAAGCCGACGGCGGCGAGCGTGGCGCCCATGACGCCGGCCACGTAGCCCTCTGCGACAACCGCATCGGGATCCATGATGGATTCCCGGATTTCGGCTTCACTCATGCGGGCTCCCACGTCATAGAGCGATGGGCCCGCGCCTGCTGTCGGCACATCGACCGCATGGCACGTGTTGCAGAGGTAGGATGCGAATACGGCGGCTCCGTCAGGCGGGCCGGCCGCGGCGGCAGGGGCCGGGTTGTCGGCCACTTCTGTGGTGTAGCCGAGGTCGGTGGCCAGCGTGATCGTCGGCTCTCCGCCCAGGCCCTGGAGATAGGCGATGACCGCCTTGATTTCGTCGTCGTTCAGGCCGATCGGCGGCCGGTTGATCACCGGCATGCCCGGCAGGAAGCCCTCGACGATGAAATCATTGGGCTCGTACATCGACTTGGCCAGGTACGTTACGGCATCCTCACCGGGTACGCGGTCCGCGGCGGCCACGCCGATGCCGCCGAGGTCCGGGAAGCGCAGGCTGGACGGGTCGGCACCCGAACCGATCGTATGACAGCCGAGGCATGTGCCCTTGCCGGCCACAATCAGTTCACCCGCCTCCGCCAGCTCAAAAGGCGTCATGTCCGCGCTCAGGGTCGCGGACTCCGGCGGGTAGGTGATTTTCTGGGGTACGGTCTGCCCTACGTAGCTGTAGAACGCCGAGACCAGAATGGCGAATCCGAAGATCTTGACGGCGTTTTTCATGCCGTTGCCTCCTCCGTGGCGGGGCCTTTGGGCTCCCAGGGCTTCTTGCTCGAGAGGCCGGCCAGCCAGAAGACCACGGCGATGAATACAAAGAAGATGAGCACGATCACGGACACCACGTTGCTCGCGAAGCCGAGCGTGGGCGTGAACGCATCCACGGAGACGTCCTCCATGACGCCGTAGACGTGCCAGTGCTGGCGCATCCCGGCGCGCACGTAGCCCATAAGACCCATGGTCCAGGCAAACGTCAGCGCGATGAAAAAGAGTGCGTACTGACTGCGGGCGGGCATGTCACCCCACCGGATTTTTCCGGTGATCTTGGCGCCGCGGTACATGAAGATGTCGATCGTGATCACAGCCGCCATGCAGGCGAGCACGGAGAGCACCTGCGGGACCGAGAGGCCGATGCGCACGCTTGCTTCCACGAAGTAGCCGTAGACGCCGAGGAAAACCACGTAGATAACCGTAGCCGCAAAGATGCCGATTTGGGCGTAGTTGCCGGTCTTCGCCCAACTAACAGTCGGCTCCTTGTTGCCGCGCCTGTAGAGCAGGAAGCTCAGGAAAGTGGTCAGGATGAGCACGTTCACGGCCGTGTTCTTGGCGCTCATCACACCAAGTACGCCCAGCACCGGGTGATGAGCACCGCCCATTTTGCGCGCTTCCTCCACGGATGCCACCAGGGAGTGTGGCGTGGCCCAGACAATGAAACAGGCCGCGATCGTGATCAGCAGATACTTGATCATCGGCCGGAAGCGCTCCGCACCCTCGATGCGCTCCATCGACACCCAGAGGTAGTAGTTCGCCGCCAGGAACAGGTTGCCGATGAGCACCGCCTGGATGATGAACAGCCACGAGAAGGTGCCGCCCATCAATGTGATGCCCAGGCTCTGCGAGAAGCCATAGATCTCCTTGCCCAGCCAGTAGCCGGCAAACGGGAGGGGGAGGAGGGCTGCGATGGCAATGAAGTTGCCGATATAGCCCATCCAGTCATAGTGGGCCTTCTCCTCCTGCGTCTTGGCGCCCAGGAACTTGAACGCCGCGTAGGCCGCAGCCACCGAACCGCCGAAAGCCACGTTGGCAATGATGCGGTGGATGTTGATGGGCATCCACATGGGGTTCATGAAGGCCGCGGAGAGGCTGACCAGTTCGCCGGTCTCGGAGATGCCGGCGGGCGTGTTCATGAACGTCAGCCAGGCATCGGCGATGAACATGATGCCCGTGCCCACAATGTTGAGCATGATGCCCAGGAAGATGTGGAACTTGGGGTTGAACTTGCCCCACCCGTAGTAATAGCTGTAGAGGAAGATGGCTTCCAGGAAGAACAGCGCTACGTACGGGATGAACGTCCAGCTGAAGATGCTGATCAGGTAATCCGTCAGGCGCGGATAGAGGATGACCAGCAGAAAGGTCAGCATTGCGCCCAGCGACGCCGTGAAGCTGAACGACACCGAAAGCAGCTTCGTGAACTCGTAGGCCAGCGCGTCATAGCGCTTGTCGCCGCTGACGTAGCCGATGATCTCGATGATCACGGCAAACATGGGCACCGCCAGCACGAACGCTGCAAACATGAGGTGCAGCTCAGCCGTGACCCACATGATCACACGGCTACCCATCCACGGGAAGGTGCGGTAGTCGGGGCTGTCGACCACCTGGGGCGCCGCGAACGCCTCCATGGGGCCGGCCAGCAGGATTATGGCCGCTGCGGAAACCAGGCCCATCGCCGTCGCTACGCGTTCGCGCGAAAGGCCCTGAAACGGACCGCTCTGGAGAAGGCGGTCGGGGCGCATGCCCCAGATGCCGCCGCGCCTCACAACGTGCCTCGCAGGTCGTCGAGGAACGCCTGAACCGCTTCCTCACTTTCCACGGTTACGTAGCCCTTCATGCGGTAGTGGGACAATCCGCAGAGCTGGGCGCAGGCAATCTCGTACTCACCCTCCACGTTGGGCCTGAACCACATGGGGATGATCAATCCGGGGATCGCGTCCTGCTTGACGCGCAGTTGCGGCACCCCGAACGAATGAATGACGTCCTTGCTCGAAAGGTTGAGAATGACCGGCCGGTCTACCGGCAGATGCAGCTCGTTTACCGAGACGACGTCGTCTGCGGAGGCCGGGTCACTGTCGTCGAGTCCCAGCGGGTTGCGCACCGTGTCGACCAGTTCCGGCACGCGGCGGCCGAATTCGCCGTCTTCGCCCGGGTAATGCACGTTCCAGGCAAACTGCTCAGCCACCACGTCCACACGGAAGGGAGCATCCTGGGCAGTCGGGAAGTCGTTCTTGATGAAGCCGTAGAGCGGGAATGCAAAGCCGACGAGCAGTGCGGCCTCGGCCAGAATCACGCCCATTTCCTGGTACTTGGACCATTTGCCGTCCGCGCCGTCGTAGTTGGCTACCGGGTTTCTGCCCCTGCGGAAACGGAAGAGCACGTAAATGAAGTACGCTCCCCACCCCACAAACAGCAGGGCCATCAGCCAGTGGACCAGCGACATCATGAAGTCGATCTCCGCGGCGTGGGCCGCCGCGCGGTCGGGCATGCCGAGGAATTGGCTGATATCGAGAAACTCCCTCATGGGCCTTGCTCGGTTTGATTGGAGGAGGGGGAAGCCTGGGCCTGCTCAAGGTCTTCGGCGAGCACGCTCATCTTCCGGAAAAAGCCGACGATGCCCATGAACACACCGCTCATGAGCGCAAAAAGCACCATCATGGAGGCCGAGACGGCCCGCACGGCTGGTGCATCGGATCCCGCTCCGAAACAGCGCTCACAGGCGGAAGCCGCCTCGGGCCACGCTGCCACGGCCAGCAGGAAGAGAGTGAGTATGGTGGCGCGTCTCATGAAGCGGCCTCCAGCTGTTTCATCTTCTCCAGGAACCGGCGGCCATACACCACCAGCCCCACACCGGAGGCCACGGCAAGCGCAGCCCAGACGAAGCCCATCACCCCATCGACCGTCATCAGAGCGTACACCGCAGAACCGCCGGCCAGCAGGGCCGACAAGGTGATAAACACGATGTGCAGGGTTTTCAGGGACATGGCTCAGCGCGTCTGTTCCATGGTCACCGCCTCTTCAGCCGGCCAGATCTGATCCTGGTCGTTGTAGGCGGAGACAAAGAGGATGAACATGAAAATCAGGAAGGCGAACGTCACGCCCAGAATCCAGAAGATGAGCTTCTTCTCATCAATCAGGTGCATGAAGTAGGCCGCCACGAGGCCTCCCTTGATGGAGGCGATGAACAGCGCCAGCGCAAGGGCCGGCCCGATGCTCAGGTCGATGTACGCCACCGCGACCGTCACCACGGTCAAGACGAGCAGCGCTCCGAACACGATCATGTAGGTCCGAACGTGTTTGCGGATTTCTTCCACACTGTGGGCTTCCGACATGGCTCAGACCAGATAGATGGTTGGAAACAGGAAAATCCAGACGAGGTCCACGAAGTGCCAGTACAGGCCCGCCACCTCGATGCGGCTCTTGAAGCGTTCGGGATCGGTCTTCCACATTTTGGCGCCGGGGCCCCAGAAGTAGCCGTTCACAATCATGCCGCCGATCACGTGGAGGGCGTGCAGGCCGGTCATCACGAAGTAAATGCCCAGGAAGTTGTTGTCGGCAGGGAAGTAGCCGTGCGAGAACTTGTCGCCGTACTCGATGGTCTTGATGATCAGGAAGCCGAAGCCGCATAGGATCGTCAGACCCATGTACAGCTTGTACTTCTTGAAATCATTCATCGCCAGCGCCGCCCAGCTCAGCACAATGGTGACTGAGGAGGCGATGAGCACCACGGTGTTCACGAAGGCCAGCGGCACGTTCAGGACCTGGGAGGCGGTCGTGAAGACTTCGCCGTCCAGTTCGCCGGGCCAAACCGGCACGCCGACGCGCAGGAAGATGTAGGCGGAGAAGAGTCCGCCGAACAGCATGATCTCGGAGGCCAGAAACAGCCAGACACCAAGCTTGGCGTTGTTGACGCCGGTGTCGGGACGGACCTCTACGGTATAGGGAATCTGCATCGTGAGGCGTCAGGGCTGGTCCTGGGGGTAGAAGTCGGAGTCGTGACCAGGCACGCTGTATTCGTACGGGCCGCGGTAGACCGTCGGGATCGTCTCGAAATTGCCGTGTCCCAGTGGGGGCGATGTGGTCGCGGTCCACTCGACGGTCGTGGCTTCCCACGGATTGTCGTTTTCCACCTTGCGACCTTTCCAGATGGACCAGAAGAAGTTGAAGATGAACGGCAACTGGAAGAGGCCCAGCACCCAGGCGGCGATGGACATCGTCTCGTTGTAGTGAACGACCTCCTGAGCGAAGTCGTAGCTGGCGCCGCCGTCATACAGCCGCCGGGAGACGCCCGCCATGCCCTGTATGAGCATGGGGAAGAAGATGAAGTTCATCGGGATCACGGACCCCCAGAAGTGCACCTTGCCGAGCGTGTCGTTCAGGTATCTGCCCGTGGCCTTCGGATACCAGTAGTAGATCCCGGCAAACATGGCCAGGATGGTCCCCGGTGCCACCACGTAGTGGAAATGCCCAATCACATACATGGTGTCGTGAAGGGGAATGTCCGTGGGGGCGAGGCCGAGGGGCAGCCCCGTCAATCCTCCGATCCCGAACATGGGAAGGAACGCCAGCGCAAACAGCATCGGCGTGGTGAACCGGATGGAGGCCCCCCACAATGACAGGAACAGGGCCGAAAGGATGATCACACTCGGAATGGAGATGATCATCGTGGTAATCTGGAAGAACCCACTGAGCGCGGTACCCATGCCCGTGATGAACATGTGGTGGGCCCACACGATGAAGCTCATGAAGCCGAGGAATACCAGGGAGTAGACCATCAGGCGATAGCCCCAGAGCGGCTTCCTGGTGTTGTTGGCCACGATCTCCGCGACAATGCCCATCGCGGGGAGAATGAGGACGTAGACCTCGGGGTGCGCCAGGAACCAGAACAGGTGCTGCCAGAGAAGCGGGCTGCCGCCGCCGGCCACGTCGAGCACTTCACCGCTGACCACCAGGCCCGAGGGCAGGAAGAAGCTGGTGCCCGCAAGCCGGTCAAACAGCTGCAGCACGCCGGCCGCCTCGAGCGGCGGGAACGCAAGCAGCAGCAGGAACGAAGTGACCAACTGTGCCCACACAAAAAACGGCATGCGCCAGAGCGTCATGCCGGGGGCCCGGAGCTGGATGATCGTCGTGATGAAGTTGACCGCACCCAGGAGCGATGACGTGATCAGGAAGATCATGCCGATGAGCCACATGGTCTGGCCCATCGTTTCTATGTCCGCAAGCGGCGGGTAGGACGTCCAGCCTGCTTTCGCTGCGCCGGCCGGGACCCAGAAGCTGGCCAGCATCACGATGCCGCCCACAAAGAAGACCCAGTACGAAGCCATGTTCAGCTTCGGGAAGGCCATGTCGGGGGCACCGATCTGCAGCGGCACTACGTAGTTGCCGAACGCACCCACAGCCAGCGGCACGATGCCCAGGAACACCATGATGGTGCCGTGCATCGCGCCGAGCTGGTTGTAGAACTCCGGCTGCATCACGCCATCCGGCATGGTGGCGTCACTGAACAGCTGGCCGATAATCGGCAGTGCTTCGCCTGGATAGGCCAGCTGCCAGCGCATCAGCATCATCAGCGAGAAGCCGATGAAGAGGAAGAGCAGGCTGGTCAGGCCATACTGGATGCCGATGACCTTGTGATCCGTAGAGAAGATGTACTTCCTTATGAAGCTCTCCTCATGGTGGTCATCATGGTGGTCGTGTCCACCGTGGTCGTGATCGCTCATGCGTCTCGCGGATGCTCCGGTTCACGACGGGCCGCCGCAGCCGAGCTGCGGGCCAGAACCGGAAGAGGGAGGTCCGGTCCGGGGGCCTAGGAGGCGGAGGAGAACTCGAAGGACACGCTGGCGGCTGCGCCGTCGGTGACCGACACGTTCTGGGTCTGGGTACCGTATTCCTCGTGCCAGGCTTCAATCACGTAGTCGCCGGCCGGCAGGCCTTCGATCGAGAAGCCGCCGTCATCGCCAGAAACGGAGTAGAACGGGTGGTCGGTCACGCCAGCGTATGCGCCCATCCAGGGGTGCACGTCGCACTTGATGAAGACCGGGACTTCCGGAACGCGGAATTCGCGCTCACGCTCGTCGCCCTGACGGGGCATGCCGAAGTTGAACGGGCGGTTCGTTTCGGGCATTGCGTGGATGTTGTGCAGCAGCGGATCCGAGTTGAGGATCTTGATGGGCTGGCCGGCCTGCACACCGAAGACGTGTGGTGTGTACATGCAGCCGGTCTGGTCAAACACCACCGGTTCGGTCGGGGCGGGGAAGTTGTATCCGTCGGGAAGACCCTCTTTCACGTAGACAAACACGTTCTTGAGCGTGCCGTTGTCGTTGACGACGACGTTCTGGGCGTAGACCGTATCGCCGGCCTGCAGCTCGTTGCACTCACGATCCAGGCGCACCGGGACCGGGTCGGGCGCGGTGCCGCTGAAGGAAATGGAACCCGTGACGCTTGCCGAACCCATGGGGGTGGCGTCGGCTGCGGCCGCTGCCGGCTCGTCTGCGTCGGAAGAGGAGTCTGCTGAGTCGCCGCCTCCACAGGCGGTCAGAAGGAGAGTTGCTGACAGCGTAAAGAGAGCAAGTACGCGCCGGAACGGGTTCATGGAAGACGGGGTGTGGGTGATTGGGGAAGCTGGGGTGAGCAGGTGTTTGTGGGGGGACCTGCAACGCCGTTTACCGACTTTTCAAAAAGCCACTTCGGATATACGAATAAGACGTGGAAGCGAGCAATAGAATGAGCGACTTGCGTCGACCGGCTTATGCACATCTTGCACTTGTCCGTCAGCAGGCATTGCGGTCACGGGCGCTTACGTCGAAATTGAATTCCGCGTAAAGGCAAACCCACACCACGCCAATGAGCGCCACCACCCGCTTCCTGGAGTTCGGGAATACTCACAATGATGCCGCCCTCGACATCATCCGCACCTTTCTGGGCTTTGCCCTTTTTGTGCGCGGGGTGCTGTTCATTGCCGACGCGGACCGCATTCTTGCGCTGATCCAGGACGAGCAGATGAGCTACCTGCTGCCGGCTGTCGCCCTGCAGATTGCCGCGGCCACGCACCTGTTGGGTGGCCTGATGCTGTCGGCCGGGCTGCTGACGCGGCTGGGTGCGCTCATCCAGATTCCGGTTCTGCTCGGCGCTGTCTACATCTCCGCCCAGGGCGGCGGCCTGTTTCTGCCTGATCAGAGCCTCGAGCTGAGTGTGCTGGTGCTGTTCGTACTGGGCGTGCTGTTCGTGTTCGGCTCCGGCAAGCTGTCCGTGGACAACTTCCTCTTCAAGCCGACCGACGAGAAGGAGCCGGTCAACCGCGCCACGTCGGCCGAGTACCGGGCGCGCGTGCGGGAATGGGAGTCTGAGCACATGAGCCGTGTCGTCGAGCAGCAGCCCCGGCGCGAGTTCAAGTCTGCCGAAGAGGCCAACCTGTGGCGGCTCAAGATGGTCGTCAAGTATGGGGCCATTGCAGCCGCAGCCGCCATCGCACTCATTTTCCTGGTGCAAAGCCTGCCCTTTGAGGTGACCGTTGCCGAGATCGGGGCCGTGGGCGGCGCACTGTTCATGATCCTGGCCTTCTTCTTCCTCTTCTTTGGCTGGGCTCTCAGGGACGTTGAGGACTGATGGACTGGGTCTGGCCCCTGTACAGCGAATACGTGCACAAGACGCTGGGAGGGGACGATGCTCCGGAGGACCTCCAGGAGCAGACGTTCATCTCCCTGCTGAGTGCATCTACCGTAACGGTGCTGGTCCAGGAGCCGTGGCGCGGATCGGTGCGCTTCAAGCGGCTGGCCGTGCTCGGGCCGGATACCATGTTCGATCTGCTGAACGACCCCGAGGGTTGGCTGGCCGGCCGTTTCGGCGGTGGCAAGTTCAAACTCAACTTTCACCACGGGATGCACTTCGTCGCGACCCGTAATTTCAAACCCTCCGGTCCGCCTCGGTGGACGGAGCTCCCCGACATCGAACCCCAGTACGCCCAATGATTGAAGCGCTGAACAGGATGCCTGCCTATCGCCGTCTGGTGACATGGCAGTGGAGTCACAACTCGCTGGCGATCGATCTCATTCGCATGTTCATGGGCGTCGCCCTGCTCATCCGCGGCGTAGCGTTCCTGTCTGATCCAGAGATCCTGGAGGCCTTTGCCGGCGACCGTGCCGTTTCGGCCGCCAAGTACTACATCATCTGGAGCCACATCATCGGAGGCGGGCTGCTCCTTGTGGGGCTGTTCACACGGATTGCGGCACTCTCACAGATCCCGATCCTGGTGGTCGCCGTGTTCTTCGTGCACCTCCCGGGTGGATTTGCCACAGAGAACCAGTCGCTCGAATTGTCCGCGCTGGTGCTGGTGGTGCTGTCTGTGCTGGCCATCTACGGGGCCGGCAAGTACTCGCTGGACTACCGGATCTTCTACCGGGACCTGACTGCTTCGCCCGGCGGCTGAGGGGGCGAAAACGGCAGGTCAGCCTGTCGCACAGGGAGCTGCCCCGGGGAAAAATAGCGGGTCGGCCAGATTTGAGGGCAACAATCAGGAAGCGCTTCCGTCCTTCCTGTAGCGGTTCCAACCGGCATCTGTGAACCGAACGCGGACAGAGCGTGTCCGCTATGGTAGAACTTCCTCAAATCGCTGGATATCCCCCCGTTCGGCAACGTCCCCTTGCATAGCATGAAACGACTGCTGGCCCTGCTGCCCGCGCTCTTCCTTCTCATACCCACAACCCAGGCCCAGAACGGGGGGTCTCTCCGGGTCTTCCTGGACTGCGACTTTTTCTGCGACGACAACTTCATTCGTGAGGAACTGCCGGTCGTCGACTTCATCACCGAGCGTCAAAGCGCGGACGTACACATTCTTTACGCCCGTCAGACCACTGGATCAGGTGGCGACCGCATTACGCTCACGTTCCTCGGTCAGCGCGACTACAGCGCTCTCAGCGATACGCTGACCTACGCCACTCCCGGGGACGCAACAAGTGACGTCGAGCGTCGCGCACTGCTCCACAATCTGTCGCTGGGTCTGGTCCGATACATGGCTCGCGCCGGTATCGGCGACAAGCTGACCATCACAGCCATCAAGCCCCAGGTTACCGAACAGCCTGCGGCATCCATCGAAGTCGATCCGTGGAACTACTGGTCCTTCTCGATCGGGGCGTCCGGCAACATGAACGGTCAGGAGACCACCAATTTCCGGAGGCGCAGCGCCCGGTTCAGCGCAAATCGAACCACGGAAGAGCTGAAGGTGCGCATCAGCGGCAACCTGAATGACCGCCGCAGTGAATTCGATACCGGCGACGACACCATCGTCAATGAAACCCACAACGAGAGTCTGTTCGGGCAGGTCGTGAAGTCCATCGGCGAACAGTGGGCCGTGGGTGGGACCGCCAGGCTATCCGCGTCCAGCTTTCAGAATAACGAGCTCGAGACCGAGTTCGGCCCGGCCATCGAGTACGACTTCTTCCCGTACTCCGAGTCCACCCGGAGGCTGCTTACGGCCCAGTATGGTGTGCGGCTCGCTCGTCGCAACTACGAGCAGCTGACCATCTTCGGGCTTGAGGAAGAGACCATTCTGAGGCACTACCTGGACCTGAGTCTGAGCCTCTCGCAAAAGTGGGGCAGCGTCTCGGTCTCCGCCGATATCAGCCACCTGCTGACCAACTTCGAGCGCAGTCTGACCGACTCCTACAACCTCGGGCTGTTCGGCAATGCCCGTGTGCGGCTGTTCAAGGGTTTCAGCTTCAACACGTTCGCGAGCTACAACCGTATTCGTGATCAGCTGGATCTGCCCGGCAACGCGGCGACCAAAGAGGAAATCCTGCTCCAGTCGATTCAGCTGCCGACCGGATATTCCTTCAACATGAACTTCGGGTTCACGTACCGCTTCGGATCCATTTTCAACAACGTGGTGAACCCGCGTTTCGGCGGCGGAGGGGGTTCGGTCATCTTTTTCTAGACGACGTCCGGGTCGTCGACGTCATCTGGCACCGACGTCTCGGGGCCGGCAGTCGGGGGGCTGCCGGCCCCGTCTTGATTCAGAGCGTTCTGAGATGTGCGATGCTTCGGCGGGCCGTGACCAGCGGCTCGGTCGCATTGTCGCGCTCGACGAAGAAATGCTGCCCGCCCACGCCGCGCGCGGCCTCGATGAGCGCCGCAAAGTCAAGCGTGCCGTCCCCCACATCGACCATGGACCGGTCGGTAGCCATGTCCTTGACGTGGAACAGTCGGAAGCGGTCCGGATGGGCCTGCATGAGGGCGATGGTGTCCTGCCCGGCATAGGCGGTCCAGTACCAGTCCAGCTCCAGCTTCACCAGACCGGCATCGGTCCTTTCGAGGATCAGGTCATACGGCATGCGTCCATCCAGCTCCTCGAACTCGAATTCGTGGTTGTGGAACGCGAACTGAACACCGGCAGCGGCGCACTTCTCTCCGAAATGATTGAACTCGTGGCAGATGCCGCGCCACGCGTCGAGCGAGGTTCGCTGGTCCGGGCTCATCCAGGCGCAGACCAGGTAGTGGTGTCCCACTGCGACTGCGTGCTCAATGAGCGCGTCGATGTCCTCCCGCATCTGCCCCAACGTGGCATGCGCGGCCGGCGCGGCCAGACCTACGTCGGCCAGGATGCGCTTCACCTCCTGAGGGGCGTGCCCGTGATACCCCGCAAACTCCACCTTCGTGTACCCCAGATCCGCCAGAGCGGCCAGCACGCCGGGCAGGTCCTGGGAGGCCGGGCCTCGAAGCGTGTACAACTGGATTCCGGCGTCGGGTAACATGCGTTGGCGTCCGGGTGTGAGTGCCGGCGCGACCGCCAGCAGCGACAGGAAGTGTCGTCTGTTCATGAGTGAAGGCACATTTGCAGCAGTATACGCCCGTGAGGGCCTATCTTCGGGCTCCAGTTTCTCCCCCTATGCGTGCTCTCAAATACCTGGCAGCGCTGCAGATTCCTGCGGCCGTGGTGCTCTCGTTCTGGCTGCCGGGTTGGTGGTCATTCTTTGCGGTGTTCTTTGTCTACGGCCTGATCCCCATCGCTGATCAGTTGCTGCCGAAGACCGAGGCGAACATGTCGCAGGCCGAGGAGGCCGTCGCGCGCGCGGAGCCGCTGTACGATGTGATGCTGTATCTCTTCGTGCCGCTGCAGGTGGGCATTCTTGTCGCGTACCTCTACGCCATGGCCAGCGGCCTGTGGTCGCCCGTTGAGATGGTCGGCGGCACACTGGCGATGGGCATTTCGTCCGCTGTGTTGGGCATCAATCTGGCCCATGAGCTGGGGCACCGTACTACCCGGTTTGAGCGTGGGCTCGCCAAGGCTCTGCTGCTTACAACACTCAATACCCACTTCATCGTGGAGCACAATCTGGGGCATCATCGGCGAGTTGCTACGCCGGAGGATCCGGCAACAGGGCGGTCCGGTGAGTCGGTATACCGCTTCGTTGTGCGCTCCATGATCAACAGTTACCGATCAGCGTGGTTTATCGAGCGGGAGCGTCGGGGGAAGCGGCAACTGGCGTTCTGGTCGGTTCGGAACGAGATGCTCCAGCTGACGGCGATCCAGGCAATGGCCCTGGTGGTAGTGGGCGCCGTGTTCGGGCCGTTCGGGCTCCTGGCCTACGTGCTCAACGGCCTGTTGGGCCACGTGCAGCTGGAGGTCATCAACTACATCGAGCATTACGGCCTGACCCGCGAGAAGCGGGACGATGGGCGCTATGAACGGGTGCAGGCGCACCACAGCTGGAACTCGAACCACGCGCTGGGTCGGCTGGTGCTGTTTGAATTAACCCGCCACTCGGATCACCACTACATGGCCAGCAGACCGTATCAGGTCTTGCGCAGCCTGGACCACGCGCCGCAGATGCCGGCGGGATATCCGGCGATGATGCTGCTGAGTCTGGTACCGCCTGTCTGGTTTCGGGTGATGGACCCGAGGGCAGAGCGGGCGCTGGCGGAGTAGGGGTCTGGCCTCATGGGTTGGAGCCGGCCGAATCGAGGCTGAACAGGCGATGCGTTGTGCGTCGGCCACGAATGGGAAATACGCCGCGATCCGTCAGTCGCGCACTAAGGTTGGCAGGCAACCGACTTGCCACGGTTTCGCTGAGTAGCACATCGGTGCCGAGTTGCCGATTCAATCCTTCGATCCGGGCCGCCACATTCACGGCGTCCCCCGTAAAGGCGAACGTCTGCCTGCCGTGGGGACCAAGCAGGCCCGCCCGAACAGGTCCCCCGTGCACTCCTGCGCCGAGTCTTGTCTCGGGAAGGTGCCCTTCCAGGACACCGCGTCGAACGGCAGCAAACATCTGATCGACGGCATGAATCGCGCTGATCCCGGAGTTTGGGAGTGTCTCGGGCGCTCCGAAGACGGCCATCAAACCATCACCAAGCAGTTGGTGCACGATGCCCCCCTGCTCACGCACTGGCGGTGTCAGCAGTTCAAACAGCCCCTGCAGGAAGTCGGCGACCTCATCGGGTGTCCTCTCCTCCGCAAATGTCGTGAATCCACGCACGTCTACGAACACAATGGTGGCGTCCGGGCACGCCGTGGCGTTCGCATACGCCGATGGAGGAACTCCGTACATCTGGCGGAACAGCTTTGCGAAATGATCCGCGTCCCGGAAGCCGACCCGGCTTGCGGCTGAGGCCACGCTGCTTTGCCGTTCCAGCAATGTGGCGGCTGTCTGGAGTCTCAGCATGCGCAGGAACGCCGAGGTGGTAAGTCCCAGTGCGCCCTTGACCCGACGCTGAAGTTGGCGGGGGCTGAGACTCATTTCATCGGCCAGCCACTCTACCCCAAAGGCCGCGTTTCCAAGGTGCTCTTCGGCGATTGAGGTCAATTGCTCCACGAACGCCGCATGTCGGTCCTCAAGCTGGAGTTCGCTGGTTCCAAGTCGTACCGCCGTTTTCTGGGCGATGCGGTTGCGGATATGGATGAGGTTTTCGACCCGATAGAGTAACTCTCTGGAGCTGAAGGGCTTTGTAAGGAAGTCGTCTGCTCCCGCCGCCAGTCCTGCCAGGCGAGACTCTTCATCGTCGAGTGCGGTAAGCAGCACAACGGGCAGGCCGGCCAGGCGACCTGAGTTTCGCACCCGCCTGCACAGTTCGATTCCGTCAATCTCAGGCATCATGACGTCGGTGATCACCAGGTCGAACTCGTGCTCGTCGAGAGCCTTCCACGCCTCTGCACCGTCCCGTGCCTTTATCGGTCGGCAGGTCGGACTGAGAACCGTGGTCAGGTAGTCCAGGATGTGCTCGTTGTCGTCTACAATCAGGACATGCGGACCTGTGGAGCCTGCCTGGTTTGAGGAATCTGTGCGATCCGATATCTGAGTGCTGAGGGGATTGTCGAACGAGGGTAGAGGCCGCATCGGCTCGTCGCTGAGGGGCAGCCGAACATCAAATCGGCAGCCGAATCCCGGCTCACTTGTCAGTTCAACCTGGCCGCCGTGCAGTGCAACGAATTCGGCGACGAGAGAGAGCCCGATCCCGGTGCCGCCGCTCTCGGATCCCGCCACGCGATGGTAGCGGTCGAACACCCGAGCCTGCTGATCCGCCGGAATGCCGGGGCCGTTATCGGCGACCGTGACTCGCCCCCAATGCTCGTCCCCGGCGGCCCTGACGCGGACGAGCCCACCCCGGGGGACGAACTTGACCGCATTGGAGATGAGGTTGCCGACGACCTGCCGGATCCGCGCCGGGTCGATCTCTGTGGCCACAGGCTCCCCCGGTGCCTCAAACTCGAGCCTGAGTTCCTTGCGCTCCGCGGCCGGTTGGTACTCCAGGACGACGGACTCAGTAAGAGCGCGCAGGTCGTACGAGTCCAGCTCCAGTCCGAGCTCACCGACCTCGACCCTGGAGAGATCCAACATGTCAGCCACGAGACCGTTCAGGCGTACCCCTGCGTCACGCGCAATGGCGAGGTGATGGGCCGCCTGCTGATCCACAGTACCGGCAGCACCGGAGAGGACATCCCTCACCGGCCCCAGCATCAGGGAAAGCGGTGTGCGGATGTCATGGGCCAATCCGAAGAAGAAGCGCGACTTGCGCTGTTCAAGCTCGTCCAGCGCGGCCGCTGCCCGATCACGCTCCCGGGCGATGCGCCGAGATTCAGCAGCCGTTTCGAACAGCCTGAGGCGCGCTGAATACAGCAGCGTCGATGACGCGAAAGCCGCGGAGGCCATCGTCATGATGAAGATCATCTGGCCGGAATCCGCAGCTATTCCTGCCCACGAAACGGGCACGACATACAGCAACACGGCGCTCACTGAGAGCACGGCCGCCTGGGCGGGGCGAAAGGAGACGGTACCCACAGCCACAAACAAGGCGATGGCGATCCAGGGCGTACTGAAATCGGTGTTTGGCCTGGAGATGTCGTCCAGGATGGAGGTCAATCCGGCGCCAATGCAGAGAACCGCGACCACGACCCGTGCCCCGCTTCCGCCCGCTGGCGTGGTGGAGAAGACCAGGGCCGCGCCGGCCAGGAGAAATACGAGCAGCTTGTCCCAGAGCGCGACACTGCCCTCATGGCTCCACCACGAGAAAGGGCGGCCACTAGCATAGAGCACGCCCACGTACGTCACTACCAGGAGTATGCCGAGCAGGGCCGTTGTGCGCAGGCCCCGGATGTTCAAATCCCGATTGAGATCCCGGAATTCGAGATCCGACTCAGCCCGGTTCAGGGCCATCCAACGCGAGAGAATGCCGGCCATGGCGGTGGGGGAAGCCGCTTGGCCCAAGTAAATGACCCACCGAGCCGCGCGCAACCGGACGGACCGGACACGGGGCACGGGAAGGACCGGACATGTCGCGATCTGCCGGTCGGCACGACCGATTGCGTGGCAGAGCGATCCGGTCCTTGATGGCCGTTCAACACAACACCCGAACGGTCATGAAACGCATAACCCTGCTCCTTTTTACGGCATGTGCACTGTCTGCATGCGATTCACTTGAACTCGACTTCGAGCCCGAACGCCGCCCGCAATCACACGAATTGCGCATGACCGGCAGGATCACGGCCGCGGGTTCGCCGGTCGTCGGCGCGACCGTTGCTGTGCATGTCACACACGTGGCGAACGAATCCTTCCAGGTACTCTCCAGGGCGTCCGGATTCTTTGAGTTCAGCCACCGAGTCACCTATCCGGCCACCTGTGGGATCCTTGGATGCGACGTGGGATGCTCGGCCAATGTCAGGGCCAGTTCGACTTCCCATGGTTGGGCCGAAAAGCGCTATCCCTGCTCGGTCCTGGGCGCGGGCGTCGGCGCGGTCACATTTCAGCTGAGTCCAACCGGCGGCACCGTCGTGGAAGACGGTTCTTGACATACCTCGATGGTCGATGTATAATACCTCGGACATCGAGGTAAACATGTTTTCCAAAGAACTCAGCGCGGCGACGGCCCGGCCCCTGGTGCTTTCCATCCTCGCGGAAGGGGAGTCCTATGGCTACGAAATCATCCAGCGCGTCAAGGATTTGTCTGATGGGGAAGTGGAGTGGGCCGAGGGCGCGCTCTACCCGGTGCTGCACCGGCTGGAGAAGTCGGGCCTGATCGAATCCTACTGGGCTGTGGCCGACAACGGCCGCCGCCGCAAGTACTATCGCATCAAGCCCATCGGCCAGCGGCAGCTCAAGGCCGAGCGCAGGCAGTGGACACTGGCCAATACCATGCTGGATACCCTCTGGACGCCGAGGCTGACGTATGGCTGATCTGTCCACTGCCCGAGAGGTCAGGCAGGGCTTTGACCTGGCTGCCGCGCTCGAAGAATGGCGTGCCTCCTTTGCAACCAACCTTGCCTTCGGCGCGGACGACATCGCCGAACTGGAGTGCCACCTCGTGGAGGCCGTGGCTCAGGCCGAGGAGGAAGGACGAGACCCGGAGCGCGCGTTCCGTCGTGCAGCCTCGGGTCTCGGCTCCTCCGACCATCTCACTGAAGACTATCTGACCGCGGCGTCGCCCGGTCGCAAGCTCCTGTATCACACCCAGGAAACCGCCATGAAGTACGTACTGCCCGCATCGATCGTATTTGCCGCCCTGCTGGTGGCGTTTGCCCCGGGAGACGCTCCGGCCGGGCCCAACTATCAGCTGGCAGTGGGAGGGAATGGAGAGACCTACCGGTTGGATACGCGCTCGGGCGAACTGTGCCGCATCGCGCTGTATCCGGGTTCGCCCATGACGGTGGAGGGTTGCCTGGCCTCTCCGGAGGACCTGGTGGACCCGACGCTGGCCCAGGTGTCGGGTCAGGTGTATCGCGACGGGGGCGAGGTTCCGGCAGCCAACGTCAGGGTCACGGTCGGTGGGGAGGGCGCGGTCACGGATCGACGCGGGCGCTACCATATCGCCTTGGATCGGAGTGGACCGCAGGAGATCTCAGCCGTGCTGCGCGGAATGGAAGTGGCCTCCACGGTGGACCTGGAGGCGGGTCGTCACACCGTTCACGACCTGGTGCTTCCGCCGCCTTCGGACGCTCGGTACGTGGTCCAGGGACAGATCGTTCATCCAGGGGTCGGACCGGTCGCTGAGGTGAGGGTCTACTCCAATGAGGCAGAGTCTTACACGGACGCCAACGGATTGTATACGCTCGTTCTGGACACGGGTGGCTGGACCACAGTCCATGCGGCCGGAGAGGGGCTGACCAGCGCCTACTCTCGGGTCCGAGTGGGCAGCGCCTCTGCGACCCCTCTCAATTTCCTGGTTGAGTTAAACCCGGTGAACGGACGCGGCAAATTGGTCGTGAGGGACTAACGCGCCTCCCCGAACGCCTCCCCTTCATTCCACTGCAACTCCAGATCGCTCCATCCCAGCCGGTACGCCACACGCGCCGCAACCCGCATCTGCTGCACCACACCGCCCATCGGCCATGAGGGATCGAATTCGTCGCTGGGCTGGTGGTACCGGTTCGCCGTGTAGTCAGCGCGATTCTCCAGGCCCCAGCCCTCCGGGCGGCCCTGATAGTCCTTCCCGGTGACCACAAAAACTGCCGGCACGCCCCCGCGAGCGAACGCCAGCTGGTCGCTGCGGAAGAACGAGCCCGCGTTCGGGTTGGGGTCAGGCTCCACACGCAGCCCCTCGGCCTCCGCGGCCTCGCGGAAGAGGCCCATCATCTCGCTCTTCTCGGCGCCGATGCCGACGATGTCGTGGGTACGTCCATAGACGTTGCCGGAGTCCACGTTGATGTTGCCCGCCGCCAGTGCCAGGGGCAGGTGCGGGTTGCGGGCGTAAAACTCCGCGCCCAGCAGGCCGGATTCTTCCGCGGACACGCTCAGGAAGACGAGCGAGCGCTCCGGCGGTTCGGGCGATGCGCTCATGGCCTTGCCGAGCGAAAGCAGCATGCCGACGCCGGATGCGTTGTCGACGGCCCCGTTGTAGATCGTATCTCCCGACGCGTCGGGTTTTCCAATGCCCAGATGGTCATGGTGGGCCGAAAACACGACGCTCTCATCGGGACGCACGGCACCGGTGATCTTGCCGACAACGTTCTGCCCTGAGAATCGTCGTACGGCGTAGTCCACCTGGACGGCCGCGGACACCGGCAACTCCATCGGCTGAAAATCCCGCCCTCCGGCGGCCTCAAACCAGGCCTCCAGCGTGCTGCCGGACATCTCGGCCAGCGCCCGGGCGGACTCTTCGGTGATCCAGGACTTGAGCGCGAGCGGGTTTTCAGGCGGGGTTGCCAACTGGATTTGCTCGCCGGCTGCGGTTGCGGAAAGCACCTGGAACGGGTAGCTGGCAGTCGGTGTGGTGTGGATCAGGATGGCCCCGCGTGCTCCCTTTCGCCGCGCCTCCTCGTACTTGTACGTCCACCGACCGTAGTAGGTCAGGGTGTCCGCCTGGAAGAGATTTGGCTCAGTCTCGTTGGCCGGAGGATCGTTCACGAAGCTGACAATGATCTTGTCGGTCACGTTGACATCCTTGTAGCTGCTCCAGTCGTATCCGGGTGCTTCAATGCCGTATCCCACGAAGACCAGGGGAGCATTGACGGCAACACGCGTGTCCTCCAGGTCAGTTGAGACGATGAAGTCGTCGACAAAGTCTAGCAGTATCTCATTCCCCGACTCGTGCACGAAGGCGAGCGGCCCCTGGGGCTCGGGTGTCGAGCCCAGGAGCGGTACCTCCTGGAACCACGTCCCGTCGTCGCCCGCGGGCTCCAGACCTGCTGCCTCCATCTGCTCCGCGATGTAGGCCACCGCGCGTGCCTCGCCGGGCTGGCCTGTACCCCGACCCTCCATCGCATCGTCACTAAGGATTTCTATGTGCGGGCGCACGGAGGCACTGTCCAGCGCCGCGAGCACGGTCTCGGGGATTTCCGGCGACTCCGTTACGTTCTGGCACGCGGCGGTGAAGAGCAGCACAAGGGGAAGCAGTCGGCGCATGGGTTCAATCCCTTGGTGGGAGCCGGCAAAGATAGGCCGCCAGAAATCGGCCCGGAACCTGTGAAAGTCATGCGGAGCGTTTTCGGTACGCGCGCCTGATCTATCATGCGTCATGCACCCTGAACCAGTCATAGATCCCCTTCTGGACGGCGCCCACGGCGACACGGCCTGGACCGAATCGCACGAACAGATTGCGCCCGAATTGAGTCTGCTCGCGCGTCTCGAGGCTTTTGAGGATGCGGCCGAGTCGGAGGTTGGCGATACCAACATGGTGCGCGCCCGCCACCTGGAACGCGAATGCGGCTTGCGGCAGCTGTTTCTGAAGTTTGAAGGCAGCAACCCGAGCGGAACGCAAAAGGATCGCATTGCCTTCGCGCAGGCTGAGGATGCACTTCGTCGCGGCTTCGACGCGGTGACGGTGGCCACGTGTGGCAACTACGGGGTTGCTACCTCCATGGCGTGCAGGCTGGCCGGTTTGAACTGCGAGGTGTTCATTCCTTCCGCGTACGCCACCAAGCGCGTGCAGGAGATGGAGCAGCTGGGCGCGCGCATACACCGCGTGAATGGCGACTATGAGCGCACGGTGGAAGTGTCCCGAGCTTTTGCAGCGGACAAGGAGATCTACGACGCCAACGCGGGCGGGGACAACACCGCCCTGCAGCTCAAGGCATACGGTCAGATTGCCTACGAGATTTACGATGAGCTCCGAGACGCGCCGGCCGTAGTGGCCGTATCCGTGTCGAACGGCACCACGTTGGCGGGAGTGCACCGGGGGTTCGTGAGTCTGTACCGGCGAGGCAAGACGTCTCGCATCCCGCGCATGGTGGCGGGGTCCAGCTTTCGGAAAAACCCCATCGTTCTTGCCTGGAAGCGTGGACTGGAGACCTGCGAGGACCTGGAGCCCGGCAGCATCCGCGAAACAGAGACCAACGAGCCGCTTGTCAACTGGCATTCCCTGGATGGAGACCACGCTCTACACGCCGTTCGCGATACGGACGGTTGGTGCGAACACGCGTCGGACCGCGTGATGAAGCAGCTGGCTCGCACCCTGCTGGAACGCGAATCTCTCGGAGCCCTGCCTGCTGCAACTGCGGGCTTGCACGCGCTACTTACCCGACAGGCGGCCGAGCCGCTGGCGGGTGACCGTTACGTAGCTGTACTAACCGGAAAACGATGAAGCCTCTGGACGGAACGGCCGTCGTGTACTGCGACGGCGCTTTCAACACGCCGAACGGCAAAACGGCGCACGGGCTGGTGCGGTTTACCCGGCGGTATCACGTGGCGGCTGTGATCGACTCCCGGCATGCGGGTCAGGACGCCGGAACGGTGCTGGACCGGCGGCCAAGCGGCATCCCGCTGGTGGCCTCCCTGGAGGCGGGTCTGCAGACCGCAAGGGCAGCGGGCACTCCGGCCAGTCACCTGGTGATCGGCATCGCGCCGGACGGCGGCCGTATCGATGAAGGGATGCGCTGGGCCATCCGTGAGGCGCTCAGCCGCGGCCTGCACGTGGACTCCGGGCTGCATGACTTCGTCAGCGACGACGCCGAGCTGGCCGGCCTGGCTGCGCAGCATGGCGCACGGATCAGGGATATTCGCAAGCCGCCGCCGCGCTCCGAGCTGCACTTCTTCTCCGGCAAGATCGAGCACGTGGACTCCTGTGTCATTGCAGTGCTCGGAACCGATTCGGCGGTTGGGAAACGCACCACAGCATGGAAACTGGTGCAGGAGCTGGAGGCGCGCGGCCATGGCGTGCAGATGATCGGCACCGGTCAGACGGCCTGGATGCAGGGGGCCAAGCACTCGTTCGTGCTCGATTCGCTCATCAACGACTTCGTGGCGGGGGAAATCGAGCATGCCGTGTGGTCTGCGTGGAGCGAATCCCGACCGGAGTTCATTGTCCTTGAGGGCCAGGGCAGTCTGATGAATCCCGCCTATCCCGGCGGCTTCGAGTTGCTGGCGGCCGGGCGGCCCCAGGCCGTGATCATGCAGCACGCGCCCACGCGGACCGAGTATGACGGCTTCCCGGGGTACAAGATGCACCCGCTCACCCAGCAGATCGACGTGCTGCAGCGCCTCTCCGGCAAACCGGTGATTGCAGTCACCGTGAACCATGAGGGCATTGCCCCGGAGGACATCCAGGCAGCGTGTGAGGCCGTCTCAGAAGAATGCGGGCTTCCGGCGTTCGATGTGCTGGAGCATGGTGCAGCGGGTCTTGCAGACGTGGTCCTGGCGGCGCGCAATGGCTGACGTTTCCGCGCTCCTCGTCATTGACCACCTGGAAGTTCTGGCGCCACGAATCAAGCCGGATGGCATCCGTTGCACCTACCGCGTAACGCGGGGCGCAGAGGTCGCCGAAACCGAACTCGGATTCTCGTACGGCGAGCCGGTATTCGACGGCGCGGACTCGGAGAACCTGGCCAGCTTGATTCTGGCGCAGGTGGCTCTCAACTACGGCCTCTTCTGCAAACGCATCACCTTCCACGGCCGGTTTGATCGGGTCGATGTGCGCTTCCTTACGGAGGCGATGGAAAACACCAGCAGAGAGATCTGGGTCAACAAGATCCTCGTCGACAACCCGTTCCTCACGGGCGATGCGGCCGCGATTGAGCCGGCGCGTCTGGAGCGCTACACGCAGGCAGCCATCGATTTTCCGAACGTGCGCGACCAAGCGCCGTGGCCGGGAGCCGAACCGGACCCCCGCAAAGTCTGCGTACTCTCCAGCGGCGGCAAGGAGAGCCTGCTCTCCTACGGCCTTCTGACCGAGATGGGCTACGAGGTCCACCCCCTCTTCGGCAATGAGTCCGGCCGGCACTGGTTCACGGCGGTCAATGCGTTCAGGCATTTCGAGACGGACGTCCCGCACACCGCGCGCGTCTGGATTTCGGCGGATCGCGTCTTCGGGTTCATGCTGCGGCAGTTGCCGTTCATCCGAAAGGATTTTGCGGACGTGCGGGCCGACATCTACCCGGTCCGCCTGTGGACTGTGGCGGTTTTCCTGTTCGCCATGATGCCGCTCGTGCGCAAGCGCGGTCTGGGCCGCATCGTGATCGGATGCGAAAACGACACGACGCGCCGGGTGCGCACGCACGGGATTCCGCACTACGACGGCCTGTATGACCAGAGTCGCTTCTTTGACCAGGCCCTCAGCCGCTACTTCCATCGCAAGCAGCTGCCCATCGCCCAGTTCTCGCTGCTACGAGCCCTGTCCGAACTGACGGTCCAGGACACGCTGGCGGCCCGTTACCCCGCCCTGCAGGCGCACCAGGTATCGTGCCATGCCAGCCATAAGGACGGCGAGCGCATGCGACCCTGCGGGAAGTGCGAGAAGTGTCGCAGGGTGGTCGGGATCCTTGTGGCTGGCGGCCACGATCCGAAGCGATGCGGGTACACGGAGGATCAGATTGAGCGGTGCCTGGGAGCTCTGAAGGTCCAGGGCGTGCACCAGCGGGGTCCGGATGCCGCTCACCTGCTGTGGAAGCTGGCGGCGAAGGGTGCGGTTGAGGCAGGCCTTGGCAAGGAGCACCCCGAGGTGGAGCAGTTGCGTTTCGACACCGAACGATGCCCACCGGATACGCTTCCGGAAGACATCCGTGCACCGTTCCTGCGCATCATGCAGCAGCACACCGGAGGGGCCGTCGCGCGCTCCGGTCGCCGATGGGTGCCCATCGATCCGCTGTCTCCCGAGCGCCTGGCTCTTCCCTATCCCTTTGGCAAACGTTTGCCGCCTGCCATGTCCAAGACTTCCTATTTGTGGGCCGAGATGTCCTGGCCCGAAGCCAAAGAGCGCCTGTCCCAGGTGGACGTGGCGCTGCTCCCGGTCGGAGCCATTGAGCAGCACGGCCCGCACCTGCCGCTGGATGTGGACACGTTCGACGCCGAGTACCTCTGCCGGGCGGTCGCCGCGCGCTGCGACGAGCCGCGGCCCCTGGTGCTGCCGACCATTCCCTACGGCGTCTCCTACCACCATGACGAGTTTCCGGGAACGCTTTCGGTATCGAATGAGACGCTCGCGCGGGTCGTTTACGATATCGGCATGGCAGCGGCCCGGAACGGCATCACGAAGCTTCTGATTGTCAATGGTCATGGCGGCAATGCGCCGACACTGAACCACGCCGCGCAAATGATCAACCGGGACTCTCGCATCTTCGTGGCGGTTGACACCGGTGAATCGAGCGACGAGGAGATCTACCGCGACGTGGTGACGCCCAACGACGTGCATGCCGGCGAGGTGGAGACCAGCACCACGCTGGCCGTGCGGCCCGAACTCGTGGATATGAGCAAAGCCGCGCCGGACATCCCGCGTTTCTCCAGCAAGTACCTGGACTTCACCGGCAACGAGGGCGTACCATGGTACGCCTTCACGCATCGCATCTCGGAAAGCGGCGTCATGGGTGATCCGACCAAGTCGTCCGTAAAGCAGGGCGAGGCCATCTGGGAAATCATGATTCGGCACCTCCACACGTTTGTCGAGGAGCTGCGCGGCATGACCCTGGACGAAATCTTTCAGCGGCGGTACTAGCGCCCACGCGAGCGGGGGAGACGGTTATCTTGCCGGACCCTCCCAATCGCTTTGTTTATGCGTTCTCTGATTGTCCTGCTGTTGGCTATAGTTGTTTTGCCTGCAGCCGCCCAGACCCCGCGCGGGGTGCTTGTCACCGACCATCCTGATCCGACCCGAATCGAGGGTTCAGCGCGGGTGAATGTGCGGACTGGAACCCCGGTCGCACTGTATCACGTGGACTATCGCTCCGATGCGGCCAGCGCTCTGGAACAGGCGACTGACTTCCTTCGCGACCGGGGCCACGAGCTCGGTATCCGAAGCCTCGAAGCCGAACTGCGGCCGTACGCGGTTCGGGAGACTCGCGTTGGCCGCCACGTGCGGTTCCAACAGGTGCTGGAAGGCGTGGACGTGTACAAGGCCACGGTCTCCGTCACTCTCGGGGGCGACGGACAGGTCCTGTTTGTCTCCAGCGGGTTTGAACCCGGGCTGTCGCTTGAGGCAGGGGCGTCCAAGGGCGCGCCACAGTCGCTGGACCAGGCGGCGATGGAACATGTGGCGTTCCAGGGCGCGCCCACACATGTGGAATCTCGGCCCGTGGTGTTCGCCCGCAACGGTACCGTACGCATGGCCCGCCAGGTGCAGATGGTGACGGCAGCCGACGCCTGGGACGTGCTCGTCGACGCCGGCACCGGCCTGGTCTTCCGCGCAGAGCCGACTGCGCACGTGACGCCGGCACAGGCACCGATGTTGACCTCGGCTCGGGGAGCTTTCCCCCGCGCTGATGCTCCGAGCACTTCCGTCCGTCGACGTGTGGACGGAACCGGAATGGTCTTCGACCCCGACCCCATGACCACTGCGGGTGTCGCCTACGGATCCTCATCCGGCCACAGCGACAACGGCGACGCCGACTCGGAAGAGCTCACCGCCGCGCGCACGCAGGTAACGCTTCGCGACATCACGGATACGGGATCGTCGTTTCTGCTCTCCGGCCCGCTGGCTGAAATCGTCGATTTTGACCTCCCTTTCCTGGGCCTGTTCGAGCAGTCCACCCCCGACTTTGATTTCACCCGGTCGGAGCCGGCCTTCGAAGCCGCGACGGTGTATTACCACCTGGAGCATTCGATGCGGTACATCAATGAGGAGCTCGGCATCGCCCTCGCCCCCCTTCAGTACAGCGGCGGCGTGGAGGCCGATCCCCACGGATTGGAGGGCGCCGTCAACGCCCAGTACCTGTTCACGGGGCAACTCCGTTTTGGCGAAGGGGGTGTGGACATGGCCGAGGATCCAGAGGTCGTACTGCACGAACTGGGCCATGCCATCCATGACTGGATCACGGATCGCGGAATCTCCCAGGGCGCCGGCCTCAGCGAGGGATCGGCGGACTACTGGGCCGCCTCCTACACCCGAAGCAAGTCCACGTGGTCCGAAAATGACCCCAACCGGGACAATTTCGGGCGATGGGGTGGCCGGCCGTTCTTCAACGGGCGCCGCACAGACTACTTCGGCCGGTATCCGTTTGACCTGACCGGAGCCATACATACGGACGGTCAGATCTGGGCGAGCTCCATGATCGACATACTGGACGAGATCGGGCGGGACAAGGCAGACTTGCTCTTCCTGGAGGGACTCGCCATGACCGGCAGCAACAGCAACACAGAGGACGCCGCACGGGCGGTTCTGAAGGCAGATTCCGTGCTGTTCGGCGCCGAGAATGCCGCGCGCATGGTCGAGTCGTTTGTTGAACGCGGATTCCTGTTCCGCGCCGCCGCGGCGGCTACCGGACGCTCAGGCCCGGGTCCACTCAACGTGACGTTTTTCGACCTGTCCACCTTTGGGGAAGGCAGCGCCAATTCCTGGGCGTGGGACTTCGAGTCGGACGGTATGGTGGACGCTACCAGCTCGCTGGCCTCTCATACCTATGAACAGCCGGGTCTCTACAGTGTCACGTTGACGGCATCAAATGGCACCAGAACGGAGACTACGGTGCTCACCGACTACGTCTCGGTGAACAGTGGCGTGTACGTCTGGGAAGGCTTCGGCAACCCGCAGGGTCGTTCGGGTCGGTACATCTACGAGTCGATGCTTGAGGCGGGCGTGCCGGCGGTCTATTCGCGCACCGCTGCCATCCATCCCTCGTTTGATGGCTACGATGCGGTCTTCCTGTCGTTCGGACCATTCGATCCGCAAAACCTGCCCACGCCGCTGGACGACATCCCCGCCCGTGCCATCCGGGACTATGTATTGGGTGGAGGCAAGGTATACGTGGAGGGCGCGCAGGTCTTCGGGTCCAACCAGGCATCCAATGCCGAGCTGCTGCAGGCTTTCGGGATGAACGCGGCCGGCAACGGCAATCGGCGCCCGGTGACCAGCATGACGGGACAGGCGGGCAGTCTTGCGGAGGGGTTGCAGTTCGTATCGTCCCGGCAGACGGCAAACGGCTCCATTGACCAGTACGGCGTCGGAGGCTCAGGGCGTGCCGTCTTCGTCGAGGACGGCTACGGCGTGGTGGCCGTGCAGAATGAGACCTCCGCTGGCGGTCGCGCCGTGGCGATGTCGTACACGATGGCAGATCTCCAGGCCAACGGCGGCAGCTCGCGCGATGCGCTGTTGACCGCGGTGATGGACTACTTCGGTATTCCCTTTGTGCTCGATACAGAGGGCGGGGAGGAATTCCCGAACGCCCTGACGCTGGATGCACCGTATCCGAATCCCGCGCAAGGACACGTGGCCATGACCCTGAGCAATCCGATCCCCGGTCCCGTGCTTGTGCAGGTGCACGATATGCTGGGGCGGCGGGTGTGGTCAGGCTCTCAGTGGCTGGCCGGCGGCCGTCAGAACCTGGAAGTGGACACGGAAGGCCTGCCGTCCGGTTCGTACTTCGTGACCGTCAAGACCGGAGAGCGCCTGGGCCGGCAGCGATTCGTGGTCGTGCGTTAGCAGCCGGTTGAATACGTGGAGTCCGCCGGGCTTCTAGACTCCGCGATTTACGTAGCTGTCAAAGCTCGGCCGTTTGCGTGAGGCCTCCTGGGCCAGAAGAGGCGACGTAATCAGATAGTCTGCGGAGATACGGTTGCAGGCCAGCGGAATGTCCCAGACGACTGCAAGCCGCAGCAGGGCTTTCACGTCCGGGTCATGGGGCATTGGCTCGAGGGGATCCCAGAAGAAAATCAGCATCTGGATGTCTCCCTGGGCGATGCCGGCGCCAATTTGCTGATCGCCCCCGAGTGGACCGCTCTGCATGCGTTGCACATCGCGATCAAGCGCATCGGAGAGCAGGCGTCCGGTGGTGCCCGTTGCGCAGAGGTTATGCCCTGCCAGGATGTCCCGGTTGTGAATGGCCCACTCGACGAGGTCCTTCTTTTTGTTGTCGTGGGCTACCAGGGCAATGCGCATTTCGACCGGATTGGATTCCGGCCAATCTACGCTGGCCGCATTCAACAGGCGTCTAACGCCTCGTGAGCAGGACGGTACGCGTCAACCGCTCCTCTCCGGCCGTCAGGGAATACGCGTACAGCCCGGGCGGCAGGTGCGGGCCCGGGCTCCACGTGACACGGTGTTCACCGCGCTCTCTCAGCCCGTCGCTGAGCACGGCAACCTCGCGCCCGAGCATGTCAAACACGGTGAGCCGAACGTGCTCCGTGCTCTCGATACGGAACGCAATGTGCGTCTCTCCGGCCGTGGGATTCGGGTACGCGGGTGTCAGGCCAAAATCGACTTCCGGAATCTCGTCGGAACCCGTTCCGATTGCCGAAAGCAGCGTATTGATCATGGACCGGGCCGACTGCAGCGTGCTCGACGTGTTGGACATTCCCTTGTACCGCAACACGCCGTCCGCTCCGATGACCAGCACGCGGTCGTACGTGGTGCCGTACAACGAGGCCATGCCTCCGGCCTGAAGTCCCAGGGGATACGTGATTCCAGTGCGTGCCCGAAAGCTGGTGACGCTGGCGGTTGTCGATGAACTGGTCCACATGTCCAACCCAATCGCCTGGAAGTTCGGGTTCGAGCCGAACTGAGCCTGGATTTGCTGTTCCGTGTCATTGCCGACGGCAAGGCAGAAGGGGCAGGTATTGCCGAAGAGGAATACGAACACCACTTTGCCGGAGAAGTCGGCCAGTCTGATTTCACCACCGCCCAGTTTGGGGTAGGTGAAGTCGGGCGCCGTATTGCCCACATTCTGAGCGTTCGCGCCCAGGCACAGGCACGACAACAGGAGGAGCGAGGCCAGATGTTTCATATCAAAATCGGCTTGTGACCCGGAGTTCGGCGCCTTCGAAATCCAGCACTTCGTAGCAGATACCTGATGTACATGCCGGCCCGCCGCGACGGGTTCCGACAAACAGCCCCAATGTGTGCTGTCGGTTCGGACGCCAGCCCAGGTTGACGCCAAGCCACTGCCGAGCCGACGTCTCAATCTCTGCCGTTCGAGGGTCGTCTGTCAGGAAGGCGTCCGTTGAGCGCTCCCACACCAGTCCCGCGGAGTACCGTGTTGAGCGGGAGGCAGTGACTCCGACCACGAAATTCGTGGCATCTCCGTCCTCCAGAAAGTCCCGAGTAAATCGCTGGCCCTCCAGCGTGGTCGACACGGACCACGGCCCTGCGAGCTTGCGGTCCAGATAGAATCCCGCTGCACGCCGCGCCGATTCCCCCTTCAGGGGGTCCTCGGCGGCATCGACGAATGCTCGCCCCGACCACTCGCCGAGCGGTACGGAAGCAAATTCGGCGTAGTACTCCTTGTAGACCAGCGACTCACCGAACTCGTTGACCGCCCGTGTTGTGTTCAGAGTCAGCGTGCCCTTGGGCAAGACGGTGTAGAGCTCTACCTGAAAACCCGTCTCGTTCACGGCATTCAGAACATGCGTACTGCGATTCAGCACCACCCAGCTGTGTTCACGGACCAGGGAAGGCGGGTCGTTGAATCCCGAGCCGAGGAAAAAATTCTGGTAGTCCTTGTACTCGAGGCTTCCACCCCCTCCGGCGCGACCATAGGTGAGCGCCGCGTAGAGCGCTCTTGCTTTGTCGGGGGACAGCGTCTCTCCACCACGCTGAGTCGCGTACTCTACATAGCCGCTGGCACCTCCTGCGCGAAGCCTCCCCGAAACTGAACCAAAATCCTGTTGCCCGATCGCGGCCTCATTGCGCAGCAGGTTTCCTCCGACCTCGAGAGGTCCAAACCGTACTGAGCCCGAGCCGGCCGTCACGAGATCCGGGCGGCGCTCTTCCCGGGGCCTTGTAGGCGGCAGCACGGCCAGGAGCGGCTTGCCGCGGAGGACTCGGAGTGCGATGGGCCCATTGCGATAGGCGATGGTGGCCCCCTCGATGTCTCGCTGAAACGACTGACGGACGCGAAACGCAGCATCCTCGTAGGTGGCCCCGGGAATTTCGAACCCGCGCAACAGCAGGCCTCGGCCGAGGATGTCATAGAAGTGTCCGACCGTCGCGTCGAACCCCCCGAGTCGCGCAGTCACGCGCGCCTGCGCCAGTCTGGTATAGCGCCTCTCCTCCCGGTGGGTCAGAAACGATTCCAGGCGCCCCGATACGCGCACGCTTCCTGCATCGAAACGCAGATTCAACTGCTCGAAGAGCGTGGTCAGGCTTCCGGGCTCCGTGAAGGGCGTGTTGCCCGACTGCACCTCGGTCCGACTCAGCGCGCTGAATTGCGCAACGACCGGCGAGGCGGGTATCAGGAGCACGGCGAGGACGGCCGCAGCGCGCACGGATCGACTCACAGGCTCAGTGGTCTTTCAGGAGTTCCTCGATCTCACGTCGCACCACGTCCTCGTCACCAGGCCGAAACCCTTCGTGCACATAGACAATGTTGCGCTTTGCGTCGATCACGAGCAGGGTCGGCATGGCCTGGACGTTGAGGTCAGCCATCACTTCGCTGTTCGTGTCCAACAGGATGGGATAGTCCACCCCGAGCGATCGGGCATAAGGCGCCACCTTGGACAGGTTGCGGGGCGAATCCACATTCACTCCGACCACCCGCACTCCCTGGTCACTCAGGGAGTCTGAGATGGCCACCAGCGATGGGATCGACTTTACGCACGGGCCGCACCAGGTCGCCCAGAAGTCGATCAGTGTCAGCGATTCGCCCATGACCGAACTGAGTCGCGTTTCGCGGCCGTCCAGGTCGGGCAAAGAGAAGTCCGGCACCCGATCCGCCGGCGGGATCAGGACAAGCGCCAGGAGGAGGGAGCGCAGGAGGTACATGGGTCAGAATAGATGGACGTTACCGGATCGGCAAGGGCGCCCGAAACCCGGCGGCCTACCGACTTGTGTTCAACGGCCGACCCATGCGTTACGCCCGGCTGGCCGCTCCGTCGCTCGGTTCACCTACCCGGTGGGGACAGGTCAGCCGAAACTTGATTCCCCGCGCCCGGCCGGTGTCCATTCGCAGGGTGCCCCCGCACATTCGCGCGAGGTCCACGAGTTGGGAAAAGCGGCCGGAATATCCCGCTTCACCCGTGCGTTGCGCCGCGCTGATGGCGTTTATCTCGGAGTCTGACAGGTACAGCTCATCAGCAATGATGGTCAGGTAGACGGTTCCCTCCTCAGCCCTGAGGGACACGGCAACCGTCGATTCGTGGAGCAGCGCTTCCACCGCGTCCGTGACGGCATTGATGTAGGCGGTGGGTTCTCCGCGCCACAGGAGCGGCTCTATGGCCAGGTACATGGCGTAGGCCCGACCTAATCGAGTTGCTCGTGACTGAAGGCTGGTGATCATCGGGACGGAGAGCTCGGTAACGATCTCGTCGTCAGAGTCGGGCACGGGTGCCTGGGAAATCGCGAGGCCCAGGCGGTCGAGAAGGCGGCCCGTCTCGCGAATTGCAGCCCCCAGGCCACGGGCCTTTTGGGGGTCCATGGACCGCGCCTGGAGTGTCATCTGCCGTCCTTGCCCAAGCAGTTGAGCCAGCGCATCGCGCACCGCACGAGGTAGCCTACCCAAATCCGGACCCTCGAGCCGGGGCTGCCACTCGGGTCGTCCCTTCTCCAGCGAAGACGGCAAGTTTCTCAGGAATGCCTCCAGGTCCCCATCCTCGGCCTGGGGGATGAAAAGGACCGGTGAGGCCGCGGTCATGGGATGGGCTCGCAGGGATTCCAGCAAACCGCCGAGCTCGGATGGCCGTTCCAGCCGACCAACCAGGATGATTTCGGGCAGGTGTTCGCCGGCCAGTCTGGCGGCCTCCGGGCCATTGTCGGAAACGATTACGCGGTGCGTGGCACCCTCCAGCGCCGTGCGGACACGTCGGCGCATGCCGGCGTCCAGTTCAAGTAGCAATACAAGAGACATGGGACCCTCAATTCAAACTCTTTACAGGGTCGCCAGTCAAAGGACGGGCCTCCTGGAATCGGCCCCTCGAGCGTGATTCCTGCGAATCGGGCACCCTGGCCCCGTTAGGGCGCATGTGGGCCTCCGTGTGCAATTCTGTCGAAGCGAGGGGCTTCTCTGTGGGCTGATCCGGTTCGTCTTCGATAGTGGTCATGGCACCGTGAGCGATGTCTCATAGTGTGTGCATGGGGTTTCGACAGATCAGGCGTCCATCCAAAGCCAGGCGGCCCCGGGTACTCCCCGGACGCCGCCCGGAAAACCCCTGAAAAAGACAAAGGCGCCGTGGGGAAGTCCCACGGCGCCTTTGAGGAGCGAGGCGTATCAGGGACTAGTCGTCGATTTCGACCTCGCTCAATCCGTCCTCAATCTCCACGTCGAGGTCAGCGACCTCGCCCGTGGTGGTATAGTCATAGAGGGACAGGTCGACGACAGTTTGGTTGTCTTCCCTGAACCAGGGTCCAGGATCCACGCGGATATAGAGTGCTTCAGACTCGGCGACATTCACAGGTGTGGCAAACACGCGCTCCACCTCCACGTCCGCCTCGAAGTAGGAACGGAACGGGCGCTGGACACCACCCGTCGATGTAAAGGTGCCGGTCACCAGAAGGGAAGCCTCGTCCGGCCAATCCGGATACTGGGCACGGACATTATTGCGCAAGGAGGCCGAGAGGCCGCCATCATCCAGATCCAGATCCTCAATCTCGAATTCGATGGCGCGGTAGGTGCCTGCCGGAACCTTTTCAGACGCAATCGGAACGGCGTTGCCATCCATATTGAACGTTACCAGCCGCGGGTCCACGTCAAACTCGTGGCAGTCCTCGTCAAGCCTTCCAAAGAAGCAGCCGTCTCCGTCGGCGCGGAGCTCGAACTCGCTGACCACAAATGCCATGTGGTCGATGTTGAGAACACCGTTTGACCCGGTGATAGGCATACCGCCCGTTTTCCCCGCGGAATAGTCCGGAGACTGGAATGAAACCGTAATGAAAGCTTCGCCGTCTTCCTCCGCGCTCGACGAGTCGCAACCCGTCAAGAGCAGCGCCAACAGCGCAAACATGGACCCAAAGCGTCGCATAGTGAATCAATCTTAATGGTGATATCTATGTCAGCCGCCGTGAACTGTCGACGACTGACGTCAATTAACTGAAGATGCCCTGCCGGCGCAGCCGGACAGCATCCAAAGTCAGGGTAAGTGAGGTCCCAAGAATGATGTAGGAAGGGACTGACGTACCTTGTAGGCCAGTTTCCAACCAGGCATGCCATGATTGCTTTTCTCCTGTCCATCCTGCTGGCCTTTGCCGGGCATCCGGTCGATGGAATCCCTGTCGATCCCGAGCTCGATTCCTATTGGACCGAGGTCTCGCGAACCGTGGCGGAGGGGGACTTTGATGGCTATGCGGCCCTGTATCACCCGGACGCAGTGCTCGTGTCCACAGCCGGAAGCGCGAGCTACCCGATTTCTCAGGCGCTCGAAGGTTGGAAGCCGGGCTTTGTCGATACCGCCGAGGGGCGCACCACCGCCAACGTCGAGTTTCGCTTTACCCGCCGGCTGAGCGATGCCTCAACCGCGCACGAAACCGGGATTTTCCGCTACATCGCGACCGATGCCGACGGAGGGCAGCAGGGCGCGACGGTGCATTTCACCGCCCTGCTTGTCAAGAAGGACGGACGCTGGCTGATGCTCATGGAGCACCAGAAAGAACTGGCTACTGAAGAGGAGTGGGAGGCCGCAGGCTAAGCGACAGCGAGTTCTATTTCTGAATGGGCGGTGCTCCCGTGGTTGCGAGTCCGGATTCGAGGCTTGGAAGAACTTCCGTCAGGAAGGCGTGCAGGGCCTCCTGAGCAGCAGCCAACTCCACCTTGCCGGCTTCCATCGTCGCACGATGCAGCGGCGTCGGGCCGTATGACGTGCTCAGGCCACGGAAGCCTGCAAACATGCGTGACTGCGGAGACGGCGCGTTGCGCTCACCAGCCTGGCTCTTGCTGCGATAGCCACGAACCTGTTGGTCTATGGCCAGAAGCGTGGCGCGCGCGTTGTGCAGGCGCTCGGCCAGGTCGGCACTGGGCCGGTCGGCGCGGGAGTGCGCAGTCTGCATGGCTTCAACCATCTCCTGCGCGTCGCGGAAGGCGGTGGTGAACGTCGTGACCTCGGCCTGCATGGCCTCTACTTCCTGCATGAATGCCAGGATTTCTTCGGGCGATGCGCCATCCAGCGCACCGTCACGCAGCGGCACGACATCGAAGGAAACTGGTCCAGACATGTCGGTCATCTCGCCGTTTACAGTTCGCGTCAGCGTTACCGTGTAGGTACCCGGCGGCGCCATGAAGCCACCTCCGCCGCTGCGCTCACCCGGAACGACAGGCGCGTTCGAATCAAACCGCAGATTCCACGCCGTGCGGTGGAGTCCTTTTCCGGTGCGCCCTTCGACCCGGCTCACCACATCTCCGTCCATGTTGCGCACCACCAATTCCACGCTGGCGGGCACCTCGTTGCGCTCGGCCTCGAGGGCATCCCAGCCGGGGAACGGCAGATCCGCATCGCCCGCTTCCCGTTCCCGTTTCTGACGGGCCCGTTCCATGGACTCCCAGCCTTCGTTCAGGTGGTAGGTGAAGACGGCGCCGAAGGTCGGGTTGGGTGCTGCGTACTGCTGATGACCCTGTGCGCCACCTTCCACGTCCCGCGGGATGAACTGGCGGGCGGTCTTGACAGGGAAGATGTGGCCGTCGGCGGCCAGCGCGTCACTGTCCAGGTTGCGCAGCGGCGTGTAATCGTCCAGCACAAAGAACCCGCGCCCGAACGACGCGCCCACAAGGTCATTCTCGCGGCGCTGGATGACGACATCCCGGAAAGAAATCGTGGCACCGCCAGTCGGCAGATCGTGCCAGGTGGTGCCGCCGTTCGTCGTGACCTGAACCCCGAATTCGGTGCCCAGGAAGATGAGATTCGGGTCCTCGTGGTCCTGGACGATGCGCCAGATCAGCGTGCGCTCCGGCAAATCTGCGGCAAGCGAACTCCACGTCTGCCCGCGGTCGGTGCTCTTCACGAGATACGGCTCCAGATCACCGAACTTGTGGTTGTCCAGCGCCATGTAGACGACGTCTGCATCGTGCAGGTCGGCGTAAACGTGGTTGACGAAGGCGCCCTGCGGCACGCCGCGAATGTCGCCGACCTCCATGGTGCGCCAGGTGTCCCCGTCGTCCTCCGAGACCGAGAAGAGTCCATCGTCCGTGCCTGCATACACCAAACCGGGCTGCACGCGGGACACGTCGATGGATGAAATGGTGTTGTAGACCGACATCGCGTTCAGATCCCAGGCATTATCCCAGCTTTGAACGCGGCCCATGATGGGCAGCTCAAACCGCTCCTGATTGCGGGTCAGGTCCCCGGAAATTGCGGTCCAGCTGTCGCCGCGGTTCTCGGACTTCCAGACCCGGTAGGAAGCGAAATAGAGGGTGGCCGGGTCGTGTGGAGAGACGACAATCGGGGCGTCCCAGTTGTACCGTTCGTAGGGCTCACCCGGGCCGGGCTGTGGTTGTATGGAGACCTGCTCTCCGGTCAGGCGATCGATCCGGGCCAGGCCGCCCTGCTGGCTTTCCGCGTAGGTGATGTTCGGGTTACCCGGCTCGGTGGCACTTTGGTGACCGTCTGCGCCGAGTGTCTTGAACCAGTCCGCATTCCGAATGCCGTGCCGATTGTCCGTGGCGGACGGGCCGCCGTGTGAACCGTTGTCCTGCGTGCCGCCGTAGATCAGATAGAATGGCTCCGAGTCATCAACTGCCACCTTGTAGTACTGGGTGACGGGAAGATTGCCGATGAACTTCCACGTGGCGGCATCATCGAATGTCTCGAACAGGCCACCGTCCGTACCCATCAGGTAGTAGTCCGGCAGGCCGGGCAGAAAGGCGATGGCGTGGTTGTCTCCGTGCTTGTTTCGCCGGTTCACGCGCGTAAACGTGGCGCCGTAGTCCTCCGACATCTGCAGGGAGGCGTCCATCAGAAACAGGCGGCCTTCGTGGTGCGGGCTCGCGAAGATCTCCTGGTAGTAGTGGGGACCGGTCGCTCCGGCGACCGCATCCGACATCTTGCGCCACGATGCACCCCGGTCGGTGGTCATGAAGACGCCGCCGGTGGTGTGGTCCAGTTCGATGGCCGCCCAAAGCTGGTCCGGGTCGTGGTAGGACATGGCGAGGCCAATCTTGCCCATGTTGCCACCGGGAAGGCCGCGGGTCAGTTCGGTCCAGGTCTCGCCGCCGTCCGTGGACTTGTGCACGCCGGTGCCGGGGCCGCCTCCCATGTAGGAGGCCACGTTGCGATGGCGCTGCCAGGTGGCGGCGTATAGCACATCGGGGTCCCTTGGATCAATCAGGAGATCAGTAGCGCCGACCCATTCGTCGTCACCGAGGGTGCGCGTCCAGGTGTCTCCTCCGTCGGTGGTCTTGTACACGCCGCGCTCGCCACCAGGCGCCCATAGCGGACCCTGGGAGGCCACCCAGACAGTATTCGGGTCATCCGGGTGCACGATGATCTTGGAGAGGTGCTCCGAGTCCGGAAGACCCTTGTTGGTCCAGGTGCGTCCGCCGTCGTTCGAGAGGTAGATGCCGTCCCCGTAGGCTACGTGGCGTCCACCCACATTCTCTCCCGTTCCAACCCAGATGCGGTCCGGGTTGTTGGGGTCCAGGGTCAAACAGCCGATGGAATAGGAGCCCTGTCCGTCAAACACGGAGGTCCAGGTGGTACCCCAGTTCTCCGTCTTCCAGACGCCTCCCGAGCCGACGGCCACGTACCACGTGCCGATGTGCTCCGGGTGTACCGCGATATCGGCGATGCGGCCGGAGGTGAACGCCGGGCCAACGTTGCGCATCGACAGGGCATTGAGTCCGAGCCCGTCGAGCGGATCGTCCTGCGCGGACGTCGGCAGGACCAGGAACAATGCGAGCAGGAGGGCAGGGAGGAAGCGCATCAGGGGTGGGATCTGGTTCGGCGACCAATGTACCCGCCCCGGGAGCTAGATTCAGGTATGCGCATCTACGTCATCTGTCTGGCCACCTTCTTTGCAATCGACTTGCTTTGGCTAGGGGTTATTGCCAAGGGTTTCTATGAGACACAGCTCGGCGCGCTGCGCAAGGATACCGTCAGTTGGGCACCCGCCATCGCCTTCTATCTGGTCTATTTGGCAGGACTGGTGCACTTTGTAGTGACGCCGGCGGCCGGCGACACGCGACGGGCGGCGCTGAATGGGGCCGCCTTCGGCTTTGTCACGTATGCCGCGTTCGACCTGACCAGCCTCGCGCTTATCGAAGGCTTCGGTTGGACTGTTGCGCTGGTGGATCTGCTATGGGGCAGTTTGCTCGGCGCGACCGTAGCCTGGGTGGGCGCAAAGGCAACCAGGGCAGAGGATTGATCGCCGAGTCCCGGGACTCCTTCCACCCGAGGCCAGTAGACTACTCCGTCTCAACGCCGGCCAACGCCTCCAGGAACGCTTCTCCGTAGCGCTCCAGTTTGTTCAGCCCTACACCGGGCACCCTCAGGAATTGCTCCGAGGTGCGCGGAAGCCGCAGCACCATTTCTCGCAACACTTTGTCACCGAACACGATGTAGGCCGGCACCCCGGCCTCGTCTGCCAGGCGGCGCCTCAGCGTGCGAAGCTCCTCGAACAGGGCGCGTTGGTCCGGGGTGAGGTCGGGCTGGGTCTTGGTCGGAGCGAGCGCCAGCTTGGGCTGCGCGGGGCCGATCATCTGTGTGAGCGTCTCTCCCCTGCACACATCGCACGCATCCCCGCAGGCTGGCATATCCTCGTCGAAGTGCTTTGTCAGCACCTGGTGGCGGCACAATCCACGATCCACGACGCGGAACAGCCGCGTCGTTGCCGAGGCGGTTCGATCGCGCACGGCCGGGTCAGTGATGCCGTCCAGAAACCGCTCATGCAGTTTGACGTCGGCCCAGGAGTAGAAAAGCACGCAGTCGCTGGGCAGCCCGTCGCGTCCCGCCCGCCCGATCTCCTGGTACCAGGACTCCAGGTCCTTCGGCATGTCACGATGGATGACAAAACGCACGTTCGATTTGTCGATGCCCATTCCGAACGCAATCGTCGCGACGATCACATCCACATCGTCTCGCTGGAACGCCTCCTGATTCTCGGCGCGCTCTTCAGCCGCTAGCCCGGCGTGATACGGTCGCGCGTTCACGCCCTCGCGGCGGAGAAAGTCGGCGGTTTGCTCCACGCTTTTGCGGCTCAGGCAGTACACAATTCCGGATTCGCCGGGGTGTCGCCGGATCACGCCCAGGATTTCCTTTCTCGTATTGCCGCCTTGCCCCTTCTTGCGCGCGTAGATCTTCAGGTTGGGCCGGAAGAAGGACCCCTTGAATCCGGCCGGTTTGCGCATGCCCAACTGCCGCAGAATGTCTACCGCGACCCGTCGGGTGGCCGTTGCGGTGAGGGCCAGCACAGGTACCTCAAGGTGCTGCTTCAACCCCTGAAGGCGCCGGTAGGACGGCCTGAAGTCATGGCCCCACTGACTGATGCAGTGCGCCTCATCCACAACCAGCAGCGCGATGGGACAGCCGCGCACCACATCGCCCAGGTGCCCTTCCAGGGCTTCCGGGGCCAGAAAGACCAGTTCCCAGTACCCTGCCCTGAGCGCGTCCATGCGGTCCTGACGCTCGGTCATGGTAAGCGTCGAGTTGATGGCCGTTGCCTTGAATCCAAGGTCCAGCAGCCCGTCCACCTGATCCTTCATCAACGAGATCAGGGGCGAGACCACGAGCACGGTGCCCCGCATCAGACGCGCCGGAATCTGGTAGGTGAGCGACTTTCCGGCGCCCGTCGGCATGAGCGCGATGCAATCCTTGCCGGCGAGCACCGCATCGATCACCTCCTGCTGCCCGGGCCGGAAGGAGTCGTAGCCAAAAACTTGCTGTAGGACGGTCTGCGGCGTCTCGGACACGGTTTGCTGTTTATGGTAGAGGGTGTCGGGAGGAATCGCGCAACGCGGCCGACTCTGGTTCGGCAGGGTGAACGAGACGGGCGTGGGTATACGTCCCGGCTGGGCAGGAGTCCCCGCTCGCATCACGACCCCAGGCCGGTCGGCGATGATCCCGGATCCCCGCAGGAGGAATCGGGGTTCGGCGCCCATGCGTGTTTCCTACACCGATGCCTACTACGTGCCGCTGCCCGACGGGCACCCGTTTCCGATGGGCAAATTCCCGGCACTTCGGGACCTGTTGCTGGAGGAAGGATTGGTGCGGGAGCACGATATCGTGTCGCCCAGACAGGCAGATTGGTCGGACTTGCTGCTGGTGCACACCCCCAGATATCTGAACGCGCTCGCCGAAGGCACGCTGTCCCGCCAGGAGGAGCGGCGCATGGGACTGCCGTGGTCGGATGCTCTGGTGCGCAGATCGCGCCACGCCGTGCAGGGCACCATCAACGCCTGCTCGATGGCCCTTGAGGACGGCATCGCCGCCAACCTGGCCGGGGGCACGCACCATGCGTTTCCAGACCACGGCGAAGGATTCTGCGTCCTCAATGACGTGGCTGTGGCGATCCGTGTGCTCAAGCGCGCGCGATGGATCCGCCGCGCCATGGTGATCGACCTGGACGTGCATCAGGGCAACGGCACGGCTGCCATTTTCCGCGAGGATCCGGATGTTTTCACGCTTTCGGTCCACGGGGAGAAGAACTATCCCTTTCGCAAAGAGCCGTCCACATTGGATGTCGGGTTGCCGGACGGCGCGGACGACGACGCCTACATGGCGGCGCTGCAAGATGTGCTGCCCAAGGCGCTCGATGGATTTCCGTGCGACCTCGTGATCTACCTGGGAGGAATAGACGTGCTGTCCGGGGACCGCTTCGGCCGACTGGCACTGACCCGGCACGGTCTTGCCCGTCGGGACCGCTTTGTGATCGAGCAGGTAACCGAACGCGGGCGTGCCCTGACCTGTCTGCTTTCGGGTGGTTATGCAGCAACGCCGGAACTGACGGCCGATTGCCACGCGTCGGTGCATCGCCAGGCCGCCCTGGCAACGGCCTGAATCCCGTCCGTATTCTCGGCGCATGCGCTGCGGAGTATTGGTGGTTATGGTGTGCGGCACGCTTTCGTGCCAGAGCGTGGTGATCCCGTCCGAAGACTTGCGGGCGGATTTCCTGACCTGGCGGTACGGCATGTTCATCCATTTCGGCATGGCGACCTTCACAGGTGGCGACTGGACGAACGGATACGAAGACCCGAGGGCATTCAGTCCTGACCGGTTCGATCCGGGGCAATGGGCGGACGTAGCCGTGGCTGCCGGCATGAAATATGGCGTGCTGACCACCAAGCACACCGGCGGGTGGGCGCTCTGGGACAGTGAGCACACCGACCACGACGCGTCGGCGATGCTCGAATTCCAACAAGGCTCGGGCGATGTGGTCGCGGAATTCGTTCACGCGTTTCGCAGCCGCGGACTGCGTGTCGGTCTGTACTACTGCATGGCCGGAGACTACGACGGGCGCTTTGGCAACCCGGTCCCGCCCGGGCCCTCCCTGCATGGATTTCCACCGGAAGCCAACGGGGACTATGCAGGCTTCGCTCGCAAGCAGTTGACGGAGTTGCTAACCCGGTACGGTCCGATAGACCTTGTATGGATCGATCAGGCGCGCAGTCCCTACATGGACCAGGCCGCGTGGCACAAGCTCCGCCGACACATCCGAAAGACCTCTCCGAGCACGCTCATCCTTGCGAACGAGCAACGCACCAGTTCGGAATCTGACGTTCACAGCTACGAACTGCCCTTGTATGCTGCCACGGATCCGGCGGCAGGATTGCCCTCGACCGGCAACACGGAGCCGGCCGAAGTGTCTGATACCATCGGGCCCAGCTGGTTTTGGAACGAAGGACACACGCCCTGGGCGCTCAAGTCGGCGGAGTACATCGCAGAAATGCTGACCACGGCAAACGCCCGCTCGGCTAACTACTTGCTGAACGTACCTCCGGATACTTCCGGCCTGCTGCCGGCTGCGTCCATAGAGCGCCTTATGCGCGCCAGGGAAGTAGCCGGTCGCTAAGTCGCCCGCGCTCCTTAATGAAGTTAGGTCGAAGGGTTCGCATGGATCCGGTATTGGCATTCATTTTAGTTTGTAAACGTTTTCATTCTCTTCGATGCCGACTCTGACTGAGGTTGCCAGACGCGCGGGCGTGTCCGTGGCCACCGTGTCCCGGTTCTTTAACGACCCTTCGGTGGTTCGGGAGCGCACCAGGGCCCGCATACAGGCAGCCGTAGACGAGTTGGACTATCGGCCAAGCCGAGTGGCGCGCCGCTTGCGGGTGGAATCCGGCCAGTCCAAGATTCTCGGCATCGTTATCCCGGACATCCAGAATCCGTTCTTTGCCGATGTGGTGCGCGGCGTGGAAGACGTCGCCTACGCGAACGGTTTTGCTCTCATCCTCAACAATTCCAATGAGGACCCGGATCGCCAGCGGGTGTGCCTGGAAACCATGCACACGGAGCAGGTCGACGGTGTCATCCTGCCGTCCGTGGTAGAGGGGGATCCGGCGCTCGACCGCCTGCAAAAGAGTCGCGTGCCCATCGTCTGTATTGACCGCCGATTGACGGGCCGGTACCTGGATGCGGTCCTGACCGACAACGTGCGCGGCGCAAGGGAAGCCGTGCAACTGTTGATCGAGGGGGGGCATACCCGCATCGGCTACATCGGAGGTCTCCCGCATTTGTCCACCTCCGTGGAAAGACGCACGGGGTATCGGCTGGCCCTGAGTCAGGCAGGCATTCCCATGGATCCGGAACTGGTGCTGGAGGCGGAATCGACTCAGGAGGACGGAAGCGTGCTGCTCCACGACCTGGTCAACCTTGAGCGCCCACCGACTGCCGTCTTCATCGGTACCAGTATGCTCAGCCTGGGCGTAATGCTGTCCATTCGGGCGCTGGGTCTGCGCGTGCCGGACGACATGGCTGTCGTTGCCTTCGATGAAGTCCCCTGGTCCCGGGTAATCGACCCTCCGCTGACGGTAGTGAGGCAGCCTGCTCAGGAAATGGGGAAGCAGGCAGCGGAGGCTCTGCTGGCCCGCATTGCAGATCCAAAGCTCGAGCCACGCGAGTTTGTGCTGCCTTCTGAACTGATTGTCCGCCGCTCGTGCGGCACCGGACGATGAAACGCGTTACCACCTGGTCCCTGACCGCCGCGCTGGCCGGATTCCTGTTCGGCTTCGACACGATTGTGATCTCCGGCGCCGAAGGCCGGCTGCAGGAGCTCTGGCAGTCCTCGGACGCGTTCCACGGCGCCGTTGTCGTCGGCATGGCCCTCTGGGGCACGGTGGCCGGCGCGATTCTCGGCGGTATCCCCACGCGCATCCTGGGCCGCAAGCGCACCCTCATCGGGATCGGTGTGCTGTACACCATCTCCGCCATCGGATCCGCGTTCGCCGGCGACCCGATCACGTTCGCGGTCTTCCGATTCCTCGGCGGCCTGGGCGTCGGTGCATCGACCGTCGCCGCGCCATCCTACATCTCCGAAATCGCACCTGCCAAAGACCGGGGACGACTGGTAGGCCTGTACCAGTTCAACATCGTTTTCGGCATTCTGGTGGCGTTCGTCTCCAACTTTCTACTCTCGGGTCTCGGAGACGATGCCTGGCGCTGGATGATGGGCGTGGAGGCCATCCCGGCCGTCATCTACACCCTGCTGGCCCTGGGACTGCCCCTCAGTCCCCGCTGGCTGCTCACCAAGGGACGTGTCGAGGAGGCCGATGAAGTCCTGCGGCTCGTCGGCGCCGAAGAGAGCGCGCAGCAGCTCCTGGCCGACATGGCCGCCGAGTCGGGTCCTTCGGAGTCGATCTTCCAGAAGAAGTACCGACTGCCATTGGCCCTGGCGTTTCTGATCGCCTTCTTCAACCAGACCTCAGGAATCAACGCCATTCTGTACTACGCCCCGCGCGTCTTTGCGGAAGCCGGATTGGGTGCCAGCACGGCGCTGTTGAGCAGCGTTGGCATCGGTATCACGAATCTTGTCTTTACCCTGCTCGGCATCTACCTGATTGACCGCAAGGGCCGCAAGCAACTGATGTACTGGGGTTCGATCGGCTACATCATCTCGCTGGCTCTGGTGTCCGCTTCGTTCTTCCTTGGTTGGAGCGGACTCGCGGTGGCGGCCTTCCTGTTCATTTTCATCGGCTCCCACGCGGTGGGACAGGGCGCGGTCATCTGGGTGTTCATCTCGGAGATCTTCCCCAATCACCTGCGCGCATCCGGACAGGCCTTCGGGTGCTCCGTGCACTGGGTGCTTGCCGCCATTATCCCGTCACTGGTGCCGGTTCTGTTCGGCACCATCGGGGCCGCCGTCGTGTTTGCCCTGTTTGCCGGCATGATGGTGTTGCAACTACTCTGGGTGCGCTACATGATGCCTGAAACCGCCGGGCGCCCGCTCGAAGAACTCGCTCACTCTCTGGCTCGACCATGAAAGACCGCTATCACGACCTCGGCCTCCTGATTCTCCGTCTGGGCTTTGGGCTGGCGTTTATCTACTACCACGGCTGGTCCAAGCTGACCGGCGGACCGGAGCGCTGGGAGGGCATCGGAGGTGCCATGGAGATGTTCGGCATTGGCTTCGGGCATACCGCGTTCGGGTTTCTTGCGGCGTTCGCGGAGTCGATCGGTGCGCTCATGATCGCAGCGGGACTGTTCTTCCGGCCGGTTGCGGCGCTTTTGGCGTTCACGATGCTGGTTGCCTCTGCACGCCACTGGATTACTGGTCAGGGCACGCCCGCCCACGCCCTCAAGAACATGTTCGTGTTGGTGGGGCTCATGGGCATCGGCCCCGGACGCTACAGCGTGGACGCGTGGTTGCAGGCCCGGCGCGGCGCTGGCGGCGAGTAGCTACCTTTCAGGATGCGCGCGCTAATCCTGTTCCTTGTGCTGGCAGGCTGTTCGGCCCCCGAGCAGAAGGCCCCATCGTTCGAGCCCGATCCGGTGACCGCGGAGCAGGAAGCAGCCCGGCTGGCGCTGTTGCCGGCGGAATCGGTGGCCGTGATCGACGGCTTCCGGGAGCAGGTAGCCGCCGTTCGCACCTCGGACGACTTCGACGCCCTGTTCGAACGGGCTCTGCGGATGACCGGGGACTTGATTCCTGCCGATTCCCTGGATCCCTTCACCGGATACAGCTACCGGTTTCAGGGCAACGATCTCGGACTTCCGGGGCTGAGTCCGAGTTGTGTGGCCGAGTGCACGGAAGCCACGCTGAGCATGGAGCGGGATGACTGGGACCGCATCGCCCAGGCCACGCCCGACTCACTCGACGACGCCTTCGTGGCCCTCTTGTTCGACCACTGGGGCCATCCGCAGGTATATCAGGGGCAGATCACCGGATGGCCCGCGTTTTTTACCCGCACGTGGGACTATGGCGGGTATAGCATGCTCGGTTCGGGCGCTCATGAGGCGCTGTGGAGCGAGCTGACAGGTCGGGATTGGCAAGGCCGATTCACCCCGCACCTGGACCAGATGCGTCAGGTGCTGACCGGAGATATGATCAGCGCCCAGTGCTACGGGCTGCCGGGCGATGCCGTCTCCGCCGAGTTGAATCGCATACGCGCGACCAGCGGGATCGACACTGACCTGGAGGGAGCGATCAACCAGAGGATCCAGGACATTTCCGAGGGCGCGGTGGAGGTGGACTGTCAGACCACGATGGACTGCGCCTGCATCAGCGGATAGAGGCTACCCGCTCGCGTGGATGCGGAGGTTGTCGAAGTCGACTTCCGCCTCCGAGTCAACCGAGTCCGAGTCGCTCCAGAGGAAAATGGCCGAGGGGCGCGACGGCGGCTCCTTGCCGAAGAGGTCGCGATAGTCCTGCTGCACGTCACGCCGGACCGGGATCCAGCGCTCTATGCCTTCTTCGACCTGCGAACTGACCACCAGCACACGCAACGCGCCGTAGGACGCCGTCTGGCCCTTGGGCAGCGACGAGCTGTAGGAGTATTTGATGGTGCGGGGTCGGCCAAGCCAGTCCTCGTCGAACACCACGTAGATCGCCGCGCCGGTGTCGTTCAGCCTGGACATGTTTTCGCGCGCTCCCACGGGCAATTTCAGCGCACGCCAGTCCCAGCTCAACAACGGATGGGAGTCGACGTCCCAGTCCAGCTTCTCCCCATCGTTCGGCAGAATGATGCGATGGGCCTTTCCATAGACCAGGGCGCGGATGAACCGGTTACCCCGCTCCGAGGCCACGACAAAGCGCTCCTCATCGGTCTGCAGCTCTCCGGTGACCGGGCGCACATCGCGCTTGTTTTCATAGGTCAGCCAGCCGATGGGCAGGCCGCCCGCCTCGAACTGTTCGAAGTCGGCGACCACCAGGCACCCTGAGAAGGGCACACACGGCGTGCTGGCCCCGGCAGGCACGGAGGCCGTCGGAGAAGCGGGTCCAATGGATTGCGCTGCCACCGGTGCCGCTGCCAGCAGCAGGGCGGCTATGGTCAGGAGAGGGCGCACATGGCGTTCACGGGCAGGGGTTGAGGCGGTTCCACCGTTCGAACGACGGAGGAGACCAGACATTGCCCTACTCAGCCCGCAGCGCGCAATCCGAGTCGCTGTTGCACGTGATCGAGCATGTCCGGCGTGTCGACGTCCTGCCAGAATCCGTCGCCGATATCCAGCACGTGCATGGTCCCTCTGCCGGAAAGGGCCTGCACCCCGTGAGAGAGTGACGCGTCGCCCTCTCTGTCGTAGACCACCTGGATGGCATCCAGCAGCGCGCGCGTGCACACAAACACGCCGATGTCAATGCAATTGTACTCCGTCAGGTGCTTGCCGATGGCCGCGATGCGCCCGTCTCGCTCAACGACTTTGGTGGCGTCGTCGAGGTCAAACACCTGGTCAATCCGGTAGTCGACCAGGAGGGTGGCACCGTCTTCCGGCGGAACGTGGGCGCCCGCAGCGAGCATCACATCTTCCGACACCACGTGGTCTGCCATCACGAGCACGAACTCGTTCCCAAGGTGCGGCGCCGCGCTGAGCACAGACACTCCGTTCGACAGATCGTACCGTTCGTTGAATACGAACTGAATGGGCATCGACCCGGCATATTCGTCCTCGACCGCCCGCCGTATCAGGCTGTGCCGATGACCCAGGACAATGACGCTGCGTGTGCATCCGGCGGCCTCCAGTCCCTGCAGCGCGCGCACAATCAGCGAAGTACCGCCGAGTTGAATCAGGGGCTTCGGCACCTCGGCGTGTCCGTTCTCAGCCAGTCTGGAGCCAAAGCCGGCGGCCAGAATGAGGCCGGTACGTTCTGTTGTGGCCATCAGTGCAGGTCCGCGTGCAGGTCGAAGTTCTCCGACAGGTGCGTAAGCGGCTCGTGGCCCGCCATGACCCGCAAGGTGTTTTTGAGCCTGAAGTGCTGGATGAACAGGTCGTGCTCCGGCACGTGACCCTCCCCGACATGGGGGCTCTTGAAGTAGAATGACAACCACTCCTGGATGCCCGAGCGGCCCGAGCGGGCGGCCAGGTCAAGGAACAGCGCCAGGTCAAGCACAATGGGTGCGGCCAGGATGGAGTCGCGGCAGAGGAAATCCACCTTGATCTGCATGCGGTACCCCATCCACCCGAAGATGTCGATGTTGTCCCAGCCCTCCTTTTCGTCCCCGCGAGGCGGGTAGTAGTTGATCCTGACCTTGTGGTACAGGTCGCCGTACAGATTCGGGTAGGTCTCCGCCTGCAGCAGCGTGTCGAGCACGGCCGACTTGGTCACCTCCTTGGCCTTGAAGCTGGATTCGTCATCCAGCACCTCCCCATCGCGGTTGCCGAGAATGTTGGTGGAGAACCATCCGTTTATGCCGAGCATGCGGGCCTTCATGCCCGGGGCCAGGATGGTTTTCATCAGGGTCTGCCCGGTCTTGAAGTCCTTGCCGGCGATGGGCACCCCGTGTTTTTCCGCCAGCATCTCGAGCGCTGGCACGTCCGCTGAGAGATTCGGCGCTCCGTTCGCGTAGGGCACGCCCTCCATGATGGCGGCGTAGGCATAGAGCTGCGAGGGAGCGATGGCCGGGTCGTTGTCTTTCAGACCCTGCACAAACGACTCCGGGGTCTGATGACACGCAGCCGGCCGCAGATAGACTTCGGTGGAACCGCACCAGACCATGACGGCGCGCTCGGCTCCGGTCTCATTCAGGCGATCCCGGATGTCCTGCCGCAGCTGTTCGGCCAGCTCATACTTGTTGGCCCCCTGCTTCACGTTCGGGCCGTCCAGGCGCTTGACGTACTTGCGGTCGAAGGCCGCGGCCATGGGCTTGATGCCGCTCAGGAAGTCACCTACCGGATCCAGGTGGTCCGGACGAAGCACGTCTGCCCGTTTCGCCGCCTCCAGTGCCGTGTCGCTGAAAACGTCCCAGGCACCAAATTCCAGGTCCTCCAGCGGGGCCAGGTCCACGAGGTCCCGAATCAGCGGGTTTCGGCCTTCCGAGCGGGCCCCGATGCGGATGGTCTGCATCTGGGAGAGCGATCCCACGGGCTGCGCTATGCCCTGTCGGATGGCCTCGACCCCGGCCATGAACGTGGTCGAAACGGCGCCAAGGCCAGGCGTCAGGACCAGCAGTTTGCCGGAATGGGGGCTCGCAAGAGGGAGGGGAGTCATCGAGTGGGTGGCCCGCGTTTGCGTCAACACAATGTTACCCTAAGGTAACCTTACGAGGGAAAACCTCAGAATGAGGGATTTGAGGACTGTGTGAGCCTTTCACCCCGCAAGATCCCGCATCGCAGCCCAAATCCGGTCCCGATTCTCGCCATCGGCGCCCAGCATGTGCCTGTTCAGGAACTCCTTGCTCACCTCGCGGCAGCAGTCCGGATCGGCGAAGGCGAGCTCCAGCTGCGCCTGCAACTGGTCAAAGTCCCGCGCCAGCAGACCGCCGTGTTCTTCCGGAGGCAGCTTCCAGATGTACGAAGCTTTTTCAACGCGTCGTTTGCGAACGCCTGCGACTGTGAGCTGCCTCCAGATGAAGGCCTCGTCCGCGCTGCGCACCGGATAGACGTGCAGGGTTGGGCGGCCGGTCGCGTAGTACAGGTTGGCGATGCTGCTGTAGTTCGTGATCAGCGCATCGCTCACCTGAAGGTCCAGGTAGTTGTCGGGTGCCTGGTTCTTGAACTTGAGGCAGACGTTCGGATACCGCCGCGTCAACCCGTCCAGAAAGTCCAGGTAGGCCTGGTCAAACCGGAACGAGTCATGCAGGCGGACGATGGCGTTCGCGCCATGGTCGTGGATCTGCCCCAGCAAGCGGTCAAACAGCTCGGCGTCCCGGCCCCAATGGGCAAACACTTCGCCATAGTGCCAGGTCGGTGCAATCAGCACCGTCTTGCGGTTGACAATGTCAAAGGGGTAGTAGGGCTGCGCCAGCACGCGGTCCATCGGAGTGCGCAGATCATCGTGGCTCGCCGCACCGAGGGTCAGACAGTTGTCCGGGTGCACACCACTGATTTCCGTGCGATGTTTGCGGTCCCAGGGACCGAACGCCTGCCATTTGAGGTGCCTGTTGGCGCGTCGAATGCTCCCCCAGGTCCAGGTCAGTCGAGCGTGCAGCAGCCAGAGCTCCCGCACATCGTTCGGACCCTTCCATCCGAACCCGTGCCACAGGATCAGTGCCTTGCGAGACGTTCGAAATGGCGGAACGCCGTTGTCCATCAGCGTCACGTCCCAGTGGCGGGAGGGACGCCCATGATGCCACTTGCGGGCGACGATTTCAGCCTTCAGCGGGAATAGATCGGCTACACCCTGGGCCAGATACAGCGCCGGGTCGTCCATCACGACTCGCAAGCGCTTGACGTCCGGCAGCCCGTCCAGATATCGGGTCATGCTCCACAGATCCGCCCCGAACGTGGTGGCCCAGACGAGAACGTTCATGCGGTTTTGGCCGGGACTTCTGGAGCGGCATCCTGCTCTGCCTCGTCAGCCGACTCCCGGGCAGCCGCTTCGGCTTTCCACCGCTGATCTCCGTAGTGCGAGACGATAAACAGCACCACATTGGTGATGCGAACCAGCATGCTCGCGGCCAGCAGCATGCCGGCGATGGCCGTTGTAGCGTGTCCCAGCGTCGATGACAGCTCGATCCCCAGGGTCAGGAAGAACAGATCCTTGCTGGGCAGGAAGGGGATGCGATTCAGGATGATGAGCAGGCACAGGTAGGTGAGCCACGTCATCACTCCGATCTCCGGCACACCGACCATCCACTGCAGGAGCACCAGTGTGTTCACAACCAGCAACCGCAGGTAGTGAATGCCAAGAATCCGGGACGACAGGCCGCCGGGGAGGGCAAAGATGTACTTCCGGAACCGTGCCAGAATGGCCACGACGACGACCAGCACCACGCCGGCCACGATGACCTGCGCGCGCCCCACGTTGGTGAACAGACGCTCCAGTTCCAGCACGCCCGTAGCCGTCAGCACACCAAGCAATCCGAAGGCCGTGGTGAGCGCCGCCACCGACGACAGGATGTTGATGTCACGAACGGCCCGGAACGCTTCAGACCACGACGTGGACAGGCTGTCCCGGAGCCACCAGAAGAAATACACCTCGCCTGAGTAGCCGGCCATCTCTTCGTTGAACACACGCTTCTTGATGAGCGCGCGCATGCCGGCCATGGCTGGCAGGGGCCAGATCTGTCTGTAGATCCAGAGCTCCGCCAGGGGTTGTGCCATGTAAATGGCCACAAACAGCAGGTAGAACAGCGGATTCCTCGGCAGGGCCGACCATAGGTCTCGCCAGCCCAGCTGCCCGAGCCGATAGATCAGGTAGGCGAGGATTGCGACCGTAACCGCGCGCCCACCCCATTTGAGCACGGCCTGTACCCGCTTGTCGGCGAGCCGGTCGCGCACGGTATCCACAAGAGAGGTCGTCAGAACGGGAGGGAGTAGGTGGGGGAGGCCCGGAAGCGCACCGACCGGTGACCGGCAGGGTCGGGCGCCGAAGTTAATTCAAAGCGGGAATCGTGTATTCTGCCTTCCCACCAATGCGAGTACCCGTGAAGCAGATCGCCTCCGCCCTGTTCCTTGCCCTGGCCTGCGGACCTGTCGTAGCGCAAACCGTTGCGGAAAACGACTCCTCAGCCGCCCTCGCCAAGCAGGAGAAGGCACTCCCCCTGATCCCGACGCGCACGATGGCCTATACGGCAACCGAGGGCTCCTGGATCTCGCTGGACGTCTCGCCGGACGGGGAAACCATCCTGTTTGAGTTGCTGGGCGACCTGTACACCATGCCGGTCACCGGCGGCGAGGCCACGCGCATCACGAGCGGCATGGCGTACGACATGCAGCCCAGGTATTCGCCCGACGGTCAGCACATTGTCTTCATCAGCGATCGGAATGGGTCTGAGAACATCTGGGTCGCGAACGCAGACGGCAGTGAACCCAGAGCGCGCACCACTGCAGAGAAGAAGTCGTTCATGTCGCCCGAGTGGACGCCTGACGGCACGTATATCGTGGCCAACGACGGCACCAGGCTGAGGCTCTACCACCGGGATGGGGGGTCTGGTGCCGAGCTTTCCGACAGCTTCCTGATTGGGGCGGCCTTCGGGCCGGACGCTGATGTGGTCTGGGTGAACATCCGCGGCACGCTGCCACGCGGCATCGACGTGCCGGATGATGCAGGCTCCGCCGGTGCGGCCTTTCGGGACGCGCATGCCCACCCGGTGCCGCCTCAGAGCTCCAGTCGTAGGGTCGGCACCTACCAGATTGCGGAGCTGGACCGCTCCAATGGCGAGATTCGGGTGCGCTCGCACGAACATGAAGGGGCCTTTCGACCCGTGCCCAGCCCGGATGGCCGTTACGTGGTTTATGCCACGCGCCATGACGCGCGGAGTGCGCTGAAGCTGCTTGACCTCGAAAACGGGAATGAGTCGTGGTTGGTCATGGATGTGCAGCGCGACGACTCGCAGGGCGGTGGAGCGCGCGATCGCGACGTCTACCCGGGGTCCGCGTTTCTGCCGGACGGCTCGGCGCTGATCACCAGTTTCGGGGGCAAGATCTGGCGCGTATCCGTTCCCGGCGGGGCTCTGACCGAGATCCCGTTTTCTGCCGAAGTCGAACTGGAGATGGGGCCGCTCGCCCTGTACGACTATCCGGTCAACGACAGCACGCTGACCGTCAGCCAGATCCGTGGCGCGCGGCCGAGTCCGGACGGCAGCCGATTGGTGTTCTCCGCACTGGACCGCCTGTGGGTGGCACCGCTGTCGCAGGATTCCATGGCTGTGGTACGGGACGCACGCCGGCTCACGGACCACGAACTGGTAGAACACGGTCCGGTCTGGAGTCCGGACGGTCGCTGGATTGCCTACGTCACGTGGGACGATGCGCGCGGGGGCCACATCAGGCGGGTGCGTGCTGACGGCACTGCGCAGCCGGAAACGCTGACACCGGCCGCCTTCTACGACAAGATCGCCTACTCACGCGACGGCACCCGCATCATGGGAATGCGGGGTTCGCGCATGCACCGTACCAGGATGCTGGAAGATTTCGGAAGCCATCATGCGAGCTCCGAATCCGAGTACGTCTGGATTCCGGCAGAAGGGGGAGAAGTGAATCGCATCAAATGGGTCGGCGGTGCCTCCACCCAGGAAGGCCGCAACGCCCCGCACATCGGACCGGACCCCGAGCGGCTCTACATCTGGGACGGCTCGGACGGCCTGCTTTCGATGCGTTTCGACGGCACCGAATTGCGCACCGTCGTCAAGGTCTCCGGCACACCGAACGGTCGTTCCGGCGGTAGCCCGGTTTCGCCGGATGAGGTCGTCCTGTCTCCCGACGGCAAGCGCGCCCTGGTGCGTGTGGCTCGCAACGTGTACGCGATCACGGTGCCCCCGATCGGCGGCAACGTGCCCACGGTGTCGGTGCGCTCCTCGAGTGCTTTTCCATCCTGGCGCATCACCGACATCGGCGGCGACTTCGTCGGCTGGGCGAACGATGGGTCCGCGGTGCACTATGCGATCGGGCGCAGCTTCTTCCGCTATGACCTGAGTGACCGCCTGGACGTGGAGACGGCTCAGGAGGCCGCCAAGGATGACTCCACGCTGACCGCACCGGCGGACTACAGCCCCCTGCGCACCGACATTGAAATCGTCGTGCCCAAGGATCGTCCATCGGGCGATGTGGTGCTGCGCGGGGCACGGGTGATCACCATGAACGGCGATCAGGTGCTGGAGCGTGGTGACATCTGGGTGCGAGACAACCGCATCGCCGGTATCGGGCCTGCTCTCGCCGTGCCGGACGGAACGCGGGAGATCCCGGTGACCGGAAAAACCATCATACCGGGTCTTGTGGACATTCATGCCCACACGTGGGTGGCCTGGGGCGTGCACCGCAGACAGGTATCGCAGTTCCTGGCTCAGCTCGCCTATGGCGTCACTACGCAAAGGGATCCACAAACCAGCTCGGAGGACGTGGTGACCTACAGCGACCTCGTGGAGACGGGGGACATTCTGGGGCCCCGCATTTACTCCACGGGTCCGGGCATTTTTTCGAGCGATGCGATCTCCAGCCTGGAGGAAGCCCGCAATGTGTTGAAGCGCTACGCGGACCACTTCAATACGCTCACCATCAAACAGTACCTGGCCGGCGACCGCAAGGTCAGGCAGTGGGTCATCATGGCGGCGAACGAGTTGGGGCTGACTCCCACGACGGAAGGCGGCTCGAACTTCACCATGAACCTCACCCTCATGCAGGACGGCTACGCCGGCCTGGAGCATGCGCTTCCGATCAGTCCCTTCTATGAGGATGTGGTGCGCCTGACGGCTGAAAGTGGGCTCTTCTACACACCGACGCTTGTGGTGGCCTACGGCGGGCCCAGTGGGTTCAACTACTACATCACCAGAGAAGATGTCGACGCGAATGAGCGGCTCCGGCGCTTCACGCCGCACGACGAACTCGACAAGTGGAAATCGGCTACCTGGTACAGGGATGACCAGTATGTGCACTTTCTGCACGCCGAGCAGCTGACCAAGGTCGTGGAGGCCGGAGGCAAGGTAGGCCTCGGTTCACACGGAGAGGTGCAGGGCCTGGGCACGCATTGGGAATTGTGGATGATGGCGTCAGGAGGCATGCAGCCCATGGATGCCCTCCGGGCAGCGACCATTCATTCGGCGGATGCGATCGGGCTCGACAACGACCTCGGATCGCTGGAGGCAGGCAAACTGGCGGATCTCATTGTCCTGGACTCGAACCCGCTGGACGACATCCACAACACGGCCGACATCCGGTATGTCATGAAAAACGGGCGACTCTATGATGCGGCGACGATGGACGAGATTTGGCCCCGAAACCAGCCACTCCCGGACCAGTGGTGGTGGCGCGTCGAGCCTGAACGCTAGATCAAGTGAGTATCAGTTTTGGCGTGCGCACGCAGCGCGGATACACGGTGAAGTCCCTAGACTGTCCATCGTATAGACCCGACAATCCGCCGTGCACCCTGAATTGACCACGATAGACGATACCAGCTACACGCTGACACACGATCAGGTAGCTTTCTACCGGGAGCACCGGTACATCAAGCTGAAGGACGTCCTGAGTGCTGACGAGCTCGACCACTATGGCCGGGAAATCACGCGTAAAGTGATCGAGCTGAACACGATGCATCTCCCCATGAACGAGCGGGACACCTACTCCAGGGCGTTTCTGCAGGTCATGAACCTGTGGCGGGAGAGCGACGTCGTGAAGGAATTCGTCTTCTCGAAGCGGCTGGCCCACATTGCGGCGCAGCTCATGGAAGTGGACGGAGTGCGACTCTATCACGACCAGGCCCTGTACAAAGAGCCCGCGGGCGGCTACACCCCCTGGCACGCAGACCAGTACTACTGGCCGCTCGCCTCGGACAAGACCGTCACCGCGTGGATCCCGTTGCAGGCGACTCCCCTCGAGATGGGACCGTTGGAATTCAGCGCCGCGTCGCACGAACTCAGCGCCGGCCGGGGTCTAGGGATCTCCGACGAGAGCGAAGCGGCTATCGACACACTGCTTGAGCAGGCTGGCTTCGAGCACGTCGTGGAGCCGTTCGAACTGGGCGAGGTCAGCTTCCACGCGGGCTGGTTGTATCACCGCGCGGGACCGAACAGCACCGATCAGGCTCGGCGCGTGATGTGCATCATCTACATGGATGAGCAGATGAAACTGAAGGCTCCGGAAAACGAGAATCAGCAGAATGACTGGGATACCTGGTGCCCCGGCGCCGATGTGGGTGAAGTAATCGACACGCCGCTCAATCCTGTGATCTACACATCGTGATACAGGGGCGGGCGGCGGTTACCGACGGCCAGGGCAACTGGCGCATCGACCAGATCCAGACGGCACTTCCGTCCGATGGCGAAGTGCTTGTGGCCATCAAGGCCTCCGGAGTCTGCCACACGGACTGGGACTCGAGAACCTGGGGGCGAAGCATGATCATGGGCCACGAGGGCGCAGGAGTCGTGCTGGAGGTCGGCCCTGGGGTTGAGCGGGTCGCGTCGGGAGATCGCGTATTGCTCAACTGGGCCATTCCGTGCGAGACCTGCTTCCAGTGCGAACGGGGCAACAAGTCGCTCTGCGAGGATCAAAAGGCGGCCCACGAGGGGAGCGCGCGGGTAGGCACGGAAACCGTCAGCCGCTCGTTCAATCTGGGCACCATGGCTACCCATTCGCTGGTCCACGAACGTGCCGTCGTCACTATTCCGGATCAGGTGCCGTTCCCGTGCGCGGCCATCATGGGATGCGGCGTCATGACCGGAGTAGGGTCTGTGTTGAACGCCGCGCAGGTCGAGCAGGGTGCTTCTGTCGTCGTGATCGGCTGTGGCGGCGTGGGGCTGAACGTCATTCAGGGCGCTCGACTGGCAGGCGCCCACCCGATCATCGCCATCGACATCCGGGACTCCCGGCTGGACATGGCTCGGCAGTTTGGGGCGACTCATGCGGTACGCCCCGCTCCGGAAGACCGGGACCTGGTGGAAGCTGCCTCGCAGGTGGCGGAGTTGACAGGCGGCCGGGGCGCTGACTACGCGTTCGAGGCCACGGGCATTCCCAGCCTGGGCGCCGCGCCGCTGCGCATGGTGCGGAACGCGGGCATGGCCATTCAGGTCAGCGGGATCGAGGAGGACCTGACCATCGACATGAACCTCTTCGAATGGGACAAGCTGTACCTGAACCCGCTCTACGGAAAGTGCGATCCCGCACGAGACTTCCCGCTCCTCATAGACGCCTACACCGACGGATCCCTGCTGCTGGACGAGATGATTTCCCGGACCTACGCACTGGATGATCTTGGCGATGCGTTTGATGATATGCTGAACGGCCGCATTGCCAAGGGCGTGCTGATCCTGTCGTGAGCACACCCAATCCTCCGTTCGTGCACGCGTCTCCTGAGATCCCCGGCATGCCCGGGGTGCGTCACGTGACCGTGAACTCCACACATCTTCGCGGCCGGGGGGATGTAACCCTGTTCGTGCCGGCGGGCGTGCACACACACTCGCCCGTGGGGCTGCTGCTGCACGGCATCTATGGCAGTCACTGGAACTGGACCTTGCTGGGCGACGCGCATCTGACCGCAGCGCGCCTGATTCAGGCAGGGGACATCCCGCCGATGGTGCTCGCCATGCCGTCGGACGGCCTGTGGGGGTCCGGAAGCGGATACGTGGAACGGGACGGCCGGGATCACGGGCGATGGGTTGTGGAGGAGGTCCCCCGCGCGGTGCATGCACTCACCCCGGCAAGGGGCCCGCTCTGCATCGCCGGATTGTCGATGGGGGGTCTCGGGTCGTTGTCCCTTGCGGCCCGTCATCCGGGTGTTTTTTCGGCAGCCGTGGGCCATTCCTCCGTGCCGTCCCTGGAGGGGCTGATGGGAGGCGTGCAGGAGCAGTGGGAAGGCGGCTTCCTGCTGGATGACATCCTGGCTGCGACCGAAATGCCGCCGTTCCGATTCGACTGCGGCACGGAAGACGGACTGATTGCAGCCAATCGGCACATGCATGCAGCGTTGGCTGATGTACCGCATGGTTGGGCCGAATACCCTGGCGGGCATGACTGGAACTACTGGCGGGCCCGTCTTCCGGACACGCTCCGGTTCTTCGCAGCGGTCTTGCGGGCCTAGCGTTCGCCCTCGGGCAGCCTCACGCGCAGCGTCAGCGCGGCCGCCACCAGCAGTGACAAACCGCCGCAGATGAGTACCAGGACGGCCTGGCCGTCAAACAGTCTGGACAGCAGGGTGCCGTACAGCGTGGCCGCGATGATCTGCGGGATCACGATAAAGAAGTTGAAGATCCCCATGTACACGCCCAGCTTGCCGCCGGGTATGCCGCCAGAGAGCATCGCGTACGGCATCGCCAGAATGGACGCCCACGCAATCCCGACCCCGATCATGGGGACAAGCAACAGGCCGGGCGTAGGCACGATGTAGATCCCTGCCAGCCCGATTCCGCCCAGGATGAGAGCCACCGCGTGCGTCCAGCGCATGCCGACCTTTCCGGCCAGGACGGGTAGGCCAAAGGCAACCGCCGCGGCCACCGCGTTGTAGGCCCCGAACATGATGCCGACCCAGTTGGCACCTTCGTTGTAGAGGGCGGAGGTCGTGTCGCTGGTGCCGTAGACATGCTCGGTCACCGCAGCGGTGGTGTACAAGAACATCGAGAACAGGCCGAACCAGGAGAAGCCCTGCACCCAGGCAAGATCCTTGAGCGTGTCGGGCAGATTGACGATGTCTCCAATGATCTCGACGAAGCCGTTTTCGGAACCGCGGCGCTGGAGCATGGCTGCGGAGCCCATCGCCACTCCGAAAACGGCGACAAAGACGGCGAGCAGGTGCACTTCCGGCTCAATGTCGAACAGCTCGACGGCCGCGGAGAGCAGCACCCCGGCGCCCAGCCAGACCGGCCAGCTGCGGCCGCCGATGGGCTGCACGGTGCGCGCGGAGATTTCGGCCTCGCCTCCGCGTTCCGCCCGGTTGTACGCTTCGAGCTGCTCCGGCGGGTATTCCCTGGTCGTAAAGACGGTCCAGCAAACGGCCGCCAGAAAAATGCCCGCGCCTACCATGAAGGCGATGCGCACCGTGGGCGGCACCACGCCTTCCGGCGCCGTGTTGGCGACTCCGAGCCATTCGTTGAGCATCCATGGGAAGGCCGAAGCCACCACGCTGCCGATGCCGATGAAGAAGCTCTGGGTGGCGAAGCCCAGCGTGCGCTGCTCCGGCGGCAGCATATCGCCCACAAAAGCGCGGAAGGGCTCCATGGAGACGTTCGCCCCTGTGTCCAGAATCCAGAGCAGGCCGGCCGCCATCCACAGGGCAGAGACGCCCGGCATCACGAGCAGGCTGAGGGAGGCCAGCACCGCGCCCGCAAGGAAATAGGGACGCCGGCGGCCAAGCCGGGTCCAGGTGCGGTCCGAGAAGTGGCCCACGATCGGCTGCACCAACAGACCCGTCACGGGGGCGGCAACCCAAAGAATTGCGATGTCGCCGATGTCCGCTCCGAGCGTCTGAAAAATGCGGCTGACGTTTGCCAGCTGCAGTGCCCATCCGAACTGGATGCCGAGGAATCCGAAGCTCAGATTCCAGATCTGCCAGAACGAAAGGCGGGGGCGGGTTGTCATGCGCGCGAGGGTTTGCGACAAAACTAGCGCGGGGTGGCAAACCGCGCCCGGTACGCGCGGGGCGTGACCTGGAGACGCTCCTTGAACCTGCGATTGAAGTTGGCCAGACTGCCGAAGCCCGCATCGTACGCAATGGATGCGATGGGTTCGGAGGTAGTTTGCAGGAGGGCGCACGCGTGGCTGACGCGCAGGTCGATCACGTACTGGGTGAATGTCATCCCGGTCATGCGGCGGAAGTACCGGCTGAAGGCGGCCTCCGTCATGTGCACCAAAGCTGATGCCCTGGCCTGCGTGACATCGTGCGTGTACGATTCGGCGACGTAGCGGAATACGGTGTCCAGCCGGTCCTTGAGGCGGTCGTCTCGCGCAGGTCGATGGCCGGGCGAGGCCAGTGGGCGCGTCTTGAGCTCGGTGAGCCGGCCCAGGATATCGATGAGCCTGGAGACACGACTGGGGCCGGAGGCATCGACAAGCTGATGAAGGTCCGCTTCAAGCGTTTGTCCGTCCGGGAAGTGCAGTCCGCGGGAAGCCGCATCCAGAAGGCGAGCCACATCCGCCATCTCTTCCAGGGCGCAGAGTCCACTCAGCGCGGTGGCGTCGAACTGCACAACGACAGCCCGGCAGACGCCGCTGCTGCGCTCAGACTGCCAGGAGTGGGGGAGGTCGGCGCCAAGAAGGGCCAGGTCTCCGGGGCGATACGATTCGGCCCGATCTCCAACCAGTCGGGAGCCGCGGCCCGAAAGGATCATCGTGAGCTCGAATTCCGGGTGGTAGTGCCAGTTGAATTCGAATTCCGGCAACTCGAGCAGGTAGGAGACGATCGAACGATTCTCCCGGGTTGGCCTGACGTATTCGAAGCGCGCCTTCACCCGGTCAAGATAGTATCAGTATTCGAAATGTGGTGGGGAGCGTGATGGGTCTGCGATTGGGGATACTCTATACTGGACTCCCATGCCTTCCATGTTGCGTCGCGGACTCATCCTGCTCGCTTTCTGTGGCACTGCCTGTACCCCGGCTCCGCCGGAACGGCAGCTGGATGTGTCCCTGCTGTTCCATTTCAACCAGGACCTGGTGCCCAAGGCACCCATGGCCGCGGCGGTACAGTACGAGCCGCTCCTCAAGACGCTGCTCAACGAAGAAGTCCCGTTTCAGGCCCAGGTGTCGGGGACGTTGCTCAACGCCCTGATCTGGTTTGATCGTGGTGTCGTGGACTATCTCCGCCAGGGAGGCTATTTCGATCTGGTCGAAATCTGGGGCAGCACCTATTCGCAGAACATCCTGGCGGCGACCGGGAGCCGCGTCACCAATGATGCCCAGATTCTCACGCACCGGCGACTTCTGGACCATCATTTTCGTGTCACGCCCCAGGGCTTCTGGAATCCGGAACGGGTGTGGACGCGGGACCTCCCGGACTACCTGTCCGGACATGGGTATGACTATGTGCCTGTCGAGACACACATCCTGCAGACCAGCGGCTACACGGACAGTCTGCATGTGGTGCGCCCGGCTCGGGGTGATTCGGCCAGCATTCTGGTCATTCACGACGACACGGCCTTCAAACACCTGTTCAACCAGGCCGTCAATTCAGGCTCCACCGATTCCCTGTTGAGCTATCTCCGGGCCCTGTACCAGGAGGATACCGCGGACCGGTATCTGGTCGCATACTTCGAGGATGCCGAAGCCTCGGGCCTCTGGCAGTTTGAGGCGGGCGGAAACCCGGAAGAGACCCTAGGGAGGTTGCGAACCGTACTGCGCACACTCGCGGACCAGGACTGGATTCGGATTACCACAACCGAAGCCTTCTTGTCGGGACACGATATCGCAGAGGAACCGATGGATATCGGGCCCGGCGCCGCGAATTGGATGAACGAGTTCTCAGCGAGCCTGGGCTTTGAGGACTGGTATGACTATGCCGCCCGCGATTCGGCGACTGCGTACTTCCGCTCGTTGGTGGAGCCGGTCAGAGCGGAACTTGCGGCGGCTGACGCTGCGCTGCCGCCTGGCGACTCGCCCGCTCGCAGATTGTTCGATCGCGCAATGCGCACGTATCTCGCGCATGAGTACGAATACGGTGCCAGCTGGACGTGGGACGAAGGCTGGGCGGACTTTCACTTCGCGAGGGAGGCCCGAATCAGTCTGCTGGCCAGTCGCCACGCATCGGGGCCAACGTACCAGGCCTATCAGCAGGACCTGACGGGTGACGGTGTGCAGGAGGTCGTGATCGTGCGCCCCGAGCAGATGCTGGTATGGACACCGCTGGGTGGAAGGCTGCAATACTGGTTTGACCTGCGCACGGGAGATTCGGTGGTCGGCAACGAAAATTTCGGCGACTACTTCGAGCGGTACCAGTTCAACCACACGTACCAGCGCGAATGGCAGGGCGGGGAAGACGTCTATCGATGGGCTGCCGACAACCCCCATGCCGCGGAGGTTCTCGGGACGACGTTCAAAGCCCGCACCCCCGCCTTTGCCGACCGGCTCCTGGCGGGCTCACGGATTGACAGTTTGCAGAATGCCACGTTCAGGGTCGAAGGGCTGACGCCGGACGGCGTGACGTTCGTGGAGCCCGTGGGAACCGGAGCCCTTCAGAAGACCGTCAGCGTGGACGAGAACCGCGTTCGAGTCGGCTACTCCCTGGCGGGATTGCAGGCTGAGCTGGAAATCGAGGTGGGGCTCTCGCCAGGCTATGTCGAGATCATGGACCGGGGAGCCTCCATCCTGACCGTGCAGCACATTCCAGACGGACTGCAGGTCATGAACCAGGTCACGGGCCGCGGTGCGGAGGTTCGCATGCCGCCCGGAGCAGCCCTTCGCAGCGAACAAACGGTATTCGGACACACGCTGCGTGCCACCGTTCGACCTGAGCAACCGGTCCGCGTTATTCTTCGACTCATCTCTGACTCGGACTGATTCCATGCTACGAGTGGCGCTCCTGATTCTGATCCTCGCGCTGGCCCTGCCGGCAACGGCCCAGGAGGCAAGGCCTCCGAACATCGTCCTGCTGCTCGGCGATGACCATGGATACCCGTACTTCGGATTCACGGGATCCGATCACGTGCACACGCCGAACATGGATCTCCTGGCACGCGATGGTGCCACCTTTCTGCTGGGACACGTGACCGACAACCACTGTCGGCCGTCGCTCGCCACGCTGATGACCGGTCTCTTCCCGGCCCAGTACGAGCATCTTGTGGACGAATTCCGGGAGGCTGCCAAGGCCCAGGACCCGGACTACCTGGCGGCTACCCCGGACGAGCAACGCATCTGGGAAAACAACTTCGGTTTTATCGCCATGAACTACTTCACCACGCTGCCGCAACTGCTGGACGAGCAGGGCTATGCCAGCTTCCAGGGCGGCAAGTGGTGGGAACAGTCCTACAAAAACGGCGGCTTTTCGCACGGTATGTCTACCGGCTGGGACCTGGATGCGCCGAAGGGTCCGGGCTGGTTTCACGAGTTCATGGGGGGCAAGGGCATGGAGCTCACCCGAGAGACGATGGAACCGGTGTACGATTTCATTGACGTGCACGCAGACCAGCCGTTTTACATCTGGTACGGGCCGTCGTTGCCCCATACGCCCCTGAATCCGCCCTACAAGTACCTCAAGTACTACCAGAACACGGACCTGTCCGAGTCCGCGAAACTCTACTACGGCAACTGCACCTGGTGGGACGCGGGCGTCGGGGACCTGGTCAACTACATAGAATCGAAGGGCCTGCTGGAGAATACGATCTTCGTGTACGTCAACGACAACGGTTGGGAGCAGCCGCCGTTTGTGGACTACACGCCGGTGCGAGACCTATTCCTGAACGGCGGGACGAAGGGCAAACTCGGCTTGCACGACCTGACGTTCCGCACGCCCGTGATCGTGCACTGGGCCGGCCAGATCGAGCCACAGCTGTTCGAGGACGAGCTCGTCTCGACGACGGACATTGTGCCGACCCTGCTGGATTATGCCGGCGTGGACATTCCGAACGGGCTGCCGGGACAGTCACTCCGGCCGCTGATCGAGGGCAGGGAGTTTGACAGCAGGCAGGCTCTGATCGGGCGCATCACGCAGACCCGGTCGGACGACGACCCCATGGGACAGCGCACTCGCGGGTACTACTATCGCGATCAGCGCTGGCATTTCATGTGGTGGCGCGACCTGGGCCGCGAGGAGCTGTACGACATGGTCGCCGATCCGGAGGCGGAGCAGGATGTGGCGGCAGAGCATGCCGCACTGATCACGAGATTCAAGGGCGCCATCGAGGCGTGGGAGACTGAGATAATGGCCGAGGTATCGCAATGAAAAGAGTACTCTTGCTGGTCGTCCTGCTCGCAGGTTGCTCGGGCGGTCCGGGCGAGACCGCGCCGACGGCACTGGACAAGACCCCGTCGTGGAGCCACGAGGCGGTGTGGTACCAGATCTTCGTGGAACGCTTCCGGAATGGAGATCCCTTCAATGACCCCACCGCAGCCGATATCGTCGGTTCGTACCCGGGCTTCATACCCGACAGTTGGGCGGTGACACCGTGGTCCTGGGATTGGTATCGGCCGGATCCCTGGTTTGAGGAGATGCGTGGTCGAGAGGCCTGGGACGGCTCGACCGTGGAGAGCTTCGGCCAGTTTGCCCAACTTCGGCGGTACGGCGGTGACCTGCAGGGCGTGCTGGATCAGCTGGACCACATCGAAGCGCTGGGAATCAACGCGGTGTACTTCAATCCGCTGAACGATGCGGCCTCGCTCCACAAGTTCGACGCGCGCAACTGGCGACACATGGATCGGAATTTTGGTCCGACCCCTGACGAAGACGCCGCGATCATGGCCGCCGAAGATCCGACGGATCCAGCCACCTGGCAGTGGACGGGAGCGGACCGCATGTTTCTGGACCTGCTGGACGAACTCCATGCGCGCGACATCCGGGTGATTCTGGACTTCAGCTGGAATCATACCGGAAACCAGTTCTGGGCCTTCAAGGATGTTCGGGAGAACGGCGCAGCCTCCGAATACGCGGATTGGTACTGGATCGATGCGTACGACGACCCGACCACTCCGGAGGACGAGTTCGCCTACAAGGGCTGGTTCGGCGTGGTCTCATTGCCGGAGATCCGGGAGACCATCTACCATGACCCCAGCATTCGCATTGAGGCCTACGAGGCCGATATCCACGCGCAGGCGGTCAAGGACCACATCTTTGCCGTGTCCCGCCGCTGGCTGGATCCGAACGGCGACGGTGATCCGTCGGACGGCGTGGACGGATTCCGACTGGACGTGGCCGCGGAAATCGGCCTCGAGTTCTGGCGCGAGTACCGGGAGGTCGTGCGTGGGGTGAACCCTGAGGCCTACCTGTTGGGCGAGGTTTGGTGGGAAAAGTGGCCGGACGACCTGCTGGATCCTGCGCCGTTCCTTCAGGGCGATGTGTTCGATGCCGTGATGAACTACCGTTGGTACCGTTCCGCAAGGCGCTTCTTCGCCGAGGCTCCGGACCGCATGCCCGTGTCGGAGTTCGTGGACAGCCTGCGCAGCTACAACGAGGGGTATCCCGACCGGCATCAGTATGCCATGATGAACATGTCCGCGAGTCATGACGCACCCCGGGTATCCACCTCGCTCTACAATCCGAAGCAGTACAAGGTCAACGTGAACGCGGTGGGAGATCCTTCCTACCGCATCGACCAACCAGACGCCGAGACCTGGGAGACGCTGGACCTGCTGATGGCCCATCAGTTCACCTACATCGGGGCGCCCCAGATCTGGGCCGGCGATGAGATGGGCATGTGGGGTGCGGACGATCCCTCCAGCCGAAAGCCGTTGGTCTGGCCGGACCTGGAGTATGACGACGAGACGGCGCATCCGCTCGGACTCGACAGGCCGAAGAACACGGTCCAGTTCGATCAGGCCCGCTTCGAGCGGTACCAGCAGTTCGTTGAGATCCGCCGGTCGAACCCGGTGCTGTCCCACGGAGGGCTGGAGTACCTGGTCATCGATGACGAGGCTCGCGTGCTGGCATTCCGGCGGTTCAACGAGACGGGCGATGAGGTCATCGCGGTGTTCAACGCGTCCCGGGAAGACGCGAACGTCGGATTTCAGGCAACGAGTGGGGACTGGGAGGACGTGCTGGATGGGTATTCCGTCTCGGGGACCCGCGGATCTCTGGACGTTAGCCTTCCGGCTCGTCGGGCGGCGATTCTGGTGCGACGGTAGGGCCTCTTGCGCAGTGCCCGGCTTGGGGCCTCAGAGGTTCCATTTTGGGGCGATATGCAACCTTTTTGCGCGTTTCTTGGCCTCAGAGGTTCCATTTGGGGCGATATGCAACCTTTTTGCGCGTTTTCTGGCCTCAGAGGTTCCATTCGGGCCGTTATGCAACCTTTTTGCGCGTTTTCTGGCCTCAGAGGTTCCATTTGGGCCGGTATGCAACCTTTTTGCGCGTTTCTTGGCCTCAGAGGTTCCATTTGGGGCGATATGGAACCTTTTTTCGCGTTTTTGGGCCTCGGAGGTTCCATTTGGGGCGATATGCAACCTTTTTGCGCGTTGTTTGGCCTCAGAGGTTCCATTCGGGGGTGTTATTCAACCTGAGCACGCGCTCGGCCAGCCCTCCCGCAGCCCTGCCGGCCGGCCCTCCCGCGGCCTCGCCCCCGCCCACCAGGCCACGCCTGGACGACGGCTGAAAGCCGCGGCCGTCGCCCGACCTGCCGGGCGGCTGGGCCCCGGGGTCGACACACAACAGGAACCCCAAATGGCGAGCCGAATCTGAGGCGCATGCTCAGACTCCTCATGCTCTGCGCGGCCACCGCGCTGGCGGCCGCTTCCGCCCACGCCCAGTTTTCGACCTACCAGGCCTTCCGGGACTCGCTGGACGCGGTTGTAGCTATTCAGGATTCCGGGGAGCGCTCCGAGCGACTCGGCGTGTTCCTGGACTCCTTGGCTGCTCAGGATCAGCTTCCGTTCAAGTTGGGCTCTCAAGCCGCTTTCCTCTACCGAGGGTCGGGGAACCAGGTACGCGTCGCGGGGGACTTCAACCGGTGGAATCCCGCCGCAGGACCGGCGACACGGCTGGGCTCGAGCGACGTCTGGATTCGTGAGGAGACGTTCCCAGCCGACGCGAGGCTGGATTACAAGTTCGTGATCGGGTCGAGCCAGTGGATTCTCGATCCGCGCAATCCACATCGCCAGAGAGGCGGATTTGGCGACAACTCCGAGCTGCGCATGCCGGACTACGAGCCCTCGCCGTGGGTAACAAGCTGGGCCTGGGTGAACGGCGGCAGCTACACGAGCGGGCGATCGCTCTCCAGCACGCATCTGGGATACAGCGTCACCTATCGGGTGTACACGCCGGCCGGCTACGACGCGTCCGGCACGGCGCTACCGACGATCTACGTGACCGACGGCCATGAATACGCGGACAACGCGGTCGGCAGCATGCGCATCGTGCTGGACAACCTGATCCATGAAGGCCTCATCCAGCCGGTAATTGCCGTATTCGTCGATCCACGTGTGGGCGGGCAGAATCGGCGTGGCGAGCAGTACGTGGAGAACCCGGACTTTGCGGCCTTTCTGGCGGAGGAGTTGGTTCCGGAAATCGACGGCAGCTACAACACCCTGACCGGGGCCGGAAGTCGTGGCATTCTGGGCACCTCCCTGGGCGGACTCAATTCGGCCTATGTCGGCGCGACCCATCCGGATGTGTTCGGCCTAATCGGCATTCAGTCACCGGCATTTCATGCGGGCAGTACCATCTACAGCCTTTACCGCGACCAGCCCACCCGGGATCTGCGCATCCACATGACGTGGGGCACCATCTTCGATGTCGGCACGGCCGGAGAGCAGATGGAGACCATCCTGCGGGACAAGGGATATCCGTTCGAGACCGTCGTGCTCAACGAAGGACATTCCTGGGGCTCCTGGCGCGCGCTTCTGGACGATGTACTCATCTATTTCTTTGAGGCCGGCAGCACCGACGTGGCCCATCGTGACGAGATTCCCGAGAGACGCGGCCTGACGGTGTTCCCAAATCCGGCTTCGGGGGCATCGACGATTGTCTTTGCGCTGCCTGGAACCGAAGCCGCCGTCGTCGAGGTATTTGACATGATCGGCCGATTGGTGGCGGTGCCGGTTCGCGGCGTGCTGCCGGCGGGGCAGCACCGGGTGGACTGGAGACCGCCGGCCGCGCCGGGGATCTATGCGATCAGGCTCCAGGTCGCCGGTTCAAGCCACATCGTGCTCCAGACAGTGCGGTAGTCTACCGCGGCGTGAGCTTGACCACCCGGCCCGAATCGGTCCGGCGCGGGCTTCCTGTGTCAATCAGCAGCAGCACGGCGCCACTCGGGAGCTGCGCCACATCGCGCACGCGGCCCAGGTCGTCAAGAAGAATTACGGTGTCATCCAGCTCCGCGTTGTAGCCGATCAGGCGCTCCTGGGGCAAGGACCCGATCAGAAAGTAGCCGTCCCACTCGGGGAAGAGGCTGCCCTCGAGGCGCTCAAGGCCGGACGGGGCCACGTTCAGGCCTTCTCCCCAAAACTGGATGGGCAGCACCGTCGTGCGCTCGGCTTCCTCCTGAGAGATGCGGGTGACCTCGGTGCGATTGTAGTTCACTCCGTACGAGTGGATGGGCCAGCCGTAGTTGCCGGCCTTGCGGATAATGTTCAGTTCGTCGCCCCCCAGGGGGCCGTGCTCGTGGGAGTAGACCGTTCCGTCCTCCGGGTCTACCCAGAGGCCCTGCGGGTCGCGATGCCCGTAGCTCCAGATGCTGGTCGGCCGTGTGCTGCCGACAAAAACCGGGTTGTCGGCAGGGACCGAGCCATCGGCGTGCAGCCTGTGGATCTTGCCGGCATCGCTCGACAGATCCTGTGGACCTGGCTCCGGATAGGGATTTCCGCCAACTCCCTGTGTCACCAGGAAATGATCCTCGTCCAGCCACGCGATGCGGGAGCCGATGGAGAAGGAGTCGGATTCGAAGATGACTTCGAGATCTTCGGCATGCTGATCTCCCAGCCGGAACCGGGCCACGGACATCAGGCCCTGGGGATTCACGTAGGCAAAGTAGACCAGGCGGTTCTCGGCGAATCCCGGGTGCAGGCTTACGTCCATGATGCCCCCGTAAACCAGTCCGGCGACCTCGACGGTGAACGACTCGGGAATGCCTTCGAGCGAACGCATCTGTCCGTCCCGGTAGTGGTAGACGTCCCCCATGCGCTCGGAAAGCAGATACTCGTTTTCCCCGATGATTTCGATGCCCCAGGGGATGATGAGCCCATCGGCCACCACTTCCATCTGCGCGCTGAGCAGTTCCGTGGTGGCGGGGGCACCCGGTGGTCCCTGGGCGTCGCCGGTGACGTAGCCGTCGTCGCAGGACGCGAGAATGATCGAGGTAAGGAAGAGGGCTAGTGTGCGCATGTCGGCGTGCGGGGCGAGCCTAAGTGTAAAGCCGCGGCGGCACTCTTCAGCGTCGTCCCACGCCTGAGACCGGATCGAAGTTGCCGACCAGGTAGACGTCGCTTTGCAACTCCAGGAAGCTGAACACCATGGTCGTGGCATTCGGGCTGAGGTCTATGGAGATGAAGTCGTGTTCCGTGACAATGGGGATTTCCTCCAGCGCCTCGAATTGGGATCCGTCGGGGCGAATGCGCATCAGTGTCTCCCGATGGCCGGCGACCCGCAGCGCATAGATCCAGTCTCCCCTCCAGGCCACGGGCTGCCAACGCTCACTGGCAGGAACCACGTGGATGATTTTCTCCGAGGACTGGACCAGGTCGACCACCAGTAGTCCGCGAGCTGCTGAATCGCGGGAATTACGCCAGAAGGCGACCCGCCCCGCGTCCTGTGATCCGCGGGCGAAGAGCGCCCAGCCGGTTGAGTCATCCGATATGACGAGCTTCTGTCTGCCTTCTCGCAGCGCAAACCAGGTTCGGTTATCGGCGCGGGGGACGAGGAGCGTGCCGTCAGCCAGCCACTCCAGACCCTGAAAAGAAGCGTCGGAAACCGGTTCGGATCTCACGGCGCCGTCAGAAAGGCGGACCACGCGCAGGGGCGCGGCCGGATTGTCGCTGAGCGTAAATGCGATCTCGGAGCCGTCGGGACTCCAGGCGACGAGTTGCGCCCGGCCTGCCTCAAAGGTTCGGCGGGTTTCCGCCCCTCCGCTCACCGGCCTCGTAAACACGTCACGACCACTGGGCACTCTCTTGGAGTAGGCTACCCATTGCCCGTCCGGCGAAATACGGCTTCCCGTGTGGTGAGCATTGCCGGTCGTCAACTGCCGCCGATCGGCGCTACCCAGTTCCTTGGTGTGCACGTTCCATTCCGAGTTATCGCTTGAGTACACCAGCTGATTGCTGTCGGAAAGTGAAAACGGGCAACAGAGGCGCACACCGGTGCGGACCAGCCGTGCGCGGACTTGCCTGCCAGTGCGAACCGGGGTATTGATGATGGCGCGCTCCTCAGCTCCCCATCGGAAGAGATACAGCGAACGGCTATCCCGGGCCCAGGTGGGGTTTTCAAGGTATCGCGTGCTGTCCTGATGTACGAGGGCCAGTGACGTGTCGCTTAGGCTCAAGGACCACACCTGACTTCGATCCGTGACCAGCGCCAGTCGGCTTCCGTCAGGAGACCAGTTCAGTCCGTTCAGGAAGGCATGGCCGGCGGCAAGAGCTATGGGGGTGGTGTCAAGGTTGCTCAGGTCCACGAGCTGGACCTCCCGGGAACCTCGGGCTGCAATGGCTATCCGCCCTCCGTCCGGAGACCAGGCGGCGAGATGGCCCCGTACGGGCATCTGACGAGGCGGTCCCCCGGCTCGAGATACGACCCAATTCGCTCGGAGGCCGTGGATCTCTGCGTAAAATGCCAGCTGCGTGCCGTCCGGAGACCACCGAATGGGCGCATCGACCAGCATCGGCTTTGTGATGCCCGAAACGAGGGTTCTGGACTCGCTGGAGCCGATATCTGTGAGCGTGAGGATACCGGTCGAATCGCTGTCGGCGCGGTAGGCCGCAAACTGGGTGCCGTCCGGTGAGATAGCCCCGTTCCGAGAGCGCCCGTCATACGTGAGTTGCCGAGCCGATTCCGGCACCGGATCGCTTTCGCCGGACAAGGCAATCGCCATCAGAAGCGTAAGGCCGGCCAGCACGGTCACGGCCGGAAGAAGAGACCGTGCCTTCCGGAAGCTGGCGATGCGCCACCTTCGCGAGCGGATGCGAGACAGATCCTCACTTCCCAGTCGCGACAGCACATCCTCACCCCGCTGGAGCCGGTCCTCTGCCTCCTTCGTGAGCAACTCACGGTGTATGGTGCGCGTCGATGCCGATACGCCACCGGGCAGGGGTGGCACCGGGTCGTGGAGGATGCGGTAGATCACCGCCTGCGGGAAATCCGCATCAAATGGTCGTTTGCCCGTCAGCATCTCGTGCAGGACGACACCGAGTGACCAGAGATCGGTGCGCCCGTCTACCGGCACGCCCTGGGCTTGCTCTGGGCTCATGTAGGCGACCGTGCCCAGCGTCGATCCAGCCAGTGTCAGATCTGTGTATTCCGCGGATTTGGCCAGCCCGAAATCCAGGATCTTGGTCACGGGGCCCCCGACAATGAGGTTGGAGGGCTTTATGTCTCGGTGCACGATGCCGTGTGCGTGAGCGACGCCGAGGCCCGCAGCGACATCCTGGAGGATCTTCAGAGCCAACCGTTCAGGCAGGGGTCCATCACGCAGCCGCTCCTTGAGCGTGCGACCCTCCGCAAACTCCATTGCGATAAAGGGAAGAGCCGGGGTCGTCGAGTCGTGCGACGGGACCGCCTCACCGATCTCGTAAACTGTCGCGATGGCAGGATGCCGAAGCCCGGCCGCCGCGCGGGCCTCTCGGAAAAAGCGGGATCGATCCTGACCTTTTCCGAAGATGCCGGGAAGCATGACCTTCAGGGCCACCACGCGCCGAAGACGGGTATCGTACGCGCGATACACTATTCCCATCCCGCCCTGACCAAGCAGAGACTCGACGCGGTAGTGTGCCAGATGGGAGCCGACCATGCCTAGGATCGCTAGTCCACCAATAAGTAGGCGACCGGCCAGAAGATCAAGCGCCCTGCACAATCTCGCCGTGATCGGAGACCACCACAGCGTACAGCCAACTGCGTGCGACGGCCCATCTTCGTTTGACCGTGGGCGTCGAGATGTTGAGTGCGGCGGCGGTTTCCGCTACGGTCATGCCGCCGAAGAAGCGGCACTCGACCACCGCTACCGCATCCGGATGCTGAGTCCCGAGACGTTCCAGGGCCCTTTCCAGATCGAGTAATTCCGTGACGACGGTGTGCGGCATGCTTGACCCCGCGGGCAGGGCTTCGTCAAGTGCGACATGGCGAGCACCGGCACCCCGACGCTGGGCCTGGGCCCGCCTTGCATAGTCCATAAGTACCTGCCTCATGGCTCGGGAGGCCAGTGCCAGAAAGTGTGCCTGGTCCTGCACACGCTCCAGGGCACTGCCTGCGAGCTTGATGTAGGCCTCGTGCAGAATGGCCGTTGTATTCAACGTGAGATTGCCGTCCCACCGACGACGCTGCCCGTGGGCGCGCTCTCTGAGCTCGCCATACAGCAGGTCAAAAAGCTGCTGCACAGACTCTGCGTGGCCATCTTCCACGCCCCGTAGAATGGAGTCCACGTCAGGCATCGCGACCCCTCCGCCACGGGGAGTAACGCCCGCCGGCCAGAATGCGCCTCCAGAACCCTTGAGGAGGCCCGGGCGCCAATCTCCGGAGTTGCCGCTCGAGTAAAGCTGCAGACGCCCACCGGTCTCGCGGCCGTTTTTGCAGGCACCGGAACACGATCCTGGCACAGGCACTGGAGATGTCCGATGGCAAGGGAGGCGGCGGTTCGTCCCGGACCTTTCCGATCACCTCGAGAGGGTTTGCTCCCTCGAACGGACGTCTTCCAGAAAGAAGTTGGTAGAGAACGACTCCCAGGGACCAAATGTCGGTGGTTGCCGCCGTCCGCTCGCCACGAGCTTGCTCAGGGCTCATGTAGGCGATGGTGCCGAGCTTGGCCCCCATCGGGGTGAGTGTAGGGTCCGCGAGGATCTTGGCGATACCAAAATCCACAATCACCGGGTCTCCCTCCTTTGTCATGAGGATATTGGACGGTTTGATGTCCCGATGAAGAACTCCCTTGCGGTGCGCATACGCCAGCGCGTTCGCAACGGCCGCCGCAAAGGAAACGGCCTCCTGCTCCGGCCAGCGTCGACCGGTGCTCAATGCGCTGTGATACAGGGGCATGACCAGGTAGGTCGTGCCATCCTCACTTTCTCCCACATCCAGAATCCGTGCGATGTAGGGATGCTCCATTCGGGCCACAGCACGGGCTTCCACCAGAAATCGCCTTCTCGCCTCCGGGTCCAGACGCAGGCGGCCGTGCAGAACCTTGACGGCGACATGCAAGCCGGAGGAGGTATCTCTGGCTCGGAGTACCGAGCCGGTTCCCCCACGGCCAACTACGGCACCAAGCTCGTATCGCCCCAGTCGTCGGCCTGTCAGCCCGTTTAGCGGACTGCCGCCCAGCATTCGCCTTGCGAGGCCGTGAAAGTACGCCTCTGCCTTGTCTTGGAGTCCAATCACCTGCTCGACACGTCGCGCAAGGTTCGGGTCGCTCGTCCTCAGGGCGTGCAGCATCCTGGAGCGCTCGGCTTCTGATTGGCGCAATGCCAGCCCGACAGCGTCTTCGACCCGAGCCCAGTCTTCCGCCGAGTAGTGTTGAGTCACGTGAAATCTCCCTTCCTTCAGTGCGGGCACTCCGTGGACACGGGTCGTCTCCGAGGGCCCATGTCGGCCCGGACAAAGTAGTCGTCGGCGTTTTGTGTCATGAGTGTGCTCCAGGTTCGCACACAGAGACGCAGGACTTCCCAGTCCGGGATCAGCGACGGTTGGGGGAGATGGTGCCCGGCTGTGTATTCTCAATAGCAACCCCAATGGCCTCACCCTCGATGCAACGAATCGCGGCGGTCCCGCTGACCGCAATATGGGCGCTGAGCCTGGTCTTCGCAGTGCAGCTCCGGGCCCAGACCACCACCCTTTCCGGTACGGTGCTCGACGCCGACTCGGGCGAGACCCTGCCCTATGCCAGTGTGCGCATCGACAGCCTGAGCCTGGGGGCCGCTACCAATCTGGACGGCCGTTTTGCCCTGCTCGGTGTGCCCGAAGGTCGCCACACGCTTAGCGTCTCCCATATCGGCTATCAGACGCTGGATCTGGTCGTCGAGGCCGTCGACGGCATGCGGCCCATCGAGATCAACCTGCAGCCCCGGACGGGCGAGCTGGATGAGGTCCTAGTCACCGCGGAACAATACGAAATGATGCGCACCTCAGGGGCCATCAGCCAGATTACCGTTTCGCCGAGAGAGCTCGCCGCACTGCCGAGCGTGGGGGAGGTAGACATTTTCAGGTCGTTGCAGCTGCTTCCCGGTATCAGCGGTACGAACGAGGGCTCCTCCGGGCTGTATGTGAGAGGCGGTACCCCGGACCAGAATCTGGTGCTGCTGGACGGCATGACCGTGTATCACGTCGACCACTTCTTTGGCTTCTTCAGCGCCTTCAATGCCGATGCCATCAAGGACGTTCAGGTGTACAAGGGTGGTTTTCCGGCCTCCTACGGCGGGCGTACCTCGAGCGTGGTGGATCTCACAGGGAAGAGCGGCGCGAACGACCTGCGCGCCGCCGTCGGAGTCAACCTGCTGAGCGCATCGTCCGTGATTGAAGCGCCGCTGGGCAGCCGCGCTACCGTGCTTGTGAGTGCGCGCCGGTCCTACACGGACGTGCTTCAGACCGGCATCTATACCTCCATTTTCGAGACCCTGACCGGCGAGGAAACCACGCCTGAGCCCGCCGCTCCGGGAGGGGGGCGTCGCCCTGGGGGAGCCTTCAACGCCGCATTCACGGGACCGGGTCAGGCCGTGGTGCAGCCTGATTTCTACTTCTACGACCTGAACGCAAAGGTCACCGTGCGACCGACAGATCGCGACGTGATCGCGATGAGTCTCTATGGTGGGCAGGACAACCTGGATGAGTCCCGGTTCACCTCCAACGAGATTGGCAACGGCACGATCGGGGCCCGCCTGGACAACGATATTTTCGACGTTACCAGTTGGGGCAATCAGGGCATCAGCGGCAAATGGTCCCGGCAATGGAACTCCAAGCTGTACTCAAACGCGATGCTGTCCTACACGGAGTATTTCTCGGAGAGTCTCCGCAATTCGCTGCTGGAGCGATTTCCGCTGGACGCCGACACAGTGGCTTTCAGCCGGGAGCTAAGCAGCCTCGAGGACAACTCGCTTTCGGATGCCACCCTGCGCATCGACAATGAGCTGGCCGTGTCCGGGGCTCACAGGCTGGGGTTTGGTGCACAGCTGACCGGCACCGACGTCGGGTATCGCCTGACCCGCAACGACACCCTCAGCATTCTGGACGCGGATCAGCAGTCTCGACTGCTCGCGATGTACGTACAGGACACCTGGTCCCCGTCAGACCGCGTGCGCCTGATCGCCGGAGTGCGCGTGGTCAACCACGACCTGACAGACGAGACGGTGGTCGAGCCGCGCGCCTCGGCCCGCATCGCGCTGTCGGAACGCATTCGGCTGAAGGCAGGCATCGGGCGCTACAACCAGTTCGTGGCGCGCGTGGTCAACGAGAATGTGACCGAAGGGGCTCGGGATTTCTGGCTCCTGGCCGATGGGCAGGACGTCGGAGTGCAGCGCTCTACCCACTATCTGGCGGGTGTCGCCTACGAGACGCCCAACTGGCTGTTGGACGTGGAGGCGTACCACAAGGATCTGACGGGACTGTCCGAGTTCACGCTGCGCTTTCGCCGTGGCGAGGCCGATTTTGAGGCCAGCGATCTGTTTTTCCAGGGCACGGGGACCGCGCGTGGACTGGAATTCCTGCTGCAGCGCAAGTTCGGCCCGACCACGGGATGGCTGTCATATACCCTGGCCGAGGTCGAGCACACATTCCCCGGTTTGAACGATGGCAAGCCGTTCCCGGCCCTGCATGATCAGCGCCACGAGCTCAAGGTGGTGCAGAGTTCACGCATCAACGAGCGGTGGAACGTGGCAGCCACCTTCACGCTCGCGACAGGCAAACCGTACACCACGCCCGAGTCCGAGTACGCCATCACGCTGCTTGACGGCAGCGAGCAGACGTACATCCACGTCGGACAGAAGAATGGCGTGCGGCTGCCGGCATATCACCGACTGGACGCCTCGGCGCACTATCGTTTTCCCGTGGGAAGCTCCACCGTGGATTTCGGCGTTTCCATCTTCAACCTGTACAATCGCCAGAACGTGTGGTATCGCCAGTTCGATCTGTCGCAATCGCCGTTCGTGACGACGGATGTGTCGTTTCTCGGCCTCACTCCCAACCTGTCCGTGAGGGTGGAGCTATGAGGTGGTTCTGTCTGATGGGCGCCGCGCTCCTGCTGGCGGCTTGCGACTCGACCGCCACGCAGCCGGCAGGCGATGACCTGGTGGTAGAGGCGTTCCTGTTCACCGAGGAGCCGGTGAACAACATCCGCATCACGGAGGCCATCCCACTCTCCGAAACGTCCGAGTCGGACTCGCTCGAGACCCCGGTGAACGATGCGGTAGTGACGCTCTTCAAGGAGGGCGTGCCGTTCCGCCTCAAGGCCTCGGGAACGGACGGCTTCTACCACTACGACGGCGATGACCTCGCGGTGGAAGAAGGGGATACGTTTCGTTTGACCGTGGAACGCGGCAATACATCGATTCAGGCTGAGACGACCGTGCCAGAACGTCCGGAAGGCGTGGCGCTATCGTCGGATCGGGTCGAGATTGTGCGCATTGTCATCGGGCCGGGCGGCCTTCAGACTCCGGGTGGAGAGTCGCGCGTACGGGAAAGCCTCCAGCGGGCCAGTATCCGCGTCGGCTGGGAGAACAGCCGTCGAGACCTGCACTTCGTGGTGGTCAACAGCCTGGTCGGTGAGAACCCGCGCTACATCCTGCCGGAGTTCATCCGCGTGCGCTTCGAGCCGTTCCGACTCGTTACCGAACCGACCGATGACAGCGCCTTCGACGTCAATCTGCGCACCCTTGAGGTGTTCGGTGCCCACCAGGCCGTAGTCTACCGCGTGAACAAGGAGTACGCGGATCTTTATGCAGGCCGCGAGCAGGACTCGCGAGACCTGAACGAGCCGCCATCCAACATTGAAGGCGGACTGGGCGTGTTCAGCGCGTTTGCCGGGGTGGCCATGCCGTTCGCCGTGGTACCGGTGGAGTGAGGCTGGCCCCTGCCATGTTGATCCTGATTTGGGGTCACGCGGCGCATGCGCACGACGTGCCGGCAGATACGCTGGATGCTCAGAGAGCTCATCGCCCGTATTTCTTCTATCAGTACCAGAACGACAGTGCCCCGTTTGGGGATCGACTGGGACCTTTTCGCACCGGCCCCGACGACTACGTGACGACCGGTTTGTGGCTGCGGTGGCAGGGTGGGTCGTGGGTAGTCGACGGATCACTGAACGTGCTGACCAATCGTCGAGCCGGCTATCGCGCGGATGTACTCAAGCTGTCCGGCGCCTACGTGATCCGGCCGGCTGGGTTTGAGCTGTCTGCGGGTGGCGGCGTGGCCTTGCGGGGACAATTCGGCGGCGAGGCGGTGCAGAACCGGTACCACCGATGGACCGGTGCCAGGGAGCTGGATTTGCAGTACGCCCAGGGAGGGCTCGTCCCCTTGCTGACGCTCGCAGCCAGGACACCGGTGCAGAAGCTGCGGGCGATGCGCTCCGCCGCCTACGCAGAGGCCGAGGTGACGGGCGGGGTCGTGCCGGGTAACGTGCTGGCTGGCGGATTCGTGAGTTGCTGCCGGCTGTTTCGCTCAGGCGGTGTGAGCGGAGAACTGCGTGCAGACCTCGCCTACGTGGCCTGGTTCGGCACCGATTGGGTCACGGCCCCGTTGTTTGAACGGGGCTGGGCGCGCTCGCTCAACGCACGCGTCTGGTGGGCGAGACGTGGATCAATGGGCCTCCTGGTAAGCCGAAACGAACACGGCACGGGATTGCCTCAGTTTGGATTCCGCCTCACCGTCGGTCCCCCGAATTCGGGGCGGGTGTTTCAGAAGTGACGCTCAGGTACAGCACCGCTCTGGAGCTTGAGCCGTCTGCCACGACCAGATCATCCCTGCCGTCCGCGTTGAAGTCGGCCAGTAGAAGACCCCACGCGTTGCCTTCGAAGGAGAGGGAGTCCGTAGTGAGGGTCCCGCCGGCGACAACCAGGAGACCGGCGCTCCAGCCGCATACCACTGCGTCGTCCACATCGTCTCCATTGAGGTCCCCGGTGGCCACCAGCTTGGCGCCGCGGCTCATGGGAATCCGGGCGATGCGGGACGAAAAGTTCGGTCCGGCCCAGACTTCGATGTCGTTTGAGCCTTCGCCGGACACCGCAACCAAGTCAGGCGCCCCGTCATGGTCGAGGTCTGCAAGGGCCACGCCGAACGGAGCCAGTGTTCCGATGGCCTGAGGTGGCGAGAAGGATCCGCCCCGGTTCATGGCGACTGCAGCCGTTCGGGGATTCGGAGTCACGAGGTCAGGAAACCCGTTTCCGTCGAGGTCCGCCAGATCGAACCCGAGGTAGGGGTCGCCTCCTGTGTCGATCAGGTACGAGCGGCCAGTCAATCCCGGCAGCACCCGGATGCCGCCGCGGTTGCGATCATCGACCAGGAGGTCCAGCACGCCATCGTCGTCTATGTCGTGAGCTCTGGCCACGTGGGGGTGCGGCTCCACATCCACTCGAACAGGGGAGTTAGGGGCCTCGACGAAGCCGCCCGCACCGTCGCCATGCAGCAGCGTGACATGGCTCGTTTCGTGGTTTGCAATCACGGCGTCCAGGTGCCCGTCTCCGTTGAGGTCGACGGCCTGCACGCTGGTGGGATTACGTCCGGCCTGCACGGAGGTGCGGCGCGTCAAGCGACCACGGCCGTCTCCCGCGAACAGTGTCAGACGATGGGACCCTGCCGAAACGGCAATCGTGTCCATGCGCCCATCGCCCGTGAAATCACCGGCGGCCATGTTTACCTCCCCGGGACCGGCATCGAGCCTCTGGAGCGTGAAGGGGACGCCGGCCAGCACGACGGTGTCTGGCTGCGCGATGAACAGAGCAACTAGCAGGGCAATCATGCAGATAGGACACGGGAGCCCGGACTGCGTTGCCGAAGGTCGGGCCTGCACGTAGGTTGCTGCATGACCGAGTTCGTGTGCAGGTGTTCGGAGCGGGTCCTGCAGGGCTCTATTCTCCTGATGCTGCTCCTGGTTCTCGGGGCGGCCGGCGTGCGTGCGCAATACTTCCCGCCCACCGAGGGCGAAGAGTGGGAGAGCGTCAGTCCGGCCTCGTTGTCCTGGGACTCCGAGGCGCTGGCAGAGCTGCTGGCGTTCCTGGACGATCGCAATACGCGGGCCTTCGTCGTGCTCCACCGGGGACGCATCGTGGTGGAGGAGTATTTCGCGGGAGCTGCCAGAGACGACGAGCGGGTCTGGTATTCGGCCGGGAAGAGTCTGATGGCCGCCCTGGTGGGCATGGCGCAACACGAGGGGCTCGTGAGCCTGGACAGTGCGACGACGGACTATCTGGGTCGGTGGACCTCGATGCCGGAACAGGACGAGCGGCGCATCACGGTTTGGCACCAGCTGACCATGACAACCGGACTGGATGAAGACGTTTCTTTTGGCTGCACGCTTCGGTTGTGCCTGCAGAAACGCGTGGAGCCCGGCCAGCGGTGGGTGTATCACAACGCCCCGTACAGCTTGCTGAGGGACGTGGTTGAACAGGCATCGGGCGAAGATCTGACCGACTTCACGCGGAACCGGCTTACCTCCACGACCGGATTCACAGGCCACTGGCAGGCAAGCGGCTTCAACAACTTCTTCTATTCGACTGCGCGCAGCGCCGCTCGCTTCGGTCTGCTTGTTCGGTCGGGAGGTGACTGGCAAGGCACCCAGGTGTTGCCCGACACCGCGTTCACCCGGGCCATGCTGGTGCCGTCACAGGAGCTGAACCCGTCCTACGGGCTGCTCTGGTGGCTGAATGGGCAAGCATCCTATATCCCGGCCGACAGTCCGGAAACGATGCAGGGCGCTATTTCGACCCACGCCCCTGCCGACGCCCTGATCGCGGCGGGTTCTCAAGGTCAGTTCATTTCCGTTGCGCCGTCGCTGGATCTGATCATGGTCCGCATGGGGCGCGATCCCGGTGGTGGTCTGGCACCGCTTGATTTCCACGACGAAATCTGGCAGCGACTTCGTATGGTGATCTCGTCCTCCAGCTCGGCCGAGGCTCACCCTTCAAGGCCACAGTTGTACATGTATCCAAACCCGGCTGACGGACAGGTGATGGTCAGCGGGCACCAGCCGGGAGAGCTGGAGCTGTTTGATGTGCTGGGGAGGCGGGTCCTGCGGGTCGCGAGTACCGGTGCCCCTACCACGCTGGACATCTCTGCGCTGCCGGCCGGGCTCTATGTGGTTGTAGCGCCAGGGAGCAGGGGTGGCCAGGTGTTGATGGTGCAGTGAGGGGCGTGCCGGATCGGCCTAGGACGCGAGCGTCAGCGCCAGCGCAAGCGCTGCCGGCGCCGCCTGAACCCAGAGAATCTTGCGCGACGCGGTAATCGCGCCGAGGATTCCCGCCAGGATCACGCAGCCGAGAAAGAAGAGCCGGATGGCAACCCCCGCATCGCCCAGCCAGATTCCCCAGATGAGGCCTGCGGCCAGGAAGCCGTTGTAGAGGCCCTGATTGATGGCTAGCACCTTGGTCGCCGCGGCTTTCTCGGGCGTGTTGCCGAAGACCCGCATGCCATACGGCTTGTCCCAGAGGTACATCTCCAACACCAGGAAATAGAGGTGCAGGAGGGCTACGAGGGCAGTGACAAGGAGCGCGGCGGTCTGCATGCCGACAACATACGCCGCAACGTGCGCGCAGAGAGCGTGGACCTATATTCGGATTCCTTGTCGCCAGTTGCTGCCGCCATGACCCGGATTGTCGCTTGTTTGATAGCCCTCGCACTCTTGGGATGCGGAGAGCGGCAGGGCGGTGATCAGACGGTGGACGAAGCCGGTCCTGAGACGCCCGTTGAATCGGTGGTCCGGGTAAATCCGACCGCGACCATGGAGGACGCGGCTGCCCTGTTGACGAGTTCGTTTGCCGACGATTGCATCGACCGCGAACCCGGCGAAGAGCCCATGATTCCGGACGAGAGCGTCGATGTCGTGCTCGCCGATGGTCGAACGGCCAGGTTGTTCAGGATGTCCTGCGCGCTCGGTGCCTACAATTCCTCCGAGGTGTGGCTTCGACAGGTCGGGGACGGTCAGTTGGAGGCGCTTACGTTTCGCACGCCTGAGGTCACGTATGCTTATGCCGATGAGGATGAGACGCAGTTGACTTCTCCGCCGGAGGTGACCGGATTTCGGGAGAGCAACATGTTGGTGAACAGCAGCTTCGATCCGGAGTCCGGGCAGATCAACTCGTTCATCAAGTGGCGGGGCCTGGGCGATGCGTGGGAGGCCGGCACATGGACCCTGGCCGGGAGTGAGTTCGAGTTGACCCGGTACGTGGTTGACCCCACCTGGTCTGCCAACGCGGCGGCCGAGGACGGCACAATCGATGAGACGAGCTGGGAGATCTTCCCGGCGGTGAGGCAGCAGTGAGGCTTGCCACAGCGCTGGTCCTTCTGGCGCTGCTGGTTCCGGATGTCGCGGTCGCACAGTCGAGCGCATACATCTACATCAGTTCGCGCAACACATCGTCCGTCAAGCGCTATCGAGCGGACACCGGGGCCTACGTGGACGAATTCGTGGAGTCGGGAGCCGGTGGTCTGCTGCATCCTCAGGAGGTGCTGTGGGCCCCCGACGGGAATCTGCTGGTGACGGGACACGGAAACTCGGCGGTCAAGAAGTACGATGGGCAGTCAGGCACCTACCTGGGCGACTTCACATCGGGATACCAGCTTTCGAGGCCCACAAAGGCGGCCTTCGGTCCCGACGGATACCTGTACGTGAGCCAATGGGGAGCCGGTCAGCCAGAGGTCGCCCGATTCGACGGTGCGACCGGTGTGTTCGTGGACGAGGTCACGGCGAACGGCTCAGACGTCGCACCCATGGGCCAGGCCTGGGACAGTCAGGTGCGACTCCATGTGGTCACCTTCGCCGCCGGGGAATTGCGGCGCTACGACGAGGACGGCAGCTTCGAGGTGCTCATTTCCGGGCTTTCCGGGCCCGTCAATGTCTGGTTGGGCGATTCGAACCAGGCGTACATCGTGGAATGGGGCACGAGCACCCGCGGATCCGGGCGCGTGGTGGAGTACAACCTGGAGACCCGTGGTTTCACGCGGGTAGTGGCTGAGGGCTTGCAACACGCCGAGGGGTGGACGTTCGGGCCGGAGGACGAGTTGTTATACGTCTGCGACTGGACGGCGAACGCGGTATATCGCTATGACTTTGCCACGGGAGAGCGTCAGGGCAAGTTCATTGCCGGTGCCGGGCTGGATACTCCGAACAGTATTGTTTTTGGGCCGCCGACGGGGCCGGTGGGCGTCGAGTCTTCTCACCGGCTGGAGAGATTTCAGGTCGGGGCCGTGTTTCCGAATCCAGCCAACGGCTCGGCTTCGATTCCCGTGCAAGTGGCACGCCCCGGCCTGGTCGAGATCGCCGTGTTCGATGTGTTGGGTCGGCCACTGGGTGGCAACCGCTCCCATCATGTGTCTGTCGGGAGCCAGGAGCTTCTGGTCGAGACGGCGGGGTTGCCTGTTGGGGTATACCTGGTCGCTTTGGAGTTCGGCGACCTTCGGTGGGCCAGGCGTGTCGTCATCGGGCGTTGAGACCAGTCTGGGTTGACCTTCTCTGCACGATGCCCGGTATTGCCATCAGCCCTCGCCACACACAAACGCCCATGCGACCCGCACGCTTCCTGCTCTCGGTCCTGATCCTGTCCGCTGCCTCCTCGGCCCACGCCCAGGACTGGGCGTCTGTTGAGCGGGAGCATCAACGGCTGATTGCCTCCTCCGGCATCGTCGGAAGCACGCTCGCCCTGGTTGAGGGCGGTGCCGTAACGCAGCGGCAGGACCTTGGGTGGGCGGTCGTAGACAAGCGACCAGTCGACATCCAGACCCTGTTTCACTGGGCGTCCATCACAAAGACTTTCACAGGCGTCGCGGTCATGCAGCTCAGGGACCGCGGACTCATCTCGCTTGAGGACCCGATTGTCGAATACGTGCCGGAGCTGCGGCAGGCGCACAACCCGTTCGGCTCGATGCAGGACATCACGGTCGGGCACCTCATGGCGCACGCAGCCGGATTCCGGGGTTCGACATGGCCCTGGGACGGCGGTGAGGACTGGCAGCCCTGGGAGCCCACGGCGTGGAGTCAGTTGGTGGCCATGATGCCCTACACGGACATCGCTTTCGAGCCCGGCTCACGATTCCAGTACTCGAATCCCGGCATCGTCTTCCTGGGAAGCATGATTGAAGCGGTGACGGGCGATGTGTTCGAAGCCTACATCGAGAAAAACATCTTCCGGCCGCTCGGCATGCGCTCGGCCTACTTCGACGTGGCGCCGTGGCATCTGGCTGAGCACAGGTCGGAGAACTATCGGCTCGTCGAAGGGAGCCCCGTCGCAAACGGCGATTTCAACACGGGCATCACGGTGTCCAACGGCGGGCTGAATGCCACGGTGGACGATCTGGCGAAGTGGATCGGCTTCCTCACCGGCGCCGTGGATGCCCCGGTCCTGAGCCGGGAGAGCCTTGCTGAAATGTGGCAGGAGGTGGTGCCCGTGGGGGAGATGGAACTCGGCCATGAAGGCATGGGGCTCACGTTCTGGCTCTATCCGGATCGAGGGCTGGTCGGACATACCGGGAGTCAGCGGGGGTTCTTTTCCTTCATGCTGTTCGATCCGGAGGAAGGGCGTGGGGTGCTGGCGACATTCAACACTGCCGGTGGGGATGAGACTGGACCGGATACAAGGGCCGTGCTGAACGCGGTGAGGTTGGCGGCCGCGGAGTACCTGCGGGAGTAGACTTTCGCGGGCGTGACAACGCTGGAAGCCTACTCGCGCCCGGGGTATTGTTGCACCGACCAAGCGCCACGACCCATGCCTCGCCTCCTCTGCCTAGCCCTGTTCGCGTTCTCCCTCACGGCCAACGCGCAGCCCCTGCCGGACAGCTTCCTTGACGGTCTGGAATTCCGCGAAATCGGCCCTGCCACCATGAGTGGTCGCGTGGTCGACCTCGCCGTTCAGGTCGACGATCCCTACACGTTCTACGTGGCGTCCGCGACCGGCGGAGTCTGGAAGACCACCAACAACGGCGTCACGTTCGAGGCGCAGTTCCAGAACGAGGCGGTGCACTCCATCGGTGACATTGCGCTGCACGCCATCGCGGACAGCATCCTGTGGGTGGGCACCGGAGAACGTGCAAATCGGCAGAGTTCGTCCTGGGGGAACGGCGTCTATCGATCGACCGACGGCGGCAAGACGTTCACCCATCTCGGGCTCGACGAGACCCGACATGTAGGCCGCATCGCCCTTCATCCGAGCGATCCTGACGTGGCGTGGGTGGCCGGCATGGGACACCTGTGGGGACCGAACCCTGAGCGAGGCCTCTACAAAACGAGCGACGGCGGCGCGACGTGGGAACGACTGCTGTTTGTCGATGACGAGACGGGCGTGGTGGATGTCGCGGTGGATCACACCAACCCCGACATTCTTTATGCGGCAACCTACCAGCGTCAGCGCCGGGCCTACGGCTTTCACGGGGGTGGTCCGGGCAGCGGCCTGCACAAGTCCACAGACGGCGGCCGCACGTGGCGGGAGATGCGCAACGGTCTGCCGGAGGGCGACTTTGGACGCATCGGCATTGCACTCTGGGAAGCGGATCCGTCCGTGATCACCATCAGCGTCGAGCAGGGCTGGCAGTACAACGCCTCCACGGCCTACGGCGAGCGCCGGGCCGGCGTGTATCGCAGCGAAGACCGAGGGGAGACCTGGACATTCATGAGCGACTGGAATCCTCGCCCGATGTACGCGAGCCAGCCGTACATGGACCCGAGCGACGACCAGCGCATCTACATGCAGAACAGCTTCAGCTGGTCGGATGACGGCGGCCGGACGTTCACACGCGCGCGCCAGTCCCTCCACGGCGACGACCGCATCGTATGGGTCAACCCCGCCGACTCCCGGCACGTGATCAAGGGGGACGATGGGGGCATCGGCATTTCCTACGACCGAGCGCTGACGTGGCTCTATGTGACCTCGCTGCCCATCGCCCAGTTCTACCGGGTGGATGTCGACATGCGTGATCCCTATTGGGTGTACGGGGGTCTGCAGGACAATGGAAGTTGGGCTGGGCCCAGCGAGACCTACCGTAACCGAGGCATCCTCAACGAGGACTGGATCAAGACGGGTGGGGGCGATGGGTTTGTCAATCACGTGTCCCGATCCGATCCCGACCGGCTCTACACGGAATCGCAGTACCTGGGGCTGTCCATGCTCGACCTCGGCACGGGTGAGCGGCGGTCCATTCGTCCCGGGGATCCGCAGGGAAGGATTGGTCCTCGGCGTAATTGGACGTCCTGGGGGCCGGGCGTGCCGGAGCCCGAGCTGGGCAACGCCATGGCTCCCGCCAACTGGGACGGACCGTTTGTGCTGAGTGCGCACCACCCGGAGACGATCTATGCCGCCACGAACATCTTCTGGCGTTCGCGTGACGGCGGTGATACCTGGGAGGCGCTCGGTGATCTGACCACGGGGACGGACCGGCGCTACATGACCATCATGGGGCAGGTGCCGCACGATTCCACGCTGTCACTGGATGACGGCATTCCGTACTGGCCGACCATCGCCTCGATTGCCGAGAGCCCACTGGACGCTGATTTCCTGCTGGCAGGCACGGACGATGGGCTGCTGCATGTTTCGCACGATGCCGGGGCTACCTGGACGGACGTCACGGAGCGCTTGCCTGGAGCTCCAGACGATCTGTGGGTCGCCGGGATCGAGGCCTCGCGACACGCCGCGGGCACCGCGTACGTGGTGGTCAACAACTATCGGAATGACGATTACGGCAACTACCTCTACGTGACGGACGACGCTGGTGAGACGTGGCGCTCGATCACCACGGGGCTGCCGCACGGCCGCGTGCTGCGCACCCTGCGGGAGGACCCCAGAGAGCCGAATGCACTCTACCTCGGAGCGGAGATCGGTCTGTTTGTCTCCGTGGATCGGGGAGAGACCTGGACCGAATGGACGGCCAATCTGCCGACGGCCGCCGTGAACGATCTTGTCGTGCATCCGCGGGACAACGACCTGGTGCTGGGCACCCACGGCCGGGGCATCTGGATACTGGACGATCTCGGGCCGATTCAGGCGGCGGCGCGAGGCGATGCTTCGCCGCTGTTCGAGCCGCCGACGGCCCGCATGATTCGCTATCGCAGTGAGCGGGGGCATGCCGGGGACATGATTTTCTACGGTCAAAATCCGGCGCGCGGGGCGCTGATCACGTACCAGCTGGCTCGCGGCGTGTCTGCCTCCGATGTGGCTCTGGACATCCTCGGTCTGGATGGCAGTCACGTGCGATCGCTGCGCGTGGACACCTCAGCGGGAATGCATCGCACAACCTGGAACTTCCGGCACGAGGATCTGGCGCCGGCGCCGGCGGACACGACCGGCGGGCGCGCGGGGCGCACGGGTTTTGCGCCCTCTGGTCCCATGGCGTTGCCGGGGCAGTATCGCGTTCGACTGACGCTGGCCGGCGAGGTATTTGAACAGCCGTTGACGGTGATGGAAGATCCGCGCCTGGAGGTGGATCCGGCCGTGCGCTCCGACTGGACGGAGACGCAGTTCGCAATCGGTGACCTTTGGAATACGGTTGCTCGAGACGCCGAGTTCGTGGTGCACACCGAGGCGTACCTAAGCTCTCTGGGCGATGCGGTCCGCGCTTCGAGCGAGCGCTCTGAGATTGCAGAGCTGAGCCGCAAGTATCAGGAGCTCATGTCCCGAGTGCGCTCGCTGTATGGGCAGGTCGGCGGCTGGACCGGGCCGATGACGGCGGACCAGGAGAGCATGTTTGCGTACTACAGCGAGATGCTCGGCCGGCTGGCCGAGCAGGCGGGGATGATGCGAACCCGGTGGCTGCCTCGTGTGAATCGAGGGTTGCCGCGGGCGATGCGGTTGCAGGTGCCGTAGGGCGGGCTCCGCGGGGAATTCTGTCGAAAGGAGTCCCATGAGGTAGGCGGTGGTCGTTTCAGGCTGGACGCTCGGTGATCCCGCCCGGCCGCGAATTGCGTGTACAGGCTTGCACACAATTCGTGAAAGTGATGGCGCACTCCACATCCATCTACCGAGCATGCCTGTTGGCCTCACTCTTGTGGGCCACCGGATCGACCGCCCAGACGATCACGTTTGCCGACTTTGCAGCCACCGTCCAGCCGGGTACGGTGGTGATGGCCAGCGAAAGCGCAAGAATCGAGTTGGACATCGGCACACCTGGGAGCGGCAATCAATGGGTCTTCAGCTACCTCCCGGCCCTGTCGACTCAGACTTCAATCCTGGCTCCAGCGGCGACCCCGTTTGCTGCGGAGTTTTCTGGCGCGACGCACGTTACATATGGCGAGGTAGCGGATACTGATTTTCAGGGGGAGGCCTGGGTCTATCAGGCTCTTCGCGACACCAGGCTGTCGCAATTGGGGTCAGCGAGCAATGTCCCGGGGTTAGAAGGGAAGCTGGTCTACAGCCCTGCTCTGGTCGTCCTGGAGTTTCCGCTGGAATTGGGAAGGGCCGTGTCCTCAAGTGCCTTGGCTACTACGACAACTACCCTCGGGACGACCACGATTACGCTCGCCGACAGCGTGCACGCGGAGAGCGTCGTTGACGCGACGGGACAACTCATTCTGCCGGACGGAATCTCTCGACCGGCTGTTCGGGTGAGGAGCACGCGCGTCTTTCGGTCCTTGTCGGGCACGACTGTAATGGAAGACATTTCATTCCTCACGTCCGATGGCTACGGAGTTTCCCTGGAGGAACCCGACTCAACGGGCGTCACCGAGGGCAGGGTGACCGGTGATGTCAGGTGGGCCCATTCCGGCGGGGGCACCAATGTCCACCAAGCCCACGAGGCGGCAAGTGAAGGCATCCCATGGGGCGTGTATCCGAATCCAGTCCGCACCAACACGACCCTGTGGCTCGACATGCCCTCGGCAGAATCCGCGCGCATCGAGTTAACCGACATTCTGGGGCGTCGCCTGGCCACGGTGTTTGACGGGGTGCTCGCTCCGGGCCCTCATGAGTGGAGCATCGATGCAAGTGGATACCCTCCGGGGGTCTATATCTGGACAGTTCGAGCTGGAGCGTGGAGTGCGAGTCGTCTGATGCACCGGAGCCGATGACACGGCGCTGCGCCTCCCGCCCGGCAACGCGCGCCTGGCCCAAGAGCATTGCAGTGTGGGGATTCAGCCGACTGTTCGCGTCGCTGCTTGTGGTGGCCGGGTCTCTACAGACGGTCAGTGGCCAAGCCGTTCACGCTGCCAATCTTGGGCTATTCGAGACCAGCCTGACGTCGGAGGGCGTTGAAGCGGTCGATGTGAGCGCTGCTGGCGTGATTCTCGGATACGCCTCGCGCGGTACCGCACAGTTTTTCAATAGGGGAGCCTCCGGATGGGAGGCCGGGGTAGAACTTCCACAGGGCGGCCGCGGCGTCGCGATAGGAGACAGCCTGGCCGTGTTGGACGAAGGGCGACAGTGCGCCCAGGACTGTCGGGATGCTGTTTCGGTATATCGACGAACAGGAGGCGAGTGGACGCTTCTGGCGACTCTGAGGGATCCCCTTCCTAATGGTTTCTTCGGGTACGCTCTGGATGTCTGGGGGGAGTGGGTCGCAGTCGCCGGGGCACAGCCGGACGGCAAGGGAATCGTCTACCTCTACAAAGCGACCGAATCAACGGTCGTTTTGGATCAGACCCTTGTCGCGCCGACCCCTGTAGCCTCGGACGGCTTCGCCGCGACTATTTCCCTGTCCGGTGGAACGCTGGCGGTCAACTCCTATCACACCTTCAGCACCTACGTGCTTAGAGGCGATGCGTGGAGCTTTGAGCGGGCCTTCTTCGGTGCTCCCGTCGCCGATATCGCGCCTTCGGGTGCCCGGCTTGCGACAGTGCTCAATCAGTCTGGCGGCGGGGTCGAAGTCACCGTCTACGTAAGGTCCGAGGCAGAGTGGGAGGTCGAGTCCAAGGTTGTCCTGGAAGGCAGCATCTTTGCGGCAGCAACGACTCAAATGAACGACGACTTCATAGCCGTTCCCGTTGTCCCGGTTGGCCAGATCTTTGGCAACAACGAACTGCGGCTGCTATCCCGACATGGTGGCCATTGGGTGCAGGAAGGGATGGTTGCGGTGGCCGCGATCCCCGATGATTCCACCTGGGACATCGCCCTGGATTCGAGTCGAATTGTCGTAGGCGGGTCCAACTTCACGAATACGAGCGGCGGGGCGTCTGTCGTCGAGAGCCTGCCCCGGTCCGGCCATATGGCAGTCGATGCGGTCTATCCGACATCCGTCGGGGAGGGTGGGGTGGTCACGGTGTCCATCCTGGGGAGCGGATTCACCGAGTCGACGACCGTCAGTCTTGAGAGGGGGGCACAGATCTGGGAGCCGCTACGGCTCCGCGTGTCTCCGACGGGGAACCTGCTGTCCATCCAGCTCGACACGGGAGGGAGGTTTCTGGACTCGTGGACCGTCGTGGCTAGCGGAGCGGGTTCGGAACGAGCTAGTCTTGTGGACGGGCTGCACGTTGTTCCTCTCGAGGCTCCAGTTGTGCTAGCCTCGTACGTCGGGCCTCCAGCTACGACCGAGGGACTGAACAACGCGACCATCCAGTTGACCAACTCCGGGAATGTCGACGCAATCCTCGTTCCGCTCAGAGTGGGCGGTTTTCCCGAAGATGCCCCGCCCAGACTACGAGGAGGCGTGGGCGACTGGTTTCCGAGTCTGCCGGAATCTGACCTGGTTCTGGACAGCACAGATGCGGCTCTCGCAACTTCCTTGCTGATCCCCCGGGTCCCACCTGGGATCCCGTGCCTTCTGGATATGGAGTACGTGCGGCCGGGGACGTCGGACGCGGATGTTAGGTTGACCCTGGCCACCTCTCCACCGCTGGTTGGCGTGGATCCGTTGTCCAGTTCGGCCGGAAAGGGGGGGCGCATAGGGGACGCCTGCCTCAAGGCCGGACTACTCGCCGCGCTTGAGGAGGTTGCTTCGGCCTATGGGGGGCGAATAAAGATGAAGTGCATCAACGAGATGATTGGCCACCTGTCGACTTTGGCAGGCTTGGGGATCAATGTGGCTGGTGACTCGGATGCCCCGATTGACTACATCAAGCTGCTGTTCGAGACCTTCAAGCAGGCCCTCGTCTGCAGCGGGCATGCCCTGAGCGGTTCGACGGCGATCGGATTGGCGCTCAGTCTATCAGGATCGATTGGCCGTGGCATCGAGGCCATCGACAAATGCCTGGAAGACGAATGGAAGGAGGAACTGCAGCGGCCACTCGATTGGCCGGGACCGCACTCAGTGCCTTTGCCACACCGGAGGTCTGAGGACCCCAACGAACTCCGAGGCCCACTCGGCCACGGCGAACGCAGAATGGTCTCGGCCGAGTCGGTGCTGTCGTATACCATCCTCTTCGAGAACCTCGTTTCCGCGACCGCTCCCGCTCGCCGGGTTGAGATCTCCACCATCCTGGATCCTGAACTCTTCGATCTCGAGACATTTGGTTTTGGCACCGTCTCGCTTGCTGACTCGACGATCGCTGGGGACGCCTGGAATCGTTCCAGCACCTCTTCGCTCCTGGACCTGCGTCCTGCCGTCGATGCCCTCGTGTACCTCACATCCAGTCTTGACGAGACCTCGGGAGAGGTTCGCTGGGTCATGACGGCACTGGACCCATCGACCGGGTCCATGACGACGAACCCCCTCAACGGATTCCTGCCACCCAATCACCTTCCACCTGGGGGCGAAGGCGCAGTCTCATTCTCTGTCAGGCCTCGCGGAGAGTTGACCACGGGTTCTGTACTCTCGGCAAGTGCGGACATCGTGTTCGACTCGAACCCGTCTATCCGTACCAATCAGTGGTCCAACGTGCTCGACGCGGATCCCCCGGTCTCCATGATCGAGTCTGTGCAGGAAGCAGATTCATCAAACTACGTCGTCTCATGGTCTGGGTCTGACGTCGGCGCCGGTATCGCCTCGTATAGCATCTACGTATCCCGGGACGGCAACGACTTCGAGCGATGGCTGCGGACTTCTGAAACCAACGGTGTATTCCATGGCGACACGCTGGCAACGTATCAGTTTGTCTCTGTAGCGTCCGATCTGGCAGGGAACATGGAGGAAGCGACGTTCGACTCGTGGACTGCGACGGCCCGCCCGCCTGAGCTTCCGTCCTCCCTTGGGATCAGCCTGAGGTCGCCCTTCCCCAATCCCGCCCTGGAGAGCGTGACCGTACCGTTCGCGGTCTCCCACGCGGGCCGGGTCACGCTGGAACTCTACGACACGTTGGGTCGCCGCCTGGTCACGGTTACAGAAGAGGAGTTCTATCTCCCCGGGAATCACGAGGTCAGCGTTGATCTCGAGGGTCTTGCAAGTGGCGTGTACCTGATTCTGGCGAAAGCCGGCGGTCACGCTACTACCTCAATGATCGTTCGTCGGTAGGCACTAAGAACGCGTCAGATTGGCGCGACCCTTTCCAGGTAAGCCTGATCCCGTAGGTCGCGGTTCTTCGTGTCAACCAGTGGCGAGCGATCCAACAATAGCTGGCAAGACGACCATGAACAGAGCCGTACTCACGGCTGCGGCCGTGCTCTTGACGGGGAATCAGGGCCCCGAAAACCTCCTCCCATCCTACGCGTCGCGAAACGCCATGCCCGAGACACACTATGTCTCCCCGGCGGGAAGCGACGCCGGTTCGGGGACGATGGCCGATCCGTGGGCAACGCCGGGCTTCGCCTCCCGGCAGATGGCCGCTGGAGACACATTGGTCATTCTTGAGGGACGCTACAGCCTGAGCGTTTTCGACGATGATATCGTGCGTCCACCCTCCGGGATTCCAGGGATGAGAACGGTGATAAGGGGAGAGCCGGGCAAGCGCCCCATCCTCGCAGGATCGAGCAATCTGCTGGCGCTGGTGGACATCACCGATCAGTCTCACGTTCACCTCAAGGGTCTCGAACTGACCTCCGACAACGGAGCGCCCTCGCGGGACGCCATTCTTGGAGATGAGTCGCAGACCGATATCCATCTGGAAGACCTGTACATCCATCACATGGATGAGGCCGCGGTGAACATGCACAACGTGCACGGTCTCGTGATATCAGATTCTCGCTTCACCTATTGTGGCCTCGGAGGGATTATCGGTTCCAAGGACGGTAACTGGAGAGAAGTGATGATCAGGGACACGGAGCTGTCCTGGTCCGGGTTCTACTACCAGGGCGTCTTTGGGCCGAATCATTTTGACCGTCCCGACGGCTTCGGAATCGAGCCCTCGGATGGCCCGATCGAGTTTGAGCGTGTTCGGGTTCTGTACAATCGGGGCGATGGACTCGACTCAAAGTCCGACAGCACACACATCTGGGACTCGGTGATTGCGCACAACGAAGCCGACGGACTCAAGCTCTGGGGCGGGGGCAGCACGGTCACCAATACGCTGATCTACGGCCGAGGGGGCACCTATACGGAGCCGACTTCATACTCGGCAATCGTGATAGAAGCAGACGGGGCCGACGAAACGTTCGAATTTCGCCACATCACCGTGGACGACATCGTCGGCAACAACTACATCATGCACATCGAGTACGACCCACCCCATGACGGGATTCAAGTGCTGATTGCCAACAGCATCTTCAACGCCCGCAACGAGAGGTCGGCTTTGTTCGCGGCGGACGAGGTGGATTTGAGCATCGAATCGAGCGTGTTCTTTTTTCCGGAGTCCGAGGAGGTTTTTAGCAGCCACACCTACGGAATCGTTGCGGACGACTTCTCATCTGCATTCCCGACAAGTATCTATGCCGATCCCCTGTTCGTGGCTCCGGCGGCCCCGGGCGAAGAGGGCAACTACCGCCTCCAGCCCGGCAGCCCTGCAATGAACCTGGGTGCCCCGGAGTACTCGGTCGGCACGGACCTCGACGGTGTGATCCGGCCCGTCGGCCTCGCGTCCGATGCGGGCGCGTATCAGGGATCGCTCTATATGGGTGGCGAGCCGTCGCTGCCAGATGCACCGAGCCTGGAGGTATATCCAAATCCTACCCGGGGACTGCTGAACGTTCGACTCGACCGAGCCCCGCTGGCCGCTTCGCTGTTGCTTGTTGATCCGATTGGGAGAAGGGTCACCGGCTTGTCCGTCCAGCTCGGAAGGAGTCCCGTTCAATGGCGCCTGCCCGAACAGTTGGCAGGTGGCACCTATTTCCTGCTGGTCCGGAGTGCAGATGGCGCTGAGCGCGCCGTGCCGATCCAGTTGATCCGGTAGGTGCCGACTCTCCCTGCCGTTTTTGGGCCCTAATGCCCCTTCAGGGCCGAATTGAAGCGATTCGGACACGACTGGAGGGAATCGGACGGCCCGTTGTCCAATTCGGCCGCTCCTGGACAAAAATCGGCCGTTTTGGGCTGATTCCAATCGGTGTGGCAGGGTGCGAAAGGACGCATTTCGGACAGGGGGCCAACGGATAGCAGACATCCGCTATCACAAATCGGACAAAAGACGACACAAATGGGACATGTGACCGAATTCAGCTACTCACGTCCGTTTTCAGTGACTGGTTAGCGGTGCGGAGTGTCGTACGTCCCCCATGACGACAGCGGCAGCCGCCCGGCAACGTTGTGCAAACATCAGCAGGAAGGCTGTCATGAATTCTGTTACTACTCACGGGCGGATACTAACGCTGGGTAAAACCCTCATTGGGCTGGTGCTTCTGGCATTCGCGTCAGTGCTACCCTCCCAAGCCCAGAACTTCAACGTCCCCGCGGATGCGACCGTGACCGAGGGGAATACGTTGACCGCTCAGGTGACCGTCGACGCGGCACCCGGCGCCAACATCACCGTCGACTATGCGGTGCTACCGAAAGCCACGTGTTCCGTGGGCACCGTCAACTCCGCTACGGCGGGGACTGACTTCGTAGTAGCGTCCGGTACCCTGACCTTCTTGTCGGGCTCCACGGCGAGCCAGCCGGTCAGTGTCCAGACGCTGGAGGACTCCATCCGCGAGAACGCCGATCAGGCGCAGAACGCCAGTGAGTGCTTCCAACTCGTCATTTCCAATGCGAGTGGCGGCACGATCGTCGACGACGATCAGGAAATCGTCATTGTCGACGATGAGTCGAACCCGACGCTGTCCATCGCGGACGGATCCGCGGCTGAGAACGCGGGCACGATCCCGATGACGATTACGCTCTCGGGTCCCATCGACGAAGATCTCACGTTTGGTACCAACGCAGGGACCCCTGACATCGCGTTCATCGATGGTTCCACCGATGCCGACAACGGGGCCGGCGGAAGCGACGACACGGACTACAACGACGGTGACGGAACCGGCCTGGCAGCCTACACGGCCGTTCTCGCCGCGGGGACGACCTCGACAGACCTTCTCGTGCAGATCATCGACGATCTCGTCTACGAAGGCACTGAAACGTTCAACGTACAGGTTGCGACCAACGCCCGCTATTCGCTGTCCGACGGCATCGGCGTCGCCACCATCCTCGACAACGAGTCGCAGCCGGAGCTCTCCATCTCGGATGCATCTCCTGTAGCGGAAGGGGCGAACCTGACGTTCACCGTAACGCCGAGCGTGGCAGCAGAGGCCAGCTACACAGCCCTCTTCAGCTACCAGGACGTCACGACGACGGCCGGGGCGGACTACACGCCCACACCGAGCCTGTCCATCACGTCTGCCGTTACGCCTTCCGCGCCTGCGACCCTGACCGTCGTCACCATCAATGACTCGGATGCCGAGGGCGACGAGTCCCTCATCGTGACCATTACCGATGGCGCGGACTACGATGTCAATGCCGGCAACGGCAATGCCATCGGTCTTATCAACGCCAACGACAGCATTGACCTGTCGGTGGCCGTGAACATCACCGATGCGACCATCAACCTGGATGGCACCCCCGGGGCGACTGTCAATGTGGTCGTCACGAACAACGGTGTTGCTGCGGCGACGGCCGACATCACGCTGACGATCACCGAGACCGGGTTCAACATGAGCACCGCTACCGCGAGCTCCTACACCGGCGATAGCAGTGGAAATACGACCTGCGACAGCAGTCCATCGTTGCAGGGCGGCTCATGTGTGCTTCAGTTCGCTGACTTTGGTGCCGGCGAGTCTGAGACGGTGGTCTTCACCGTCAACGCCGACGGTGCCGCGGGCTCCACGGCCAGCATGACCGTATCCCAGGCAGGCAACACCGAAACCGACAACTCCAACGATGCCGATACCGATTCGGCCCTGCTGGTCGGCGTTGACTTCGGTGACCTGACCACGAGTGGTGGCGCAGCTCTGGGTTCACACCTCATCAGCAGCGATCTCAGGCTGGGAACAGCGATTGATGCCGAGACCTCGAATCCGAACGATGACGGAGACGGCGATGACGGTGTCTCGATCCTCGGGAACGTCATGACGGCTAACACGACGGCCTATTTCCATGTGCAGGTGACCGGCGGAAGCGGCTACCTCAGCATCTTTGGAGATGGCGCGATTACGGATGTGACCGACCTGGCGGTAACCGAGGGCTCCAACTGGGTAGCCGTCTCTGTCGCTGTCGGTGCCACGAACCCGGAGATTCTGAGATTCCGCCTGTGCTCGACCATCGACAATTGCGACGACGCAACCGAGACTGCAAATGACGGTGAGGTGGAGGACTACTCCATCGCAGTCGGCGCGGCTCCTACCTCGGTAACGCTGCCCACTGGCACCGTTGAGCCCGTCACAGTTTCTGAGGTCGGTGGCAACCTGACCCTGGTCGACGGCAACGGCAATACGATGCTCTCGGCTACCTACGGTACCGGTAGCGATCCTGACTTCACCATAAACGGCAATGCCAACGCGAACACGCTGGCGGTGAGTCTCGGAGGGTTGGATCCCAACCTCGACCTGCTATGGGATGGTGGCGACGGTGCAGACGCACTGGAAATCAATGATCCCAACAACAACACATGGACGTCGACCCACGTTGCGGTCAGTTCATCTGCTGGTCAGTTCACATTCGGATCCGGCGGTACGACGCTTGGCGTCGACTACCAGAACCTGGCGCCGGTCCTATCGACCATCACCGTGTCGGACGCCACGTTTACGTTCTCGGATGCGATCGATGACAACATCGTCCTTCGCGACAATGCATCGAGCGTAGACGGCATGTCGTTCATCGATTCGAATGGCTCTGAGGCGATCACGTTCAAAACGCCTACCACGACGCTGGTCATCAACGCCGGCGACGGCGCAGACACGGTTGATTTCCAGGGCCTCGACGAGACCGGATCTCCTTCCACCACGATTACCATCAATGGTGAGGAGGGAGCAGACACGCTCACGATCCTGCCGATCTCGAACTCGAGTAGTCTCAGCCTGGCCACAGTCGCCGGTAGCACTCCGACGACCTGCGCGGGCGACGTGCTCGACATGAATACGAGCGGCGGCGCGACCATTGATACCATCACGAATGCGGGTGGCACTGGAACGATTACGTTCTCCAGCGCCCACAAGACCGTGAGCTTCAGTGGCATCGAGTCCTTCGCGGACCAGTCTGCCGACCTGTCGCTGGCGATGTCCTCCTCGGCGGGCACCAGCGTCAATCCGGGCGACCAGATGACGATCACCATGACCGTCACCAATGCAGGCCCCGATACCGCGACGTGTGTTACGGTTGACGACATCCTGTTCGGTAGCGACGGCGCCTCTGGCACCGTGCTCGAAATCGTGACCGGTCCGACCTTCTCGGTCGGTTCCTACAACTCCTCAACAGGAGTCTGGAGTGTCGGCGCGATGGGCTCTGGAGACAGTGCGACGATCACCTACACGGCAATCGTGAAGCACATCTTCAATGGCACGGCAACCGCGACGGTGTCTTCGCCCGAGAGTGATCCGGATTCGACCGATGACTCGGTCAGCCTGACCGTAGCTCCGGCGTTCTCCTTCCCGACCGGTGCGCAGGCGACCTCTGCCGCATGGTACAGCTCTGGTACGAACGAGCGCCTGGTTGTTGGTCTGGCGAATGGATTCTCCGGGCTCAACAGCGCTGTCCTGTGCCGCGTCAAGCAGATCACCGGCTTCCCGGCTGACCTCTGGCGCGAGTGCGGCAACGGACTCCCGTACCCGCTGTACGTGAATGACATGTACCTGGACAACGCCGGCACACCTGCCGACTCGACGGACGACAAGCTGTACCTGGCGTCCTGGGGCAGTGATGGTCTCTACATCTCAACCGATGGTGGCGAGAACTTCACCGCAGCAGAGCCGGACCTCGGAAACGGCACTCCCGGATGGACGAATGTGTACTCGATCCTGGAGGACAACAGCGGATTCCTGTATGTCTCCGCGAACGATGGACTGGTGTTCCGTTCGCTGAACAACGGGGCCACCTGGCAGCAGGTCTCCAGCCTGCCGGCCGTCTCCACGGACACGCCGTGGTCCATGGCCGCACACCCGACAGAAGCCGGCCGACTGTACGCCGGTACCTTCGGCGGCGGGGTATTCACCTCGGAAGACTTCGGCTTCACGTGGACCGAGCTTGGTGGCACTGTGATCAACAATCTGCTGATCTCCAACAACGCCGGGCACATCTTCGACCTGGAGCTGCTTCCGTCGTCGAATGCCACCAGTGGATTCATCTTTGCCGCCACCGGCAGTGGTGTCTACCGCATGTCGCTCGACGGTGACGGGCTGGCCACCGGCCTTTGGAGCCAAATCGATACGGACGTAACGCTGGACAGCGGAACGGTCACGCCTGAAGCTCGCAGCCTCGCGTTCGATCAGAGTGAAGACCTCTACGTCACGACGTGGGGACACGGCGCCTTCACTTCGAGCGCGCCTTCGACGGCCTCGTCCATGAGTTCCTTCGCCCTTCGTGGTGCGAACGTGACCTTTGTCACGATCAGCCCGAGTGGTGGTGAGGTTCTGATGGGTGTCCAGGAAGGTGGAATCCACTTCATGCCGGCCGCCTCAGTATCAACGGATGTTGAGCCCGAGCCGACCACTGAAGTCGAGATCCCGACCGGATACGCGCTCGACCAGAACTATCCCAACCCGTTCAATCCGGTGACGACCATCGCATTCTCGCTTCCGCAGACCGGCACCGCACGCCTGGCCGTGTATGACGTGCTGGGTCGCGAGGTCGAAGTGCTGATCGACGGCACCGTACAGGCGGGTCAGCACGAAGTGCAGTTTGACGCAGCGGGCCTCCCCACGGGCACGTACATCTACCGACTTGAGACCAAGGCTGGCAGCTTCACCAAACAGCTGGTTCTCATGAAATAGGATGAGAGGGCACCGGCGGTTTTAGCTTACCGGCCGCCGAGCTTGACTCCTGGGTGGGGGAATCCCCCGGTCTCCAAGATGGAGGTCGGGGGATTTCTGTATGGTGGCGCCAGCACACAAAAGCGCCTGGATTGAATCAGACTTAGCCCCACGGGTCGTAAGAGCCAAAGCTCCAAACGTGACCCTCGAGGTCGCGGCAGGTGTAGAGGCGCCCACCGTAGTCCTGATCGGCGAGCTCCATGACGACATGCGCTCCTGCTGCTACGGCTCGTGCGTAGTGGTCGTCGGCATCGGACACAACGATGTACGGACTCTGGGTCACCGGAGCGTCTGCGGAGTCCGGTGGCCTCTGGACCGCGCCAAATTCGTCAGATCGGGCAGACCCCAGCATCACCATTCCTCTCCCGAAAGTGAGTTGGGCGTGGATGACGGTGCCGTCTTCCCCTGGCACCACGAGGTGCTTCTCAAAGCCGAAGGCCTCGCACAGCCACTCCACGGCGGTGGCCGCGTCGTTGTAGCGTAGCGTCGGAATCACGGTGGCCGTGGTGTCTTTCGCGATGTCGGCCATGGTTCCGGCTGATTTAGTGGGCGATGGTGTGCCGCCAGCAGGCCGTGTGAGCGCTCGTGGCGGTTCCGTTGAAGTTAGCGGGACCGGTGGAGAGATTCGCGCCACTGCGATGAGACTCTTCCGATGACAGGTGCCTGCGGAGGTCAGGGGACCACCGGTGCTCAGATCACGTCGCTTCCGGATCGCACTCGATCCCTTCTTCCAGCCTCTCAAGTTTGGACAAGGCCTCTGCGTAAGCCTGCTCGTACTGCTCTTCAACGCTCTCCCGGCTATACCAGCCGACGCCATACTCCTCGAAGAGCACTGCCGTTCGCTCTTGGTTCGCCAACAGTTCTTCGCGAGAGGGCAGCGGCCGATCCAGGACGGCTCGTCCTTCCGTCGAGCACTCCGCACCTAGGAGCGCCCTTTCCAGCCACACGCTGGTGGCATTCGGATCCCCTAGTTGGACGGCCCTGGTTAGCAGAGTCTCATCGGACTGACCAGTGAACAACCACGAAAGGAAGAGGCCGTTTGTCAGACCTTTGTCGACAGCTTGTTCAATCAGAATTGCTCCCCGGCCTGGATCCGCCTCTACAAGGTTTTCCAGCGGCTCAACCCCTTGGGACCCGTTGAGGAGGAGGACACCGTAGGTGCTCATCCAGAACGGATTCCCGGCCTTGACACCGGAAGTCGCCTCCTCAAGCCATTCTTCAGGTTCAATGGTGAATGCGCCCTCGGATGCCACCCGGATGTAGTTCGCAACGGGAGTGGGGTCGTGTGCCAGATATCCGAGCCCAAGGACGGCGGCGCACGCCGTAGCAACCAGTGTCTTCATGGTGTCATGAGTCTTCAGGCTGCTGGTATCGGTTGCCGCAGACTGGCCCTAAAGCGACTGCCAGTGGGTCTTCCCGACCTCTCCGGCGCACCGCTTACCGCCGGACAATCAGCGGGTGTGACTCGCGGTAACCCGCAATGTCCACGGTCAGCAGGTAGACTCCCGCGGAAAGTCCGGCGAGGTCGACAGCTTGAGAGGTGGAGTTGGTCACGTTCGAGAGGTTGGCTATCGTTCTGACCTCGCGGCCGAGAACGTCGTAGAGCGTGATGTCAATTGGTCCTTGGTGGGCCGGAACTGCGATCCGCGTAAGGCCTGTCGCCGGATTCGGAAAGGGAGGGGGGACTACAATAGGGACGGGGCGGGCCCGATCGGACGGCTCAGGCGTCGAGTCGTACGTAAGCACCCAGAGTTCACGCCCGTGCGGATAGGCCTCGGCGGAGATAAAGAGTCGGTCCCCGACACGAGTTGGCTCTGAGGGCGAGGATGAAGCGGGTCCCGGATTCAGATCCGCCAAGAGCCGGGATTCCGTTCCGTTCGTGATCCACAACTCCTCGCCGTGGATGCCATCGTTGTAGTTGAGAAGAAGCTCTCCATCGACATCTCCAAGGAGATAAACGGCGCCGTCGGCTGTGAGGACGTGGCGGGCAGGGTGAGTTCCGTCGGTTTGCCAGACAGAATGGACCCCCATAGAGATGAATGCGCGATCCTGTACAACCATGAAACCACTGAGATCTCCACGGTTGCCGATGCCGTCCGCAAACAGGGGCCAGACATCCCTGCTCGAGGGTTCGTAGACGAGCGGTTCACTGCCCCTTGGCCCGTTCCCGGAGGCCATGAGCACGCGAGAGCCAAATGCGGTGAGGGAGGAGGGAGTACTACCGTGAGGGTTGTGCCATACCAGCTCGGCTGAACCATCGGCGGTTATCCGCCACAGACCGGACATCCCGTCTCGGGTCTCAGCGGTGTACAGGGTGTCATTGATAACGACGGCCCCGTTGAAGAGCGAGGATGGGGAGACCGGTAGTGGCCAGGTGAACGTTGCACTGCCGTCGGTCGCGAACCACTGCTCGCGGTCATCGATGAAGTACGCCAGGCGGGTGCCAGTGTAAACCTTTAGACGGCGCGAGTTGCTGTCATAAATCTCCTCCATGGAGCCCGGTTGGCCAGTCCCCGCCCAAAGCCTTCCCCTGGCTGTTATGAGCATCAGGTCGCCGAGCGAGACTGCACGCAGAGTCTTGTCCAGCCCAGACAGCGTTGCCTCCGGCTGCGGGTCGAATCGGAGGAGATCCAGCGTGCCGGGGTTCTGGATGGCAAAGATGAACAGGTGACCACGCGGCCCTACAAAGGTGCCAACGGTTCCACGAGAAGCTCCTGGCACCGCCTCGTAGAAGAGCCGGGTGCCGGCCTCCGTCCCGTCGCTAATCCAGACCTCCTCCCCGTGCTCTTCGTGCGTGGCCTGGAAGATCACGCTGGATCCGTACGCGCGTAGGCCTCGAGGGACGGCGTTGCCATCCTTCGGGGAGGAGAACTGCCTAGAGACGGTCCTTGTCACGCCGGCGGCAGCGTCGACGTGCACCAGCGTTCCTCCAGCGTCGGCTGTCTCAGCCATCACGAAGAGGTCGCACCCAGAGGCTGCGGCCGAGAAGGGAGTGGAGCTTCCAGGCCCGCCAAAAATGTCTATGACGCGGGTCCCCTCGGGTTGGCCGTCGGAGACCCAAAGCTCCGCGCCGGTCGAGGGACTGGTGGCGGCGAAATACAGCTTGCCGCAAGCGGATGCGAGAAGATCTATGTCGGAGTTTGTGGGTCCGGGATAGATGTCAGCGAGCATACCTGTGCCAGCTGCAGTTCCGTTGGTCCGCCAGAGTTCGGTCCCCTCGGTCGACGTGTAGGTGGTGAAGAGCAATCGTTTGCCAGCTCGGCCGAGGACAGTGAGTCCGGCCGCTAGGCTTGAATAGGCTGTCGTACCACTCGCCGTTCCGTCGGTGCGGTACAACGTCCGTCGGTTCCCGTCTCGCCAGACCGCGACGACGTAGTCGTCAAGTCCGAGCACTTCACCCATGCTACCCGTATTCGTCAGCCGAGATGGGATAAGGGTATGAACGTCCAAGGCCCAGAGATCTGGGCTCCATCGTCCGGTTCCGACCTCCTGACCTCTGAACACCAGGCGGTCTCCGACGCGCTCGAGCGGGCCCTCGGCCCAGAGGAACGGCGCAACACGGTACGTTCCGCTCCGGGTGCCGTCGGTTCGCCAGAGTTCGCGAAGCTCGCGAGTCGTAGAGACGACAAAGAACAGGACTCCGGGGTTGATGAGGCCGCTGGTCGCGATGCGGTGCCTGAACCGCTGGTCGGTGAGCTGCTCTGTCCCCGCGACTGTCCCGTCGGTTGAATAGAGTGCATAAGTGGTGTCGGCCTCAGGCACCGACAGAATAACCCGATCTGCCAGTGTTCCCACAATGCGGATACTGCGGTCAGTTCCTGCATAAAGCAGGCGTGACCCGCGGTTGGATGCGCCGAATCCCCACACCTCGCTGCTCCCAAATGGAGCGAGAAGCACATGGTCTCCAGCGGCAGCGAACGGGAGAAGGTGGTGTCCGTGGGTTCCCGTGACGCTGGTTGCCAAGCTGGTGCCACTCTCCGAGCCGTCCGACTCCCAGATACTGCGGACCCCGTCGACCTCGGCGGAGAAGTAGGCCTTGCCCCCGGCCACGACAACATCCGACATCCACGGATTGACGCCGCGAGTGTTGATGTTCTTCACCATTCGCGCGTCGCTCCATCCCCCGGTTTGCGCATGGACGACCATCGGCAGGCAGACGCAAAGGGATATGAACGCGGGGATCCTCATAGGTCAGAAGGATATGCCCGTGTCCCCATGCGGGGAGCAGGGAGCGGGCCGACCGGCCTATCTGCTCCCCGGGTGGCCGCTGTTTTCCATCGAACCGGTGCCGATGTCGATTGGGGCGAGGGTTCTGGTACCTCCGACGGCCGACAACGCAGATTGCCAGGAGTCGGGTGCTATTTGACCCGGCGCCCCAGGGACTCTGCGGTACCCGTGGAGGTAGCCGATTTCTTGGGCTACCGGGTGATAGACTCTGGCGGCCTGCCCGACACGGCCTCTACAAAGTCTACAACCAGGTTAGAGATTGAGTGGTATATGTTGAGAGCGCCTGCGTCGAGTGTCCGGAGGATCCGACGGACATTGGAACTGAACAAATGGAGGAAGGGAATATGGAACTAGACCTAGCCGTGTTGAGAGAGGTAATGCTGAAGGTTCGCGCGGAGGCCAGTCTCTCCAGCGCGATTGCGACGGCATCCGTGCAGCTAGAGGGCTACGAAGACGGGGTGGTCGCATACCACACGTATCTCTTGTTGGAGTCTGGACATTTCATCACGCATCTGCCTTCGCAGCCGATAGGTGTGGTGGGAAACAAGGAGTGGCCTTCGGCACATGTGTACGGCCTGTCAATGCTGGGGCAAGAGAAGCTCGCGGCTCTGGAAGAGGACACCGTGTTCACCTACATGATGGATAAGGCTAGGTCAGTCGGGCAGGCAGCGGTCTGGGCCACCCTGAGGCCCCTACTCATTCAGTTCGTAGGTCAGCTGGCCGCGCCATGAACCCTTGAGCGGCCGGTTATTGTCTTTTGCCGGTCTCTGCCTACCGAGGAGTTCCTGTTTCAAGCCCCGCCTGGACATCCACCTGACTGGCGATCGCCTGCGGAGTCGCCTCATCTGGAATCACAGGCTCGTCGTTCACCATGGTGGCGAAGTCCACTCTTCGTCCTTCTTCGTTCCGAGCCGGCTACAAACTCCGGCACAACCTCGTGCCGGCTTGTGAGGAAAGGAGCGTACCTGCTCTGGCTGCTATAGGCATTTCGCACCGAGGGGCCCCGATCATGCTCGGGAGGGAGGTTGCGACTGGCGGGGAGAGTGATCCCCTTGGCGCCGGCACGACGTGTTGGATACAAAGCCCGCCGAACATTCTACTCACAGGCATCGTGAGCCGCGTTGGCGGGACTCCATTCACCGTTATCCCGCGCGCGGGACCGATGTCACTGATCGCCCCCGCGGGACTGGCAAGAAAAAGGAGAAGACAAAAAATGCCCTTCGCTTGGAAAGAACGCGAACACTTTGTGCTGGACGCCCTCAACAACATCGAACTGAACAACATCGAGATCACACCTCGAAACGTGCGTCCGGGACAGTCGGTGCGGGTCAGATTCGCCGTGAGAGTCATCGATGCCAACACCCCAGTCCCACTGGTTGAAGTTCGCGAGGGCCGGAGAGTCCGGTTCGCCCATCGCTACCAGTCAGGGAGCCACCAGGTCACGTTCCGGATTGCAACGGATGATCCCACGGACGTGACGTTTTGGGCGACGTTCCAGAACGGCGAACGTCGGCTTGCTGAGCCCACTTTCGTAGGTATCGAAGAACCAGAGCGCTGCGTGTGGCACAACGCGCCGCTGCAAGTGTTGGAGCACCGACTCCGGGAAGCCTTGGTGCCACTTCTCGAGGATCTGCAGAGCCATCCTCGAGTGAGGGAGGTGCGCCCACTCTCGATCAGCACGAACCCATTCAACGGAATACATATTAATGCGTCCTTCCGGGTTCACGTCGAGGACTGGTTCGACTCGGACGGGCGGATTGATGTCTGGATTCGTTCCTGGGCCTCTGCCGGCGAAGTCGAACACCAGATTCCCCGGACCATAATAATCGAAATGCCGCCGGCGCTACCGCCGTGGAAGCGTCAGGAGGCGAGCGCACTGATTGCTGGCGCGACAGCCGAAATGCGCCGGCGTCTTGCCGAACTGGACCTGGACGGCCTTGCCGACGGGCTGTTCGCCGAATTTCTCGCAGGGCTCGCCATCTCCAGACACGTGCTGTGGGACATCGACTACAACCAAGCAGGCCTGCGCCTGAAGGTCTGCCCTCAAAGCTCCGGCGCGCCACCACAAATCGACGAGTCGCCGTTCATGCCGCCTGTAACGCCAGGGGACGAAACCAAGGTTCACCGGCACAACTGGGACTGACTGGCCCCTTCTCGTCTGGCTGAGGAGGGCAACCTCTAGGAAGTGCCTGGAGGTCCGCGTTCGAGCACTTCGCATCGGGCCGCAATGGTCTGCGGCGTGGCCTGACCTCGAAACGGCCGGAATCGATCTTCTTTCGGACAGATCGTTGATCAGGCCGAGGAGAACAGGTCTCTGAGCGTTCGCCGGAGCACTCACATAATATGTCTGGCGAGAAGTCGAGTTTAATTGCACCTGCAATGAAGTCGGCGATGGCAAAGAACTGATCGGCAATCAAATCCGGCCCTTCGCAGCGACCTGGTTACTGCCCTCCACGATCCAGTCCAAGGTTATTCTCGCGGTCGTGGCACTCGCGAATCGTGAGCTTCGAGGCGCGCGGATCGACGAGTAGGTGACTCCCGTCGGCCGAGCCACCGTCATCCTCGTGGCTCCGTACTCAATCTAGGCGTACCTGGCCAGCGCTGTCCCCTGGACGGTCGCCATGTCCGGCAGCATCAAATGCCGAGTAGGGCATGGCGCGATCTCCCAGATCCTAGGGTGTGATCACGATACACGTTCTCGTCGGAACTAGCCGACACTAATCTTTAATAGCACCTCTGATCTCGGCGCCGATCGGAGGCATAATCACATGCCCGGCAGCGATATGCCATTCGCCCGCTGTACCCCGGGTGGGACTCGAACCCACACGTCCAAAGGACATACGATTTTGAGTCGCATGCGTCTACCAATTCCGCCACCGGGGCAGGTGGAAGCCGGAGTTTACGGCAGGCGGCGGGGGAGTTGGCCGGCCGGATGTTGAGAATCGACTGAAACCGCCCCGCGAACCGGCCGAGCCCACAACCGGCCGCCCCAGGAGCCACGCGCAGCTTTTTTCCGCGGGGCCGTACAATGAGCCATGAGTAACCGACCTCTTTGGACCAGATCGGACTACCGGGCTCTGGCACTCTGGTTTTTCCCGGCTGTCATTCTTACCTGGCCGCTCCACGAATCGGCGCACTGGGCGATGGGCACTGTGCTGGGCTACGATATGTGGATGACGTTCAATCACGTCGGATTGGTGGAGGGGACGTACAACTCCACAATCCACCTCGTAGCGGTGGCACTTGCCGGCCCCCTGGTTACATGGTTTCAGGGAATCGCAGCCTTGGTCTTGATTCGCAGGACGTCTCACGTCCGCTACTACCCCTTTCTCTTTCTGGCCTTCTTTATGAGGGCGTGTGCCATGGGCATCAGCTATATCTCCAGGCCAAACGATGAGGCTGCGGCGAGTCTGGCCCTAGAGCTCCCGATGTGGGTCTTGCCGGTCGTTTTCGTCCTGTTCCTGCTGTCCCTGACGGTGTCAGGCAGTCGGCGACTCGGCGCCGGGTGGAAAGAGAACGCCCTCGCCTTTCTCATGGCTTCGCTCGTCGTGACACTGGTTGTTCTTTCGGATGGGCTGTTGTCCTGATCCCGAGCTCCGTTTGACCGAGCCATCCGCCCGGACGCTCGAACAGAAAAACGCCTACTCCATCCCTGCCAGCACACCCCGCATGTATGCAAACGAGCGCTGCATGCCGGGCACGGGGTTGGCGGCCTCAATTTCATACTCCAGGTTGACGTAGCCGGGGTATCGCATGGCTTCCAGTTGCCGGAAAATTGCCGGGACCGGCATCAGCCCATCGCCCACCACGCACTGACTGTCCCGACTGCTGAAGTCGGCCAGGTCTTTCATGTGCACGTCATGCAAGCGGTCACCTGCCGCCGCAATCTCCGCCACCACGTCCCTGCCGGTCCGGGCGGTGTGCCCCACGTCCACGCAGACGCCCATGCGCAGGTCCATGCCCTCGATCAGCGCAAGCGCGTCACTGGGAGCCGGAAAGTAGTTGTCTTCCGGGCCGTGGTTGTGGATGGCCACCTTGATGTCGTACTCCACAGCGAACCGCTCCAGACGGGGCAGCACGGCGTGGTTGGGACCGGCGACAATCACCGGAAAGCCGGCTGCACGCGCGTACTCGAAGGACGCCCGCATGGTGTCGTCATCGTTTTCGTAGAACGGAATCAGGCCGCCCCCGACAATCTCGATGCCTGCGTCGGCAAACTGCCGGCGCGCCTCAGCGATCTCCTGAGCCGATGCGCCATAGTCCAGGTGGAACGACTTGATGTTGACGTACTGCGCGCCGCAGGCCTTGATACCGGCGATGGCCTCGCGTCGGGACAGTTCGCGCAGCGAGTAGGATGCGACTCCCAGCCGCACGTGCTCCAGGGCGCCTCCGGCCGAAGGACGCCACCCACCCAGCAGGGCGCCGGCGGCCAGCGTAGCCCCGGCCTTCAGAAAATGCCTCCGCGTGTTCATGAACTGCGCAACCTACGCGCGCCCCGCGTCGGCGGGCAACCTATTCTGCCGGGCCGCTCGGCACACTTTCACAGCAACCGAGCCGCCGCTGCGCTACCATCCGGGCATCGAATCCATCGCCCGAATTATGCTGCGAATCCCGGCCGTCCTGGCGGCCCTGACGCTAACGATTTCTGCCACGGCGCAGCCTGTCGCCGACCTGCCCGGGGTGTCCATCAGCAAGGTGACCGACATCCCGGATACCGATGGGCAGAACCCCATCCGAATCGAGCACAACCCCGCCGACGGCAAGCTGTATGTGCTGGCGACAAGCGGTCGGCTCTATGTGCTGACCGAGCTGCGTTTCGGTTGGACGCCCGAAGAAGTGCTCACTCAGGCGGATCACGCCGTGCCCAGCGCGGTCGGCATGGATTTCGGAGCGGACGGCACGCTGTATCTGATCGGCAATGAAAATGTCGACTCCGATCGCACGCGCTTCGTGGTGCGGCGAGGACAGGTCGACGGCACGGGCTGGAACACCGTCGCGACCTCGGAACCCTATCTGCTGAGCCGCACGTGGTTCGACCACAAGGCAAACGGCATGACGCTCACCCCGGACGGCCAGTCGTTGCTGATCAATTCAGGTGCGCGCACGGACCATGGCGAGATGTACGGCGGGGTGCGCGAGGAGGGTCTTACCGCCATCGTGCTCAAGATCCCGGCGGACGCCACAGACCTCGTCCTGCCCAACGACCGGGAGACTCTGAAGACCGGCGGATTCGTATTCGCCGAGGGCATCCGCAACTCCTTCGATCTGGAATTCGCCCCCAACGGGGACCTGATGGCGGCCGACAATGCAGGCGATCGGGATGACGCGGAGGAGTTCAACTGGATTCGCGAAGGCCACCATTACGGCTTTCCGTGGCGGATCGGCACCAGCGAGACGCCGCAGCAGCACGCGGGCTATGACCCGTCCGCAGATCCGTTCGTGCAGCCGGATCGCAATACGAACAACGTCGCGGACACCGGCTGGTACTTCAGCAACGATCCCACCTACCCCGCGCCGCCGGCGGGTGTGACCTTTACGGACCCCATCGCCAATCGGGGACCGTTTGCCGATCTGTATCGCGACACCCAAACTGGCGAGCCCCGGGACGCCAGTGACATGGGGACCACGGTGGGTTCGCTGACGCCGCATCGCTCGCCCCTTGGCCTGGTGTTCGACGCGGACAGCCTCCTGGATTGGCCGATGCGGGGCGGGGCATTCCTGGTGAGCTGGAACACGGCCGAAGATCAGTTGCTCGCCCGCTTGGGTGGTACGGGGGAGGATCTGCTGTATCTGGACCTCGAGAAGTCCGGCGACACGTATACGATGTCGGCGGAGCGGGTAGCGCATGGGTTCGACCATCCGATTGATGCGGTCATGGTGGCCAATACCATCTACGTGCTCGAGTACGGGGAGCCGTGGGCGCCGGGAGGCAGTCGGGCGGTGCAGGCCGTTACGATCGCGACGGATCTGGCCAGTGAAGACACGCCCGTAGGTGGATTCCACCTGGACGTCTACCCAAATCCGGCCTGGGACCGGGTCCAGGTGAATTGGAATTCCGCGGCCGCGGCGACCGTTGAAGTCGTCGATGTGCTGGGTCGCAGCGTGCTGCGGCAGTCGGTGCACGGCCGATCTATCAGTCTCGAGACAGGAAGTCTGTCACGCGGTGTCTACTTCGTGCGAGTGCAGACCGGTCGCACAGTGACGGCCCGGCCGCTTCTCCTACGCTGACGGATCAGGACGGGTAGCCCACCAGGCCCACAGGCCAAACAGCACCTGGATCGGAAGGCGGACCCAGAACACCCACGCGGGGCCCAGTTCGGCAAAATCACCCGGGTTCAACGCCATGTGCAGGTTGGCCGGAGTCACGCCGATCAGAACGAGAATCAGGAACACCCCCGCCCGGGCGCGCCAAGCCGGTATGAGGACCGCAATGCCGCCTGCCACCTCGGCGACACCACTCCAGAACACCATCGCCTCATGAGCCGGAATCCAGGGCGGCATGAGTTGCAGGTAGAACTCGGGATTAATGAAGTGATTCGCGCCGGCGGCGACCCAGAAGGCGGCCAGGGCGAGAAGGGCAAGCGCCCGGATTCGGGATTTCGGCAGCTTCATGGGGGATTCGGCTCAGTAGGGGAGCGGTATGTTAGCGCTTTGAATCCATCCGAACGCCCACCATGCGTGCATTCCCGCTGATTCTCGCACTGTTTCTAACGCCTGGAACCGGGGACCTGGAGGGCACCTGGTTCACGGGTGGATTGCTGGGCGATGAGGATTCCGGCTCCGCAAAGACCCACTTCTACATGTGGCTGGAGGGCGATGCGGCCGAGGCCCTGTACACCCGGCTTCCGGTCGATGCGGTTGAAGACGACTGCGTCGGAGACGGCACCCTTACCAAGATGTCCGGCTCGGTGCAGTGTTCACTGGAGCCGAACGGCGCACACATGTGTTACCTGGGAATCGATCTGCCGGAGGGCAGGCTGGTGCCTGGCGTGATTTGCTGAGCCGGCCTACCGCAGCACCGTAATCGTGCGCGACGCGGAAACAGTGATTCCTCGCGCGGCCAGCACATAGACACCGGCCGGCAAGTCGGCTGTCTGCAGCCGCAGGCGCTCGACTCCCGGCTGCACGAGACCCGCGAACACGTTTCTCACCGCACGACCGGTGACATCGAAGAGAGTCACGGCGACGCGGTCGGACTTCGCAACTTCCAGTTCCACGGACGCGGTCCCTCGTACCGGATTGGGGAAGGCCTCGAGCGAAGCGAATCGATCGGGCACTTCCGGGGAGACGCCGGTCTGTGTGGCAGCTCCAATCAGGGGCAACACGGGAAAGCGGCTGCCTAGCACGAGTTCGTGCTGCTCCAGGCCGAACCACTGCTCCAGAACTGACGCATAGAGACTTCTGAAGTCGACAGCGTGCAGCAGGTCGCCATTGTCGTTCAGCGTCGAGAAGTCAGGGGCCGCCCCCAGGAGCCCCCCGGAAACGGCCGGGCCGGCCAGAAAATGCGGCGCAGTCGTCGCGTGATCGGTGCCGGCGGAGCCGTTTTCGACAATGGTGCGCCCGAACTCGGAGAAGGTCATGACGACCACTCGTTCGTCCAGGCCGTCCTGGGCCAGGTCGGTCAGGAAGGTGTCGATCGCTTCCGAGATGACTCCCAGCAGATACGCATGTGCTTCGGCCTGTTCGGAATGGGTGTCGAAGCCATCCAGCGACACGTGGTACACACGACTGTCCAGGCCTCCTCGAATCAGGCGCGCCACCGCGGCCAGTTGTTCGCTCAGCTCATCGTCCTGAAACGTTTCGCGATTGCTCCCCGCCTGGCCAGCCGCGCGAATCGCATCGGCATAGCGAAACGAGCTGTTGGCGACTGTGCGCAGAAACGCCATCTCCTCGCCGTACGTGGTGCCGGGTAGCGTCGTCACGTCAAACGGGTTGCCCCCGGAGAATTGATCCAGCCCTTCCACGCCCGCTATGCGCATGCCCAGGTTCGCCTCCCGGCCACGAAACATCATGGCCGCGCCGCCCAGTTGCACAGCCACAGGAGATTGTGGCAACGCCTGGACAAAGTCCGGATGCAGGGTTTCCATGGCCCGGCCGCCCCATCCCGAACGGTCGTACTCGCTGGAATCGCTCGCGGAGACCCAAATGTCCGTCGAGCGGAAGTGGGACAGGTCAGGCTCGGGATATCCCACTCCACGGACGATGGCCAGATCGCCATTCTGAAACCGGGAGGCCAGTTTGCTCATGGCCGGATGCAGGCCGACATCGTCCGCAATCCGAAGGACATCAGAATCGCGCATCCGCAAGCCCGGCCTTGCGCGATGATAGGCGTCGTCCCTGAACGGCACGACGGTATTCAGGCCATCATTGCCACCCTCGAGCTGCACCAGCACGAGGATGCGGTCGGTGTTCGAACCCGCCAGGGCTTGAAGAAACGGCGTGTGACCCATCGCCCTCATGGGCAGTGATCCGGACACCAGGGTGCCTCCCGCAGTGGCAATGCCGAGCGTCGACAGGAATCGACGACGAGTCCAGGCCTCATGGTCGGCGGCATGGGCGGCACCGTGCTGAACGCGGCTGCCGAGTCTGCTGTGATCGTCTGAACGGCACATATCAGGTCAACTGGAATTCCGGAAGCCGGGTGAGATAGGCCACGAAGTCGCGCATGACGTACGGGGCTTCCTGGCGATGGGGGGTCCACTCGTACCAGGGCAAGCCGGCAAGGAATCGCCGGACCAGGGCCTGCTCCGGCGCACTCCACTGCAGTACTTCCGGCGGGATGGGAAACTGAGCTAGATTGCCTCCGAACGCATGGCCGCCGTCATCCACGGAGAGTTCCTCGGGCGAGACGGGGAGCAGGTGTCTGGTGAGTTCCAGCGGTAGCCGGAATGCAGCCAGCGGGTCATTCACGTCCGCAAGCTCGGTGGCCAGCGCTACCACCAGGTCATCGTGTTCCTCTTCCCCGTGGTAGGCCAGGTAGCCGGTCACTTCCCAGCGACCAGGCAGGGTGGTTGTATCTATCCAGGCCCGCTGCCCGGGCCATCCGGCGACATTGGGAGGAGAAAGGATCCACTGGTCCAGTTCCACCGGCACCCAATACAGCTCTGGCGCGAGCTCGTCGTCCATAACGAGCCCGAACTCCGAGACGAACCCCGCCATGAGGGTGATGGGGTCCTTGATGCGGGCCCCGATGAGGTCCGGCGAAAAGAAATGCTCACTGCTCAGGAGCGTCTCCAGGACCGGGCGGATATCCCACTCCGAGGCCTGCAGCAATGCGCTCAGTTCCTGGACGACGACCGGGTTCGGTACTTCAAAGACCACATCCCGGTAGAGCTTGTCTGCTACAAACCGTGCAATCTCCCGGGGCCTCTCCTGAAACAGCAGGTCGACGGCACCCGCGTAGTCGAAGGTCCCCGTGCGTCCAAGGATCGTCTTCGTTCCGGCGTCGTGGAGCTCCGGCTCGTACACCACCTCCAGGGTATCCCAATCCACGGTCCACCCCGTCAGGGCACGGGCCAACTCCGCCACGTCGTTTTCGGTGTAGTTGGCCTGGCCCGAGGCGTCCCGGGCACCCATGGTGAACAGCTCCATCAGCTCCCGGGCATAGTTCTCATTCGGCGCCTCGTTCTCATTCAGCGCGCCGTCGAGGTAGATCAGCATGGCCGGATCCAGTCCGACTTCGTTGACCAGCGTGCGGAAGTTGCCCAGGGCGTGCCGCTCAAGCAGATTCCAGTTGCGCCAGCCGAACTCGGCCAGGCCGTAGGATTCGAAGCTCGTGACAAAGTGGTTGTGCCAAGCAAGCGTCAAGCGCTGCCGGAGGCCACCCTCGGCCATGGACACAGCAATTTGCGGCCCGAGGCCGTCGAGAAGCCACTGCTCGTTCAGTTCAAAGTAGGCCTCGAACTCGGCATCCGATGCCGACTCCGGTGGGGGAAGAGTGCCCACCCACGCTGGTTCGGGCAACGGCGCCGCTGAGCTCGCTTCCTGCACCAGGATCTGCGCCGCCTCCGCGGCAGGAAGGCCGGTAAAGCGCCGCACGTCCGCCAGTCTGGCTCCGAAGCCGGCGCGTCTCAGCAAGTGGCGGGCTTCTGCTTCCGTCAGCGGGGCAAGGCGGCGGCTCAAGCCGGCTCCCCGACCTCGGGTCTCTCTAGCGGGGAATGCTCCGTTTACGGGCGATGGGCCTCGCGGCGGGGCCGCTCTGCGGGTGCGAAATCGCGCATGCAGGTCCGCCGGTGATGGTACCGAGCGCTTGCGGGCGGGCAGGGAAGGTCGCTTCATGTCAGGGTAGGACAAGTCTGTATCCGCCGGCCACGGCTTCGTACTGTACTCCGAGGGCAACCGTGAGGTCATCCAGGACGGCCTCGGGACTGGCGGGGGCCGTGAGCAGCAATGTCATGCGACGGTCCGACACGGCGACTGGGATCTGGACGCGGATTCCAAACCGCCGCTCCAGGTCTGCCAGAATGGTGCTTACCCAGACATCCCGGTATCGAAAGTCCCCATTCCTCCATGCCGGAGCGTCCAGGGCGGCCTGGACCGGAAGGGGAGTCGGCCCGGAATCGGTGATCCTGGAGGCCTCTCCAGGCGCCAATTCCAGCGTTTCCGGGCTATCGAGTGCCCGGAAGGCCACTCGGCCCTCAACCAGCGAGACGGTCGTGCCGCCGTCCCGCTCATCGCCCCAGGCACGCACGGAGAATTCCGTACCGAGCACCTCAACTTCGGCGTCGTGGGTTCGCACGATGAACCGGGCGTTGGAGGAGGTGACCGAGAAGAACGCTTCGCCGCTGAGACGTACGGTTCGGGTACCGAGGAAGACGCGGTTGTGGCGGAGGGTGGACCCGCTGTTGAGCAGCACGGTCGATCCGTCCGCGAGCTCCACCGTGCGCATTTCAGCTGCGGGTGCGGTCACGGAGACCGGGACAAAAAAGAAGAGGAGCGTAGCGGCCAGCGCCAGGGCAGCAGTCGCACTGCCTGCCCAAACCAGCCGCATCCGGGGTCCGCGACGAGTGTGGGCCTCCAGCGCTCGCCACACGTCCTCGCCATGCTCGCCTTCTCCGGCGGTGCCCAGCGTGGCCATGTCCCAGACTTCACGCAGAGCCTCACGGTCTTGGGCAGGTACCTGCGACAGTACGCGATCCAGGTTCGGATGATTGTTTTCTGGTGTCATGTGGCCTCCTGGCGGTAGTTCGTCAGCCGCTCTCTGAGGAATTGAAGGGTGCGCAGGATGTGGGCGTCCACGGTCTTTTCCGTCACTCCCAGCACCCGTGCAATCTGGCGGTGGGTCAGGCCATGGTCCCGACTCAGCAGAAAGGCCTCCTTTCGTCTGGGAGGCAGCTCATCCATCCAGCGCTGGAAGAACTGCTGCATTTCCCGGCCCTGCGCGGGGTCGAACACTGGCGCCGCCGACTCTGCGACGACGGTCAGTTCGGCGGACGGCCTGCGGCGCCGAATCAGGCTGATGGTGCGGTTGCGGACCATGGTGTAAAGGAGCGCCTCGGCCGAGCCGGTGGACCGGAGCCGACGACGGGTGTCCCACAGTTTCATGAAGACGTCCTGCAGCACATCGAGCGCGAGGCTCCGATCTCCGCACATCGATGTGGCATATCCGGTCAGCTTGGCCTGGTACCGGCGAAACAGTGTTTCGAAGGCATCGCGGTCTCCTCGGGAGACGGCCTGCAGTAGCTGGTTGGAGTCCGAATCGGAGATCATGGATTCAGGCGTGTTCATGACCAACACGCAGGAGCCGTTGCACACACCACACTGCTACCAGGAAAAAGTGACAGTGAGCAGAGGCTGCCGCGGGATCATGGTGCGGGCTTTTCTCGCGGTTTGCAGCTGAAACGGCTGCGTGCCGGATCGCCAGGACTCCAGGTTCTCCTCGGACCAGTCGGTGTCATCGGCCAGTGACCAGCCGGAGATGTTCTCCCGCCCGAGGGCGTTGACCAGCTGGAGGTGCACAGACAGCGAGCCGCGGTCGAGTCCTTTTCTGAAACCGACCCCCAGGTCGAGTTGGGCAAGCGTAGGCAGGCGATGGGTATCAGGACGCCTGAAGTTGATGCCCGCCACCTCAGCCAGGTCGGGGTGCACGCCAAAGAAGTCGTAGTAGGCGCGCCGGTACCCCCAACTGCGTCCCTCCTCGACAACTAGCTTCGCAGACAGTGACCAGGCGCCTGATAGCACCTGCTGCCCAAAAAGCACAAAGCGGTGCGGTACGTTCCATGGTGTCGCGATCAGGGCGCCCTCAAAACGTCCGGCAATACGGCGGAGGCTGCGTGCGTGGTCGTAGCGCGCATCCAGCCGGGTGCGGGCTCGGTCCAGGGATGCGCGAATCGACACGCCGGACGCGGCGCCGTTCGCGGAGCGCAGAAAGCCCGACGCCGCCTCGGGATCACTGTCCTCGCCCTGAATTATGGACGCGTAGTCCACGACCAGGGTGTGGGGGATGGCCTTGTGGTAGGCCTCGATGCCCAGGGACAGAGCCGGGCCTGGTCTGAACAGGATGTCTCCGACCAAATGCCAGGCTTTGGGGGGGCGGTTCTCGCCCCGAAGTGGCAGCCACACCCGATACCCTGGTACCAGCGCATTGAACTGGTACGTTCCGACGTCCAGCTGCTGCGAGAACTGGCGGTAGAGTCCACCGCCCACCTGTACGGCAAGCTGCCGGCTCCCCCGAAGGCGAGCGTCGTGCCGCACACTGATGCGCGGTTCAACGAAGATGTCGTCATAGTGGGCCAGTGCGGTCAATCGGGCGCCGGTCTCGACCACCGTGCGCCTGCCAAGTTCGATCCGGTGGGTAACGAACGCCGCTGCCCGCATGGCGGGATCGCTGGCAAGGAACAGCTGCTGCAGGTCCCATCCCTCCGCAAATCGGGGCAAGGTGACCTGGAATTCGCTTACGGTCTGCACAATTTCTACGCCTCCAGCCAGCGTCTGCCGGGCGCCCGCCGCGAGGTCGAATCGCGCGGCGGCTCCGCGCTCCTCCATGCGGTTGCGATCTTCCGTCTCGAGGTCCGAAAGCCAGTCCAGCACGTCGTCGGCAGACTCGTCCTCGCTCAATACCTCCTCATCGGTGAGGTCAATGAGGGCGAGCTCGTAGTCAATGGGATGCTCAAGCAGGTAGCGACTCCACCAGCCCTGGATCGAGAACAGGGCGCGCGAGCCCAGCACCGACTCGAATCGGGACTGCAGTACGTCGTTGTTCCACCGGTAGGCCTCTCTGCCGAACGAGTCGCCCAGTTCGCTGAAATCAACGGGGAGGAGGTCCGTTTCGCCTCCGAACTCCAGGCTGCGGCCCATGTCCGATCGACCGCGATACCCGGACACGTGGAGACTGGAGACGGGCGATGGGCGCATGCGGACGGAGGCATGGAAATCGCTGAATCCGATGTCGAAAGATTCGGATTTCACTTCGAACAATTCCTTGTCTTCCGAATCGCCCTCTTCCTCGAACTCTGCCAGCAGATCCTCGAAATCCTGCTCCCAGAACTGCAGGAAGGGTGCCTCGAACAGGAAGTCGTCGGGCTGACTCCAGACCTCGATCTGGTCCAGAAACACCGCCGGAGACCAGCGCTGCAGCAGGCTCCGGCGGCCGGACGCCATGAGTGCCAGGTCGCGCCCCTTCCAGCGCACATTCTGGCTGACCCGACCGGAAAACGCCACCGGATCCCATTGAACATGAAGGACCTCGTCCGAGGGGGCGGCCTCATGGGAAGCCTCCAGCACACCGGAAAGATGGCTGCCACCGTCGACCCCGAACCCGGCCCTTCGAATAACGATGCGGTCCAGCGCCAGGGGACTGAACGGGCTGATCAGGCCTCCCAGCTTCAGCGGCACAAATACCGTCGCACCGTCGAGGCGGAATTGGTGCTCTCCGGAATCTCCGCCCTGAAGGTGCACGCCGACCAGCGCATCCCCGGTACGTACGCCGGCGAGCAGCCCTACTCGTTCGAGCGGGTCAACCTGCGGGATCGGCTCCTCATTCAGTCCGGACTCGGTACCAAACGGGATGCGTCGCCGCATCCCGTCCACCACCACCGGCTCAATCCGGACCGGTGCCGGGTTCAGGCGGAGCGCGGCCTCGGCGCGCTCCGCCTTGCGCACCGACACGAGCATGGCACGGTCCTCGTACCCCACGTAGGAGGCAGACACCCGATAGTCGCCGTCGAGCACGTCTCCGAAGACGAACCGCCCGCTCTCGTTGCTGACGGCCCCGATGTCGGGCCCGGACAGAAACACATGAGCGTACGGAAGGGGCGCCCCGGAATCGGCATCAACCACAATGCCCACCAGCGTGCCGAGCGCATCCGGGAGCTGGGCCGCCTTGATCAGCACGTAGGTGCCGGACGAGAGCACAATGAAGTCCAGACCGGTGCCTCGCAGCACGCACTGCAGGACTTCGCCTACCAGAGCGTCAAGGATTCCGCAGGACACCCGCTTCCCTGCGACAAGGTCTGAGGTGAACGCCAGGTCGATCCCGGAGGTCGCGGCTACCTGGCTGAGTGCTTCTTCCAGCGGCACGGCGGTCAGCCGGAAGCTGTACCGCTGCTCCTGGCCCTGGGCCGGCGTGGGCCGGACCAGGGCCAGGAGCAGCAGAACGGTGGCGAGTCTCATCATTCCAGGGGGCTGCAGACCCAACGACGGAAGGGAGGGGCGGATTCGCCCCTCCCTTCCTGGTCGACACCTGGCAGTCGGAGTCAGTCCTCCCACGTCTCCAGCGACACATTGACAAACGCCCCATCGATTGTCAGCTGCCGATCGACCACGTACTGCCCGGTCAGTTCGTCGAACTTCATCTCCAGACGCTCCCAGATTTCTTCGAGCGCCTCTTCCCAATCATCATCGCGCTCCTCAAGCAGTGCCTTCACTTCCTCCGGAGTCATGGCCAGTTCTTCAACAATTACGGCGTCGAGTGCGGCCTCCAGTTCGGCCATCTGGGCTGCGGTCATGCACAGGCATTTGCTTGCACCCAGCTGAAAGGTGCCCGAAAGCACTCCATTTTCGAGTGAGGTAAGCGTCAGCGAACCGGTGGAGATTCCGTACTCCTCGAAGCCGCCGTCGCCGGTTTCGCGGAAGTAGTCGGCCCAGGCCTCGATGAGGCCATCGTCGGAGTCGTCTCCGTCATCGGAATCGTCCCCATCGTTGGAATCACCGCTGCCATCGGAATCGCCGTCGTCGTCGCCGAATTCAAACTCGCTGATGGCATAGGTGCCCAGTGCTGGGTTGCCCGAGATGCCCTCGATGGCAAGGATGACGGCCTCCTCGGGTTTGGTGGAATCGCCCACAACGCCGTCGGGGATGAGTTCGAGAAGCAGGATCTGTCCGTCATCGTCGGACATGCAGTCTTCCAGGTAGCCGCCGTCGTCATCGTCCATGTCATCGTCGTCGTCCTCGAACATGCCCTCATCGCAGCCGAGCGACGCCAGGAAGGCGGATCCGCCCCAGTCCCCGGAGCCACTGACCACGGAGCCCGAAAGGCGGGCCGAGAGCGCACCGGACAGCTGGGCTTCGAACGTACCACTGCCGGAGGAGCGGTCATCGGAGGAGAGGGAATCGCTGTCGCAGCCAGCAAGAAGTACAAGGGCTGCCAGCAGGGGTATACAGTGCAAGAGTCGGTTCATGGATGCGAGTCTGTTCGGTTGGTTTGCAGGGGACACGCTGCGCGCATCCCAAACACCACAGGCTCCCCCGATTTTTTCGCTCGTCGCTCCGTAACGCGCGCTGTCGATGGGGTATCGACAGCGCTGCCGGGCCCCACTACCCTCCGGCATGATCGACATCGTCTGGTTCAAGCGAGACCTGCGCGTGCGGGACCACCGGCCACTCGTTGAGGCGGCAGCCTCCGGGCGCCCGTTGCTGTGCCTATATGTCTACGAGCCCGGCGTGCTGCGATCAGACGGGTTCGACCCCAGCCATCTGGTCTTTATCAACGAGTGCCTACAGCAGCTGGCGGCAAGGCTGAACAATCTGGGGAATCGCCTGGTCACGACCGTGGGAGAGATGTCGGAGGTGCTGCCCGCACTCCACGCACAGGTCGGCATCCATACCATCTGGAGCCACGAAGAAACGGGCAACCGCGTGACATATGATCGCGATCTGGGTGTGGCAGCCTGGGCGCGGACGGAAGGCGTTCAATTCCGGGAGATTCCCAATCACGGCGTCTTTCGGCCCCTGAAGACTCGCGACGGTTGGGCCGCCCGCTGGAGAAAGCGCATGAACCAGCCGATCACGGCCACGCCGACCGTCCTTCCAGCGAGCCCGGCGATTCGCAGCGCAGGTATCCTTGGCCCACCCGCGCTCGGTCTTCCCGCATCCACCAAGCACACCGTGCAGAAGGGCGGAGAGTCCCTCGCCCAGGAGACCCTTCATGATTTCCTGAGACGCCGGGGTGTGAACTACCGGAAGGATATGTCCAGTCCGGTGGAGGGCTGGACCGGGTGTAGCCGAGTCAGCCCGTATCTGGCGTGGGGTGCCATTTCAGTGCGCGACGTGTTTCAGCAGACGCGTGGCAGGGTACTGGAGCTGAAGGACGATCCCGAAAGGGATTCGCGATGGCTTTCGAGTCTCTCCAGCTTCGAGAAGCGACTGCGCTGGCATTGCCACTTCATACAGAAGTTGGAGGACGAGCCCGCCATCGAGTTCGAGAACATGAACCGGAGCTTCGACGGCATGCGGGAGGACGAATTCCGGGACGACTGGTTTGCAGCCTGGTGCGCCGGACGGACAGGCTATCCGATGGTGGATGCCTGCATGCGTGCGCTGCTCGCCACCGGGTGGATCAACTTCCGCATGCGAGCGATGCTGGTAAGCTTTGCATCCAATCACCTTTGGCTCCACTGGAGACCCACCTCGGTCTTCCTGGCGCAGCACTTCCTGGATTTCGAGCCGGGCATTCACTTCAGCCAGTTCCAGATGCAGTCGGGCACCACCGGCATCAACACCGTGCGCATTTACTCTCCGACCAAACAGGCCAAGGATCAGGACCCGGAAGGCCTATTCATCAGAGAGTGGGTGCCGGAGCTGCGCAAGGTGCCCACCGGCTGGATCGCCGAACCCTGGACGATGCCGCCGCTGGTGCAGCAGGAGGCCGGGTGCGTGATCGGACGGGACTATCCCGCGCCGATCGTGGAGCACGGTCCGGCGTACCGGGAGGCCCGCACACGGGTATGGGGCTGGAAAGCGAAACCGGAGGTCCGGGAAGAGTCGCAGCGGGTATACGAGCGGCACGGCAGTCGGCGGAGGCCAGTCGCGAGGCGCTAGTCAGCCCGCGCTTTCCGGCAGCACCACCGCGAACGAGGTTCGCCCCGGCTCCGACTCTACGTTGATCTGCCCCCTGTGCTGCTTGGTCACAATGCGGTGGGAGATCTCGAGCCCGAGTCCCGTACCCTCGCCGACCGCCTTGGTCGTATAGAAGGGGTCGAAGATGCGTGGCAGCACATCATCCGGGATGCCGGATCCGTTGTCGGTGATGCGCACTTCCACGAAGCCGCCAAATCGCCGCCCTTCCAGGGTCAGCGTACCGCCCTGCCCCATCGCGTCCAGGGCGTTGTCGATGAGGTTCGTCCAAACCTGATTCATTTCGCCGGGGTAGGCGGGCACGGCGGGCAGATCACCCAGCCGGTCTTCGACAATGACTTCCTGCTTTCGGATGCGGTGCCCCAGCATGGTCAGTGTGTTGCGCACGCCGTCCTGCAGACGCACCGGCTCGGCGTCCAGGGAACGGTCCATGTGCGAATAGGACTTCACTGAAGAGACCAGCTCCGAGATGCGTTCGGCTGAGGCATGGATCTCCTGGAGCAGCTTGGCCGCGGCCAGACTGTGTTCAATCCAGGCGATGACGTCCTGCAAGGCCGCACCGGGCACGTCGGCCACGGCCCGGTCCATGTCCGGAACCGTCATGCCGGCTTCGGCCAGGGTAGGTGCCAGCTTCCAGGCTTCCGGGATGTCACGATCCTCCAGCCAGTCCAGCAATTCGTCTTCGCGATCCCCCAGCTCCAGCGCGGAAAGGTGGCGCTCCACGTGCAGGCTGCAATAGCCGCTCTCCGGATCCACTTTGTTGGGGTCCAGGCCGTGTCGTGCCAGACGCGCAACCACACTGGGCAGACGGTCCAATCGGACACGGAGGTCGTCTGCGGCTCTTCGTGCAGCGGCTGCGGGGTTGTTGAGCTCATGCGCGAGTCCAGCCGAGAGCTTGCCGAGCGCCAGCATTTTCTCGCGTTCCTGATCCGCCCGGGCGGAGACGCGCACGCGGTCCGACATCACCCCAATGAGACGCTGCCCCAGCACGGGGATGCGGTACAGCATTTCGGGGAAGTGATCCTTGTGGAGCAGGCCCATGCGCGTGGGCATGGTCGCCAGTCCGCGCCCCTCAAACGTCTTCATACGGGAGTAGGGCAGGATGCCGCTCACGCTACCGGGGCCAAATGTGTCGAAGAGTCGCCAGCTGCCGCCCCGTTTGATGGATATCTGCATCCCGCCCGAGAGGATGACCATCATGTGCTCGGCGGGGTCGCCCGGTTCGAAAGGCTGCTCTTCCGCCTGCAGCTCCATGAGCTCGAAGTGCTCAGCCAGCCATTCCAGATCCTCGTGCGAGAGGTCTTCGAAGACCTCAACGACCTTCAGTTCTTCTGCGGAGATCATTTCAGCAACAGTCCGTGCTCGAAGCACCAGCCCCACTTCTCGCCGGGCTCCATCGAGCGCATGACCGGGTGGCCGGTCTCATGGAAGTGGGCCGAAGCGTGCTTGTTTTTGGATGAGTCGCAGCACCCGACATGGCCGCAGGTCATGCAGACCCGGAGATGCACCCAGGTGTCGCCCATACGCTGACACTCGGTGCACACGCCCGGACTGTTGGGCACGACGGCCAGCGGATGATCAGCGTGATCACAGGCCACGCCCTTCACGTTCAGCACGACGACATCGCTCGGCTTGTTGTCTGCCAGCAGGCCGGCGTAATCCTTGCCCCGGATATCCTCTGCGCGCCGATCAATTTCGTCTGCCGGGAGACCGCGGTCCTTCAGGAGTTGGCACATGAGCTGCACAATGCTCTCCAATTCGTCGGCGATGACGCAGTCCACCCCATCGGCATGCAAACCCGGGATTTCCGAAACGTGGCGGGTGCGCACCACGATGTGAAGATCCTCTCCGCCAATCGTTCGGGCCACCATCGCCACCCGGTGCGCCATCGCCGGATGGTCGTCGGCAATGATCAGCGTGCGCGCCTTTTCTATCCCGGCCAGTTCGAGTGTGTGCTGCCGGGCGTAGTCGCCTCGGAGAACCGGCACGCCCATCGACTCCGCCTCGTTGGCACCTTCCGGACTCAGCGTCAGTACCACGAAGGGCACCTCCTGCTGGTCCAGGCTGCGAACCAGCTTGCGGGCACCGTTTCCGAATCCCGCAATGATGACATGGCCGTCCAACTCTGGGAGTGGCCCATGCTGATGCACCTCGTCCATCTCCTGCGGGGAATCCCCGTCGGGTGCCTCCAGGCGCTTCCGGATCCGCGCGCCGAGCGAGTTGAGCGCGGGCGTGGCAATCATGACCAGCACGGTGGCGGCGATAAAGGTCTGCGAGCCCGTGCCTTCCATCCCGGCAGGAAAGAGTCCGGCCTCCCGCCCCGAGCGTTCAAGCACGAACGAAAATTCCCCGATCTGAGCCAGCATGAGCGATGCGCCTGCGACCACTGGAAGCGAGTACCCAAGCGAGCGCACGGCGATGCCGGTGGTGATGATCTTGATGATGAGCACCGCCATCACCACGCCAAGCACCAGCGGCAGGTTGGCAATCAGGAAGGACAGATCCAGCAGCATGCCGACCGATACAAAGAACGTGGCGCTGAACAGGATCTGCAGCGGCATGATCTCGCCCATGGCATGCTCGCTGAACTTGCTTTCACTGACCACCAGACCCGCCAGGAAGGCACCCAGCGACAGACTCACGCCGGCCAGGCTGGTCAAATAGGCCGTGCCAAAGCAGATGCCGATCACCGTCAACAGAAACAGCTCCGGCGAGCATGTGCGTGCGACGGCCTCCAGGAACAGTGGCATGACCCGACGTGCGACGAGCAGCACGAGCACGATGATGCCGATGGCCTTGCCGAGCGCGCCGAGGATCTGAAGGGTGGAGCCCCCGGTGCCTGAGAGCAGTGGCACCAGCAGGACCATCAGGATGATCGCTAGGTCCTGAAAAATCAGCAGGCCCAGACCAACCTGACCGTGCTCGGTATCAATCTCACCCGAGTCACCAAGCAACTTGAGCACGATGGCGGTCGACGACAGCGCGACCAGAAACCCCGTAAACAATCCGGCCTGCCAGGAGACGCCGAAAGCCATCAGCAGACCGGTCGTAATGCCGGCAGCAAGGCCCACCTGCAGGCCACCGCCGGCGAAGATCAGTCGCTGGATGCGGGCCAGCTTTTCCAGGCTGAACTCGATGCCGATGGTGAAGAGCAGCAGCAGCACGCCTACCTCTGCGGCGGCATCCACGACCTCCTGGTCCTGGACAAGTCCAAGCGCCATGGGACCAATCACAACGCCCGTGATGAGGAAGCCCACGATGGGCACAATGCCCAGGCGGTAGCACACGTAGGCAATTCCGGCGCTGCAGAGGATGAGCAGCGCGACTTCCACGAAGAAGGGCGGGGCGGCCCCCGCGGCGAGGATGAACTTCATCAGAGGGCGGCCAGGTGGCGATGAACGAAATGCACGGACACGGAGCCTTCGCCTACGGCACTGGCAACGCGTTTGACGGATTCATGGCGCACGTCGCCGGCCGCAAAGACGCCCGGCACGTTGGTTTCCAGCAGATAGGGATCCCGCTCCAGCGGCCAGTCCTGCAGGTGCTCTTCGCGTAGATCCGGCCCGGTGAGGATAAAGCCGTGGTCATCACACGCGATGACGTCGCCCAACCATTCCGTGTGAGGACGCGCGCCAATAAATACGAAGAGGTACGAGGCGTCCTCGGTGCGGGCTTCGCCAGTCTCGCTGTTCTGCATGCGAAGGCGTTCCAGGTGGTGGTCACCTTCGCAGCCGATGACCGAGGTGTGCAGCCGAACCTCGATGTTGTCGGTGGAATGGATGCGGTCCACGAGGTACTGACTCATCTTTGCCTCGAGTGAGTCGCCGCGCACCAGCATGACCACGCGGGCAGCCTTCTCGGCAAAGCGCATGGCGGCCTGCCCGGCCGAGTTGCCGGCTCCGACGGTGTACACTACCTGGTTGGCGCAGTTGTCTACCTCCGTCAGTGCTGCGCCGTAGTACACGCCCCGGTCTGTGAGTGCATCGGCTCCATCGGCCGGCAATCGACGCCAGGAAACGCCCATCGCCAGCAGCAGGGCATGGCACGAGAGTCGGGACCCGTCTTCCATCTCCAGGTGGCGATAGGGGCCGTCCACCGTGAGCGCCGAGACGGTGCGCGGGCTGAGGATCTCCACGTTGAACTTCTCGGCCTGCGCCACCGCGCGGCCGGTCAGTTCGCTGCCCGAAAGTCCATTCGGAAAGCCGAGATAGTTCTCGATCAGACTGCTCGTGCCGGCCTGCCCGCCGGGAGCCGACTGCTCAATCAGGACGGTGGTAAGTCCCTCCGAACCCCCGTACACGGCGGTGGCCAGCCCGGCAGGTCCGCCACCCACCACGGCGAGGTCGTAGAATTCGCCCTGGGCGCTGGTACGCTTGCCGAGGCGCTCGGCAATCTCGCGTTCGGACGGGTTGCTCACCCTGTCGCCGCCCTCGAAGATGACCAGGGGTAGTTCGGCCTCCCGGCGCAGGCTGCGCGCTTCGTCGGAGGCTTCCACGTCCAGGAAGGAATACGGGATCAGGTTGCGCGCCAGGTAGTCCCGAATCTGGTGGCTCCGTGCCGACCAGCGATCCGCCACGACCCGCAGTCCGTCAAATCCGGGTCGCCACAGGTGTCTCCAGTCGCGCAGGAGTCCATCGACCACCGGATAGAGTTTGTCCTCCGGCGGATCCCACGGCTTCACAAAGTAGTGGTCCAGATTAACCAGGTTGATCGCATCGATGGCCGCCTCGGTGTCGCTGTAAGCCGTCAACAGGGTGCGTTTGGCTTGCGGATACAGCGTCTTCGCCTTTTCCAGAAACGCGACGCCGTCCATGCCGGGCATGCGCTGGTCGGATATGATCAGGGCCACGTGCTCACCGGCCTGCTGCAACGCGTCGAGCAGTTCCAGACCCTCCGGGCCGGAGGAGGCCCGCCTGATGCGGAAGTGTTCGCCGTACTCGCTGCGCACATCACGAACGATGGCAGAGAGCACCTGGGGGTCGTCATCAACGACCACGATGAGAGGTTTGCTCATGCAACAGAATACACGTTCACGACAACCGGATCTCGCCACTGACCGGCCGGGTAGCGGCACATTGTGCCATCGGCCGGGTCGAGGCCCGCGACCCGCAGGAAACACACGCGCCGCGAAGCGTTGGTGTCTTCATGCGCGTTTTGTTACTGCTGCTGGCGTTGGCAATCTCCGGACACGGCGATCCGCCGTTTTCGGGCACCGTCTGGGTAGACCCCGACATTGTGACTGCCGCCGACCCCACGGCCTTTGAGTCGGTGAGCTACTCAGGCCGGGGCATGCGCACGATTTACGATCGTCGACCCGCCGCCTGGATTCAGGTCAACGCGTACCTGTTTGAGGTTGCGTTTTCGGATGGGACTACGGCGGAGTTCATCGTCAACCCGGAGTTTGGCAGCGAGTCCGCGGCGCGCGTGCACGTGGATGCCTACGCACCCCCCATCGGCCGTCTGTCCACCTACCTCAGGAAGGATATGCGGGAGGTGTGGATCAACGGAGGTGATGCGGCTTTTGGCGGCGGCAACAATTCCATCCTCATACACACCGAATACGGGCAGCGCACGCTAAGGAACGGCTTTATTGAGGAGGTACTGATTCACGAGGCCGGGCACACCTCCATGGATGCCGAACACGCCCAGGCGGAAGCATGGCTCGCGGCTCAGGCAGCCGATGGAGACTTCATCTCCACGTATGCTCGCGACAATTCGATTCGCGAGGACATTGCCGAATCGATCCTTCCCTACTTCGCATACAGGTACCGGTCTGATCGCATCACGGATCTGGTGAGGCAGCAGATCGAGTCCGCGATTCCGAACCGGATAGCCTATCTGGACGGTCTCGGTCTGGACTGGTCCCCCATGCTGGGGTCAGGCACCGGCGTGGACGCTGTCGAGACGCCTGGCCCGCTTGCCCTGAAGGAGATCTACCCGAACCCCGCCACGCATCATGTCGACGTGCAGGTCGAAATGCAAAGCGCTGCCGCGGTCTCCGTGCAGGTGTTCGACCTCGCAGGGAGATTGGTGCTCGAACGGGCGATGGGCTCCCAGGCAGCAGGCACGGTTGATCTCTCACTGGATGTGCGCAGCCTTCCCGCCGGTCTCTACGTGGTCAGCGTGGCTGCGGATGGGCGTCGGGTAGCTCGGATCCTGGCTGTAACGCGATAGGCCGCATAGACTTCGCGTCCGGTGGGGAATATTTTTGACGCGCCTCGAAATTGTGGATCCGAACCGGGATCGTGCGTTTACGGCCGGTTAATCGCTTGCGCTTCGGCGCTCACCCCTATGCGCCTTCTCAAAGGCATCTTCTTCGCCGCACTTCTGATCGCGGCACTACCTGCTTCGGCTCAGCCGAGGCTTCCTGTCGTCGTCGACGACGAGGCATGGCACCCGTTGCGCGAATCTGTCGATCCCGTCCTTCAGGGCCGACTTGAGGCCGCGCTCCAGCGCAACCGTCGCTGGACGAACCTCATCAACAATGAGCGCATGGCCGTCGGTCTGGTCGACATCACCGATCCGGCAAACCCCCGGTTTGCCCGTGTGAACGGCAATTCGATGATCTATGCAGCCAGCCTGCCCAAGATCGCCATTCTGCTAGCCGCCGAGCAGGCCATCGAAGACGGACTCATCGAATTGACGCCGGAGGTGGACCAGGACATGCATGCCATGATCCGGCGCTCCAGCAACACCGCCGCAACGGCCATGATTGATCGCGTAGGTCTGGAGTACATCGAGCAGGTGCTGTCGGACGACCGGTACATGCTCTACGATCCTGAATACGGTGGCGGCTTGTGGGTGGGCAAGGCCTACGCCAAGTCCGGTGAGCGCATTCCGGACCCCATCGCCGGCCTGTCGCATGGCGCGACGGTGAGTCAGGTCAGCCGCTTCTACTACTTGGCCGCAACCGGGCGACTGGTATCCCCGCAGCGCTCCCGCCACATGCTGGACGTGCTGGTGGATCCCGGCATCAACCACAAGTTTGTCTACGCGGTAAGCGATCGCGCTCCCCGGGCCAGAATGTTTCGTAAGTCCGGTACCTGGCGCAACTGGCACGCCGACTCGATCCTGGTGTGGGGTGACGGCTGGCGCCGGTACATCCTCGTCAGTCTGGTCGAGGATGCCAACGGAGAAAAGATCCTTCGGGATCTCGTTCCGGTGGTCGAGCGCGTGCTGAAGCCGGAGCCTACATCGGCGCGCTAGAAGTCCGCGGGCGTTGTGGTCCCTAGCCCTGCTGCGCCGGACGTGCCATGATGCGTTCGATGCGCTCGGCGAGTGCCTGATGATCCGCAGCGGAGTTTTTGCGCAACACGTTGGACATAAGTGCGACCAGGTACACCCGCCCATCCGTGGTTTCCACGGTCGCGACCGAGTTCATGTAGTTGTTCACGTTGCCCAGGTACTTGCCGCAGGAATAGCCCTCTTCCGACTGACACCGGTACAGAGATCCTGACTTGAAGTACACCGCGGCGCTGGACAGTCCCGGCGCCGAGGCATATCGGATTCGTCGCTGCGTCTGGTACATCAGCCGCTTCATCTCCAGAGAGGACCACTCGTCCACCATGGTGCCCTCCTCGATGCGGAGGAGAAACTTCATGAGGCCGATTGCGGAGCCCGTGCTCCTGGTGCCCGGAACTACCCTTCGGGCGCCGCTGGTGAACATGGTGCCGAGCCGCCACTCTTCCTCCGATATGCCGGCTGTCCGCAGCGGGTCATTGACCACGGAAACGGCCATGGCAGTCTTCTCCGCGGCCGACGTGTCCTTCCAGAACGCCGCTTCATCGGTCGGAGACGGAGGGTAGTCTGCGCCGAAGGCCCGCATCAGCATAGCCTCCTTCCAGATCACCGACGCCGCAGCATTGCTACTGGCCGATATGGCGTGGTCCACCCATTCGAACAGGGTGAACTCGTCCGTCGGTACCACAGCCCGACTCTGGTAAGCCCTCGTTTCCAGATTGAAGATGGGCACGGCGTGGGAGTTCGGGATGACCCAGAAGTCACCTGAAAGGCTGCGATCCCGCAGAACCCGCCGTCGGGCCTCGTAGTCGGTGGGGTAGATGCGCTCCAACTCGGCGAAGAGCCCGGCCATAATGGCCAGTTTACCCACGCTGCCTGGCTGGTACGGCGCGGCCGCCTTGTTGACAGCGAGCCTCGGTTCTCTTCCAGGCGTCACGTCCAGAAGCGCCAGCCCGTACGACGGATCAAGGCCCGCAAACAGGGCCGTGATCTGGCGCTGCAGCTCCGGATCCGGTGGCGGCAATTCGCCGACAGCATCGCCTACCCGATGCAACTCGATATCCCCCCATGCCTTACGCGCACCAGGAGGCGGCGGCGTGCCCGGCATCTCACCCGCAGCAATCAGGCGAAGCCGCTCCAGACGTCGGATGCCGGAGTACTCATACCCGTCGATAGGGTAGGGCGCGCTGCCCAGGAGGATCAGCAGAACGAAGAAAACTCTCATCGGGCGTTCGGGCGTCGACGGTTCGGCTGCCTGGCCGGTCCGTCCATGTTCTGGAGATAGGTGGTGGAGCCGGCAGCCCGGTTTTCCACGAACGGGCGCATCTGGAACAGCCAGAGCGCATCGCCCAGAAATCCGAGTTCCACATCCCACGGCCCCGCCGACTGCATGCCGGGCATCTCAGGCAACCTGGTGCGCACCTCGGTGGACAGGCGGCGCAGTTCGGCGAGGTCGCGCTCTGAGAGAATGCGGCGCTCGTACGATGTGCGGCGCTGCACCGTGCCGCCTGTCGCAGGAAGAGCCCGGAATGCCGGTTCGCGGGCGGGAGAGAGGAGAGTCACCTGCTGTGGCGCCATCAGCCAGGTCTCGGCGGCCTGCCCATCGACCGCGCCTCCGACCCCCCGGCTGAACGCGAGTGTGACGTCCTCCGAGCGGCCGGACGAGATTCCGGTCGTGATCATGACCCCGGACCGGTCAACGGGCACGCTTTGCAGAATCAGGATGGACGGGTAGACATCTTCCGGATTCAGCAGGTATTTCTGACGCCATCGGTAACTGCGCTCGCGGTACGGGCTGGCCCAGACGCGGCGGATGCCCTGCAGCACATCTTCTTCCCGGATCACGTTGGGCACCGTCAGGTTGAGGCCCGCGCCCGAGAAGTCGGCCAGGTCCTCCATGTTGGTGTCGCTGCGAATGAAGGTCGCAAGGGTGCCGAGTGGGGAGCTGAACGACCTGCGATACGCGGCGTCAACCTGGTCTCTGAAGCCGGGCAGGAAAGGCATGGACTCAATCGCGGCACGCAGCACGGTGAGTTTGTCGAGCAGCACGTCCTCAACTGCCGCCACCGATTGGCCCTGCCGGATGCCTGCGTCCGCCTCCGCGAAGGCGGCGCGCAGATACTCCCAGTACGATCCGTCGGTGTCGGGCATGGGCTGGGCCATATGTGCTCGGAACACGCCGAACGGTACAATGAAGCCCGGAGCAACATGGCCGGGAAACATGTCGGACAGCTGACCGAGATTGGCGGCCTTGGGCCCGCAAAGGCGTCCAGAGTCCGAAGCGCGGAGTGCAAACAGGTCTGTGAGCTCCATGTGATCCAGGTCCAGCCGGGCTGTCGGCACGCGCACCCGTTCGTCGGACCGCTCCTTGGTCTCGACGAGGTCGCGCTCTTCCTGCGTCATTTCCTCGCCCGGCTTGATCAGCACCGAGCCGCCTGGAGACACGGCGTAGAACACACGCTCTCCGTGGTGGGCTTTGAGCAGCGTGACCACCTCCGGAGTGACGACGGCGTTCGGAATGCCCAGGTTGCGCGCCAGCAGCTGCACGTGCGACACCGCGTTGCCCTCGGAAACGGTCGCGATGCCGGCAACCGGCTTCATCTCGGCAGGCGGGCGGTCCATCACATAGATGCGGTCGGCCACGAGGTCGATGTGCTCTGCATCTCCAGACACCACCTCCAGTACCGCATGGGCAAAACCGGGGTTGAGCCCGCGCACGCCGCCGCCCCCGGCCAGCCCCATGATGCGCGTATTGGAGCCCGTCATGCGGGCGTGGACATCGGCCAGTTGGCTGACCGTGGAGCCGAGCGGGAGCATGATTGAGGCACGCAGGACATCGTCCACAAAGGCGTTGGCCAGCGGCTCAAACGGGGCGTAGAGGCGCATGGTGCTGCCGTATGTGGCCATGGCAAGTCCGATGCTCCACTCGACGGTGCTGCGTGCGGCGTCCAGCGTGGCCTTCAAAGCCTCTGCATCAGTCGCATCCTCCGCAAACCGCGGCTCAAGCTCCGCCCACTCCCAGGATTCCACGTAGCCGGCACCGTATGCCGCCCTGGAGAGCAAAAGCGCGCGCCGGGCCTGCGCGTCCGTGCCGCTTACCGGGTCATTGGAGACCACCCAGAACAGGGCGTCTTCCACGGCCAGCGAAAGATCGAGCAGGAGCAGCCTCGAGGCCCCGCTTGAGACCGCGTGGGTGCGTTCCCGAATCGCCACAAGGAGAGCTGCGCCCTGTTCTGTGGACGCCTCCCAGTTGCCGGCATCCAGACTTGCGGCGAAGCTCTCGAGTCCCGCTTTGACGGGCGATGAGGCCGCGACTCGCGACGACAAGCTGCGCACGGCCTCGGAGGGAGTGGTGCCGTACAACGTGGTAAGGTCAGCGATGAGTCGGCGCGCCTCGGCAACATTGCCGGCGCCCATTCGGGCCTCATGGTCCGCGAGGAACGCCTGCACAGCAGGAAGATCGGAGGCGTCGGGCTGTCCGTGAATCTTGATGCGAAGGTTCAGAAACGCCGGGTAGGCGTCGCTCAGGGTCTTTGCCAGGGCCCGGACCCGATCGACCACTCTTTCCCCGGCCGCATGTGGGATAGTGCGAACCTGTCGTCGAAGCCAGAAGAAGTGCCGGTCGACCAGGGAGTCGGCCGCAAGGACAGACGTCAGGTAGTCGCGGCCCCAGGCCTCCTCATCCTCGGCCTGGATGGCGCCCCGGTAAAACCTGGCCCGCTCCAGAATCCAGCCGTTGTCATTCAGCTGGAGGAAGCGCTCGAGTTCGTACTGACGGGCCCTGCTGAAACCGTTCGCGGCGTCCAGGAAGTCGTCATGCTCGGTGCCCGCGAGAATCTGAGCCAGCCAGATACCGTTTCTCGCTCGAATCTGAAGCGCTTGCTCGCTGTGGATGGCGTGCTGGATGCCGCCTGGCTGGCCGCAGCGCTGCTGGGCCGGTATGACTCTGCCGTCAGGGCAGAACCAGCGGATACCCGCGAAGGGGCCCCGCTCTGCAGCTCGCATGGAGGTGATGGCGGAGCGGAGCTCGTCGGCCGAGTAGGGCTGGGCAACGGCGGCCATCGGCGCCAGTCCCAGTAGGGCCGCCGCGAACGCGGCGGCGCAGGAGGATTTCGTCACGTGAGATACGGTGGCGGTTAGCTGGGAGCGGCCTAGTTTGGGCGGCGCCTGCCCACCTTCTCTAACACCGTCTTGCTACTTCGTTCCCTCGCAAGGAGATGGCCGCCCTCGGACGTTCCGCTCACTGGCGACCAGGTGCAGCGCGGATTGCGGAACGTGGTGCGGGACGGTATGGCCAGCCAGGCGCTCGCCAGCTTCACCGGGAGCACCTTTCTGGTGGCCTACGCGCTGCAGTTTGGTGCGTCGAACGCCCTGATCGGGCTTCTTGCTGCGCTCCCGCACCTTTCGCAGCTGGCGCAGCTGCCTGCCATACTGCTTGTGCGCCGAGTCGGAAACCGGCGGGCGATTTCCGTGATAGCGTCGGCCGTTGGTCGCTTTTCATGGTTGGCCATCGCCCTGTTTCCGCTGGTGCTGCCGGCGGACGCCACGCTCGTGGTGCTGACCCTGGGTCTGCTGCTGGCCAGTGTGATGGGCGCGATATCCAATACCGGCTGGAACTCGTGGATTCATGAGCTGGTGCCCTCGGACCAACTGGGCACGTTCTTCGGAAAGCGCTTCAGCCTGGCCGCCGCGACGGGTGTGGTGGTGAGCCTGGTGGCCGCCTGGTTTATCGACAACGTGGCGCCTGATCTATTCGCGGACCCGCGGTACGGCTACTCGGTCACATTCGGGGTAGGCTTTGTGTGCGGGCTGCTGGGCGTCCTGTTTGTCGCCCGCATCCCGGAGCCGCGGCTGCGGGCTGGCGATGAGTCCCTGGCCGATCTGATCAGGGCTCCGTTCCGGGACACCAATTTCCGCAACCTGGTGCGCTTCCTGGCGGCCTGGAGTTTCGCGCTCTATCTGGCGACGCCCTTTTTCTCAGCCTACATGCTCACACGCCTTGAGATGGAGTTGTCGTGGGTGATCGGCCTGGTCGTGCTGGGCCGCATCGTAAACATTGTCTTTCTGAGGCTCTGGGGCAGTTTTTCGGATGCCCTGTCCCACAAGTCGGTATTGTCCGTCGCAGCCCCGCTCTGCCTGATCTGCATTCTCGGATGGACCTTCACCACGCTTCCGGATACGCACGCGTTCACCTTCCCGCTGCTCGTCCTGCTGCACGTGTTGATGGGCATCGCGATGGCGGGAATTACGCTGGCCACCGGCAACATCAGCCTGAAACTGGCACCAAAGGGAGAGGGGACCAACTATCTGGCGGTCTCCAACTTTGTGGTGGCTGTCGCGGCCGGACTGGCCCCGTTGATCGGTGGCCTAATGGCAGACTTTTTTGTGGATCAGCAGCTCTCCTGGGCCGTCACCTGGACACGGGCCGGGGAGGCGGTGTCGGGCGATGTGCTGAATCTGCGTCAGTGGGATTTTGTGTTTCTGGCCTCGTTCGTAGCCGGGCTGTATTCCCTGCACCGGCTTTCGTTTGTGCGCGAGCAAGGCACCGTCGAGGAGAAAGTCGTGATCTACGAGCTGGCGTCCGCGATCGGGCGCGAACTCCGGGAATTCTCGACCGTGGCGGCCGTGCGTCACTTTACGCCCATCCTCCGTCTGTCGCGAGACGAGGAATCTGATGCGCCCGGCGTCGGGCCGCCAGCAGGGGACTGACGACGGCCCTGGGCTATCGCGTTTCGCGCTTCAGGGTGCTACGGCCGGGACGGGCCGACTTCGGTGGACGGGGTCCGGCGGGCGGCGCCAGCGGCTGTTCGATCACCCGTGCCAGGCGCACGGTGAACTGGCTGCCTTCTCCCAGCGTGCTTTCGACTTCAATGGTACCCCCCATCAGGTCCACCAGCCGACGAGTGATGGACAGGCCGAGGCCGTTGCCTTCGTGGGTGCGGTTTGCGCCCGTCGAGGCTTGCTGGAAGGGCTCGAACAGCTGTGGAAGAAATTCTTCCGAGATCCCGATGCCGGTGTCGCGCACGGTCAACATCACGTACTGCTCGTCATTCTCGATGCGCACACTGACCTCGCCGTCCTCGGTGAACTTGACCGCGTTGTACACCAGGATATCCAGAATGCGAGCCAGGTGGTCGGGATGGGAATAAGCCTGTGCACCCCCCGATTGATCGGTGTAGGTAAGCGCAAGTGATTTTTCCAGCGCTGCCGACTGCATGGCGTCGATGGCGGCGCGGACCTCATCGCCCACTACGACCGGGCTCAGGTCAATGCGCAGTCGGTCATTCTTAAGCTGGGCCAGTTCCAGGACAGAGTTGAGCGTGCGCTGCAGACGCGATGCGCTCGCACCGATGTGATCGATGAACTCGAGGTGCGGGCCTTCCAGTTCTTCTCTCAATACCGAGGTGAACCCGAGGATGCCGGCGATCGGAGTCCGGATCTCGTGACTCATGTTGGAGAGAAACTCGTTCTTGATGCGATCGGCTTCTTCGAGTTCGCGGATGTGGTTCTCCAGCCACTCATTCTGTGCACGAACCCGGCCGAGTTTCCACTGCAGCACACCGCGGGCCACGAAGGCGAGGAACGCCGCGGCCATCAGGATGAACCACCAGCGTTGCCAGTAGGGCGGCGCCACACTGAGAAAGAGGGAGGCTGGTTCGGACCACTCGCCGCGATATTTGCGGGCCTGGACTTCGACTTCGTAAGAGCCTGGATTCAGGTTGTTGAACGTGAGTTCGGGTGCTGTGAGCGAGCGCCAGGGGGCCGGAGGCGGGGTAGCGGCAAAGAACGAGGGCAGGACGTTGTTGGCCCGCGCCGTGAGGCGAAAGCGTACGTCGATCTGGGCCCTGTTGACCTGGCTGAGTACGTGCACAGGCAGATGAATCTGTCCCTGGTTACCCGTCGCTGACAGTGAGCCGGTCACCGGATCACCTTGCTCGTTGCGCAAGGCACCGAGCTCCACGGTAGGAGCACTGCCGCGGGAGGGATCCCAGCGGGGGTTGTAGTGGCTCAGGCCACCGATGGCGCCCAGCCAGAGCGTGCCATCGGCATCCGCGAGGAAGGATCCTGCGTTTGCTTCCGAGCCGACAAACCCGTCCTCTTGAGTCAGCGATACGAAGCGCTCGCCGTCCCAGCGATCGACGCCCGCAGAAGTACCGACCCAGACGTGGTTTCTGTGGTCCACGCCCACCGAGTAGACCGCATCGCTCGAGAGTCCATCGGCTGAGGTATAGGTGGTGAAGTTGACCCCGTCAAAGCGGGTTACCCCGCGGGAAGAGTGGTAGCCAAACCAGATCGACCCGTCGTGGTCCTCCGCCAGGAAGTAGGGCTCGTTGGCGGGCATGCCGTCGGCCTGGGTATAGGTGTGCCAGGCGTTTCCGTCCCAGCGGGACATTCCATTGTCCCCGGAGGCCCACAACTCTCCGGTCGCCGAGACAAGCATGCGGGAGTTCGAAAAACGCTGTCCCGGCACATTGACTCGCTCAAAGACGTCGGCCTCCTCCGCCGATTCGCGCAGCAGTCCTCCTGTCCGGGTGGAGATCCAAAGTCGGTCATCCTGATCCTCCACAATCCAGAAGACTTCGCCGAAGGGCTGAATCTGCGGGAGGACCTCGAAAGTATGGTCGCCGGTACGCTTGGCCAGGCCGCCGATGGACCCCACCCACATGGTGCCTGCGCGGTCCACCATGACCGTGCGAACGAAAGCGCCGGCGAGCCCGTCGACTGACGTGTAGGTGCGCCACTCATCCCCGTCGAAGCGGCTGAGACCGGACGTGGTGCCGACCCAAAGGTCTCCCTCGGGGCCACGGCTGATTTGCCAGACCGTGTTGCTGCCCAACCCCTCCGTCTGCGTGTAGTTGGTAAAGGCACGTCCGATGAACTTGGCAATGCCGCCGATGCCCCCGACCCAGAGCAGTCCCTCGCGATCCTGGAAGACGGAAATCACCGTGAGAATGGGCACTCCCGACTGCACACTGTACTCGGTCAGACCGTTCGGGCGCACATGGGCCACGCCGCGGTTGGTGCGTACCCAGGCCGTTCCGTCATCGCAGGCGGCCACATTCAGGATTGTTAGCCCGGCAGGGGCATCGATCTGATGTGTGGGGCGGCCCTCCTGCACGGCGTGGATTGTGCGACCCGTGCTGAACCAGACCGTGCCATCAACTCCTGCATCAAGGCCGAGAACGGCTCGCCCTCCTGCACGATCTTCGGCGACCGGCAGAAATCGGGATCCGTCATGGACCCATACTCCATTTGTCGTGCCGATGTAGAGCAGTCCGTCGGGGGCGCGGGCAAAGGAGACGACGGCCCCCGCTGCGGCGAGTTCGGAATTGTCGCCAAACGTGGTCCAGGTATCCCCGTCCCAGCGAGAGAGGCCAGCGGCCGTGGCGACCCAAAGTCCGCCCTTGCCGTCCGACGCGACGTTCGTTACGACTTTTTCCGGCAGTCCCTGCTCCACGCCCACGTGGCTGAAGCCGTCCTTCTCGGTCCAGCGACTCAGACCGTTGTTGGTACCGACCCAGATGACCCCGTACTCGTCTTCCGTGATGTCGTTTATCCAATCGTTCTCCAGTCCCTGGCGCACGCCGAAGACCGTGAAGTCCGCACCGTCGAAGCGATTGAGGCCGGCGCGCGTCCCCACCCACAAGTAGCCCCGGGAGTCCTGAAAGAACGCCTGGGCGGTCTGCTGGGACAGCCCTTCGTTGGCGCCGTAGAGCTGCCAGTGCGACTGCTGCGCGGCAGCCGGCGCGACGGTCAGCAGGGCGGAAAGAAATCCCGCCGCCAGTCCAAGTCTGCCGGGAGTTTGGGGGAAGAAAGCCATGCCCGGGCGGTGGACAAAGGCCGTGCCGAGGCGCGGGCAGGGTAGGAGGAAAGGACCTTTGGGGGGGCTTGGGCTGCCGGCGGGGCGCGTGGGCGCGGCTGCTTGCGGGGTGCGGTGTGGGCGGCCGCCGGCGGGGTGCGTTGGCCGCGGCCGCCGGCGGTCACGCCGCAACGGCCGCCCCGCCGGTCCCGGACGTGGAATTCGGCCCCCGTATTCCACGAGCCCGACCAGTCGCGGGGCCCTCAAGTGTAATACGCCTTCGTATTCGACTTGGCGCCGCGAGAGCGGGTAGGCGGGGTGGAAACGGGCCGCGGAATTCCATGTAGCTCCCCGGGCCTGGCGCCGATCGGCACTGGAACTTGCGCCAAACAAACACGCGCCCCGCCGGCAGAGTGTGCTGGCCGCGGCCGCCGGCGGTAACGCCGCTACGGCCGCCGGCGGTCACGCGACGACGGCCGCGCCGCCGGTCCCGGACGTGGAATTCGGCCCCCGTATTCCACCAGCCCGGCCAGTCGCGGCGCCCTCAAGTGTAATACGCCTTCGTATTCGACTTGGCGCCGCGAGAGCGGGTAGGCGAGGTGGAAACGGGCCGCGGAATTCCATGTAGCGCCCCGGGCCTGGCACCGATCGGCACTGGAACTTGCGCCAAACAAACACGCGCCCCGCCGGCAGATGCCGACGGGACGCGTGCCCTGGTCAGACGTGAGTGTCTGAGCTTCGGTCAGGCCGGACCACTAGGAGCCGGACTGCGAAGCGAGCTGCTCCTTGTATTCGTCAGTGGCGTAGATCGCTACTTCCACACGACGGTTCTGAGCCCGACCCTCAACGGTCTCGTTGGATGCGATGGGCTGGGTTTCTCCATAAGCAGAGATTGAGATGCGTGCCGCATCGACGCCCTGCTCCGCCAGAAACAGCGCGGCGCTCTGGGCGCGGTCCTCGGACAGGTCGAGGTTGTATGCCTCCGGGCCGGTGGAATCGGTGTGGCCGGCAATGACGACCTCGGTGCCTTCATACTCGTTCAGGCTGTTTGCGAGGTCGGCAAGGTTCACCCGGGACTGGGCCGACAGGTCATCGGAGTCCACGGCGAAGAGGATGGCGGAGTCGAACGTCACGAGAATGCCTTCTCCCACGCGCTCAACGCTGGCGCCCTCCAGGTCTTCTTCGAGTTCCTCGGCCTGCTTGTCCATCTGGGCCCCGATGATGGCTCCGACGGTGCCGCCGGCTGCTGCTCCGACGATGACGCCCGTCACCGGCTTGTCGGCGGATTTCTTGCCGATGAGACCTCCGATGGCCGCCCCTGCGGCGGCTCCGATGGCGCCGCCTTTTTCGGCGTTATTCAGGCTCGAACAGCCTGTAAGTGTTAGCGCGACAAGCGCTACAAGAATCTTTTTCATGACCAGTATTTGATTAGTGAATCAGCATTTCTGCCGGCAAATCTGATGCTTTCATTGCTGAGTGAGGGTGGTCTGTTCCGGCCATAGTGGCCGAAAATCGCGTGTTTCATCATTCCTCCATGTTCTGTCAGAGGGGTCCTACAGCGGGGCGTAGGAGCGTGGCGGGACATGGTGTAGGAGATCGGCCAGACGGGTCTTTTCCCGGCGCACCGAGCCGGGCGGAGGCCTCCAGCTGGCGGGCGTAGCCGGGGCCGGCAGCCTGCAGCCGGAGCGCGGAGCTCAGAGCCCAGCCTGATGCCAGCGCGCGGCCCCGGAGCCCTGCCCCGCGCGGCCCCCGGACCCCCGCCCCGCGCAGCCCATTCAGAATTCGCGCGACAGCCGGCTCATGATCTCCGGTGTCACCGTCACCCCGGAGAGCCGGAGCGCATCCAGCACAGCTCCTCCCACTGGCGGGAGCACCCTTTCGGGAAACGTCGCTCCCGGCACTGCGCGGACGATGGCCTCCTGCAATCCGGCCCGGAATCCTTCGGCTCTGGCCAGTCCGCCGCTGAGCACCACGGCCGGCTCCGCCAGAGCAGATCGCGAGGCTGCGACACGCACCATGTCCGCAAGCCGCTGCCAGGCCGCCGTTATGATGCCGGAGGCGGCCGCATCGTCCGCGGCCAGCCGCACGATCCGCGGACACAGCCGCGCGAGTTCAAACGCTCGCGGCTGCTCCGAGTACAGGCGCACCACAAGTTCCTCCGCGTCGCGCACTCCGAGGAACTCGAGGACCACATCGCACAGAGCCGTACGGTCGGCCCGACCGTCCAATTGCCGCACGGCCATGCGCAAGGCGCGGTGAGCCACCCAGTAGGCACTTCCCGAGTCCCCGGCCAGCGCACCCTTTCCGCCTACGATCGAACCTTCCCGCTTCCCGTCGCCGGCGTAGGCGGCGCTTCCTGTGCCGGCCACGAGAACCACGCCCGGTTGGCCGGCCAGTCCGCCGCAATGGGCCACGTGCAGGTCATGTGTGACGCGCACCTCCGCCGCCAGGGAGAGCTCCTGCGATACCTCGTGAATCATACCACGGTATTCATCGCCCAGGAGGCCGGCGATGCCGAGCACGGCAGCGCCGGCCTGCCTCCGGTCCATGCGTGCCGTCATCCATGCGGCCGTCACGGCCGCATGGATGGCGGTGGCGGTCTGTTCACGGCCCACCGACAACGGGTTGGAAGGTCCGGCCGCCCCACGACCCAGAACCGCGCCGTCCGGGCCAGCCAGCACCGCCCGCGTAGAGCTTCCGCCGCCATCGATACCAAGTACAACCATGCCCAAGCCTTTGAGGAGCGGCGCAGAATACGAAACCCGTACAAGGTCCGTCGGTACGGCCAGCGCACTTCAACGCCCCCACCATGAGACACACCCTGTCGGTGCTCACCGCCGCGCTGATTCTGTCGGCCTGCGAGATCACCTCCTCCGGAATTGACGACGAGCCCATCGTAGAGGAGGGGATTCAGCTCCCCGCTCACACCGGCGCGTTCAGGGTGGGCACCTCGTCCTTCAGTGTCGTGGACGCGGATCGGGACGACGAGTACACGCCGGAGGCCGATATGCGCGAGCTCAACGTCAAGATCTGGTATCCCGCCGACCAGGAAGGCCTTGGCACCGAGATCTACATGCATCCGACCGTTGTGGAGCTCCTCGCCGTGACGCAGGACTACATGCCGCCCGAGGACATGATCGATGCGCTGGGCAGCGCAGCCACACGTGCCACGGTTGGCGCACCCATTACATCGACCATCGCCCAGCTGCCGGTGGTGTTCTGGTCTCACGGCCTGGGTGGAGTCAACACGCTGTACACCACCTTCGCGGGCGAACTGGCGAGCCACGGCTTCCTGGTGGTTGGTATCGACCACACCTACGGAGCATTTGCAACGGTCTTCCCGGACGGCACCATCCAGGGCATTCGGACCGGCGCGAACGCACCTCCTTTTCCGGAGGTGGTGAACATCTGGGCGAAAGACATGGCCTCAGTCCTCGACCATCTGGAGACGCTCAACGCCAACGACCCGGACGGTCTGCTCACGGGCCGGATCGACCTTACGCGGGTCGGGGCCACCGGACATTCCACCGGCGGATCGGCCGCAGCCGAGGTTCTGACCTTCGACGACCGATTCAGCGCGGCGGTCACGCTCGACGCGCCCCAGGTCGGCGCCGCCGCCGAGGGCGTGGGGGTGGACGACCCCATCCTGCTGTTCTTCGCTGACCCTTCGGATTACGCGGGCACCCTGGTTGCGGATCGACTGAGGGCCCAGGGGTACTCAGCCTCAGTTGCAGGGATGAATCACTACAGCTTTACCGACCTGCCCATTCTCCTGGAACTGGCCGGCGTGCCCGATGCGGATCGGCAGGCAAGCAGGCGCCCACCGGGCACGTTGGATCCCGCGCGCAACAACGAAATCATCAATGCCTGGTCATTGGCGTTCTTTGACCGATACCTGCGTGGCGGAGCCGGGGCGCTGCTGGAATCCGGTGCCGGCTATCCGGAGGTGACGCTGCAGGCGATTGGCCAGGTAGGAGCGCCGTTGCCGTAGCACCCTCCGGCCGAGACGCCCGGCGGCCGCAACCCAAAGCGCCCGACCGAGACGCCCGGCGGCCGCAACCCAAAGTGCCCGGCCGCCAGCCCGGCGATGCAACCCAGGGCGCCCGGCCGCCATCCCGGCGTTCCAACCCACCCCGTCAAAGCCCGGGAAACTCAGATCTCCTGCCCCAGGGGGTGCAGCTGCACCTCGTCCAGCACCAGATTGCCCGGCTGCTGCACCATCTGAAGCAGCACCGTGGCCACATCTTCGGGCTTCATGGACCAGTGGTGGTCCCGACTCCCCGGTGACGTTCCGCCGAAGTGCGTGTCGATGATGCCCGGCAACACCACGGACACCTTGACGTCGTGCTCACGTAACTCCCGATACAGGGATCCGGTGAAGCCGACTACGGCATGTTTGGCCGCCACGTAGGCAGCCATGTTGGCGATGGGTCGCCGGCCGATGTCGGACGCAATATTGATGATGTACCCGCTCTTGCGGGCGATCATGAGCGGCGCGACGGCGTGGCATGCGTAGACCGTACCCTTCAGATTGACGTCCAGGACGTCGTCGAGCTCATCGCCCGTCCACTCAACAAACGGCTTGTAGTAACTGAAGCCTGCATTGTTGATCAGGACGTCGATGGCCCCCAGGTTGTGCTCGACCTCGGCGACAAACGTGTGTACGGCATTCCTGTCCCGGATGTCGAACACTCCCCGGGTGGCGACGCCTCCGATGTCGTGAATGTCGCGCACCACCTCGTCGAGGTCTCCTTCCGTGCGGCCGCAGACCGCCACCTGGTACCCCGCTTCGGCAAACTGCAGGGCCGCGTGGCGACCCAGACCGCGACTGCCCCCGGTAATCAGCGCTGTTTTCAAGCCGCTCCTCCGTACAGGCTCATGAAACGGATAATCGACTGGATGCCTTCCTGAAATCGGTCCAGTCCGAAGCACTCGTTCGGAGAGTGAATCGCGTCCGTGTCCAGGCCGAAACCCATGAGAATGGTATCCAGGCCGAGCTCCTTCTTGAAATCGGCTACCACCGGGATGCTGCCGCCTCCGCGTACCAGGAAGGGCTCCTGGCCGTATACCGCCTCCATGGCGGATTTGGCCGCCGTCATGGCGGGGCTGTCCGTATCCACAAGCACACCGTGACCGCCGTGCAGATCGCGGAAGGTCAGCTTCATGGTAGGCGGAACGTGCTTCTCAAAGTGCCGGCGGATTTTGTCGGTGATCTCTCCCGGCTCCTGGCCTGGCACCAGGCGCATCGAAATCTTGGCACTGGCGTGGGCGGGCAGCACCGTTTTGGCACCCTCGGCGGTGTAGCCCCCCCAGATGCCGTTGCAGTCCAGCGTTGGTCGAGCCGTAGCGGCCTCAAGCGGGGAGTAGCCCTCCTCCGTGCGCATGGTGCTGACGCCGACTTCGTGTGCCCACGCGTCCGCGTCGAAGGGCAGCGATGCCAGGGTAGCGCGTTCGGTCTCCGTCAGGGGAATGACGTTGTCGTAGAACCCGTCGATCGTAACCCGGTGCTTCTCGTCGTGCAGGCCGTCAATCATTGAGGCCAGCGCGTTGATGGGGTTCTCGACGGCGCCTCCGTAGATGCCGGAGTGCAGGTCACGATCGGGCCCGGTGAGCGTGACCTCCACATAGGCCAGCCCACGCAGGCCATAGGTGATCGACGGCACGCCCGGTCCGAACAGGGCCGTGTCCGATACCAGCACCACGTCGGCCTGCAATTCCTTGCGATGGGCGCTGATGAACGCGGGCAGGTTCGCGGATCCATTCTCCTCTTCGCCCTCGATCATGTACTTCAGATTCACCGGAAGTGGTGTGCCCGTGCGCACGTAAGCCTCCAGCGCCTTGAGATGCATGAACAGCTGGCCCTTGTCGTCACAGGTGCCTCTGCCGAAAATCAGATTGTCCTTGATGACCGGCTCAAACGGTGGAGAATCCCACAACTCAAGCGGGTCGGCCGGCTGTACATCGTAGTGGCCGTAGACCAGCACCGTCGGCAGGCCCGGGTCGCTGATATGCTCGGCGAAGACGACTGGGTGCCCTTCCGTCTCCACGGTACGCGCGGAAGTCACGCCGAGCGCGTGGAAATGAGCGACCAGCCAGTCGGCGGCACGGCGCACTTCGCCTTTAAATGATGGATCCGTGCTGACGGACGGGATCCGGAGAAGCTCCTGGAGCTCGCCCACGAAGGTCTCCTGGTTTTCGTGGGCGTAGGCAAGGGCGTTGTCCATAGAATGCAGTCAATTGAGCGCCGTGGCGGCAATCTACGGGGCACGCCGGGTCAGAATTCGCTTTCGTCCCGCCATCGCAAAAGCTTCCAATTCGCGGTGGAGTCCGCGCGGCCCAGCAGGAAGTTGACATTGCCGTCGCCCCGAAAGACATCACCCTGCTCCAGGGTAATGGTCAGGTTGAAAGAACGGACGATGCGCTCCTGCCGACCCGGATCGAACACATCCCTGGAGAGGATCTGATTCCACTGCAGGCGAATCAGACTCGCGTTCGCAAACAGGCGCCGGGTGGTCTCCAGGTCCTCGACAAAGCCCCACTCCCGGTCTACCTGAGCGTCGAAGTCGCGCCATACGAATACGAAAGACGAATCGAGCAGCGGTTCGTAGAGGGAGAGATCCCGTAGTTCGTATGCGTTCTGGAAGTTGGTGAAGAAGCCGTCTACGGTGGTCGGATCGCCGAGGAGGTCTCCAAAGGCCGAGCCTTCCTCGAGGGCGGGTGCGAACGGATTGCAGCCCGCCAGGACTAGCAGAAGGGGGAGCAGCGCCCGTGCCTCGGGACGCGGCCCGGGGCTCGCATGCCCGCGGAACCGGCGCCGCCGGCCGGCAGCTGCAGCGCGTCGAGATGGACAGCGCCGGCCCCGGCGACATCGTCGCGATCCAGGCGGCCGGGAGCCCATCGCATGCCGCAACCACGTCATTTCACAAACTCCGCCTTGAGGTCACTCCAGGTCGGGGAGGCACCGAGCTCCTGATCGGTCCACTCAGCAAGCTCCCAGAGGCCGTCCGCGCGTTGCCGCATGATCCAGATCAGCCGACCCTGAAGGCGAGTGGGTACGTCGGGTCGCCGGTGATTCGCCGTCAATACATAGGTCGCGTCCAGTTGAAACGTGGTCACGTCCACCACCGTGAGCGAGCGGTCGTTCAGCACCAGGGCATGCCCCACGTTGTCTTGCGCGGCTGCGACCAGGGTGGAGAAATACTGCTCCTCCTGGGATCGCCCCCAACCGGTCCAGATGGCGTCTCGCGCCTCAGCCGTGGCCGTCGGGCGGTACACCAGCTCGGTGGCCAGCGACCGGCGGTAGTTCAGCGTGTTCAGCTCCGCCACGGCGTTGACCAGGTTGTCGATCACCTGCTCCGGCGCGTCGGGCTGACTGAACGTGCCGGACTGCGTCTCCGGATCCTCAGGCTCCCGGGCCGTGAAGAGGCTGCACCCGGCCAGTAGCACCAGGAACGGCAGCACAAGCCGGCCGGATGCGCGCCCAAGCCCGATCATGCCCGCTGCGCGAGATGGATCAACCGGGGCAATCCCGGTGCAAACGGATCCCCGTCATAGTTTCCTAGCACGTCGACGACCTCCAGTCCCGCAGCGTCATACAGGCGCTCAAAATCGGATCGACCCAGGAGCGCCACACTCTCCTCAAAGGCGTGTGAACCTTCCTCGGTCTGGAACTGGATGCGCTTGCGAATCCGCCCATCCTGAATGCGTCGGGACTGACGCACTTCCCACTGGCCGACGGTCCGCACATCGGCTGCTACCAGGTGACTGCGCACGTATTCAGCATTCAGGAAATCCTGTACCAGCCAGCCGTCACGATCCAGGCTGCCGGCCATGGCGTCGATCGCGGCCTGGTGCTCGCGATCATCCTCGAAGTAGCCGAACGCCGTAAACAGATTCACGACGAGGTCGAAGGCCTCCGGCACGGGTTTGCGCATGTCGCCTCTCAGGAAACGTACCTGAACGCCGGCCTCCTGTGCCCTTTGCTCGGCTTTCTCCAGCGAGCGCTCTGAGAGATCCAGGCCGGTCACTTCAAATCCGCGCCGCGCGAATTCTACCGCATGCCTTCCGCGACCACAGCCTACGTCCAATACCCTGGACCCGGCCTCCACACCTGTGCGGTCGATGATCAGGCTGACCAGTCGGCGCGCCTCATCCTCGTTTCGGTTCTGGTAGAGCAGCTCGTACTCGTCCGTGTCAAACCACTGCTCGTACCAGGCCATCACGCAGCAGGGCTATGCTCTGCCAGCAGAGGCGCAAGCGCTTCCTCCGTCGTGACGGAGTCGGGGTACCAGCCGACGATTTTCCGGATGATGCCGTCAATCAGCACGTCCGGACACGAAGCTCCGGCGGTGACCAGCACGTCCAGCGGTCGCTTGTCGGGCAGCCAGTCCGCGGTTTCCAGGTGTTGCTTGGCAGGGTAGTCGAAATGCCGGATCCGGTCGCGATCCAGCGCGTCCGCATCGCCCACGAAGTAGGTGGGCATGCGCTGCTCGCAGAGTTCGACGAGATGGCTGGTATTGGACGAGTTGAACCCGCCCACGACCACGGCGACGTCAGCACCGTCCGCAATGAGCGCTTTGGTGGCGTCCTGATTCTCGTTGGTCGCGTAGCAGAGCGTATCGCTGGTGTCGGCGAAATGGTCGGCCAGCGCGGCCTCTCCATAACGTCGGATCATGGCGTCCCGAAGGAGCGCGGCGATCGCAGCAGTTTCGGTGGCCAACATGGTCGTCTGGTTGACCACACCGATGCGCCTCAAGTCCTGTTGGGGGTCGAAGCCTTCCGAGTAGCGCTCCGGAAACACTTCGGAAAACGTTGCGGGATCTCGTTCCCCGAGCACGAATTCCGCCAGCGTCTGCGCCTCCTTCAGGTCGCGAACCACCACCACAGGCGCCGACTCCTTGGCATGTGAAAACGTGGCGCGAGTCTCCTCATGGTAGCGTTTGCCGTGCACCACAATGGAGTAGTCCTTGCGTCCGATCTGTGAGGAGCGCTTCCAAACCTTCTCCACAAACGGACACGTTGTGTCGTAGGAGGCCAGATCCACCCCGCGCGCTTCCAGCGCAGCCTTCACCTCCAGGGAGGCACCGAAGGCAGGGATAATGACCACATCCTGGCTGCCCAGGGTGTCAAACGGGATCAGCTGCTCGCCGGTTGTCGAGCGCAGGAATTCGATCCCCCGAGACCGCAGGTCATCATTGACGTGGGGGTTGTGGATCATCTCCGAGAGCAGAAAAATCCGCTTGCCGGGATTCTCGCTGAGCGCTCGGTACGCGATCTCTATGGCGTTCTCGACGCCATAGCAGAAGCCGAAGTGCCGCGCCAGTTTTATGCGCACGGGGCCAAAGTCCAGCACGCTGGGCGCCAGATCCCGCTTCCGCGGGTCCGCCAGCCGGCGGGCCTGCTTTACCGCCGAGACAATGGGGGAGCGATAGAACTCCGGAACGTCAAAACTTCTCGCCATGGGAGATCCAACCTACAGGCGGGCCGTCAGATCCGGCAGCACGTCGTTCATCCACGCCGCGTAGCGATCCTCCAGGATGGCCTGTCTGGCCTCCCGCATCACCCAATGGTAGAGCGCCAGATTCTGCATGGTCGTGATCCGAATGCCCAGGATCTCGCCGCTCTGGATGAGATGGCGCGTGTAGGCCTTTGTGAAAGCCTGTGATGCGTAGTGATCCAGGCCCGCATCGACTGGCTCAAAGCAGTCTTTCCACTTGGCGTTACGCATGTTCATGATGCCGCGCGTGGTGAAGACGCTCCCGTTCCGGCCGTTTCGCGTGGGCATGACGCAGTCGAACATGTCGACGCCGCGTGCCACATTTTCGATGAGGTTCTCCGGCGTGCCGACCCCCATCAGGTAGCGGGGCTTCCCAGTCGGCAGCACTTCGTTGACGACCTCGACCATGTCGTACATCTGTTCCGAGGGCTCGCCCACGGAGAGTCCGCCGATGGCATACCCGGGGAAGCCGATTTCCAGCAGCTGCTCGGCCGACTTGCGCCTCAGATCCGGATAGACCACGCCCTGTACGATGCCGAAAAGCGCCTGGGAGTGCCCGTAGAGCGGCTCCTGTGCCTCAAAGTGGTCCTTGCAGCGCCGGGCCCATCGGATGGTCAGGTCATTGGACTCATCCGCATAGGTATGCGTGGCGTCGCCAGGCGGGCACTCGTCGAGCACCATGATGATGTCCGCCCCAATCGCCCGCTGGATGTCCATCACGGCCTCGGGCGAGAACATGTGATAGGAGCCGTCCAGATGGCTCTGGAATCGCACCCCTTCTTCCGTCAGCTTGCGGATGTCCGAGAGCGAGAATACCTGGTATCCCCCCGAGTCGGTAAGGATCGGCCGGTCCCAGTTCTGGAAGCGATGAAGCCCGCCGGCCTGTTGCAGGATGTCCGTGCCGGGACGCAGGTAAAGGTGATACGTGTTGCCAAGGATGATCTGCGCCTGGATATCCTGTTCCAACTCCCGGGGCGAAACGCCCTTGACCGATCCCACGGTGCCCACGGGCATAAACACCGGCGTCTCGATGACCCCGTGATCCGTCTCCAGCCGACCGGCACGTGCCCCCGTACCGGCATCCTCATGCTCAAGCACAAACCGCATATCAGGCCACCTGAAGGGCCTGCCGGCCGGTGGCGACACGTGCTTCCAGGCGCTCCATGAACAGCGGCTGTTCTTCGGGACGGATCCCCAGAATGACTACGCGGCCGTCCTCGAGCCGGAGCAGAATGACGTGGGCATGGCGGCGGGATACAACGCTGGTCGTCCCCGCAAAGCGGCGGTAGTGGGACCACCATGTTTCCCGGGCGATGCGCTCCGCGCGCTGCACGTGCGCCCAGTCAATGCGCTCGAGCTGCCGGTTTCTGCGCCGTACTTCCATGCCGCCGTCGTCCAGGGTGACCCGGTGCGCCGGTTGCACGCCGGCCCCGATCAGCATCAGCACGACAGCAAATCCACAGCTTTGCAGCACCCAGAAGCGGTCTGCCGCGGCGGCCTCGGGCGGGCCGTCGAGGTTGATCCACGCCCAGGAAACAGCCACCACGCCGACAAACACGGCAAGTGCCCCCACCGCGGCGACGTAGTACAGAGCCTCGGCTCGCGAAGCATCATGCACCCGGGCGCGAACGGCGCGTCCAAGCAAAGAGTACCGGGGGTTGAACCTGCCCGGAATGTCGAAGCGGTCCGTCACTGGCCTCCCTGAGCGCCGACGGCCGACAGCGAGTCCAGTCGACTCTGGCGGGATTCCAGGCGCTCCTCCCAGAGCATGAGCTCCCGTTCCCGCTCCTGGATCTGGCGATAACTCTCGGAAATGGCGCGTTCCCGGATCTCGAAGGGGGCCTGTTCCAGGTGGCCTCGCTCCTCGAAGTAGCGCTTGAACAACCAGTTGTGTTTGGCGGCTTCCATGAGCTCGGCAAACCGGTACGTCCCGAGTGCCCCCCAGCTGGCAGCATTTTCGGCCATTTCGGAGATGGTCTGCAGCTCTTCCGCAATGGCCTGAAGCGTATCGGCGGAAGCCAGGAAGGAGTCGTAGATGGCCGGGTCGTTCAGCAGTCGCGCCAGGGTGCCGTCGCCGGTCTCGACTTTCTGCAGCACTGCTTCGAGCGAAAGCGCCGCGCGGTCCGCCACATCCACGAGCAGGTTCGCGGTGGCGTCACCCGTCGCGGCCAGGCTGCTCATGGCATTCCGCGTCTCGTTGGCTGTCGCCACCATCTCGTCATAGAGGCTGGGGTCGTACACGATCTTTCCGAGCGTGCCCTCGCCTTTCTGGATGTCGAGCATGATTTGCTCAAAGGACCGCGCCACTTGTTCGAAGCCGCGCACTGAAGCGATGGCCTTGTCGCTGATCTCGAACAGATCAAACGGGTCGACCCCGATCAGGAAGTCGTTTTCCCGCACCGTCTCGCCGGGCTCTGGCGAGGCGACCAGCACGATGATCTGGTCGCCGACCAGCCCATCGGACTTGATCTGGGCCTGGGTCGTGGTCCGGATGAGGTGGGAAGCCCGATCCGTGATCGCCATCGTGACCACAATCGGCTGTGCTGGCTCCGGTGGCAGCTGCACTGCCGAGACACGCCCAACCGCGATGCCCTGGTAAGCGACCGTCGCGCCCGGCTGTAGTCCGGCTACACGCGAATAGCGAGCCCGGACGTTGATCGTGTCCGCGAACAGGAACGTGCGGTTGCCGATGGCGAAGATCGCCAGGAGCAGAATCAGGGCACCAACCAGAATGAAGGTGCCGAGCCGGATGTTACGCGTCATGGTGGGTCAATGGGCGTGCGGGACAAACCCGTCCTATCCAAAAAAGGTTCGGAGTTCGGGCTTGTCGGAGCGGCGCACTTCATCCAGTGTGCCGTGCTCCAGAATGGAACCCTCATGCAGGAAATTGACGTAGTCTGCAGCGATTTCGGCGCACAGGAGGTCGTGGGTAATCGCGATGCTCGTCATGTCGAGTTCCTCGCGGAGTCGCACGATCAGATCCGACACCATGCGCACGGATATCGGGTCCAGGCCGGTCGTGGGCTCATCGAAAAGCATGATGTCCGGATTCAGGGCAATGGCGCGCGCGAGGGCGATGCGCTTCTTCTGGCCGCCGGACAGGTCTGCGGGCCAGGCATACATCTTGTCCACGAGGCCGACCCAGGTGAGCAATTCTTCGATTCGGTCCGCACGCTCGGCGGGAGTCATGGACGTGTGCCGATCCAGCACGAAGTCGAAGTTTTCCGCCACTGACATCGAGTCAAAGAGTGCCCCTCCCTGAAACAGGTAGCCGATGGATAGCCGCACCTCATCGAGCTCTTCCCCGTCCAGGAGATCCATGCGTTTGTCGCGCACCCAGATCTCGCCACGGTCCGGCTTCAGAAGCTGCACGATATGCTTGATGAGCACGCTCTTGCCGGTGCCGGAGCCGCCCATCACGGCAACCGTCTGTCCGTGAGGCACGTCCATTGTCACGCCGCGCAGCACCACGTTCTCACCGAAGGCTTTGTGCACATCGATCATGCGCACCACGGGACCGTTGGTCTCGGCGCTCATGAAGCGACGTCCCCGAAAAGCAGGAGGGAGATGCGCACCACAATCACATCCGCGAGGATGATCAGTACGGACGACGCCACGACCGCCTGCATGGCCGCCTGACCCACCGCGCGCGTGCCACCACGAACGTGGAAGCCGAGGAAGCACGAGACCAGGCCCACCAGTCCGCCGAAAATGGAGGTCTTCATGGTGTCCACGAACAGGTCCGAAAAGCGAATGGTCGTGAACGCGGTGTCTATGAACAGGCGCCAGTCCGTGCCCGCAGCCAGGAGCGACTCGATATACCCCCCGAATAGTGCCAGTGCGTCCGTCCAGATGGTGAGCACCGGAAACATGATCACACACGCCAGGACTCGGGTGGTGACCAGATAGTTGAGGGGCCTGAGGGCCATCACCTCGATGGCGTCAATCTGTTCAGTGACCCGCATGGATCCGATCTCCGCACCGATTCCGGCGCCCAATCGTCCCGCCAGAACCAGGGACGTCAGCACCGGCCCGATTTCCTTGATCACAGACAGGGCCAGCATGTTGGGAAGCATGGCCTCAGCGCCAAACTGGACCAGCGTGCCGCGGCTTTGCATGGCGAGCACGGCCCCGATGGCCAGGCCCGTCGTACCGGTCAACAGGAAGGAGCGCGTGCCGACCTCGTCCATCTGTCGGAGGAGTTCACGCACTTCCCAGGGCCGGCGGAATCCGTCCTTGAGAAACGTGCCGATAAACGCACCGAATTCGCCGACGCGTTCCAGGAAATGCGCCAGATGCTCCCGGCGGTCCTGGGGTCGTATGGTGAGACGCAGTGCCATCAGGCCTGCAATGTCTTGAGGATGATCAGAATGCGCGCTCCCACCGGAGATTGACCCGGAGTACGGTGCCGCGGCTCAGCAGCGAGATGAGTATGCTTCGAACGAGTTCGTATTCCAGGGTGACTTCTGTGGCGTCGGAAGAGGATCCCGTACCGGATGTGAGGGAGATGGGCTGACTGACCGAGACAAAGAAGCGCGGAGACACATATTTGCCTGCCGTCAGCATGAGCCCTGCAGATTCGTCCTGCTCGATCTCAACGACATCCAGACCAAGGTTGGAGCCGGCGAGATTCTCCACCAGACCCGTAATCGGTCCGACGGCAAGCCCCGCAGCCGACCTAAGGTAGTTCTCGGACGAGGTGCCTCCGAATTGCAGACTCTCACTGGCGGGGCGGCCGGTCGCGATGTAGGAGACAATATCCGACAGTTCCATGGGGGGATCGGACTGGAAACTCACGGTCAGGTCCTGCGGAGAGCCCGAAGCCTGCAGCCGAATCGTCACTTCATTGCTGTTGCTGCCCCTGGAACGCACGTTGTAGACGGCCGCCAGGTTCATGTCGGGTTCGTCCGCCGGGCCGTTGAAGGTCAGCGTGCCGTTCTCGATTTCAAACCGCCGGCCAAACTGCTCGATGCGACTGCGCTCCGGCAGTACCTCGATCGTTCCGAAAACCCGCGGGTCGCTGAAGGGAGCCTTCGACACGTCCAGGCTGCCGGTGAATTGGATGTCCATGGCGGGATTCGCCGACGAACGCAGCCAGGTGTTGCGGGTGAGGTCCACGCGCAGGTCCTGGATGCGCATGGCCTCGTAGAAGTCAAACTGGGTGGTGTCTGATGCGCTCAGCCGAATCCCGAATCGCTGCTCCAGGGTGAGGAGGTCCTCGGTCGTCAATGTGACCGGTTCGAAGGCATCGGCAGAGGTCTCATCCGTGAGTCGGAATTCGCCCTGAACCACACGGACCTGCCCGCCGAGCACCGGGGTCTGCGTGTTGCCTCGAAGTGAGAGATCCGCCCCGACGATGGCGCGATACTCGGGGGACTCGATGGCGAGGAACTCCGCGGCTTCTATGGCCAGATTGAAATCTCCAAGCGAGAGGTCCTGGAGGGCCACGGTGCCGGACGCCGTCGCGAAGCCCGATCCGGACCGCACGCTGGCCGAATCCACCTGGACCGCATCGTCCTGGAAACTGAGGTAGACGTTGGCTCTGTCGTAGACGAGGCCGCTACGCTGCGTTCCCAGCGCGGGCATGCCGACGCGGCCGTCCTCGAGCGCCGCGCCTCCAGCCAGCCTGGGCTGCCCGAAGGTGCCGCGAATGAGCACGTTGCCGGTCAGGCGGCCGCCCAGATCATCCACGAGCGTCGGGTCAATGAAGGGTTGCAACCAGCCGATCGGCAGGTCTTCTGCCTGGATGCGAAGGCTGACGGGCTGGGCCGACAGGTCGATGTCGGAGAGGGAGAACGGCACAAATCCGCGGACAACCGCATCGGAGCCCGTCACGTGAACCAGCCGGCCGTCTATGTTCAGCATGCGGTCGCGAAGGGCGATGCGCGCATCGATCGATCCCACATCCGTGCTGCGATGGCGAAGTCCGCCGGATATCGTGCCGCTCACCGAACGCGGGGAGCCGTCTCCCTGCGAAGTGAGGCTCAGGGTTGCGTCCAGGTCGCCCCCGAAGCCTGCATACCCAAACAGCTCGGCGATCGCGTCGAGCCTGACATTCGAGGCTGTGAAGTACATCTCGTCGCCGCTTTCCGTGCCGGCATATCCCCCGACGGCGATGCGCTGGGAGTCGGCCTCCACCACAAGACCGGACAACTCGACCCCGTCCTCCAACACGACGTCCGCAGGGGCAGCCAGGCTCCAGGAGGCGCCGGGCAGGTCCGCCTGCAGCGTTTCGATGTGGAAGCGGTCGAAGGAGGTGTTGGCCCCAGCCTGAACGGTCAGCCTCTGCGATGCATCCAGGCCGAGTCCTGCGGCCAGGGACAACGAATCGTCGGCAAGGGTCAGATCGAGCGATGCGGTCTCCGCCGATATTGACGGAAGAGAGAGCTGATTGGCGGTGACCGAAACGTTGGCGGCCTGCGGCTTCAGTTCTGCGCCAAGCTCTGCGGAGCCCACCAGGCGGGTTCGGGAAAGGTTCAGCTCGCCCACCCGCAAGCCTCGAGCTGTCCCTTCAGCGGAAACCTGGAACTGCCCCGGGCGACCGGAACCACGAACCGAGAGGTCGACACCAACCGTTGCGATCTGCTGGCCGAACAGCGCTGTGATGGGGGATACGTCGCCGCCGCGGGCCGTGGCCTGCAGCGTGTATCGCTCATCCGCCGCATCGGCTCCGACGGGTAGTCGGCCTTCAATGGTGGCGCGAAACGGGGTCCCCCGCAGCCTGAGGTTTTCGACCGCGAGCACGCCGTCCTGCCAACGCAGTTGGCCGCGGGCCGAATCGATCCGCACATCGTCATACTCCCACTCGAGGGACGTGATCTGGCCGTTCACGCTGCGGGACGGCGAGGTGAGCCTTGTGCCGGCGAGCGTCATCGATGTCGACAGGCTCGATGTCAGGGAGTCGAGGCCGGCCAGTCGAAGAGCATCGACGTCGGCTACGTCCAGGCGCCCGGTGAACTGATCGTCCGCGCCGTCCAGGGTGCCGGCGGCAGTGATGGATCCCGTGCCCACTCCGAGTCGAAGGTCAACCCTGGACGAATCCGGGCCGTGCCGCACGGTCGCCCGGCCGTCGCCAATCCGGACCCCGTTGACGGAACCTTCGCCGAGGAGGAGCTCGGCCTGTATTGCGGAGTCCCGCAGGGTCCCCCGCGCACTGCCGGACAGGCTGGTTATGGGTGCCTCGGGAATCAGGCGTTGCAGGTTGATGCCGGCGAACTGCAGCGAGTCCAACGCAACGGTACCGGTCCCGGGAGCGCCCGATCCACGCCAGGAGATGCCACCGTCTCCCAGTCCGATCTCACCCGTTGTGGCAAGCGAGTCGCCGCGGAGCCGAAGGTCGGCGTCGGCCGAAGTGATCCACTGGTCGTTGACGCGCGAACTGTCGAGCGCCACCGCCAGATCGGTCTCGACGGGTCCAAACCTGCCGGAGACAGATCCCGTGGCATTGGTGCGCAGGGCCTCCAGGTCCGCCGCGTACGAAGCATCCAGGTTCGAGAAGCTTGTCTGCCGGATCGTGCCTTCGGCGCCCGTTCCGGCGAGATCAAACCGGGCGCTGCCGCCACCGCTCCAGAGGCTGCCGACTGCCTGCCAACGTGCCCCTTCGCCGGACACGTCTGCGACCAGCGAATCGAGCCGATACGAGTCGTACCGCGTGTCACCCAGGGCGGCTTGCGCCGCGTACCGGGCCGCTTGTCCGCGGGCGGTAACGGTGCCGTTCACCACGCTCTCGGTGGTGTCTCCGAGGACACGCATGAGCGGCAGGTCGGTCATCGAGAGTCGCTCGAGGGTCCATGACCCGGAAGCAGTGTTGTAGCGTCCCGACCCGGTCAGGCCGCCCTCACATGCGCTGAGTTCAATTCGGGCATTCAGCCGGTTCGCCAGTGCGCCGGCGTCCACATCCCCGGAGACTGCACAAGGCCCCAATTGTGTGTCGGCCAGGGTCGCATCGAGTGTCCACGAATCACCCGTGAGTCGGCCGTTCAGGGAAGCGCGCGCATTCACCAGGCCGGAGAGTCCATCGTCCGTGAACGCGGCCGGATCCCAGCCCGAAAGGGTCGCCCGAAGTTGGGCCGGCAGCCCCTCAGCAAAGGGCTCCATGGTGCCGGAAACTTCCGTGTAGCCGCCATTGATGGTGCCCGTCAGGTCTAGCCGCACGACCCCATTCCGCCAGACCTGATCCACATCCAGGTCTTGCAGCACCGCGGTGCCCCATCGGAAGGACGGCGCCTCCAGTGACGCCGATCCGGTTAGGGAAGACCAGTTCTCGCCGGCGAGGTCGGCCTCCGCGCGCAGTTCCAGTGGGGCGGCATCGTTCACGGCGGGCAAGAGCCTTTCCAGCTCCAGGTTCGTGATGGCGGCCGACCCCGTGAGCGCGGCCGGTCCCGGCTCGGGAAGGGAAGCGGTCACGTCCGCCTGAATGGACCCTCCCGCGAGGCTGCCATCCAGCACCAGGTTGTGGCTCCGGCCCCTTGAGTTCAGTCGGGCAACGAGTTCGATCAGTTCTCCACCGGCCAGGGCGGGGTAGAGCGGCCTGATGTCGTCCGTGTGCAGTGGTGTGGCAAAGAGCGTGAATGCGGAGGAGTCGGGCGCCCAGGAGTCACCCCCAATGCGGCCGGAAGCCCGCACCAGCGAGCGGCTGGTGCCGAGAAAGAGCGTGTCCAGGCGCACCCGAGATCCTTCAATCGCGGCTTCCACCCAGAGCTCGCCGGGCACGCCGGAGACCGGGTCACGCAGCCTGGCGGACAGAGAGTCGATGCGCAGGCGCAGCTCCGGACGCGTACCCAGCGCCTGCAGGTCCAGGTACAGGTTGTCCGCCGCCCAGGTCCCGACGCTGTCGTCCACCACAATGGAGGTTCGACTCAGCCGCAGTCGGTCCAGCCGTACGTCGGCGCTGGTTGTGTCCCCCCCGGCAAAAGGAGCCAGGAGATCGATGGCTCCCGTGGTGTCCGTGGCCGCTGTCGCAGACAGGCCGGCAATATCCAGGTCGTAGAGGCGAATCTTGCCAAGCAGGGCCGGCAGCAGGCCAAAGGTCACCCGCACGCTGTCCGCGCTCACCCGCACGCTGCCATCGGGGCGCGTCAGCCGCAGGTCAGTCACGCCAAGCGTGCGTACGATGGATCCATGAACGGCGTCTACCGTGAGCTGGGCGTCCTCGTACGGATTCACTGCCGAGAGCACTTTCTTGACCACCCACGACTTGACGGGCGGAGCCTGGACAAGGCCGACCGCGAGCAGGATGAGCAGGAGGACCGCACCCACGGTACGCCCGCTCCACTTGGCCGTCCGGCGGGCGTACCGCCGCGCTCTTCCCGGTGTGCGTTGCTCCGTCATCAGAACGCCCGGGTGATGGACAGGTGCACGTTGAGACGACGCCACTGCCGCTCATTCGGTTCGGGGGCAAGGCCGCGATTGAACAGCACCCTGTCGGCAGGCTTCTGCAGGTCCGTCTGGTTCGGATTCAGCTTGTAGGCGAGGTCCAGCCGCACGGCGCCGACCGGGGTCTGCAGTCGCAGTCCTGTGCCGGCCGCCCATCGCAGGTCAGACAGGCTCGGAAAGGCGCCGTCGCGTACCAGCGGCTGGCGATTGGCATCCAGCAGTATGCGACCGTCCGCATCGCGGGCGACGCGTGAAGGAAGGCCGCCGAAATCCACGAAGGTTGCCGCCCGCCAACTCGAGCCCAGCAGAGGAGCCGGGAAGATGAATTCGATGGAGCCGGCAAGCTTGCCGAGACCTCCGACCGCCTCGAATCGGGCGTTCTGTACATCGAACGTACCGTCCGCGTTGGCGATGACGGTATCGGCACGGGCTATTTGGGGACCGATGGCGTTGAGACCCCAGCCCCGCACGTCGTTCGCCCCGCCGGCGTAATAGCGGATGTCGTCAAACCGGAACTCGGTATCGGGGTCGTTCTGGTCGCGACTGGGGCCGGTCGGTACAAGCCTGCCGACACGCAGGGTAACCGCGATACTGCTTCGGCGCGTGATCGGGATGTATCCGAATGCGTCCAGCGATCCGCGATGGTAGGCGATGTCGTTGGGCAACAACGTGCCCGCCAGTTCGGCGGATGGGCGCACAATCCAGCCGCGCCGAGGATTCAGGTAGTTGTTGAGTCTGCCGGCCGTCACGGAAGTCGCAACCACATCGCGCGAGAAGATGCCCAACCGGCCCAGCGATGTGTTCTGATCCAGTGGCTCGGCCTGAGAAATCCTGTACTGGAGCGTTACCGCCCGGAACGGCAGCACCGTGTACAGGAGTGACGGAGTGACGCCCACGCGGCGATAGTGCGTGTCCTGGTTCTGGTCGTCGAGCACGCTGCCGTCCACACCGACCGTCAGGGACAGATTGCGCCGGAAGAAGAAGGGCTGACTGACCGATACGCCGGCCGTGTACTCTTCGACGGGAATGCGCTCTGCCGGCGGTGTGGCCAGTCGGCCCGTCTGTGCTGATCCCGAAATCGAGAACTGCCGCGCATCGCCCAGGAAATTCCGGTGGCGCAGCGTTGTACCCGCCTCGAGACCGTCCTCACGGGAGTAGCCCGTCTGGATCTCGAGGTACCGCGGACGCGCCTCACGCAGTCGAACCAGCACCGTGACGGTGGAGTCACGTGTCTGGTCCGGTACCTCAACCAGGGCAACCCGGAAGAGATTGAGGCCGAACAGGCTGCGCTGTCCTGCCACAAGATCATTCTCCGAGAACGTATCCCCTGGTGAAAAGGGCAGCTCCCGGGTCACTACATGCCGGTCCACGGACTCGATACCCTCGACCCGGATGGAATCGATGACAGTTGGTGGCCCCAGATTCGCGCGCAACGAGAGATTGACCTGGCTGGCGGTTGAGTCCACCTGCAAGTCGGTAGCCACATCGGCAAACGCAAAGCCACGGTTGCGCCAGAACGAGCGTACGCGAGACTCCAGCTGCAGGCGCTGGAATTCAGTGAAGCGGTCGCCGATTTGCAGGGGTGCGCGCTCCAGGAGGTTCTGCCATGCTGAGGAGTCGGTGCGGGCGATGTCGTGCGAGGTGCGAATGTCCTTGCTCGCCACGGCAAGCGGTGGGCCCTCGTCCACGTTGATGATGACCCGGATCCGGTTGGTTTCATCCCGGAATTGCGAGGCCGGGTAGTCGATTCGGGGCCGGAGGAAGCCGTTGCGCTCGTAGTAGCGGCGCAGGCGGGCCATGTCCCGCTGCAGTTCGACAGGGTCGAATCGGTGGAAGTCGGGCTCGATGAAGGGGAGGAAGGAGAACCGCCGCTTCAGCCTGTCGCCGAAGGAGGGACCCTGCGTGACGATTTGCGCCGCGAGCTGGTCCTCATCCATGACATGCCGCCCCAGGAATCGGAAGTCCACGGATCGGACGCGGGTGTCCTGATCCACCAGACGCAAAGCGTCCTGAGCCTGGGCTGCCTGCGGAGTGCCCAGCGTCAGCCACAAACCAAGGATCAGTAGTGCAGTGCCCGTCGGCTTACAGATCCCGCGCATGGGTGACCATTTCGGAGGAGGCAGATTCTACAACGATTTCGGGGGCAGCGAGTCCTTCAGGCCCTTCCCGGTGCAGGCGCTCGTAGAGCAGGGCAACCAGAGCACCGAGGCTCATCACGAGCCCGGAATAATAGGCCCACAGGACCACGAGAATGATGAGCAGGAAGGTGTCGTCCAGCGCCGCCCTCCAGCCGCCGTCGAAGCCGAAGTTCGCGGCATAGACAGTGACTCCGGTCTTGGCGGCTTCCCAGAGTAGCGCTGCCGTGACTGCGCCGGCGAGCGCCGCCCGTTTGGGTGGGCGGGGTTTCGGGATGAACCAGTAGAGCTGAAAGAACATCGCCACCGAGAGCAGCACCGGCAGGGCGTACAGGGCGCCCTGGGCAAGTGCCCCCCAAAGCTCGGCGATGAACGTGCCGTCTACGCCGAGTTGGTCCGGGGCGGACCTGCCGGCCGTCTGCACGAAGATGGTGACGGCCACGGAAGCCAGCAGCAGGAATCCGGTCTGCAGCGCCATCTGCAGGTCAAACAGATAGCCGCGCAGGATGGATCGCTGCTCGTGCCAGTCCTCGTTGAAGATGTGGTCGAGCACAACGCGGAGCGTCGTGAACAGCGTCACGGATGTGATGACGATGCCAATGCCGCCGATGATGGTGAATCGGCCCGAGGACTCTTCCAGTGTGGCCAGGAAAGCAACCAGCTCATCGGCCCCGTAGGAAGGGAAGAGGTCGCGCACCGCCCGCTCGATGTAGAAGAACGGTCGGTCCGCCTGCAGGAAGAGCCCGACCAGGCCCGTTCCGAGCAGGAGAAAGGGCACCAGGGCGATCAACACCTTGAAGCCAACGGCCTGCGCCCACAGGAAAACCGGCTTGTCCCGCAGTTCGCGGACCAAACCGGTCAGATAGTAGCGCAGATATAGGCTGTGACCCTCCATTCAACTCTGGAAACGCGGTGGAGGACGGGCTTGGTCCGTGGGCATCCGGCAACTCCCCGAGAATACGACGGGGGTGGCAGCGGTTTCTCGTGGTGGGGCTGGCGGGTTTCTGCCCGCCCGCGGGGGGGGGGGGCGGCTTTCTGATCGCCCCGGCCGCGATGAGGTCGGCGGCGCCCGGGGCGGTGCAGCACGTCCCGGTCCGACTGGCCGGGCGATGGGGTCGTCTCACGCCCGGGGCCGACAACGAAAAACGCCCCCATATTCCACATCGCGGCGGAAGCGAACTGGCGGCGGAGTGGGAAATCGGTCCCGTTTTACATGTTTGCGTTCACTTTTTGGCCTCCGAGGTGGAATACCGCCCCCCGATTACACTCGCGGCCGAATTTGCAGGCTCCGCGGCGGCCGGGACGATGCCGCGGCCGCCCCCGCCGAGCCGCAACGCCACACCCCCACAAAAAAAAGGCCCCGCCGGCAATCCGACGGGGCCCTTCAGGCTTGAAAGCTCAACAGCAGGTCAGGCCGAAGCTTTGCGCTTCTCGAAGACGGGCTCGTCCTGCTTGTGCACGGTGCCTTCCGTGATTCGGCACACGGCGACGTCCTGCATGGAGTGGATGTCGAACATGATCTCCAACATCGTGTCCTCCAGCACACTGCGAAGACCGCGGGCACCCGTGCCGAGTGCTTTGGCCTTGGCCACGATGGCTTTGACCGCATCGTCCTCGAACACCAGGTCCACACCATCCATGGCGAAGAGCTTCTGGTACTGCTTGATGAGGGCGTTCTTGGGCCGCAGCAGGATGTCTACCATCGCCTCCTCGGAGAGCGCATTCAGTGCGGACACCACGGGGAGCCGACCGGCGAGTTCGGGAATGATCCCAAAGCGCAGCAGATCGTCTGGCTCGACGTACTGGAAGATGTTCGGATCATTCTTGTCGTACTTCTTGCCAGCCTCGGCCATGAAGCCGATGGTGCTGGTGGAAATCCGATGTGCGACGATCTCTCCGAGTCCATCGAACGCGCCTCCGACAATGAACAGAATGTTCGAGGTGTCGATGTTGATGAGGCTCTGCTCCGGATGCTTGCGGCCGCCCTTGGGCGGGACGCCGGCCACCGTGCCTTCGAGAATCTTCAGCAATGCCTGCTGAACACCCTCTCCTGAGACGTCGCGCGTGATCGAAGCATTGTCGCTCTTGCGGGCGATCTTGTCGATCTCGTCGATATAGATGATGCCGCGCTCCGCTCGCTCGACGTTGAAGTCGGCTGCGTGCAGGAGGTGGGCCAGAATACTCTCCACGTCTTCCCCCACGTAGCCGGCCTCCGTAAGGGCCGTGGCGTCTGAGATAGAGAACGGAACGTCGAGAATGCGGGCCAGCGTACGCGCCAACAGGGTTTTGCCGGTGCCGGTGGGTCCGATCAGCAGGATGTTGGACTTCTCCAGTTCGACATCTTCGAAGTCGGGGTAGAACCCGTCTCCCTCAACACGTTTGTAGTGGTTGTAAACCGCTACGGAGAGGGCCTTCTTGGCGCGCTGTTGACCGATGACGTACTCATCGAGCGCTTCCTTGATTTCGAGAGGTGAGAGTCGGCGTCCAGCCGATGGCCTACGAGCAGGCGCTGCAGACGGTGCAGGCTTGTGGGTAGTGAGGTCGCTCCGCACGATGCCGGCGGCATCGTTGATACAACGGTCACAGATGTAAACATCCGGCCCCGCCACCATAGAGGTGACCTCGTGGGCTGTGCGACCGCAGAAGGAACAGCGGATGACGTCTTCGCCGCGTCGATTCGCCATAGTTAAAGTTCACACGTTAAGGTTGCCAGAACGCGTGGCCCACAGTGTGAATGAGAGCCAGCATGGTACATATATCGTTCCTCAGGGACAACACTTAACCGGGTGACCCCCTTGAAAACCATAGTCTCAAAATGAGGCGGAAACATGGGCTGGAATCGCGGTTTTGCTGGCAAAACAGCCGTAAAAAAGTTCATCGCATGACCCCTGAATCCGGGTTTCCGGAGGCCTTCGTGCGCCGCCTTGATACCATCCTTCCCCCCGGGATTCTACGAGGGACCGTGGCCGCAATGGCAGGCCCCCAGGCGGTGGGCTTCCGTGTCAACAGCCTTAAGGCCACGGTGGACAAGGTGCTGGCGGGCCTGCCTGTAGACGCCGAACCCTTGCCCTGGTTGCCGGGCGCGTTTGTCGTGCCGGCGGGCCACCGGCAGCCCTTGCTGGACAGCGACGCATTCGCCACCGGTGCGATCTGGATCCAGAATCCGTCCAGCATGATCCCACCCGTGGTCCTCGCGCCGGAGGCCGGTGAGTCGGTGCTCGACCTGGCAGCTGCGCCTGGCTCCAAGACCCTGCAGATTGCATGTGCGATGGGCCCCGGAGCCGATATCGCCGCGGTGGAAGTCGCGCGGCCGCGATTCTACAGGCTGAAACGGAACCTGAGGGCCCAGGGGGCGGCTTGGGTAAAGACGTTTCACCGGGACGGCGTCACGGTGCCGCGTTACCGCGCGGACCATTTTGATCGCGTGCTGATCGACGCTCCGTGTTCGACCGAAGCACAAATGCGCCCCGACGATCCCGCGTCATTCGCCCATTGGAGCGAGAAAAAGGTGCGCACCATGGCCGGCAAGCAGCGCCGGCTCTTGGAGGCCGCGGTGCGATGCGCGAGACCTGGTGGCGTGATTGTCTACAGTACGTGTTCGTTTGCGCCCGAGGAGAACGAGATGGTGGTGCAGCATGTGCTCGAATGCTTCGGCGATGAGGTTGCCATCGAGCCCATCGCCCTGGACATCCCAGGTCGGCTTCCAGGACTCCCCGGCTGGAAGGATGCCGAGTTTGACGGATCCCTCAGTCGGGCGATGCGCGTGCTGCCGGACGGCGTGTATGAGGCGTTCTTTGTCTGCCGACTGCGAAAGCGGTGAGGGGCGAGGAACCTGTCGACACAAGCGGGGTGGTGCCAGCATGACGCAGGACACTCGGGAATCCCATTGGAACCGCATCTTTGACGAAACGGAGTCGACTCGGCTCGGCTGGTTCGAAGAGGACACGTCGCCGACGTGGGCCATGCTGGACCAGATCGGAGACTTGGGTGATGCTACGGTCCTGCTGCCCGGAGCCGGAACGAGCCAACTGGCGCAGGAGATGGAGTCGCGAGGAGCGCGCCTGATTCTGAATGACATCAGCGGATCTGCGCTGGACCGGCTGCGCAACGTGCTCTTGGGGACCCACCGCTGGTTGAACCAGGACATCGCCCAGCCCCTTCCTGATGACATCGTCGATGTGGACCTCTGGGCGGATCGGGCGGTGCTGCATTTCCTGACCGAGCAGGCGGCCATCAAGGCGTATTTCGACAACGTGCGCAGGGTGGTGCGATCGGGCGGCCATGTCCTGCTGGCGGAGTTCGCTCGGGATGGCGCGACTCGATGCGCCGGGCTACCCGTCTACCGATGGGACGTCGATGAAATGGGGTCTCGATTCGGCCCCACCTTCAGGTTGGTGGATTACCGGCATCACACCTATTACAACCCGAACGGGGATCCACGACCGTACGTCTACGGTCTCTTCCAGCGCGCGACATGAAAGCGTTCGTAGCTGGGGCGACAGGGTACACGGGGCGAAACGTGGTGGCGTCTCTCCGCGACCGCGACGTCCACACCGTGGCCCACGTTCGGCCGGGATCGCGCAGCGCGGAGGAACTGCTCCCCGAGTTCGATGAGGCGGGCGCGCAGGTCTCCCGCGCGGAATGGAGTCCAGAGGCCATGCGAGCGGCCTTGGGCGAGGCGGAGCCGGATCTGGTGTTTGCATTGCTTGGCACCACGTCCAAACGTGGCAAGCGGGATGGGAGCACCTACGAATCCGTGGACTATGGCCTCACCGTGATGCTGATCGAAGCCTGCGAGGCCCTCGATCACGCACCGCAGTTTGTGTATCTGAGTTCGGCCGGCGCCGGAGGGGATCGTCTCAACGACTACCTGCAGGCCAGAGCGCGTGTCGAGGAGCGTTTGGCACGCAGTCCCCTGAACGCGCTGATAGCCCGTCCTTCCTTCATCACGGGAGAGGACAGGCCGGAGGATCGGCCGGCTGAACGCATCGGAGCCCTGGTGGTGGACAGTTTGTTGGGTGGCCTGGCGGCCTTGGGATGGACCGGACCACGCGATCGCTACGCCTCCATGACCGGTCCGGAGCTTGGAGAGGCGCTGGTCAGGCTGGCACTCGACGGAAGATCGGCGGTGTTTGAAGCGGACGCGATCCGTGCAACCCTGGACTAGGTCTACGCCGCCAGCACCTCCGGCCCGTACTTCTCGACCAGAAACCGCTCGCGGTAAAGGTGGAAGGCCGCATCGCACACTTTTCGGGTGTACAACACATTCAGGCCGGCCCCGACAGCCGCTCCAGCCACGGGCACAACCTGGCTCAGCTTGCGCCCCGTGAGGTTCATTCCAATGGCACGGGCGATGCGCTCAACAGCCTCATTGAAGCCCATCTGCTCGATGGCGCTGACGCCGGTTGACGTGGCGACTTTTTTCACGACCCGATAAGCGGGCTCGACGGCAAGTTCTTTTGCCGTGTCGGAACTCGAAGCCACATAGTCCAGGATCTGAAGTGCGTAGAGTCGCTCTTGCTGGGTCTTGATGTCGAAGCCGCAGTAGGTCGCATACTCGCCGGCCGCGCGAAGATTCAGGGCGACCAGCGCCACGATGTCCGGCACAATTCCGGCGAACCCGGCGAATCCGGTGGCCGCACCTTCCGCCCCAGCCAGGGAGACATACTTGGCCCTGAGCCCGTTCGTGGCCGAGTCCACGGCTTCCAGGTCCAGCTGCTTGATGTCGTTCAGGGTCGCTACCGGCGTACCATAGCGCGCATATTCCTTCAGAATGCCATCCTGCCAGACGGAGTCGTGGCTGATTTCATTGGTGAGGTCCAGCAGTCCCGTGACAATGTTGTCGATGGTCCACTCGACGCCGGGGACCTTCTTGGCAAGATCCGTCGCGCTGCTCCACGCGTCGCTCATCCGGCCGCGCACCTTGGCCATGAATCCGGTAGAGGGCTGTTTCCAGTCTGCGATCTCGCGGACTACCTGTTGTTCGTATGCGGAAGGCTGCATGGGCGCCTTATACGACCATTTCTCCGAAGGTTGTGCTCAATTCAGAATGGGCCAGAAGACCGAGAATCGCAGTCGCTGCTCCGGGTACGGGTAGTCCGGCACAAACTGGTTGCCCGGCGTGATCACGGTCCCGCTCATGAAGTTCTCCAGGGACACAGTGATGGTTGCTTCGCGGATGTGAGCAATGATTACGAAGTCCAGCACCATGGACTGTTCGATGGCACGGGAGTCAGCCTGCGGCAGCACCAGCAGGCCGGTGTCGGGGTGCAGACGCATGCCGGTGTGCTCGGTCCACCCGCGCCCCTGGATAAAGAAGTCGCCGTCCAGATCTCCCTGGAAGAAGAGTCCTTTGAAGCCCAGGGCAGCCTTCGCAAAGTACTTGGGCACAGCTTCCTCCAGCAGGGGATCGACAGTCGGCGCCACTCCGGAGAACGTGCTGCCCGTGGCCTCGGCCCAGAGATAGAATCCGCGCCGAGTGAACTCGCGCAGACCCAGGCGGGCCGTGGCGCTGGTCCTGGTGTACAGGCCTGAATAGTTGAAGACAGTGATCGTATCGGCTTGCGCATCGCCCATACGCAGCAGGCCATCGGTGTTGCGCGTGGCTGCCACGGATGCCATCAGGTGGAGCCAACCAGGGCGTAGGGAAACACCGATCTCATCGACCGCCTGACGGCCCGAAACCGAGGCCTCGAAGGGGGTCACGGTGCCCCCGAATCCGTGCACGTCCATGGCGGAATGCAGCGAGACCCCGTTGCGACTGTGGATGAACGGCCGAACCACACCCGATTGCCACTGGAGGTCGGCCGCAAAGACCGGCTCTGCGCGCACCCCTTCTTCCAGGTTGCCGTCGCGCCACCCCGTGTCGAACGTGAGCAGTCCCGCAGACCAGGACAGGCGGCCCGCTCCGATTCGATGACGTCCCGAAAGAGAGCTCATCACTTCCAGGCGGCTGTCGGGTTGGCGCAGCCAGCCTTCGCGATTTGGATACGTGTCCAGGTGCCCTGCGGCCCCAATGGCAAAGCGCCCGAACAGGCTCTGCGAGATCTCGGCACCAAAGCGGGACACACGCACCGCGGCGGTGTCGGCGTTCGCGCGGTCCCGGAATGTGAGGGTGGAGACAGTCCAATACGGGCGCAGGGTCAGACCAAGTCGCGGCAACGCAGCCTCAGCCCAGAGGTCGTTGCGGGAGAGCTGACGCTGGTCATTGGAGTTTCGCGTGGAGGCGCCCAGTCGCTCGTAGATGGACCGGTAGCCGAAGCTCTCGAAGGGCACGACGCCACCATGAGCACCAACCCGATGACGATTGAACATCTGGCCCAGCTCCAGGCGGAAGCGATCGCTCTCGCGTTTGACACGGAACAGCGTTTGTCGTTTTCGGCTGAGCTTGCTGCCTTCGTACTCCCCACGCGCGCCCGCGCCGGCGTAGCCGAAGAGGTACTGAATCCGGCCCGCCGTGCCTGCCCGCCGGGTTTGGGCGTGTACGACGGAAACCTGTTGCAGGCCCGTATTCGTCGAGCGATACACCATTTCGGTGATCGGCTGCAGTTCCTGGTACGGCGCGAGTGCGCCACGCATGCCCTCCGGACGACCGATGACCAGGCCTTCTCGATCCAGCGAGAGCAGCTTGTCGTAGGGCAACAGCTCGTACAGCGGGCGCCCGGTCACCGGGTCGTTGAAGCTGATGCTGCCCAGCTGGAGTCCCACCTGCATCGGGTCCAGTCCGTAGGGACTCCAGGCATCAGGCCATCCGGGGGTCCCGAAATCATAGGTCCAGGCACCTCGCTCGAGGCCAAGGCGTGCCGGAGTGTCTAGGTAGGGCAACCTGGGCGGCCGCGTAATCGGCTCGTGATCCAGGGAGTCGGCCTGTTGCGCGGAAACGGGCGCGGGGCCCATCGCCAGAATCCATATGAGGAGGGCCGGCAGCGCGCGCACGCTACTCGGGGAAAAGACCGAACAGGCGGCTCTCGATCCGCGATATGATTTCGCGCTGGTCTTCTTCGACATGGACGAAATCCAGCTCATCCACATCGATGATGAGCTTCGGACCCAGGTCGTAGCGGTCTACCCAGTTCTCGTAGTGCTTGTTCAACCGCTCGAGGTATTCGATGCGGATGGTCGTCTCGTAGGCCCGGCCGCGGCTCTGGATGTGTCGCACCAGGGTAGGTACCGAAGCGCGCAGGTAGACCAGCAGGTCCGGCGCCTTCAGGTACGACGTCATGATCTTGAACAGCTCCGTGTAGTTCTCGAAGTCGCGCGTGGCCATGAGCCCCATCTCATACAGGTTGCGCGCAAAGATTTCGGCGTCCTCATAGATGGAGCGGTCCTGAATAATCGAATGCGGAACTCCCTCGATGCGCCGCTGATGGTTGAACCGGCTCGAGAGGAAGAAGACCTGCAGATTGAAGGACCAACGCTGCATGTCCTCGTAGAAATCACTCAGGTATGGGTTGTCGTCCACCCGCTCGAACATCGCCTCCCACTTGAAATAGCCCGACAGGAGCCGGGTCAGGCTGCTTTTGCCGGCGCCGATGTTTCCGGCGACGGAGACGTACTTCTTGGTGTTTTCCAGAGGGGACATGGGCTGGGGTTAGGGCGCCCGAAAGTACGGCCTGAGGCGGGTCGAAGGGAGGGAAGGTTGTTGAAGACCTCCTCGCGCCGACGAGCGACCACGTAGAGCCGCCTTCTCCGATCCCCCGCAGGGGCGATGGGCGGATTGACCCCAAACCAGCCGTGTGCTAGATAGAGGGTTCCCCTGACAGCCCAGAACCATGAAACGCTTCCTCAAATGGGCCGGCGCCTCGGTGCTCGGTCTGGTCGTGATTCTGGTGGCCTTCGTCGGCTACCAGATCTACTCGTTCAACAGCTACATGGAGTCACCGGTTGAGGCACCGGCGGTGGACCTTGTGGCAGTGGCGGATTCCGCAGTCCTTGCGCGAGGCGCACACATTGCCAATTCGTATGGTGGCTGCGCCGGCTGCCACGGGCCCGATCTGTCCGGCGGGATGGTGGAGGACATGGGACCGCTCGGTGTGATGATTCCCTCCAACCTGACCACCGGCCAGGGTGGCGTCGGGAGTGAGTACTCAGATGCCGAATTGGCCCGCGCCATTCGGTACGGAGTGCGCAAGGACGGTCATTCCCTGTTGTTCATGCCGTCCGAAGAGCACGTGTGGTGGTCCGATGCGGACCTCCAGGCCGTGGTTTCCTACGTACGCAGTCTCCCACCGGTGGACGCGCAGCGCGAGCCCTCTCAGGTAGGCACGCTCGGCAAACTGATCACGAAGTTCGGCATGATGGAATTGCGCAGTGCAGCCCAGGCCGCGCACCTGGATATGGGAACTGCCCCCGATCCGGAGCCCACGGCACGGTACGGGGCCTTTCTGGCGCTTTCATGCAAAGGGTGCCATGGCCAGGGTTTGGCTGGCGGTCCGATTCCCGGCGCGCCGCCGGATATGGCTGTGCCCACCAACCTCACTCCCCATGATACCGGACTTGGCACCTGGACCTACGACGACTTTGTTCATGCCATGAACACCGGGCTGAGGCCCGACGGCAGTCAGATCGACCCCTTCATGCCGACCGAAGGCTACGCCCGCATGTCGGACCTCGAAAAGACCGCGATGTGGGAGTATCTGCGCTCGCTTCCGGCGACGGAGTTCGGCAGGCGCTGAGTTCGGGCCGGGGCGGAATCGACGCGCACCTGCTCCGCGGCGCTTGGCGTGGTGTGATGCGGGGGTGCTATTTCGCCCTGGCGCCGGCGCGCCGGCCCGCCGCCATCGCGCCCCGCGGGCCGATGTCGCAGGCCCCGATGGCCCCAGCGCCGCGCCCGTTCGCCGCGCCCCGCCTCGCCGGTGCCGCGCCCAGCCGCGCCGCCTCAGCGCCCCGCGAGGCCCAGAACGCGCCCCAGCGCTCGGTAGGTGTAATTGGGGGGTGCTATTCCACGTCGGCGCGGTTTCAGCGCTCGGCGTAGTGTAATGCGGGGGTGCTATTCCACTGCGGGGCGATTTCAGCGCTCCGCCAGGTGTAATCCGGGGGCGCAATTCCACTTTCGGGGACAGCGGCGCCCCGCCGCGCCGGCCCGTGTCGATGGCGCAGCCGCGCCCCAGCGCCCAGCCAGGCCCCGAACGCGCCGCAGCGCTCGACCAGGTGTATTTGGGGGGTGCTATTCCACGTCGGGGTGGTCCCAGCGCCGGGCGTGGTGTAATCCGGGGGTGCTATTCCACGTCGGCGTGGCTCCAGCGCTCGCCGTAGTGTAATCCGGGGGTGCCATTCCACTCCGCGTGGTCCCAGCGCGGCGAAGAGTCAATCCTAGTTGAAACTTTCGTCAGCGAGGGGCTCGTTTTCGGCGGGTGTTTCTGAGTTTGGGATCTGTTGTTGGAGGGCTGCTCTAAGCAGGTCGAGGCTTTGCCAGCCCTCGATTCGGTTCATCTTTTTCTCTACCTGCAGCAAGCCCATCGCCACCCACCGCTGACGCTGATCCGAGCTCATCCAGTTCTTGACGCGTCCGATGTACTTGGTGAGTTGGCTGTTGAGATTCTCGATGCCGTTGGTGGTCTTGAGGCTCTTGCCCACCTCGGCGAAGACTCCCAGGCGATGGAGCGTCAGCGTCTCTTCCAGCCCTTCCATCAGGCTGCGGGCGGCCGAACGGTTGAGCCCCTCTAGTTCGGTATGGATGGCCATCAAGGCTTCTTTGGCCGCCGGGTAGTCGGTCTTGCGATAGGCCGCTCCCAGACGGCGGCGGTAGATGTCTTGATCCTTTTTGGCCAAGTAGCCGACCACGTTCTCCCGCTTGTGCCACTGGCAGCGCTGAACCTGTGCATGGACGCCGAAGGTCTTCTGAACGGCCTTGTAGAGCCCCTTGGCCCCATCGATCACGCAGAGCAGGCCCTCCTCGAACCGCAAGCCGCGTCCGATCAGGTCGCGGAAGAGGCCCTGGATGGCGATCGCGTTCTCGGTGGTCGACTCAATGAAGCCCAGCGGCTGCTTCCGCCC